>NZ_CP071794.1:0-1200000 GCF_017498565.1 Parasphingorhabdus cellanae
ATGAGCATTTACACTTTCAACCTGCCGGATATTGGCGAAGGCATTGCCGAGGCGGAGATTGTCGCTTGGCATGTGAAGGTTGGGGATCGGGTCGAGGAAGATGATCAGATTGCCGACATGATGACTGACAAGGCGACCGTTGAAATGGAAGCGCCGGTGTCGGGAACGATTGTTGCTGTTGCGGGGGAAGAAGGCGATATCATTGCGATTGGTTCTATGCTGGTTCAGATCGAAGCGGAAGGTGATGAAAGTGCCGCGGAAGCAGATCGTTCAAATGAGGGTGATGCGGCGGAAGATGACGTCGTGAATTCAAATCAAATTATTGAAAATAAAGAAAATAATGAGGAATCAATTGATGATTCCCCGCCCGCTCCCGAAGTTGACGTGAGCTCGCCGGAACCAACTTCGGATGCCGCTCCGGATACCGATCTCAAACCACCCGCAAAGGTTCTCGCGACCCCGGCTGTCCGCAAACGCGCAGCCGATCTGGGCGTCGATCTGAGCCTTGTGAAGGCCCAGGGCGAGCATATCCGGCACAGCGATCTCGACGCTTATCTGAGCTATGGCAGCGGGCAGGGCTATCGTCCCGCAGGCGCTTCCCAGAAGCGTGATGACGAGACCATCAAGGTCATCGGCATGCGTCGCAAGATCGCGCAGAACATGGCGGAATCGAAGCGCCATATTCCGCATTTTTCCTATGTCGATGAGATTGATATGACGGCGCTGGAAGACATGCGCGCGGACCTTAATGCCAATCGCGGCGACCGGCCAAAGCTGACCATGTTGCCGCTCATGATCGTCGCCATTTGCAAATCATTGCCGCAATTTCCGATGCTGAACGCCACCTATGACGATGAGGCAGGCCTAGTGACGCGTCATGGCGCCGTCCACCTGGGCATGGCCACACAGACCGAACAGGGCCTCATGGTGCCGGTTATACGGGACGCACAGGACAAGAATATCTGGCAATTGGCCTCAGAAATCGGCCGTTTATCGGCCGCTGCGCGCGATGGCAGCGCAAAAGCGGAGGAATTGGCGGGATCGACGCTGACATTGACCTCTCTGGGCCCTTTGGGCGGTATCGCGACGACACCGGTGATCCAACGCCCGCAAGTCGCCATTATCGGCCCCAACAAGATCGTCGAGCGCCCCATGATCATTGACGGCGAGATTCAGGCGCGCAAGCTGATGAATCTGTCGATCTCGTGTGATCACAGGGTCGTGGACGGCTATGACGCCGCCAGCTATGTGCAAGCGCTCAAGCATTTGCTCGAAACACCTGTTTTATTGTTTGCTGATTGATTGTCGCGGTTGCCGGCGCTCCCCAAAAGCGCTGGTTTTGCGATAATCGGCCAACAAAACGGACACAGGGCAACGTGCTCCTTTAGTTGCCTCAAAACCGCGCTCATGCTGAGCTTGTCGAAGCATTCTCAAGGCAAGTCGCCACCGTTGCGCCAGACACCCTTCGACAGGCTCAGGGTGAGCGCGTTAGGGTAGGCGCAAGGGTAGGTTGAGCGTAGCGGGCATGAACCCGGTGCACTAACCTATGTCACTCTATAATAATCCGCCGACTGAAAGGCAGCGGATTTTAGACACAACTTACCCCTTAAAGCCCCAAACTCCCAAGGGTTTGCTGGTCAAATTTCAGGCGGAAGGTGATGAAGGGCCCATCTCGGGTATAGCGGCTTTCTTCAAAGTCGCGGTCTTCAAAACCCACCACATTATAGCCGAGCGAGATATAGCCGTTCTTGAATGGCGTGATCCCGATGCTCGGTCCCCCGCTATAGGCAATGGTATCGAAATCCGTGCCTATACGCGCAGTCGCCTGTCCGCCGATGTCAATGGTGTCGGAAAGGTCGAACTTGACGTCCGCCCCGACCACATTGCTCCAGCCTTTGACATCATCCTCACCAAATTTGTCGAAAACATAGCGGCTTCCCCAAAAGAAACTATATTCTCCGGCTTCGGTAAAGATGCCGTCATCCGCGTCAATCGGCGTGTAATTGACGCTTAAACTATTGATAATCCTGCGAGAGGTTACGTCCCCATTGACGAGCAACGGCGCGCCGCCAATCGGTCCGGACGTGCCGGCCGTCGCATTGCGCACGCGGTCTTCGCGGAACTCGAGTTTTTCGAGCCACGACCAGCGGCTGTCCGCTGGACGATGGGCCCAGCTGGCTTCCGCTTCGATCACTCTTGTGCTGGTACCAGTTTCATCTTCGGCGACAAAGATGCTGCCCAATGCCCCCAGAGCGCTGCCTTCACCAATTTGTTTCAATACCGCAGAGGTGAAACCATAGCGTTCCGAAATATCACCGTCGCGATATTCGGCGCGCGATACCCAGCTCCAATCATCGGTGCGGAAGGTGGCGCCAGCAGTCACGGCTACGAAATCTTCGGTCAGCGAGCCATCATTGCCCAGGAAACCGCCGGAAGCGACAGGTTGCTCGTCGTTAATCACATCGCTGCGGTCAAAACCCCCCAAGGTTTCGTTGCCATCGAGTGAGAAATCGATCGTCCACTTGTCGTCGAGCGGAATAGATTGCGTCAGCCCGTAAGCCGCAAAGGTGCGCGGGCCAAATTCTGTAATTTCCTGCTGATTGGCGCTTACCACGGCGCGGGCCCCGTCCCACGGTGCGACGTCTACACCGATACGGGCGGTGCGTGCATCGATATTCTCGCCATCGGCAATCTCGTACGTACCGACCAGCTTGATATCGTTGGTGATCGCATAGCGTGCGGTCACGCTGTGACGGGCAGGGAAGTCGATGCTTTCATCCTGTCCGCCCAATGCGAATTCGGTTTGCGCATCCAGTTCCAGCTTGCCGTCAAACAGCCTTTGCGTCGCACCAAGGCGCGCTAATGTAGAGCGATTGACGCTGCCGTCCGACAATCTGTCTTCGGCATGGACAACACCGGCTCGGAGAGCCGTATCGTCACTGCGATATTCGATCTCCGCTGTACCGGAGCGACGGCGCGCATTGGTGGTCAGGAAGTTTTCCTGATATCCGCTGGCCGCGAGCGAGAGCTTGTCACTCAAGCGCACCCGCGTATCGATGCCGAATTTGCGTGTTCCGCTTTCAGCCGCATTGAGCTGCCCCAGGCCAAAGCCGGCAGACTGCTGACGCACATAAGCGAGCACGTCGAATTTGGAGCCATGATGCTCGGCCTCGACCAGCCATGCGACGGCACTATCCGCACCACGCGGCTCCCCGTTCAAAATATCGGCGTTTTTGTCTTCACTGTCGCTGGACGCTACCTCTGCACGAAATTCCGTCTTCAGATTGGGTCGATAGCGCACATCCACCCCGACAAGATCGCTTTTCACGCTTTCATTCTCGTCATGGATCGCGGTTGCGCCAATTTTGAACTTCTTGTCCTTGGACTCGTACGTCAGACGGCCGCCTGCGATGAGATCACGGCCACCGACGCCCAAGACTTCATATTCGGCGATGATGAATTGCGGGTCGAGGCCGCTGCTGCGGCTCAAAATCGGCTCGCGGAAACGCAAGGTGCCAGCGAGATAGTCGATATCATAATCGATATGGCGCGTTAGTTCTTTGCGCTCGACAATACGGTCAGAGCGCAGGCGGTCGCGGGTTTCCAGCGTGATACGCTCGCTGTTGGCGATGATATCACGGGTGGAGAGGGCATAAGGGCCGGACAGGCCATTGCCCTGAATTTCCTCACGCCGGAAACGATTGGCGGCATCCGCACCAAAGGCCAGCGCGCTGACCTGATCGCTGCGATATTCCGCTTTTACGCCGTTAAACGCGCGTTGGTAACGCGCCAGTTCCGGTTCGTTGATGCCGGTCTCATAGTCACCGAACAGCGCATAAAATTGCGGCCGTTCAAGTTTGAGATAGAGTCGGCGCACCGATGCGGCGTCGTAGCGTTGCTCGGACCGATCGGCATAAACCGTGTAGTAGCGGCGCGGATCAATGACGCCAGCAAAGCGGGTTTCATCTTCCTCTTTGTCGGTGTCATAAGACAGCGTCATCAGCCATTTGCCTGTAACCCGGCCTTTAGCGTAGAGCGCGACACGGCCATCGAGATTGATATTATCATCATCCTCGGTCAGATCTTCCAGACGCTCGTCGAGCGTGTTGAAACCGACAGTTCCGGCGGCAAAACCGACCACGGTCCACGGACGATTGCCGGGATCAAGCCAGGTTTCAATACGCTGTTCGCGTGATACTTCGCCATCGCGGAACGGGAAGGTGACGCTGACAGAGCCAGAAGCGGTTGTCGGCGCCAGTTCGATATAGGCAATACCCTCGTCGCCTTCCACGCGCCACACAGGGGCACCGCGTTCCAGGCCGGAAAGCTGGTTTGCCTGCTGTGCATCCACCTCAATGGCGGGGGC
Organism: Parasphingorhabdus cellanae; assembly: GCF_017498565.1. Taxonomy (NCBI): domain Bacteria; kingdom Pseudomonadati; phylum Pseudomonadota; class Alphaproteobacteria; order Sphingomonadales; family Sphingorhabdaceae; genus Parasphingorhabdus; species Parasphingorhabdus cellanae. The sequence continues at coordinate 4,367 of NZ_CP071794.1, forward strand.
ATAGGGGGCAGGGACACTGAAATCGCCGGTTGCGCCGTGATGGGCCGGGCGGCCGTCACGATCAGTCAGGCGCACGGCCAAAATGGGCCGGGTTACGCCGTCTGCGATCAAAACGGATTTATCTTTCAGCAGCTCTGCGTTGAGCGGGCTGGCCGAATAGTGCACTTCGCGGGTCAATTCTTCGACCAGCGTGCCATTTTTGTCCAAAACCCGCGCAACAAGCGTGTTCTTGCGGTTTTTGATATCCAGACCGCGCCAGATGCTGATCTGTACCGATCCATTGGCGCTTTTCTCTTTGCCCTCATACGACAGCGGATTGACCTTTTCGCCGTTCAAAGAAAGTTCGACAGTTTGACCCTTGCGATGCTTCACCGCCGCCCGAAGTGACTTAACCCGCGGGTTATAGCCGGTTTCAGGGAAAATAAATGCGATGCCCGGGGCCTGTCCAGCCAGCCAGTTGCGTTCTGCGCCAGCGGCCTCTGGATCCGAGAGGATTTCAGGCTTTTGATAGGCTTGAACCGCTTCAACTTCCCGTGCAGCCACTTTGTGAGCGCGGAAATCTGCGCGTTTCAGCGCGCCGCCACGGCCCTCGACAAAGCGCGAAATGTCGCTGCCAGCGGCGCGTGTGTTCTGTGCGCAGTTAATCGGGGCCATATCGGCAGGGAAAGTCGATGGATCGACCTGAACGACGTGCAATCCGGGCCTTATGCCCTCAAAATGATAGCGACCGTCTTCATCAGTGACGGTATAGGTTCCGTCCTGCAACATGACACGAATACCGCGAATTCCCGCGGCTTTGCGCGGGTCAACGCTGCATCCGCCGTCGGTAATGCGGCCAATAATCGTGAATCTTTCGGAGATGCCGTCCCGCTCGATACGAACGGGCACGCTGGCGACGATACTTTCGGCGCCACGATTATCGCGGGCCTGTGCGATGTTGATCGCATCACCCGGGCTGGCATCCTGACGGACTTCTGCCAGATAAGTCAGTAATCCGCTGCCTGCTGGGGGCAAAGCAGGGACGTTAACCGAGAAATTCTGTCCATTGGGCTCCACAACGGGCGTTACGAGAGCGCCATTGTAGCGAACAGTGTCTATGCGCAGGCGCATCGCGTTCGGCAGCTGGTCTTCAATAGTAATCGCTCCGGTTGTGCGCACCGGGTCGCTGTTCTGCACGGTCACCCGATACTGAACGGCATCACCCGGGACGGCGATCGCGGTAGATACTTCCTTGGTGATGGTTATCGGGACGCCGGGCCTGTCCAGCGGGACATCCACACGGACCGGTGCTGGATCATCCAGCGTGATGATCCCGCCATAAGAGCCGTCCACAATGGTGAAGGGCAGTCCGTCCGTGCGCCGGAAGCCTTCCAGCTCCTCGGGCGTGGCCGCCGAGGGCGCTGTATAGGGTGCTGGCGGCTCGATCAGCAGCCTGTACTGGCCAGGACGGGCAAAGGGGAAGCGATAGAAGCCTTCGGTGAAATTATACACGTTGCCGCCACTATCGGTCACGGATCCGCCGGAAATCACTGTGCTGGGGAACACAGAAACACCGTCATCGCCGAAGACGTCTGCAGGCAGGCCCGTAGCGACGTCTATGAGCGTCACCCGCGTGCCATCGACAGGGGCGCCATCGCCGCTGTCGAAAGTTTCACCAAAGGGATCAATCAAAATCCCGATTGGAACGGAACCGATTGCTGTGCCGGTGACTTCATCAACGCCGACATTGAGCTGGTCGCCAGGCTGCACCGACAGGACGCAATCGCCCTGAACCGGCGCGGGCGGTATCGCTGCGGTGTTGATGAGACCGACGAAACGACCGCTATTGACATCGGTCTCAACGATATTGATCGTTTCGCGGTCGCCTGACGGCGTCGTGAGGACAATATCGAAATCATCGATAGCGGCACTGTTCAGATTCTTGTTTGGGGCAAGAACTGAGACAATTAAAGGCTCTCCGGCGCGAATGCTATCGGTTGTGGCAATAGCAGCCGGATTGGTATTGGTTCCGGCAAACACACCGCGAAGCTCTACGGGGACATTGCCGCCGGAGCCTCTGCAAATGGTGCCTGGAAGACGAAGCTGTTCCGCACCTGGCGGATCATCAAAATGGTATAAAGTGATCTCAGGCGGCACATTCGGGGGTGCGACAACCTGGATATCGACGCGATTGGACGGGGTTTGCAGGCGTGTGTTGCCAACATTCCACTCTGCTTCTGCGACATTTGTAATAAGAGGGAAGCTTTGGCCATGCGCAGGAACCATAGAGGCAGGCGCGATCATCGCCCCTGCAGCAAGTGCCAGGCCGACTGGCTTAAAGAGATTGGTTAACCAACGCATTCAAAAAAAAGGACGAAAAAAGGGGAGGCGGCGGCCTACCGGAAATGCCCGGTAAGCCGCCACTTTCCTCAATTCCTAGTCAACCGTTGCCCGGAAGAGCAGCGTTTCGGTTGCGCCTGCAGCGACATCGCCGAGGTTGCCGCTGATCACGCCGCCGGACTCGCCGAGGCCGCTGGCATCGGCATTTGTGCCGGTGCCATCACAGGCCAAAGCAGAACGGACACCGTTAGCCGCCGGAATGGTGGCTGGTCCCGCCGCCGGAGCCGTCGCGTAGAACGAGAGGTCCAAGGTCGAGATATCATCCGAAATGTTCACGCTGGTGGCGGTTGCACTGCCGGTCGCGTTGGTAACGGCGATACAATATTCGATAACCGCACCCGGAATGGATTTCGGGTTGCTGCTGCCGTTTACTGGATCCCAGAGAACCGCGCTAGACTTCACAACGCTTACATTAGCGGCCGAAATCACGAAGTTATCGGTGTCAGATGCTGACGAATTGACGAACACGTTGTCGATATTCGCTGCGTTAACCGTGCCATCTTCAGTGTTGGTCGCGTTGACGGTATAATCACCACCGAGACTTCCGCCTGTATCGCCTTGTTTGATAGCCGCGGTCAGCGTGATACCTGCAGCATCGCCGGTTGCGAGACCCAGTGGGATGTCGCCGACAACATAGACGGTAGCATTGGCATCTTCAGCCAGTTCGTCAATGAACGTCGCGGTATCTTCTGCCGGCTGATAGCCAGGAGTTGCGCCGGATTCGACGAAGATGAGCAGGCCGGTGACATCAAAATCATCGGTACCGCTAAATGGCGTCGCCGTGCCCGTCGTCTGCTGTGCAGCCGTCAGTTCAAAGTCGACAACGTCATTTGAATCGTTGGTCACCGTATAGGTCAGGAAGGCTGGATTAGGCGCGCCTGCGGTCTGTCCTGGCGTAACCGATTGAGCAGCGCCATTGGCTTCTGACACGGTCAAATCAAGTTTACGGTCAACCGTAAAAGTGTCAGAATCGGTTTCCGCGGTCTGAGCCACGCCGCCAACCTGATAGTTTACGGTAACATTATTGGTAATCGCGTCGCCTGCTGTTGTTCCTGCAGCAAATGCCGGGTTTGCACCCAGCATTGCGGCAGTAACAGCACTAGTGGCAACGAGAAGTTTCAGTTTACTGGTCATTACTGATCTCCTGTTTCACTTTACTGTGGATCGCCTTAACCCCCGCGGCGATCCGATACGGTTTGCGGTCATCTTACGGTGCCGCGAAATACAAGTTTCCCTTCTGAACCCACTGAAAGGGAACGATTAAATTTCCACTTGATATGCGTTACGTCGCTCATCAGGGCAGGGCGAACCTCTCCATTTGCGCGCGTATGTTTAAGAGCCGAGAGCGGCCCCCAGTTTTTGCCTCCGTCAACGGAGACAATTTCGGTGCCATCAGACGTTCCTTTGAACGCGACCGCTTTGGGGAGCGGATTGGTGACAGAGAAATCGGTAGCTGGCGTACTGCCAACATTCTTGTAATTGACAACAAAGACGAGATTATCGCCCGGAATGACTGTTTTTGGCTCTTCGAGGGTCACAACGGTCTTGCCATCCGGCTTTTCGACCGTGCGTTCGACAAAGACGTCGCTGGAAAGTGCGACATTATTAGCGGCCATGGCTACGCCGGGAGCCATTCCCGGGATTGCTAAGGCGGCCAATATCGCTAAACGCTTAAAAAGATTGATTTTCATCATCATTTCTCAGTCAATTGTTACTTGGAAGGTGATCGTGCGGGTTTGTCCGCCGGGAACGGTGCCCAGGCTGACTGCTATTGCACTGCCATCGAAGGAACCGGCATCCGCATCGGCATCGCTATCGGTTACGCCTGCACCTTCTAGAGTGATGCTCTCGGCCGTATAAGTTGTGTCTGTCGGTATATCGTCGTTGACGTTCAGGTTGGTCAGGCTACCTGATCCCGTTATGGTTGCGACGATTTGATAGGTGATAGTCGCGCCCGGAACCGCTTCATTTCCGCCAAATTGGTCGACAATGGTTGCGCTTTTGACCAGTGCGACCTGCGCCGCCTGAATAAGAAAAAAGCTACTCGCTTCACCATCCGCGCCAGTTGAGCCTACAACAGCGTCGCCGCCACCGTCACCTTGCCCGGCAAAACTCGTTCCGGGAGTACCGCTGCCGGTGATTGCTACCGCAGAAAGTTCAACTTCGGCGCGTTGCCCGTCAGTGGCAGTCGCTGGGATATCAGACTGAATGAAGATAGTGACGCTGGCATCCGGTGCCAAAACGGGATCGTTGGAACCCGGCGAGTATAACGTGTCCACGCCAGCATCAAAAACGCCATTACTGTTTGTGTCGATGTAGATAACCGCATTGCTGGTATCAAAATCGTCGCCGCCTTTGGCAGGGTCGGCAGTAAGCGTGAACGCTTCGCTGCCATTTCCGGTGTTAGTGACCTGATAGGTGGTAATCTGTTGGTTTGCGCCGCTGTCGACTGCAATATCGCCGGGGTCGCTGGATGCAACTGTCACATCGAGCAACTCGTCAACAGTGATCGTTACCGTGTTAGAATCGATGACCACTGGTCCGCCTGGTCCATCATATGAGGCCTGCGCAGTGTTGAGGATGTCGGTGCCGGCAATCGTCCCGGCGGCATGAGCTGATGTCGCGGCAAATGTCGTTGCGGACAGAAAGGCTGCTAGCGCCATGGCGCCACGAGCTGCAAGGGACCTATGGGCCGGTTGCGGCGTGGTCATGTTTGTTTTTCGTGCATAATTCATGGGCTTGATATGCAGGAGAAAGGAAAATATTTCGTAAAGATGGCGTCAGAAACCCATCAATGACGCCAATATAAATTCTGTATTAAATCATTTACTTAGTACAAAAAATAGAGCTATTTTGGCGTTCTACTTAACGGCTTATTAACTGTAACAATTCGTAACATCGGCGCAATTGTGTAAAATATGTGTCATTGACTATGGTTTAGCGGACAAGCGCGTTTTGTTTGGCCGAGCGCGTCAAATTGACGTCGGTTGGGACGATCTGTTGCAAACTATTATCGAACCAAATCAGCGCCGATCGAAATTTCTTTGCTGGATTGCAAGAGCGGTGTTGACAGTTAGGCAGCGCTCTTATACTTGCGCTTCTCCACTGCACGACCGGCACGCATGCCGGTAGGTAAGCGGGTGTAGCTCAGTTGGTTAGAGCGCCGGCCTGTCACGCCGGAGGTCGCGAGTTCAAGTCTCGTCACTCGCGCCATTCCTAAAATGTAGGGATGGCGGTTCAGGCTCGGAATTTCCCGGTATTTATCCATAGTAGCAAGGGTTTGATGGGATATATCCACACGATCCCCGCAAAGATATAGATTGGCAATTGCAACCAGAAGTTCAGATCGCTGATCCAGTCCAACAAGCTGACGACAATACCGCACCAGATCAAGATAAAGGTCAGCATCAAGAGCATGCCGACCGGTGCGCGCCAATTGGGTGCATCTGGCGGATTATGAGGTGTTTTCTTGTCCGGTTCTGTAGTCATGGCGTCACGTTAACCTGTTGAATTATTTCACATTCTGTAACAATCATATGTAGAAGCACATCATGGACCTCCATGGGGACAATATCGGTTTCCTGGACCGACCATGCAAACCCTATCCGGGTGGCTTGGGGATATTTCTCAAACGTCCGGTCGTAATGGCCGCCGCCTTGTCCGAGTCGGCCCATGGACCGATCAAAAGCCACCATCGGCGTGATTATCATATCAGGCACGACTGCCGGACAATTAGAGCTAGGTTCCGCTATATCTCTAAATCCCGTTTCCAGCAGGTCGATATTGTCAACTTTCCGGAACTCTAATGGAGATTCACCAATAACTGCTGGAAAAGCCAGTGTTTTGCCTGCCTCAATGAGGTATTCGGAAAGCCTGCTGGTTGGAGCTTCCGAGCCTATGGAACTATAAAGACCGATAGTTTCACTCTGTTCAATCAGTTTTGCGAGAGGGGATGGTGGACGGCGAAAAGCCAGGCCACGGGTCGCGGCATCCAATTGGCTGTAAAAGGCATCGCGCCGACGCCTGTACTCTTCACGTAAACTCTTCTTTTTATCAGATAAGCTATTCAAAAAAATATCTTTCTTTAAGAAAGGTGACGGGACCGCCAGGGTCGTTTGCCGGAAAATCCTCTGACGCCTATTACGTCAGGTGGGCGCCATATGCTTCGAACCCGACTTCCGAAAAGTCCGCAATTCGAGCAGGGACAGCTCCCTATGTTGTTATATCGCCTCAGGGATGTTCGCTTTCTAGCTCGTGCCAGGCAGAACCCGTCACTAGCTATCTAGGGAACATTGCCTGTCTGCTCAAGGCTGTTCGCGAAAGCTTCTGCCCTATCGGCCAGTTTTTCAAGCGCGAGCAGCACTCTTTCATCTTCAGCATCATCGGTTTTTGGGGGATTGTTGGCTGATGGGATAGCGGCTTGAGGCGTCGGACTATTGCCCTGCTTATTTTTTGTGCCATGCAGTTCGTCGGCAAGCAAAAGCGATGTAAACAGCAGCATTCTGCTTTCGGTCAGCCCCGCAGGATCCCCCGCTTCGCCCGCTTTTGCATCTACCATGGCGCCCAATTTACCCAGATGCTCTTCCTCGCCATCCTGACAGGTAACCATAAAAGACCGACCGCCAATTTCCAGTTTTACCTGTGCCATATCAGCGCTCCTGCCTGGCTATTAAGCCGTCGATAGTGTGAATGGCCTGCTTCATTTCCTCTTTCAGGGCGGCATGGCGTTTTTCCAGTGCGGCGTCAGGTTGCTGTTTGGACGCTGCTTGTTTGGCAGTTTCAATGCGACTGAGCGCCCGCTCTATACGGCCGATCGCTAGGATCACTCGTTCGTTTTCCATGACTTGGTTCCGACTTATAAGTTATTGTGTTTCATTGGTAACAACCTAAGGTCGTTGCGTAAACAGGAGATCGGTGAAGCGCAGCCTTGACGATATGAGCGCAGGCCAGCAAAGGATGTGTCAAATTGGCGAATCGGTAGATTTCCTAAGTCCACCGTTGTCATAAATTGATCACTGCTGGGGGATCCAAAAAATATGGCTGTTTCCGAAAAAATTTCTGAAAAAACGATGGCAAACGCTATCCGTGCATTGTCCATGGATGCTGTGCAAGCAGCCAATAGTGGCCACCCCGGGATGCCTATGGGCATGGCGGATGTTGCCACCGTGTTGTTTAGCGATTTTCTGAAATTTGATCCGAAGGCGCCAAAATGGGCGGACCGGGACCGGTTTGTGCTTTCTGCGGGACATGGGTCCATGCTGATCTACTCACTGCTGCATCTGACAGGCTATGAACGACCTACTCTGCAGGATATCAAGGATTTCAGGCAATTATCATCGCCTTGTGCGGGACATCCTGAGAATTTCAAGTTGGAAGGTGTAGAAGCGACAACCGGACCATTGGGGCAGGGCTTTGCCATGGCCGTCGGTATGGCCATTGCCGAACGGCATTTAAACGCACATTTCGGTGATGATCTGGTGGATCATAAAACCTGGGTTATTGCCGGTGATGGGTGCCTTATGGAGGCCATCAACCATGAAGCGGTTGGTTTGGGCGGGCATTTGGGCCTGGGCCGGCTTAATGTGCTGTGGGACGATAATGGCATAACCATCGATGGCGGCACGGAATTGTCCACCAGCGAGGATATTCCCGCGCGTTACCGGGCTTCTGGCTGGCATGTTGTTAGCTGTGACGGGCATGATTTTGATGATATTCGCAGGGCGCTGAAGGAAGCCGAAGCCGATCCGCGACCGTCGCTGATCGCGTGCAAAACGATTATCGGCTATGGTGCGCCCACAAAACAGGGCACCTCTGCGACCCACGGTGCACCGCTGGGTGATGAGGAAATCGCCGGAACGCGCGATGCACTAGGTTGGGAACACGAGCCTTTCGTTGTTCCGGATGATGTGCGGGCCGCCTGGCAAGCATTGGGCGAAAAAGGTGCAGCGGCCCATAACGCTTGGAATGCAAGGCTTTCCAGCCATGCAGACAAAGCGGAATTTGAACGCCGGATGTCCGGTGCTTTGCCGGATGACAGCGCGATGCAGGACTATCTGGAAGAGCTCGCCAAGGATCAGCCGAAGGTTGCAACCCGGAAGGCTTCGGAAATGGCTTTGGGTGCGATTACCGCAGCCTTGCCGGAGATGGTTGGCGGCAGCGCTGATCTGACAGGTTCAAACAATACCAAAACATCTTCCACTAAGCCTTTGACTAAGGATGATTATTCTGGACGCTATATTTATTACGGCATCCGTGAGTTTGGTATGGCTGCGGCGATGAATGGTATGGCCTTGCATGGCGGTATCATCCCTTATGGCGGCACATTCCTGGTTTTTACCGACTATTGCCGCGGTGCGATGCGGCTTTCGGCCATTCAGAACACGCGCGCCATCTATGTGATGACCCATGATAGCATCGGATTGGGCGAAGATGGGCCGACCCACCAGCCGATTGAACACGTGCAGAGCCTGCGCGCTATGCCGAACATGCATGTGTTTCGGCCCGCCGATGCGATTGAAACGGCAGAATGCTGGGCGTTAGCAATCAAGCGATCCGAAGGGCCTTCAACGCTGGCTTTAACCCGTCAGGGGCTGCCGCCGTTACGCCATGACGTCAGCGTAAACCTTTGTGAAAAAGGCGCTTATTTGCTCAAGTCTGCCGAGAACACCAAGCGTGTTGTTCTGGTTGCCACGGGTTCTGAAGTGTCGCTGGCAATGGGCATTGCGGCCGAACTAGAGACAAATGGCGTTGGCGCGGATGTGGTCTCTATGCCTTGTACCGAGCTGTTCGATGCACAATCGGACGATTACAAATCGGAACTGCTTGGCGGTGATGATATCTTGCGAGTATCTATCGAAGCCGGAACGACATTTGGTTGGGAGCGCTATACGGGCTTGAACGGTTTGCGCTTCGGCATAGATAGTTTCGGGGCTTCGGCACCGATTAACGACCTGTTCGAGCATTTTGGTCTCACCGCAGACGCAATTACACCGCAAATAATGGCAAAATTAGGCTGAAAACAGCTAGTAACCGGAATTCAAAGGAGCAACATTTATGACAAAAGTAGCAATTAACGGATTTGGTCGTATCGGTCGTTTGGTGGCCCGCGCTATTCTTGAGCGCCCGGACTGCGGCCTTGAGCTGGTTGCAATTAATGACCTCGCCGATGCGGACGCCAATGCGCTTTTGTTCGGTTATGACAGTGTCCATGGCCGTTTTCCGGGTGACGTAACCTCGGATGGCGACAGCATTTCGGTTAATGGCAAGAAAATCGCGGTAACATCGGAGCGTAACCCCGGCGATCTGCCACATGGCGAGATGGGTATCGACATCGTACTGGAATGCACCGGCTTCTTCCAATCGGTCGAAGCGGCGCAACCCCATATTGATGCGGGTGCAAAACGCGTTTTGATCTCTGCACCGGCAAAAGGGGACCTGAAAACAGTCGTCTACGGGGTGAACCATGACGTACTGACGTCATCGGATGTCATTGTTTCTAATGCATCTTGTACCACAAACTGCCTCGCTCCGGTTGCCAAGGTCCTGAACGACGCGGTTGGCATTGAACGCGGCTTCATGACCACGATTCACAGCTACACCAATGATCAGCGGATACTGGATCAGATGCACAGTGACATGCGCCGTGCGCGCGCTGGTGCGGTCAACATGATCCCGACCACCACGGGCGCTGCCCGCGCCGTCGGCTTGGTCTTGCCAGAACTGAATGGCAAACTCGACGGATCATCGGTTCGCGTGCCAACGCCAAATGTCAGCCTTGTTGATCTGGTCTTCACGCCAAATCGCGATACCAGCGTCGAAGAAATCAACGGCGCGCTGAAAGCCGCAGCAGACGGGCCTATGAACGGTGTGCTGGTCTTCGAAGACAAACCACTTGTATCCAGCGATTTCAACCATCAACCGGCCAGCTCATCGGTCGATAGCCTGGAAACGACCGTCATGGACGGCAAGTTGGTCCGCGTGGTCAGCTGGTATGACAACGAGTGGGGCTTCTCCAACCGCATGATCGACACAGCGGGCGTTATGGCGGGCTTGCTCTAAACAGAAAGGTTCTGAGCAATGGCTGGTAACAATTTTAAAACGCTAGATGATATTGGTGATGTCATGGGAAAACCCGGTTTGATCCGGGTAGACCTGAATGTTCCCATGGCAGACGGCAAGGTTACCGATGACACGCGGTTGAAAGCCGTTATTCCTACGGTTACGGAGTTGGCGGATCGCGGTGCTAAAGTGTTGTTGCTAGCCCATTTCGGACGGCCAAAGGGTAAGGCGGATATGCAATATTCGCTTGAACCGGTGGTTGCGCCTTTAGCCAAAGTTCTCGGCCGGGAAGTTGGTTTCATGCAAATGCCGGACCATGACACAATTGATGCGTTGCCCAACGGCAGCATTGTCGTGGTCGAAAACAGTCGCTTTGCCCCCGGGAAGAGAAAAACGATTCCGGCATGGCTAAGGCTATCGCATCCTTTGGCGAATTTTACGTCAATGACGCCTTTTCCGCAGCCCATCGGGCGCACGTCACGACCGCTGGCTTGGCCGGACATTTACCAGCCTATGCCGGGCGTTCAATGGAACGGGAGTTAAGCGCGCTTAACAAGGCGCTTGGCGATCCCGAGCATCCGGTTGTTGCGGTTGTTGGCGGTGCAAAAGTTTCCAGCAAACTCGATGTTTTGCGGCAAATGGTGGAGAAAGTGGACCATCTGATCATCGGTGGCGGCATGGCTAACACATTTTTGGCCGCGCGCGGCGTTGATGTTGGCAAATCGCTGTGTGAGCACGACCTGACAGATACGGCCAATGAAATTTTGGAAGCGGCGGACAAGGCCGATTGTACGGTTCATCTGCCTTATGATGTTGTTGTATCGAAGGAATTCGCTCCCAACCCGCCAACCCGCACGGTCAATGTGCACGAGGTCGCGGCGGACGAAATGATACTGGATGTTGGCCCGGCGGCGGTTGAAGCTCTGTCCGACGTCCTGAAAACCTGCAAAACGCTGATCTGGAACGGTCCGATGGGGGCTTTCGAGACACCGCCTTTCGATATGGCGACAGTCGCATTGGCAAAAACAGCGGCTGCGCTGACCAAAGAAGGCTCATTGCTGTCTGTAGCAGGCGGCGGCGACACGGTTGCTGCGCTGAACCATGCCAGTGTGGCCGATGATTTCAGCTTTGTGTCCACCGCTGGCGGCGCTTTTCTGGAATGGATGGAAGGCAAGGAACTGCCTGGCGTTGCAGCATTGGAAAATAATCAAATTTAATCGAAATAGATCGAGGACAGAATTCATGCATGATCCGAAGATGATGGACAAAATCGAAAATGGTCAAGGCTTTATAGCGGCTTTGGACCAAAGTGGCGGTTCGACGCCAAAAGCGTTGAAAGGCTATGGCGTTGAAGCAGATGCTTTTTCAAACGATGACGAGATGTTTGCTCTGATCCACGGCATGCGCAGTCGCATCGTGACCGCACCGAGTTTTGGCAGCGGCAAGGTAATCGGCGCCATCCTGTTTGAGAAAACCATGGACGGTGAGGCGGACGGAAAGCCGGTGCCGACTTTACTTTGGGAACGCGGCGTGGTTCCGTTCCTGAAAGTCGACAAAGGTTTGGAAGACGAAGCTGACGGCGTGCAGATGATGAAGCCGATGCCAGAACTCGGCGTCTTGCTGGAGCGGGCGAAGGCCAAAGGCGTATTTGGCACCAAGATGCGTTCGGTAATCAATCTCGCGTCGCCAACCGGTATCGCGGCCATCGTCCAACAGCAGTTTGATGTTGCCAGCCAGATTTTGGATCACGGCCTGATGCCGATGATCGAGCCAGAAGTGAACATCAAAAGCGCAGAGCGCGCGCAATGTGATACAATCTTGCTGGAAGAAATCACGAAACAGCTGGACGCTTTGCCAGCGGATCGCAAAGTGATGTTGAAATTGTCTATTCCGACGGAAGCCAACCTCTATGCGCCGCTTGTCGATCATCCGCGCGTCGCTCGCGTTGTTGCGCTGTCCGGTGGTTTCTCGCGTGATGAGGCCTGTGCAGAGCTTGCCAAGAACCGCGGCATGATCGCAAGTTTCTCTCGGGCGCTTTTGCAAGATTTGCGGCATTCTATGACGGATGCAGAATTTGATCAGTCGCTCGGCAGTGCGATTGACCAGATCCACAAGGCTTCGACCGTTAAGGACTAAGGAACAAAGCGTTTGGCAAAGTCGGATCCCAGTTGGTCAGAGGTGGATGATTATATCATCCAGCATCTGATTGGCGACGATCCGGTTCTGGACGCCTGCTTGGCTGCCAACGCGCGCGAGGGCCTTCCTGTTATTGACGTTTCCCCGGCCCAAGGCCGGATGCTGGAATTGTTGGCCAGAGGCGTGCGGGCGCAACGGATCCTCGAAATTGGCACATTAGGAGGATATTCGGCTATTTGGCTGGCCCGCGCGCTGCCCGATGACGGTCGCCTCGTTTCATTGGAACTGGAACCGGCCTATGCTGCTGTGGCACGCTCCAATATTAAAAGAGCGGGGCTGGCGGACAAGGTTGAAATAATTATTGGCGAGGCCGTAGGCTCTCTGGCGGCGCTGCAAGCGCAAGACGTGAACCGGTTTGACTTTATTTTCGTAGATGCCGACAAAGAAAATTATGCAACCTATCTGGATTACGCCGTGCAGCTGTCACGACCAGGGACGATGCTGGTCTTTGATAATGTGGTGCGAGAGGGCGGGGTGATTGATCCCGCCAGTCCGGACCCCAAGGTTCCGGGAACACGAGAGCTTTTCAGCCTATTGAAAAATCACCCGCGTGTTGATGCAACGGCCATTCAAACCGTTGGTTCGAAAAAATGGGACGGGTTCCTGCTTGGGATTGTGCAGGATGATTAGAGATCAACACGGTGCTGAAGTTTCAGTATCGCGTAACGATGATTATCAGTCTTTTCATTATCACCAATCTGTCGCACCAATGCTTTGGGTGCTGCTGGCGCTGTCTTTCATTGAGCTATTTGTCGTTCATTTTTTGGTGTCGTTCTTTTACCCGACGGCTGCAATTGTCATTTCAATAATTACAGCGATTTCAATAGGCTGGCTGATCCGTTTTTTGTTATCCATGAAGAAAATGCCAGTACGCTTAGGACCTGAAGAATTGGTAATGTGCCTTGGTAACAGCATAAGCATTACTGTCGATAGGGGCAATATCGCAGGTACGCGAGACAGTTGGTCGGAAGAGAGTTTGAAAAATGACAATGTGCTGCGCTTGTCTCTACTCGCTTACCCTAATCTGGTTCTGGATTTGAAAGAGCCGGTAACCTATACGCACTTTTGGAAAAAGCGCAGCACGATGGCTATTGCGCATCGTCTGGACGATTTAGATGCTTTTCATCGGGCGCTAAAATTGGAAATCAATAACAAAGTTGGATGGAAGACAAATTGAGTAGTGGACAGTCAAACGAGCTGCCGTGCCAGCTTTACCTAATTTCTCCTTTAGACGTGGGCGGAGATTTTCCGGAACAGCTGCGAGCTGCGCTGGAAGCGGGGCCGGTCGCCGCGTTCCAGTTTCGCGTAAAAGACGTCGAACAGGGTGAAGCAGCGCGACTGGCCCAACCGCTGAAAGAAATTTGTGACGCGCATGATGTTGCTTTCATTGTGAATGACGATGTCGCGCTCGCCAAGCGCCTTGGTGCCGATGGTGTGCATTTGGGGCAGGGCGATGATGATCTGAAAGACGCGCGTGCGACATTGGGGGATCAGGTGCAAATCGGTATCACCTGCCATGACAGTCGGCATTTGGCGATGGAGGCAGGTGAGGGCGGTGCGAACTATGTCGCCTTTGGCGCCTTCTTCCCAACCGAAACCAAGGAAACGCATTATCAACCTGAGGTTGACCTATTGCGATGGTGGTCAGCGATTATGGAAATTCCCTGTGTAGCCATTGGCGGGATAACGCCTGATAACTGCCAGCCGCTGGTTGATACCGGCGCTGACTTTCTGGCCGTCAGTGGATCGGTCTGGAAAGACCCCAAAGGTTCAGCAGATGCTGTAAGGCGATTTACCGAAATATTGTCCGCGAACTAACAGGGTTCAGGAAGAGCTTCTGGTTACCCCGATATTGGATTTGACATATTGTGCGACAAACCGGTCAATCGAAGGTAGCGCAAAATTGGGTAGTTGTTCCAGATCTCTTACATAACCCGGCAATGGTATGAAAGCTGGCGCCCTGCCGTCGCTAATAGAATAGCCGAATAGCCCAGCCGCGATAGGTTTGCATTGATGCACATCCGACATTGGCCGGTTTGCTAAGCGTTCTAGAGTGTCTGCTTGTCCCATGACCCTTAATTACATCGGTGTCAGTGCGGCGTATTGTATGAAAAAGACAGTAGGTAAATTTTCAGGGCTTCGTGACAAAAAAACCGCCGCGTCCCGCCAGGAAATTTCTGACGAAGCTCTCCTCAGACGGTATTCCGAAATGAGGCATGCGTTCTATCTCGCTTAGAAAACCGTCTTGAGATGTCGGTGTTGGGGAAGGCGCACACGCAATTGTTCCGCTAAAAAGACCAGCAGCAGGGGCAGTTGTTTCTTCGGGCGACACCCGGTCCGTCATATTTTCCATTAATTGCCGCGTAGATTGCGCTTGTAAGAATGTATTGTATGAAATCGCCATATCGGGTCTTCGCGATGCTTGCCTATATGTCTTGACCGTTATAGAGGGCCGCAACACAAGATTTCGAAAAAGCGAGACGTTCCATGAAAATCAGCGGTGTAGATATCCGTCCCGGCAACATATTGGATTATGAAAATGGCCTGTGGAAGGTCGCAAAGATTCAGCATACCCAGCCCGGCAAAGGCGGCGCTTACATGCAGGTTGAGATGAAGAATCTGGTTGATGGCCGCAAGACCAATGTGCGTTTCCGCAGTGCCGATACGGTGGAAAAGGTTCGTCTAGATACCAAGACGTTTCAGTATCTGTTTGCGGACGATGACATGCTGACCTTCATGGACAAAGAGAATTACGAGCAGATTACATTGCCCGCGGATTTGCTGGGCGATGCGGTTGAATTTTTGCAAGATGGTATGGATGTGCAGCTTGAGCTTTACGAAGAAAAGCCGATATCTGTCCAATTGCCCGACCAGATTGAGGCAGAAATTGTTGAGGCCGATGCGGTTGTCAAAGGCCAGACGGCTTCGTCAAGTTATAAGCCAGCTGTTCTCGACAATGGTGTTCGCGTTATGGTGCCGCCTTTTATCTCGGCCGGTACGAAGATCATTGTGGATGTTTATGCCCGGGAATATGTCGGCAAAGTCTCATAAGCGCTCGGATATGGTAATAACCCTCTCTCCTTAAGGGGAGAGGGTTGGGAGAGGGGCAGTCTCTCCGACAGATTTAACTCGAAATAGGCCAGAGAGTTGGACTCCCCCCTCTCCCCGGCCCTCTCCCCTGAAGAGGAGAGGGAGATCATAATGCCAGCACATTCCGCCCTGATCACCGTTATGGAGCGCGCCGCGCGCAAGGCGGGGTCACGCCTGCGCCGCGACTTTGGTGAAGTCGAACATCTTCAGGTCTCCAAAAAAGGCCCGGCTGATTTCGTTTCCAAGGCTGACATGCGGTCCGAGAGAACATTGTACGATGAACTGATGAAAGTCCGTCCAGGCTGGGGCTTTGTGCTCGAAGAAGGCGGCATGATCGAGGGCGAAGAAGGTAAACCGCGCTGGATTGTCGATCCGCTGGATGGCACCACCAATTTTCTGCACGGAATCCCGCATTTTGCAATATCCATTGCTGTGCAGGAACGATCCTATGACGGACAGGGTTGGGGCAAAATCACCAGCGGTTTGATCTACGAGCCGGTTTCCGACCAGACATGGTGGGCGGAAATGGACAAGGGCGCCTATCTTGGTGACAAGCGTTTACGCGTATCTGCCCGCCGGGATTTGTCCGAAGCGCTTATCGCGACCGGCATTCCTTTCAAGGGCCATGGTGATTTGGCTGAATGGTCCCGTATCTTTGGTTCGATCGCACCGCAGGTCGCAGGTATCCGCCGTAATGGCGCTGCTTCGCTTGATCTCGCATGGTTGGCCGCTGGCCGCTATGATGGTTTTTGGGAAGCGGACCTGCAGGTTTGGGATGTCGCAGCTGGTATCTTGATGGTCAGAGAAGCTGGCGGTTTTGTAAGTGACTATACCGGCGGCGATCAGCCAATTGGACAGCGTGAAATATTGGCGGCAAACGAAGCGCTTCATAGTAAGTTGCACAAAATTCTGGCAAGGTCGCTGCTTTAAGCTTGTAAACAGCCATGAATAGGGCGAATTCGAGCCATTTGGCCCTTGCAGCATGGCCAGCCTATCCCTAAAAGCGGCCCTGAATTCTAGCGAAACGAGTCTTTTGTGGTCGATCTATCCGAATATGCGCCGATACTGCTTTTTCTGGCAGTAGCTCTTAGTCTGTCCGCCCTGTTTGTTTTTCTGCCCATGGGTGTATCGCGATTGACCGGAACACATAGTCCAGACGCTGAAAAGCTCTCCGAATATGAATGCGGTTTTCCGGCTTTTGAGGACTCACGCAGCCAGTTTGATGTACGCTTTTATCTGGTCGCCATCCTTTTTATCATTTTTGATCTGGAAGCAGCCTTCTTGTTTCCTTGGGCCGTATCTCTTGATCAAATCGGCTGGACAGGCTGGTCGTCGATGATGATCTTCCTGGTCATTCTGACGGTTGGATTTATTTACGAATGGAAAATGGGAGCGCTCGATTGGGAGTAGAATCTACCAGCAACGTGATTTTGAATGCTGATGGTACGCCAATGGCGCCGAATACGCAGCCAGATGAAGCGTTTTTCAAAGACCTGAATTCGGAAGTGAATGACAAGGGCTTTCTTGTCACGTCCACCGAAGATCTGTTCCAATGGGCGCGCACAGGCTCGCTCTGGTGGATGACCTTTGGTCTGGCTTGCTGTGCGGTCGAAATGATCCACGTCAACATGCCGCGTTATGATATGGAGCGTTTTGGTGCCGCGCCGCGTGCTAGTCCGCGGCAGTCCGATGTGATGATCGTCGCAGGGACATTGTGCAACAAAATGGCACCGGCGCTGCGCAAAGTTTATGATCAAATGTCTGAACCGAAATATGTGATTTCCATGGGCAGCTGCGCCAATGGTGGCGGCTATTATCATTACAGCTATTCCGTGGTACGCGGTTGCGACCGGATTGTTCCGGTTGATATTTATGTGCCAGGATGCCCGCCGACAGCCGAAGCGCTGCTCTATGGTGTGATGCAGTTGCAGCGGAAAATCCGTCGCATCGGGACGTTAGAGCGTTAATATGGCGAACGGGGCTCCCACAATTTCCAGCAACGAGGGTGTTGCTGTGGCACTAGCCAAATCATTGGGCGCGGCTGTGCTTGATACGGTCGAGGCGTATGATGAGATCAGCTTTACCGTTGATCGTAAAAAACTACCCGCTGTGATGGATAAGCTGCGAACCAAGCACGAATATCAGCAACTGGTCGAGATCGCCGGCGTTGATTATCCGGAGCGGCCAGAGCGGTTTGAGGTTTGTTACCATCTGCTTAGCCTGACCAAAAACCACCGTATTCGTGTTAAAGTAACAACCGACGAAGATACGCCAGTTCCAACGGTTACCCATATTTGGGAAGTGGCGGGCTGGCTGGAGCGCGAAGTGTTCGACATGTATGGTGTGTTGTTCGATGGCAATACCGATCTGCGCCGGATTTTGACGGATTATGGTTTTCAAGGGCATCCGTTCCGTAAGGATTTTCCGCTCACTGGCTATGTCGAAATGCGCTATTCCGAAGAAGCCAAGCGAGTGGTTTACGAGCCGGTTAAATTAGCCCAGGATTTCCGCAGCTTCGACTTTATGTCACCTTGGGAAGGTGCGGATTATATCTTGCCCGGCGATGAAAAAGGCGGCGAAAAGTCAGCCGATGGTGACGAGAAGGGAGCCAAGAAATAATGGCTGATTATCTCGACGAAATGGACGGTCTCGCTGACGCAGCAGATCCTACAGTTGGTGATCTGGAAATCCAGAATTACACGATTAACTTTGGTCCGCAGCATCCTGCAGCGCACGGCGTTTTGCGGCTGGTGATGGAGCTTGACGGGGAGATTGTCGAACGGCTTGATCCACATGTTGGCTTGCTCCACCGCGGCACCGAAAAGCTGATCGAACATAAGACCTATTTGCAGGCTTTGCCTTATTTTGACCGGCTGGATTATTGTTCACCACTGGCGATGGAACATAGCTATGTTCTGGCGATTGAGAAGCTACTGGACCTCGAAGTGCCGTTGCGCGGCCAATATCTGCGCGTTTTGTTTGCGGAACTGACGCGTATCTGCAACCATATGCTCAATATCGGCGCCCATGTCATGGATGTTGGTGCGATGACGCCCAATATCTGGGTGTTTGAAATTCGCGAGCAGTGCCTGGCCTTTTTCGAGCGCGCCAGCGGCGCCCGCATGCACAGCGCCTGGTTTCGGCCCGGCGGTGTGCATCAGGATGTGCCGCTGAAATTGCTGACCGATATGGCTGATTGGCTGGACGAGTTCCCATCCTTTTTCGAAGATGCAATGAGCCTTGTCATCGATAACCGTATTTTCAAACAGCGTAATGTCGATATCGCAACGGTTTCCAAAGAAGACGCTGTGCGCTGGGGCTTTTCCGGTCCGATGATCCGCGGCAGCGGTATTGCTTGGGATCTGCGTAAGTCTCAGCCTTATGATGTCTACGACCGGATGGAATTTGACGTACCCGTTGGTACGCGCGGCGATTGCTATGACCGGTTCATGGTGCGGGTTGAGGAAGTGCGGCAGTCCGCACGGATCATGCGTCAATGCCTGAACGAAATGCCGGATGGTCCTGTGGCCAGCACTGACCGTAAGGTGGTTCCGCCCAAGCGCGGTGAGATGAAGCAGTCGATGGAAGCGCTGATTCATCACTTTAAGCTTTATACAGAGGGCTTCCACGTTCCCGCTGGCGAAGTCTATGTCGCGACCGAAAGTCCCAAAGGCGAATTTGGCGTTTATCTGGTCAGCGATGGGAGCAATAAGCCATACCGTTGCAAGATCCGTCCTACCGCCTTCTCGCATCTGCAGGCGATGGATTTCATGTCCAAGGGTCATATGCTGGCCGATGCCACGGCCATTTTGGGCGCAATGGATATTGTGTTCGGGGAGTGTGATCGTTGATCGGGCGCGAGATATTCATTTTTATCGCGGCATTTGCGGTGTTCGCGTCTGCCGTGGCTGCTTACATGGCCGCGTTCCATGGTGTGGTCAGTCTGAAGGAAGTGCTGTCCAATGCTTTTGCAGCCGTGGTTGGGTTGTACGGGGGCCGTTTTCTTGAACGGAAATTGAGCCGTGGTTGATGCTCCCGACACATCGAAACGGTGGCGGCTCGGTTTAGGCGCAACGGTCTTTGTGATCGTCGCGATCATGTTGCTTTGGGAATTGTGGCAGCCGGCAAATATGATGTGGAACATCATATTGCTTACCCTGACGGTGGGAATCACCGTCGCGGGGTTCTCGCTGAACATATATTTTTCAAAGCATTGGGACGAAATTGGGGAAGCGCGTTTTGATACGCGAAACAAAAGTGATTTAGATGGCTGAAGCTCCAACTATACCTGATGAACTTGAAGTGCGCGCCAAATGGGGCGATTTCAAATTCACGCCAGCGAACGAAAAACTCGCCAAATGGCAGATTGCGAAATATCCGGAAGGTCGCCAGAAATCGGCGGTTATGGCTTTGCTGGATCTGGCTCAGCGCCAGGTTGGTGCCGATACGGACACGCAAGGCTGGTTGCCCGTTCCAGTGATTGAATATGTCGCGGCCTATTTGGACATGCCCTATATGCGCGCCTATGAAGTCGCGACCTTTTACACCATGTATAATCTCGTGCCGGTTGGCCGTTTCCATGTACAGGTTTGCGGCACCACGCCATGTATGTTGCGCGGCAGCGACGACGTGATGGCAGCCTGCAAGAACAAGGGCATAGCCAAGGGAAAGACCACACCGGACGGTCTGTTCACGCTGACCGAAGTCGAGTGCATGGGCAATTGCTCCAACGCGCCGATGGTCCAGATTAACGACGATAATTACGAAGATCTCGATTACGATATCATGACGCGGATTCTGGAAGACCTGGCCGATGGCAAAGAAATTCCGGTTGGTTCGCAAATTGGTCGCAAGACCAGTGAGCCAAAAGATGGTCCGATTGTCTTGAAAGAAATGGTCAAGGCCAATCACGACTATCGGAAGGAGTGGTGATGTTTGACGTTGAGAAACATCCGATAAGAGTTGGCTTGCTTTGGGCATTTTTCATGTGTGCCGTGATGATTCCTTACAAGCTGTTTTCTGGGGATCTTGAAGTGTCTGCCAGCCGTTTGATATTTGGTTACATTGCGCTGGCTGTTCCTGCTGGAATAATATTTGGCTATTCTCAGCGGTTCTTTGAAAGAAGGAAACAGAAGCAATGATCTTCGACGGATATGCAGGATGGGTTGCGCTGGCGGTTGTTGCCATTGCGGTTGCAGGTGGTCTTTGGGGCCGCAGGAGTAAGAAATAATGGCTTTTGACTTTCTCCAGGACAAAGACCGGATCTTTACCAATGTCTATGGCTTTCAGTCATGGGACCTGAAAGCTGCGCAAAAGCGTGGTGACTGGGACAATACTGCTGACATCATCATGCGCGGTAATGACAAGATTATTAACGAGATGAAGGAAAGCGGCCTGCGCGGTCGTGGTGGTGCGGGTTTTCCAACTGGTTTGAAATGGTCCTTCATGCCGAAAGAGTCTCCTGATGGGCGGCCAAGCTTTCTGGTCATCAACGCTGATGAGTCCGAGCCCGGTTCTTGTAAAGACCGCGAAATCCTGCGCAACGATCCGCACAAGCTGATCGAAGGCGCTTTAATCGCTGGTTTCGCGATGCGGGCGCGGGCCGCCTATATCTATATTCGCGGCGAATATATCATGGAAGCCAAGGTCATGGAGGCGGCCGTCAAGGAAGCCTATGATGCGGGCCTGATCGGCAAGAACGCGGCCAAATCCGGCTATGATTTTGACGTCTTCGTGCACCGCGGCGCGGGCGCTTATATCTGCGGCGAAGAAACCGCGATGATCGAAAGCCTGGAAGGCAAAAAAGGTCAGCCGCGCCTGAAGCCGCCATTTCCTGCCGGTGCTGGGCTCTATGGTTGCCCGACAACTGTCAACAATGTTGAGTCCATCGCGGTGGTGCCAACTATCCTACGCCGTGGTGCCAGCTGGTTTGCTGGCTTTGGCCGCGAAAATAACCATGGCACGAAATTATTTCAGGTTTCCGGCCATGTCGAAAAGCCGGCTGTGTTTGAAGAAGCCATGTCGGTTCCGTTCAAGGATATGATTGAGAAGCACTGCGGCGGGATTACCGGCGGATGGGACAATCTGCTGGCGGTTATTCCTGGCGGCTCTTCGGTGCCTTTGGTACCAGCCGAACAAATCATGGACGCGCCGATGGATTTTGACGGGCTCAAGGATTTGGGCTCCGGTCTTGGTACGGCAGCGGTCATCGTGATGGACAAGTCGACCGACATCGTCCGCGCCATTTCACGGCTCAGCTATTTCTACAAACATGAAAGCTGCGGCCAATGTACACCGTGCCGTGAAGGCACAGGCTGGATGTGGCGCGTTATGGAACGCCTGCGCGACGGTGACGCGACGATTGAAGAAATCGATACGCTGCATGAAGTGACCAAGCAGGTCGAAGGCCACACGATCTGTGCGCTTGGTGATGCTGCGGCGTGGCCGATTCAGGGCTTGATCCGTCATTTCCGTCCGGAGATGGAGCGGCGCATTCGGGAGAATGGCGCACAGCCAGAAGTGATGGAGGCGGCAGAGTGAACTATTATCTTACACTTCGTCACCCTGAACTTGTTTCAGGGTCTATTTCTAATCTTGAAACAGGTTCTGCGAAGGCACAATGGATGCTGAAACAAGTTCAGCATGACGAAGGTTTGGATGTGATAGATGCCTAAAGTAACCGTAGACGGCATCGAACTCGAAGTGCCACAGGGCGCAACCGTGCTGCAGGCGGCTGAGCTTGCCGGCAAGGAAATTCCGCGTTTCTGTTATCATGAGCGTCTGAGCATCGCCGGCAATTGCCGCATGTGCTTGGTTGAGGTGAAGCCGGGACCGCCGAAGCCGCAGGCGAGCTGTGCGCTGCCCGCTGCCGAGGGACAGGAAATCCGCACCGATAGTGAAATGGTCAAGAAAGCGCGTGAAGGGGTGATGGAATTTCTTCTCATCAACCATCCGCTGGATTGTCCGATTTGTGACCAGGGCGGCGAGTGCGACTTGCAGGATCAGGCCATGGCCTATGGCAAGGGCGGATCTCGCTATGACGAGAATAAGCGCGCGGTGACCGAGAAATATATGGGGCCGGTGGTCAAGACGATCATGACCCGCTGTATTCATTGCACCCGCTGTGTTCGCTTTGCTGAAGAAGTCGCTGGCGTGGAAGAAATCGGCGCCATTGGCCGCGGCGAGGGGATGGAGATCACCTCTTATCTCGAAGGCGCGGTGCATAGTGAGCTGAGCGGCAATGTTGTTGATCTTTGCCCCGTTGGCGCGCTGACCAGCAAGCCTTATGCGTTTGAGGCCCGTCCTTGGGAACTGACCAAGACTTTGGGCATTGACGTGATGGACGGCGTTGGCACCAACATCCGCATCGACAGCCGCGGCCGCGAAGTGCTGCGTGCCTTGCCGCGCGTCAATGATGATGTGAACGAGGAATGGGCGACCGACAAGACGCGTCACGCCATTGATGGATTGATGAAGCGCCGCCTCGACAAGCCTTATATCCGGCAAAATGGCACATTGATGCCCGCGAGCTGGAGCGAAGCATTTGAAGCCATTGCGGCGGTCAAAGCAGGCAGTTCGGTAGCCGCCATCGCCGGTGATCTGGTTGATTGCGAAACCATGTACGCGACCAAGCGGCTTTTGAAATCCATGCGGTCTGATATGCTGGAAGGCCGCCAGACCGGCCTCTCTTATGACGTATCCAATCTGGCGGCGGTCAATTTTAACACGACCATAGCGGGTATCGAAAATGCCGACGTGATCGTATTGGTTTCGACCAATCCACGCTGGGAAGCCTCGCTCGTTAATACGCGCATCCGCAAGGCGGTGCGCAAGGGCGGAGCGAAAGTCTTTGGCATTGGACCAGAGGCGGATCAGACCTATCCGGTGGAATGGCTGGGTGACGATATGGGCTTGCTTGCCAAGCTTCCCACAGCCGCTGCAGACGCACTGAAAAATGCCGAGAAACCGGCGCTTATCCTGGGCGGCGGCGCATTGAGTATAGACGGCGCGCATGGCGCAGCCTTAAAACTGGCCACGAAATACAAGCTGGTCCGTGATGACTGGAATGGCTTCAACGTGCTGCATATCGGCGCTTCGCGTACCGGCGGGTTGGTGCTCGGCTATGCTTATGATGGCGGGATCAAGGCCATTGCCGCGAAAAAGCCGAAACTGCTCTTTTCGCTCGGTGCCGATGAAATGGATTATGCGCCGTTTGATAAGAGCTTCAAAGTCTATATCGGCCATCATGGCGATGCCGGTGCCCATGCGGCGGACGTGATCTTGCCAGCGGCGGCTTATACCGAGAAAAACGGTACTTATGTCAATCTGGAAGGACGTGTGCAGCGCTCCAACAAAGCGATATTTGCTCCTGGCGATGCCCGCGAAGACTGGAGCATCCTGCGGGCCTTGTCCGATGTGATGGGCAAAACATTGCCATTTGACAGTTTTGAAGAGCTGCGCAGCAAAATGTTCAAGGACCATCCGGAATTCGCCGAAGAGGGTTTGGTATCATTCGATTGGGCACCACCAACGGGATTGCCAGACAAACCAACAGGGCAGGGCGTCCACCCGATCAAGGATTTCTACCTCACCAACAGCATCGCCCGCGCGAGTGCGACGATGCAGCGCTGTTCGGCTGAATTACTGCATGGAGAAGATATGCTGGAGGCGGCGGAATGACCGAATATCTCCAATCCACTTTTCTGGGCCCTGAGATTGGCTGGTTTGTTGCGACACTGGCTCTGATCCTCCTCATCGCGCTTCCGCTTATGCTGGCTGTGGCGATGATCATCTACGTCGATCGCAAGATTATTGCCGCCGTGGCGCTGCGCCGCGGCCCCAACGTGGTCGGCCCGTTCGGCTTGCTGCAAAGTTTCGCAGATGGCTTGAAAGTGTTCCTGCAGGAAACGATCATCCCGTCGGGAGCCAATAAAGGCCTGTTCCTGCTGGCGCCGATCATCACCTTTACCGTGGCTTTGCTGGCGTGGGCGGTCATTCCGTTTAGCGAGGAAATGGTCCTCGCAAATATCAATATCGGCGTGCTGTACATTCTCGCGATCAGTTCGCTAGGTGTTTATGGCGTGGTGATTTCCGGTTGGGCGAGTAACTCCAAATATCCGTTTTTCTCGGCCATGCGCGCGGCGGCTCAGATGATCTCTTATGAGGTTTCCATCGGCTTCATACTGATTTCGGTGGTATTGTTCGCCGGTACTTTCAATCTCAACGAAATTATCAAGGCGCAGGAAGGCCATATCTTTGGATTTGTGAACGCTTACGGGGTTAATCCGCTGCTCTTTCCAATGGCGGTGATGTTCCTGATCAGCTCGATGGCGGAAACGGCGCGTGCGCCTTTCGATCTCACTGAAGCAGAAAGCGAACTCGTCGCGGGTTATCAGACCGAATATTCCTCCATGTCCTTCGCGCTGTTCTGGCTCGGCGAATATGCCAACATCCTGCTGATGTGTGCGCTGAATGTCATTCTTTTCTGGGGCGGATGGTTGCCACCGGTGGATTGGGAACCGCTTTATGCTGTGCCCGGTATCATCTGGTTGTTCCTGAAGATGTTCCTGATCTTCTTCATTTTCAGTTGGGCATGGGCCACAGTACCGCGTTACCGTTATGATCAACTTATGCGACTGGGTTGGAAAGTGTTTCTGCCGATCAGCATATTCTGGGTATTTCTGGTCAGCGGATATGTCATGATCGATAAATTTGGGTGGCCACTATGAGCATTGCACAATATATCAAAGCCTTCACGCTTTATGAAATCGTTCTGGCGCATGCCCTGACGCTGAAATATTTCTTCAAGCGGAAGAAAACGATCAACTATCCCTATGAGAAAAACCCGATTTCACCGCGGTTTCGTGGGGAGCATGTGCTGCGCCGTTATCCCAATGGGGAAGAACGCTGCATCGCCTGTAAGCTGTGTGAAGCGGTATGCCCCGCGCAAGCAATTACGATCGAAGCGGAACCACGCGAAGATGGCAGTCGCCGGACCACGCGCTATGATATTGATATGACCAAGTGCATTTACTGCGGTTTCTGTCAGGAAGCCTGTCCGGTAGATGCGGTTGTCGAAGGGCCGAATTTTGAATATTCGACCGAGACACGTGAAGAATTAATCTACGACAAAGCAAAACTGCTCGAAAATGGTGACAAATGGGAGCGAGCCATCGCATCCAACCTTGCCGCCGACGCGCCCTATCGTTAAGGCGCTGACACGACTCAAAGGGGGGTCAGGGAAACCGTAAACATGCAAATATTTGCTTTCTATCTATTCGCATCCATTGTCATCGCCAGCGGCGCGTTTTGCATTTTTGCGCGTAATCCTGTGCATAGTGTTTTATGGCTGATTTTGGCGTTTTTTAACGCGGCGGGCCTGATGTTGCTGGTTGGTGCCGAATTTATCGCTGCCCTCTTGGTCATAGTTTATGTTGGCGCAGTGGCGGTCTTGTTTCTGTTCGTCGTTATGATGCTAGACATCGACTTTGCGGAATTACGGGCCGGTTTCATGAAAAACCTACCTTTGGGACTGCTATTGGCTCTGGTCTTGCTCGCCGAGATTATTTTTGGAGTGGGTGCATGGACCGCTGGCGGTATGGGCGAAGCCAATGCGGTCGTAGGACCTCCAGCCGGCGGGCCTTCCAACATCGAAGCCTTGGGCGCTTTACTGTACACAAAATATATCTTTCTGTTTGAAGCCGCGGGGATGATCCTGCTGGTCGCCATGGTCGGTGCCATTGTTCTAACCAATCGCAAACGCGGCGGCGTCCGGATCCAGAACATCCGTGATCAGGTCACAAGGCGTCCAGAAGACGCAACACGCAACGAGCAGCCTGAAGTCGGCAAGGGGGTCGAACTATGATCGGCATAGAGCATTATCTGGTGGTCAGTTCCATCCTGTTCGTGATGGGCATGCTGGGCATTTTTCTGAACCGAAAAAATATCATCATCATCCTGATGGCGATTGAGCTGATCCTGCTCTCGGTGAATTTGAACCTGGTCGCTTTCAGTGCCTTTCTGGGCGATATGACCGGGCAGATTTTTGCAATGTTCGTTCTTACGGTTGCTGCGGGTGAGGCCGCTATCGGGCTTGCCATATTGGTTATCTATTTCCGTCAGCGCGGCACGATCGCCGTTGATGATGTCAACCGGATGAAGGGTTAGGGATGTTGAAATTCCGAAACGGCGCTCACCCTGAGCTCGTCGAAGGGTGTTCTTCGCGGTGTCAGGCAATGCTTCGACAGGCTCAGCATGAGCGCGGCGGTGTAAGTAAATGACTTCTATTCATTTCATAGTTTTCCTGCCCTTGCTGGCAGCAATAGTCGCAGGCTTTGGCAATCGTATGATTGGCAATGTTCCGGCGAAATTTATTACGACCGCCGCGTTGTTCGCATCCTGCGCTCTGAGCTGGCCGATATTTATCGACTATATCATGTTGTCCCGCGCCGCCGAAGTGGTGCCGGTTCTGACATGGGTACAGTCGGGCGATCTCAACTTTGAATGGTCGCTGCGGGTTGATGCGCTGACCGCTGTGATGCTGGTTGTCGTGACCACGGTTTCGGCTCTGGTTCACTTGTATAGCTGGGGCTATATGGATGAAGACCCTGATCAACCGCGCTTTTTTGCCTATTTGTCGCTATTTACCTTCGCGATGTTGATGCTGGTGACAGCCGATAATCTGGTTCAGATGTTCTTCGGTTGGGAAGGGGTTGGCCTTGCGTCCTATCTGCTCATCGGCTTCTGGTTCAAGAAGCCGACGGCCAGCGCGGCGGCTATCAAAGCCTTTGTTGTGAACCGGGTCGGTGATCTTGGGTTCATGCTGGGCATATTCGGAACTTTTCTTGTGTTCGGCACTGTGTCTATTCCTGAAATTCTGGAAGCGGCACCAGCCATGGCAGGCTCGACAATCACGTTTGCCGGTATGCGGCTTGATACGATGACGATCCTCTGTTTGCTGCTGTTTATCGGAGCGATGGGCAAGTCGGCGCAATTGGGTCTACACACCTGGCTACCGGACGCGATGGAAGGGCCGACACCTGTTTCGGCACTGATCCATGCAGCGACGATGGTTACAGCAGGTGTCTTCATGGTTTGCCGTCTGTCACCAATGTTCGAAACCAGTGATGTGGCTTTGACAGTCGTTACCGTCGTTGGCGCCGCTACCGCAATTTTTGCAGCAACGATTGGCCTTGTGCAGACTGATATTAAGCGCGTGATTGCTTATTCCACCTGCTCACAGCTGGGCTATATGTTCTTCGCCGCAGGTGTTGGCGCCTATAGCGCCGCGATGTTCCATCTGTTCACCCACGCTTTCTTCAAAGCCCTTTTGTTCCTTGGCGCGGGCTCGGTAATTCACGCCATGCATCATGAGCAGGACATGCGTTATTACGGCGGCCTGCGGAAAGAAATTCCGCTGACTTTCTGGGCAATGATGGCAGGGACGCTGGCGATTACTGGCGTTGGCATTGTTGGACTTGGCGGGTTTGCCGGTTTTTATTCCAAGGATGCAATCATTGAGGCAGCCTTTGCGAGTGGCACCAGCGCTGGGCAATTCGCTTTTGCCATAGGTGTGCTGGCGGCTTTGTTGACCAGCTTCTACAGCTGGCGTCTGATGTTCTTGACCTTCTGGGGCACACCGCGCTGGATTCAATCCGAGCATATTCAGCACAGCGTTCACAAAACACCGGAAACGGCCGAAGACTCAACCGGCGGTTATCACCCTCATGAAAGTCCATTCTCTATGCTGATCCCGCTGGGCGTGCTTGGTTTTGGCGCGATCGCGGCAGGCTTTCTGTTCCACAACCAGTTTATCGATGCGACAGAAGGCTTCCGTTTCTGGGCTGGCAGTTTGGCGTTTGACCGTCATTTAATGCATGAAATTCATGAAGTACCGCTGTGGGTGAAACTGGCCTCGACTGTGGCCATGCTCATTGGTCTTACCACAGCATATCTGATGTACTTCCGTGGGAAAGATCGTCCAGCGCGTCTCGCCGCGACCTTCCAGCCGGTGTATAATTTCTTCTTCAACAAATGGTATTTTGACGAGCTTTATGACCTGATCTTTGTACGTCCAGCTTTCTGGTTTGGACGGCTGTTCTGGAAAACCGGCGATGAAGGCACGATTGATCGCTTCGGTCCCAATGGTGTCGCGGCGGTTGTGGCGAGCGGTGCAGGTGTCGCGAAGAAATTCCAAACCGGATATCTTTATAGCTATGCGCTGATCATGCTGCTCGGTTTGGCAGCTGCTGTGACCTGGCTTATCGTGCGGGGAGCGAACTGATGAACCAGCTTGATTTCCCGATCCTGTCGCTGATGATGGGCCTACCGATGCTGGCCGCAATCATTTGTTTGTTTGTTGGCGCAAAGGCCGCACGCTGGCTCGCCTTGATTACGACATTGGTGTTATTTGCTCTAGGTGTGGTTTTGTGGGCTAATTACGACATTGGTGGTCCGCAATGGCAATATGTCGAGCGGGTAGAGATGTTCGGCAACTTTGCCTGGGCGCTGGGTATAGATGGCATTTCGATGATGCTGATCATGCTCACAGTGTTCCTGATGCCAATTTGTATCGGCGCGAGTTGGGAGAGCGTGAAGACACGTGTCGGAGAATATATGGCGGCCTTCCTGTTCATGGAAGTGCTGATGATCGGTGTGTTTGCGGCGCAGGATATCTTCCTGTTCTACATCCTCTTCGAAGCTGGCCTGATCCCGATGTACCTGATCATTGGTATCTGGGGCGGCACTAACCGGATTTACGCCAGTTACAAATTCTTCCTCTACACTTTGCTCGGCTCGGTTGTGATGTTGATCGCAATGCTGTGGATGGTGCAGGACGCGGGTACGAGCGATATTCCAACGCTGCTCAACTATGATTTCGCGCCTGAGGCCCAGACCTGGCTCTGGCTGGCCTTTTTCGCCAGCTTTGCGGTTAAAATGCCGATGTGGCCGGTCCATACCTGGCTGCCCGATGCGCACGTTCAGGCACCGACGGCAGGGTCCGTAATCCTGGCAGGTGTGCTGTTGAAAATGGGCGGTTATGGGTTCCTGCGTTTCTCCATCCCGATGTTCCCGGAAGCGTCAGAGCAATTTATCTGGTTGATCTTTGGACTGTCGATGGTCGCAGTAATCTACACATCCCTGGTTGCGTTGGTGCAGCAGGATATGAAGAAGCTGATCGCCTATTCGTCCGTTGCGCACATGGCGATTGTGACACTCGGGCTGTTCGCTTTTAACCGACAGGGTATTGAGGGCGCGATCATTGTTATGCTCAGCCACGGCTTGGTGTCCGGCGCGCTCTTCCTCTGCGTTGGCGTGATATATGATCGTCTGCACACCAGAGAAATTGACCGTTATGGCGGTCTTTCGATCAACATGCCGAAATATGCCGTCCTGTTCATGCTGTTCACAATGGCATCCATTGGCCTTCCCGGTACAAGTGGCTTCGTCGGCGAATTTCTCTCGCTAGTGGGCCTCTACAAGGTGAACAGCTGGGTCACATTGGTGGCGACGACCGGTATCATTCTCGGTGCCGGTTATATGCTCTATCTCTATCGCCGGGTCGCTTTTGGCGAGCTGGTCCATGAAGACGTTAAGGCGATGCCGGATTTATCCGCTCGTGAAATGGCATTGCTGGCGCCAATCGCTGCTGCCGTCATGTGGATGGGTGTCTATCCGGAAAGTTTCATGGCACCGATACGCGGAGATGTCGGGGCGCTCGTTGCCCGGATCGATCGTGCCGCGCCAGAGGGAGATGCACATTTGAAAATGGGTGAAGCTAAAGCGGCTACAAAGGCCCATGAGACCGAGACCGGTCACGGGGAGTCGCACTGATGGATTACAGACTTTCACTCATATTTACGCTGCCTGAGATCATCCTGACGGTCAGCAGTCTGATTTTGCTGCTGGTTGCGGCTTTTGGCGGCGTTAAATCGGCGCGTTTGGTTACAATCCTCTCCGTGGTGGCGCTATTTGGTGCGTCGGCCTATGCGTTGGAATTTCTGACAAACCCTTCCTTCGAATTTGGTGGGGACGCGTTTTACGGGCTTTATCGCATGGACGGGTTTGGAAGCTTTGCGAAACTGCTCATATATTTTGCTGCGATAATCTCGCTGATGGTCGCTCCGCGCTTTTTCAAAGATAGCGGTGCCTATCGCCCCGAATATCCCGTGCTGATCCTGTTCGCGACGATTGGTATGGGCCTGATGGTGTCGGCTGTTGACCTCATGACGCTGTATATCGGTCTCGAACTCAACAGCCTGTCCGCCTATGTTTTGGCAAGCTTTATTCGCAACGATGTCCGTTCTTCCGAGGCGGGCTTGAAATATTTCGTGCTCGGCGCTTTGGCGAGCGGCATGCTGCTCTTTGGCATGTCACTGGTATATGGGTTCGCAGGATCGACTAGCTTCTCGGTGATTAGCGATACGCTTACCGGCGATCTTTCAACCGGGCCGCTAATCGGCGTGGTTTTGGTCCTGGCTGGTCTGGCGTTTAAAATCAGCGCCGTACCATTTCATATGTGGACGCCGGATGTTTATGAAGGCGCGCCGACACCGGTTACGGCCTTTTTCGCCAGCGCACCCAAGGTTGCCGCAATAGCACTGACCGTTCGGGTGATAATCGATGCTTTTGGAAGCCAGACATCAACATGGCAGCAGATCATTGTCTTTGTGGCCTTGGCATCGATAGTACTTGGTGCGGTTGCGGCTATTGGCCAACAGAATATAAAGCGTCTGCTGGCCTATAGTTCGATCAACAATGTTGGTTTTCTGCTTATCGGCTTAGCCGCTGGCACCGAGCAAGGCGTTTCCGCGATGCTGTTCTACCTTGTTATCTATCTCGCGATGACGCTTGGTAGTTTTATCTGCGTGATGGAAATGCGGGATGCCGATGGGAAGCCACTGGAATCTCTGTCCAGTCTGGCAGGACTGTCACAAACCCGTCCTGGCCTGGCGGCTGCATTTGCGGTGTTCATGTTCTCGCTGGCTGGTATTCCGCCGCTTTTCGGTTTCTGGGGCAAGTTCCTTGTCTTTGATGCAGCCGTTGCTGCGGGCATGTTGCCGCTGGCCGTTATCGGCATTGCCGCCTCGGTAATTGGTGCTTTTTATTATATCAAGGTCGTCAAAATCATCTATTTCGATGATCCTGCTGGAGAAATTGTTCGGACCGGTCACAAGACCGAAAACAGCTTGATAGCGTTAATGGCAATAGCCGTCTCGCCGCTCGGCTATCTCGCCATTCCCTTGTTGGCACCGGTAACGGCCACAGCGGCTCAGGCTTTATTCTGACCATCCGTATAGAAACGGTAGCCGAGACCGCATCCACCAATGCGGATATGAAAGCGCGTGCCCGAGATGGTGCGGAAGAAGGGCTCTGGCTTCGCGCTGAAAAGCAAAGCGGCGGGATCGGGCGATTGGGCCGCAGATGGGAAAGTCCAAAAGGTAATCTTTATTGCAGCACAATAGTGAGCTGTCGTCATGAATATCCAGCCCCTTCAACTTTATCCTTTGTCACCGCTCTCGCAGTGCACAAAGCGATTGGTGCGCATCTTTCTCATAAGGAAATCTGGTTGAAATGGCCCAATGATATACTGGTTTCCGGCTTGAAAATCTGCGGTATCTTGTTGGAACGTTCGGGCGATGCGGTAATCGTCGGCATCGGCGTAAACGTGGCAATAGCGCCCGAAATTGACGGCCGTATTGTCACCAGCCTCCACAAAGAAGGAAGCAAGTCAGATCTGACGGCAGCAGCGTTTTTGGAGACTTTGGCACAATGTTTTGCCGATATGCTGGATTTATGGCGCGTATCGGGTCTTGAAGCGATTTTAAGCGCATGGCAGCAGCGAGCCCATCCACTGGGAACACGCTTGTCGACCAGCGGTGTGAATGGAGAGCGTCTGGACGGAGAATATGCAGGCCTTTCTGATGATGGCGCACTACGCTTGAGAAAGCCTGACGGAACGCTTATCGAGATACATGCCGGCGATGTCGATGTCGGATAGAAAAAGAGGTCAAAAATGCTACTCGCTATAGATGCCGGCAATACCAATGTCGTATTTGCCCTCTTTGATGGCTCTGAAATCAAGGCCCGTTGGCGTATCGCGACCGATCCGCGCCGCACCGCCGACGAATATGTTGTGTGGCTGCGTCAGTTGTTGGAATTGAACGATCTGGGTTTAAATGCTGTAGATGCCGTGATTATCGGCACTGTGGTTCCGCGTGCCTTGCATAATTTGACTGTCTTAGCCGAGAAATATTTTGGTGTCACACCCTTGGTGGCTGGTCGCGGAGACGCGGAATGGGGCGTTGCGCTGGATGTAGCGCAACCGGATACGGTTGGTGCGGACCGGGTGTTGAACATCATTGCAGCGCATGAAACCTACAAGCAGGATATCGTAATTATCGATTTCGGTACGGCTACAACTTTTGATGTCGCAGACTATGACGGTGCTTATAAAGGTGGTGTCATCGCGCCAGGCATCAATCTGTCGCTTGATGCGTTGGTCGGCAAAACTGCGCAATTGCCGCGTATTGCGCTAGAGGCACCTGATGATGACAATGTCATTGGACGCACGACCGAAAGCCAAATGTTGATTGGTATCTTCTGGGGCTATGTCGGGATGATTGAGGGACTCGTCAAACGCACCAAAGTACAAATAGGCCGGCCCACCAAAGTTATCGCAACCGGCGGACTTTCCGTGCTATTTGATGAACATACGGACGTATTTGATCATCTTGAGTCTGACCTTACCCTGCGCGGATTGTTAATCCTCTACCAGAGAGCAACCAACACCTAATGATAAAACCGAAAAACGAACTTCTCTTCCTGGCTCTTGGCGGGTCAGCGGAGATAGGCATGAACGTCAATCTATATGGTTGCGATGGCAAATGGGTCATGGTCGACCTCGGTATGACTTTTGCGGATCCAGGCTATCCTGGTATTGACCTGATTTTGCCTGATCTCGAGTTTATTGAGAAACAATCGAAAAATCTGTTGGGTATCGTGCTCACCCACGGCCATGAAGACCATATCGGCGCGATTCCCTATTTTGCTGATGAATTGGATGTTCCGCTTTATGCAACGCCATTTACAGCCGGACTCATAAGACGGAAATTGGAAGAAGCGGGCTTGGAAAATGATGTGGAGCTAAACATCATCCCGAATGAAGGCAGCTTTGACTTAGGACCCTTCGGCTTTCGCTATTTGCCAATTGCGCACAGCATTGCAGAGGGCAATGCGCTGTTGATTGACACGCCTTATGGCAAGATATTTCATACTGGCGACTGGAAGCTGGATGCCGAACCGATGTTGGGCGTACCGTCGACACCCGAGCAGCTCACAGCAGTCGGTGATGAGGGTGTATTGGCAATGGTTTGTGATTCCACCAATGTTTTTAACGATGCGGCATCGGGTTCGGAAGGCGATGTATATCGCAACTTGATACGCGTGGTCGAAGGCCTTGATAACAGGGTATTGGTGACGACATTTGCCTCTAATGCGGCGCGGCTTCAAACGCTGGGTGAAGTCGCGAAACATTCCGGGCGACAGTTATGTGTAGCGGGACGATCGCTTGATCGCATGATCGAAAATTCGCGCGAAAATGGTTATCTGAAAGACTTTCCGCCGACTGTTAGCTTTGATGATGCGATGAATATTCCGCGCGATGAGATCATGATTATCGCAACTGGCGGACAGGGAGAGGCAAGGGCCGCATTGGGACGTATTGCTGGCGATACCCACAAAATTAAATTGACTGAAGGTGATCATGTCTTGTTCTCTTCAAAACAGATACCGGGCAATGAGATCGCGATTGGTCGCATCCAGAATCAACTAGCTGCAAAGGGAGTTGTGATGATCACCGACAGACAAGAGCATATCCATGTATCGGGTCATCCTGGTCGTCCGGAATTGGCAGAAATGTACAAATGGATTCGTCCAGAGATATTGGTGCCAGTCCATGGTGAAATTCGGCACATGAAAGAGCAAGCGCGTTTTGCGGAGGAGCAAGGCGTACCCCAGACAGTCTTCCAGCAAAATGGCGATGTTGTTCGCTTGGCACCAGATGGGCCTAAGATTTTGCGTCAGGAGCGGACGGGGCGGCTTGTTGTCGACGGCGATGTGATCATTCCAGCTGACGGCAAAACGCTCAATGAACGAAGGAAAATTGCCTATAATGGTATGATTTCCGTGGCGATAGGTCTTGATGCCAAAGGCAAAATATCGGGGCAGCCCTCGCTCCGGCTGTCCGGTGTTCCGCTAGAGGAAGACGAGGA
Source organism: Parasphingorhabdus cellanae (assembly GCF_017498565.1). Taxonomy (NCBI): domain Bacteria; kingdom Pseudomonadati; phylum Pseudomonadota; class Alphaproteobacteria; order Sphingomonadales; family Sphingorhabdaceae; genus Parasphingorhabdus; species Parasphingorhabdus cellanae. Next base: position 39,361 of record NZ_CP071794.1, read on the forward strand.
AGATTTTCTCGACGAGATTTGCGACAAGATTGCGAAGAATTTCAAAAAGCCGGTTGGTGATATCAACAGGTTTTCGGAAGAGGTTCGTTTGATGGTCCGGCGCAGCGCGACCGAATGGACGGGAAAGAAACCGATTGTGGCGGTGTTGGTGGTAGAGGCCTGAGCTCATGGATTGGACATCAATTCTTGCCATCTACGTGCTGTTTTGGGTGATTTCCGCCTTTATAATATTGCCTTTTGGCATACGCAACCATGCGGAAACAGGTGTTGATATGGTCCAGGGACAAGCCGACGGTGCGCCGGTAAATTTCAGACCGGGCCGCGTGCTGTTGTATACAACGTTGCTGGCAACGCTTGCATTTGTGCTATTCTATTTCAATTATACGAACCAGTGGATTACGGTCGAGGATATCGACTTCTTCGGTAGCATCGAACGTCTGGCTGATTAACTATCGGCTATAACTAGCTACGCAGACGTTCGATTGCCTGCGCCAATGCGACATATAATTTACCGATGTCGGAAGACAGCAGGGTGACGCTCACCGCGCTGCCATCTCGCGTTGCGAGGACGCCTCGAAGCATGGTCTCGAAATCATGGATATAGCGGTTCACATGTTCACGGAATTCAGAATTATTGTCATATTCTGACAATATCTCGCGAACTTCTCCAGCATCCAGCAAACGGACGGCACGGCGTGTAAATATGCCGCGGTCGCCTTTCAGATAAGCGGCCCATTCCGTGTCGGTTACTTCATTGGACAGCAATTTGGTGACATCAATTGCCGTTGAATTAAGCGACTCGGTCAGCGAGGCAACACGGCGGGTGAAATTCTCTTCGCTGCTCTGTTCGGCTTTTTCCTTGGCGAACAGAATCCGTTGTTCCAGCTTGACCGTCATTTCTTCAATAGCATTGAGCTGACTGGTCAGGTGACCCGCCGTTGACTCGGTTGTCGCCACTGCATTGGAGACAGCTTTTTCCAGCTTGGGTGCAATTGATGTAATTTTCTCGTCAATAATCTTGTTGAGAGCTTCTTCGCTGACCCTCTCAAAGGCTTCTGCAGAACTGGATATAGAATTTTCCAGTGCCTCCCGCGAGTGTTCCGATGCCTGTCTTGCCGTTTCTTTAACGCGGAGCAGGGCACTGATCAATTTCTCTCCGGCACTCTCGGCCAAAGCTTCATTTTGATCCCGAACGTCTTGCAGCTCTTTGGCTAGTCCTTCGATTTTCCCGAGAACATTATCAGTCGCGATATTCCCATCGTGGCTCAACTTAGCAAGCTTGGCGCGCTGTTCTTCAATGGCTTCATCAGATTTTTCAATCTTTGCGGTAACCTCATCCGCTACAATGCCGACTTTCGAAGCTTCTTCCGTCATGCGGCCAAAGGAAGCGAAGCTGGTTTCGGTTTTTTCGTTCATCCGCTCAAAGGCTGCTGGCAGCGTTTCATCAAGCTCTCGGGCACTACTATCCAGCGCGACCAGCATCCGCTCTATTCGCTCAATCATGCCGTCAGCGGTGCCATGTCCTTCTTCGATAGAAGCTTTGAGCGCTTCACTATTCTGCTCAAGAGCGGTCATCGCAAAAGCAAGTTTAGCGGTTTTCTCTCCGCTTTCATTGTCCAGCGTTTCGACTTTGGCAGAAATTTCAATTATATTCTGATTAAGTTCTGCAACCAATTTTTTCAGGCGAGCCTCTTCATCATCTGCGGCCTTACCGACTGAGGCCATTGTTTCTTCCAAGGCCGCAAGGTCAGCTCTGATGGCTTGAGAGCTCTCCGATGTCTCTGTCGCTAATTCCGCGCGGGTCTCGTGCAGTGCTTCCATTACTTCCGCCGATGCGTTTTTCAAAACACCAGCGATACGATTGGTCCCGGTTTCAGCCTCAGCCAATTGTGTTGTGAGTTTCTTTTTGATGTCTTCTGCGGTTGTCGCAAGATTATCTAGTGATTCTTCGGAGCGTTGGGTGAGCTCATCCAGACTTTTCTTCGCCGCTGTACCAACATCTCCAACCCGTTTGAGCGTCGTAACCATAGCGGCAATTTCTGCTTGTGCCGAACGGCCCGAATTTCCGATTTGGTTTGTTACGTCTTTGGCGGTGTTTATCACCACAGGCAGATGCTCACGCAGTTGCTCAAGATTTTTAAAAGCTGCTCCGCCAACATCATCCAATTTCTTCATCTTGGACAACCCGTCGCTCAACGCCGTTTTGATATTTCCAGCTGCTTTGTTGAGTTTATCGGAAGACTGGGAGCCCAATGTCTCTAATTCTCTGGTTTCGCCAGCGAGGAATTCCCGTGCCATTGCCAGTTCATTGTTTACAGTCTTAAGACGATATTCCAGCTGTTCCGATTCTGCACGTAACGAAGACGCCACATCGTCGAAGCGTTTCGCTTCCCGGGTGCTGTTGCGCATATAGAGCAAATAGAGGATCGCGAAGGTCGCAATGGGCAGACAGAATTGCGAAAGCAGTTCAATTCCACCCTTCATGGTGGGAATTGTTGTAAATATATCGCGATTGGCCCACGCAAAAAAGCCAGTCCATAATGCTATTGAGAGCCCCAATAAGATAGGTGCGAAGAACTGGCTTTTTGAAGATGGAACGGCGTCGTCATCGCTGTAATGACTCCACTCTTCGTCACTATTTATCTCTTCAACATGTTGTTCCGCATTGATTTCCTCTGCCTTCGTACGATCTTCGTCGCTGCGTTCGAGGGCTTCACTGCCTTCTGTTTCGTCAATTTCGACATGTTCCATATGAGGCTCTGTGCCTTGGTCACGTCTAATTCCGATAATTTTTGATCCTGCTGTCATGAGTCGTATTTACCATTAAAACGCGTCGGGAGAAACCATAAGTTAACCATGGCGCCTTAGAAAAGCCTCATGTCATTTGATTACGGAGCGCTCGACGCGGCATTGGCCGCAGCAGTAGGTGACGATCAGTCGCTTATCGCCGAGCTACGCACAGCCTTTCTGGATAGCGCGAAACGGCAAGTTGATTTGCTGCATAGGGCGCGTTGTGATGCCAATTGGCAATATGCAGCCTGGCGTTTGAAAGGTCTGGCGGCCAGTTTTGGGGCGACGCAGGTTCTTATATTGGCCGAAGAGGCCGCGACAGCTGCGCCAGGTGAACCAACAGTGTTGAGAAGGCTCGAACAAGCTATCGCGGCGATTGAAAATCATCGCGACTAAATGATCCAAATATTTGATGACAGTTTATCGGCAGATATAGCTTTGATGCTATTGCCGTAAATCCTATAAGAAGCCGAGACCGTTTGGTTTGTGATCTAGGATGATTTGTTGAGACTAGGATTAATTTCGTTATCGGCCGAGAGTCCTGCGGGAAATAAGCCTGCGGCCATGCTGCCTCTATTCGACAGCAATATCCTGTCACGGCAAGTGCAATCCGTCCGGCAAATGGGTGCGGAAAAGATTATTTTCTTGAGCCCCACCATGCATAGCGAGCTTCTGCAATATGCGGACAATCTGAAAAATCACGACATCAAAATTGATATCGCCCGCAATGCTCTGGATTTGCAAGACTATGTGTCCCAAGGTGACGATTTGATCTTTCTTGGCGATGGGGTTTTTCCTGATCATTCTATTGAACAGAAAATACAGGACCAATCCGAAGAGCTGATTTACGTCGTTGCTAACGCCGACAATTACGACAATTTTGAGCGGATCGACTTAACTCACCGATGGCTTGGTATCGCACTTCTGAAAAGCGAGCGTTTGGCAGAAATAGCTGATATTCCCGACGATTGGGACATCGGATCGGCATTGCTTCGCACTGCTGTGCAGGCAGAATCGGCGCGCGCGCTTGTTTCTGACACGGATATGCTGGATGATGCTGTATCGCAGTTGCTGAATTCAGAAGCGAGCGACGCTTATGCCAAGAGACAGCTTGGCGCGATAAAGCTGCCCAAACAGAATGTGTTTGACCGGTTCCTGCTTTGGCCCTCGATGCGCAAGCTCATTCCGGTTCTTTGGAAATCGCCCAGTGCAAAAAACTATAGTGGGTTCGCCAGCCTTGGTGCGGCGACAGTTGCTGTAACACTGGGACTATTGGGTTGGCCCGCTGTAGCACTTGGTTTGTTGTTCGCTGGATCTATCGCCCTTGCTCTTCATCATCGAATCTCGATTCTTTCCGCACGCAGCCGCAGAGTTGATCTGCTAAGCTTGTGTTTCCATTTGCTTGCGGCGACCGTCTTGACAGTTGCGGTCGTGAATTTGGCGAGCCCTGAGTCCATGTCCGGCGACATAACCATATTGCTTTTGCTGTTTGGGAATTTGTGGATTATTTTCACGCAGCCGGAAAATAAGCGATTAAACCCGATAATACCTGATACCAGTTTGATACTATTGGTATTATTATTGGCAGCTGCCTTTGGTGTTTTTTCGACCGGGCTCTATTTGGTTACACTATTCTGTCTCGTCTATCTCATACTTGCGCAACGCGGCGGGTCTGCTGAAGATTCGCGACCAGATCCTCTTCAATAGCAGATATTGCTACTTAGCCAGATATTAACCACATTAGCCTAGGGGTAACTCTATGGTGAAGCGAGATTTTTCAATGGATAGGAATCCAAGCGTTGGGCTTGTCCAGCAGGCAACTGAAATAGGCGCTTCCAGCGCGCATATATCTGATGACCTGGCGTCAGCTTTGTTCCCCAAATCCAACGTTATTTTGTCTGATCGGATGTTGTCCAACGGCCGTCAATATCTAAGGGCCATGGTTCAGGAAATCGAGACGGAAATCTGCATGATCGCAGTCAAAGATTTCAGCATGCAGCAGGATATAATTATCGAAATTGGTAATAGCGGCAGAGTTCATAGCTATACGCTGCTTCAAAATGCAGGTTTACTGAATAGTAAAACGCTGCTCGATAATGTGTTTACCTCCATTCAGCGAGCCGAACTGGGTGCTCGTCTGTTACAGAAAATATCGCAAGCCGATCTCGAAGCTGTTTTGACCCGCTATCTTGACGACGAAGATGCATCCATTGCCGATGCTGCAATGGCCTTGCTGGTCACACAAAGCCGAGACAATATTGGATCCGGCTCTCTTCAAGCCCATATCTCAAATCTGTCGGCAGAGACATTATTCGAACTCACATGGCCGATAACTGCTGCGCTGCAAAAATTATCCGGTGATGAGGGGCCAGAACTCAGAAAGGCTGCAGAAAAATTACTTGGCGGGCATGATGAGGGGATTGGAACCCAGAACCGGGCACAGCGCCTAGCACAACTTGTCGATCAAGCAGACGCAAGCGAGCAGAATCTGCATCCCATACATGATGGCCTCGACCTGTTTCTTGCCCGCTTGGCACGGCGATCGGGATTATCGGTTGATCAGTTGATATTGTTTACCGCCGAGCCGAATATGGCGCGACTTGTTTTGACCATGCGTGCCATCAAGCTTTCGCCGGATCACGCGTCATCGATTTTCAGCGCTCTGGACGGCAGCGGGCACGTACTTACCCGCGCTTCTTATAGTGAAATTGAAGAGGCTAAAGCGACAGAGCTAGTTTCCAGTTGGTCGACCAATGCACTCTATCAGGACGCGCAGCAGCGACTAAACGTGCATCTTTCAGGCATGCCCGCGTAATGACGGTTCCGGGCAATCTTGCTGAGCCGGTGCGTGGCCTGTTGGATGCTGATGGCCGGCTGATCTCGGCCGACCCACCTCTGCTTCGCCTGCATTTGCATTGCGGTGGATATGAAGGTGGTCCGCTCGCCGTTCCACAACTTTTGAGCCTTTGCCGGTTGAGCCGCCAGCTCGACATGAATCTGTCGCGCTCGGTGCAGGCCGCTGACGAGGATAATCTGATCAGCATGTGGGTGGAAATCCGGCTTCATCGCGATGAACAAAAGGGTGTCATTTCAATCAACATTGTTGATTGGAAAGAATCACCGGCGCCTTCGACAAACGATGCGGAACCCGGGCGGCGTCGTGACTTTGACCGGTTGAATGGACGAGGATCAATTCGGACCGATGCTTCGCTGCGGATAATGGCCTTGTCGTTGCCCGGCGATTTGGATGCAGTCGAAAATTATATCGGCCATTCTCTTTTGGACGTTCTCGATTTCGTCGAGCCGTCAAAGCAAAGCGTATTGGTTGAGTCCATCTCGGAGCGTCAGCCTGTGCGCGGCCAACATGTGCGCCAGCGCCGGGGCAAAAAATCATATTATGTTCTTTCCGGACAGCCGCTCATCGATAATGAAGGCCTTTTTTCCGGCTATCGTTTTTCGCTGGAACTGGATCAGGACAGGCTAGCAGAGGAAGATACTGATGTTGCGCGAAAAAGCATTGGCCAAGGCGATCTGATTAGCGACTCCCTATTTGGCGCCCAGCTTGGTCCCGCTTTGCGCCAGCCATTGGGGAAGATAATCGCTAATGCCGAGACAATCGGTAGTCGATTGGAAGGCCCATTGCGCGGTGACTATTCCGACTATGCCAAAGATATCGCGTCTGCGGGCCGTCATTTGATGGATCTGGTCAATGATCTGTCGGATCTGGAAGCTATTCAGCGCACCAGTTTCTCGGTCGCTGTTGACGATATCGATCTGGTTGATTTGGCTCATCGAGCTGCAGGTTTGCTTGCAGTCAAAGCGGCCGATCACCAAATCCGAATTGATCTTCCCGATAAAGACCTTGCAATGCCGGTAAAGGGAGAATTTCGGCGTGTTCTGCAAATTTTGGTGAATCTCATTGGCAATGCCATCCGCTATTCACCCGATGGTTCGGTGATAAAATTGCAGGTCGCTGATGAAGGCGATGTTTCGTCGGTAACGGTCCGTGATCAGGGGGACGGCATTGCCGAAGAAAACCATGAACTGATCTTTGAGAAATTTGAAAGGTTAGGGCGATCTGGCGACGGTGGCAGCGGCCTGGGGCTATTCATTTCCCGCCGTCTGGCCAACGCCATGAATGGCCGCCTGACCGTAAGGAGCGCGGTTGGCAAAGGGTCCACATTTAAGCTGAGCCTTCCAACCCGCGAAGTCTAATCACAATAAAAAAGGGAGCGATAAAGCTCCCTTTTTCAAAACATTTGCTACGGAGGTTAGCGCTTGCTGATCTCAACATAGTCGCGGTGGGTCGGTCCCGTATAAAGCTGACGCGGACGTCCGATGCGCTGACCGGGATCAGAAATCATCTCGTTCCACTGCGCAACCCAGCCTACGGTCCGTGCCAGCGCAAACAGGGCGGTGAACATGGATGTTGGGAAACCAATTGCTGAAAGGATGATGCCCGAATAGAAATCGACATTCGGGAACAGTTTCTTCTCTTTAAAATACGGATCATTCAGCGCCATTTCTTCAAGCTGCAGCGCAACATCGAAGACTGGATCAGAAACTTTCAGTGCGTCGAATACTTCCCGAACGGTTTTCTGCATAACCGTCGCGCGCGGGTCGTAGTTTTTGTACACCCGGTGGCCAAATCCCATAAGACGGAATGGATCGTCCTTGTCCTTGGCGCGGGCGATATATTCCGGAATACGGTCTGGATGTCCAATTTCATGGAGCATATTCAATGCCGCTTCGTTAGCGCCGCCATGGGCAGGGCCCCAGAGGCAGGCAATGCCAGCGGCGATGCAGGCGAACGGATTGGCGCCGGAAGAACCAGCAAGCCGAACCGTTGAAGTGGATGCGTTCTGCTCGTGATCGGCATGGAGGATGAAAATCCGATCCATCGCTTTTTCAATGACGGGATTCACCTCATAGGGTTCTGCGGGAACGCCAAAGGTCATTCGCAAGAAATTACCGGTATAGCTCAGGCTGTTATCCGGGTAGAGAAACGGCTGACCAACTGCATATTTATAAGCCATCGCCGCAATGGTCGGCATTTTTGCGATCAACCGGTGGCTGGCAATCATGCGCTGCTGTGGATCATTAATATCTGTGCTATCATGATAGAAAGCGGAGAGCGCGCCAACAACACCGCACATGATCGCCATGGGATGCGCGTCACGGCGAAAGCCCTGATAAAAACCGCGCAATTGATCATGCAACATAGTATGGCGAGTAATCGTGCTAGTAAAATCGGTATATTCGTCGGAAGTTGGCAGTTCTCCGCGCAGCAGCAAATGCGCCACTTCCATAAAGCTACTGTGCTCGGCAAGCTGTTCGATTGGATAGCCGCGGTGCAGCAATATGCCTTCGCCGCCATCAATAAAAGTCAACTCAGATTCACAGCTCGCGGTAGAGGTGAAGCCAGGATCATAAGTGAACGCGCCGGTTTGTGCATAGAGCTTCCGGATATCAACAACATCCGGTCCTTCGGTTCCCTTCATCATCGCGAATTCGTGATTTTCGCCGTTGATATTAAATCCTGCGCTATTGTTGCCCACAATATTGTCCTTTCTGACCCTGAAACTTCAGGTTACTTTATCTGATCTGCAAGACGATCCAATGACTCTTCCTTGCCCAAGAGTATCAGCACGTCAAAAATTCCGGGTGAACTGGTACTTCCCGTCAGAGCGGCCCGCATAGGTTGTGCGAGCTTCCCTAACCCCAATTCGGCGGCCTCTGCTATGGCTTTTACTCTGTCCTCTGTTGCCTCGATCGTCCAATCTTCAAGGTCGGCCAAGGTCGAGTGAATCGATTCAAGCAGCTGCCGTGCGTCAGCATCTAGCAGAGATTGTGCCTTCTCGTCGAGGTCAAGTGGTCGTTTTTTATAGAGAAAAAGGCTATTATTAGCCAATTCGATAAGATTCTTTGCGCGGCTTTTTAAAACCGGCATGGCTTGAGCCAATAAATTGGAGTCAGCAGGTGATAATTTAGAACCAAGCTCTTCCTCAATCCATGGCGTGGTCAGGGTAACAAGAGCGCTATCATCGGCTTCTCGAATATATTGTCCGTTCAAATTTTGAAGTTTTTTGGCATCAAAGCGCGACGGCGATTTTCCAACGCCGGAAAGCCCAAACCACTCTATCGCCTGAGCGCGCGAAATAATTTCGTCATCACCATGGCCCCAACCCAAACGGAGCAAGTAATTGAACATGGCGTCGGCCATGATGCCGATATCGCGATAAGCCTCGACGCCCAATGCGCCATGCCGTTTGGAAAGTTTGGCGCCGTCATTACCGTGGATTAGGGGGATATGCGCATAGGTCGGTTCTCTCCAACCCATAGCGCGGATCATAGCAAGCTGTCGGAACGCGTTGTTGAGATGATCATCCCCGCGGATCAGATGGGTCACGCCCATATCATGATCGTCGACCACAACCGCTAGCATATAAGTAGGTGTTCCGTCTGAACGCAGCAGGATAAAGTCATCAATCTCACTATTTTGAACAGACACCTCTCCTTGAACGGCATCTTCGATTGCCAATTTGCCACCGGTTTCGGTTTTAAGACGGACAACATAAGGCGCGCCCTCTGGCGCTTCAGACGGATCACGATCACGCCAGCGACCGTCATAACGCATCGGCTTTTTCTCGGCTTTCTGCTGCTCGCGCATGGCGGTCAGTTCTTCCGGTGTAGCAAAACATTTATAGGCATTGCCGGATGCAAGCAGCTCATGCGCAACTTCCGCATGACGCGTCGCGCGTTCGGATTGAAAGACGGTTTCGTCGTCCCAATCCAGCCCCAACCATTCCAGCCCTTCTGAAATGGCATCAATCGCTTCCTGGGTTGAACGGGCCTTGTCGGTATCTTCGATCCGCAGCAGCGCTTTCCCGCCATGATGTCTTGCAAATAGCCAGTTGAACATCGCGGTGCGCGCACCACCAATATGCAAAAAGCCCGTCGGAGAGGGGGCAAAACGTGTAACGACTGTGTCGGTTTCTTTAAGAGTCACGCTTGATTTCATCCTGTGTTAGGCAAATGCGATGCAGAGTGGTTTTGATCTCGATAGCTCTGACGTAGCGCATGAAAAATTAAAAAGGGTCACCATTACTGGTGTTGTTGGCAAGGCCCTTAGCATGCTGTTTCGCGCCCGACAATTGCCTGAATATGTTAGAAATTCGCAAATTTTTGGGCAGCTTGAAATATGCTTGGAAAAAGAACGCGATCAGCTACCGCTTTGGGTGCCGGTTGGCCTTAGCACGGGAATCGCGAGCTGGTTTTTGATGGCCGATTCTCATTTATGGATTGCATTTATCGCTTTCTGCCTGGGCTTGGCTGTTTTTGTCAAATTGATGGGGCAGGGGACGCGCATCGGCTCAGCCATTTTCTGGTTTCTCTTATTTCTTGGCGCCGGCTGTGCGATCATGTGGATACGATCAGTGTCCGTTGCGGCCCCAGTTTTGGAACGTCCAACCGTAGCGACTTTCTATGGTGAGATCGAAAAGACCGAAATCGTGAGCGCGCGTGATATCTTTCGCCTGACCCTCGATACGCATGAGAAACAAGGTTTGCCTCCGCGCGTGCGGTTGAATGTACCGATTGACAAAGCAACGGACGATTTGAAGGCGGGTGCTGTTGTCCAACTACGCGCCCGGCTTATGCCACCGGCCATGGCGTCCTTGCCGGGTGCTTATGATTTTTCTCGCCGTGCCTGGTTCATGGGACTGGGTGCTACGGGCCAAGCACTTGGAGATATAAAGGTCATCGAGCCCGCAAAACCGAAGTGGGGACCTATGGCTTTACTACCAGATTATCGCCAGAGGCTTTCCAATCATGTCCAGTCTCAGATGGACGGTGGGGCAGGAGCCATTGGGGCAACGCTTGCGACTGGCGATCGCGGGGCCATTAGTGACGAAGATGCTGAGGCAATGCGCCGCAGCGGGCTGGCGCATCTTCTGTCGATCAGCGGGTTGCATGTGACCGCGATTGTCGGCGCGGTTTATCTACTGGTGATGCGGGTATTGGCCTTGTTCCCGGCATTGGCCTTGCGCTTTCGATTGCCGCTGATCGCTGCCAGTTGCGCGGCGGCAGCAGCGCTGGCCTATACATTGCTAACGGGCGCACAAGTCCCAACGATAAGGGCTTGCATTGCGGCATTGCTTATACTGACCGCGCTCATCATCGGTCGGAGCGCCATCACTCTTCGGATGGTGGCTGCTGGCGCATTGCTGGTCCTGATCATCTGGCCTGAATCTTTAGTGGGCCCCAGCTTTCAACTTAGTTTTGCGGCCGTTACGGCGATTATCGCACTCCATACCCACCCAAGGATTCAGTCTCTTTTTTCTCGAAGAGATGAAGCTGTTTTGAAGCGTTTTGGCAGAGCGATACTGGCTCTGTTTTTGACGGGACTTGTTGTGGAATTGGCACTGATGCCGATTGCGCTCTTCCATTTTCACAAGGCTGGAATTTACGGCGCTTTAGCGAATATCATTGCAATTCCGCTCACTACATTTTTCATCATGCCACTCGAAGCCCTGGCATTGTTGCTCGATATCGTGGGTCTGGGCGCACCCGTCTGGTGGGTTTGTGAAAAAGCGCTCAACGGTCTTCTGGTTCTGGCTCATTATGTGTCCGGCAGCCCAGGATCGGTAACGATGTTACCAACCATGCCACTGGCGGCTTTCGGGTTGCTGATATTTGGCGGATTGTGGTTGGCGTTGTGGACTCAGCGTTGGCGGGCATGGGGACTGTTGCCGGTATGTTGCGGGACGCTGATCATACTGACAGACCGTCCGCCAGATATCTATATCACTAGCGATGGGCGACATGTTGGTATCCGCAATCAATCAGGAGAACTGGCAATGTTGCGGACCAGCAAAGGCGGTTTTGCATATGATATGCTTTTGGAAAATGCCGGTATTGATGGCGATGCCATAGCACTGGAGAACTGGCCCAATGCTCAATGCAATGTCGATAGTTGTACGGTGATCGTTGAAGCGTCTGATAGAAACTGGACTATGGTGACGACGCGCAGCTCTTATTATATTCCGGCTCTGGCGCTATCTGCCGCCTGCAGCCGAGCCGATATCGTCGTCAGTGAAAGGCGCTTGCCCGCCAGTTGTCAGCCGCGCTGGTTCAAGGCGGACCGCACGCTTTTGCAGCAAGTTGGTGGCATGACGATCGACCTTGAAAGCCAACAGGTGAAAACCACGTTGAGCGACACTGGGCGTCAAGCATGGACGCGTTTCAGCGATCCCGAAAAAAGGCCGAATGCAGAGAAAGCCGGCAAAAACCTAATTATAACGCCGCAATAATCCTGCCATTTTGCCCTGTATACGTACTTCGCCGGCACCAAATATTTGTGGTTCATAGGCTGGGTTAGCAGGATCAAGGCGAACCTGACCGCTGTCTTTAAACAGATATTTGAGCGTGGCTTCCTCATCATGGACGAGTGCAACTACAATTTCGCCATTGCGTGCGGTTTCGGTACGCTGAATGAGCGCGTAATCACCGTCTAAAATGCCCGCATCGATCATCGAATCACCGGATACTTCCAGTGCATAATGTTCACCCGATCCCAAAAGGGCCGCCGGCACGCTGAGCGCAGATTGTCCTTCTAGCGCCTCAATCGGCACACCAGCGGCGATCTTACCGTGAAGCGGGATTTCAATCACATCATTGGACGCCACCGGAATCTCTTTCATCGGAGCAGAGCGAACCGCGTCAGGCATGATATTGACGACATTGGACGGTGCCGGTTTCAAATTACCGCCTTCGGGAAGTTTAGTAACCTCCAGAGCCCGTGCGCGATTGGGTAGCCGCCGCAGGAAGCCGCGCTCTTCCAAAGCGCTGATCAATCGATGGACACCCGATTTGGATTTCAATCCCAATGCGTCTTTCATCTCTTCAAAAGACGGGGATACACCAGATTCCTCCAAGCTATTATGGATGAAACACAGCAGTTCATGTTGTTTGGGCGTGAGCATATTTCATGTCCTTATCGGGAACGAATAAAGAACAATTATGAAACAAATAGGGTTAAGTCAAGCCATTTCAGATGGCTATATAAGAAACTTCCGCACCTTTTTGCTGTTCCGGACTATGCGCCGGGCGATAGAGCAGCGCATTGGCTGCTGCGAGTATGGAAAGCTTGGCGCTATCCTGGCTGTCAAAAGCGGTGATGCCAGATCCATCAACCTTGGCTCTTAGAAATTCTGCTCGCTGGCTAGTCGCTGGTAACATCGAAGAGGATGTCGCGCTCTGCATGACGGGCATGTAATCTTCTGCTCCGGCGAGATAACGGATAAGCGGTACCAGGAATAATGTCGCCGTGACAAAGGCAGATCCAGGGTTGCCGGGCAAGGCGACGACGAGGCTGCTGCCAAGCTTTCCGGCCATAAGCGGTTTGCCCGGTTTCATAGCTATTTTCCAAAAATCCGTATGGCCTCCCAGCCGATTAAAGGCAGGCGCGACGAGATCATGGTCACCCACCGACGCCCCGCCGATGGTAACAATTATATCGCAATCTTCCGCGCTTTCGAGAGCGGCGCAAAGGCTATCCATATCGTCCTTGATCCGGCTAATTGATCGGGATTTGGCAGGGAGCTGATCTAGCATCGCAGCGATCATGACATCATTGCTCGCCGGTATCTGATGCGCTTCGGTATCGTCACCCGGCGCGACGAGTTCGTCTCCAGTAGAAAGGACTGCAATTTTCGGAGTACCGCCAACAGACAAGTGGCCGGCGCCGGCGATGACGGCGTGCCCCAAGGCTGCGGGATTAAGTTGCAAGCCGGCTTTCAAGGCGACATCGCCGGCTTTAAAGTCGCCGCCAGCATGCCGCACATGGCGGCCTTTAACCGGCGAAGGATCATCTATCAGCTGGATCTTTGCACCGTCCGATTTTACATTTTCCTGCATCACGACCGTATCGGCGCCCTCCGGTAACAGCGCCCCCGTAAAGATACGCGCTGCCTGGCCAGCCTGTATCGGCGGGCAGGGCGGGCTTCCCGCCTTGCATTCGCCGACCAGCTGCCAAGGTCCGGCGCGGTCGTCAAAGGCAATGGCATAGCCATCCATCGCGGACATATCGGCCGCGGGCTGGCTGCGTTTTGCGATAAGATCTTCCGCAAGATAGCGGCCATTGGCCTCTCCCACCGGAATTGTTTCTGATGGCGACCGCTGCGCCATGGCAATCAGCCGCTTTTGCGCTTCTTCCAGAGGCAATAATGGCTTCATTCGGCCGTCCAGTCTCCCGATTTTCCGCCGGATTTTGATAGCAGGCGAATGTCGCTGATGACCATGTCCTTCTGCATTGCTTTGGACATATCATATACTGTCAAGAGCGCAGTCGAAGCAGCCGTCAATGCTTCCATTTCCACGCCAGTTTTACCGGTAAGCCGGGCCATGGCCTCAACCCTTATGCCATCATCCAGAAATTCAAATTCAACGGCGACCTTGCTGAGCGCCAGCGGGTGGCAGAGCGGGATCAGCTCGCTGGTCTTTTTCGCCGCCATGATCCCAGCAATCCGTGCGGTGGCGAGCACATCGCCCTTTTTCATTGCGTTGGCTTTAATCGTTTCAAGCACCTCTGCAGCCATATGGATCACACCTTCAGCGCGGGCTTCGCGTATCGTGTCGTCTTTGGCCGAAACGTCGACCATATGGGCGGCGCCATCGCCATCTATATGGGTGAGTTTGCTCATTTAAGCCTCTTCTCTACTTTGGACTGCCGGTTAAAAGCTGACGCGTGGCTGCTTCCACATCATCCTGCCGCATGAGCGACTCTCCGACCAAAAAAGCGCGTGCGCCAGAGCGAGACAATCGCTGACAATCATCATGCGTGAAAATGCCGCTTTCGGAAACCATGATCCGGTCGTCGGGCAACAGTTTAGACAGCCGTTCGGTTTGTTCCAGACTGGTTTCAAAAGTTTTGAGATTGCGGTTGTTGATGCCCAAAAGACGCGATTTTAACTGCAAAGCGCGCTCCAGTTCCTCTTCGTCATGTACTTCGATTAAGGCGTCCATACCCAATGCGATTGCTGCCGCCTCAATTTCGAGGGCCAGACCATCATCCAGCGCTGCCATGATGATCAAAATCGCATCAGCACCCAGCGCGCGCGATTCGTCTACTTGCCACGGATCAACCATGAAATCCTTCCGCAAACACGGTAAGTTGCAGGCGGCTTGCGCTGCAACAAGAAATTCATCTGCGCCCTGAAAATAGGGCGTATCAGTCAGAACCGATAGACAGGTCGCTCCACCCGCTTCATAGGCGCGGGCATGGGCTGGCGGATCAAAATCATCGCGGATCAGCCCTTTCGATGGGCTCGCCTTCTTTATCTCAGCGATCAAAGCAAAGCCATTTGCTGCCTTTTCTTCAATCGCTTTTATAAACCCGCGTGGTTCAGCCTGATGGCGAACCTGATCATGCATGGCTGAAATGGAAATATCGGTTCGGCGCTGGCGCACATGGTCGCGTTTTGCTTCACATATTTCGGTGAGCTTGTTCATCGGTCGCACCTCATTGATTGGCGATCCAGCAATTGAGCAACGCATTTGCTAGTCCCTTGTCGAGCGCTTCGGCGGCTTCTTCTGCGCCGGTTTCCCAGCTATCGGCTTCGCCTGCGATCATCAATGCTGCAGCACTGTTCAGCATCACAGCGTCGCGATAGGCAGAAGGTTCTCCCAACAGCAAATCGCGAAGAGCGGCGGCATTATATTTGGCATCGCCGCCTTTTATCGCCTCCATGCTATGGCGCGCTAAACCAAGATCTTCGGGTGTGATCCGACTGTGTGTAATGGACTGCCCCTCGACCATCGCCAATTTGGAAGGGCCTGAAATGCTGAGCTCATCCAGGCCCTCTTCACCCGAAACGATCATGATTTTCTCATAACCCAGCTGCGTCGCAGCTTCGGTATAAGTCTCCACCAGATCTGGTGAGGCAACGCCGATAAGCTGCCGCGTGACGCGTGCAGGATTGCATAGCGGGCCAAGCAGATTGAAAATAGTCCGCCGGCCGATAGCTTTGCGAATGGGCGCAAGCGGCCCAAGCGCGGGATGATGATTGGGTGCGAAGAAAAAAGCGATGCCGATTTCGCGCAGCGATTTTTCGCCGCCAGTGGCCGCTTTGGCGAGATCAAGCCCCAAAGCCTCCAACGTATCTGCAGCACCCGACTTGCTGGATGCAGCGCGGTTGCCATGTTTGGCCATCGGTACATCACAGGCGGCAACGACCAGGGCGGTGGCGGTGGAAATATTCAGGCTGTGGCTGCCATCGCCGCCCGTGCCGCACACATCAATCGCTCCCGCAGGTGCATCGACCGTGATCATGCGGGCGCGCATTTCCTGGGCGGCGGCGGCAATCTCTGTTGCCGTTTCGCCGCGATCAGCGAGCTCTACAAGAAAACTGCCAATGGCTTCGCTATCCGCTTTACCATCCAAAATCGTCGCAAAGGCAGCGCGAGCATCCGATGCCGAAAGCGGCAATGCGGGATCAGGCAGGGTCATCATGATTTAGTCTCTCCAGGTACGCCAGCACCGTTAAGCCGCCGGATCAATCCATCCTTATGCGCCAAATCCTTGAATATTCTAACCGGTAGAAAGTTGAACAAATGATCAGAACGATAAAGCAAAATTATATCATTGTTGGCGCGCCATTTGACCATGTCCGCAAAGGTCAAATTTGAATGGCCTTGGTCATTGCTGGAATAGAGTTTTTCATCATCCCACCAGGTGATCGTCTCTAATTGCAAGTCTTTTTGTTGTTTATATATTTTTTTGGAAAGACGCGGGGCCCACCAGATCGGCAGAGCGAACCGGACAAGCAATATGACCACACCAACCCAGACCGTCATCCCGAGCACAAAATTCCTGATGGGTTTAAGGCTGTTCGAGCCGTCAAATAAAAACCAAGCGATGCTGACAATGAAAGCAAGTGCAATGAGCAGGCCCATGCGTTTCCAGTCTATCTGCTTCATGTGCAAGCTATAGGCTGCCCGCAGATCGTCCTCACAGGGCGTAAAGACAATTTTTTCACTCATGCCAGTTGCTTTGGCGCAAGGCCCGCCAGCGTCATGAAATTGGCGAGCAGCTCATGGCCATATTCGGTGGCGATGCTCTCCGGGTGAAATTGCACGCCGTGGATCGGCAGGCTTTCGTGTCGAAAACCCATGACCGATCCATCTTCCGCCGTAGCATTGATTGGCAGACAATTGGGAATATCCTCAACGATAAGAGAGTGATAGCGCGTGGCCGAATAGGGCGAAGGAAGGCCTTCAAATACGCCGCTATTGTCATGGACCACAGGCGAAGTCTTGCCATGCATCAGTCCACCGCGCACGACTTTACCGCCGAAATGCTGACCAATGCTTTGGTGGCCAAGGCAAACACCCAGCAGCGGTTTTTCGGCATCGGCACAGGCGGCGACCAAGTCCAGCGATATGCCTGCTTCATTTGGTGTGCACGGCCCCGGTGAAATCAAAAATGCATCCGCGCCGGTCGCCAGGGCCTCACGCGCGCTCATCGCGTCATTGCGCTCTACCTGTATCTCTGCGCCCAGTTCCATAAGATAGTGGACCAGGTTGAAGGTAAAGCTGTCATAATTATCGATAACCAAGATCATGCAAAGCTGCCTAATGATAAAAACCCGGCAGGCCAAGTTTTTCTGCTGCTTATCAAGCAGATCGTTTGACGAAGGAAATCGGGGTGATATTGATAGCGAAGGGGAGATACTATGATGGGCGAACCAGTAACCGTTACCATAGCGCATAAATTGGGGCTGGCAGAAGCACGCAGCCGGATCGGCAACGGAGTTCATACACTCGGTGAATCAGTGCCCGGCGCGACAGTGACGGATCATCACTGGGAAGGCGACACCATGCACTGCACATTGGAAGCCATGGGCCAACGGATCGGCGGAAAAATGCACGTCCGTGAAGACGAGGTTTATGCCGTGTTTGATTTGCCGCCGTTACTGGCGCTCTTTGCTAATAAAATTAAGGGAAAGCTTCAGAAAGAAGCGCCGAAGATGCTGGAATGAGGGGGGGTACTAAATGCCGAATGCCGACAAAAAAGTTTTCATTTGCATCAAATGGACGAGCGTCTCCCAGACTAACCTTACTTAAATATCTATTGCGGTCGCTGTGCCTTTGGTTGGTCCGCAGCGAAACGCTGGCCAAAAACGCTATCGTCATACCATAACGGTCGAGATGGCGCGTTTGCGACTTCTAACGTCAGCAAGCGAAATACGTTGGAAAACTTAGCCGACACTGTGTAATCAATGGGCAGTGACAAATCATCAGACGGCTCATGATAATGCTCGGCAAAAAACCAGTTCCAGATATCTTGCCCTTTGTTCTGTCCATCCATACCGGTAAAGCCATTATACAGAAAGAGCGCCGGTATGCCGCGTTTGACGAACGAATATTGATCAGAGCGCGTGAATATTCCCTGCTCCGGAAATGGATCGGGAGCCAAGGTCAGCCCGATGGGCGCAATGGCGGATTGAAGTTGCTCTCCCATTTGAGATTGTTCTGCACCAAATGCGATGACATCGCTAAAATCGTAAAACGGAGCTCCGCCATCCAGGTTGATATTCGCAATGATCTGATCGCGTTGAACGGTCGGGGATGCCGCGAAATAGTCAGAGCCTAATAGCCCTTTTTCCTCGGCGCCGACCGCGAGAAACAAGATGGAACGCGCTGGCGGTGTTTCCTGCTCCGTCAAGGCGCGGGCAACGTCGAGCATCAGCGCTGTGCCTAAAGCATTATCCAATGCGCCGTTGCAAATTTTGTCTGCTTCATCGGGCGCGCAAATGCCGACATGATCATAATGTGCGGTCAGGACGATAATTTCCTTCGACAAAACCGGGTCAGATCCTGGCAACAGGGCGGCGACATTTGCGGACTGGCGCGTGTCATCATGTCTGGTTGTCAGGGACAGTTTGACTTGTGCCTGTGATACAAACCCCTTCACCGGACCAGTTTCGCTTTTCGCGATCGCTTGGGCTGCCGTAATCGGTGCGCCACTGAAAATCGCGTCGGTTGCCTCGCCCCGTACAAATGCCCGCAATATAATATCCGGTGCCTGAATATGAGACGTTCCGGCAGCATCGCTCCAGGTCATATTCCAAGATGCAAATCCCGTTTTCCAAAGATCGAAAGGATATCGTTTCTCAAGAGCAGGTGTCCAGATGATGAGGACACCGATTGCGCCCCGTGCCTCGGCCATAAGCCGTTTTTGATTGGACGAACCGAAATGCGCGGCTGCTTCTGAAGGCAGAAACGTTGGCGGTCCGCCGATCACCGCAACAACTTTGCCATTAACATCCAGCCCCGCATAATCATCAATGCCCAACTCTGGCGCGATAATGCCATGTCCGGCGAAAACGACATCCCCGGCAGCGGACAGGTCTGTGCTTGCAAAACTGGCTGACACGGCCACGTCGCTTCCATTTTCAAAGGATTGCTCGGTGCCATTGGTCTGGATGGAAAATTCGAATTTCGATTGGTCTAACCGCGCCGAGCGGAGTGGGACGTCCTGCAAAAAGCCGCCATCTTCACCCGCTGGCTGCAGGCCAAGCGCCTGAAGCTGCGTGGCTATATACAGGGCGGATCGCGCTTCGCCAGCGGTCCCCGCTTCCCGTCCCTCCAAAAGATCATCGGCCAAAAATGCCATATGCGCTTTTATGGTTGCCGAGCTTGAAGGCTGAAGGGTTTCAGCTGGCGTCACCATGTCATTGGGCTGAGCTTGGGATTCTACTGTGCCCGCTACAAAAATGGCGAAAAGAATGATTAATATACGGTCAAATATGGTCATGGACATAAAGTAACCCAAAATGCGGCCTAATCAACATCGACGGGTCGAATGGATATGATCTCATATCTTAATTGCTTCGATGCCACGAAACCCCCTAGCACCGCGAAGCCTTGTATTGTCTCGTAAACCTCAGTAACGCCGCCGCATGAAGCTGATCCGTCATCTTTTGCAGACCCGCAGCCTATGGTTTGTGGCGTTGTTTACGTTGGCGCTGGCGATGAAAGCGTTGGTTCCGCATGGATATATGATCAGCGCAGACAGCCAGACGATGACGGTCAAAATTTGTAACGGTGTTGGGGATACGGAGAGCACTGTCACCATACCGATGGGCACTGATGGTAGCGATCATGACAATGGTTCCAACATGACCGGAAAGGCCTGTTCTTCCAGCAGTGTCTCCCAATCGGCTATGACAGTAACTGATCCTGTGCAACTCGCTATTGCGCTTGGTTTTATATTGCTTGCGGGTCTTCTTGTCAGGACCGCAATGCCGTCAGAGCGTTTGACGCGATTGCGACCACCTCTTCGGGGACCGCCTGCATCCGCTTGAATCATCAGCGGTGCGTCTGAACCGGCGCGCTACCATTGAATCAAGTCGGAAAGAAAATCATAAATGAAAAAGCCTATTTTGTTGGGGTCTGCGTCTTTATGCGCAGCCGGACTATTATCCACTCCTCTTGCGGCTCAGTCCGTTGCCGAACTCCCCGAGAAGCAAGCCTCTTCAGCCGAATCCTGGACTCCATCCAACACGATTATCGTTACAGGCAGCAGGCAAAACTATGCGGTTGATGTTGCCAGCATTACCCGCACGCCCGTGCCGTTGATCGAGGTACCGCAATCCATCCAGGTATTGACCGACACGTTGATCAGAGAACAAGAACTCAATACTCTGGATGAGGCGTTGCGCAATATTTCGGGGGTTATTCCATCTCTGTCTTCCGAACTGGTGCTCGCCAATCCGATTGTCCGTGGGTTCGAAGCCGAAATCTTTATGGATGGCTTGATAGGCTATGCCGATACGGCTGTTGCCGATCCCGCAAGCCTGATTGCGGTCGAGCGCATCGAAGTGGCCAAAGGCGCAACCTCCGCGCTTTTCGGCGGTGGAACAGGCGCACCGGTTGGCGGGCTCATCAATATTGTCAGTAAGACTGCGGAGCCGGGCACAAAATTTTCAGTTCGCGGCCGTGCTGGGAGTTTTGACACATGGCAAATTGGCGGCGATGCCAATTTACAGCTGGATGATAATTTGTCGGTCCGTCTGATTGCGGAATATCAGGATGCAGGAGATGCTATCGATGCGGTGACTATTGAGCGCTTCTACATCAACGGCTCTGTGCGCGCGCTGCTACCGACCGAAACCGAGATTATCGCCCGGTTCACGCACAGCCGGGTGGAACAGCTTGAATATGTCGGCTTGCCGTCTTCTGTGGTGGACTTGCCTAGTGTCGATCCGTTGCGCTTTTCCGGAGCGACCAATGCACCGCCCACGGTGGTCGAGAATCTGAGCGCCGATTTTTCGCTGTCGCAGCCCATTGGCGATAACCTGACCTTTGATTTTCGTGCAAGGCGATATGAAAACGATTTCCGTGAATTTGCAACCACTACCATCTCCGCCAGTACAAACAGCGAATTCCCGCTGATCAGTGCGCAATTGCCTGCCAGTGTGGACGAGTGGACGCTAGATGCCAGTTTTACAGCCGTTTTTGATACTGGCCCGATCAATCATACCTTGCTGGTCGGCGGGCAATATGACGCAACCCATTATGAAGCGGCTTCCGGTTTCAATTTCGTTCCGCTGGGGATGTTTGATTTTGCCGATCCTGATAGCGACCTGGATTTTGGCGAAATCCCGACGCTAAATAATTTTATCGCGAATGAATATGACACCACGGCTTTCTATGTACAGGATCAGATATCACTATTTGACCGCCTGCACATTCTTGCCAGCGTCCGGTATTCAGAACTGACCTTGCGCGAATTACTCGGCGGGAATGGCAACCGGGAAACTTATAAGGAATGGGATCCCCGCATTGGAGCGACCTTTGATATTGTCGACGGATTGGCGGTTTTTGCGGGCTATGCCGAAGGATCACGGCTGTCGATTTTCTTCAACAATCGCGATGAAGTTCCCGAACCAGAGCGCGCGCGTAATTATGAGGCCGGGATCAAAATAGGATTGTCGGATATAGGGCTGAGCGGCACAGTTGCATGGTTTGACTCAACCCGCTCCAATGTCCCTACCGCAGATCCAAATGCCGAACCGCCGAATCTCTCAGCATCCATCCAAACCGGCGAACAGCGCAGCGAAGGCGTCGAGCTGGACCTTATTTGGGAACCCAATAGCAATTGGTCCTTCCTGCTTTCCTATGCTTATACCGATGCGCGGGTGACGGCCGATACGGAGATTCCGGTTGGAGACGCATTGCCGCGTGTCCCCAAACATGCAGGCAGAATTGCCGTGCGGTACAGGTTTAACAATGGCGCTCTGGATGGTTTGGCGGTTGGTGCCGGGTTAACCGCAGCGAGCAGAGCGGAGCTGACTTTACCGAACAATATGCGCAGCGACAGCTATGCCATATTCGACGCGCAGGCGAGCTATGATTGGGGGCCAGCGCGTCTGGGATTGCGGATCGACAATATTTTCGATGCGCAATATTTTCTACCCTATCAATATCTCGCACAATCTGTGGTGCGTCCCGGAAATCCACGCTCGGCTTTCGTCACTTTGAATTTTGATTTTTAGGATAAATTCGTTTTTCAGGAGAAAATTTATGACCATCAACAGACGCTCTCTTCTTCTCGGTGCCGGATCAGCGCTATTTGCCGCGCCGTTTCTGGCGATAGAACAAGCCGCGGCGCAGATTGCAGCAGGCGATATATCGCCAGCCCTGGCGGCTGCCCAGAAAGAATCAGAAGCCGCTCATATGGATTTGATGAATATTGATGGCATCAAGATGCATGGTAACGAGAAAGTGGCGATGCTGCTCTATCCAGGCTTTACCGCATTGGATCTGGTCGGACCGCATTTCTTCTTTGCTTGTATGATGGGTGCCAAGGTTGATCTGGTAACGACGCAGGACAATCTCGATCCCGTGGCTTCTGACCTGCAACTCGCCATCGCGCCGACGGCGAAGCTGGAAGATATTGGCGGGCCGCTTGACATCATGTTTGTACCTGGCGGCACCATGGGTACGGCGGCGGTGATGGCGGATCAGCGATCGATCGACTGGATCGCAAAGCAGGCCGAAACCGCGCGCTATGTTACCAGCGTGTGCACCGGATCAATGATTCTCGGTAAAGCCGGGTTGTTAAAAGGGAGGCGAGCGACCTCGCACTGGGGTGCGCACGCAATATTACCTGATTTCGGGGCCATAGCAGTCGACAAACGTGTGGTCGTCGATGGTAATATTATCACTGGTGCAGGCGTTTCGGCAGGTCTTGATTTCGGCCTTTCGATTGTGGCGGCATTGCGAGGCAAGAAATATGCTGAAGCATTACGCCTGCAAGCAGAATATGCGCCCGAACCGCCAGTTGCCGGCGGGACACTGGCGACAACTGATCCGGCTGTGGCAAACGCGATGAACGGCATGTTTGCTGCTACCCGTGAGCAGTTCCGTGGACTGGCATTGTAGCGATCAAAAGGACGGTGCCAGGATGTCTCGGCTACTGCCCGAAGCCAACATCCTGCGCCCGTCTGACTGCCTCTTTCGCAGCCGCAAGCAAAGCGCCTGATTTTGCTTCACATTCGCGATGTTCATAGGCGGGATCGCTGTCGGCGACGATACCCGCGCCCGCTTGCACATGTAGCAGGCCATCTTTGACAATCCCGGTACGCAGAACGATGCAGCTGTCCATGCTGCCATCGGGTGAGAAATAGCCGACGCCGCCAGCATAGGCACCGCGGGTTTCCGGCTCCAGTTCGGCAATGATCTGACAGGCGCGGACTTTTGGTGCGCCACTTACCGTGCCAGCCGGAAAACCCGCGAACAGAGCATCGAGTGCATCTTTGTCCGGCGCCAATTCCCCCACCACATTCGAGACAATATGCATAACGTGGCTGTAAAATTCGACCGTGTAGCTGTCGGTTACTTCGACGCTATTGGCCGCGCTCACCCGGCCGACATCATTGCGGCCAAGGTCGAGAAGCATGAGATGCTCGGCGCGCTCTTTGGGATCGGCAAGCAAGCTGTCGCGATTGGTTTTGTCTTCGGCCGCATTGGCACCGCGTGGGCGGGTTCCCGCAATCGGTCGGATGGTGACCTCCCCGTCACGGGCGCGCACCAATATCTCAGGACTGGAACCGATTAGGGCAAAGCCCGGCAGGTCCAGGAAAAAAAGGAAAGGTGAGGGGTTAATCCGCCGCAAAGCGCGATAAAGTTCTACCGGCGGCAAAGCGAAGGGGGCCGTAAACCTTTGTGCCAATACCACCTGAAAAACATCACCAGCTTCGATATAATCTTTAGCGCTGAGCACCATATTCTCATATTGTTCTGGCTTCAGCTTCGCTTCGAAAGCAAGATCATCAGGATTGAGAGCAGGGGGTTCAGAGGCAAAAGCTGGCACAGGTGCCGCAATCTGTCGTTCCACTTCATCCAGCCGCTCTTCGGCACTCGCAATCTTGCTGTCGGCATCACCAGTGGTTTCTGGCCAAACCGGAGCGACCAGAAACATCTCATCCGCCAGCCGGTCGAAAATGACGATCACAGTGGGCCGGACAAACAGCATGTCTGGCAAGTCCAATTCAGACTGGGAGGCCCTTGGCAGTTTTTCGACCAGTCCAATGGTCTCATAGCCAAAATAGCCGACCAGGCATGCCAAAGCCCGCGGGAGACCTTCGGGCACGTCCATCTGACACCGTTTGACCAATTTGCGCAAAGCATCGAGACTGCTCGCTTGTTCCGGTTCGAAGCTGTCGCGGTTGGTTAACCAGTGCCGGTTGATTGATGCCTGTTCACCATCAGCGCGAAACACAAGGTCCGGGGCCAGTCCGATCAGGCTATGTCGCCCTCGCGTCTCACCACCTTCCACGGATTCGAGCAGGAAGTCGCCGCGCTCGGCTTCGATCAATTTGAGCGCTGCAGATACCGGCGTTTCAGTATCCGCAACCTGTTTGCGCCAGACCAGCGCCGGCTTGCCTGCTTTCAATGCTTGTTGTGCAGCGCTAATGCCAAAGCTTTCTTGCATCAGTCGAAAGAAGGACGAAAACGAGACAATTAATTGCCGCCCGTCAGCTGGTTTTTCAAACTAGCGAGCGCATCTTCATTTCTCTCAACACCGACATCTGCCTTCATCGCGTTGATAAACTGCTCGGTATATTCATTACCGAATACCTGCTTAAACTGTGCCCGCGTGGCGTTGAGCAAATCTGTACGTGTAGAGGCATCTCCGCGATTAATCTTGTTAAGATTCACCACGAACCAGCCCTGATTCTGTTGAGCCTTGAGCGTTTTGGCGGTGTTTTCGGCCATGCTAAACATCAACGATAGCGGCGGAGGAACTTGTCCCTGCTGGCTCTGTCTCGCCAGATCGGCACGGGTACTGCTGACATTTTCAATATTTGGCAATTTGACTTTGGCGTTAGCCACCGCTTCGGAAAGCGCCGTACCGCCGCTCACTTCTTTTGCTATTTGATCGGCGATGACTTTCGCTTTTTTGGAGCCTTCATCCAGCATATAATCGCGCGTCACGACAGGCTTAATCGCATTGAGCGGTGGCGGCGCGGCTTCGGTTATGTTGGTCACGTCGAGAATAGCATATTGCTGCCCTGCAATAATCTCGACCACCTGGGGATCCGAATCCTCTTCCAGCGAAAATGCGATAGGAAGAATGCGCTGCATTTCCGGTATGGGACGATAATTTTGATCTTCCGGGTTTTGGCCATTGGCAAGCAAGGCAGGGGTCGATTCAATTTTAAGCCCTTCCGCATCAGCCACATCTTGCAGGGAAGACCCTGCGGCAAATTCATCTTCCATTGTCACGGTAAGTTTTGCCAGAGCGACATCAACTTTTTCGCGCGTGAGGTCCGAAACAATTGTTGCCCGTACCTGATCAAGCGTTTGTGCAGGGACCTTCTGGACATCATTGATTTTAGCGATATGCCAGCCGAGCGCGCTTTGCGCTGGTGCCGAAACACCGCCTGATGGCGCTGAAAATACGGCATTGGCAACGGCCTGAGAGGCGGTGCCAGCCAGCGCTGATTTGTTGATGGACCCAACTTCTGCGACAGAAAGGCCGACGGATTCTGCTGCCGCGCCAATAGTATCGCCGCCCGATATCTTGTCCGCTAGTGCTTTTGCGGCCGCTTGGGTTGGCAAAATTACCTGATCAATATTCCGGGTTTCGCTGGCGGCATATTTCGCCTTGTCGAGATTGTAACGACCCTGGATTTCTTTCTCGGTTGGTTTAATCTTGTCGTTAAACCGCTCTTTGGAAAAGATCGCATAGCTAATCGTACGGCGTTCTGGAATCGTGTAACGGGAGCTATTTTTGCTATAAAAAGCAGCCAGAGCGGCATCGGCCGGCGTTACATTCTCGATAAAAGCGGCAGAGGGGACAATTGCTATCTGACCCTGACGCGCTTCCAAAAGCAAAGAAGCATAAGGCGTTACCAATGTTTGCGGAACCGATGCACCAAAGCCGGCAATTGGAAGCAACTGATCTGCCAGTAAATTACGTGTGAAATCATCGCGTAATTGCTGTTCCTTGATGCCTTGCTGTTGCAGCGCACGGCGGAAATTTTCTTCGCTAAATTGGCCATCAGCGCCTTGGAACGACGGTATGTCGGCAATTTCGCTATCGACCAGTCGCTTGCCTGCTGTCATGCCATATTTGTTGCCAAATGCGGCGATCGAAAAACTATTGATCAGCCGGTCCAATATTCCATCAAATCCGCCACCTTCAACAAAAGTTTTGAGATCCAGTCCGGTATTCTCCCGCTGCTCGGCGCGAAAAGCATTGTTGACCGACTGACTGAGCTCAGCAGTGGTCAATTTTGAATCGCCAACTTGTGCCGCTGTTCCAGAACCGGTGACGCCGCCGAAGGCGCCCGAACCGGTCACATCTGCCGAAGCAAAGGCAATAGCGATCAGTGCCACGAAACACATCGTCAAGAACAAGCCGATTTTCGAAGAGAAGATGTTGCGGAAAAATGTAATCATAAGAATATTGCAATTCAGTTAGAGCGAATAAATTTTCCGATGCTTTAGGCGGCTTGCGTTTTTCGTTCAAGCAAAAGGGGATCATTCATTATCGCCCGTTGATTATCGAAAGCCATTTGGCAGTTGCAACAGAATTTGTTAGCGCTTGGATGCAACAAAAAACGGGATGGGAGTTATCATGGCCAATCGGAAATTTATCGTCGGTAACTGGAAGATGAATGGTTTGCATGACCAGTTGTCTGACATTGGTGACATTGCTGCCATCGCAAGCGAGCATAAAGATATCGATGTTGCAATCTGCCCGCCCACTACCTTGATTGCACCGGCGGCCGAAAAAGTCCCTGATTTCATGATTGGCGCTCAGGATTGTCACTCAGCCGCAAATGGCGCGCATACAGGCTGCCTGTCGGCTGATATGATCCGCGAAACCGGCGCGCTTTTGAGCATATTGGGCCACAGTGAACGCCGCGCGGATCAGCATGAAACCGATGCCGATGTCAAAGCAAAGGCTGAAGCCGTCCATGCGGCCGGGTTGGGAGCCATTATCTGTGTCGGTGAGACCGAAGCGGAACGCGATGACGGGAAAGCGGTGGAAGTGGTTTGCGGTCAGTTGGAAGGATCGTTCCCTGAGGAACCCAGTGCGGACTGGCTGACCATTGCTTATGAACCGGTTTGGGCAATCGGGACAGGCCGGGTGCCTGAAACATCCGATGTGGAAGAAATGCATGCTGCCATTCGCAATAAATTGGGTAAGTTAATGGGTGACGGTGCCGATGCCGTGCGCATTTTATATGGCGGTTCAATGAACGGCGGCAACGCGGCTGCATTATTGGCTGTGCCTAATGTTGATGGCGGCCTGGTTGGCGGCGCAAGCCTGACAGCCGAAAAATTTGGACCGATTATCGAGGCGGCCGCGGCAAGCTAGTGGCAAAAGCGCCGGATCTGCCCGAGGATATTGTCAGCGAAATTATTGAAATGGCACTGAGTGATCATGTGCCGTTTGAAACCATTCGCAAGCTTCACGGCGTCAGTCCCGACGAAGTGAAAGCAATTATGCGGTCTAATTTGAAAACCGGTAGTTACCGGGCCTGGCGCAAACGTGTGCGTGATTTTCGTGACCGCCGGGCCGTGTATAAGTGAATTCGGGATTTGAAAAGCATCAAACGGAAAAAGCGATTCCGCGCGGTTCAATGCGCGGAATCGCCAGTATTCTGCTATTTTATGCAATATTTTCCGGATGCTTTTAGACCGCCCGGACAGCTGCCGCTTTTCACTTCGGCATAGTCGCCTTTGTCACCGACGCAATAATTGCTCGAAGATTTGAAGCCGGTTGGGCAAGAACCGATTTTGGCTATGGCCACTTTTCCGGAGCTTGATTTACAGTTGCCACCGGAGGCTTTGAAGCCGGTTGGACAGCTGCCGTCTTTGGTCACGCTGGTGCTGCTCGATTGGGCAAAAGCCAGTGGCGCGTAAAGCCCGGATGTCGCAATTGCCGCCGCGGCTATCATGGTAAATGTTTTCATAGATATTTCCTTATACTGGTTTTGAAATTTGATGACTAACGGCCGGAAGCGCTCATATATTCAAAGCCGACCAGACTTTGGCCGGTACGTTTATTGTAATATTGGCAGTAAAGTTTCTCGGTCGGTCCGCGGAATTTGCCGGTGGTGCGGGCCAGAAAGCTGATGCCATATTTGCCGCGCTTTTTGATATCGGCGGAATAGGCGGACGCGCGAGACGAATTGCTTCCGGTCGCGCAATTGGTGACGCCCTGATCATTGCCACAATGCAATTTCATGTGGGAATCGCCAAGATACTGGTCGCTGTTCCACGTCCAATAATCGGTAACGCCGGCACCCGGGTTGTCGGACCGTACGCACTGCCATTCAAAATCATTGCCTTTGTCGAGCGCTTTATACTGTGCGCGATTGACCTCGAAATAGACGACTTCGCCGGATTGCAGGCCGGGTGTGATGATACAGCTTTTGCTGACTTTTCCGGGCTTTCGATTGATGAAGCCCGTACGCTTTTCTTTGCTGAAGCCTTGTTGGAAGGTATATTCGCCAAGGTTACCTATGGTAACATCGGATAAAGCAAGGCCGGTACATTTGGTCTGCGATGTCAGATTGGCCGAAGGCATACCCATTTTATAATCGGTACGGGTTGGTGTCCGCTTGGCTGTGCGCGGGCTATTGCTGGTGCTGCCCCGGTTGGAAAAGCCGCTTGATGAGGTTCCGGTTACTCGATCAATAACCTCGACAGCATCGTCGACCCTTTTCTTTTCCTTTTTCACTTTCTTGACGGCGCTTTTCAATCCGCCAAATGGATCACGCGCTTCGGCCATATGCCCGGTGGATAGAACGGCAACGCCTGCAAGTAGGTACATAGTATTTTTGAGTGACATTGGTAATCTCCCTTGTTGTCGAGAGAGCAAATGTCTGGATTTGGGCCATAGGAGAATATGCCATATGGGATAAGCGCACGAATGAATTGGCTCTGCTTCTGTGATCCAGGTCACAAGAGGCGGCGGGACGAACGCATCCCGTTCGTTTTTTGCAATTGCTTGCCCGAAAAGACACGTTATCAGCGTCGATGAAAAATGCTTGTTGCAAGCGGAGTTTGATTAAGTCGGGAGCGAAGTTTCAGTGGATCGCGAAATCGCCGGGCGTGACGAAGATATTGTAAAGCTAGCCTATTCGCTGGCCATCGGTCCCTATCGCTATCGAGAAATGTTCGATCTTTTGGGAACGCGGTTGGACCAGGCCTTAGACAAAGCAAAGGATAGCGCCGACGGGTCCGACGGATCAGATTTCGACGAAGATACTATCCGATCGGTATTTGAACCTCTGGTGCCTCATTTTGAAAATGCTCAGTCGCTGATGGATATGCAGGGCCGCCCCTCCGACAGTGCCAAATATTCGATGAAAATGATTGATGCAGACAGCCGTCCCTCCGCTTTAATCGATGCAGACGGCCGGATTGTTTACGCCAATAGCGCCGCTGAGGAGATGTTCAGGCTTCACACGGGAAAATGTCCCGATGAGGGTCTTTTCGAGCGCGGCCATTTCAAAACCCTCTTGTCCAATTTGCAGTCACTGGAACGGTTTGAGTTGAACAAGGTCATCAGCATTTTCGGAATGGAAAGCGCTGACGGAGAGGAGATGGTCAAAGTTGCCCTGACCAAAGTGCATGATTCCGACGGTAAAGCGATTGGCCATATTTCCGCCATTCACATAAGCTGGTTCCCCGATATCGGAATGCAGTTCCAGACATTGCTCAATCTCACACCCGTAGAGCTGGAAATTACCAAGGCGGTTGTTACCGGACTCTCGCTAAATGATCTGGCCATTAAGCGTGGCCGTTCAATCGGCACGGTACGTCATCAGGCCAAGTCTCTTTTGGCTAAACTCAATCTGCGATCGCAGACCGAATTGGCTTGTCTTTATTCCGGGTTTTCAAAATTTAACGTCAAAGGGCAGGGGGGCGCGAAAGGCGAACTGCCAGAAACCGACGATCGTGTCGGGTGCCATGTTTTGTTGCGCTCGGATAATCGGGTTCTGGATTATGAATTGGTGGGCGCAACAAGTGGGCAGCCGGTGCTGTTTTTTCCAGCTTTACTGGGCGGCATGACGGTGACAGATGATATGCATCGCGCGCTTTCCCGGTATGGATTACGTCTGATCATGGTTTGGCGGCCTGGGCTTGCCAATAGCGGAATGGATGGTCCCGCGGGATCCGACAGCTTTGCGCGCTACGCCGAAGACATAAGAGCATTGCTGGACGCGCTTGGCATAAAATCCTGTCCCGTGATTGGCCATATCACTGGTGCAATGTTCGCTTATGCCATCGCTAAATACCTTGCTAACCGCATCACAGGTGTCGTCAATATCAACGGCATTGTACCGATGGAACCTGGTCCGCATCTTGCCAAAGTTGATCGGGCAGAACGGCTGCGCTTATATCTTATGCGCCATTTTCCCAAAATCGGTCGGTTTGTGGTTCATGGTGCGCTCGCAAAGGTCGATTCCGGCTATGATCATGAATATCTCCACGCGTTTCTGGGCGACAACGACCACGACCAGCGCACAATTGAACGAGAAGATATTCGCACGCAGTTTCGGCAGGCTTTCCAGAAGACAACAAGGCAAGGCTATGATGGCTTTACCAATGAATTGGCTCTGGCCAGTGGCGAATGGCAATATCTGATCGATGACAGGCTATGCCCGGTTCACAACCTGGTTGGGCAACATAATCTTCACTATACGCCCGAGGTGATGCAGGATTTCGCGGCTGGTCGGGATAATTTTGATGTCGAAGTCGTGCAAGATACCGCACACCTGCTACTATATCAAAGCCCGGATGTGGTATTTAAGCCGGTGGCAGATTTAGCGGGCAGCTAGGCTCAGCATTAAGAGGGTCTCGTTGTTTGCCATCTCCGGATTTTGTCGGCAGGTGTCTTTCCTACACCAGGTTCCATGGTTATAGAGAACAGCCCTGATCTTAAGGTAGAGTCTTATCAATAACAATCACGAGAAATACTGAGTAAAAACAATTAAATCAATGGTTTAGGGCTATAATAGGTCGGTGAGAATGATGTGAACTTTGGAAAACTATCTATCGTCGGGCGGATGAAGAAAAGGGCTGTGATCTGTGTGAACTTTGGGTGCAGCGCTCCCGCTTCAATCGCGTTAGCCCAACGCTGGGGTAGAGGGAAAAGCACCCTGTGATTTGTGTGAACTTTGCTTCGGCAGCGGCGGGCAGGACAGGGTGCGTGATTTGTGTGAACTTTGGAAAAGGCCACAGCTATGGAGTGGTGTGCCTTGCAGGGGTTAGTTTGATCTCTGTATAAGCGGAGCCACATCATGTTTTCACCGCTTGAACTCGCGCGACCCAATCGCTATGTGCGCTGCTCACAGTTAAACCATTACGTTCGGACCTAGTCATGTTTCTATTTCTCACCGTTGTTCAGGCGATTGTCGCGGCCGCTCTTGTCGGCGTTATATTGATGCAACGGTCAGAAGGCGGCGGACTGGGTGTTGGCGGCAGTCCATCTGGCATGATGTCTGCGCGTGGTGCAGCCGATTTGCTGACCCGGACAACGACCGTATTGGCTGTATTGTTCGTTATTTTGTCTATTTCTTTGGCTTTTTTAGCCGCTTCGGAAGGTCAACCTTCAACAATCGACCAGACGCTGGAGCGCGATACGAACATTCCCGTAGCGCCAGCGCAGCCAAATGATGCAGTGCCTTTGGTTGGCGATGATCCATTGGCTGCCGCCGCGGCACAGGCGGAAGGATCGGCTGACGAAGCACCAGCTGCTGCCGACGGAGCCGTTCCGCTCGATCAGTAACATTTGATTGCCGGATTAGACGGCAGGTAAAATTTGGTACCGATTGAAAATAAATTTCGCTTTTTCGGATTCGCACGCTTGCCATTTCGGCCCGACACGCCTTAAGCCTTTCCTCCCATGGCGCGATATATTTTTATAACCGGCGGTGTGGTCTCCTCACTTGGCAAAGGTCTCATGGCAGCGAGCCTCGGCGCGCTTTTGCAAGCGCGCGGATATTCGGTGCGTATCAGGAAGCTGGACCCTTATCTGAACGTCGATCCGGGTACCATGTCGCCTTACCAGCACGGTGAGGTCTATGTGACTGACGATGGCGCAGAGACCGATCTGGACCTGGGACATTATGAGCGGTTTACCGGCGTCCCATCGCTCCAGTCGGATAACGTTACCTCTGGGCGAATCTATCAGTCGATTATCACCAAGGAACGCCGCGGCGATTATCTCGGTGCCACGGTTCAGGTAATTCCCCATGTGACGGATGCGATCCAGGAATTTGCACAGGATAAACTCGACGGAATCGATTTTGTGCTCTGCGAAATTGGCGGCACGGTGGGCGATATTGAAAGCCTGCCGTTTATCGAAGCGATTCGGCAACTGCGCAACAAGGTTGGCCGCGCCAACGCGATTTCGGTTCACGTCACGCTGGTGCCCTATATCGCGGCGGCGGGTGAGCTGAAGACCAAACCGACTCAACATAGCGTACGCGAACTGACATCTCTGGGTATTCAGCCGGATATATTGCTTTGTCGCTGTGAACATGATCTGCCGGATGGCGAACGCGCCAAAATTGCGCAATTCTGTAATGTCCGCAAAGAAGCCGTGATCCCGGCACTGGATGCCAGCAGCATCTATAACGTGCCGCTGCAATATCATGAAGAGGGGTTGGACCGCGAAGTGCTGAACGCCTTTGGTATCATCAACGCACCAGAACCCGACCTGACTCGCTGGACTGACGTGATGGAACGGATAGAAAACCCGGAAGGTGAGGTCATTGTTGGTGTCGTTGGCAAATATGTCGGTCTGCAAGATGCCTACAAGTCGCTGCAAGAGGCGTTATTCCATGGCGGTCTTGCGAATCGGGTGAAAGTACAAGTCCGTTGGCTTGATGCCGAGCTTTTTGAAGATGAAAGCGATTTGGTGGCTAATCTTGAGCCACTCGATGCGATTCTGGTACCCGGCGGTTTTGGAGAACGCGGGAGCGAAGGCAAAATTGGATCGGTACGATTCGCCAGGGAACATGATGTGCCATTTTTCGGTATTTGCCTGGGTATGCAAATGGCTTGTGTGGAAGCGGCGCGGAATCAGGCTGGTATTAATGCGGCCTCAACAACCGAATTTGGTGAAACAGCGGAGCCTATTGTCGGACTGATTACCGAGTGGATGACCGAAGAAGGCCTGCAAAAACGCGAGTCGGGCGGAGATTTAGGCGGAACAATGCGCCTTGGGGCCTATGAGGCGCGCCTGCAGCATGGCTCCAAGGTGAGCGAAATTTATGACTCTGATGTTATTAGCGAGCGCCATCGCCATCGTTATGAAGTCAATAAAGGCTATGTGGAACAGCTGGAGCAAACCGGGCTTATATTTTCAGGAATGTCGCCAGATGGCGAGCTTCCCGAGATTGTCGAACGGCCCGATCACAGCTGGTTTGTCGGTGTCCAATATCATCCGGAACTAAAGAGCAAACCCTTTGATCCACATCCTCTTTTTGCTTCTTTTATCGCTGCAGCGCTAAAACAAAGCCGACTTGTCTAATTTATCCAATCCTTTTTACACCAAGTGACTATTGTCACATCCAAGCAATGAGAATTGGTTATCAACCGGTTAACAGATGCAAGCGATTTGGGATGGGACAAGTTTAGTGAAAGCCGAAGAACTTGCAGGCATATTGGCAGAGCATAGTTTGTTCGCTGATTGTGACGAAGCAGAATTAGCGGATTTGATATTGCGCGGGCATTTCGTGCAATATGAAAAAGGGGATGAATTGATCATGCAAGGCGATCCTGGGAACTCATTACTGATATTATTATCGGGCAATGCGCGGACCAGCATGATTGCCAGCAACGGTCATGAAATCATCCTCGATTATGCCGAGCCTGGGCAGGTTTTGGGGGAAATTGCTTTGCTTGACGGTGGCGAAAGAACCGCCAGTGTCACGGCGATTGAACCGACAACCGCACTGACCATCACGCGGACAGCTTTTGAAGAAATTTTGAAAAAGCACAAAAATATGGCATTACGGCTACTTAAGGTCATGGCAAACCGTATCAGAACGGCTAATACCATGATTGAGGGAGACCGGGCATATACCTCAGGACCGCGGCTGGCGCGTTACCTATTGAGATTATCAGTGGTCGGTGCAGAAGAGGGACGTTTAAAACTGGATTTAAGTCAAAGCGAACTTGGCAATTTTGCCGGGATGTCGCGCGAACATATTAATCGGCAACTTTCAACCTGGTCAGAAGAGGACATTGTATCGGTTGAAAGCGGGAAAGTGCGGATATTAAATCACGCCACGCTTTCCAATATTGCCAATGCGGATTCTTGAACGAAGTTGGCCATTTGCGACCCGGGCTAATTTCGTCAAGAGTGACACCACGCGGGTGTCAGGGGCAGTCGGATCCTCATCCGGCTGCCCCATTTTTTTTGCCCGTTTTCCAAGAGATCCGGCTTTCCTACAAATCTGCTGCTGTGATAGGCGACATGCTGCTCTTTCTCATCTTTGAATATCGGCGGAAGCTCAATAGGCGCCTATCGTCTTGTGCGAATTGCGAATTTGCATAAAAAAGGGCAGCCAAAAAATTGGCTGCCCTCATTTCGGTTAAAAGACGGTGGCGTTGATTTACGCTGCTTTGTCTTCTGACTTTTTCCGTTTATCGGCGATTTTGGTGACATTATTATCGCCGTTTATAGAAATTTTTTGTGGCTTCATCGCATCAGGGATTTCGCGCACCAGATCGATGATGAGCAAACCATCGCTGAGCGCAGCGTTATCGACACGGACGAAATCAGCAAGTTCGAAACGACGTTCGAAGTTCCGATTTGCTATTCCCATATGCAGGAATTGCTTGCCTTCATTCTCGTCACTGCCTTTGTTCCCAGCGACTAACAGCAGATTCTGTTGTGCGGTTATTTCAATTTCATCATCTTTGAAACCCGCAACTGCAAGGGTAATGCGGTAATGATCATCGCCGCTGCGTTCGATGTTAAATGGGGGATAATTTTCAGACTGTTGCGCACGAGCATTATTCTCGAGCAAATCAAATAGCCGGTCAAAACCAACGGTTGAGCGGCGATAGGGGGTAAAATCAAAACGGTTCATATCTTTATCCTCGTTTGAGCAATTAAAATTATGGACCCAAAAAATGGCGTCCGGTTCTGTATTGCAAGATCCAAACAGGCACCTTGCCTTATCAAGATATTATCGGTTTTTTGGATTTCAAGAGGGTTTTTCGTGACAAAAACTGACCCGAAACAAAAACGCCCGGAGCCATTTCTGACTCCGGGCGAAAATGGTGACGATAATATCGTCCCCCTGTTTTCCTGTCTTATTCAACGCCGTTTGTCCCCCAACATTCGGCGGAACCAGAAAGGATCCCTGAACCATGACCTGTAAGCGGTGATTGATTCTGTCACTATGTGTGATCGTCATGGCCGCTATTGTCATGCAAATTTTCACAAATGTGCAATATTGGTTCAGGCTTGTGTCATAATAGCAACAGCATTTTAACCAGCATCACTCTTGCCTGCGCCGCTTCGCGACCGTAAAGCCACAATAGTTTTTCAGGAAGATCAAACTCCTATGCTTCTATCCCGTTATGAATGGGTCATCGCAAAACGCTATCTTTTACCGGGTAAAGGGGAAGGCTTTATTTTTCTGGTCGCCAGCATCAGTCTGGTGGCCGTTATGCTTGGTGTTGCTGCCCTTATTGTTGTCATGAGCGTAATGAACGGCTTTCGGGCTGAGTTATTCGACAAGATTGTTGGGTTGAACGGCCATGCCGTGATCCAGGGCTATGGCGGGCGGTTGCCTGATTGGCGCGATTTGCTCGAGGAGACTCGTGAAACTGAAGGGGTGGTCTCAGCATCGCCTTTAATCGAGATGCCTTTGGCCGGAATATATAATGGCCGCGTGGAGGCCGTATTGGTTCGCGGGATGCTGACTCAAGACATATTGAGCAATGACACACTGGATGGAAAAACCGTTGCTGGCGATCTCGGTGCATTGGCACCTGGTAGTGATCGTGTTGCGATTGGCAGTAGGCTTGCACAAACGCTTGGAGCCCAGCTGGGAAGCCGGGTTACCCTAATGAATCCACAAGGGCGATCTACACCTTTTGGGACCGTTCCTCGCGAGATTTCATACGAGGTGGCGGCCATATTTGAAGTGGGAGTATATGATTACGACAAGGCCTTTGTTATCATGCCGATGGAGGATGCTCAGACATTGATGCTGTTGGGTGATCAGATTGGAATGATCGAAATACAGACCAATGACGCCCAAAATGTGCAACAGATAATTGCGCCATTATACCCGAAAATCGATGGACGTGCGGAAATAACAGATTGGAAGTCCATGAATGCCTCCCTGTTTGAGACTCTGCAGGTCGAGCGCGTCGTGATGTTTGTCATCTTGTCGATCATAATATTGGTCGCGGTATTTAATATCCTGTCGTCGCTCATCATGCTGGTTCGCGCCAAAACGCGGGACATAGCGATATTGCGGACGATGGGCGCATCACGGGCCTCGTTGACAAGAATATTTGTGACGGTTGGGACATCAATTGGAGCATTGGGGATAGCGGCAGGCATATTATTAGGCCTGATCGCGATTTATTTCAGGCAGAATGTGATCAACTTTGTGCAGACGATTACAGGGCAGAACCTTTGGGATCCCTCAATACGTTTCTTAACCGAATTACCGGCTAGAACTGATCCCATGGAAGTGTTTGGAATAGCCATGCTGGCACTTCTGTTCAGCTTCCTGGCAACCTTGTACCCGGCGTTTAAGGCCGCAAGCACAGATCCTGTGCAGGTGCTGCGCTATGAATGATCTCGGAAATAAGGTCGTCGAGCTAAGGGACGTAAAGCGGAGTTTTAAGCAAGGCGACGTTCAAATCGATGTATTAAGAGGCGTCGATCTGGACATAAGATCCAATGAAATCGTAGCGTTGTTAGGGCCATCCGGGTCAGGTAAATCAACGTTGTTGCAAGCGGTTGGTCTTCTTGAGGGCGGTTTTGATGGTTCCATCAAGCTTGATGGCGAAGAAACGGCGCAGATGTCAGCCAGTGGACATACCCGCATTCGCCGGGAATTGCTTGGTTTTGTATATCAATTTCACCATTTGCTCCCCGATTTTTCAGCAGAAGAAAATGTAGTGATGCCGCAACTCATTGCAGGAACTTCTCAAAAAGATGCTGAAGAGCGGGCTGAATCCCTGCTTTGCAGTCTGGGGCTTGGCGAGCGGTTGGACCATAAACCGAGTAAGTTGTCAGGAGGCGAACAACAGCGTGTTGCGGTTGCCAGAGCTCTGGCAAACGCCCCGAAACTGGTATTGGCCGACGAGCCTACAGGCAATCTCGATGAAACCACAGCCGATATTGTGTTGGCTGAACTCATGGCGCTAGTGCGCGAAGAAGGAAGTGCGGCATTAATTGCTACCCATAATGAAAGGCTGGCGGCGAAGATGGACCGTGTGGTCAGGCTGCATGATGGAATATTAAGCTAGCGTTTTCAAAACGAAGCCAGATAGGCTTTGACATTTTGCCAGCGAGTATTGATTTGAACACATGATCGGGGGAATGAAATTGCAAAGAATGGGGTGCATCTATGCAAATTGCAGAATTTGAAATTAAACAGGCCGATGGGTCTATGTCGGATTTATCGAAATATAAAGGCAAGGTGCTTTTGATCGTGAACACGGCATCAAAATGCGGGTTTACGCCGCAATATGAAGGACTGGAAAAGCTTCATCAAGAATATGCTGATAAGGGCTTGGAAATATTAGCCTTTCCATGCAATCAATTTGGCAATCAAGAGCCAGGTGATGCCGAAGAGATTAAAAATTTCTGTACATTAAACTATGATGTCAGCTTTCCGTTAATGGGCAAAGTGGATGTTAACGGCAATGACGCGGACCCATTGTGGAAATATCTGAAGTCTGAAAAATCAGGACTGCTTGGATCGCGAATCAAATGGAATTTCACCAAATTTCTTGTTGATCGGGAGGGAAATGTCGTTGCTCGGCACGGGCCAGCGGTAAAGCCTGATCAGCTAAAGAGTGAGATTGAAGCGCTGCTTTAGCAAAATTCTCAACTAGTTGTGGAAAACTGGTCGATAGCTTGCGTTGATCTAATCTGATCGTAGTCAAAACTTTGGGTTCACGCTAGAGTTCAACAATGTCTCAGATTCCCTTTGTCCATCTGCGCTCTTTTTCAGCTTACACCATCTTGGATGGCGCGATGGAGCCGAAGGCGATAGGCGCTGTTGCCAAAGAGCGCGGGTTTCCGGCGATAGCATTAACGGACCGCATCGGCCTGTTTGCGTCGATGGCGTTTGACGACGGTTGCAGAGCCAACGGTGTTCAACCGATAACCGGCTGTTTTTTAAGGGTCGCCAGACCCGGCCCCAGCGGAAGCGACAAGCCGGCAATGGACTGGATTGCGCTTTATGCGCAGAATGAAGACGGCTATCAAAATCTCTGCAGACTGGTGTCCGCCTCTCATCTGGAACGCCCGGCGGAGCTAGATGCGCATATTCCGCTTGAGATGCTTGAGCAGCATAATGCCGGCCTTTTGGCGCTGACCGGTGGCGGTGAAGGGGCCGTAACCCGTTTGCTTGCAGAAGAGCAGCAGTCGGAGGCAGAGGCCTATTTGACGCAGCTTCAGCAATATTTTCCTGATCGGCTGTATATCGAGCTGTCCCGCCGTGATGATCCGGTTGAAATGGTAGCGGAAGCGGGCCTGATCGCACTGGCGATGGATCGGAATATTCCTCTCGTTGCGACCAACCCCAGTTGTTTTGCCGAGCCGGATTTTCATGAAGCCCATGATGCCATGAAATGCATTGCCGGGTCCGCTTATGTGGAAAATGATGACCGCGACAAACCATCGCCGCATCTGTGGATCAAGAGCGCCATGGTTATGGAGGATTTATTCTCCGACCTGCCTGAAGCGCTTGAAAACACGCTGGTGGTGGCAAAACGCTGTGCTTACTCACCACCACGCCGAGATCCCATTTTGCCGAGTCTGGCCGGCGATCTGGCTGGCGAGGCTGAACAGTTGCGCCGCGATGCAACCGCTGGGCTTGAGGAACGCCTGGCCCATGTTGGTGATATTGAAGGGGCAGAGCGGCAGGACTATTTTGACCGGCTTGATTTTGAAATCAATGTGATCGTTAATATGGGTTTCCCGGGCTATTTTCTGATCGTTGCGGACTTTATCAAATGGGCAAAGGATCAGGATATACCGGTCGGTCCGGGGCGCGGTTCTGGCGCGGGCTCGGTAGTGGCTTGGGCGCTGACGATTACCGATCTTGATCCGATCAAACTGGGTCTGCTGTTTGAACGTTTCTTGAACCCGGAACGTGTGTCGATGCCAGACTTCGACATCGATTTCTGCGAAACCCGTCGCGGCGAAGTGATCCGCTATGTGCAGGAGAAATATGGCACAGGGCAGGTCGCCCAGATCATTACGTTCGGTAAGCTCAAAGCGCGAGCGGTTCTGCGTGACGTCGGCCGTGTTTTGCAGATGCCTTATGGTCAAGTGGACCGCCTGACCAAGCTGGTACCCAACCACCCGACCGATCCATGGGACCTGAAAAGGGCGCTGAACGGTA
The DNA here is from genome assembly GCF_017498565.1 of Parasphingorhabdus cellanae. Taxonomy (NCBI): domain Bacteria; kingdom Pseudomonadati; phylum Pseudomonadota; class Alphaproteobacteria; order Sphingomonadales; family Sphingorhabdaceae; genus Parasphingorhabdus; species Parasphingorhabdus cellanae. The sequence continues at coordinate 79,305 of NZ_CP071794.1, forward strand.
TTTCCGAGCTGGCGCAGGACTATAAGCAGGCTGATGTGAAACGCCTGTTTGACCTTGCGATGAAACTGGAAGGCCTGCCGCGCCATAGTTCGACCCATGCTGCCGGTGTGGTCATCGGGGACAGGCCGCTCGACCAGCTCGTCCCGCTTTATCGCGATCCACGGTCGGATTTGCCGGTCACCCAATTTGACATGAAATTTGTTGAGCAAGCCGGTCTGGTGAAGTTCGATTTTCTGGGTTTGAAAACGCTTTCTGTTCTGAAGAAGGCCGTGGAGTTGCTCGCTGAACGCAATATCGAAGTCGATCTCGACACGCTTGCTTGGGATGATGCAGCAGTGTTTGAATTGCTGCAAAGAGGCGATACCGTTGGTGTTTTCCAGCTCGAATCCGAAGGTATGCGGCGGACGCTGGCCGCAGTGAAACCCACGAATTTTGGCGATATTATCGCCCTCGTTTCGCTCTACCGCCCTGGCCCGATGGACAATATCCCGCTCTTCGGAGATCGCAAGAACGGGCGCGCGGAACTCGCTTATCCGCATCCGCTGCTCGAAGACATCCTGAAAGAAACCTACGGCATCATCGTTTATCAGGAACAGGTGATGCAGGCCGCGCAGGTGATTGCGGGTTACTCGCTTGGTGAAGCCGATATGTTGCGTCGCGCGATGGGCAAGAAGATCCAGTCGGAAATGGATGCGCAGCGCAGTATCTTCGTCGAGGGCGCTGCCAAGAACGGCGTGGAGGGACCGCAAGCGAACGAATTGTTTGACCTGATCGACAAGTTCGCCGGCTATGGCTTCAACAAAAGCCACGCGGCCGCTTACGCCTTGCTGGCTTATCAGACGGCCTGGCTCAAAGCCCATTATCCGCATGAATTTTATGCCGCCTCGATGTGCTTTGACATGCATCAGAGCGACAAGCTCAGCATTTTTGTCGATGACATCAAGCGGCTTGGCGTGACGATATTGCCGCCTTCGATCAACAAAAGCCGACCGTCGTTCGCGGTTGAAGAGCAGGAGGGATCGCTGCTTGCCGTGCGTTATGCTTTGGCGGGGCTGAAAAATGTCGGGGAAAAGGCGATGCAGTCGCTGGTCGCCGAGCGGGCTGAAAGCGGGCCGTTCCAATCGATGGATGACTTTGCCAACCGGGTTGATCCGTCCGGAATGAACAAAAGGCAGATTGAAAGTCTTTCTGCTGCCGGCGCGTTTGACGAAATGGAACCCAATCGTGCGGCCGTTTATGAAGGGGCGGACATGTTGCTGTCTGTCGCCAATAGCGCGGCAGAGGCAAGGACCAGCGGGCAGGGCGGTCTTTTTGGCGAAGGCGGCGCTGGCGATATGCAAGCCATTCGCCTGCCGGCAAATAGCAATTGGAACCTCAGCGAGATCATGTTGCGTGAGCGCGATGCTTATGGTTTCTACTTCGCATCCCATCCGGTCACACAATTTCAGGCTGTGACGTCCTCTCATGGGGCGATGACCTATGCAGCCTTGTGTGAAGAGGGTCCGATCGCCGAGGGACAACGCAAGCCAGCGGTCATGGCGGCGCTGGTCGAAGGTGTGCGCTGGCGAGAGAGCAAACGTGGCAAGCGGTTCGTACTGGTCGACCTGTCGGACAGCAGCGGGCAGTTTTCCGGCAGCTGCTTTGAGGAAGAGCAATGCGAATTGCTGGCGGATATGGCCAAGGAAGGCAGCTGTGCCTTGCTGAACGTGGAACTCGATCAGCGTTCCGACGACGAAAGCCCGCGTGTCGCGATCCGGCGGGCACAGGCGATGGATGGTCTGGAAAAGACCACCCGTACAAGGATGGAGCTGGATGTGCGCAATCTGGACAGCCTGCACGAGCTGAAGAATTTCCTGGCACCTCTCGCTGGCGGCAAGAGCGAACTCATTGCCACGGTGCCTAGTTTTGACGGCGAAGTTGCTCATATTTGCCTCGGTCGTTCCTTTCAGCTTGATGCGCAGGTTGCAGAGACGCTCAGTCATATTGCGGGGCTTGAAAATATCCGTCTGGGCCCTGCTACCGGCTCTCGACCAGTCCGACATCGGAGGCCCAATTTAAGACTTGTAAGCTGAGCCATTTCAGTCGAAAAACAGCCAAACAAAATATACGGAGAGATAAATGGCTGGAGCTATGCAGGGCAGTGCGCTCAAAATCACCAATTTGATTGATCACGCGGCGCGGGAACATAGCACGCGGGAAATTGTCAGCTATTGGGCGGATGGCTCGCTCACCCGCACCAATTGGGGCGAAATTGGTCAGAATGCGCGAAAATTTTCGCAGGCACTGCAACGGCTTGGCATGAAAAAGGGGGACCGGATCGCGACTATCGCGATGAACCATGCCCATCATTTGATCAGCTGGTATGGCTCTGCGGGCATTGGCGGCATTCTGCACACCGTGAACCCGCGCCTGTTTGAAGAACAGTTGGTCTATATCATCAACCATGCCGAAGACCGGGTGCTGCTGTTCGACAAGATGTTCACCCCGATCATCGAAATGCTTAAACCGCAGCTGAAGACAGTCGAGCATTATATCCAGTTTGACGGAGAAAAGGGCGACTATCCCGTCTTCCGTGAGCTCGTTGATGCCGAAGACGGCAATTTTGACTGGGTCGATGTGGACGAAAATGATCCTTGCGGTCTGTGTTACACCAGCGGTACCACCGGCAATCCCAAAGGCGTGCTTTATGAACATCGCTCCAATGTCCTGCATGCCCTGACCGAGGTGCAGCCGGATATCATGGATCTTGCGACCCGTTCTGTGATGCTGCCCATTGTACCGATGTTCCATGCCAATGCCTGGGGGCTGCCTTTTGCCTGTGCGGCAGTCGGCGCGAAGATGGTCTTTTCGGCGAGCAACGAAGCGCCGGTCCTGTGGAAACTGATCCGCGAAGAAGGCGTCACCCATAGCGCCGGTGTGCCGACGGTCTGGCTGTCGATGTTTGCCGATATGGACGCCAATGGCGGCGATTATGGCAAGCTGCAGGTTATTACTATCGGCGGTTCGGCCTGTCCGCGATCGATGATTGAGCGGTTGATGAAAAACGGCATGCGCGTGGCCCATGCCTGGGGCATGACGGAAACCTCGCCCATTGGCACGGCAGGCTCGCTTCCCGCCAACTGGGATGATCTGAGCTTTGACGAGCAGGTCGACGTGATCTGCAAACAGGGGCGGCCTCCCTTTGGTGTCGAACTCAGGGTTGTGGATGACGATGGCAATGTCCTGCCGCGCGATGGCGAGTCGAGCGGAACCCTGGAAATTCGGGGCCCCTGGATCATCAAGCGCTATTACCGTGCCGATGAAGAAGCGGTCGAGGATGACCTGTGGTTCGACACTGGTGACGTCGCGGTACTGCACCCCGATGGGACAATGCAGATCACCGACCGGGCCAAAGATGTGATCAAGTCAGGCGGCGAGTGGATCAGTTCGATCGAACTGGAAAACGCCGCCGTAGGCTGTCCGGGCGTAGCGGAAGCGGCGGCAGTCGGCGTCTATCACCCGAAATGGGATGAACGGCCGTTGTTGCTGGTCGTCAAGAAACCGGACGCCGAGGTGACACAAGAAGATGTGATCGCTTATCTGACCGACAAGGTCGCCAAATGGTGGCTGCCAGACGAGGTGAAATTCATCGACGAATTGCCGCATACCGCAACCGGCAAAATCCTGAAACGCGCGCTTCGCGATGAGTATAAGGATTATAAGCTGAAAAGCTTAGCGGAGGTGGATTCTTTATAAGCCCTCAGGCGCCGGGCGGGGGGGATTTTTTATTTCACCTCAGGCGCCGGGCGGGCCCATCCGGGCCCTTGGCTACGCGCCAATAAGGCGCGGCGGCCGGTCGGCCTTGCCTTCGCTGCGCTCGGTTGTATGACCTCGAGATCTGTACCAATCCGACGCGAAGCGGAGGCAAGCGCGACCGCGCGCCCGAGCTTATGCGAGGAAAGCCAAGCGGGCGGATGCCCGCGCCCGGCGCTTGAGGGAATAAATAAAGACTCCCTTCCAAAGTTCACACCATTCACACCCCCATCCCCCCCGTCATCCCAGCGCAAGCTGGGATCTCCTCGAAACCTGCCGCTCTGCTGCATGGAGATTCCAGCTTGCGCTGGAATGACGATGGCAAAAGGCGCGCCCTCAAAGTTCACACAGATCACACCGGCTCGGGCAGGTCATCGAATATCCCGCTGCGTTCCAGCAAGCCGCTGCGCTCGGCGCGGTCCCAATCGAGGTCGCTCCAGGTTTCCCGGCTCGCCACATCAAGGTCCGATACATCAATATCCTCCGGTGCCATGGCCTGGATCTGCTCCCGTCCCGCTTGCAGCTCCAACATCGCGATAATATGCTCATCAGAGCGCTGGTTTTCCTCTTCCGAGGCCGTCCGGCCAGCGCTATCAATCTCTTCCACCAGCGCTGCGCAATCCTCGCCCTTGCCAATGCCGTCGAGCAAATCATCAAAATGCTCCGCTGCCACCCGCGCAGGCTTGCCCGCCAGATCAATACCATCCGCCATCTTGTCGAGCCGCGCCATGGCAGCGAGAAACAAGGGCGCGCTCCAGCGGGTGCGCATGCCCACTTCCTCGCCCTGATGCCATACCGCCTCGTCCCAGCCATTCAGCCCCTTATCGAGAAGCGCATCCTGATAGATATCGCGCGCATGGATAAGCGCCGCATCCCACGCCCGGGCAAAGGCCCGGCCATCATGGCGCTCCCTGGGCTGCGCCAGATCATCAGGGGCAGGGATATCGGTGAAGCTATCGTGTGAAGGGAGTTCGGTCATCTGCTGTTCCTTGTTCTATGAGGGGAACAATGAAGATAACCTATCTGGTTATTTGTAGGAAAGAGCCTGTTCAGCCTTATCTCTTGATAGTACCGGCTAAGTTCTCAACAAGGAAAGGTTCACGGCATGTTTGCAATCACCGCGATCAGTCGATCCACATCGTCTATGTCATGATAGATTGCAAAGCCGATACGCAGAACATCGCCCCTGACATCCGTGACGATATTGCGGTCCGTCAAGCTCGCGTGAAGCGATGCCGCGTTCTGGCCCTTATAGGCGAGAAATCGCGCATGGGGATTTTCGTCCAGAGGGTTCAGCAGGACCATGTTCGGCAGCGGGTCTTGCCCGACAAAATAGGTTTGCAATTTCGCAACATGCTCGGAAATAACGGCAGTTGATAATCCGACCTTTCGCAGCATCGCCTGTACCGCGTTGAACCGATAGAGGCCAGAGGGATCAAAAGTGCTGCCGAGAAACCTGCGGCCATCCGGGGCATAGCCGATTTCTCCGGGCGGCAGAGCGAGGTCATCAAACGCAGCATACCAGCCGGTTACCGGCGGTCGGGGCGCATAGCCGGGCGGTGCGTGGAGGAAACAGACGCCTTCCCCGGCCATTGCATATTTATATCCACCAGACATGTAGAAGATCATATCGGCAAAGGGCGAAAGATCAGTGTCGAGCGCCATATAGCCATGATATCCATCAATCACGACCCATGGCCCGTCCGGACGCGCGAGCCCGGCTAATTGTTCCATCCCGTCGAGGATGGTGCCGGAGTTAAACAGCACCTGACTGGCGAAAATGAGATGATGATCGCCCGTCTGCGCTTTTTCGACAAGCGCATCGGCCGCCACTGGTTCGACAATCACTTTGCCGGTTTCTGACCAGCGATCCATCTGCCGCCGGAAGCTATGAAACTCGCCATCGGTGGTCAGGACGCGAACCGGATGGGCCGGGATGGCGGACATAATGCGGATCAGGAAATCGTGCGTATTGGGGGCAAAGGCGATGGTTTGCGGGTCAGGCAGCTTAAGTTCGGCAGCGATGTGCCCCTGCGCCTCGGACCAGACCGGGCCCATTATTTTATCCCATTTATGATCCGCCAATGCCATCGCGTCATCGCACGCCGCCATGTGTCCGCTATAGGCGGCATCTGGCCAGAGATGATGGCTGTGGGCTGCGAAATGCAGGCGGTTCGGATTGGCGGCAAACGCCTTGGAGAACAGGGACTTCCAGCTCATAAAGCCGTGCGTAGCGACCAGAGTTCGGGAAAGGCACGCTTGGGCAGCGTGGATTGCAAATAGGATACACCAGCCGTACCGCCGGTTCCCATTTTACCGCCGATAATACGTTCCACGGTCAGGACATGCTTGTGCCGCCAAGTCGCCATCGCATCATCGAGATCGACCAGTTTTTCCGCCAGCTGATAAAGCTCCCAATAGCGTTCGGTATCGCGATAGACTTCGAGAAACGCCGCTTCGACTTCGGGAGACGGGACATGGGATTGACTGAAATCGCGTTCCAGAAGAGAGGAAGAAATTGCAAAACCAGCGCGCGCCAGAGCGGCTATGGCATGGTCCCAAAGGCTGGGTGCTTCCAGCGCCGTCTGCATGGCGGCCTGTGCTTCGGGGCGGTCGTCCTGATATTTCAGAAAGCCCTTGTCCTTTAGTCCGAGCAAATATTCGACCGTGCGGAACTGGTCAGATTGAAAACCTGAGCTGGCCCCCAACACGTGACGAAACCGCGTATAATCGCTGGGTGTCATTGTGGACAGAACGTCCCAGCTTAATGTCATTACCGCTTGAATCCGGCTGACGCGGGCCAGCGCCTTATAGGCCGGCACCAAGGCATCATTGGCAATTTGGGAGATGGCGAAGCGAAGCTCGCGAATAATCTGTTTCAACCACAATTCTTTGGTCTGATGAATGATGATGAACAGCATCTCGTCATCGAGCTTGGACTGCGGGTGCTGCGCGGAGAGGAGGGTGTCGAGAGCAAGATAGCTTGCGTAGGTGACGTTGTGTTTTTTTGTCATGATGGAACGTAACCTTTGCCGGCGACAAAGGGAAGGTTCGGCTGGCATATATGATGGGTATTAAAACAACTCCATCTGGCTTCCTTTGACCAACGGCCGTTGAAACAGATCGGTTCGCAGGGTAAATCTCGCTTTGCCTAAACCATGTTTGCGGGATGCAATGGCAAGGCGGTGGTGAAGCAATTTTGCCCACGGGCCTTTCCCTTTCATTCTGCTATGGAAATCGGGGTCATTTTTCTTTCCGTCACGCAACGAAGCAATGATATTCATGACCTTGTTTTTGCGATCTGGAAAATACGCTTCGAGCCATTGTTCAAATAGCGGAGCAACTTCGTGGGGCAGGCGCATGGGAGTGATCGACACACTTTGTGCCCCGTTGTCCACAGCGGCTTCAACAATGGACTCGATCTCGTAATCGGTAATCGCCGGGATAACCGGAGCTATACTAACATGAACTGGTATGTTGAGCGCGCGCAAATGTCTGACAGCGGCGAGTCTTTTCACTGGTGACGGTGCGCGCGGTTCGAGCAGACGGGCTGTCTGCGGATCGAGAGTCGTGACCGAGATGGCAACGGCCGTCAGTTCCAGAGCCGCCAGAGCCGCAAGGGTTTCGCTATCATCAATCACTTTGTTGGACTTGGTCGTAATTCCTACCGGGTGTCTGGTCTCCAGCATGACGTCCAGTATCGTGCGGGTAATGCGATAGCGTTTTTCAATGGGCTGATAAGGATCGGTATTGGTTCCCAGGGCAATCGGCGCTGGCCGATATTTTGGTTTGGCCAAAGTCTCGCGGAGCAATTGCGCGGCATTGGGCTTGGCAAACAGCTTGGTTTCGAAATCCAGACCAGGCGATAGATCGTGATAGGCATGTGTCGGGCGCGCATAGCAATAGATGCACCCATGTTCGCATCCGCGATAGGCATTGATGGAACGGTCAAAGGGAATGTCCGGGGATGTGTTGAAGCTTAATATGGATTTAGGCGTTTCGGTTGTGACTTGGGTGCGAAGCTTGGTTGGACTGTCTCCCAGTGCCTCACGATCATCCAGCCAATCACCATCGGCCTGGCGGCTGGGCAAATTGAATCGGTGACTGTCGTTGTTAGTGACCGCGCCGCGCCCCTTCCGGGCGGGTGGGGCAGGCCTTTTGTCCTGTTCCATGAATATGATATAGCATGAGAACAAAAAAAGAACAAAGGTCTATTTTTCGCGTAGTCTCGGCAGCAATTCGACAAAGTTGCACGGACGATGGCGGCTATCTAGTTGGGTGTCCAATATGCCGTCCCAGCCGTCTTTGACCGCACCGTTGGAGCCCGGTAGCGCGAAGATATAAGTGCCTCTGGAGACGACGGCACATGCGCGCGACTGGACGGTGGATGTCCCGATCTTGTCAAAACTCAGCCAGCGGAACAGCTCGCCAAAGCCCGGGATGTCTTTGTCTTTGACGGCATCGAGCGCTTCGGGCGTGATGTCGCGTCCAGTAAGGCCAGTCCCGCCTGTGGTGATGATCACGTCGACGGTTTCCTCGTCAATCCATTCATGCAGCTGCGCGACAATTTTGGATTTCTCGTCACGGATCAGGTTGCGATGGATCAGTATATGACCTTTATCTGTGATCCGGTTTGCCAGTATATCGCCGGATGTATCTTCTTTGAGGGAACGGGTGTCGGACACCGTCAAAAGAGCGATGTTTATCGGTTTGAACGTCCGGCTTTCGTCTATCGGCATGGGTTTTCTCCGGTGGCTTTTCGGCTGCTATATAACCCATATTGTCGGACTTTTATAAGCCATAAAGAATAGGGGCTTTTCGCCGGTGCTCTAACCGTCTAATCGCTTGTATTAATGTCGAACGTTCCGGACTTCACTGCTGTCATATTGGGCCTGATTCTAGCCGCCTGGCTGGGTGCGTCTGCCTGGGCGGTGTGGACTGGTTTGGCGATGAAGAAAAAGGCGGCGGCCACGATGCGCCAATCGGGACGTTTAGGGCGATTGCTCGAAACATCTCCGGCGCTTCCCTTGTTGGTCCGGTCGGATGGAAAACTGGAAGCATCACAGCGATTGATGCATTGGCTGGGCTTTGACTATTTGCCGGCCCATATTTCGGAACTTCATAGCAATGACGCGGGGATGAGCCGCGCAGACCTGGAAGGGCTGACGCAGGATGTGAACCTGGCGCAGAAATCAGGAGGCAGCTTTACCAGAGCAATCAAAGTTGCCGGGTCGGATAAAGCGTTGTTGATCCATGGAGGATTGGCGGATCAGAAAATCGCGCCCAATGGCAGTGCCCTGCTATGGGTATTTGATGCAACTGACAGCCAGAACCAGATTGAAAAACTGCGCGCCGAAAATGAAGAAGCCCATGCCGCGTTTGATGCGCTATCGGCACTAATTGAGGCGGCACCGGTTCCGATGTGGCATCGTTCCCGTGACTTACAACTGACGCTGGTCAATAGTGCTTATGTAAGAGCTGTGGATGCAAAGGACGGGGCTCAGGTCGTTGAAGAAGGTATTGAGCTTGTTGAGACAATCAACGGGGTCAGTCCCAAAGACGCCGCAGCACAAGCAAAAGAGAAGGGTGAGCCCCATGAGCGCGTGGTGGCGACCACCATTGGCGGACAGCGCCGCACCACCCAAGTGGTCGACGTGCCGCTCGGCAAATCAGGCATTGCCGGTTACGCCATCGATATTCAGGAATTGATCGATTCGCGCAAAGAGCAAAGGCGGTTCAATGAATCCCAGCGTGATATGCTCGACAAGATATCTGCTGCTGTTGTGCAATTTGATCCCGACAAATCTTTGCAGTTTTGCAACCTGCCATTTCAGCGTATTTTTTCCATGCGCCAGCAATGGATAGCGGAGCGACCAGAATTTCCGCGTGTTCTTGACCGGATGCGCGAGATGAACCGGATTCCTGAAGTACGCGATTTTCCCGAATGGCGGGAAGAGCGCACGAAATGGTTCAAATCAACCGGCTCGATAGAAGAAAACTGGATGTTGGCCGATGGTACGCATTTGCGGGTTATTGCCAACCCGACGCCGGATGGCGGCCTGTTGATGATCATCGAAGATCGTACCGAGCAGGTTCAACTGGCCAGTGCAAGAGATACGTTGTTGCGCGTGCGGACCGCAACATTCGACAATCTGTTCGAATCCGTGGCTGTCTTTGCTGCGGATGGCAAACTCAACATCTGGAATCACCAGTTTGCTAGCATCTGGAATCTTGACGAAGAGGAATTGGGTAAACATCCGCGGGTCGATACTTTGATGCAGAAAATGGCGGTTCAGTTGAAACAGCCGGCCCGGATTTCGGAAGTCCGTGCCATGGTTCGGGCCGCGACGTCTGAACGCGAACAACAAAGCGGTCAGATGTCCTTTGCCGATGGCCGCCGATTTGAATTTGCCGCCATACCGCTGCCCGACGGGAATGCGTTGTTCACGATGCTCGACATATCGGATAGTCGGCGCATTGAATTGGCACTGCGCGAACGCAACGAGGCGCTGGTAGAGGCGGATTCGATCAAAGCTTCTTTCCTATCCAATATGAGTTATGAATTCCGAACGCCGCTCACCTCAATCGGTGGTTTTGCTGAATTGCTGGACAATGAAGTGGCCGGGCCATTGACAGAACAAGGTCATGAATATGCCCGTGCAATCTTGCAGTCCGTGAAAAGGCTGGGGATGCAGATCGACAATGTTCTTGACCTCAGTCAAAGCGAGGCAGGAGCCTTGCCGATTGCCAAGGAAAAGGTGAACCTCAATAAGCTGGTCGAAGAAATTGCGGCGCAATTTGCCGATGATGCGCAAGCCAAGAATATTGAAATGGAATTGCAGCTGGACGATACGCTGGGATCAGCCTTGGCGGATGGCAAGCGTCTGTCTCAAGCCATTGGTCAGATCGTAGATAATAGTATCCGTTACACGGGTGAAAATGGACGTTTGCTGATCAATGGCAGCGGTAATGTGAAACAGGCCGTCCTTCATATTTCTGACAACGGTCCAGGCATGAGCGCAGGCCAGCAATCGAAGGCATTTGATAGTTTTGCCCGATCACGCAAAAAGACAGGCGAGAATGTTGGTGGCCTGGGTCTACCGCTAGCCCGGCAATTATTGCTGGCGCATGGCGGCGAACTGACCCTGACCTCAGAGCCGGGTCAGGGCACGTTGGTCACCATTCATCTGCCGCGGCAATAGGCGGATATTCGTGATATTACAAAGCGAAGCAGCGACCATGGCTCTGGGCAAACAGCTAGCTGATATCCTGCTACCGGGCGATAAAATCGCTTTGACCGGGACATTGGGTGCAGGAAAAACAACCCTGGCGCGGGGCCTGTTGCGCGGTTTGGGTTTTGAGGATGATGTGCCTAGCCCGACCTTTGCCATTGTCCAGCAATATGAACCACCGGAAGTCCGGCTATCTTTGGCTCATGTTGACTTTTACCGCATTGAAGACCCAAACGAGATTCAGGAATTGGGGCTCGATGATATTCTTATGGATGGCGCGATCATTGCAGAATGGCCAGACCGAATGGCTGATAGCTTCTGGACCGAAGGCCTGCAAATTACCTTAGAAATACGCAATGACAATACTCGCCAGTTGACTTGGACGGCTGGCCCCGCTTGGAAAGACAGATGGCCAATAATATGACACCGCCCGCAGCGGCGCAGGATTTTTTAGACAATCACGGCTGGGGAGGCGCAGAGATACTACCGGTCGCGGGCGATGCGTCTTTTCGCCGCTATTTTCGGGTCGTTGACGGAGGTCGCAAAGCAATATTGATGGATGCGCCGCCCCCGCACGAAGATCCCCGCCCGTTCATCCATATCGCGCGGCATCTGAAGGCACAGAATTTCGCGGCGCCGGAGATATTCGGGGAGGATCTGAAAGAGGGACTGGTTTTGCTGGAGGATTTTGGTGACCATCGGATGCGTGAGCATCTGGACCATCATCCGGAAGACGAAGAGGCGATTTATCGTCGCACGATTGACCTTATTAAGGAGCTTCATCAAAAGCCCGCCGCCAAATTACCGCATTATGACTGGGATCAATATCTCAAAGAGGTCAATTTGCTTCCCGAATGGTATTGTCCCGCGCAATCACTTGATGTGGATACAGCCGGTTTTACCGATGCATGGCAATCCGTCTTACAGCCGGTAATTGCGTCTCAAAAATCTCCAGTTACGGTCCTTCGCGATTATCATGCTGAAAATATTATGTTGTTGGACGACAATCGGCTGGGACTTCTGGATTTTCAGGATGCGCTTGCCGGGCATGCCGCCTATGACCTTGTTTCAATGTTACAGGATGCGCGCCGTGACGTTTCGGATGAGCTGGAAGAGGCCATGCTGGAATATTATCTGGACGACCGGTCTTCTGACGAAGCCACCCAATTTCGCGGCCACTATGCCATATTGGGGGCGCAGCGGAATACGAAGATAATCGGTATCTTCACCCGTCTTTTCGTGCGTGACGGTAAAGCGCGTTATCTCGACTTTCTGCCGCGCATGTGGCGTCTGTTGGAAAAGGATCTGGCCCATCCTGATCTCGCTCCCGTGGCAAACTGGTTCGATCAGAACGTTCCGGAAGATGTCCGCAGCAAACCCATTGCGGCGGTACAGGCATGAGCAAGGTTGAAACCGCAATGGTTATGGCAGCTGGCCTGGGAAAGCGTATGCGGCCTCTAACCGCTACCCGTCCCAAACCGCTGGTCAAAGTGGCAGGCAAAGCAATGATTGATCATACTCTCGACAAATTGTGGGAAGCGGGGGTGATGAAGGTCGTCGTTAACGCGCACTATCTGCCAGATGCTTTGGAAGCGCACCTTAAGGCCGTCAACTACCCTTTTGATATCAGAATTTCGGACGAACGGGCGCAGTTGATGGAAACGGGCGGCGGGATGGTACAGGCCGCACCGCTAATCGACGAGGACAGGTTTTTTGCCATCAACAGCGACAATCTTTGGACCGATGGACCAACCAACAGCCTGCAGCGGCTGGAAGAGCGTTGGGATGATGCTGAAATGGATGCGCTTTTGCTGCTGGTGCCGCAAACATCGGCGCATAATTATAAGGGCGCCGGTGATTTCAAGCTCGACGACTATGGGCGCGTGTCACGGCGCTTGCCGGATCGCCAAGCCCCTTTCATCTATACGGGCATTCAGCTTCTCTCCAAACGCCTGCTCCGCGACGCGCCCGACGGGCCGTTTTCGACCAATATTCTTTGGAGCCGGGCGATTGAAGAAGGACGACTTTATGGACTGGTGCATGAAGGGGACTGGTTTGAAGTCGGGTCCCCTGAGGCCATTGCTCCGACCGAGGCGGCTTTGCGCCGTGTATAGGCCAGTATGACCAAGCGGTCAGCGCCCGCAATTTACAATATTGCCGCGCATGGCGGCTTTGCGGACGCGCTGGCGCAAGGATTAATTGATAGGTTTGCGAAAGACCCGCTCGGGTTGGCGCGAGGGCTTGTCATCCTGCCCAATAACCGGGCGCGTCGTGCTGTTCATGATGCTTTTGTCAGGCTGAGCGAAGACGGTTTGCTTTTGCCGCAAATGGCAGTGATCGGGGATCTGGAGCTAGACGAATCTATCGGCGTTGCGTTGGATAGTGGTCAGCTGGCGCTCGATATCCCGCCATCGGTTGATCCGCTGGACCGTCTGTTGATGCTCGCGCGCCTCATCGAAATGGAGAGCGCGGCCAAGGGTAATGCGCTATTGTCCAAAGAAGCACTGCGATTGGCGCGCGAATTTGCGCGGACGCTCGACCAACTGACCGTTGAGGAAATCGCGCTCAAAGATCTTTTTGATATTGATGTAGAGCCAGAATTATCCGGCCATTGGCAGGACTCGCTCGCGTTCTTTCGTGTGATTGCAGAGAAATGGCAGGCCAAGCTGAACGATATGGGCGCTGTCGATGAAGCGGCGCGGCGGAACGCTTTGTTTGATCAAAGCGTCAAGGTCTGGAAAACAAGTCCGCCCAATCATTTTGTTGTTGCCGCTGGTATCACGACGTCCGCCCCCGCTATTGCGCGCTTTTTGCGGGCGATTGCGTTTCTGCCAGATGGCATGGTGGTTCTACCGGACCTGGACATGGTGATGACAGACGAGGAGTGGGACATGCTCGGCCCGTTCGAGCCCGATTCCGAGACGGGCAAAACGGATCGGGCGCAGGAAACGCATCCGCAATATCATATGAAGTTGCTGCTGGAACGCATGTCGATCGCACGCGGGGAGATAGTGCGTTGGCCGAGAACGGGAACAAGCGGGGCAGCGGCTAAACGGAGTAGGGCGCTGAGTAACGCTTTTGCCATCCCCAAATTAACATCGCGTTGGCAATCGCTGGACGCGAACGAGCGCAGCCTGGCGGGCGTGCAGACCATAGAAGCGCGCAATAGCGCTGAAGAGGCCCAGATTGTCGCCATTTTGGCGCGCGAGGCTTTGGAGACGCCAGAACGCCGGGTAGCGATTATCACGCCAGATCGGGCTCTGGCGGGCCGGATATCCGCCCATCTCGAACGCTGGATGATTGCGGCGGATGATACGGCAGGCCAGCCCTTATCGAAAAAACCAGAAGGGACATTCTTTCTCGCTTTGCTGTCCGCGGCAACGGACGGGTTTCCACCAGCCGAATTTTTGACGTTGCTAAAACATCCACTGGTGCGGGCAGGTGAGGGGCGGTTGGAATGGCTTTCCCAAGTTCGTAAGCTTGACCTTCTAATGCGCGGCCCCCGGCCAGCCCCGGGATTGTCGGGCATTGACAGCCTGTTCCAGAGTGAGGATCAAAGAACCGGAGGCCTGAGGGAAGAACTTCAACCTTGGTGGCAAGATGTAAGAGCGGTTTTCGAGCCAGCGGCAAAGATATTGAGCGGAGCGGCAGATTGGGCCGCAACCTTATCCGAAATCCGGCAACTCGCCGACTTGCTGACCAATGGGCAGGTCTGGGCAGGACCAGCGGGGCGCCAATTGGCTGACTTCCTATCGGATATGGAAGATCGTGCAGCACTGGGGCCGATGAAAATCCAGTCATCGGAAATTGCCAGCTATTTTGAGACTTTTTTGGCGGATATACCGGTTCGCCCCCCTTATGGCGGACATCCCCGGATTGCGCTCTATGGTCTGCTGGAAGCACGGCTCCAACAGGCGGATCTGGTCCTGTGTTGCGGTTTGAATGAAGGCAGCTGGCCGCAAGCCATCACGCCCGACCCATGGCTTGCCCCTATGGTCCGGAAATCGCTGGGCTTACCGGCGCAAGAGCGCCAAATTGGTTTGTCCGCGCATGATCTGGTCGGTGCGATGGGCGCGCAAAATGTGGTTTTGACGCGGGCGGGGCGAGATGGCTCGGGACCGGCCATCGCCTCGCGTTTCCTGCTGCGTTTGAGAGCGATGTGCGGTGATAACCTGAAAGCACATCCCATCGCCAAGAATTGGGCGCGGCGTTTGGATCAACCGGAGAAACCGGCGAAGATCGATCAGCCCGCACCGGAACCCAGCGCAGAGCAGCGTCTGGTGAAGCTGTCTGTCACCCAAGTCGACCGACTGATTGCCGATCCATATGCCTTTTATGCATCGAGAATAATGGGCTTGGGCGCACTTGATATGATCGATGCTGAACCAAGTCCGGCATGGCGCGGGTCTATCATTCACGACATTTTGGATAAATGGGCAAAAGAGGATGACTATGACCCTGATGCTCTGAAACGGCGCGCAGAGGCCTTTTTGAACGAACGATCATCTCATCCTTTGATGCGTACATTATGGGCACCGCGTTTGATGCAGGGTTTATTATGGGTGGCTGATACTGTGGCGCAGCAGCGCGCAGACGGTCGGATACCTGTCAGATCAGAGCAAAAGGGCAGCGCGTGCATAGCGGGCGTTGATCTGTTCGGTATCGCGGACCGGATTGACCGGATGCCCGATGGCAACCTTGGTATAGTCGATTATAAAACGGGTGGGCCGCCGTCGAACAAGGCTGTGAAAGAAGGGTTTGCTCTCCAACTCGGCTTATTGGGCGCCATTGCCGAAAAAGGCGATTTTGGTGGGCTTTCCGGCGATGCCAGCAGCTTTGAATATTGGTCGTTAGCGAAATCGGGGACCAAAGACAGTTTTGGTTATATCGCAACGCCAACCAATCCCCGCAGTCCGGACAAGATCGCAGCCGACGAGATGGTTGATCATGCGGTGACCGAATTCACCAAAGCTGTGACCAGCTATATCAAAGGCGATGCGCCGATGACCGCCAAACTCCATCCCGAATATGCGCCCTATGCTGATTATGATCAGTTAATGCGGCTTGAGGAATGGTATGGCCGCGCAGCGGTAACTGAGGCGGAGGACGGGCATGAGTGAGGCGCCGACCCTTTATCCGCTTGCGGACAAGCAAAGTGATGCTGTGCAGCCGGATGATAATATCTGGCTGAGCGCGTCCGCTGGGACGGGCAAGACACAGGTCCTGACCGCTCGGGTTTTCCGGCTGTTGCTGCGCGAAAATGTGAAGCCGGAACATATACTCTGCCTGACCTTCACCAAAGCCGGCGCCGCCGAGATGGCAGACCGGATCCACCGGCAACTTGCTAGCTGGGTGCGTGCCGATGACGCGAAACTGGCCACTGATTTATCGGCTATTGGGGCGCCGGTTGATCCCGCAACACGGGAATATGCGCGGACATTATTCGCCCGCGTGCTGGATGCCCGTGGCGGCGGTCTTCGGATCATGACGATCCACAGCTTTTGTCAGACGTTACTGGCTAGTTTTCCCGAAGAAGCGGGTATCCCGGCCCTGTTCAAGCCGATTGAAGAGCGCGACCAGAAGATCCTGGCGCGTCAGGCGTTAGGCGATCTGCTGTTGGCCGAAGAGGCGGCTGGGAATACTGGTATTATTCAAGCTATTCAGGCGCTTAGCGTACGAATGGGCGAAGAAGAAACCGAAAAATACCTGATGAAATGCGCGTCCAAAGCGGATGCGATGGAAAACCTTCCCAGCGGTGTATTGCCGTTTGTGCGGGGTTTGCTGGGTCTACCGACAGAGGGCGACGCGCAAAACTGGCTGGAAGAACGATGTACCGATGAAGCCTTTAATGTCGCGTCTCTTGAGGACATGGCGGAAGCGCTGGCTGGTTGGGGGACCAAGACCGCTACCGCGTACATAGAGCAAATTCGCAATTGGATAGCCGCTGATCCAGCGCATAGGGCTGCAACACTGCCAGATCTCCACAAAATCTGGGCAAAAGTCGATGGTGAGTGGCGTGCTGTTTCAAAAGGCCTGGATAAGGCCGCGCCGCATTATCATGAGCTGAGCGTCGCAATGTATGACGAATGCCGCCAGCTGCTTGAGACCAAGGCGCTGTTTGACTATGCCGACCTGTTCGCAGGTGCGCTGACCGCCGGGCGCGGTTTTTACCATCGCTATGCACAGGCAAAGAAGTTGCAAGGCGTGGTCGATTTTGATGATATGATCCGGATGACCGCGAAATTGCTCAATCAGGGGAATATGGCGGAATGGATCCGCTACAAACTTGACCAGCGCACCGATCATATATTGGTCGACGAAGCGCAGGATACCAATTTGGCGCAATGGGATATCGTACGGGCGCTCGCCGGGGAGTTTTTTGCAGGATTGGGGGCGAGCGCGGATAAAATCCGGACGTTGTTCACTGTCGGCGACTTCAAACAGGCGATTTTCGGCTTTCAGGGTACCAGCCCGCATAATTACGTGCAGGCCCGTGATGATTTTTTCGCACGGGCAGAGGCATCAGAGCGGCCGTTTAAAGACCTGCCATTGGATCGCAGTTTCCGTTCAACACCGCCAGTTCTGGAGGTGGTCGATAAGGTTCTGGAATATGTTGGCGAAAAGGAACTGGGGCTGGACAAGGCCATCCCGCCGCATCAGAGCCACTTTGCCGGAGAGCCCGGCAGTGTAACCTTGTGGCAACCCGTTGCCCATGGCGCGGTGAGCAATGCCGATGATGAAGAAGGCTGGCTTAGCGACGAAAAAAGGGTTTTCGCGCAACGACTTGCGCTCCAGATTAAAGAGTGGCTCTCGCTAGAGACACCGCTCTGGCTGAACCAGAAGAACCGCCCGCTGCAGCCTAAAGATATTATGATCCTGGTCAGCAAGCGCGATGATCTGAGCGCACTGATCGTGGCGCGGCTCTTTGCTGAAAATGTACCGGTAGCGGGCATTGACCGGATCCGTCTCAATCAGCCTTTGGTGGTACAGGATTTGCTCGCCGCCATCCGCTTTGTTTTACAGCCGAATGATGACCTTAATCTCGCGTCGCTTTTGGTGTCACCGCTTTTGGGCTGGACGCAGGAGGATTTGCTGGAGCGCGGCTATCGCGGGGATGCGCACAAGGATAAAAGCTTGTGGCAATATTTACGAACGCAAGATGCACTGGTGAACCATATCGAACCCTTGCGGACATTGTTGAACATGGCGGATTTCAACACACCCTATCAGTTTCTGGAAACCATTGTCTCTGGCCCGATGCAGGGGCGAAAGAAGCTGACAGCGCGGCTTAGCCATGCCGCGCTTGATCCGCTGGAGGAGTTGCTCAACACCGCACTTGCGTTTGAACAGGACCATATTCCGACGCTGCAGGGCTTTCTCGATTGGTTTGATCGCGGCGATGTTGAGATTAAACGTGATCAGATAGAGGGCGGCAATGAGGTCCGCTTGATGACCGTACACGGAGCCAAGGGCTTGCAAGCGCCACTGGTTATTCTCGCCAATGCGACATTTGACCCTGCGAACAAGAAAAGCGGTGGGTTCGACATACCAGACCCGATGCGCCCCGATGATGATCTTGAATATCCGGTTGTCCCGGTCCGCAAGGCCGAACGGACCGGGTTGCTCGATGCTTTTGCGACGGTAGCCGATGGGCGGGAGCGGCAGGAACATTGGCGGCTGCTTTATGTAGCGATGACGCGCGCCGAGGAACATCTGGTTGTAACCGGTATATTGGGACCGAAAGCGAAAGGCGTTGTACCGGACGGAAGCTGGTATAATGCTGTCGAGCAGGGCCTGAAGGCACTTGGCAGTGAATTGACAGAGACCGTGCGGTGGATTGCCCAGCGGGCCTATACCGGTTCAAATGTGACAAAAATGCCGGCGGTAGGAGCGAAACAAGGCAAACCATCTTCGAATGACGGACCGATAGCACTACCCGAATGGCTATTTGCTCCGGCACCCAAAGAAGCACGTCCACCGCGTCCGTTAACGCCGTCGGATCTCGGTCCCGATGATGCCGCTAACCCGCCGTCAGCGCAGATTATGCGCGATGCTGCGAAACGTGGTAAGTTGCTGCACAGCCTGTTTGAAAGATTGCCGGATATCGCACCGGACAAGCGCAAATATGTGGCGGATCGCTGGTTGGAGAAGCAAAAGCAAATAGGTGATGCGGCGCGGCGCAAAGCGTTGATCGATACCGTTGTCGCTGTATTGGACAATCCCGATTGGTCAGCACTATTCTCACCGGACAGTTTTGCCGAAGCGCCTATAGCCGCGGTTGTTGATCAGCATGTTGTATCTGGCACCGTGGATCGATTGTTGGTCACTGATAACCTGATTACGGTTATTGATTTCAAAACCGGCCGCGCTGTACCCAAAGAGGCGGCGCAAGCGCCGCGCGCATATTTGCGTCAAATGGCAGCCTATGTAGCGGCTTTGGAGAAAATCTTTCCTGACAGGCCGGTTAAGGCCGCTTTGCTTTACACGCAGGGACCTACGTTGTTGGAGCTTTCCGGCGATCTTATCGTACAGCACAAGCCGACGAACAAGCCAGACTTGGATCGCCCATGAAAATCCTTTTCGGGCAAATGGTTGAGCAATGATGCGCGCGCGCCTAAATAGATATTAAACAAGCAAAGGAGATTCCCTATGGGTACCAAAGCAATTACCGACGAGAGTTTTGAACAAGATGTCTTGAAAGCGGATGGACCAGTGCTGGTCGACTTTTGGGCAGAATGGTGCGGACCTTGTAAGATGATTGGCCCCGCGTTGGAAGAGATCAGCGATGAAATGGGGGAGCAGGTTACGATTGCCAAGCTCAACATTGATGATAGCCCGGATGCGCCTGGAAAATATGGTGTACGCGGTATTCCCACGATGATCTTGTTCAACAACGGTGAACCAGTGGAAACCAAGGTGGGCGCAGCTCCAAAAAGCCAGCTTAAATCCTGGCTGGAAGAAAGTCTCCCAGCTTAATTACTGAAAACAGATCCCAATAGCTCGGCGGCCTCGTCCCATAATTTGGGTGATGAGGCCCCGAGCAATCCTGTTTTGCGATCAGCGGGGCGATAAGCGTCTCCATTCCAGCGGGCCGCTTTTCCACCGGCTTCATTGAGAAACAGGATGCCAGCGGCATGATCCCAGGGAAGGCTGCGTTCGAACGTCGAAATATGGTTGCTACCCAGCGCCAGGCGCGGATATTGCTCTGCGGCACAACGTGGAATATCGACAATCTGATAATGCCCGTCAGCGGCGGCCAATAGCTTGCCGCGTTGCTCTGACGTCATGAAGCCAGTGGCCATGGCCGCAATGGGATTTCCTTCAGGATCATCAGGAACCACCAGTCTTTCACCGTTTAGAAATGCGCCTTGGCCTTTGGCAGCGTAGCACATACGGTCGGCTAACGGGTCATAGAGCCAGCCTGCAACCGTTTCGTTCGCTTCCGACAACGCCACAATCATACCGAACGGCGGATTACCCGCCGCGAAATTCCCGGTCCCGTCGATAGGGTCGATTATCCATGTCTGATTATCTGCCAGATGGTCCATGACAGAAGGATCCGCTGCGCTTGCTTCTTCGCCAACAATCGCCGCTCCCGGTGTCAGAGCGCTCAGCTTTTCGCTCAGCATCTCTTCACTGAGTTTGTCTGCTACGGTTACCAGATCGCTAGGTGATTTCTCCTGAATATCGGACGTTTTGAGATTTTGGTAGTGCGGTAGCACAACGTCGCGGGCGACTTGCCGGATGATGGCTTGTACCGATTCGTTGAGGTTGGGATCGCTCATGCCGGTGACAATATCTGTCCTAGGCGGGGGAAATGGACATGCACTTCGCCGACCTTTTCATCCTCCCTTTTGATACTTATCTGCCGATCATTCAAACCGATTAATATTCCGGAAACGGCAGCAGGATCGGGGCTTTCCGTTCTGACTGAAACCGCATCACCATGTTCGAAACCATGGTCTTCATCGACGGTGCAGCTGGCCGATGGACTGGTTCCCAGCGCATAGTCTATGGCCCGTTCCCCGGTCCATTCTTCAAAGCTGCCATAGCCAATCCCGTCAATGCGGTCATACCAGGCTGTGAGCTTGGGTCCAAATTCGGAGGGTTTTCGTCCTGCAAAACCGACGAAGCGCATGTTCATGTACAGCATCAGATCAGCATGACCGGGACTGTCACCAGAAATGTAACGCCGACCATCAGCCAGAGCATCTCTAACCAGGGCTGCCCCCGCTTCAAATTGTGCTGTTAAATGCGGTACCATCGGCAGGAATTTCTGGCGATCCATACCAAAGCGTTTGGCTCGATCTTCCCAGAACGCATCGCTGACGATATCGGGATTCGTGCCCAGCGCGACGCCCACAGCCGGCATGAACCACAGACCGCCAGACCATGTGGCAATGATACGCCCTGCGAAACCGAGAGGTTCGGGATAAAGGCTGGGCTCCGGTTTTAACGTCTCCAATGCATCCACGATGACCGACGTATCGCAATAAATGTCCGAACCGATTTGCAGCACAGGAATGCGCTCATAGCCTCCGGTCAGGGCGCTGAGCTCTGGTTTTGGGCAAATATCTGGCTGTTGAACAGATTTCCAGTTTATGCCTTTGAGGCCCAATGCCAGCCGCATCGCCTGTCCGAACGGGGAATTCTCATAGTGATGCAATATGACTTCAGTCATTTTAGCTCCTGTAATCGGCGTTTATCGAGATATATCCATGGGTCAGGTCACAGGTCCAGACTGTGGCCTTACTGTTACCAATGCCGATATCGACGCTTATTTCAATTACGTCGCCCTTCAGGTGCGCCGCGACGGGCGCTTCATCATAATCTGGAACAACGAGCCCGTCGCGCGCAACTGTAACTCCGCCAAACCCGATGGCCAGCTTGTCCCGGTCCGCTGGCTCACCGGCTTTCCCAACCGCCATGACAATCCGGCCCCAATTGGCGTCTTCCCCGGCAATGGCGGTTTTAACGAGCGGGGAATTGGCAATGGACAAGGCAATTCGCTTGGCACTTTCAGCGGATTCAGCGCCCATCACAGCAATTTCGATAAATTTGCTCGCGCCTTCGCCGTCACGGACGACGAGATGAGCTAGCTGCATGCACAAATCGTTCAACGCCGCCTGAAACGCATCGGCTCCGGGGTCGTCAAAAGACTGCAGGGCAGGGGCGTCATGCTGTCCGGTGGCAAAGGCCAGAACGGTATCGCTTGTGGAAGTGTCGCTATCAACAGTGATGCAATTGAAGCTCTTTGCCGTTGCCGCGTTCAGCATGTCCTGGAGCAAGCCCGGATCCACTGTTGCATCCGTAAAAACATAGCCCAGCATCGTTGCCATATCCGGTGCGATCATGCCGGACCCTTTGATAATGCCGCTAAGATGGATGGTCTTTCCGCCGATAATAGCTCTCGTGGTCGCCATTTTCGGGAAAGTGTCAGTGGTCATGATCGTGGCGGCAGCTTCTGTCCAACCGCACGGTTCTGCCATAAAAGCTGCATTTAAGCCGGCTTCAGCCCTGTCTTTGGGCAAGGGTTCACCAATTACACCAGTTGAGGAAACGAATATTTCCTCCTCGCAACAATCCAGATGATTGCTCGCTAGGGACAATATCCGCTGCACGGCTTCCATTCCCCGCGCGCCGGTGAAGGCATTGGCGTTGCCTGCATTGACGACCAAAGCTCTTGCTTTGCCGCCCAGCAATGCTTTGCGGCACCACTCTACTTCTGTGGAAGGGCACTTGCTTTGGGTCAGGACGCCCGCGACCGATGTCCCTTCGGCCAATTCTATATAAGTAAGATCGCAGCGGTCCCATTCTTTATATCGGGCTTGCGCGATGCGACGGGTTACGCCTGACATTTCAGGAAGCTTGGGCATGTGCTTGGGGGCAAGAGGTGATATAGTTTCTGACACTTAACTTGCCTTTATCTATTGTTTTGCTAAAGCGATGAACTTCTCACAGGGCTTATTGATGAACGTCTATATTGCAAGTTTTATGTTGCTGCTTTTCAATGCAGTGGGCGTCAATACGCCGGCTACTGCTATGACGGCGGAGACAGCTGGCAATGAAACGGCTTCCGAAGTTGAACGCGCAACATCATCTGATTGGGATAAGGCTACCTGGGCATTTGCAACGACCGAGGAGCCCTTCATTATTGCCTTCTCTGGTTCGCGCGAAACTAAGCCTGTTTGGGCGGTATTGCCAACACAGTCGACTATTGGCGACAAGCTGGAGCATGAAGAAGGCGCCCCCTAGAGCGGCCTTCTGGACAGTCACTGTGTTGATTTGTCCACAACTATTCCCAAATCCAGACGTAAACGGGCTGTTTATACGCCCAACAGCTATAAAATATCGGAAATCATCATGATCGGCGGCTTTGCCAAATCCTTCTTCGGGTCCTCCAACGACCGTTACGTAAAAACCATTATGAAAGTCGTTGATAAGATCAACGCTTTCGAACCAGAAATCGAACCTTTGTCCGATGAAGAATTAGCGGCTAAAACGCCTTATTTCCGGGAACGAGTGGCAAATGGCGAAACGCTGGATGATATTTTGCCTGAAGCTTTTGCGGTCGTTCGCGAAGCGGCCAAGAGGACCTTGGGTCAGCGCCATTATGACGTCCAGATGGTCGGCGGAATCGTTTTGCATCGCGGCGAAATTTCCGAAATGCGGACGGGTGAAGGTAAAACGCTCGTCGCGACGCTTGCTTGTTATCTCAATGCGATTGAGGGCAAAGGTGTCCACGTTGTCACCGTAAACGATTATCTCGCGCGCCGCGATGGTGAGTGGATGAGCCAGGTCTATAATTTCCTGGGCATGAGTCTTGGTACGATTGTTCCGAACATTAGCGAAGAACAGCGGCGAGAGGCTTATGCCGCAGATATCACCTATGGAACCAATAACGAGTTTGGTTTCGATTATCTGCGCGATAATATGAAGCATGATCGCGGCCAGATGGTCCAACGGCCATTTAACTTCGCCATTGTCGATGAAGTCGATTCAATTCTGATTGATGAAGCGCGGACGCCTTTGATTATCTCTGGTCCTACTGACGACAAGTCAGAGCTCTATGTTTCGGTCAATGAGGTTGTTCAGAGCATTACCGAGGAAGATTATGAGAAAGACGAGAAAAGCCGCAACATTTCTTTGACAGAAGAGGGCACGGAGAAAGCCGAGCGTCTACTCGAAGAAGCAGGATTGCTCGAAGGCGATAACCTCTATGATTTTGAAAATACCCAGGTTGTACATCACTTGAATCAGGCATTGATGGCCAATGTCATGCGCAAGCGCGACACCGATTATATCGTCAAAGACGGCAAGGTCGTGATCATTGATGAATTTACCGGCCGCATGATGGACGGACGGCGCTGGTCCAACGGCCTGCATCAGGCCGTAGAGGCGAAAGAAGGCGTCAAGATTGAGCCAGAAAACCAGACAATGGCTTCGATTACCTTCCAGAATTATTTCCGGATGTATCCCAAATTGTCGGGCATGACCGGTACGGCCGCCACGGAAGCCGCAGAATTTTTTGAAATCTATAAAATGAACGTCGTGACCATTCCAACGAATAAACCGATCCAGCGGACAGACGAGAATGACGAGTTTTATAAGAACACGATCGATAAATTTGCGGCAATAGCCAAGAAAATCAAAGAGCATAGCGACAAAGGCCAACCGGTTCTGGTTGGTACAGTGTCGATTGAAAAATCGGAACTGCTATCAGATTTTCTGAAGAAGGAAGATGTAACGCACAATGTTCTGAACGCGCGTTTTCATGAACAGGAAGCACATATTGTCGCGCAGGCGGGTAGCCCGGGCGCTGTCACTATTGCCACAAATATGGCCGGTCGCGGGACGGATATTCAGCTGGGCGGCAACATTGATTTTCGCGTCGAGCAGGAACTCGCCGATATGGAAGAGGGGCCTGAGCGCGACAAGGCCATTGCCAAGATTGAGGAAGAAGTCCGGGCATTGCGGGAAGAAGTCCGCGCAGCCGGCGGTTTGTTCGTCTTAGGAACGGAGCGGCATGAAAGCCGCCGGATTGATAACCAGCTGCGTGGCCGTTCCGGTCGTCAGGGTGATCCGGGGTTAAGCCGATTCTACCTCTGTTTGGAAGATGACCTTCTGCGCATCTTTGGTACCGAGACGATGTTTGCCAAAATGATGAACAAAAACCTCGAAGACGGTGAAGCCATTGGTGGTAAGTGGTTATCCAAGGCGATTGAAACGGCTCAGAAAAAGGTCGAGGCGCGCAATTACGAGGCGCGTAAACAGGTTGTCGAATATGATGATGTCATGAATGATCAGCGCAAGGTTATTTATGAACAGCGTTCTGAAATCATGGATGCTGAGACGGTTGGCGACGTGGTTGAGGATATGCGCCTTGAAACAGTGAATGCCATTGTCGCAGACTGCTGCCCGCCGGGAAGTTATCCGGAGCAATGGGAGACAGAAACGCTCAAAACCCGTGTTGAAGAGGTTTTTAATCTCAAGCCTGATATTGATGCCTGGTTGCAGGAAGATGCGGTTGAACCGGAGATTCTTGAAACGCGGATTGTCGAATTGGCTGACGCTGATTTCAATGCCAAAGTCGAGCAGATTGATCCTGAAATCTGGGTGCAGATAGAAAAATCAATTTTGCTGGAATCGCTCGACCATAATTGGAAAGAGCATTTGGCCACTCTTGACGCGCTACGACAGGTGGTGTTCCTGCGCGCCTATGCTCAGAAAAAGCCATTGGATGAATATAAGAAAGAGGCCTTTGGTCTGTTCGAACGCATGTTGGAAGTCATTCGTGAAAGCGTGACAAAAACCATCGCGGTTAGCCAGTTCCATCGTCAGGAAGAAATTGAAGTGCCGGAATTGCCAGAGCTACCAGATTTCCTGACAACGCATATCGATCCGCTTACCGGTGAAGATAACAGTGATGACATTGACGGTGGGACATTGGGTACGGTCGCTGCCACAATGCCGCCGCGCCAGTCGGGTGGAGCGGCACCCGCCGACGTCAATTTTGACGGTGTCAGTCGTAATGCGCCTTGTCCTTGCGGTTCGGGCCGGAAATACAAGCATTGTCACGGCAAATATTGATCGCGTGAGCCGGACGCGGGGCGAGACCTGACATGGCCTTTGGCATTGCCGGTCTCGCGTTGCTCTTTCTTCTCACGGCGGCCCTCTATGCCTCTGTCGGCTTTGGAGGCGGTTCTACTTACATCGCTCTGCTAGCGCTTGCCGATTTGGATTATCGGATACTTCCGATTATCGCACTGCTTTGCAATATCATAGTGGTGATGGGCGCTACGCTTCGCTTTCAGGTGCGGAGATTGATCGATTGGCGAAGGATCTGGCCAATTCTGCTGCTATCGGTGCCTGCCGCGTGGGCGGGCGGCCTTCTGGTGATAGATCGTGATAGCTTCCTTATTCTGCTTGGACTGTCGTTGGTTGTTGCCGGTCTGCTGCTCTTGGCAGAGCCTTTTTTTCGCAATCGTCATGCGGCATCTCGTTCGGCATGGTCCCGGCGGATATGGTTTGCGCCAACAATCGGGGGCGCGATCGGATTTCTTTCGGGCATGGTAGGCATAGGCGGCGGCATATTTCTCGCACCACTTTTATTTTTGACCAACTGGGCTGACAGCCGCAGAATAGCGGCAACGGCGAGCGTATTCATTCTTGTTAACTCAGCTAGCGGCCTTGTCGGGCAGCTTATGAAATCGCAATGGGAACAGGCCGGTATGCCAATAACATCCTATTGGCCGCTCTTCCTAGCCGTATTTATTGGCGGACAAATTGGAAGTTTTTTTGCGAGCAAGGCGCTGCCGGAGCATTGGATTCAACGGCTCACCGCTCTGTTGATTCTGTATGTAGCCATGCGCATCTTATGGGAGCAATTTGGGTGAAACTTGGGGGCTACCAATTGCTATCTAACTATAGCGCGCGGCTGAATATCAAAAGAGGGTCGCTATGTTGGAAGCAATAGCGCGGCCTGAGTCCTGAATATAGGCTAGCCTGCCCGGATCAGGAGTGTGCCACTTTAAATCCGAATGCAATTCGGATGCTGTCAGGAGCTCGTCTGATGGTGCGCTATTCTCGTCAATCACTGTGACTGTCGCATTCGTTGCTTGTCCGAGTTCCGATACAAATTGTTTCTGTTGTGCAGCCGGGGCAGTGGCTGGTCCAAACCCATGTCCACCCGCTTTTAGCCATTGCTGCCAATGGCCAGATTGCTCAGAAAAATGAACGGCGATGCGCTGATTTTTGCCGGTACCCGCGGTGAAAATACGTGCAAATTGTGCGTTGGGCAGACTGCTGATGGCGTCGCTTCGCATGCCTATCTCGGACAATTCCGACGTTCCCGCTTGGCGCCAACCGGCGGGAGGGCGGGCCGAACGACCAGCGGCGAAATCGGCTATCTGGGCAAACTCATCTTTGTTGCGGTCGGCGGATATGTCAGCAACGGCTGCTGCTGTAGCGCCGGGATGCGCCTTGGTAACGGGAGCGGCTACAGCATTGTTGCGAGACTGAATATCAGCCACTGCATTGTTATGATCCAGACGTGCAGGTTCAGGCAGCCGCGCAGCCGCGTAAGATTGTGGATCGGTGGTTGAGCCGACCTTCACAGAAAACGCTCGTCAGTCATAACATTCAACTCATAGCCCGACATACACCGGCATGTCTCTAATCGAAACGCTTAGGGTTGCAGATTCATTTTTTGCCACAAATTATAAGCCACATCTTGCGGTAGATTTATCCGTTGTAGGATCATCGGTCGGTCTTCGCATTGTAACAATGCTTTGTCTTTGCTCAGATTGCTAAGTCTCGACCAGGTGAGCACATCATCAGAAACCGAAAAAAGCGAGCGGTATTTTTTTCTCGGCAAAGGCCGCGCCATTCGTCCTTGTCGGCGCAAATAGACGATATTATCGGCGCTGATTACGCAACCGTTTTCGCTGCGTAATCGGGCCTGTAATTGCCCCGGCTTATCACTGCGTAACACCACCATGTTTTCCATCTGGTCGAGCAGGACTGGAGCCACCTGTTCAACAATTTTGCTATTGGCGAAATTGGGATCAATCGATAGCTCGCTTGCTGCATATACTCTTATAGTTTCCCCATCCAGCCATTCTGGTCGCGCGCCTTGCGATAAAAGCGTCTCGCGTCGCCGCCAGTGCAAGGCGACCAGGCACTCCGCGCGTTGTTTCTCGCTCTTGTTCAGGCAGGCACTACGTGCTTTTTCAAAAGCCGCCTGGACGCGATCAGCCGTTCGTCCTGTCCGCTCCGCAGCCAATCTTTGGACATCCTCATACAGCGCTGCGTTTTCCTGAAAAACAACCGGGCAAGATGCGGTGCTCTGATCTACACACCATGGTGCTAAACCGCTTTCGCTATCATAGCGGATAGCCTGCCGCAACGCATCGATATCGTCTTGGGTGACAGGAATTTCTTGGTTCCCGAACGATAATATCGCTGGGCGGTCGAGATTGATGTCGCTTAATAATGGAAGTTGGTTAAGCGCTATGGTCGCACCTCCCAACTGGGCGCCGGTCGTATCGGTATCCCAGAACGAAAAACTGCCAATGCTAGACTGCCTGAAATCTGTGCCTTTCAGCGATAGGCCTTGGCGATTAAACGAACAGCCATTGGATTCGCTGGCACCGCAATTAAAACGAAAGCTGCGCATATATGCATTGTCAAAGCTCGCCCGTGCAAAGCTGCCGGCCCATCCTCCATCAACAAGACCGCCATCCAAATTGGCACCGCTTGCGTTCATATCTGACATATCGTTTTCGCGCCACAAACTGCTAGGCAGTTGCGCTCCGCTAAGATTGGCACCGGCGAGGTTGGTGCGGATAAAGCCTAGCCCGCTGGCACTAACGCTAGACCAGTCGCTACCCGAGAAATCGCTGCCTACGAAACAGATGTTCTGTAGCTTCAGCTTCTTAAGCTGCCAGCCCTTAAAGTTGCCGCCGTCAACGATGATTGGCGCGGTGCCTCTGCCGTTGCGTCGGCGGAGACTTTTTAGATCAGATAGTTTTTGGATGGTCGAGCCATCGACGCGCCTCAGTGATGGATCATCAATTCCGTTTGCACCGATACCAGCCGCGATACAGCTATCCACTGTCGCTGCAACGCCGGTTTCTTCTCGCTGCGTACCGCTCAAAGCAGTAGCCGCTAATATCAATTCGAGCATTTTAAATTTCCCTCAGCCCCCGATGCGAATCGTCTTTACCATGCCCATATCCGATATTCGCGACGAAGCGATGACAAGTCAAACCGGGCATTCCACCATCCAATTATCAGGCTCGGGGCGGCTTAAACTAATCGTTTTGCTTAGGCGTAGTGGTCATAACGTCTAGCGCGGCTACTCCCCCTTATCGGTTATCACGAACGCGAGAGTGAATTCTGACCGAGGAGTTTCCGCATATGGTTGACCCCGCTACGTCCGCATCCGGCATCCAATCCGCCGCGATAACTTCGTCTCCTCCTCCGCCACAAAATTATATGGATATCCAGTTTCTGGGCCGCGACATCGGGCAATTGGCGACTGCAAATATCGACATCGGTCAAGCTACTCAACAACAGGCCAATAGTCAGTTAAGCCCCGTCCAGCAGGGTGAGTTGGCGTGGGTCATTGAGCAAGAAACAAGTTGGACCACGCAGGTTGCCGATTTTACCGCGCAATTTTCTTCCGGCGCGATGGCGCTCGATGCTATTCAGCCAGCTGTCGCAGAATTGGGGCGCAAGGCTGGGCTGGATCAAACAACCTGGGGCGCCAGTCTTCAACAGATACTGGATACCCCCGGCCTCGCAACTTCGTTCACCGCAGGACTGCAAGAGGGGATGCTGAACGGAGCCAAAGACATGGTCGTTGGTATTGCCAGTCTCGCCGGTCGCGCAGTTCAATATGGCGCAGATGTCGGCCTTGCGGGAGATGTTGGGGACTTTGTACGAAATACAGCAAAATCGGCATTGCCAGAAACGGTTCAGGGCTGGTTACGCACAAGCAGTGTTGGGCAAGCCATGAACGCGGTGCTACCCAGTGACCGCCGCGGTGATGTAAGCACGGCGGCTCTACAAGACATGGGTAATGCCGCCAAAAACTATTTTGCGAGCCACAGTGCGTCGCAAATTGCGGATGATGTCGGCAACGCAATTGATAAAGCCTGGGACGGTCTGGAGGCGGATCACGCCAAAGCTGTGGCTCAAGGGCCGCAAGCTGAAGCGCGCTGGTGGGGAGAGACGGTCGGGCGGGTTACGTTTGAGGTTGCTGCAACTTTTGTTCCTGTAGCCGGGGTTGCAGGAAAGGCATCAAAAGGCGCGCAAGTGATTGACGGTACTGCCGATGCTGTCCGTATTCTTGACGCGGCGGGAGATAGCGTGCGCGCAACAGATAAAACGGGCGATATTGTAAGAGCTGGTGATGCACTGACGGATACGGCTCGCGCTGCCGATAATCTTGATGAGGCGGCGCTGGCGGCACGGGCAACGCAACTGACCCAGCAATCCGCCAAGGTAGGAAAAAATAGTGTTGAATGGACATTGGATGGTGCGGGACGTCCGGTAGAAGCCCATGCGACATTACGCGAAGTTTTTGTAAAAGCTCCTCGCAGTTCCGCAGAAAAAGCTGCGCAGGTTGAGGTTGGTGGTGCCGCCCGGCTAGCGACCGATCAAGGCGGCCATGTTATTGGTCATCGATTTGTAAAAGATCAGGGGTTGAAGAACCTGTTTCCCCAGAATGCCAATTTGAACAATAGCGGCTTCAAAAAAGTCGAAAATGAGATGGCTGACTGGATCACAGCCGGCGGGGAAGTCTCCGTCGATATCAAATTGAAAGATATAGTGGACGGTCGACCCGGCAAGATCGAAATTGCCTATGAAGTGATTGACCCGAAAACAGGGGATGTTATCTTTGATAATATGAAGCAATTTAACAATGTAGCTGGCGAAACGTTTGATCGAGTACCAAGCGGACAGATGCAACAATATTTCGAATGAGATATCTATGGATGCGATAGCTAATGATGTTCTGCATGAGATCGGTGCGATGATCGTACAGGATGAAAAATATGCTGGTCGTCAATGGGAGGCGATGTCGCTGGTAGCGATTGTTACCCCAACCAGTGTTGACATGACCGGTTTTTCTTATGATGCCAACGGTAAATCTTCGCCCGGGACACCGCGAAACGGCGACATCATGGACAAGCTGCAGAATTTTCAGCAAGTCACGCAAATTGAAGGGCAGGGGCCTTGGAAAACAGTGCTAATCCAGATTTCCAAACCAGAGATGAACGTTGCGGTATCTTTCGAATATGAAGACGCGAACAAATGGAAAGTGACGCCTGCTAACATGGCCGTAATGAAAGAAGAACTGCGGCCACAATAGAATATCGCAAGACAATGGCGGCCATTGGATATTCAATTCCCTGTCGGTGTTCCTACCCCTCTTAGAACCTCAGTGGAGACCTCTGCTCGTGTTCCCAGATCATGAAGCAATGCCTCCGCGATCAGTGGCAGGATCAGGATCAAAACGAAGGTTGCAGCGACGCTTTTAATCGGAAGCGATAATATGAAAACATTGAATTGTGGCGCGATCCGGTTGAGCAGCCCGAGTCCGGCATCAATGATGTACAGCATGACGATGGCAGGTGCAGCGAATAGAAAGGCGAGTGTAAACATCCTACCAAATTCGGCCTGAAACAGGGTCACGCTATCCAGATTAAAGCGAAGTCCGCCAGGACCAATGGGCCATATCGCATAACTCTCCATCACCACACCGACCAATATTGTGATACCGCCAGCGGTAACAAAAACAACTTGGCCAAAGCGGGTTAGCAGGTCTGATGTTAAAGAAGACTGGGTGCCGGTCATCGGATTAAGAATCTGCGCGATAGTCGCGCCGACCTTATTATCTATCATCTCGCCAGCAGCGCCCATGGCCCATAATATTGTCCCGAAAAAGAAACCGATCACGGTTCCCGCACCGGCTTCTTTCAAAAATACGACCAGCCACCCGATGGCACTTAGATCGCGCGGAATGAAGTCTGCCTGCAAGGAGAACGCGACCAATCCAAAGGTAACGATGAGGCTATTGCGAACCATTGCGGGAATGACTGCGGTTGAGAATAGGGGCAGAAACATGAACGCAAAGGCAAAGCGGGCGGACGACACGCCAACAAGTAAGGCCTGCTGCGTCCATGGCGCAATGGTCGTCAGCGCATCGCCTAGCGAAGGATCACCGGCAATCACCGTCTAACCAACCATGGTATAGAAACGCGAAAAAATATTGTCGCCAAAAGTATAGAGGCTGCCGCCAACAAGCGAGGCGGTGAGAAAAATGGTCAGCACAATTGCAAAAAATTTCAAAGTGAATTGCAGAGTCTGTTCTTGCAACTGCGTTGCCGCTTGGATGATCGCTGTAATCAAGCCGACAACAGAAGCGGCAATCACCGGCGGCGCGGATAGCAATAAGATTAGCCACAAAGCTTCGATAGTCAGCCCCAGTATGTCGGCGCTCATGCGCTTCGCCTCTGGCTAAACATAGGAAAGTACCAAGCCCTGGGTTAGCTTCACCCAGCCATCTATTAGCACGAATAATAATATCTTGAACGGTAACGAGATGGTCACCGGTGAGAGCATCATCATACCCATCGCCAGCAGGATATTGGATATCACCATGTCGATAATCAGGAAGGGCAAGAAAATCAGAAACCCAATCTGAAATGCCACTTTTAACTCTCGCACAACGAAGGCAGGCATTACCACGATGAAATCACGATCCGTTAGTTCGGCAGCTTTTTCCGGGTCGCTCAATCTTTGTTGGGTCCGCAGGAAAAACGCCCTTTCCCGGGGATCGCTATGTTTGAGCAGGAATAATCGCAACGGTTCTTTGGCTTTGTCAGCCGTTGAAAATATCGCGCCGGTATCATCAATTGGTGACTCGATTTCAGGCCCTTCGCCTTCTATCCCGCTCACCTGCTCACTATAACCGGCTGCCTCTGACATGTCTTCCAGCACCGGATACATAACGTAGAGCGTCAATATCAGCGCCAGACCATTGAGCACAAGATTGGGCGGTACTTGTTGCAAACCCATGGCGCTGCGCAACAATGCGAGCACCACCACGATTTTTGTGAATGATGTTACCATGACAGCAAAAAATGGCGCCAGTGCTACCAGAAGGACCGTTACAAGAGCGGAGCCGGGAGTGAAGGTCGATAGATCCATCAATCGGTTTCCGCATTGGCGGATTTTTGTTGGTCTAACGCTTCGTTCATTTGGCTGTCCTCTGCAGACACATGATCCATCAATACCGCGAAACTTTCACCCAGTTTCACAATCTCACCGCGACCTACCATTTGCCCGGCAACATTGAGATCCACCTGTAGTCCCTCGCGCACGGGCATGAGGTCGAGCGTCGAACCCTGGGTCAAACGCGTCAGCGCTTCTGCGGGTACAGCAACATCCCGCAAACAGATATTGATCGGAACTTTGAAGGATTTTGGATTAGGTTCAGGTGTTTCGGTCGCAGCATCATCTGGCATGGCCGGTTTTCCTTGTTGAATATTCTGTGGGGGAGATGTCGCATCGGCGACGCCGCTTCGCTGAAAATGCCCGGAACGCAAATTCAAGCAACCTTCGGTTATTTGTGGTTTTCCGGAATATTGCGGATCGGCAATCAGCTTGGCCGTCAATGTCTCGACACCGAGCAGCAATATGTCTCCCGATGCAATTTTTTCCGCGTCGGACAGATCTAGAGCAGGCCCGCGGAGGATAAGTTGAACCGCGACAGGTAAATTCTGCAAATCGCAAATTACCGACGGTTCGGGTAAGGTTTGAACATGCTGATATTTGCGAGCGAAGCCAAACCGCGCGCTCCATGATTGGTCCTTTTCAGGTTGATCAATGGCATTTGCAAATTCGATCCACACCGTATCGCTTGACCAATGTTCGGTTAAAGAAGCCGGTTCGAAGGCGTGACCCGTACGTTCTTCAAATATCTGCAAAAGCGGTTCGAACTGTTCGAGCAATTCTATCAAGCCGTCCAGATTCGCGTCATCGGCATGAACCGGACCGTCGGCTGTGGCCAGTGGTTGAAAATAACGCCCTTTGTTATCAGAAAATACCGGGGGACCCGAGGGGCAGGGTAGGTCACGGACTATCTTGCACGACTTAAACGGCCCGTTTGCGCAATCATCACATTTGTCAGACGGCGAAGCTTGGAACAATGCGGCAAGGCGATTGGCAAACGCGTTTTCCTTAGTATCGATTGCTCGGATGGCATGCGCGGCAGATGTGGGCAGTCTTTCTGCGTCCGTCCTAGCGATGTCTTCTTCAACCTGTAATTCTAGCGCCGGACCGCTACCAAACAGAAATGAAGTCATGATCTTGCCTCTCTGATACCGGCGAGGATGGCTGGATCAATTTTCCGATTTTGCTCCGTCAAGTCCGCGCCGTGAATGCGGCGTCCTTGTGCGTCCCATTCGGCCAGCATTGTTATGATGCCGCCACCGACCCCAAGTAACAGTTGCTCTCCCCCGATTTCAACAAGCACCAGTCGCTCGCGCTGACCTAGCGGCAGCGCCCGTATAAATCGCATGGGGCGCTCGCCGCCGCCTTCGCCCGCTTCCGTCATCGTGCGATCCTGCAATTTGCGTAAAAGCCAAATCACGCCCCAGGCCATTGCCAGCACAACAATCATAGCGACCACAATCGCCATGATGGAAGAAACCACCGTACCAATTCCCATGCTTAAGCCTCCATTGCGCGGTGATTGTCCTCACGCGGTTCATCGCTATATTCATCCTGTTCAAAAGCCATCACATCGCCACCAAGTTCCTGTTCCATCGGTGCTTGTCCGGCTTTCGCTTTGCGCGCCCACAATATAATTTCTGCTATCGCATCGAACATGTCCTCCGGGATAATCTCTCCGGTCTCTCCGCGGGCCCATAACTTGCGCGCGGCAGCTATATTACGAATGATTGGCACATCATTGTCCCGGGCGTTATCGCGCATTAACTGTGCCAACGGTCCTTGTCCTTTGGCGGCAATAACAGGCACGGGTGTGTCATCCTCGTTATAGTCGAGAGCAATGGCGATATGGGTCGGATTTACCAGCAGGGCTGCGGCACTGCCGCTTGCTTGGGCGGCGTTACTGTCCGCCCATTCCTGATGCAATTGACGGCGATGGGATTTGACCATTGGATCGCCTTCATCATCCTTATATTCCTGTTTTATGTCGCGCCGACTCATCTTCATTTTTTTGATAAATTGATGTTTGGAATAGATGCGATCGAGCAGCGCGATGAACAGGAACAGGAACGCAGACCACATCAGCAATTGCAGGGTGATCGAATAAAACAGGTCTAGCGTTCGGGCACCGGCCATCTGGCCTGCTCCAACCTGTTCAGTCCACAACGCCTGTCGGACGATGCCGCCAACTTCGCCGATCGCGCCAAAAAATATGAGAATGACTATGCTCACCAACGCTGCGACCTTGAGTAGGGTTTTGACCATCTCGACCAACCCGTCTTTTCCGAACATCCTTTTCAATCCTTCAACAGGATTGAGTTTATCCAGTGTTGGTTTCATTTTTTCACCGGTCATGACCGGGCCGGCCTGAAAAAATTCCACCAGCATTCCGATAACCGCCATTGGGCCGAGCAGCATGGCTGACAATCCGATAAACAACCACAACGCACGATGGCCCAATTGATCCAGTGCTGCGTCAAATGGCATGCTGGTCGCCTGGCTCAACATGGCCAATGCAAATTGTCCAATGAGCAAGCAGCAATATCCCGCGGCAACTGCAAAAAGAAGACAGAAGGTGACGGTCGAAAAGGCAGCACCAACATCTTTTGATTTAGCGATGTCGCCTTTTTTTCTTGCGTCTTTCAACTTCTTCGGAGTCGGTAGCTCCGTCTTGTCACCACTATCTTTATCTTTGTCGCTCATCGCAAAAATCCATCAGGTGGTCAGAGTCGCTACATTGTATATTTACTTGTGAACGCAAATAGCGGTGCAAGTCAACATTCTGTGATGCAGGGCATTGTGAATTTGGAATTGACGCTACGTTATCGTGCGTTATCAGAATTTTTATGCTCAAAAAGCCTGAAATCATGGGCGGGTGCGAGGTTTTGTGACACTTTAGTTATACAAAAAATACGCTGGGATTACATGATAAATTCAGGCGTCATCGCGTTTTTCCGGCGATCTTTCTTATTAACACTCGAGTCAATTGAGTGCGAAACGGAATTTTAACCTTTCTTTACTTTGTCACAAAACGAGTTTACTCAATTGAGAACCGAGACATGGACGACGAAGCTGGGGATTTAGGCTTGGTCGATAACCCCCCTATTTCTCGGCGAAAGGTTTGGCTATGCTGGCTGTTGAGGGACCTGCTAGGCGCATTGCGCCTTGCGGCAGTGCACGTAGATTTCTTTTTTTGGCACCTATATTATTACCAACCTATCTGTTTCCGATTGCGGCCCACGCTCAACAAATATCAGTTGGTGATTCCGAGCAATTTGCTTCGGAGTTGATGTTCAATTGCCCGACAGATGGTGCCATTCGCGTTGCAGATGCTTCGTCGGTTTCAAGATTTCAGTCACTCAAAGGGTGTTCGGAAAAAACTATCATTGCGCCGCCCGAAACGATCATGCGTCCGGTCGCTCCGGTCAGGATCGAAAGCAATAGCGATGTCGACAGCCGTTTCGACAATCAACGCTCAAGAAACGTCTCGCAAGCAAAGCGGGCCAAACAGAAAACAGAAACGCGTTCAGAACCGCAATATCACCATGCAGTTATTCGCCCTCGCCCTATCGGCAAAGATGAGCAGCTGATCCACAGAATTGCTCCAGATATTCAGGAGATCAGCGCCTGGGAAGAAATGGCAACGACCACAGCGCCAATTGGTGCTGTCGCTGGTCAATCACTGGACAACGACATCCTGACGCTGCGGCCACGCAGCTACTCCACTCGCCATGATGCCCTGATTTCTGAGATAGCTTTACGCTATGCCATTGATCCCCTGTTGCTACATGCAGTGATCAAGCAGGAATCTGGCTACCGTGCCAGCATTCGCAGTCAAGCTGGTGCAGTCGGATTAATGCAGATTATGCCGGGAACCGGCCAAATGTTGGGTGTGCCCAGAGCGCGGTTGACCGATCCAGCCAGCAATGTCGATGCGGGCGCGCGACATTTACGAGACTTGCACGCCAAATATGATGGCGATTTTGACTTGGTGCTGGCCGCCTACAACGCTGGCGAAGGTGCGGTCAGCAAATATGGAAACCGCATTCCTCCCTATAAAGAAACCCAGAATTATGTGCGCAGTGTCAAGGCTCATTACGTCCGTCTAATCGGTGAAAATGGTTATCAGGGAGTGCAATTTTGACCATGCTTTCTCGGCTAAGGTCTCATATAAACATCCCTATTCGCGCCGCAGATACGATTTTGGTGCTTCTCGTGATCGCGGTCATCACGCTGCTGATCTTGCCGATGCCGCCAGTTGCCCTGGACATACTGGTCGGTACAAATATCTGCATCGGTATCCTGCTGCTTTTAAGCGCGCTCTATATTGTGAAGCCGCTAGATTTTTCGACCTTTCCAACGGTTCTGCTGCTGACAACATTATTCAGGCTAGCGATCAGTATAGCGACGACCCGGATGATCCTTACGGATGCGAATGCCGGCCAGATTGTCGAACAATTTGGCAAGATGGTATCGGGCGGAAATCTTGTGGTTGGTCTCGTGGTCTTTCTGATTATCACGGTGGTTCAATTTATCGTGATATCCAAAGGGGCAGAGAGGGTTGCGGAGGTATCTGCACGCTTCAGCCTTGATGCGATGCCCGGCAAACAGCTCTCCATTGATAGCGATCTGCGGTCGGGCATATTGTCCAAGGAAGAAGCAAAAGCCAAGCGCCACACTTTGGAACAGGAAAGCAAATTTCATGGCAGCCTTGATGGTGCGATGAAATTTGTCAAAGGCGACGCCATCGCGTCGATAGTCATTGTTATTGTCAATCTTTTGGGCGGCCTCGCCGTCGGTACGCTCTATCTGGATATGAGCATGGGCCAAGCGGTGACTACTTTTTCTATCCTGACCATCGGTGACGGGTTGGCCGCACAAATTCCGGCTCTATTTGCCGCCATGTCAGCAGGCTTGCTGGTTACACGGACGACTGACGAAACAACCGATCGTGATCTTGGTCCAGCGATTGCAAAGCAGATGACTGGCAAGCCGCACGTGCTGTTCATCGCTGCAGGCATGTGCCTGCTCATGGGTCTTATTCCCGGTTTTCCGACGCTGGTTTTCCTTGGCCTGGCGACAGCTATGATGGTTGGCGGACTATGGTTGTCCCCCAACACCGGACGCTATATCCGCGATCGCTTTGGGGTCGCGCAAGCTCCCAAAGCCGACGATGGCGGCGAGATATTGATTGAGCGGGCCCAACTTTCTGCGGTTGATCCGTTGCGTTTGACCATCGGCATGCCGGGGTCTGACCCAGAGAGCGATGCCGAGCGGTTTGTGGGCCTCTCCGAATCGGTAAAGCGGGAATTTCAGTCCATTCAGGATAATTTAGGGGTTCGTTTACCTCCCGCCAAAATTGTTCCTATGTCCCTGAACAATGATCAGATTGGGGACAACGTCCTTTGGTCGCTTGCGGCCTTTGGTGCGCCCCTTGGCGACGGCATATTCGATAAAGCGGAAAGCGACCAACCCGCAGCGCCTATCAGTCTCGAATTGCGGCGCAACCTGCCCCTATTCCTAGGGCTGCAGGAAGTGACCGACATGCTCAACTGGCTTGGTGATGATTACCCGGAAGTTGTCAAAGAGGCCGTACGCGGCGTCCCGACTGGCACAATCACCGAGATTTTCAAAATGCTGGCCGAAGAGCAAGTCTCTTTGCGAAACCTCCGCGATGTGGTCCAGGCCATTGCCGAAGCTGGGCAGGAACAGCGTGAGGCTCCTGCGTTATTACAAATGGTTCGTGCTAGCATCCGCCGCCAGATTATTTCGCCTGTATTGAAGGGTGGGCGCTTGCCGGTAGTGATGATCAGCAGCGAAGCGGAAGAAAATATTCGCGCCACGTTGACCGAAGTGGAAGGGCAGACACGCCTTGCAATCACGCCGGTTCAGATGCGCGCTCTGATCGATCTGGTTGAAAGCGAAGCAAAAGCCGCCAATGCATCGGCGATATTGACCGCCCGTGATTTGCGGCGCCCGTTGCGGTTGATGATCGCCGCTGATCTGTTCGATTTGCCAGTTATTTCGTTCAACGAATTAATACCCTCAGTTCCCCTGGACATCGCCGCTGAACTGCGTTGGGCACCACAAGCCATAGAAAAACAAGATGAATTGGAAGCCGCAGAATGATGGATATGCCAAAAATTAGTTTATTTTTGCGCGGCGCGATAGGTGGGCTATGCCTTGCCATAGCAGCACCGGCTCTTGCCGAAAAACCACCAATTCCATCCAAAGATGTCAGTATTACTGCGCGCAACAGCGATGTTTCGGATTTTTTGAAACAGTTATTTGCAGAAACTGGTTTGCGCGCAAAAGTCAGCGCATCTATTGGCCGACAGAAAATCAACGGCCGCTTTCAGGGCAATGCTCAGGCAATTTGGGGCCAAGTTTCAAGGGCCTTTAATCTTGTTGGTTTTTACGACAAATCTGTTGTCCGAATTTATAGCTCCAGCGAAATTCAGACCCGAAATTTCGATGATGTCGACGGAGCACGGTTGGTCAGCGACGTCCAACGCATGGGTTTGACGGATCAATATAATAGCGTTAAAACTGATGGCCGAATGGTGATCGCCTCTGGCGTTCCGGCATTTCTGGAACAAGTCGGAGCGATGGCATCCCGCGCAAAAATGTCGTCAGTAGCCAACCCACCTGTAACTCCTGCAGCCTATGAAAAGCCGATCGTATCACCGCTCGCCTACAAAGTGCGATCGCAAGTGATGGTGCCCGCATCAAAACGTAGTCCGTATGAAGTGCGCATATTCTTTCTCCGCTATGCGCAGGCCAATGACACTTTCACCAGAACCGGAGACCGTGAAAGCCGCAATCCGGGTCTCGCGAGCATTTTGAGCGGTATCATGGGTGACGGCCGATCATCGGCCACCGTTCGCACTAGCGGTGATGATGTTGATGTCTTCAATCGGCCTCCGCCATCGGACTATGGAATATTGGATGGCGGCATCAATATTTTATCGCCTCCTGCCGCACTGGATGAAGACGAAAAGGTAAAACCAGATCTTCGGGACGTTAACGGCCCCCGTATCGAGGTTGATCAAACGCAAAATGCTGTAATCGTGAGGGATCGTCCGCAGGCGATGAAGGTCTATGAAGGTATCATCTCTTCGCTCGATCTGCCGCCACGAATGGTCGAGATTGAAGCGGCGATTATTGATCTCAACATCGATCGGCTGAAAGATCTTGGCATTGACTTTAACTTACAAATTGACGGCCTTAACGTTCTGTTCGGAGGGGTGTCTGCCAATCCGGTGCCAGGCTTTAGTGCCCCCAATGCTCAGGGCGAATATGTCACCGGCTCTGGTGATATTTTTGGTGCGCGAATTACGGCATTGGAAAGACGCGGCGCGCTGAGCATTGTATCGCGGCCGCAGCTGACGACGATGGACAACAGAGCAGCATTGTTCAGCAACAGCCAGGAAATCTATGTCGAGGTGGAGGGGCGATTTGGCCGATTGGAACGGATTGAAATTGGCACGGTATTACGTGTCACGCCCGCTATAGTGCGAGAAGGTGATCAAACCCGCGTGCAATTGCAGATTGATATCGAAGATGGTTCGCCCACTCAGTCCGGTGTAAACGGCCTGCCAGTCCTGAAGCGATCCCGCGTCACCAGTCAGGCGATTGTCAACCAGGGTGAGAGCGTGTTGCTAGGCGGATTAACCGTCGACAGCACGTTTGATTTCAAATCAAAGACCCCGGTCCTTGGCGACATTCCGCTCTTTGGCAATGTTTTCAAAAAGCGCCGTAAGGGTAGTTCCCGGATAGAAAGGCTGTTTCTGATTACGCCGCGCGTGGTTGGGCAGGGTGGGCCAAGCCGCATGACGAGCACGTCCAGGCGCGCTCCGATCCCGTTGGAGCAATTGCAAGGCAAGACCAAGAAAGAGCGGAGGAATAGATGAGCCTGTTGGAGCGCGACATCTCTGCAACTGCTTCGGAATTTTGCACGCTCTTAAGAGTATTGGATGGAAGACTGGCTGGTGCCGAACATCATCTGGTACCCGGAACAACAATGGTGCTCGGGCATAGTCTGGACAGCGACATTGTTTTAAGAGGGCGCGAAACGGTTGGGGCATTGGTCGAACTCACCACCCGGGGCGATGATGTAATTGCTCATATCGTCGGCGGGCATGCTATTTTGCTGGGCAGCGAAATCGCGCAGGGAGAGAGCATCGCACT
The DNA here is from genome assembly GCF_017498565.1 of Parasphingorhabdus cellanae. NCBI lineage: Bacteria > Pseudomonadati > Pseudomonadota > Alphaproteobacteria > Sphingomonadales > Sphingorhabdaceae > Parasphingorhabdus > Parasphingorhabdus cellanae. The sequence continues at coordinate 120,764 of NZ_CP071794.1, forward strand.
CCCGCCATATGTGCCGATCAAGATAGGCGAATATCATGTTGCGGTTGGAAGACCTGGCTCCGAACGCTGGGGTGAAGCAAATGCGATCGCGCTACGCTCGGGCGATGGCACGCTGGAGCTGAAAGATGTTGTTCGACCGACATTATCCGATCAGACGCGGTCACGCTGGACGTCTTTGATGAGCTATTTGCCGGGCTGGATGAAAGGGCCAGGATTTCTGATGGTGGCGGCTTTTGCGCTGATGCTGGCCTTGGCCATCGAACCACTAAAGCAAATTGTGGATAGCGAGATTAATGGCGTCGACGATGCACAGTTGGCATTCGCGGATGCAGGCTTTGCGGGTGTAACCGTTGGTGTAGATCCGTCAGGAAGTAAGATGTTGATCAGCGGCATTGTCCGTGATGAAGCAGAGATAGAACGATTGCAGGCTTTGATCGACCGCCGTTTCTCTGGTGCTATTGTCGATATTGAAACGACCCAAGGGCTCGCTCGCGCGGCTAGCGATATGCTGTCCGGTCAAGGCATTGACGCCGAGGCAAAACCGTCTGGGATTGGGAAAATTGAAATCGTTTCTGAATATCTGCCAGTTGACCGGCAGACCGAGTTGCGCGAAAAACTGAAGCAGGATCTACCGAAATTGGCAGGGATTAGCTTCGCATTGGTGGGAGCGCGGGGCCAGGAAGACCTGAAATATTTCTTCAACTCAGAAAAATATGGGTTGGCAACCTATGTTGACGGTGAACCCGGCCATCTTGTCACCGCTGATGGTTCCTTTTGGTTCGAAGGCGCAACCCTACCGACCGGTCATAAGATCGTTCGCGCCCGCGGTGGCGCTCTGTCTTTTGAACGCGCCGGCCAGGTTGAAGAAATCAGGCTTGCGCCGCCGCCTTCGCCGATGACGATCGCCTCAGCAAGCGCCGCACCTCCCGCTTCTGCTTCTGAAGAACCAGCAAGCGGTGCGAATGTAGAAGAACAACAAGCCGACCCAAATGTAACGCAGAAAGGAAATGACTATGAGTAATGATCTAAATGTCAGTCTTAATCAGCTAGCAGCTACGCCAAGCACGGGCCAACGTGCGCGCAGCAGCAATTGGTTCGAAGCCTTTGCTAATGCCTGGGGCAACGCACTGGATAATCAAGCTAACGAGATTGAGATGCGTGCGAACACCTTAACGGAAGGACAGGATTCGCCGTCACAAATTACACTGTTAACAGCTGAATCCATGCGTCTCAGTTTTATGTCGCAAAGCTCACACACATCTATGGACAGCATTTCCAAAGCGCTTGAAACTATGGCGCGCAAGAGCTGATCATGAGTGCGGAAATCATCTCGGCTGCATCAGCAGCTTCCGTCGCCGCAGGCAATGCTAGCCCCGCTAGGGTTGTTGACCTGCAAAACCATAATATCAACAGCTCCGCAGGAACGGGACCGTCCCCTGCTGAACAATCGCGTTTCGATGCGGCTATGGACCGGATCAGCAGCATTAACGGTACGGCCTCAACTACCGGCATGCCAAAAGCAATGTCGGGAATGATCGGCGCGCTCGACAAGGTGAATGTGCAGGCCAAATCTGTTTCTGACTACGCCAAAGGCGCAGAAGCCAGTGGTGGATCGTTGACGCCGGGCGAGATTGTCAATTTGACGATGCGATGTCAGGAATTTATGTTCCAGTGTCAGCTTACATCCAACATCGCCAATCGCAGTGCTGACGGTGTTCAGCAGTTGTTCCGGCAGCAGGGATAGCGATATGGGCGCTGCGGTTTTGGGATTTGCAAGATGGCTTTTGGCGTTGGTGCTTGCTGTCTCTTTGGCTGCCTGTTCGGAACAGGAACTGCATCGCGATCTGTCTGAGGGGCAGGCGAATGAAGTTGTGGCCGTATTATCGGAAGCTGGCATATCGGCAAGCAAGCATGCGATGGAAGATAATGTCTGGTCTGTCGCTGTCGCACAGGATGATTTTGCGAGATCCGTACAATTGCTTCGCTCAAATGGTCTGCCGCGGCAGACCTACGATAATTTGGGCAGTGTTTTCAAAAAAGAAGGTTTCACGTCCTCTCCGTTGGAAGAGCGAGCACGGTTGATCTACGGCTTGTCTCAAGAGCTGTCTCATACGATTAGCGAAATTGATGGTGTCGTTCAGTCACGTGTACACTTGACCCTGCCCGAGCCTGACCCGTTGTCGCGGGAGGTGAAGCCGTCATCTGCTTCGGTTTTTATAAAATATCGCCCAGGCTTTGATCTTGATAACCAGACGTCTTCTGTAAAATCGCTGGTAGCCAATAGTATTGAGGGACTGACTTACGAAAAAGTCTCGGTAGTTATGGTCCCTGGCAAGGCGATAGCCCAACCTGCAGCAGCGGCATGGACGCCCGATTTCGGTTGGTTGCGCTGGGCGGCGATAGTCGGCGCGATTGGATTAACGTTGTTTGCTTCATGGCGGTTCGTCAGGACGCGCCGCCGCCACAGTGCCCGTAATCTTTCATCACAAAGAGATCCGGTAACGGAAAAAGCCTATGCTTCCACCAAACGCAGCTGAAGTCGGCACTGATGCGCCAGGCCGCGGCCGTCTGTCGCGTAAGATGCTGATCCGGAAATATCGACTAGTTGATGGCGGCCCGCCAATGACGCGGGCCGCTCGCTTTGCAAACCGGTTCATGGACAATGATGATCGTATGAGTTTTGCAGATTTGGCTGCTCTGCCATTATGGTCGGCTGATCCAAACGCTGATCGGCAGGAATTGTCTTATGCTGCTGGACTGCTTTGTTTTCGTCCCCAACTGGATCAAGAGCTGGATGGTATAGCTCTTCGTACTGTTACGGATGGAGTTGGCGAGCAGTTGTTCGACCGGATCATGGAAGCACCGAGGCCAACCACATCGAACATTATGCCGCTCGACCAGCCACTTCCAACTCCTGACGAAATATCCCGCTGTGGGGCGGCGTTGATGGACCGGGCGGCTCGTTCATGTTCGGATGATCGCGCGGCTGATGTTCCATGCAGTGCTGTAACATCCCAAGAGGCCCGGGCGATCTGTGATTTGGCTTATCAGCTCATTGAAACGGCGCCTGTTCCGTCGGACGCGGAGCGGGACTGATGGCCTATTCGCTTTTTCAAAGCCCAGACAAGGCGTTATTCGCAGACAAGCCGATCATAAAACAGGCCGATGCTGAAAATATATCAACTACTATTGAAATGCTGGCCGCAGCGGAACGGATCAAGAAAAAATATGATGCCGACCGAGCTCAGGCCGTGGAAGAAGGCTTTGCAGAAGGCCGCAAGGCTGCGCTGGAGGAGATGCAGAGCCACATCGCTGCTGCGGTCCTGCCCATTGCAAACGAGATAGCTGACCATCAGACGGTGCGGCAAAGAGATTTGGCTGCGCTTGCTTATGAAGCTGTTCATCACATTTTGGGCGCTATTCCCGAAGTCGAAAAAATGACAGCGCTGACAAAACGCGCCTTATCAAATCTAGAAATTGAAGATGTCGAAACCATTACCTTGTGCACCGGCGTTGCAGAAGAAGTAAAAAATGGCCTGTCGGATAACGCTTCCCGGTTGGTTCGGGCGGATAGCAGTTTGCAGGTTCACGATTGTATTATTCGCACGCGATCGGGTTCGGTCTTGTGCGGACTCGATTTGCAACTGGAAACACTCGGTGCTCGCTGGGGTCTAAAAACAGACGTAGCTGCAGGGATGCAAGGCGGATGAACGACATCATGGTGTTTCCCCAAAAAAAACTGGCAAAGGCCCACAGCAGCAGTTCCTTGTTAGAGGCTCTACGCGAGGCGCCGCTTGTAGAGCAACGTGGTAAGCTGGTCAGTGTACTTGGAACATCGTTGCGGGTAAAAGGGGTGCGAGCACATATCGGTGATTTGTGTGAGATCAAGACGCCTGGTTCTAGTGAGATAGTCTCCGCTGAAGTTGTGGGCTTTAACGACGGTTGCGCTATTCTAACACCGCTTGGGCCGGTTCGCGGCCTTGCTCCCGACAGTGAGATTATCTTGCGCGGTGGCCAGATGAAAGTGCCCTATGGTGATCACTTGTTGGGCAGGGTCTATGACGCTGCGCTGCAACCGATCGATGGCCTTGGACCAGTTTCGCGCCAACCCGCACGTGGTTTGCGTGGCGAACCGCCAAACCCGATGGAGCGAGAACCCATTTCGGCGATTTTTGAAACGGGGGTACGCGCAATTGATGGATTAATGACGCTTGGGCAAGGACAACGCATCGGAATTTTTGCCGCAGCCGGTAGCGGGAAAAGCACTCTGCTTGGGATGTTAGCCCGTCATGCACAGGCCGATGCTTTCGTAATCGCCTTGATCGGGGAACGCGGTCGTGAAGTGCGCGAATTTGTCGAAGATGTACTAGGCCCGAAAGGGTTGGCTAAAGCGATTGTCATAGCCGCGACCTCCGACCGTCCTGCGATGGAACGGGTGCGGGCAGCCGAGGCGGCGACCGCAGTAGCCGAGGGCTTGCGTGATCAGGGCAAACAAGTGGTTTTGATGATGGACAGCGTCACGCGTTTCGCCCGCGCGCATCGCGAAATCGGTCTGGCCGCGGGCGAGCCGCCAGTCAGGCGAGGGTTTCCGCCGTCGATATTTGCCGAACTGCCGCAACTTTTTGAACGAGCGGGGACAGCGCGAACGGGATCGATTACTGGTCTGTATACGGTGTTGCTGGAAGATGAGGATGGTGATCCCATTGGCGAGGAAGTGCGATCGCTTTTGGATGGCCATATTCATCTGTCTCGCAAATTGGCTTCCAGCGGCCATTTCCCGGCGATTGACGTCCCCAATAGCTTGTCTCGACTAGCAGGGAGGCTGGTCGGTGCTGGTCAGGCTGAAGCAGCTAGACGTATGCGGGCCATGCTGTCCCGTTTGGCTGATATTGAACTGCTTATCCAGATGGGTGAATATCAACCGGGGCAAGACGCGCTTGCCGATACTGCATTGGCGGCGCGCGCTGGCATCAACAATTTTTTACGTCAGCCTATAGACGAAAAATCCAGTGCGGCAGAAAGTAGCGCTTTGATGCGCAACTTAACTGAGGCGGTCGATGCCTGAGCTTGACTTCATAAGTTTGCAAAAAATTGGTGCTCTTCGCCGAAGGCGCAGCGAAAGGAAGCTGAAAGAGGCAAAAGCTGCTTTGATTGAAGCGGAAACAGCGCGAAATTTGGCCGCGCAAAATTTGGAAGACCACCAGAAGCAAATGCTTGCAGCTCAGCAACATAGCTATGCTAATCCTGCGCTGGAGCAAGCCTGGATATGGCAAGAGATCTCCGAGCAGAAGCAGCAGGAAGCGGCTGTCCATCATGACGCCATGTGCGATTCAGAACAGCAATGCGAGAGTGGTTTGAAGCAAGCGGCACAGGCCTTGTTAAAGGCGCAAGTAAAATTGGATGGCTTGCAAAACCTCCGTCGAATGCAGCAAAAGGCCGAGGAACGGAAAGCCGAAGATAATCTTGCTGAAGAAATACAGGATGGTTCGCGTCATCGACCAGAGACATCATGACGATCAACCATGATCCCTCCGCCAATCGGTTTGGGCCACCATCGCCGCGGTCATCTTCGTCACAACAAAAGGCGTCTCCGCAGAATCAAAGTCAGTTTGAACGGTCTTTGCATCAGCATCAAGACCATGATGCCCGTTCACAAAATCTGGGTAAACCAACGGTGAGCCACAATGATGATGGCGGGGCGGAGCAAAAAAAGAATAGAGCTAGCGCCGACCACCAAAAAAAAGGTGGTGCAGAAAAAGGCAGGGCGCACGATACAGATGCGGAAATTTTCGCTTGGAGCGGGATAGCTCAGGGTAGCAACCCGTTCCAAAGTGGAAGGGAGATAGCTGCTCAAAGCGCGCCAGCCGGGCAAATCGACATGGAGTTCAAAGCCCAGATTGATCGCATGGCCGCCGCCATTGCCGAACAGGTACAACGCGGGCAGCAAAGCCAATTTACTTTGCAGTTTGCTGGCGGACTTCCGATTGAAAGTGCGGTGTTAGCCCGCTCGGCGACGGGCTATATTTCCATTGTTTTGATCGCACGGCCAGGTGCCCTGGGGGCAAATGATCGTAAATTGCTACGCCGTGAGCTAAAAGATCGTTTGCAACAACATCCAATCAAACTGGCTGAGATTAGTTTTGCCGGCAAATCTGGTTAACCCGTTGGCTTTGTTTATCGAAGCAAGCGGCCAAGGCCAAATGCTCCTGCCAATCCGACACCACTCGCTAAAGCGATCAATCCGTAACTGAACTCATTTTCTCCAGATTTTTCGGTTGCTGATGCCAACCGTTCTTCAGGTTGATCAGGCTTTGCGTCGCTGGCGTCACTCGTCTCGCGCGGCTGAAAACCTCGACTGTCCGTCAATATCATCTTATCGAGATCCATGCCGGCTGCCCGGGCACCCTGCTTTATGGCTGCCTTCACTTTATCCAGTTGCGCAGGATCGGATTGGGTCGCCTCTACATAGCCGCCAATCAAAGCCGCTTGAACAAGATAGGCATCGGCAAGTTCTTGCTTTTGGGCATCTGTAGCACCCATAAATTGTGGCGTTGAAAGCAGGGCCGTTGTCGCTTGTTGCTGAACCGGTGACACAAGACCTCGGGTTAGGTCACGGTTAGTGCCTTGCGCACCATCCCAGGCAGTGATCCACCATATTGTGTAGGCATCGGCGACATTATTGACCGAAAGTCCCGCGCTCGACACTTCCCGGCTGATAAGTCCGATGACATCATTTTGTGTAAGCATCTGCTCGAGTTGAGTCGCGCCAGCGGGGTCTGCCTTGCGGGTTTTTTTGACGAAATTTGCAAAGTTTTTCTTACGCTGCTGCATCGATGGTTCGTATTGAAGCGCCGCTTTTTGTTGGCCAGCGCTGAATGGGGCTCTTTGCGCTGTGCCTGGCACCGGGGTGCGTGCTGATTTTCTCGCTTTTTTGGTCACGCCTTTCATCACTGCGCCATGAACGCCAGCGTCGATGAAACCACCACCAATATCGAACTGCGCGTGGGCCGGAGAAAGGCCAAAAAGCCCGGCGGCTAAAACAGATAACGTGGCTAAAAATTTTGAAGGATATTTTCGCATGTTCTCAGCTCCAGATAGTTCTCGATCAGTTGAGATTCGACTCGGAATTTAACAACGCAACATGTTTTGAAAAGCTGCCAGAGATGAGATGAATATAAACTGAGTACCAACACCGCCATCTCACTATATCTGGCTGAAATATAATCTAGAATGCACACGTAAAAAGCCCAGGGACATGCCCCGGGCTTTTCGATTGTTTGTGTGATTATTATTGCTTGCGAGCCATTTGAGACATCGCTTCCCCGATCGCTTTAATCGCTGTGCTGGTCGCGTTGAACATCATCGAGAATTGCTGAGACTTGGCACCAAATTTGGCGGTCAGGCTTGGCGTATCATCGCTGATTTGACCGGCCATTTCTTCCAGTTCCTTGGCTTGTTTGTCCAGCTGTTTGCCCAGAACCTCGGCAATAGCCATCAACCAGCTGCCACCCTTGCCGCCTGCTCTGGCTTCTTTGGCATCTTTACCTTCTGACAGACTGGACACGAAGTCGTTTAAGTCGCTCATCGCATTACGCTCGAGAATGCCTTGTTGGCTTGGCGAAAGGCCGAACATATCGCCGACTTGGGATACGGCGTCGCCGATAGAAGTTGGCATACCTTGCGTGCCAGAAGCTAGAGCAAAGGTGTTTTGCGCCGCAGAGATCATGGATGGTGGAAGGCCCATCATTTGACCCAATTGAGCGATGGCTGTTTGCGCAATGGCGCTGCCAATCATCTGTGTTGCTAAAGAAGCCCAACCAGCTGGACCCATGGCAAGCTGTGCCAGGTTCATAGGATTGACCATAGATTTGAAAATTCCACCGATACCCATTTCATTTCTCCTTTAAAAATACAGCTGCCGGGGCCATTGGGCTGATCCGGGAGGAAAGGATGTCATATCTCTTTCCGTCGTCCATCCTTATGCATGGATTCGAAAAGCCTTTCCCTCGGCATAATGCTTAGAACCCCTCATCATTATGCTTAGGATCAGTGGTCGTTTCGCTGACTGACGCTTTGATAGTCTATGGATATAGCTTCGTTTAAAGGCGCTATGCTGAGAGCAAGTGTCTGTAAACAGGGCAATTGGGGGACTATGATATGACAATGGCATTGGCGATTTATGGTGGGGGTGGGTTGCCGCTTTCATTAGGAACGGCTTCCGTCAACACAATGAACGGGCATTTGACAATTGAAGCCAGCAACCCCCTTCCGGCAACTTCTATAACACAGGCCGCCCTACCGATAACGATGGATGTACAACTGGCAGCGGTGGATTCTATTACACGGTCGCCGGATATTGCATGGCAGGCTCAAAATATTGCCACGGGTATAGCGGCTATTAATCTGGACGGAGACTACCGACTGCTGATCGACGAGATGGCAGGGTCTTTAACTATCCATCACGGACAAAGCGGAGCCGTAACCCATATCTGGGGCGCAGTTGACCTTCTTCAGGATCAAACAGGCGCGTTGCGTTTTTGGGCTGACATGACATTTACGCTACGGGACAATACCAAGATAACAGTCCAAACGGCTGCTGCTTCCGATCATCCCGATCTGTATATATTGGAGCGTGTTGTTATAACAAAAAACTATCGTGCAGTCATCATAACCGGTGTTGGCAACGCGACTAGAAGTGACTTGGCCATAGACAGTAATTTTAATGGGCGGCTTGAAGATTTGGTGACGGCTGATGGCTATATTGTGAGAGAAAATAGCAGCGGGACAGGCTGGGTCCAGTCCGCTACTGGTGAAGCAGTGAGTCAGGTCGATCTGGATAAGACAGCGCCAGATGGCGAGTATGGACCGAGCCGACACCACTATAGTCTTGATGATGTAAGTCGGCTTTTCAATCGATTTCTAAACAATTCAGCTGCCAGTCTTGGCTATAGTCTGACCGCCAATGCTGACATCCGCCATGAATCAAATTCCGCAGACCAAAACTACCGCTTGCAAGAGATTCTGGCGGCTAAAGATCGCAGCCAAGTCTCTGCACTACAAAATACAGATCAGTTGACGGGATGAAATAACAGGCCAGCCAAGGCCACAAGACCGCGTGAACCGTCGACCTCCAACTTACCAATGGCGTTGTTTAAATGCGTTCTGACTGTGTTGTCGTGAATATTGAGTAGGCTGGCGATGTCCGCGTTGGATCGACCCCAACCCAAAAAACGCATCACAGCGGCCTCGGTTCGCGATAATGTTTGCAGTGGACCAAGATAGCTTTCCGGTACGCGCCACCCTTCGACCTGAAATTCACCGATGCGCAATTCCTTTTGGGCTGCATCAGTTGCTTGTTCATTATCCTTGATACGTGCGATCAGAGCCGCGAGTTGTTCGATATCATCAACCCCGGTTCCTTGACGTTCCGGTGTGGTGGTCCTCTGCTCCTGTGCAGAGGATGCAATTCCGCCTGATGGACGCTGATCGGTCATTGCGCATTCTCGACCGCTAAGGAGGCTTTTTCTATTGTTGCCAATACGCTCTCAAAATCTTCTGGGCTTTTTCCATCGCCAACGGCATCATCTATGGCATGCACCAAATGCTCGACCGAATAAGCAGCAGGCCGCGCACCCAGTAACGTAGCGCTGCGCTCAGCAAATTGATGTAAAGCGGCGGTCAGTCTGACTGCTTCTGATCCATTGGCAGATAAGTCGCGGGAAAGAGATCCCGATAGCGCCTCTATTTCATATAAATCGTTGGCTGTGATAAAATTCTTGCCACGCCGCCTATCACTCTGGTCATCCTGTGCCGCAAGATTGAGCGTATCAGCGACATGCCCGGCAATTTGTGCCGCCAATGACGATAAGGCGGCTCCTGCGCGGCTGCCACTGCCGCGACCTGACAGGCGCAATGCGCTAACCCCGCTTAAACCGGTACGAATATCATTGCTCATGGCGCTAGAATAACCGTTCACTCATTTCATTACAATCTTTTGCGACGATTAGAGCCGCCTTTCCGCCTCGCGCATAGTCATAACGATTAGCTGGTCTAAGCATAATGTTGAGTGACGACTGGTCGGTTTAATGACACCTTTCATCTAATGGCTCGGCGAGCATGAGCCGTCACAAGTGACCAAAAAGGATGCAGCCATGACCCCAACGAATCCCGCGCAGAATAATTTTCTCACTCTTGCTTCGCCTCTGACGCCGGTGCAACTGATGAACGGCATGCAGCTTAATCTTGCTGCCGGTATCATGGGACAATTTTTCAACCCGCTCAACGCTGGTCCTTTTGCTGGTGGTATGTTGCCGATGATGCTTGGCTTGCGCTGTTTCTCTGGCATGCCGGGTTGTGGTGTCTTGCCAGGCGGCTGTATTCCACCATTTACACCTTGTCCCATGCCGGATGTTCAGCCGCAACAGCAATGGACGGCACAAATGACCGGAACGGGTACTGCGGATGTCGATCTTGGTGATGGATATACCCTGCAGTTTAACGAGAAAAACAGTGAGATTTTCATTCTCAATGAAAATACTGGCGAGAAAACACGAATTTGGGGTGATCCCCATGTTGATGTAGATGGCAAGCGCGCTTTTGATTTTTGGGGCACGACTACGTTTACATTGGAGAATGGCACAAAAATTACGATCAATACCGAGCAGTGGAACGGTAATCCCAATATGTACGTCGCCAGTCAGGTTGTCGTGACCAAAGGTTCAAACGCACTGGTTGTTGATGGTATTAGCCAGAACCAGCTTGGCGATCTTGAAATGACGATGTCGAACAATGGCTACAGTGTCGATGCCGCCCACCGCGATGGTTATGTTTTGCATGAAAATGATTGCGGTTCCGGTTGGAATTCCGAATTGACGGGTGAGCTGGCGACCCAGCAAGACCTCAATGCCACCCGCCCGGGCGGGGAATATGGGCCTGGTAGCGAATTACCAAGTCTGGGTGAGCTGGGCAGTTTTCTTGGTAATTTTCTGATGTTTGGCATGTTGTTTAATCTACCGCAAACAGATGCTGCTCAAGCCGAGTTTGCGCGCTTGATGCCGCAGCTGTTTGACGCGTAACCATAGCGGCTTTCGATATCGCTCGTAGGATAAGCATGTCTTTAGGGCAGTAATGAAAACGGGGTGGTTGTTGCCGTTGCCTATAAGCGATTCGACTAGGCTTATCATCGGATCGCTTATGCGGCTTCGCGCAACAATGATCTATATTATGATTATATTTTGGTTCCATTGGGTAGGAGAGAGACATGCATACGCCAGGAATAGGCGCCGCCGCTAAAACAGCCGCGAATACGATCCAGAACGCCAGCATCAGAGCGATTGAAGCGAGAGTGAACAACCTGAGTCCGGCAGAATCGCAAGTAGTAAAGGCCCAGTTCAATAACACCGCTGCTGCCCAAACCGCTACACGAAACCAGCAGGACCCGGCAGTAACGGAATTGCTCGAATTCACCATCCAGAATGCTGGTACAACCTTTGGAAACAGCACGGCCTTTACTATTGAAAGTGTTCTCGGTGACTCATCTCTGAGCCAGGCTCAGAAAGACGAATATATTGCGCGGTTGGTGGAGATTTCGCGATTGGATAATCACACTACCCTGGAAGGGCATCAAATGACGCCGCAGGCCGCATCGAACATCCGAGAGGCGTTTGAGTATATCGGCGATGGCGAAGCCTTGGTCAATGGTGACCAGGCACGCGGACAGCTCCAGGATTCCATTGCACGCAGTGCTGATAATGGCCGTTTGAGCGCTACGGACCTCCATGGCCTGTTTAATCCTAACACATCTACAGCGTCGCTAGGACGCAGTGCATCCTCCGACGGATTGCGCTCTCTACTCACCGGTATTACCAACGGCGATACATTGGACAGTCTTGCCGGTAAGCTGCTGACCGATGCGCAAAGGCTGGGTTACGATCAAACAGGTCCTGGCGTTGATCAGTTGCTCGCCGCAGCAGATGTTGCCAATATGGCGGCAGCCAATGGCAGAACCCGAGCCGCCAATTTGGTAATGAATGAAATTGGGCGCCATAGCGACCTAAACACGCAAGTTGGCGACAGAAGCTTGGTCGAGCAGCTCTTGGCTGTATCCACTCGCGACAGTTTTGAGGGTCGAAATACGCCTCCCGGTCATAGCGCGGTAGAAGTTCTGTCAACGCTCATCAATGCTGCGTCTACATCGACCAACACGCAACGGCAGCGTCAGGCCGATGAACTGTTTGCGACGCTAGTTCGCTCCGCTGATGGCGAGTATAGCAATGGCCTTGGTTCAAGCGACAATCAAGAAATCGCATTCAATCAGCTGGGTGAATATTTCAATGCCAATATCACCCGGCTTGTTGAAGGTGACTGGCGGAATGCGAATCCCAATAGCGGGCTTGCGGCAACAAGGGTGGTCCAGGATTTCGTCCGTAATGTGCTACTTGATCCGTCATTTTCAGATTTAGAAGCAACGGCTGATGCCATAACGGACGAAATGTTCAGACTGTCCAACGTCATTCTTAATGAAAGCCTTCCGCCCAATATCCGTCAAAATGCAGCAGCGACTTTTGGAGTGCTTTTGGGTTCCATTCAAGAGGGCGGCCGGCAATATGTTGCTGACGCGCGCGGGAATGCCCAAACAGAAATTGACAATGTTCGGGTCTTTACTGACTTTTTGACCAGTCAAGCGATCAGTAAAATCGGCGGCCCGGTTGGAGGGCCAATCGGTAATTTGATAGTCGGGCAGGGGACCGATCGTCTTGAAAGCCTATTGGTAGACCGCGCTGAAAATATCGCACGGAACGAGTTTGAAGAAACCGGCGGACCACTTGTGGAGTTCGGACAGATTTTGCGCTCCGCACTTAATGGTCTGGACGACTCCTATCTTGGGCCACTGGACGACCGGCTTGATCAATTTTATGATGGACCCGAAGGTTAGCATCTCGCTCTAGATCAACTTGAATTATTTTCGCATAGGCGCCTGGCTGGCAAGCTATTGTGGATATTTTAGCGCGTCATCAGACCTATCGTTGGTGAACCAATACATGCTGCCACATTGCGACTCACCTGAAGAGATATGACTGCGCGTATTTTGGCGATCTGCCGGATTATCGTGCTCTTAACATCTCAGATTTTTGCCTTACCGATGAAGGAAAAAGCCTGGGGGCCGAAGAATAGCTTTTTCAAAAGCCTTGATTTTTAGAAAAAATGGCTCCCCGGGACGGATTCGAACCATCGGCCAATCGATTAACAGTCGATTGCTCTACCACTGAGCTACCGGGGAATAGAAGCGATTTGCATCACAACGAGCGCGGCTATAGCAACGTCATTCGCACCCGGCAAGCCATCAAACAACAAATTGTTCCATAGCAATTCGGTCGTCCAGCGCATGTTCGGGATCAAATAACATGGAAAGTGTCTGGTTGCGATCAATGGAGACAGTCACCTTGGCGACATCACGTACTTCCTGCTGGTCTCCAACCGCACTGACAGGCCGTTTTTCCGCGTTTAGAACTTTGATACTGATCGGCATTTTGTCGGGCAAAATAGCGCCTTTCCAGCGCCGTGGTCGGAAGGGACTGATCGGCGTCAATGCCAATAGATTTGATCCTAGCGGCAATATCGGTCCATTTGCTGATAAATTATAGGCGGTTGAACCTGCTGGTGTTGCGATCAAAACACCATCGCAGACAAGCTCTTCCAACATGATTCGGTTGTTGACTTCAATCTCAAGTTTTGCGGTTTGCCGGGTTTCTCTCAACAACGATACTTCGTTAATCGCAGGTAATACAAAGCTGGCACCGGAAATGGTTTCGACCTCCATTTTTAAAGGCCGCACTTTAAACGGTCTGGCGCTCTCAATACGCCGGGTCAAATCATCTTCATGCCAATTGTTCATCAGAAAACCGACTGTGCCGAGGTTCATTCCATAAACAGGCATGATTTTACGCCGATTTAGCATCTGATGTAAGGTTTGCAGCATGAAACCATCGCCGCCCAGTACTACCGCCTGATCAGCATCGTCAATTGATACCCAGTCCATCAAAGGCTTGAGCTTTTCTCCCGCCTCCTGAGCCTGCGGGGTAGGGGACACAATCAGTGCCCATTTTGTTTCGCTCATCCGCCTGTGACGTTCATGTGACGCTCCAATATATCTGCGGACCCGTCTAACTGCGCATTAAAATCATGTCGTAACGGTTTGAGCTTCAAAGCTTTCTGAAGTAACCGGTCGACAGCCTCGATGCCCTCATTGCGCACTGCTGCGCGTAAATCAACATGCGCATTGTGGCCGAGACACATAAATATCTTACCATCCGTTGTCAGGCGAAGCCGATTGCAATTATCGCAAAAATTTTGACTGAGTGGTGTAATCAGACCAAGTCGGAGGCCCAAGGGCTCGATGGCCATATAACGGGCTGGTCCAGAGCTTTTATGGGCAATTGGATTTGCCGAATATCGGGCCAAGAGCGGCGCGATAAATTCCTCGGCGGAAATATGTTCCAGCTTCCGATCTGCGCCGACATCGCCCAGTGGCATAGTTTCGATGACTGTCAGGTCATGACCGTTTTTGGAACAATATTCGGCCATCGGTAACAAGGCTTCCTGATTGAATCCGCGCAGTGCAACCATGTTAATTTTAATGTGAATACCGGCCTGCTTGGCGGCCTCTATGCCACCTAAAACCTGCTCAACTTTTCCGCCGCGGGTTATCTCCGCAAAGTCTGCCGGATCGAGCGTATCCATACTGACATTGATCCGCCGTACGTGACTGGCAGCCAAATGGCTTGCATATTCATTCAGCAGTGTCCCGTTGGTTGTCAGTGTCAACTCCTCCAAGTCTCCAGATTTTACTTTGCGTCCAAGTCGTTGGATCACATCACTCATATCCCGTCTAACCAAAGGCTCGCCGCCTGTAAGCCTGATTTTTTTGACACCATGACCAATGAAACGTTCGGCAATTAGGGTGATTTCTTCGAGCGTAAGTAACTCGGTTTTTGGCATGAAAGTCATATTTTCTGACATGCAATATTGGCAACGAAAATTGCATCGGTCGGTAACCGATATGCGTAAATAGTCGATTTTACGGCCAAATCCGTCCAACATCACCATATTCCATTCATTTGCTGGCTAAAATCCTAGCGTTTTGTTCACATGCAGGCAACGGCCTATAAAGATTTAGCCGCTATGGAAAAGGATAGGAATATTTGCATTTTGCCAAAGCGGTTCATTTC
The DNA here is from genome assembly GCF_017498565.1 of Parasphingorhabdus cellanae. Taxonomy (NCBI): domain Bacteria; kingdom Pseudomonadati; phylum Pseudomonadota; class Alphaproteobacteria; order Sphingomonadales; family Sphingorhabdaceae; genus Parasphingorhabdus; species Parasphingorhabdus cellanae. The sequence continues at coordinate 135,991 of NZ_CP071794.1, forward strand.
AAAGAAACGGGGATATCGAAAGTCATTCAAAAGTCGCAATCACTATCGGGGCAGGTGGATTTAACAAATCTGTTTCTATTGTCGTTCCATGACCGCGATCCGTTGGCCTCACGAGTGTCTGCGGGCGGTTGGTATGTTAGCTCTGCTCGACGCAAAGATGGTTTGAGAGGTCGGTTTCTATCTTCCAACGCCCTGATTGCGCTGGTTGATTTGCGCGATGCAGTTGATGATGGGTTGGCTGCGATTGCTGAGTTAGCGGGGCTGGACGAACAACGCCGCATCGCGATTCTCGCTTTGGCAGATCAGAGCGGGCAGGGGAATATTGCTGCGAAATGTTATGATGCCGGTGCTACCCATTTTCTGGATATTGCCAATCCGTATGCCGATCTTGAGCAAGCCATAAAATTTGCTTATCGCTATGTTGAAAATGTGCATGGAGGAGCAAAAGCTACCAATGATTTCAACAGATTGTTGATACAAGCGGGGGAGCAATGGTCATTCTCAAAACTTGCTATCAGTCAAAACTGGATCAGCGAAAAATTGAGATCAAACCTTTCTGCGGTTAATTTTGACATTTATCCTGTCACAGGAATTTATCGAATTTTAGCGGCCGAGGAGCGCTTGCGCGTCCGCGGTGCGATGGGGCGCTTGCGCGCAGGAGCAACGCAGGCCGCTGTAGCTCACCTGCTGCACGGCGAGAAGATTATTCATCACTTGCATGATTCGGGAGACAAAATTCAAGGAAGCCTTGAACGTGTCAGCGACAATGAAACAGATCTTGGTTGGACCGGGCGAGATTTGCTGTCAGGTTTGCGCAATGGTTCCGCCGCTAGAAATTGGATGCGCCGCCGTCTTGCGAACCATCATAAGATCGGCCTAGTCATGTTTGGCTTAAAGAATTTTGCGACAATCAATGCGGCTTATGGGCGCGCCATTGGTGACGAAATTATGCGCCGGATCGGTCAACGACTAATTACAGAAACGATGGCTCATCCTCTCGATAATTGTCTCGTGGCCAGAATGGACGGGCAGAATTTTGTTGTGGCTACGCAACTGGAAAGTGCCAGTGACGAGATAGCCAATACATACACAGATTATGCTGAAGAATTGTTGAGTAAAGTCTTTGCACCCATTTCAATCGAAGCACGTGATATCGGGTTGGTGGCGCGGGCAGGAGTTGCTATTTCAGAAGAGTCAGCGGATGAAACACTGTTAGTCAGACGCGCAACACTCGCTTTGGCAGAGGCAATGCTATCTGATGCATTGCCCTTGCGTGTAAGCAATTCCTCTGAGAAAAATATCCTGCTAGAACAGCAATTAGAGGCTGATTTGGTTCACGCGCTAGAGCGTGGGGATATAGCGATTGCGCTGCAACCGCAGATCAAAGTGAGAACCGGGCAGTTGGTAGGCGCCGAGGCCTTGGCGCGTTGGGACCATCCGACACTCGGATTTCTGGGTGCGGCGACTTTATTTTCAGTAGCGGAGCGCGCTGGTTTAATGGAGCTGTTATCTTCGCATATTCATAAACTTGCTTTCGAAACGGCAGGCCAATGGCCCGAAAGTCTGTCTTTTTTACGGCTGTCCATTAATATCACCGCCGGCGACCTTGCGAATGCTGATTTCGTTAAAAATATGATGCGGGGTATTGATCATGCCGGATTTGAAGCTGCACGAACAACGCTGGAAATAACCGAAAGCGAGCTAATTGGCGACCTTAAGAGCGCCGCACGGCGTCTTGCTGCGTTACAGGAGCAGGGACTGCAAATCGCTATTGATGATTTTGGAACAGGCTATAGCAGTTTAGCCTATTTGAAAAATTTACCACTCGATTATCTTAAGATTGATAGCGGTTTGACAAGCGATATCAGCGGTTCGTCAAAAGACCAGGTGGTGGTCAAATCGATCATCAAAATGGGGCACAGTCTAGGTTTATCGGTCATTGCCGAAGGCGTCGAAACAGAGGCTCAGCTGGCAACACTTGCGGATCAAGGCTGTGAATATTTCCAAGGATTTCTGCGTTCTGGACCTATTTCAGCCGAGGAGTTTGAAATATTTGCATTGCTGAGCAACTGATATGAAAAGCGTTAGTTTTGTTTCTGTTGGGCCAGTTTTGATAATCCATTGCTCAGTTGTGTTAGGCCGTGAAGCCGTGATCGTGGATCACGCCACCGTCGTTCAATAAACAGCTTATTATCTGGTCTGATCTTTGCTGTTCCTTTCAGGCGTTCAGCATAGGCGAGCAGACCAGGAACATTCGGGAACTTATCCTTATGAAAGCTAACTAATGCACCGCGCGGACCCATTTCAATCTTCGCAATATGGGCTTTGATACAGTTCATTTTGATTTCCATCAGCTTGAGCAGATTGTCAGTTTCGACTGGTAATTCACCGAAACGATCAATCATTTCCGCTGCAAAGGCCTGAATCTCTTGATAAGTTTGAAGTCCGTTCATGCGCCGATATAGGCCCATGCGGAGCGATAGATCGGGCACGTAATTTTCTGGTATCAAGATCGGTGCATCGACGGTGATCTGCGGCGAGAAGCTTTCGGCGGCGGCGTCTAGCCCGGCGCCTTTTGCCTTGGCTTCCAGTATCGCGTCTTCCAGCATCGATTGGTAAAGTTCAAAGCCAACCTCCCGAATATGACCCGATTGTTCATCGCCCAGCAAATTTCCTGCCCCGCGAATATCTAGGTCGTGGCTTGCCAACTCAAAGCCAGCCCCAAGGCTGTCGAGATCCCCCAAAATTTTCAGCCGTTTTTCTGCCTTTTCAGTTATGATCCGGTCTTTCGGCGTCACCATATAGGCATAGGCGCGGGTCTTCGAACGTCCAACCCGACCGCGTAATTGATAAAGCTGGGCGAGTCCGAACCGATCAGCGCGGTGGATGATCAGCGTATTGGCACTTGGAATATCAAGGCCGCTCTCAACAATCGTTGTCGCCAAAAGGACATCATATTTTTTGTCGTAAAAAGCCGACATACGTTCTTCGACTTGAGCTGGTGGCATCTGACCATGAGCGACGACGAAACTAATTTCTGGCACATATTCTTTCAGAAATTCTTGAATTTCGGGCAGGTCAGCGATGCGCGGAACGACAATAAAACTCTGCCCGCCACGATAATGTTCGCGCATCAGCGCTTCACGCAACGGCAACGGATCCCATGGCATCACATAGGTGCGCACCGCGAGACGATCTACAGGTGGTGTTTGGATAACAGAAAGCTCGCGCAAGCCGGTCATGGCCATTTGTAACGTCCGCGGGATAGGTGTCGCTGTGAGCGTTAGAACATGGACATCGGCTTTCATGGCCTTCAGCCGCTCTTTATGCGTGACTCCAAATTTTTGTTCTTCATCGACAATAATCAGGCCGAGCCGTTGAAACTCGATCGACTTTGCCAAGAGGGCGTGTGTGCCAATGACAATATCTACATTGCCATTTGTCAGCCCTTCTTTGGTCTTCTTTGCCTCAGCAGCCGGTACCAGGCGCGACAATCTACCAAGATTGACGGGGAAGGGACGGAAGCGCTCTTCAAAATTACTGAAATGCTGGCGCGCGAGGAGAGTAGTAGGGGCAATGATCGCCACTTGCATACCCGCCATTGCCGCCACAAATGCGGCCCGCATAGCAACTTCGGTTTTACCGAAACCGACATCACCACAGACGAGCCTGTCCATGGCTTTGCCCGAGGCCATGTCGCCAAGAACTTCTTCGATTGCTTGTTGCTGGTCGTCCGTTTCCTGATACGGAAAGCGATCAACAAAGCCAGCCATTTCATTTGCTTCAATTCGCGCTGGTGAGGCGGGTTGTAAGGCCCGGGCTGCGGCAGTCTTCAAAAGTGCATGCGCTATGGCTCTTATACGTTCCTTGAGTTTCGACTTACGCCTTTGCCAGCCTTCGCCGCCCAATCGATCGAGAACAACGGTTTCGCCACCTTCGCCGTACCGGCTAAGGACATCAATATTCTCAACCGGAACAAATAGCTTATCGCCGCCTGCATATTTTAGCGCGACGCAGTCATGCGGACTTTCACCGACTGGAATAGACACAATACCTTCATAAAGGCCGATCCCATGTTCTAAATGAACCACCAGATCGCCCTGACTAAGTGCCGATAACTCCTCAATGAAGGCATCACCGCTCTTGCGCCGTTTCGATTTGCGCACCAAGCGGTCACCAAAAATATCTTGCTCGGTAAGCAGTGCGATATCGTCAGTGCGGAATCCTGAAGCTAGAGGTAAGACAGTCAGAGCAACCGCCGCTCCAACGGCACTGCTTGATTTCCAGTCATCACAAATGGTTGCTGTGCTGACACCGTGATCGTGAAGCAAGTCAAACAGTCTTGCACGGGAACCGTTGCTATAGCTTGCCAATATTGCCGTCGTGCCGGCTTTAGTAAGCGTATTGAGATGCACAGCTAGCGCTTTGTATATATTCTCATTTCGAGCGCGTTCGGGAGAAAAATCACGTGGAGATGATACCGATAAAGAAAGCACGGTGGATGATTCTGGTTCGTCAAATTCACTAATGATGTGGATTGGACCATCGGATTGTTGCACACGCCATTCGGATGGCTCCAGATAAAGCCTATCTGGCTGTAATGGTCGATAACTCGACAGATTGGCTTTGTCTGCTTCCTGACGGTTTTTGTAATAATCCATGATGGATGCAAATTGCGCGTCTACCGCCGCAGTCACCGCAGCGTCTCGAACAATGATTGTGTCATCAGCAAGATAATCGAAAAAGCTCACTAAACGTTCTTCGATGAGCGGCAACCAATGCTCCATGCCAGAGAGCCTACGGCCTTCGGATATGGACTGATAAATCGGATCGCTGGTCGCCACGGCACCGAACAGTTCGCGATAGCGCGTGCGAAAACGGGTAATGCTGTTTTCGTCAAGCAAAACCTCCGAAACGGGTAACAGATCGAAACCTTCGACCTTTCCAATTGTTCTTTGATCCGCAGGATCAAATTGGCGCAAAGTCTCTATTTCGTCTCCGAATAAGTCGATGCGCAAAGGCATATCAGCCCCGGGCGGGAACAGATCAATCAACCCGCCGCGTGCAGCAAATTCACCGCTATCAGCCACTGTATCAACCCGCACGAATCCATTGGCGTAGAGAAAAGATATCAGCTTTTCTTGCTCTACCACGCTGCCAGGAGCCAGCCTCGTAACAAGTTCGTTTATTCGCGCGGGCTCCAGGACTCGCTGTGTGACGGCATTAGCCGTCGTGATAACCAATTGCCCGCCAGTGGCAGGTACGGCGAGCTTCGCTAGGGCTGCCAGTCGTTCTGACGTTGTGTGAAGGGCCGGGGATGCTCGATCATAGGGCAGGCAATCCCAAGCGGGAAATTCAATAACTTCCAATTCGGGCTGAAAATATCGCGCGGCTTCTGCAACGGCGCTCATTGCTGCGTCGTCGGTTGCTATGAACACCGTTCGTTGACCAGACTGAACGGCTATGTCGGCAAGGCAATAAGGCCTATACCCTGATGTTACTCCAGCCAGAGTCAAACCACAGTCAGCAGAAAGCAATTTATCTAAATATGACACTTAAGATTTCTTCTTCAGTTCGGTTTTAAAGAATATCACTTGGTGAAGTCGAAATAGTCGAGCTTTTGCATGGCGGACATTTGTTCGTTTCGAAACTGTTCTGGCGGCGTCTGTTTGCCAATCGCCCAGGCCATGATATCAACATCTTCTTGTTCGAGCAGCTTTTCAAACCAATCGATTTCAGCGTCCGACCAGCTTTGACCCCATTTGTCGAAAAAGCCGCCAATCATATTGTCGGCCTCGCGTGTACCGCGATGCCAGCTGCGAAAATGTAACCGTTTCAGCCTGACTTCGCGTTCCATGTCTGCTCCTGATCCAAGATTTTTTGTTACGCAATGATGTGCGGACTCTTTCTGGTAAATCAGGCCCGCTCGCGTATATAGGCGGATAGACATGCGGCCCGAGATACTCAATCCATTATTTGGCGAAACCCAGTCGCTCAAAGGCGTCGGCAAGGCACTTGCTAAGCCGCTTGAGAAACTGCGTCTGACGCGAGTCAAAGATTTGCTCTATCATAAGCCCAGTTACTGGATGCGGCGAAAGCATGTGGAAGAGCTGGACGAGGCAGATGTCGGTTTAACAATAATAGTGGAAGTGACCCCTGCAGATTATCGTAGCGGCGGTCCGCGCAGCCCGTTCCGCGTGCAGGCGACGGATGCGCAGGGCAATTATATCAGCCTGACCTTTTTTGGCAGAAATACGGGTTGGCCAAAGAAGCTGCTGCCTTTGGGCGAGAGTAAAATCATATCGGGCAAGTTGGAACGCTATGGTGACGAGTTGCAGATGCTGCATCCCGATGTATTGGAATTGGCGGACGAGAAAGACATCGCTCTGGTAGAACCGATTTATCCGTTGGCTGATGGCTTGGGCAACAAACGGATGGGGCAATTGATAGCGCAAGCTGTCAATCTGGCGCCGGAGCTACCAGAGTGGATTGAGCCAAGCCTGTTGGTCTCCAAAAATTGGAGTGACTGGCGAAGCGATATTATTTCATTGCATAGCCAAGAGGACCGTAATGAATCGGACCGGCTCGCCTATGATGAAATTTTCGCTAATCAGTTAGCATTCATGTTGGTGCGCGCTAGCAATCGTCGCAAGAAAGGCGTTTCAATCCAGGGTGACGGGCGTTTGAGGGATCAGATCAATCTGCCTTTTGAGCTCACAGGAGCACAGAAACGCTGTATTTCTGAGATTGAAGGCGATCTAGCACAGTCGTCTCCGATGCTGCGGTTGTTGCAAGGCGATGTTGGATCAGGAAAGACGCTGGTTGCCTTAATGGCCTTACTCAATGCCGTCGAAGCCGGCTATCAGGGAGCGTTTCTGGCACCGACGGAAATATTGGCGCGGCAACATTTCGAGGGTCTGCAGAAGCTGTTAACGGGTTTACCGGTTAATCTCGCTATCCTGACCGGGCGGGACAAGGGTAAAGTGCGGGAGTCCACTTTAATGGGGCTCGCCGATGGCTCCATCGATATTTTGGTTGGGACGCACGCAATTTTTCAGGAAAAAGTCCAATATAAAAACTTGGCAATGGCGGTCATTGATGAGCAACATAAATTTGGTGTCTCACAACGCTTGATGTTGACTCAGAAGGCAGACCATACACCTCATCTTCTTGCGATGACGGCTACTCCAATTCCGCGAACATTGACGCTCAGTCAATATGGCGAGATGGATGTCTCCCGCATCGACGAGCTGCCACCAGGCCGCCAGACGATCGAAACGCGGGTCATTGCGGACGCTCGTTTGCCGGAAGTTGTCGATGGTCTGGCCAGGCATATCGCAGCCAATGGGCAGGCATATTGGGTTTGCCCGTTGGTTGAGGAGAGCGAGAAAAGCGACTTGGCCGCAGCTGAAGAGCGCGCGGCGATCCTAAGAACACGATTTGGCGATCAGGTTGGCTTAGTACACGGACGTATGAAAGGCCCTGAAAAAGATGCAGTCATGGAGCGTTTCCAGCAAGGCAATATCAAATTGCTAGTCGCGACGACTGTCATCGAAGTGGGTGTTGACGTGCCCAATGCGAGTCTGATGATCATCGAAGCCGCAGACCGCTTTGGTCTGGCGCAACTCCATCAATTACGCGGACGTGTGGGTAGGGGAGACGTCAAATCTAATTGCCTGTTGCTCCGTGGTGATACGCTCAGCGAAACGGCCCGTGCGCGTCTGTCACTGTTACGAGAGACAAATGATGGCTTTAAGATTGCTGAGGAAGACTTACGATTGCGCGGGGCTGGAGAATTACTGGGTACGCGTCAGTCGGGCGATGCTGGCTTTCGCATAGCATCACCGGAACAGATATCGAATTTGATTGCAGCCGCTACCGATGATGCGCGCTTGTTATTAGATCGCGATGGCGGCCTTGACAGTACACGCGGACAAGCGGCACGGATTGCATTATATCTATTTGAACGCGACTGGGGGGTAAGCTTGCTCCGCAGCGGATAGGCTTATCGGGAGTCTGCATGCTCGATCTGATCTAGCAATGCCACGAAGTCGGGTTCGCGGATCACTCGTTCAAATTCAAAGCCGGATCGACCGCTATGGGACCAGACCAGAAACGCTTCGATACGACCTGCGACCGGTAAACGAACAATAACCCGGTCACCCTTGTTCAATTCGACCTCATGGATAAACTGGCAGCCATGAGCGGAAATATTGCTAAGTTTGACCGTAAATTCACCATCTTTGCGGGTTTCGCAAATCGTTTCATAATCCACAGGAAAACGCGTTGCACGACGCATTTCTGGCGTTTTCGGACTGGATATACTTGGCATTTAGGGTGCTCCGACGTTGGGTGACACCCTTTATTAACTGCGTTTTCCGAATAAAAGGTAAACTGCCGTAAATATATTGGAGATTCTAAACCGCACGCCGCAATAGACCATGCTTTTTCTTGCCGGCTGATATTTTGATGTCAGTATTTGCCATTGTGATCATCGTGCCTGGCTCCTTGATCTGTTCATCATCTACTCGAGCACCACCGCCTGCGATCATCCGCTTGGCTTCCCCCTTAGACGCACAAAAACCTATAGTAACCAATGCGTTGAGCACCGAAATCTGATCCGCGGTAACCTCTAGCACTGGAAGATCACCGCCGGACTGGCCCTGCTCAAAAGTTTTCTGGGCGGTGGTCGCCGCATTCGCTGCTGCATCTGAACCATGGGCCATTGCCGTTGCTGCATCAGCAAGTATCTTCTTAGCCTCATTAATTTCTGCACCTTGAAGTGCTTCGAGACGAGAAATTTCGTCCAGATCAATATCGGTAAACAGCCGCATGAATTTACCGACATCGCGGTCATCAGTATTTCGCCAGAACTGCCAGTAATCATAAGGACTCAAGCGGTCTTCGTTCAACCAAATAGCACCATCGACGGATTTGCCCATTTTTGATCCGTCCGCCTTTGTGATTAATGGCGTGGTCAGGCCGAACAGCTCCGCGCTGTCAATGCGGCGACCAAGTTCGATACCATTGACGATATTTCCCCATTGATCCGAGCCACCCAGTTGCAGGCGGCAGGCATGCTGGCGCGACAATTCAAGAAAGTCGTAAGCCTGCAATATCATGTAGTTAAATTCCAGGAAGGTAAGGGGTTGCTCGCGATCAAGACGCAGCTTAACCGAATCGAACGTCAGCATTCGGTTGATCGTAAAATGACGACCAACATCACGCAGGAACGGGATATATTTCAAACTGTCGAGCCAATCAGCATTATTGACCATGATTGCATCCGTTGGCCCGTCGCCAAAAGTCAGGAACCGCTCAAATGAAGAGCGTATCGATGCAATATTTGCGTTAATGCCCTCATTGTCGAGCAACTTGCGGACTTCATCTTTGCCAGAAGGGTCCCCGACCTTCGTGGTTCCGCCGCCCATAACCACTATAGGTTTGTGTCCTGCCTGTTGCAGACGTCGTAGCAGCATGATCTGAACCAAGTTGCCAACGTGTAAAGACGTTGCCGTTGCATCAAAACCGACATATCCGGGAATAATCGTTTTGGCTGCAAGGCGATCCAGTCCATCAGCATCTGTTAATTGGTGGATATAGCCGCGATCATTCATTAAGCGGAGGAGGTCAGATTGATAATTGGTCATGGAGTGGTTCGTTACATGCAGCAGAGGAAACTCGCAATATGCGTTTAAGCCTGCAATGCCATCCCTTGACGCCGGTTTCTGTGGTGGATGAAATTTCCTTGACTTATGAGTGGCAAGCGCATGGCAGTCTGTGGTTACGATATCATGCCGAGGGGCTACTGCATGACCTCGATTTACCGGATTTGGCGGAGTCTCAACGGGCTGATGGATTATGGGAAACGACCTGTTTTGAATTATTCCTGCAAGAATCGTCAGCCAATAGATATTGTGAGTTTAATTTTTCACCGTCCAGTCGTTGGGCTGCGTATCAGTTTTCCGACTATCGCGACGGGATGAGGAACCTCCAGTTGCCGAAGTCACCTGATATTTTTCTGGATTTGAGCGATTCTCATGTCGCAATCGAGGTAACTTTGGGGTTGCCGGACATATGGGGAGAATCCTCCCTGAATGCTTCTTTTTCTGCCGTAATTGCTGAACAAAGTGGCCCAAAATCCTACTGGGCCTTGGCGCATCCCCCGGTTCACCCGATTTTCATCACAAGGATTGCTTCAAGCACCAACTCAAGGCAGCAGGTAACGTATGAAATTTGGAATTGATCGCCTTCTCGCTGAACCGGAATTGCGGGCACCGCTGGCCGGAGAGCGGATTGCACTGTTAGCGCATCCCGCTTCCGTTACAGAGAATCTGACCCATTCGCTGGACGCGCTATCGCAATGCGACGGTATAGAATTGAGTTCGGCCTTTGGACCACAACATGGCCTGCGCGGTGATAAACAGGATAATATGATCGAATCACCAGATTATGATGATCCGGTTTTGGGGATTCCAATATTCAGCCTTTATGGTGAAGTGCGTCGGCCCACCAAGCAGATGATGGATAGCTTTGATATTATTCTGATTGATCTGCAGGATCTAGGTTGCCGGATTTATACGTTCATCACAACGCTGCGCTACATATTGGAGGCAGCGGCTGAGCATGGCAAAACTGTTTGGGTGCTTGATCGTCCTAACCCTGCGGGACGACCGATTGAAGGTATGATGCTGGAAGAAGGCTGGGAAAGTTTTGTTGGTGCGGCCCCTATGCCTATGCGGCATGGTTTGACCATGGGTGAAATGGGGCACTGGTTTATCAGCTATTTTAATCTGGACGTGGAATATCACGTCGTTGAAATGCAAGGTTGGCAGCCTGAGGGACCGGGTTTTGGGTGGCCTACAGACCGGATATGGATCAACCCGAGTCCCAATGCTCCCAACCTTTCAATGGCACGGGCCTATGCTGGCACTGTGATGCTTGAAGGCACCACATTGTCGGAAGGGCGAGGTACGACCAGGCCGCTTGAATTATTCGGAGCCCCTGACATAGATGCAAAAGCAGTAATCGCTGAAATGCAGCGCAAGGCTCCACAGTGGCTCAAAGGATGTATATTACGGGAATGTTGGTTTGAACCAACTTTTCACAAGCATGTCGGAATGCTTTGCGGTGGCGTTCAAATCCATGCTGAAGGTCCGTCCTACGACCATGCAGCGTTTCGTCCCTGGCGATTGCAAGCGCTAGCACTCAAAGCGATTAACAAGCTATATTTCGGTTATGAACTATGGCGCGATTTTGCGTATGAATATGAAGAGGGCAAGTTGGCCTTTGATGTGATCAATGGCGGTCCCGGATTGCGGGAGTGGATTGAAAGTCCATCGACAATTGCAAATGATCTGGAAGCTATAGTTGCGCCGGATGAGCGTGTGTGGGGTCAGATGTTGAAAGACCATCTGATTTACTGATTTCAATCACCGAAAGTTTGATATTGTTTGACGGTGGGAGCTTCAAGTGGTGGGGTCCAACGTGGTTCTCCAGCCAATTGCGGATTTATCAATACCAGCACAGAACAATTATTCACCCGGCGATCAACAGCGGCAATTTGGGCTGCGGGTGGCTCATCACCAAGCGCACGCATGGTCGGTTCAGGAATTTTTCCCGAATCGATATTTTCAACATGATCAATACATTCAGGATCAAGCGGCGCAGCCTGAATGAAGCTTGTAGTGGCGACTAGCGGAAAAAAAGCAAGCAGTAGCGGCTTAGGCATCATTAATCTCCGCCTGCCTTTTATCATATTTGGGGCATATCAGGAAGTAGAGTAGCCGCTATTGGTAAAAATGCAAAAATGGTGCGGCGCAACATAGGCCTTGCGTCCTTTGTTGTTTTTGATATTTTGTCCCAATGTTACCGAGCAAGGAATTTTTCGAAGGCGTTGCATTAAAGAAATGCGTGAAGGCCACTTATAACCGGATGCAAGTTACGCTCGCACCGCATATCCTCTATACCCGCCATGATGAAATGCATGTCGACGCGGTGACCTTGGAGCGTGAGGGGCAACCTCCGCGCGAATTAAAGTTGGGGACGTTTAAACTTTCTGGTTTAAAGGATGTCACCGTGGAAGAACGGCAATTCGAGCCTTATGATTTGTTTGATGCTGCTGCTGAGAAATATCAAGGCCAGACATTGCTGGTAGTAGAGACCTAGAAATTCATGATCCGTGTTTGCGCGTCAATTCCTTCATCGCATCGCTCAAACCTTCGAGCGTCAAGGGATACATGCGGTCATTCATCAATTCCTTGACGATCTTTACGCTCTGCGAATAGCCCCATTGTTTTTCGGGCACCGGGTTTAACCAGGCGGTTGCAGGATAGGTATTGGTCATCCGGTGAAGCCAAGTCACGCCCGCCTCCTCGTTGAAATGTTCAACCGAACCACCTGGATGGGTGATTTCATAAGGACTCATTGAGGCGTCACCAACGAAAATCAGCTTATAGTCATGGCCATATTTGTGGAGGATATCCCAGGTATTAGTCCGTTCGGAAAAGCGTCGACGGTTGTCTTTCCATACGCCTTCATAAACACAGTTATGAAAATAGAAAAATTCCAAGTTTTTAAATTCAGACGTTGCCGCTGAAAATAGTTCCTCACATAATTTGATGAAAGGATCCATTGATCCACCAACATCAAGAAATAAAAGTAATTTCACAGCGTTATGCCGCTCTGGGCGCATATGGATGTCGAGCCACCCCTTTTTCGCAGTGCCATTGATAGTGCTGTTTATATCAAGCTCGTCGGCTGAGCCCTCGCGGGCAAACCGGCGCAGGCGGCGCAGAGCCACTTTTATATTGCGGGTACCAAGCTGCTTGGTGTTATCAAGATTTTGGAATTCGCGTTTATCCCAGACCTTTACTGCTTTCTTTTGGCCGCCTTCACCGCCAATTCGAACGCCCTCCGGATTATAGCCACTGTTACCGTAGGGCGACGTACCGCCCGTTCCAATCCATTTGCTGCCGCCTTCATGGCGCTTTTCTTGTTCGGCAAGGCGCTCTTTTAGCGTCTCCATAATTTCGTCCCAGCTGCCAAGTTTCTTGACTTCTGCCATTTCTTCTTCGGTCAGATATTTCTCCGCAACCGCCTTCAGCCAATCGAGCGGAATTTCCTCTTCCTGCATCCCGTAGCTGGTTTCTATGCCTTTGAAGACTTTCGAGAAAACTTGATCAAAGCGATCCAGAAGGCCTTCATCTTTTACGAAAGTTGCGCGGGACAGATAATAGAATTCTTCGGGACGACGCTGGATGACCTCCTTGTCCAGTGCTTCTAAAAGCACCAGATGTTCCTTCAGCGAGGCAGTAATTCCTGCTGCTCGTAGCTCGTCCATGAAGTTGAAGAACATTGGTTGTCGCTCCGTTTAACGCGCTTCGCGTTTCGCCATAAAGGCCAAGCGTTCGAATAACATGACGTCCTGTTCGTTTTTAAGCAAAGCACCGTGCAAAGGCGGAATCGCTTTGCTTGGATCCTGTGATTGCAGCACTTCGAGAGGCATGTCTTCTGCGAGTAACAACTTCAACCAATCGAGCAATTCTGAGGTGCTGGGCTTTTTCTTAAGTCCAGGAACTTCACGGACATCATAAAAAATATCCATCGCCTTTTTGACCAATATTCCCTGAATATCTGGGAAATGAACGTTGATAATTTCCTGCATCGTCTCGCGATCCGGGAATTTGATATAGTGGAAGAAACAGCGGCGCAAGAATGCGTCCGGGAGCTCTTTTTCATTGTTGGATGTAATAACCACTATGGGGCGCTCGGCTGCCTTGATGGTCTCTTTTGTCTCGTAAACATGGAATTCCATGCGATCGAGTTCCTGCAATAAGTCGTTGGGAAATTCGATGTCGGCTTTGTCGATCTCGTCGATCAGCAGGACCGGTAATTCTTTGCTTGTAAAGGCTTCCCAGAGCTTGCCTTTCCGGATGTAGTTCGAAATATCATGAACCCGCTCGTCGCCAAGCTGACCGTCACGAAGCCGCGCCACTGCGTCATATTCATAAAGGCCCTGATGCGCCTTGGTCGTAGATTTTACATTCCATTCGATCAGCGGCGCGCCGGTTGCCTTGGCAATTTCGTGCGCAAGAACGGTTTTACCCGTACCTGGCTCTCCCTTTACGAGGAGAGGCCGGCGAAGCGTAACGGCAGCGTTAACCGCAACCTTCAAATCATCGGTTGCTACATAATCTTTGGTGCCGTCAAAACGCATATTTCATAATCCCTTGCCGTAAACGTCAATGGATTAGCGATAGGGAAAAGGCCGTTTTGAGGCAAGTTAATCATTTAGTTAATGAAGCAAATAAGGGATATCTATTGTCAGTCGCTGTTTCGGGCATTTCTGCGCGCTTCCAAAAGCTGCCATAGGCCGCGATGTTGGGTCAATATTTGATCTACACCGAAGTTAATGGCGCGCTCGACGATATTTGATTCTGCCAACTCTGCATTAAGTGCGGCCGTTTTTTCTGATGAAGGTAATATCGCTGCGCGCGGTTCAACACCAAGTTTTACAGCGATCTGTTCAAGCAACGGTCGAACAGCTTGCCAGTCAAGGACCAGCGCAAATGAAGCGCCCAAAGCGCAACCATTACGATCAGATTGGGACAACATTTCCAATGCTTTGCGCTGTGCCAATACCGTTGCGTTGCTCTGGTCTTCGGTTCGAACGCCCGATATCGGCCCTGCTGCAACGGTTAATCGTGTCAAAAAAGCCCGTTCCGCGGTGAAGCCTTCCATGGCTTCCACCAACCATTCGCGGGCAACAATGTCAGCAGTTTTAGTAGCAGCATGATCGACAACACCCGGATGACGACCATGAAGTACGCATAAAAAATGCGCGATATCAGCTATATCGCTACCGCTAAGCTCCGAAAAATCGTTGTTGATGGCTTTAACATAAGCGACAGATGCCGAACCGTGTTCTGTTACATGGTCCATCAACGATGGTCGCGCGGATGGTATAAAACTGGTTTCTTGCATTGCGCTCACATCACATAAGAGTTCGGTTGGATTCATCCAACTCTCGAAAGTCAGACAAACCTCATTAGTCTTTGGATATAGAACGTAATCCTAAAGGTCAGGTTTACGCCGCGTTAGTTAAGTGCAAACCATAGTAGCCAAAGCGACAACAAAGCCTAGTTTTACTGATCCAGAAAACTGCGCATTTTCCGGCTACGGCTTGGATGTTTCAGCTTCCGCAGCGCTTTTGCTTCAATTTGTCTGATGCGTTCGCGTGTAACACTAAACTGCTGACCCACTTCTTCAAGCGTGTGATCGGTATTCATGCCGATACCAAAGCGCATCCGCAGAACGCGTTCTTCGCGCGGGGTCAGGCTAGCGAGAACGCGAGTTACGGTCTCTTTCAAATTGGCTTGAATCGCAGCATCAACAGGAATGATCGCATTTTTGTCTTCAATGAAATCACCAAGATGCGAATCTTCTTCATCACCAATAGGTGTTTCCAAGCTGATCGGTTCTTTGGCGATTTTCATGACCTTGCGCACTTTTTCAAGTGGCATGGACAGGCGCTCGGCCATTTCTTCCGGTGTTGGCTCACGCCCTTGTTCGTGAAGGAACTGGCGTGAGGTGCGGACGAGTTTGTTAATCGTCTCAATCATGTGGACCGGAATACGTATCGTACGCGCCTGATCCGCGATCGACCGGGTGATTGCCTGACGAATCCACCAAGTTGCATAGGTCGAGAATTTGTAGCCGCGGCGATATTCAAATTTATCGACTGCCTTCATCAGGCCGATATTGCCTTCCTGAATCAAATCCAGGAATTGCAGGCCGCGATTGGTGTATTTTTTGGCGATGGAAATAACGAGCCGCAAATTGGCTTCAACCATTTCCTTCTTGGCAATACGCGCTTCGCGTTCACCCTTTTGAACCATGTTGACGATGCGGCGAAACTCTTCCAGCGACGTCCCGGTTGCGGCCGAAATATCTGAAATTTCTGCGCGGATACGCTCTACCGATACAGCTTCTTTCTCAGCGAAAGCTGCCCATTTCTTATCGGTCTTGGCCATGCTTGCCAGCCAGCCATCATCCAGTTCATGACCAATATAGCCTTCCAGAAAGGCACGGCGTGGTACCTTGTGACGCTCGGCCAGACGCAGCATTTGACCACCAAGAGCAGTTAGGCGACGGTTAAACGAGTAAAGCTGATCGACCAGAAATTCGATTTTGTTTGCATGAAATTGCACACTTTCAACCAAAGCCGTCAGCTCTTCGCGCAGGTTGTGATATTTTTTTTCTGATGCTGCCGGGAAATCATCACCGACGGCAAAAGCATCCATGCGGGTATTCTGCAATTTCGAGAATTTCTTGAAAACAGACGTAATAGTAGCGAATTTTTCCAAGGCTTCCGGTTTCAATGCCTCTTCCATTTGCGCCAGGGAAAGGGTGTTATCCTCTTCCTCTTCTTCAACAACGCGCTTGGTACGGCGTTCTGTCAGTTCGTCTTCATCATCGCCTTCGCCTTCAGCGGCTTCCGGTTCATCTTCGACTTCGTCATCATCCTTGAATGACGGGCCAGCTGTTTTCTCGCTGATCTCCCCGTCATCATCGTCTTCATCTTCAAGATTTTCCGGAACGGGATCTTTGGAGAGCATGGCATCGAGATCAAGAATCTCACGCAGCTGCATCTCGCCATCATTCAGCGCGGTAGACCATTCTATAATAGCGTTGAAAGTCGTCGGACTTTCGCACAGGCCCCAGATCATCGTGTCGCGGCCAGCTTCGATACGCTTAGCAATGGCGATTTCGCCTTCGCGGCTGAGCAATTCTACAGCGCCCATTTCTCGCAGATACATGCGCACCGGATCATCGGTACGATCGCCAGCTGCTTTTTTAGGCGCTGCAGCTGCCGGTGTTTTCTTGTCCTTGTCTTTGCCGTCGATAGATTCGACTTCATCGCCGCCCATTTCTTCAGCGGCTTCATCGTCATTCTCGACGATTTTCACGCCCATGTCGGAAATGGATGACATCACATCTTCGATTTGCTCACTGGACATTTGGTCCTGCGGCAAGGCTTCGTTTAATTCATCATAGGTCAGATAGCCGCGCTTTTTTGCCTTCGTGAGAAGTTTTTTAACCGCGGAGCCATTCATATCAATAAGTGGTGCGTCTTCTGCCGCAGCTGATTTTTTTGCTTTACTTGCCAAGTTTCAAGGCCCCTAAAATTAAAAACTAATCTTCAAAGTTCACACAATTCACACGATGTCGTCTACTTGGGTGATCTCAACCAATCGTTCATGAAATTCCTGCTTTGCCTGCCGCAATCGTTGCTGTTCCGCATAGCTTTCTTCATCAAGATTATCCTGCACCCGTCTTGTTGCTTCCGCCAAAGCCGCTTCCAGTCCCGGTCGCGCTGTGATCACCTTTATCGCTTCTGCCAAATCATTCTGTGCCCGTTCGATAACATCCGACGGGGCATGATCTGGCATTTTGCGGTTGAAAGTGAAATTCAGCGCATCGGCCCGTAACAGCCCTTTTGCGACATTATAACAATCTGTCTGTTCCAATATGGTAAGAAGGCCCTGCATATCAAGCATTTCTTTACGCATTGCAGCACGAATTAACTCGGACAAAAGGGCCTGCATCTGCGAATCGGCAAGTCTGAGGACGGTTAGCTCTTCAAAATGCTTGGAAATCTGCGATGGATGGCGCATCAAACCACCCAAAATTCCTTTTGCAATCCTCAGGTCGTAGCCGTCGATTAAAACGGACTTCGTATCGTCCATTGGCTTAAAAGGGACATATGGAGATTTGAATCCACCTTTTGAGGGGGTGAAAGGCCGCTGTCTCGATTGATTATCGCGCTTCGCGAAAAAGGCATTTTCATATCGTTCTTGAAAATCCTGGCGATAATGCTGGGCAATGTCCTGATCGGCAATGTCGCGCACATGATGGGACAGACGCTTTTTTAAACCAGCTTTGGTTTCCGGAGTGTTGAGTGGTTCGGCCTCAAATTCGACTTGCCAGATTTTTTCGCCAAGCATCTGAGGCTGATCGATCAGCGCACCAAATGCCTGCGGCCCCTCAGAACGAATTAAGTCATCAGGGTCTTGTCCTGCGGGCAAGGCGATGAAATTCAAGCTGTGAGAAGGGCGTAGGATAGGTAATGCGCGCAGAGCAGCGCGCATGGCGGCCTTTTGCCCGGCATTATCGCCATCAAAACAGAGTATTGGCGCTTCTACCATTTTCCATATGCGTTCGATCTGATGTTCGGTGAGTGCGGTGCCGAGTGGTGCCACTACATCCTCAAAACCTGCTTGCGCCAATGCAATGGCATCCATATAGCCTTCGACCACCAATATCCGTCCGGTCTGGCGCGATGCGGGAGATGCCTTGTCGAGATTATAGAGCGTGCGGCCCTTATCGAACAAGGGCGTGTCGGGAGAATTGAGATATTTAGGCTCGCCATGGCCCAATATTCGGCCGCCAAAGGCAATGACCCGCCTACGCGGATCGCGGATCGGGATCATCAACCGTCCCCGAAAACGATCATAAGGATCGCGATCGTCAACCTTGATAAGCAGGCCAGCTTCCACCAGCTGATCAACGCCGTGAACAGAAAGTGCTTCCTTCAGCCGTCCGCGTGAATCGGGCGCAAAACCAAAGCCGAAGTCCCGGATAGTCTTCTCTGAAATACCGCGGTTCTTGAGATATTCCCGGGCAGCAGCGCCTTCTATTCCATTAAACTGGGCAACAAACCAATCCTGAGCTGCCGCCATGACGTCATGTAATGTGGCACGTGCTTCTTGCCGCTGCGCAGCCCGCGGATCGGGGGCAGGGACCTCCATCTGTGCCTCGGCCGCCAGATCTTTTACCGCGTCCATAAAACCGAGACCGCGTTGATCCGTCATCCAGCGGATGGCATCGCCATGCGCGCCGCAACCAAAGCAATGGTAAAAGCCTTTTTCGTCGTTGATGGTGAAGCTGGGTGTTTTTTCATTATGAAACGGACAGCAGGCCTTAAACTCTCGCCCCGCCTTCTGTACTTTCACCGTCCGGCCGATCAGCGTCGATAAAGTCGTCCGACTGCGCAGTTCGTCAAGCCATTGCGGAGAGAGGGTCATAGGCCTTGAATCAGCTCAACGCTGCCTTCACCAGACCGCTGGCCTTGCTCATGTCGATTTCACTGCCGTGACGGGATTTCAGTTCCGCCATTACGCGGCCCATATCTTTCATCGATTCCGCACCAAGCTCTGCCTTGATGCCATCTATCAGCGCCGCCGTATCCGCCTCGCTCAACTGGGCGGGCAGAAATTCCTCAATCACGGAAAGTTCCATTTTCTCGCCCTTGGCCAGTTCTTCGCGGCCACCTGATTCGAACATATCGATAGATTCGCGCCGTTGTTTGGCCATTTTCTGAAGGACGTCGGTGACCATGATATCGTCATCAAGCGTGCTATCCTTGGTGCGTAGCTCGATATCCTTGTCCTTGATCTTCGCCAATATCGCCCGCGTAGCTGCAGTTCGATCCTTGTCACCAGCCTTCATGGCCGCAATTTGTGCCGCTTTCACGTCATCGCGAATCATAGCGTTCCCCGTAATTTTGGAATAAGCTACCAACATAGCCGCAACTTATTTTTTTTCATAGATTGCAGGGTGATTTTTCGTCCCCTAGGCACGGCGAAATTTGCTTGAAGCGCAGGAGCATGGGGCTCCTGCCATATTAAAGGACAATGCCCA
This sequence comes from Parasphingorhabdus cellanae, assembly GCF_017498565.1. Classification (NCBI taxonomy): domain Bacteria; kingdom Pseudomonadati; phylum Pseudomonadota; class Alphaproteobacteria; order Sphingomonadales; family Sphingorhabdaceae; genus Parasphingorhabdus; species Parasphingorhabdus cellanae. Next base: position 155,695 of record NZ_CP071794.1, read on the forward strand.
TGACCGACACCAGTATCCCCGCCGCTCCCAAGGGCGCCACTGGGATATTGGTATTGGCCGATGGCACTATAGTATGGGGCAGGGGCTTTGGTGCGACAGGCTCTGCAGTAGGGGAAGTGTGCTTCAATACCGCGATGACCGGTTATCAGGAAGTAATGACCGATCCGAGCTATGCTGGTCAGATTGTCACCTTTACCTTTCCTCATATCGGCAATGTCGGCACCAATGATGAGGATGTTGAAGCCGATAGCCCGCATGCGCTGGGCTGTATCGTGCGCGAAGACGTTACGGAGCCGAGCAGCTTCCGGAATAACAAGCCATTTGATCAATGGATGGCTGACAATGGCCGCATCGGATTGGCCGGTGTCGACACACGGGCCTTAACGCGCCGGATCAGGGAAGCTGGCGCGCCCAATGCAGTTATTGCGCATGATCCTGATGGTCGGTTTGATATTGATGATCTGCTTGCGAAGGCCCGGGATTGGGCGGGGCTTGAAGGCATGGATTTGGCCATCGAAGTGACGGGGCATCAGACCAAAATCTGGGACAGTGGTATTTGGCGACTGGGACATGGCTACGCACCGGTGGAGGATATGGAGACAAGACCGCATGTTGTGGCAATTGACTATGGCGCGAAACGGAATATCTTCAGAAATCTTGTGAAGGCTGGCGCAAAAGTCACTGTTGTTTCTGCACAAACATCGTTTGATGATATTATGGCTCTAGAGCCAGCGGGGGTTTTTCTGTCCAACGGTCCTGGCGATCCAGCGGCCACCGGAGAATATGCTGTTCCGGTGATCAAGAAGTTGCTCGGCAAAAATGTGCCCATTTTCGGCATCTGTTTGGGACACCAGATGCTGGCACTTGCAGCTGGCGCAAAAACCACGAAAATGTTTCAAGGGCATCGCGGTGCCAACCATCCGGTGCAGCGGCATGAAAATGGTACGGTTGAAATTACCAGCATGAACCATGGTTTCGCCGTCGACAGCGCAACGCTTCCCGACGCGGTGGAGGAAACCCATACCAGCCTGTTTGACGGCAGCAATTGCGGCATATCCTTCAAGGATAAACGCGCCTTTGGCGTACAATATCACCCCGAAGCCAGCCCTGGTCCTCAAGACAGTTTCTATCTGTTCCAAAAATTTGTCGGAATGCTCTGACGCGCATGATTGTGAACCAAAAATCATCCAATTGGATAGAAAATTCAAAATTGGCCGGAAAAGTAAAATCGAAACAGTGACAAACCACCTTAAAAATTGCGAAGGGGATCGAGCAGGGTTCGTGCCGTTCTATTCACATTTTCTATGTGATGAGATCTACGCAAATATTAAGGAAAAACATAATGCGGAAATTTCTCGTAATTTCGGCCACGATCCTATTCGCGGCCTGCACTCCTGTCAAAGAACAAGCGATGACGGAATGTATGACGCAAGCCGACGCCTTTCCGAGCTCTATAGACCCAGAAAAAATCTGTACCTGCATGACCAAGGATATTCCCGAGGATGCCAACACAGCGGATGCCAAAAAAGCCATGATGGGCAGTCTGCAAGCGTGCACCAGCGAAATGGTCGACGATATGCTCAAGGCTGGATTGCCGGAGGTCGAGGATACCTCCAAAGCGGAATAAAGCAGCTTTATCTATACGTTAAAGGCTCTCTCCGTCCCTCTGGCGCGGAGAGAGCCCCTTTTTTACGATCAGCAGTTCTATCATCGAAAGCTCTGAAAAACCGCGGCTTTCGTTGTGAGTAATGGCTATATGCATCTGCTTATCGGACTATCTGCAATCCTGCTTGGCAGTTGTAAGGCGGATGCCTTGCCTGGCGAAGAAGCTCCGATATTGAATGACAGCGGACCTGATGCGCGCTCCGAAGCAGAGGCCAATGAATATCGGTCAGCGGGTGAGCGCTATGCGGGGATTATTCGTAAAGAGTGCAAGGTGGACGACACGGTCGTGCGGTTCGACAAAGCAGCAGATGGCTCTGGCAGCTATTTGTGGATATTGCCCAATCCAGCGCTCGGCGAGAAATTTACCTGCGCCCTGCGCGCCGCCAGAACCTATGGTGTCGACTGGACGCTTGCGCCTTATGGCAAATGGCCAGCGAAAAAGGATATTGATAGTTGTTACGACCAGATTGATTTTTCCGGTTGGCCCGGCGGCCAGCGGACGGATTGCGACACCATGGCGCTGACCCTGCAAATGGCCCGCATGGATGGCGTGCTGATCAACATTTATGCGGAGTTAGATGCCCGAAAAATCGATTCCCATAGGCTACAGCAGGCGCAATTGGCGTTCAAAACCTATGCCGAAAAAACCTGCGCCATCGCGAGCCGCACAGAATCCGCGCCGTCGGCTGAATCCAACGGCCTGTTTTGTATGGCTAGACTGACATCCAACCATATTCAAATGCTGCTCGACAATCCGGTGGAACTGATGCTGAAGGACGCGATGAACAAAGTGGACAAAGGCAATGAAGTCACCCAATCCCGGCTTGACGAAATAACATTCAGATGCGGGCTACCGCAGAGCGCTTTGACGCTGGAGGCAGGCAATCAGGTGCGTTTTGAACCGCCCAAAAATATGAAATTTGAACCGGTTGATTGCGCATTGGGCTACATCCGCACATTACCGGGCATTAAATTTGGCTTTGTCGGCAACGAAGTGTCTTTACCCAAGGAGGGCAATAATGAGCGCAATTGATCCCGCACATCTGGCCGAAGAATGGGCGACGGATGACGAAATCCTGAAAAACATGGCGGCAGGCGGCGATCTGGACCATGTGGTGCGCGAGATTAATGTGCAATTTGTTGGGGCTGTTGCAAACCTCAACAAACTGAAAAATGACGCGAAGAAACTCGGCTTTAAATCTGCCTATGTCGAAAAGGACGAAGGCGAGTGGCAGATTGAATTGCAAATTGATGCCGATACCCTTCAGCAAACCATAAGAGAGCTGACCCGCAAATGCCTTGAAATTGAGCAGGATTATGACATTGACCACGATGGTTGGGGGTGTTTTTCCTGTAATGAAAATGGACCGATATCTGATGAGAATCCGGCGTGATCGAGGGCTTTTCGATATCAGGAGAAGAAGATCAATGGCTCATTCTATCGCGTACTTCCAAACGGGATATGCCATTGGTTGTAAGATCGAGGGAAAATCAGGCCGTTAGGGATCATGCTGAGGCGGTTGGTTTGGTTGGAGTATCTTATATCGTAGATAGATCAAGGCTTGTAGACAACGGGATGTTCTCAAACGAAGTGGCGTCTAAGCTCTATGACATTGAAGACAGTCTTTTGGATCGGATCGACAATCTCAATTTACCACTTTTTGAAATTGCGGTTATCAGTGGAGAAGGAAGAAGAGTTATCTGTTTTGCAGCAGAGAGCTCCGATCAACTCACAGATTGCGTGGAATATGTTGGTGTATCCGACAGCATAAAATTCGAGATTTTGACCAGAACTGAGGCTCATTCTATTTTTCCGGTATTGATTCCAACTGACGCTGAGGTTCAATTAAACGGAGACGAGTCGGTTATAAAGGCTCTGTCAAAACAAGGCGATGACGGTTCTGTTCCCAGGAAGGTTGAGTTTTGGTTTTACGGGGCTCGTGAAAATATGATGGCCCTAAGGTCAGAGTTGCTGGAGTTGGGGTGTTCATTTGAACGTTGGCTCGAAGACGATTCCGGATTGGTGATGGCAAAAGAAATGCGAGCTGATTATCAAAGTTTTGCAGCACTGACGCCGCAACTGATTTCAATCGCGTCGAAATTCGATGTGACTTATGATGGTTGGGAAACTGTTGTGGTCCAATCTTTGTCTGGAAACTCAAATTCTTCGTCTATCTTCCGCCGTTTACTTAAAAAGATCCACTAAATATGCCAAAAAGAACTGACATAAAATCCATCCTGATTATTGGCGCTGGCCCGATTGTTATCGGACAGGCTTGCGAATTCGATTATTCGGGGACACAGGCCTGTAAGGCGCTGAAAGAGGAGGGATACCGGATCATCCTGGTCAACTCCAATCCGGCGACAATCATGACCGATCCGGAAATGGCGGACGCGACTTATGTCGAGCCGATCACGCCGGAAATTGTTGAGAAGATCATCGCCAAAGAACGCCCGGATGCGGTGCTGCCGACCATGGGTGGGCAGACGGCACTGAACACCGCGCTGACGCTCAACAAAATGGGTGTGCTCGAAAAATATAACGTCCAGATGATCGGCGCGGACGCTGAAGCCATCGACAAGGCCGAAGATCGCGAGAAGTTCAAGGCGGCGATGGATAAGATCGGGCTGGAAAGCCCACGCTCCGCCATTGCGCATAGCGAAGAGCAGGCGCTGGAGGTGCTTGAGGATATCGGGCTGCCCGCGATCATGCGGCCCAGCTTTACCATGGGCGGTACCGGCGGAGGGGTGGCCTATAACCGCGAAGAATTCATTCACTATATCAGAACATCGCTGGAAGCCTCACCAACCAATGAAGTGCTGATCGACGAGTCACTCATTGGCTGGAAAGAATATGAGATGGAGGTTGTCCGCGACAAAGCCGACAACTGCATCATCATCTGTTCGATCGAAAATGTTGATCCCATGGGCGTGCATACCGGCGACTCGATCACGGTCGCGCCTGCGCTGACTCTGACTGACAAAGAATATCAGATTATGCGCAACGCCTCTTTGGCTGTCTTGCGAGAAATCGGAGTGGAAACAGGCGGTTCCAACGTACAGTTCGCAGTTAATCCAAAGGATGGACGGCTGGTTGTCATCGAGATGAATCCGCGGGTTTCGCGCAGTTCGGCGCTGGCATCAAAGGCCACTGGTTTTCCTATTGCCAAGGTCGCGGCGAAGCTAGCGGTTGGTTATACGCTCGACGAAATTGATAACGACATTACCGGCGCGACCCCGGCGAGTTTTGAGCCGACCATCGACTATGTCGTCACCAAAATCCCGCGCTTTGCCTTTGAAAAATTCAAAGGCGCGGAGCCTTTGCTGGCCACTGCGATGAAATCTGTCGGTGAAGTCATGGCGATAGGCCGCAATATTCATGAATCACTGCAAAAGGCGCTGCGTGGTCTGGAGACCGGGCTGGACGGATTTAATCGTGTGGAAGCGCTTATGGGCGCGCCGCGGGATGAGATTGCAGCGGAGCTAGCACGGCCTACGCCGGATCGGCTGCTGGTCGCAGCGCAGGCCATGCGTGAAGGCTTTAGTGACACTGAAATTCATGAAATCGCGCATTATGACCCCTGGTTTCTGGCACGTATCCGCGAAATCATCGATGCCGAACAGGATATTTTGGACAATGGCTTGCCCAATGCTCCGGAAGCACTCCGCAAACTAAAATCCATGGGTTTTTCCGACGAACGGCTCGCCAAGCTGGCGGTCGATGCCGTGCATGTTGCCGGCGGGGCAGGGCGTGCTGTTGCTGGCGGACATGGGCTGGTTCATGACGCCGTTGCCGCCATGGCAGGAGCCACGACCGAGAAAGAGGTGCGCGAGCTGCGCCACAAGCTAGGCGTGCGTCCCGTGTTCAAGCGGATCGACACCTGTGCGGCGGAGTTCGAGGCGAAGACGCCCTATATGTATTCGACGTATGAAGCGCCGATTTTTGGAGAACCGGAAAACGAAGCGCAGCCTTCTGATCGCCGTAAAGTCGTGATTTTGGGTGGTGGCCCGAACCGTATCGGGCAGGGGATCGAGTTCGATTATTGCTGTTGCCACGCCTGTTTCGCGCTGGCCGATGCCGGTTTTGAAACGATCATGGTCAATTGCAATCCGGAAACCGTTTCGACCGATTATGATACGTCCGACCGGCTTTATTTTGAGCCGCTGACGGCGGAAGATGTGCTGGAAATCCTGGCTGTGGAGCAGAGCAAGGGCGAACTGGTCGGCGTGATCGTCCAATTTGGCGGGCAAACGCCGCTCAAGCTGGCCTCTGCGCTCGAAGATGCGGGAATCCCAATCCTTGGCACGACACCGGATGCGATTGATCTGGCAGAAGATCGGGAGCGTTTTGCGAAGCTGGTCAATGATCTGGGCTTGAAACAGCCCGAAAACGGAATGGCGCGGACGGAAGAAGAAGCGGTGAAAATCGCGGAACGCATCGGCTATCCGGTATTGATCCGGCCGAGTTTCGTGCTCGGTGGACGCGCGATGGAAATTGTTGATGGTCCGGCCCAACTCGAAGACTATATCAACACCGCCGTGCAAGTATCAGGTGATCAGCCTGTTCTGGTTGACCAATATTTACGCGATGCCGTGGAAGTGGACGTTGACGCGATTTGTGACGGTGATGAGGTCGTGGTTTGCGGTGTGCTCCAGCATATTGAAGAAGCTGGTGTCCATTCAGGCGATAGTGCCTGCACCATCCCGCCTTACAATCTCAGCGACGAGATTATTGCGGAGATGGAACGGCAGGCAGAGGCCTTGGCCCTTGGTTTGAAAGTGCGCGGCTTGATGAATATTCAATTCGCGGTGAAAGATGGCGAGGTCTATCTGATTGAGGTCAATCCGCGGGCGAGCCGGACGGTGCCCTTTGTCGCCAAGGCGATTGGTGTGCCGATTGCAAAAATTGCGTCGCGTGTGATGGCGGGCGAGAAACTTGCAAATTTGCCGCCGATTGATAGGCACATCGACTATATTGCTGTGAAAGAGGCTGTTTTTCCCTTCAACCGTTTCCCGGGAATTGACCCTATTTTATCGCCAGAGATGAAGTCTACCGGGGAAGTTATGGGCATCGATAACAGCTTCGCAATTGCCTTCGGTAAAGCGCAATTAGGCGCGAATAATCACTTGCCGGATGGCGGAACACTATTTGTTTCTGTGAAAGAAACGGACAAGAAGGTGATTGAGCCTGCGGCCCGTTTGGCTGAGAAGTTGGGATTCAAAATTATCGCAACCAGCGGAACCGCTGATTATCTGACCGATAAGGGCATAAAGGTGGAGAAGGTCAATAAAGTGGCTGAGGGCCGGCCGCATATTGTTGACCGGATTATCGATGCGGAAGTTGATCTGATTTTCAACACGACTGAAGGCTGGCAGTCGCTGAAAGACTCTAAATCGATCCGGGCAGGGGCGCTGAACGGCAAAATTCCCTATTACACGACCGCCACGGCCAGTGTAGCGGCGATGGAGGCAATTGCGGCCATGCGCGACGAGACTCTTGAAGTTCGTGCGCTTCAGTCTTATTATAAGGCTTCGCAGACTTAATCCCCGACAATCTGTCACACTGCGGGCGAGCCTTCACAGGGAGGGGCGCCGGGAACCTATTTTTGACGCAGTGGTGCTAAAAATCGCTGTGAATTGACGAAGAAAGGCCAAAAAATGGCTGTAGAAAAAGTACCGATGCTGGCTGAGGGTCATGCAAAACTGGAAGCCGAACTGAAGGCGCTGAAAGAAGAGCGGCCGCGTATCGTTGATGCGATCGAGGAAGCGCGCGCGCACGGTGATCTGTCGGAAAACGCTGAATATCACGCCGCAAAAGAGCGCCAGGGTCAAGTAGAAGCAACTATTGCCGATACAGAAGACAAGCTTAGCCGCGCGCAGGTCATTGATCCGACAACATTGTCTGGCGACAAAGCCGTGTTTGGCGCAACGCTGACCTTGCTGGACGAAGATGATAAGCCCGTGAAATATCAACTTGTCGGTCAGGCTGAAGCAGACGCAAAAGTTGGCAAAATCAGCTATAACAGCCCGATTGGCCGCGCCTTCATCGGCCGCAGCGTCGGCGAAGAGATTGAAGTCACTGTGCCATCGGGCGACAAATATTATCTGCTGGAAAAAATCGAGTTTATCTGATTTGACATGAACCTGCCGAACGGAAAACTAACTAACGGGCTGGTCATCGCAAATGTCGTGGTCTTCCTGTTGCTTTGGATTTCTGGACTGGAACAGGATGCAATTCTGCGTGGCGGGTTTTTCCCAGTCCGGTTGGGCGAGGGACTTCCCGAGTTTGATAGCATAAGCGGAATGGTGCCAGCATGGCTGACGCCTATGTCCTCGGCATTCCTGCACGGCGGGTTGATGCACATTGCGTTCAATATGCTGATGTTGTTATTTTGCGGACGCTTTGTTGAGCAGGCCCTCGGACCGCAGTTAATGGCGGTTCTTTATGTGCTGGGGGCTTATGCGGCTTCACTCGCAGAATTTATATTTAACAGTCAGTCGGTCATTCCCGTTGTCGGTGCCAGCGGCGCCATCTCTGCGATATTGGGCGCTTATGCGTTATTATTCGCTCGCAATGAGGTGAAGCCGGTAGGGCCTTTCCCGGGTCATGTGGTGCGTATTGCATGGTTGACGCTGGCGTGGATCGGCATCCAGGTGATGATTGGCATCGCCACGCGTGGAAGCCTTAACGGCATCGCAATTTTTGCCCATATTGGTGGGTTTGTCGCCGGTCTAGTCTTGACACGGCCGTTGTTGCAATGGCGCTTTAAGAACGCCTAGGTGCTCACTTCACTCTTCGACAGGCAGTTCTGGTTCGAGTATTTTGTGTAGATGCACGATGACATATTTCATCTCGGCATCATCGACAGTGCGTTGGGCATTGGAGCGCCAAGCTTCTTCCGCTTCTTCATAATTGGGATAAACGCCAACGAGATCGACCTGATCAAGGTTTTCATAATCCAGCCCGCGTGGATCTTTGACCCGTCCGCCCATTACCAGATGAATTTTGCTGCGCTCGCTCATACGTGCCCCGTTCTTTTAATTATTTGCCTGATTTGTCAGATTTAACCGCATCGCTTGCGGCTTCGGCGGCGCTCTTAGCAGCTTCGGCGACTTTGCCAAGCAGATCTTTAATTTGATCCTGAACACTGTCTTTGCTCAGGCCAAGATTATCAATCTGCTCCTGTCCGGCTTTCTTTGCCGCGCCATAGGCTTTTTTGGCTGAGTTGTTGATTTTTTTGCCAGCCCCGCCGACATATTTGGTTTCCGTTTTGCTTTTGGGTAACAGGGCGCCGATCAGCGCGCCGAGTGCCAAACCACCAGCGACCACAGCCAATGGGTTTTTGGTGATTGTTTCTTCCGATTTGCTAGCGGCAGTTTTGGCGATTTTTTTGGTCGCGGCAACGCCTTCGGCGGCTTTCACTTTTCCGTCACCCAATAAGGTTGCAGCACGCTGTTTACTCTCGGACATTTTTTCAAGAGCAATGCCTGTGCCTTCGCCCGCCTTTTCTTTAGCTAGTTCAAGACGTTCCCGAGACGCTGCGCGGGCTTTTTCTATGTTGTCGGATAATTTACTCATGGCTCACTCCTCAGCGTCGTTATTTCTCGCGCCATCATTGTCCGCAGTACGATTGGCAAGATAATTGGTTACCGGTTTGCGCAATGCCAGCAAAGCTGCGGCAGCAGCAACAGTAGCAACCTTTCCAGGATTATCTTTTACGCCTTGCAATGCGCTTTCGCCAGTTTTTTGAACCCGTTCCATCGCCTTATGTTTCGCTTCCTGAATTAGGTTGGAAGGACGTAACCGTTCTTTGGTCTCGGAGATGTCGTTCTTCACGTTTTCTCGCGCTTGCTCTTTTTCTATCGCAAGATTGCGCAGTTTGAATATATCATCATTTTTTTGGGTCATGGGTCATTTTCATCCAGAGGTAGTTTACGCGCCCTTTTAATTGCCATGTTCAGTAGTACCGTTGTCACAAGCAATGCGCTTCCCGTCAACAGGGCTGTTGCAGCTACAGGCCCCCAATAATGCGACAATATTAGCAATATTCCCAATATCAGCGCCACCAGGCCAGTGGCTCCAACTATGATTGCGACGCTGAACAGAAGCAAAACAGTCTTTGTTGCTGCCATATTTACGGATAATTTTGTCCGATAATATTCCAGTTCCGCTTCCGCCAACTTGCGGACGTCATCTACCAGATTACCGACTTGGTCTGTTATGGATTTATCGTCAGAATCAGAGGTATGAGCTGGCAACACTTCATCTTCATCAGGTGACGGCTGATCTTTTATGGCCACAATTTTATCGTCCAACATCTATCATCCACAATGATCCAACCAGCAATCGTTATACCGGGTCTAAGTGCGATCATCTGTTCCGGACTTGATCAGACGAGAAATGAGAAGTCCGACGACTGCAGCAGCACCAATTGCGACTGCCGGTTTTTTGCGGACAAACTCGCGGGCATCCTCAACCATCACATCGACGTCTTTGGAATTAACTTTTTCTGCGAAGGAGGAAACGGCATCAGCCGCAGAGCGGGCATAGTCGCCATATTTTTCACCAACATTTTCATCGATAGTTTTGGCGCTGTTCTCGATCATCTCACTCAATGTACCAATTGCTTCTCCGGCCTTCGCTTTGCCGTCATTGGCTGTTGAGCGGGCTTTGTTAATTGCACGATCTTTCAGATCATTCGTCGTACTTGCATTTGATGCCGCGGCTTTAGTCGCTCCGGCTTTCAAAGGAGCGGACGGTTTTGCGGCAGATGTTTTTTTGGTGGCGATTTTTTTAGCAGCCGGTTTCCGAGCAGTTGTCTTTTTTGCGGCTGCCTTTTTAACCGGTGCTTTTTTCACTGGCGCCTTTTTCGCAGGTGTTTTGCGCGTTGCTGTTTTCTTTTCCTGATCGACGGCCATATTTAAAATCCCTTCCTCAAAGCCCTTGCCAAATTGACATGATCGATACCTATACCGAACAGTCTTTCCCTTAAGACCAAATGGTGTCTAATCCCTATGATTCAAGGGCATATTACGTCATTATCACCATCTAATATACAGCTGGCGATTGCCACAAGCCTATCATATCGATAAGGGCTTTGCGATACGCAAACTTCCGCAGGAGTGTTCCAGAAAATGACCGCCATATTAGATCTTCACGCTCGCCAGATTTTGGATAGCCGGGGCAATCCGACTGTTGAAGTTGATATTCTTCTGGAAGATGGCAGTTTTGGCCGGGCAGCCGTGCCATCGGGCGCATCGACCGGCGCTTATGAAGCCGTTGAGCTTCGTGACGGAGACAAGAGCAAATATCTCGGCAAAGGCGTCCTGAAAGCTATTGAAGCGGTCAATGGCGAACTTAGCGAGGCATTGCTCGGCGTTGATGCTGAAGATCAGGAAGAAATCGACGCCATCATGATTGCGCTGGATGGCACCGAGAATAAAAGCCGTTTGGGTGCTAATGCTTTGCTTGGTGTTAGTCTTGCCGCTGCCAAGGCAGCCGCAGATGCGCGCGGGCTCCCTCTCTACCGTTATGTAGGAGGCGTCTCGGCGCGCGTGCTTCCGGTGCCGATGATGAACATCATCAACGGAGGCGAGCATGCGGATAACCCCATTGATTTTCAGGAATTTATGGTCATGCCGGTTGGTGCCGATAGTATATCAGAAGCGGTGCGTTGGGGGTCGGAGATTTTCCATACTTTGAAAGCGGGGCTTTCCGAAAAAGGACTTGCCACAGCGGTGGGCGATGAAGGCGGCTTTGCGCCCAATTTGGGATCGACCCGAGATGCGCTGGATTTTGTCATGGCATCCATCGAGAAAGCTGGATTCAAGGCTGGTGATGAAGTTGTACTCGCGCTCGATTGTGCAGCGACCGAATTTTTCAAGGATGGTCAATATCATATTTCAGGTGAAGGCAAGGTCTTGTCGCCATCGGAAATGTCAGACTATCTTGCTGAGCTTTGCAAAGACTATCCGATCAAGTCGGTCGAAGATGGCATGGCGGAGGATGATTTTGAAGGCTGGAAACTGCTGACTGATGCGGTGGGTGACACAGTGCAATTGGTTGGCGATGATTTGTTCGTCACCAACCCCGCACGCCTGTCCCAAGGCATTAAAGACGGTCTTGCCAATAGCTTGTTGGTGAAGGTCAATCAGATTGGCACGTTATCGGAAACGTTGGAAGCGGTGCGTATGGCCCACAACGCCTCTTACACGGCGGTCATGTCGCACCGTTCCGGCGAAACTGAAGACGCGACTATTGCTGACCTCGCGGTGGCGACAAATTGCGGTCAGATTAAAACGGGTAGCCTTGCGCGGTCAGACCGGCTTGCTAAATATAACCAACTGATCCGGATCGAAGAAGAACTGGATAGCATTGCCGATTATGCCGGGCGGTCAATCTTTCAATAAAGTCGCCTCATCCGCTTATTGCCTGAGTTAACAGATAAAAGTGTTAACACGCTTGCCAGCGAATCAATATTCTGATTCAAGAGAGAATATGGCCAAGAAAGAGAAAATTGGTGGACTGATTAAGGCGGCGCTCGGGCCAGGCTTTGCTTTGCTGACTCTGCTCGCCATTGCCGGTTATGCTGTTCTTGGGCCAACTGGCATCTTAGCTTGGGGTGAATATAGTACATCGTTGCAAGAACGACATGTTCAGCTCGCTGCGCTTGAATCAGAACGCGATGCACTAAAGAACCGCGTCAAGTTGCTCGATCCAAAGGGTGCGGATCCCGATTTGGTTGGCGAATTGCTTAGGAAAGAAGGCAATTTTGTCCACCCTGATGAGATTATCGTTCCGCTAAAATAGGCTTGAAAACCCAATCCAATTTTTTGTGTGCTTTCCAACGTATTAGGCTTGGGAATCTAGCCCTATCTGTTTATGGTATTGTGCATCTGAAATACAGGAAACCGTAAGCGTGGCAAAAACTCCCCAGAAAGCCCCATCAAAATCAAAAGCACCAGCAAAAGCTACATCGAAAAAAGCTCCGGCAAAGTCCGCCAGTCGGACGGCGGTGCTTAAGACACCGTCATATAAAGCTGAGAAGTCCGAATTGATGGAATTTTATGAGCAGATGCTGCTTATTCGGCGTTTTGAGGAAAAAGCAGGGCAGCTTTATGGATTGGGTTTGATCGGCGGTTTTTGTCACCTCTACATCGGTCAGGAAGCCGTCGTCACCGGACTGCAATCGGCAATCGAACCTGGTAAGGACAGCGTGATCACCGGGTATCGCGACCATGGTCATATGCTTGCTTGCGGTATTGATCCCAATATTGTCATGGCGGAGCTGACGGGGCGCGCCTCCGGAATTTCGAAGGGCAAGGGTGGCTCGATGCATATGTTCTCTGTCGAACATGGCTTTTATGGAGGTCATGGCATTGTCGGGGCTCAAGTTTCACTCGGCACGGGGCTAGCCTTCGGCCACAAGTATAAAGAAGATGGCGGTGTTTGCCTTGCCTATTTTGGCGATGGTGCCTCCAATCAAGGACAGGTGTACGAGAGCTTCAACATGGCCGAGCTTTGGAAATTGCCGGTCATTTTCGTAATTGAAAATAACCAATATGCGATGGGTACGAGTGTCAATCGCTCCTCTTCCGAAGATCAACTATACCGGCGCGGCGAAAGTTTCCGCATTCCCGGCGTGCAGGTCGATGGCATGGATGTTCTGGCCGTACGCGGCGCGGTTGAAGAAGCCCTGAAATATGTACGAGCCGGTAAGGGACCGGTATTAATGGAACTCAAGACCTATCGCTATCGTGGTCATTCCATGTCCGACCCGGCAAAATATCGCAGTCGCGATGAAGTGCAGGATGTACGCGAAAAATCTGATCCGATTGAACGCCTGAAAGCGATGCTGATAAAACAGGGTGTCAAAGAGGAAGATTTGAAAGCCCTCGACAAAAAGGTTCGCAAAACGGTGATGGAGGCGGCTGATTTTGCCGAAGAGTCACCAGAACCGGAAATGTCCGAATTATATACCGATGTTTTGGTGGAGCAATATTGATGGCAATCGAACTCAAAATGCCGGCGCTTTCGCCCACTATGGAAGAAGGCACGTTGGCCAAATGGCTCGTTAAGGAGGGCGATGAAGTTAGCTCTGGCGACATATTGGCGGAGATTGAAACCGATAAGGCGACAATGGAATTTGAAGCGGTTGATGAAGGCGTGATTTCGAAAATCATCATTGCAGAGGGAACGGATGGGGTCGCGGTTGGTGCTGTGATTGCGGAAATGACTGGTGAAGACGACGATGCTGCTTCCGACAATGGCGATAAAATATCCAAATCAGCGCCGGCGCCAGAGGAAAAAGCAGACAAATCCGAAGAACCGGAGGAATCAAAACCCGAGATTATGGACGAAGCGCCAGCAGCCCCCATATCTCGCGTCAACGACCCCGCTGTTCCTGATGGTACAGCGATGACCACCATCACCGTCCGGGAAGCGCTCCGCGATGCCATGGCGGAGGAAATGCGCAAGGATGACCGCGTTTTTGTCATGGGTGAAGAGGTCGCGGAATATCAAGGCGCTTATAAAGTAACACAAGGCCTGCTCGACGAATTTAGCGAAAAGCGGGTCATCGATACGCCGATCACAGAGCATGGTTTTGCCGGTATTGGTGCTGGTGCAGCTATGGGCGGATTAAAGCCTGTGGTCGAATTCATGACGTTTAACTTCGCGATGCAGGCGATTGATCATATTATCAATTCCGCGGCCAAAACCAATTATATGTCGGGAGGCCAAATGCGATGCCCGATTGTATTTCGTGGTCCCAATGGCGCGGCATCCCGTGTGGGAGCGCAACATAGCCAGAATTACGGGCCTTGGTATGCCAGTGTTCCAGGTCTAATTGTCATAGCGCCCTATGATGCGGCTGATTCCAAAGGCCTGCTGAAAGCGGCAATCCAATGTCCTGACCCCGTAGTATTTTTGGAAAATGAACTACTTTATGGCCGGTCTTTTGAAATTCCGGACATGGACGATTATACCCTTCCGATCGGGAAAGCGCGGATCATGCGTGAGGGGAATGATGTCACGATCGTGAGCTATTCGATCGGCGTTGGACTGGCGCTCGAAGCTGCAGATAAGCTAGCGGACGAAGGAATCGATGCCGAAGTTATCGATCTGCGCACATTGCGACCGCTCGATACCGAGACTGTTTTGGCGAGCTTGAAAAAGACCAACCGTATTGTCGTTGCGGAAGAGGGCTGGCCGACTTGTTCCATTGCCAGCGAGATTGTTGCTGTCTGTATGGAGCAGGGCTTCGATGATCTTGATGCACCTGTTACGCGGGTGACCAATGAAGATGTTCCGCTACCCTATGCTGCCAATCTGGAAAAAGCGGCACTGATTGACAGTGACAGGGTTATCACGGCTGCGAAAAAGGTTTGTTACCGGTAGGTTTAGATCAAGTGATCACAGCGTAACGATTGCACGTCCACCTTTCGCTAGCAGAAATGTTGCTGGCATTCTTCATCGCGTGGTCGTTGCGTTCACGGGCAACGAACGCACTTTCGTACCGAATGACGATATTGCCAAAAAAGCGGTCAGATATCAGTGGCTTGTAATCATATACGACTTCAACAAAATTAACTGCTGATGCTGGTGTAGCCGATATTTTTTTGCCGACTGGACCAATACCAGCGGATAGAGAAGAATCGTTCTCTCCGTCTCCCTCATTTCCATAGGTTGACGTATATGACGTATTGCCGCCGTAACATCTTTGCCAACGTATCCACTGTCCTTCATCAGAGCCAGTTTCCCCATTATGCTCAAGATTCGAAAGGATAATCCTTGCATTGGGCGAAAAGTCGATACTACTGCCGGTAAGATGGGCTCCCGTAAAGATCTCACGAATATCCGCTTCATCAATAGAATTTCGGACCCGTGATGCGTTATCAGCGACCAGCATGGCAACTTGACTGACCTGCAGATGTCCGACGGCCAGATTGGCTGTCTCCATTCCGGTGAGACCTACGGTCAACATGAATGGAGCGGTAAAAGCAAACTCAATAAGAGCGAGGCCGCTTTTGTCCTCGTGCAGCTTTTTGAGGAACCGTGTTGCACGGTTATCGGGGGAGAATTTTTTGAGGATAGAGTTTTTCAATATCGTCATTTTGTTTAAGCCTCGCACAATTCGGGGTCAGGGACCTGAGAACCATAAGGTTGGTTCCGCACGGCTGTAGCGTTGTAGCTTCGCATCGTTTTGCTGCCACCGAATAATCCAGCCAGTGGGAAGACACGCGGAGAATCAATAGTGATTTCGTAATTCACGATATCATCAGGTCCACCGGTTCCGCCGCGGCCTGTATTGATATCGAAAACACCATTGCCGTTACCGTCAAGATAGCAATCACCACTGTCGAGATTGCCGTCCCCATTGAGATCTTTCGTCAATTTTTCAGGCTTCCCGATGTTGGTAAAATCGAAATAGCTTCTGACGGAAACCGTTACGGTTGCATCCTTCAGCAATAGTGGATCGAGAGCGTCTTTTACCTCTGTCTCAATATCCGTCACCGATTTACCACCGACAGAAGCTTGACGAGCCACTTGATGCATTATGGATTTGGACATTGTGTCCAAATAGCCTTGATAGCCAATATCCATGATGCCCAGCAAAAGTGTTATCAATGGACCAGCTATCAAGCCAAATTCCATAAGCGTCGCGCCATTTTCGTCCTGGCTCAGCCGAGTGTTTTTTGTTTCTATGGTCATTAGTTCGACAACCTCAATCCGCCGATTTTCTGTGCAATATTTGCGAATGCCGCTTGCAAGGACGCTTTGTCGGTCGCTGCAGAAGCATTGCCGGGGCTACTGGCGCAGGCCAGCATATTCGGGGTGACATTGGTAACACCGAATTGCACCACCCAAATGGTCCAGCCTTTTGCTCTGGTGGCTGCACACATGAGTTGGAAGCGATGGGCTTGGAGATCTTCCAGCGTGCCATCGCCGGAATTTGCGGCTGCAATGCTGTCATCGAGCTTCTGAAATCCATAGGCCCCATAGTTAGTCTGTCGGATGACCATCGATCCATCGGTCATAAACACAACATGGCGGCCAATACTGAAGCCGTTAGGCGCAGATTCGTTCTCGGTTTTGAACAAGCCGTCAGCTGACAGTAATCTAGCACCCCAGATCATGCCGATGGTGTGGTTGGTGAAACCGCCGTCTTGCAACCCATCGATATAGCTCTGCAGATCGTTCGTAGAACCGTCATCATAGGTCGTGTAAGACTGAAGCTTCCGTGCTGGAGCTGGACAAGCCGCCGAATCTCCGCTCAGCGCGATTTTCGATCCCGATGTGGCCGGATTGCTTGATCGATCGTACTTCAAGTTCCTCCAGAACGGAGACCATTTAGTGACCGCGTTGGTCGGCAACAGATCTATCTGTAAATCATATGCGTCCGACGGAATCGTGGTTGTAGCCGTGGTTATACTATTGTCGGATTGGCGCTCGACGATACAACCGTCCCAACGTTCCAGAGCTTCTGCGCCTTCTGAAGGATTCTGAGCAGCTGGATTACCAGACTTGATTGAACGCACATAATCATAAACGTCATGCGTCAACTCATTATATACCCAATCTGATATCCGGAGAGCGCCTGGCTCCCATTTATCTACCTGAACAATGGGGATTTCTTCCGTCGATCTCGTGCGGGTGCGTTCGCATACCCGCCAATTTGCCGAGCCGGTAGCGCCAGCTGGTGGAGCATCTGTGCTTCCGTTCCAGCTTAGATAGCTGAATCTGTCCGTCACCACGGTTTTTATGTTTCCGGCTCTAGTCTCGGAAATAGCCACAGGGTTGCCGTCTGGATTGGGCACAAAATAAGTATCAACATTCAAATTTTCAGCATAGCGATCGGTACATTCCGGGCCATCCAATTGATTCAAAGACTCAACAAAATCGTTTTCTACCAGGGAATAGCCCGGAGCAGTTTTATCTTCGACTTCAAATACGGCTTGGCGAGTTTGGTAAGTCGCGCGTTCATTTACGTTACCACCAATTAGCCAGTCCGGATTGGCATCATAAAGAATTTCTCCGACATTGACTGTGCTGGAATAGGGAACAAAGCCATACCGAATTTGCTCACCGGTCGCTCCGCCTCCGGGCCCTAAAATACCATAGAAATCTTCAACCGCCACTTTAAGAGCATCAAGTCTGGAACCACCATCTGATACACTGTTCCCCATGGAGCCAGTAACGTCGAGCACCATCATGACGTCGACATTACCAACGTCCAAACGGCTAGAGCAATCGGTTTTGATGACCATGTTCTCGTAGCCGAAAACCCGCATTAGCGTCGTTTTAATTGTTGTCTGGGCTTGTCCCTCGACCACGCGCGCATCGGCGCCATCTTGGAAAACGAGCTTGTTCACCGATGCGACTGTTCCGTCTTTGTCCATCACGGTCGCGTCAAACTTCGTCGAACCGAAGGATTCCTCAGGAAAGTTAAAGTCAAAAAACTTCTGGGCTTCCGCGATATCTGCCGCCGTCATGGTATCTTGGGTCATATTACGCCGACCAGCCAGAACACCAGCATCGCAAGCCTGTTGCAGGCGGGCTTTCGCCATATAGGCGCGGCCCATATCAACGCCGCCGCCGACAAGGCCCATGATTGGGAACAATGCTGCCGCTGCCATTGCAAGAGTATTACCGGCTGCATCCGAGCGCAATTTTTGCAAAAATGACTTCTGCGATTTTATCTCGTTCTTCGTAACCATGCCCCTGGCCTTTGATCTGTGCGTCAAATTTTCACGCAATTGGATTTCAATTCAGCGTGTCTGATAGGGAGAAAAGGGTTAGCGGCGGACCAATGGCTTTGGTTAAAGCGATCTTTACCTTGATTTTCGACAGGAAACTGGCGACGGCGTCGTGATGAATGACGCCTTTTTACAATTGGATCCGTTGCAACGATTGGTTTTAGCCTATGCAAAACGCCAAGATCGTTCTCGCTATGCAATTGCTTTTGCACTGGATTCGAGATTTGGTCAGGTTATCCGCTCCACCTCTGAAACATTGATTGGACAAATGCGGTTAACCTGGTGGCGCGATATTTTAACCAAGCCTGTCAAAGACCGTCCGAGTGGCGAACCGCTAGTCGCATTGATTACCGAAGCGGAGCAGCAAGGAACCGATTTATTGCCTTTGATAGACCTTTTGGAGGGTTGGGAGTTTCTATTGGATGACTTTCCATGGAATGATCAGCAATTCAACCAATATGCAGTCAAGCGTGGGGAGGGTGCTTTTCAATTTGCGCTTGGCGCCAATAATATGATGGCTGATGATCAGAAGATGGGAGCGCAGGGTTGGGCGCTTTGGGATTTGGCCCGCTATTGCAGCGATCCAGATATGCGCCAACAGGCGTTTGAAAAATGCCAACGGATTTATGAATCAGTGTCATCTGTTCGTTTTGACAGTAGCGGACGGCCGCTCTCAATTTTCTGTAAATTAGCGCAAAGCGATGCAACAAAAGGATCGTTAGCAGCCGACCTTTATCGGCCATGGGTCGCTAGTAAGATCATTTGGCACGGCGTTACCGGCTGTTAACACCAAAGTCGAATAAGATGTAGGGGCAGAACGGCGCATGAAACGGTATGTCGCTGGCGCGGCGAGCATGATGTTGCTCATGACTGCGGGACTATTCCTGTGGATGGGAGCGAACGGGCAGGATGTCGTTATTCCGGAAGCTCCACCACCGCCAGACGTTATCGAACCGCTGGCATTGCCAAAAGCCGACGAAACCGCGCCGACATTAGGTCCGCCGCCACCGAGCCCGCCGAAAGCTTATAAAGCATCTCGGGAGGAAAGAAGATTTAACCGCTATGACCGCAATCGCGATGAGGTTATCACTCGGCTCGAGTTGATGAGTAGCCGCACCAAAGCGTTTAAAGCGCTGGATAAGGACGGAAATAACTTGCTGACATTCGAAGAATGGGCCGCGACAACCAGTGATCGTTTTTCTGGAGCTGACGAGGATGCCAACGGCGAATTAACGCGTGCTGAGTTCCGTACGACGCGACCAAAACGAACATCTGCTCGACGCTGCAAATGCTAGGCAGCTTGCGGTTGGCCGATCAGCAACCGCTGCCAATCGGAGAAATCTCTGCGGGCACGTGCGGTGTAAGCTTCCTTGCGCTCTTTCTTTTTTACACGTTGTTCAAGAGGCGGAAAGAGCCCGAAGTTGATGTTCATAGGTTGATAGTCCTGCGCGTCCGCGCCGCAAGTAATGTGGGACATTAAAGCCCCGAACGCCGTTGTCTGTGGCGGATAGGGCAACGATTCGCCTTTGATTTCTGCTGCTACCATCCTCCCCACCATCAGGCCCACCGCAGCACTTTCGACATAACCTTCGCAACCAGTAATTTGGCCAGCAAAGCGGATATGTGGTGCTTTCTTTAGGCGCATCTCTCGGTCGAGCAACTTAGGTGCATTTATAAAAGTATTGCGATGCAGTCCGCCCATCCGCGCGAATTCTGCGTCTTCAAGGCCGGGTATCGACCGAAGAAGGTCTGCTTGGGCACCATATTTCAGCTTGGTTTGAAAACCAACCATGTTCCATAGCGTGCCCAGCGCATTATCCTGCCGCAGCTGCACGACCGCATAGGCACTTTCGCCAGTATGTTGATTGGTGAGGCCAACCGGTTTCATCGGCCCAAACCGAAGTGTTTCAGGACCACGTGACGCCATGACTTCAATGGGCATGCAACCTTCAAAATAGGGGGTATTTTTCTCCCATTCCTTGAAATCGGTCTTTTCACCGTCAAGCAAACCTTGGATGAAGGCTTCATATTGATCGCGATTCATTGGGCAGTTGATATAATCCTTGCCATCACCTTCGGGTCCGACTTTGTCCCAACGTGATTGCATCCACGCGATATCCATATTGATGCTGTCTTTATGGACAATCGGCGCAATCGCGTCGAAAAAGGCTAGCGAATCTTCGCCAGTCGCTGCGCCAATGCTTTCGGCCAGCGTCATGGCGGTGAGAGGACCTGTAGCAACAATGGTCAAGCCGCTGTCGGGAAGCGTATCAATCCGTTCGCGGACCAGTTCAATGTTCGGATGCTCGCTTAGTACCTTGGTGACACCATTGGAGAAATGATCGCGATCCACAGCTAGTGCAGAACCAGCAGGCAGACGGTGTTTGTCGCCTTCGCCCATGATTATCGAGTCGAGGTCGCGCATTTCGGCGTGGAGTAGGCCAACCGCGTTCTTCTCGGCATCATCGGACCGGAAGCTGTTGGAGCATACTAGTTCTGCCAACCCGTCCGTCTGATGCGCAGGCGTCATGTCGCCGCTGCCGCGCATTTCGGAAAGGCGTACGTTTATACCCGCTTCTGCCAATTGCCATGCTGCTTCTGATCCGGCGAGCCCGCCGCCGATTATGTGTACATCTGTCATGGCGTCTCTGTGTTGCCGGACGGAACAAAAGTCAATCTGGCAGAGAGGGAGCGAGCATGATAGGCCGTCAATATGAAACGCGCGATTATCGAGTCCCGGCCTTATTTACTGCTCAGCCTGTTGTTCGGGATCAGTTACTTCTTTGTGAAAGACGGTAATATTCCGGGCATGTACCTGATGTTCTGGAAAGGCGCAGGGGTCGGTTTTCTAGCTGTTTACGCCACGCGACGAGCACATAATTTTGAAGGCAAGTTGATCGCAGCGGTTATGGCCTTTGGCGCCTTGGGCGATATGCTGATCGAATTTAACCTTATGGCTGGGGCAGGGGCCTTCATTGTCGGGCACTGTATTGCGATTTGGCTTTACGCCCGGCATCGGCGCGGGAAGACCGTTTTCAGTCAAAAGGCATTCGCGATATTACTGGTGCCGATCACGATGTTTATCGTTTGGTCCTTACCTTCTGATCGCTCCGAAGCGCTGGGGCTTGCAGTTTACAGCCTGTTTCTTGCGGTCATGGCGGCAATGGCTTGGACCAGCAGTTTTCCGCGCTATCGGGTTGGTATTGGTGCTTTGCTGTTCGTCATTTCTGATCTTTTCATATTTGCCCAGATGGGATTTCTTGAGAACTCTGCCATTCCTGAATGGACGATATGGCCATTTTATTATGTCGGACAGTTTCTGATCGTGACCGGAGTGGTGCGAACTTTACGCAAAGAAATGGCTATTTCGAACCCGTAATATCAAGCGCTGGCCGCAATAGTTGTTCGGTGCAGCAAGCGGTCATGGCCCTCATAACCGCCGGTGGCGCAATGCAACACCGACCGGTTGTCCCACATCACCAATGTGCCGGGTTCCCATTTATGGCGATAGATGAACTTCTCGCGGCTCTGCCAAGCATAAAGCTCAGTCAATAAAGGCCAGGCTTCTGTCTGGGTCATTTCGTCAAACCCGATAATATAGCCCATACAACTGAACAGGCCGAGCTTGCCGGTTTCAGGATGTGCCCGAACAAGAGGATGACGCTGTGTCTCCCGTGCTGATTCGTCCGGACGAATGGCCATACTGCGTCCTTCATCCTTTTCACCATAAGCTCCATCCGGTGCATAGGCCATTCGAGCGCTATGAATCGCAATCTTCCCTTCTAGCTTTGCACGCATATCTGACGGCATGACGTCAAGTGCAACATGTTGATTTGCAAACAAAGTGTCACCACCGATTGGTGGTATCGTGATACCTAATAAACAGGTGCCAGCAGGCGGATACTCCTGAAAACTCCAGTCGCTATGCCAGTTTTCGGCAAAAAGCGGGGATGTCTCATCGGCATCGCGGCGAATGGCAGCGATATGCTCACGGCCCTGAATCGGATCGAAAAAGGGGTCATGGCCAAAATCGCCAAAGTAGAGCGTGAAGCGTTCCAGATCATCGTCGGACATGTTTTGTCTTGGAAAGGATAACACATGATGTTTGAGCCAGTTAGCACGAATTTCTGCCACTATTTCGTCATTTAAAGGCTCAGACAAATCAATTCCGGATACGACAGCCCCGCAGGCTTGCCCCGAAGGTGTGACGACGATGGGCATGTGATCCTCTCCTTAGTCCCAGAATAGGCGGCCAGACTTCACCATGGCAATCCGCACAAATCGATATGGCCCGTCCTTTTGGCTGGCTCGTTTACTGGTAGCACCATAGTATTTCTGAAGGCAAAGGGGCCAGTTTTTCCATGTTGCTCAACTACGAGATCACCTTCAAACAAGACCCATCCCAATTTATCATAAAAGGCGACATTGTGGTCCTCGCAAAACAGCAAGCCGAACGCACATTCACCCTCAGTTCGCAGTATGTCCACAAGGTGAAGCATGACCAGCTTGCCATAGCCTTGGCCCTGAAATTCCGGTTCGGTCATGACGCCGCCAATACCTGCGACCGCAGTTTTTTGACCGTCACAAAGAACTTCACGTTCATGAATGCCCGCGACAGCCCTGACTTCACGCTCAACGTAAAGCAACACGCGCCGCTGTGCATGTGACCATTCTATGCCGTGCATAGGTGTGTTGATGAGTTTTTCGGGCGGATAGATTCGTTGCCGCATATCCGCGATTTCTGGCCAGCTCAGCGCGCCGTCTTTAACTAAAAAGCTCGGCGCGCTGGAGGTCATGTTTCAGGATCATCCCCGGTTTCGGGTTCTGCGGCAGTTTCTGGTGGAGTATCAGCTATTAACTCCTCGGCTACCAGTTCTTCCGCTTCGTTCTCCGGCTCATCTTCTTCGTCAATCTTGGCTGCGCCAACCACAGTTTCACCTGGCGAAACATCAAATAGCTTAACGCCGGAACTATTGCGGCCAATCACTCTCATATCCGCCACTTTCATCCGGATCAGCTTGGCCTGATCAGTGACCAACATGATCTGTTCCTCATTTTTGGCTTCAAAACTGGCGATAACCGTGCCGTTACGTTTGATATTGTCGATATTCAATATGCCTTGGCCACCGCGACCGGACTGGCGATATTCAAAGGCGCTGGAGCGCTTCCCATAGCCATTAGCGCAAACTGTCAGGATAAAATCTTCGGTTTCAGCAAATTCTGCAAGACGTTCCGGAGACAGTTCTGAAGTGTTTTCATTCTCTTTCCAGGGCGCGGCTTTGAGATATTGATCACGTTCTTCCGTAGAGGCTTCGAATCCGCGCAATACGGAAAGAGAGATCACCTCATCATCGCCTTTCAGCGCAATCCCCCGGACACCGGTCGATGTGCGGCTCTGGAAAGACCGCACGGCATCACCAGCAAAGCGGATTGCCTTGCCATTTTTTGTCGCCAGCAGTACATCATCATCATCGGTCAACAATTCCACACCGATCAAGTGATCATCGCTATCCTCATCAAATTTCATGGCAAATTTGCCGTTCGAGGGCACATTGGTGAAGCTGTCCATACTGTTGCGCCGGACACCGCCCTTGGCGGTTGCAAACATCACATGCAATTTGCCCCATTCGTCTTCGTCTTCTGGCAGCGGTAAAACGGTCGAAATTGTTTCGCCCTCCGCCAAAGGCAATAGATTGACCATCGGTCGCCCTTTGGTCTGTGGCCCGCCTTCCGGCAGTTTCCAGACCTTCAGGCGGTAAACCTTGCCATGGGTAGAGAAGAACAGCACCGGGGTATGTGTCGATGTGACAAACAATTCGGTAATCGCGTCCTCATCCTTGGTCGCCATACCGGCTCGGCCTTTGCCGCCGCGCCTCTGCGCGCGGAAAGTATCGAGTGGTGTTCGCTTGATATAGCCGCCATGGGTTACAGTCACGACCATCTCGGCGCGTTCCATCAGGTCTTCATCTTCCAGGCCATCCCAGGCCGCGGTAATTTCGCTGACACGCGGTGTCGTAAATTCATCGCGTACCGTTTCCAGTTCCTCACGCATCACCGCATAGAGTTTTACGCGATCGGCCAATATTGAGAGATATTCTTCAATAGCAGTTGCAAGATCTTTCAATTCATCGCCAATTTCTTCACGGCCAAGAGCAGTTAATTTCTGTAGACGCAGATCCAGTATCGCCTTCACCTGAATGGCGGAAAGCTTGTAAATATCGCCTTCAACCTCAGTTTCGATGGCTTCGACCAGTTTGATATAGCCAGCAATTTCGGCAATCGGCCATTCACGTGCGAGCAAGGATTCACGCGCTTCCACTGGTGTCGATGATCCGCGGATGATGCGCACCACTTCATCCATATTAGTGACCGCTACGACCAATCCAAGCAAGACATGCGCGCGTTCGCGGGCTTTGTTTAGTTCAAATTTTGTCCGCCGGGTAATGACTTCTTCACGGAATTTGACAAATGCTTCGATAATATCGCGCAGGTTGAGCACTTCAGGCCGTCCGCCTCGGATGGCCAGCATGTTGGCTGGAAAACTCGATTGAGCAGGGGTGAAGCGCCAAATCTGGTTCAATACAACGTCAGTCGTCGCATCACGCTTCAGATCGATAACCACACGAACACCGGCCCGGCTTGATTCGTCCCGGATATCGGAAACACCTTCAATCCGCTTGTCTTTTGCTGCTTCCGCAATTTTTTCCACTAGGCCTGATTTACCAACCTGAAAAGGAATGGATGTCAGGACAATGGAGCGCTTATCGCCACGGCCTTCCTCAATTTCATGGCGCGCGCGCATCATTATCGAACCCCGACCTTCTCTATAAGCGGATTTAGCGCCAGATTGGCCTAAAATGAGTGGTGCTGTGGGGAAATCAGGGCCCGGGATGATGTCAATCAATTCATCTACTGTAATCGCTGAATTGTCCATATAAGCAAGACAGGCAGTGATCACTTCGCCGAGATTATGTGGCGGAATGTTGGTCGCCATGCCGACCGCAATACCACCTGCGCCATTAACAAGCAGGTTGGGGAAGCGGGCAGGTAAAACCGAAGGTTCCTTGCGGCTACCGTCATAGTTATCAACAAAATTTACCGTGTCTTTGTCGAGATCGTTGAGCAGACTGTTCGCAACTTTGTTGAGCCGCGCCTCTGTATACCGCATGGATGCCGGCATATCCGGGTCCATTGAGCCAAAATTACCCTGGCCATCGATCAGCGGTACTCGCATCGACCAGTCTTGTGTCATCCGGGCCAGCGCCATGTAAATCGCACTATCGCCGTGGGGGTGATAATTGCCCATAACATCGCCGACGATTTTGGCGCATTTGCGATAAGGCCGTCCGGCGACAAAGCCGCCTTCTTGGGACGAAAATAAAATCCGCCGATGAACTGGTTTCAGGCCGTCCCGAACGTCAGGCAACGCGCGGCTGACAATGACCGACATGGCGTAATCCATGTAGCTCGATTTCATTTCATCGACGATATCAATCGGTTCAATATCAGATGGTTCTGGTGCAGTGGTTTGTTCGTTCACAAACAGGCCTTTTTATTTGGTTTTTGCCGAGTTTTTTGATTGTGATTCTTGTAATGGAGGCGGCTTGAAAAAGCCAGCTTTTCGGGCCGAATTTACAATAAAAGACGGCGGCAGATTTTAAGGTTTGATTTCCTCGCCGTCCCAGGCAAAAATCTTCCCACTGTCGGCAGGTTTTAGACCGTCCAGAACATCCAATAGCTGCAATGCAGCCCGTTCAGGATCAAACAATTTACCAGGAGGCACATTGCTCTGAAACGGCTCACTGAGCCCGGTATCGACGGTGCCGGGGTGGAGCGCGACAATAATGCTGCGTTTGTTCTTGCGTGCCCATTCGATCGAGAGGTTGCGGATAATCATATTGAGCCCCGCTTTGGCTGCGCGATAACCGTACCATCCACCAAGCCGGTTGTCCGAAATACTACCGACGCGAGCAGAAATAGCTGCAAACCTAATAATCTGGTCTTTGGGCATAAGCGGCAGAAAGTGTTTTGCGATCAGAGCAGGGCCAATGGCGTTGATCTGATAGTTTTCCAGCATCCAGTCCGTATCAAGCTCCCGCATGCTTTTTTCGGGGCCTTTTTGTCCTCTATGAAGCAATCCTGTAGCAACAAAGACCATGTCAGGCTTGATATCCTGATCTTTAAGCCAACGGGCAGCGGAGGCGATCGATTCCTCTGATTTGAGGTCAACTGTGGTCGGACTTTCAGGGCGACGTGACAACCGGATGACTTGGGAGAATTCCTCCTCTTGTTCCAGCACATCAGCCATTGAGCGACCAATGCCTCCAGAAGCACCGACGATAATTGCAGTCTTATTGCTCATGAACGTACAAAGCGCAGGCTCTCATCAGTGCTATTTTCAGTGTCAAATTGATATCCGTCGCTATCAAAACCTTTAAGAGCTTCTGCATCTTGTAAATGATTTTCGCAGATATAGCGGGCCATCATGCCGCGGGCGCGTTTGGCTTCAAAGCTTATGAATTTGGGACCGTCGGGCCCATCTTTGCGGAAATCGACTTCGATAATCCGAGCATTTAATTTATCAACATGCGGTTTTACCGCTGCCCAATATTCGTTGCTTGCCAGGTTGACGATTATACGCTCACTAGTTTCGTCTAGGTCATTGGCAAGTTCCGAAGCGATTTTATCTTTCCAGAAGTCGGTCAATTTTTTGTATCGCGGGGCCCATTTGGTACCCATTTCAAGGCGATGCGGCCTAATTGGGTCAAATGGGCGCAGCAGGCCATAGAGCCCCGACAATATTCGCAAATGTCCCTGTGCAAAGTCCAATCCTTCTTTGCTCAGGCTTTGCGCCTCAAATCCAGTGTAAACATCACCGCTATACGCGAAGATGGCGGAACGCTCGGGTTGGTCGAAAAACTGGCTGTAACGTCCCCGGTTAAGATCAATCAGGTTGTCGGAGACTGGCATGATTGATTTGAGCTTCTTTTTAGAGAGGTTAGAGATAGCTACAGCCAATCGCGCCGTTTCTTTAGGAAACCGGATTTTGGTAGTTTGATGATCGGGAAGAGCGCTGTCGAAATCCAACGACTTGGCGGGAGAAATAATGGCAATCACAGAAAGTTAACCTCACAATATCGGGAATTTACACCCTTATACAATTTATCGACACACAGATGCGATTACAGGCGTCTCCGTTCAACATCTATTCAGCGGATTCACCCTATAAAAGCATGTGAAACTTGGTATTAATGCCAAGACAGTTTATGGTGCAACCATATTCGGGGCCCTTACGTTGGTTCG
This sequence comes from Parasphingorhabdus cellanae, assembly GCF_017498565.1. NCBI lineage: Bacteria > Pseudomonadati > Pseudomonadota > Alphaproteobacteria > Sphingomonadales > Sphingorhabdaceae > Parasphingorhabdus > Parasphingorhabdus cellanae. The sequence continues at coordinate 183,421 of NZ_CP071794.1, forward strand.
GTAACAACAAAGTTTTTATTCGGAGGAATTTTATGCGTTTTCTATCTCATTTTTCTATGGCTGTTGCTCTGGCTACCGCTGGAACATTAGCCATTTCAGCTTTACCGCAAGAGGCGCACGCCCAGAAGAAAAAGAAAAAAAGCAAAGAAGCAGAAATTAAGATAAGCAAAGAAATTCGGCCGCAAGTCGCGGCTATCCAAGAAGCGATGGGAGGCGAAACGCCGGCGACAGCTAAGCCGCTTGTGGAATCTTTGTTGGCGCAGCCTTTAGAAGCCGATGACAAGTTTATCGCTGGTCAGCTGGCCATTCAGCTTGGGTCAAGCCTTAAAGACACCGCATTGCAAGAGAAGGGCATTAACGCTTCGATCGACAGTGGTAAAACCTCTGCAGAGCAATTGCCGTCTTTCCTTTTCTTCTCTGGCAATTTTGCATATTCAGGCGGTCGTTACGCCGAAGCGCAACAGAGGCTCCAACAGGCATTTGATGCGGGTTATCGACAGAATAATATCGGTGCTTTGATAGCCGAAGCTTATTTCAAAGAGAATAAGAACCAAGAAGGATTGGCTGCTCTAGAGCGCGCACTTGAAGCTGAAAAAGCTAGTGGCGCCAAAGCGCCTGAAGACTGGTATCGTCGCGGCGCCGGGATTGCGATGAAAAATAATGTCAATGGCGCAGCCGGCAATTGGACTTATAAACTGGTGGAAGCCTATCCAACAGGTGAAAACTGGCGCGCTGCGCTTTCGGTTTATCGGGATTCAGCTAACCCGAAATTATCGAACCAAGAAAACCTCGAACTCATGCGGTTGATGCGCAAAGCCGATGCCATGGAGAGTGAAAGGGATTATTTTGAATATGCTGACGCTGCTGATCCGCGGAGATTGCCTGGTGAAGTAGTTTCACTTTTGGAGGAAGGGCTTGCCAAAGGCGATGTTCCATCATCCAGTAGCTATGTAACAGAAACACTAGCTGCTGCGCGTGGCTCGGTTGCTGCAGATAAAGCTAGTCTAGGCGCCTCAGAACGTGATGCCAACAAGTCGGCCAACGGCAAGATAGCATTGGCGACGGCAGATGCTCTGTTGGGCTATGGAGATTATGCCAAAGCAGCTGCTCTATATCAGTCAGCGATTAGCAAGGGCGGCGTAGATACAGCGCGCGCACAAATGGGTCTGGGTATTGCGCAAGTCGGCCAAAGCAACTGGGACGATGCGAAACAGGCTTTCTCCAGTGTTACTGGTTCACGAAAAAGTATCGCCAATTTCTGGTCTTTGTGGATTGATCAAAAAGCCGCCGGAACGGCCACACCGGAACCTGCTCCAACCGCAAGCTAAGGCGGGTTGTTAAACTTCGAAAAAGGGCGCTTCAGGCGCCCTTTTTTGTGCTGCAGTGATCGCTATTCTCGAATCGGAACGCCTGGAAGGTTTTTTGCCGACCGAATAGTAAGCGATGTTTTCACGCTGGCCACATTTGGTGCAGAGGTCAATTTGCTGGTCAGAAATTTCTGAAATTCTTGCAGATCCTTTGCAACAACCTTTAGCATGAAGTCAATTTCGCCATTAAGCATATAGCATTCGCGGACTTCGGGAAGGCTCTCAATATGTTCCTCAAACGCCTGGAGATCAGATTCTGCCTGGCTTTTCAGACTAACCATTGCAAAAACTGTTATCGTGAATCCCATTTTCGCCGGATCAATAGCGGCATGATAGTCGGTAATGATTCCGCTGTCTTCCAGAGCACGCATACGGCGCAAGCACGGCGGAGCTGTTAACCCAACGCTTTGGGCAAGCTCCACATTAGTGATACGTCCTTCGTTCTGAAGTCGCTCCAGAATTTGTAGGTCAATTTCGTCCAAATTTATATCAGTCATAGTCTTATGCAATTTCCGTTCGCGAATCATTATGTTGTTATAATATAATTAGCACATCACGCAATGGCTGCTCACTTGTCCCACATTGTGACGCGGTATTTTCGGGGGTTACGGTTTTGAAATATTGCCGTTATCAACTTGTTAACTTATTCACAAATCTGAAAAAACGGGACAATAATTGCGCTACGATGATCGCCTAACAACCGCACTGAAGGGCCCTTTTCCCGTGGGCACAGCAGCGTCTCTGCAATGGCGTCAAGTAGTCGATCTTTTAGCGCAGAAGCCCGGGCAACTGATGAACGAAGACGTTCAGTCCGGTTTAACGCGGCTGCGCGACTTGCATGATAAGGTAAATGAAGCAGATCGCGTCGCTGCGGTTAAAGCTCTATATGGTCGGCTTCGGTCTGCGCCTCTATTGGTTTATCTTTGTGCTGATGATGATCCGATTTGCGACGCCGCTATTATTGCCGCTGACTTGTCCGATGAAGAATGGATCGATGTTCTTCCGCAGCTATCAACTCGCGGACAGGAAGCTGTCAAGATGAGACCGGATCTTAGGCCTTTAGCCAGCAAAATGCTGAATATACATGCCTTGGATGGAGATGAACCATCAGAACCTCTGCTTTTCGTGGAAGATGCGGAAAACGATAACTTGGTTGAAAAGCATCTTGAGCCAAAAACAGAAGAAGCGTCACAAATTAGTGCACTCGTGGCGAAAATTGCTGACTATCAAAAGAAGAGATCGACTGACATACCCTTAAGGGATTTGGAGCATCGGAGCTATTTCGTCGATGCCATTAATGCGATCAACTTTGAAACCGATGATAGCGGCACGATCATTTGGGCCGAAGGGCCTCCAAAAGGTGCTATCGTCGGCGTTACGATAGCAGAACCCACTTTCGATGACGGCCCCGGACCGGACGCCTATGGCGCAGCCGCCTTCCGTCAACGGATGCCGCTTGAAAATGCGCGCATGCGACTATGCGGCGCTCCGGTGGTCGCGGGTGATTGGCGGATGTCGGCAATCCCGTATTTTGGCGAAGAAACGGGGCGTTTCAAGGGCTATCGCGGCGTTATGCGGCGACCCAATGCCGCAGAAGATGCCGGGCACAACGACCTTGACGTCGAACGGCGCGAGCAATTGCAGCAGCTTATCCACGAATTGCGGACTCCGCTTAACGCGATTATCGGCTTTAGCGAGATTATCGAACAGCAGCTATTTGGGCCGGCGTCTTTTGAATATCGTTCGTTGTCGCGCACGATTACAGATGAAGCGCGGCGTCTGCTCGCTGGCTTTGAAGATATTGATATCGCCGCAAAAATTGATGCGGGCCAAATGGAGAGTCTATCGGGTTTGACGGAACCTGACTGGTTGCTGGAGCGTCTTGCGCAACGTTTGCAAAGCCTGACGGACAGCAAATCTGTAGACCTTCGCATCAACAAGGCAGAGCCGGTGCGATCCTTCGCTTTGGATAGTGAATCGGTTGAGCGCATTTTTGCGCGGCTGTTGTCAGCAGCCATTATTGCATGCGAAAATGGCGAAGAGTTACGGGCCGACCTAAGGACCCAGATTGGTGGACAGCCGGTCAATTATTTCAGCCTTTCCCGTCCGTCCCGGATCAAAGGGATTTCTGAAGAACAATTGTTGGACCCCTCGCGGGGAATTGATGGGGACAGCAGTGATGCGCCGCTTTTAGGTCTCGGTTTCTCGCTTCGCCTGGTGCGTAATTTGGCTAAATCCGCCAACGGATCATTAACGATTTCCGATGATAGCATAGGCTTGACCCTACCTGCGGCTGCGACTAGCGAGATTGGGCTTAGGGAAACAGAAATAGAATAACCGGCCTATACCCGGTTGACTGAACAAGCGGGGCCGCGATGTTTTCGACGTTGAAGCAAGGCACTGATAACTTCGCTGCAACAAGCCGGATGGCGTTGCCCGAAGACCTTGGTCGGCGCTTTTTGATCAGTGTCGACACCGAAGAAGAATTTGACTGGAATAAACCTTTCCAGCGCAGCGGGCATACGAATGTTTCGGTTGGCAAGCTCAAGAAATTTCAATCATTTGTCGAGAATTATAGCGTTAAGCCGGTATATTTTGTCGACTATTCTATCGTTGAAAATGATGATGCAGCGGCTTTCCTGAAATTGGTTGTTGAAAGTGGTACGGCCGCCATTGGTGTTCATATGCATCCCTGGATCAATCCTCCATTTGAAGAAGAGCTAAATAATCATAATAGCTTTGTCGGTAACCTTCCTAAAGAACTTGAAGAGAATAAGATTGTAAAACTGCGCGATTTCATCGACCAAAGAACGGGAAAGCGACCAACTATCTATCGTGCGGGACGCTATGGCGTCGGGCCTAACAGCATAGACATATTATCGAAACTTGGTTTCACCATAGATAGCAGTGTCCGCTCCCGCTTCGACTATAGCGGTGATTCCGGACCGGACTTTGCCCATATTGGCCCGGAACCATTTTGGTTGGATCAAAGGCACACCCTTTTGGAAATACCACTGACGACCGTTTTTTCCGGACTTTTACGGAAACAGGCCGATCTATTGTCCCCATATTTCAATCGGTCGAATTTGCTCAGAGCGATATTGTCAAAATCAAAGATGCTGGAGCGCATTCCGCTGACGCCCGAAGGTGTGTCCGCGCGAGAGGCCAAGGAAGCCATTGACGTTGCGCTGGATGACCAGCTTAAACTCCTTGTATTTTCTTTCCATTCGCCATCCTTATCGCCCGGCCATACACCCTATGTGCGAACCGAAGCGGATCTCGACCGGTTCTATGACTGGTGGAGAGATATTTTGGACCATTTGATGGAGCGCGATGTCTCCCCGATCGGTATGGACGACTTATTGATAATCGCAGCTGCAGGCCGCAAATAGGTTCAAAATAGGGGGCGACCAAGCGGGGTTTTGCCACGCAAAGAATTATTTCCTTTAGCGGCTTGCCAAATCATCAATGCTTCCGCTATCGCAGCGAACCTTGAGGAGCGGCATTTCATTGAAATGCGGTTATTCTGGGGCCTGTAGCTCAGTTGGTTAGAGCTGGCCGCTCATAACGGCTAGGTCGGGGGTTCGAATCCCTCCGGGCCCACCAACCTCCCGTGAAATGGGGCGACAAGTCGTCCTTTTTGCGTTAGGTAAAAAAAGACGCAAAAACTCTTTGCTTTTCCCTAAACCACGGCTTAGGGGAAGCGCGCGTCGGGGAGTGGCGCAGGCTGGTAGCGCACCTGGTTTGGGACCAGGGGGTCGCAGGTTCGAATCCTGTCTCCCCGACCATTTTTTCGGATAAAAGCCAATCCGGCGGATTGGCGACCGAAAAAATCCCGAGCGCAAGCGAAGGGTGACCTGACGCCACGGCAACGACATTCCAAAACAGAACTAGCTCCCGATGCCTAATCCGGGGGATTGGTTACCAAAACGGCCGCCATTTGACGCCCCAACGATTTTACGTGCGCTTACATTCATTATGGATGTAAACAGATGTTGGGGCCGAGTTGGAGGCTAGCAATGTCGACGGATCTCATAATTGGCTATGCAATGATAGCGGTTATGGTCATTATTTCTGTGGTGGGAATCACGGTTCTTCGCAAAGAGCGAAAGGCCAGGCGACGGCGAGACCGCTAAGACTGTCACATTGTTTTAGCAAGCATGCGCGACCATGCGTTTGCGGTCCAGTCGCTCCATCACGCTTTTGATGACGGCAGGATGGAAAGTATAATCAATCTGGCACCCATATTCGTCATGCTTTTTCCAAAGCAGATTGGCCGTCAATATATTCATGCCCGGAATTTTCAGGGTCAGTCCAATGTCCGGATTAAGTTGAGCTGTGCAATCAATCTTGATGATCGTATCGGAAATCGTCGTCACCACGCAGGGAACGGATGCCGAATTGCTTTGTTTAACCTGTGCATCGATGTGCAATGAGTCACCGTAAATCATATATTGCTCTCCATAAGTTGCCGAAATGAGGGTTAGCAACTGGCACCGGTATCTGGCCGGTAATGTCAACATATGCGTGGAGCGCTAAACTGAGATAGCGAGATATGGTTAACCAAGAAGGGCATCTGTTAACGATTGCCGTGGATTAAAACAACGCTTTCGCATTGCTTTTATTGGCTATTTTCGCCTGAAGGCATCATGGGCGTAGCTATTCCATCGTCCGACAGGTCTGCCTCAATCTCCAGTTTCAGCTCTTTGACAGCTTCATCGGCTGCCGCTTCGAGTGACTTGGCATCACCCTCGATCTGCTTTTCTACCGCAGTAACTTCGTCTTCGTTTTGATCTTCCAATGGTGTTTCAGAACAAGCGCCAAGAATGCCAAAGCTTAAGATTAGGAGAAAGAGTTTTCGCATCAGTTACTCTTTTGCTGGCATGGTGAAATCGGCATCGCTGTTAGCGATGATGGACAAGACCGTGCTCCATGCCGCGACATTCTGGCGCATCTGCTTCGGATCAATTTTGTCGAGTGTGTCGTCGGGGGTGTGATGGAGATCGAAATAGCGGGTGCCATCCTGCTGAAGATCAATGACCGCAAGATTATTGCTGGCGATGATATCTCGCACATCAGCGCCACCAGTAGCTGGCGGACCGTTCGCACTCACACCCAGAGGCAAAAGCGCTTGAGCAATCTGTTTCTCGATGTTTTCGGCGCCATCCGGCAAATTAAACTCGACACGCCAGACACTATCCGCGCCGAAATCTGACTCCATGGCAATGGCATGGTTGCTGCCAGTGTGAGCCTTGGCATAGGCTTTGCCGCCCCAAAGGCCGACTTCTTCTGCGCCCGCCCACAGGATGCGGATCGTCCGCAATGGTTGGCCATGATCCATGATATGCTTGGCCGCGGCGGTCACAATGCCGCAACCGGCTGCGTCATCAAACGCACCGGGTGCCAAGTCCCAGCTGTCCAGATGACAGGCAATCAGAATCATGCCTTTGGACGAGTCGCTTCCGGTGACTTCCGCGATGACATTGCCGGATTCTTGCTGGCCGATATTCTGCGGCGTCATCACCAGCTTCAGCGTGACAGGTTTGCCAAGTTTGATCATCCGCTCCAGATTGTCAGCATCCGGCAGCGAGAGCGCACCTGCAGGTATTGGCTTCACGCCCTCAGCAAAGTTCATATTGCCCGTGTGCGGGTTGCGGTGATGATCCGTACCAATGGATTTAATCACATAGGCGACCGCGCCCTTTTTGGAGGCGACGCTGGGGCCGATCCAGCGCACAGGTCCATAAGCGCCATAGCTGGAGCCATCTTGTGTGCGATGCATGTCATGGGTCACGAACGCGATTTTACCAGCCAAACTGCCGTCGGGGACTGCCTGCATGGCGGCGAGCGAGTCGAAATAGGCGACTTCGGCTTCAATTCCGGCTGCGCCGGTGCTGGCGCTATTGCCTAAGGCGGTCACATGCATTTTTTGAGGATAGGGACCCGTTACTTCTGCAGTTTCCGCGCCACGCACCCATGTGGGCATCATGAAAGGTTCGTTGCGGACGTTCTGAAACCCCAAAGACTTGAGCTTTGCTACCGACCAGTCGCGGGCCCGGGCTTCCGCTTCGGTTCCGGCCTGACGCGGGCCGACTTCCGTGGTCAAGCCTTCGGTTATCTCGTAGGCGAGGCTATCTTGCAGCGCTTTCGTTTGAATAGCCGCAGGATCATGCGAATTCGCAAAAGCAGCTGTGGAGAAAAGAAGCGCGGACGCGCCTGCGAGCAGGGTGGAGCTTTTTATCATGGACAACTGCCTAACTTGCCTTTTGCTGTTTGCCAATGCTCTCTTGCGAGTTGGCGTTCATTTCGCTAGGCGGTGCGCAAATCTAACCACATTGAAGTCAAAGGATACCGCCAGATGGCCGTCCAATATAGCTATGTCATGAAAGGTCTCACCAAGACCTTCCCCGGAGCGCCAAAACCGGTTCTCGATAATATTCACCTGCAGTTCCTGCCGGGTACGAAAATTGCCATCATCGGTAAAAACGGTGCGGGTAAATCCACGCTCATGAAAATCATGGCTGGTCAGGATGACGAATTTCAGGGCGAAGCCTGGGCCGGCGAGAATATTCGCGTGGGTTACCTTGCGCAGGAGCCTGATCTGGACGAGACCAAGACGGTCAAGGAAAACGTCATGGACGGCGTCCGTCCTGTCGCTGATCTGGTGGAGCGGTTCAACGAAATCTCGAACATCATGGGCGATCCGCCGGAAGATGCGGATTTTGACGCGCTGATGGAAGAAATGGGCACGCTGCAGGAAAAAATTGATGCGGTAGATGGCTGGACTTTGGACAACCAGTTGGAAATCGCGATGGAAGCCTTGCGCTGCCCGCCTGGTGACAGCCCGGTGACTGATCTGTCCGGTGGTGAGAAACGCCGTGTGGCGCTGTGCCGCCTGTTGCTCGACAAGCCTGAAATTCTCATGCTCGATGAGCCAACCAACCACTTGGATGCGGAAAGCGTCGCTTGGCTGGAGAAGCATCTGATCGATTATGCCGGCAATGTCATTCTCGTAACCCATGACCGCTACTTCCTCGACAATGTGGTGAATTGGGTGCTGGAAATTGATCGCGGCCGCGGGATCCCGTTTGAAGGCAATTATTCTAACTGGCTCGATGCCAAGGCCAAGCGGATGGCGCAGGAAGAGCGGGAAGATAAGAGCCGGCAGAAAGCTATTGAGAGCGAGCTGCAATGGATGCGGCAGTCTCCCAAAGCGCGGCAAACCAAATCCAAAGCCCGTATCCGCTCATTCGATGATCTGGTCGCGGCACAGGAAAACCGTCAGGTTGGCAAGGCGCAGATATTGATCCAAACACCCGAACGCCTGGGCTCCAAGGTGATTGAGGCCAAGGGTCTGACCAAAGCTTATGGCGACAAGCTATTGTTCGAAAATCTCGAATTCTCGCTGCCACCCGGTGGTATTGTCGGTATTATCGGGGCCAATGGTGCTGGTAAAACAACGCTTTTCCGGATCATTACCGGGCAAGAAACGCCCGATAGCGGGTCACTCGAACTCGGTGACACGGTGAAACTGGGCTATGTCGATCAAAGCCGGGATACGCTGGATGCTTCGAAAAATATCTGGGAAGAAATTTCCGGTGGCCATGACTTTTTCACCTTCGGGAAAAATGAAGTCCAGACCCGCGCCTATGTCGGTGCGTTCAACTTCAAAGGCACCGATCAGCAGAAGAAAGTCGGCCAGCTATCAGGCGGTGAACGCAACCGCGTGCATCTCGCCAAAATGCTGAAAGAGGGCGGCAATGTGCTGCTACTCGACGAGCCAACCAACGATCTTGATGTCGAAACATTGCGCGCATTGGAAGATGCGCTGGAAAGCTTCGCTGGCTGCGCCGTGGTAATTTCGCATGACCGCTTCTTCCTTGATCGGCTCGCCACCCACATTCTGGCGTTCGAAGGCGACAGCCATGTTGAGTGGTTTGAAGGCAATTTCGAAAGCTATGAGGAAGATAAGCGGCGCCGTCTAGGCGATGCTGCGGATCGTCCGACCCGTGTTGCATACAAGAAATTGACGCGCTAAATTGCCATAGTACCTAATCAAATTATCGGCATCGGGGATATCAAGCCATGAAAATGACACCTCTTAATATTGCAATTTTTGCTGGCGCTATAATCATCGGTATGTTCCTGGGTTTGCAATTTTCCGGTTTCGCGTGGCTGCTAATCCCGTTGGCCATTTTTGTGGTTGTGGTTCTGATGCGCAACAAGTCAGGCGACAAAGCCGATCCGGCGGAAACGGCTGAAGCCATGAAAATGATCCCAGCTACTGGGAAAGCCCGGATATACGTGATGCGCAAGGGGTTTGTGGCTGGCCAACAGGGCATGAACATCACCATTGGCGATCAGTTTAACAGCCAGATCCGCAGTAAGTATTTCCTGATGGCGGAAGTTGAACCCGGCACCCATGAAGTCACTGCGCAAATGTCGAGCGGCAGCAAATCAGCGGCCGTTTCGCATGAAGTGACTTTGGCAGAAGGGGAAATTGCTCTTCTGGATATGAAGATCAATATGGGTGCCCTTCAAGGCAAACCTGATTTTACCGAAATTCGGGATGCCAGAGAAGCAAACGGAATGCTGACCGGACTAAAACTGGTTAAGTGGAAATAGCTATCTAGGAAAGCTCAGGGTGCTTGTGCGCTAACTGTCTGACGATTTGAGAGCTTACTAACAGCAATAATAGCCGCCATGGCCATCGCAAATCCCGGGATAATTTCGTAAACACCCGGCCCACCCATAAATGCGGCATTCCAGCCCAGAGCTATCCAAATAATCACCACAACCGCGCCGGTCACTAATCCCGCAACAGCGCCCGCTCCGGTCATCTGTTTCCAAGTCAGCGACAGCAAGATTAACGGTCCAAACGCGGCACCAAAGCCGGCCCAAGCGTTGCTCACTAGTCCCAGAACCTGACTATCTGGATCACGCGCGATATAGATAGCCAGCAAGGCCACCAAAGCGACGAATAACCGCCCGACATTGACCGTCTCCCGCTCGCTGGCTTGTTTGCGCAGGAATAACCGATAGAAATCCTCGGTCAGGGAACTGGACGATACCAGCAGCTGTGAACTGATGGTGCTCATTATGGCGGCCAGCAGAGCGGCGAGCAGAAAGCCGGTAATGAGCGGGTGGAACAGGGTGTTGGCAAGCAGGATGAAGATGGTTTCGGGGTCTTCCAGCACCAGTCCGTTCATCTCGACATAAGCGCGGCCTGTGATTCCGACACCGATCGCTCCGAGCAAAGCCACACCCATCCAGCTCATGCCGATATTGCGCGCTTTGGGGACTTCCGCGACCGAACGGATGGCCATGAACCGGACAATGATATGGGGTTGTCCGAAATAGCCCAAACCCCAAGTGACAGCCGAAAGAAATCCGACAAAGGACAGTCCAGCGGTCAAGCTGAGATAGCCCGGATCAATCCTATTGAGCTGCGATGTAACTGCCCCGACGCCACCATCACCACTTAAAACGACTAGTGGCATCAGCACCAATGCGACAACCATGATGCAGCCCTGGACAAAATCGGTCAGACTGACCGCAAGAAACCCCCCGACCATGGTATAGGCGAGCACCACACCCGCGGTAATCCAGATGCCAGTCATATAGTCGCTCATCGCCGTTTGGCCGAAAAGCCCGGCGAAACTGGTCTCGAACAGCTTGCCACCGCCGACTAGGCCGGCGGCGGTATAGACCGCGAAAAACAACACGATGATGATGGCTGACGTGATACGCAAAGCCAGTGCCTTGTCAGGAAAGCGGTTGGCGAGAAACTCGGGAATGGTGAGGGCGTTGCCCAGTTGTTCCGTCTGTTCGCGCAGGCGGGGCGCGACAATGATCCAGTTGATCAGCGCGCCGACAAACAGCCCGATTCCGATCCAGACCTCCACCATTCCCGCCGCATAAAGTGCACCCGGCAGGCCGAGCAACAGCCAGCCCGACATGTCGGAGGCTCCGGCGGAGAGTGCTGCCACTGCAGGGCTGAGCTTGCGCCCGCCGAGCAGATAGCCTTCGCTGCTATCGGTTGATTTGCGCCACGCATAAAATCCGATGGCGAGCATGGCGGCAAAATACAGGGCGAGCGATATCAATGTTCCGGTTTGCATGGCGCTAGCGCAACCGTTTCACAAATAACTGGCTCTTATCATCACGTTTTGTCTGAAAGTTCGGAACTTCTTCGAACATGTCCGATAGCCTTGAAAAGCCGTAATTGCGCACATCGAAGCTGGAACGGTTGCCGGCAATCTTCCCGACTTCCGACAGGCTTGCATAGCCTTCGGCATCTCGCTTGCTCGCCTGGTAAGCGTCGATGAGCAGCTTGAGCAATTGGTCATCGACCTTGCCTCGCGCACTGGGCTCCTCCTCACCATCATCGGCTTTCGCAGCCGTCTTGGCGCCACTATCGCCGCTGCGTTCTCTTCTATTGGCCTTGATCAGCGCATCGACATCGATGAAACGACTGCAGGCCTGTTTAAAGGCTTCGGGCGTCTTGGCGCTCCCAAAGCCGTAGACGGGAATGCCTTCCTGCCGGATGCGCATGGCCAGCGGCATGAAGTCGCTATCGCTGCTCATCACGCCAAAGCCGCCGATATTGCCACGAAACAGCAAGTCCATCGCATCAATGGTCATCTTCATGTCAGTGGCATTTTTGCCCTTGGTCATGTCAAATTGCTGCTGTGGCTCTATGCCATATTTGTGCAAGATATCGACCCAGCCCTTCAGCGACTGTTTGCGCCAGTTACCATAAGCGCGCCGAATATTGACCGTGCCCAGCTCAGCCAGTGCCGTCAAAACCGGATCAAGTCCGGCATGACTGGCATTGTCAGCATCAATCAGCAGGGCGATATTATCATTATGTAATTTTGTCATTGCCACAGTGATGAACTTCGCGTGGCGAGGCTTCAAGCGGAAAAAACGGCTTTCCTACATTGCCTCCATTTCACAAGATATTTTCGACTCTTCAACACGGGTGTGTTTGACAGAAAAATACCTATTTAAATGAACAATAGGAGAAATTTAGGGCGATTCAGTGTCGATACTTTAGAAACTCGCGGAACGTCCACTCTTGCCGTCTCTTATGGCACGAGCCATTGTCCGGTCCATTCCGTGGCGGTTGCGTCCCATGAGAACAACGCGCGCCGGTGACCGGTATGGGCGAGATAAAGCCATTCTATCTGTTCAATTTCCGCCAATAAAACTGCAAAATTGGGGCGTCCGGGAAGGACTTCCTCCTCATTGGGCTTGCGGCCCTCAAGGTCGCTGGCAAGTCCTGATATCGGTTTGTCGGTTGCTGCTCCGGGACCCGGCTCCGCGAGATAACAGCGCTTCCCGAAAAGCGATGTCTCCGACCAGGCTTTATCAGCTGCAGCGCTATCGGTTTCGATCCTGGCGGTTCCGGAAAGGCGCAGCTGTATTTTGGCCCCTGGATGGTAGCCAAGGACCGATATCGGCGCGTCCTCGGCTATATCATCTGTTTTGCCTGCGCGATTATCGGTGTGGAAGCGCAGTAGCCGGTCGTCCTTGCGTGCTTCCCGCAGCACCATGATGCGTTGTCGGGGCAGGCCGGTTGGGCTGATCGTTCCGACACAAGGCGTGTGCAGCGGAGATTTGCGATCCTTCGATCCGCGGCCCAACAGCTTCCATCCTTCGGCGAGGGAAAGAGACAGGTCGTTCAGAAAAGCTTGTTCGGGTTGCTCGCTCATTCCACCGCTTCGAATCGCCCATTGGCTTCGTCGAGAGTGAATAAGGTGGCTTCGCCGATGGCGTACCACGCACCATGCAATTTAATCTCGCCGCTTTGCTCGCGTTCGGCAATGAAGGGAAAACTCCGCAGATTATTGAGGCTGATCTTGATGGCTTCCAGTTCCAGTTCCCGTTGTGGATTTGCATGGTTTGCCGAGACAACCTCATCGCGGGCCTCTGTGATGATCGACATCCATTCGTCAATGAAACTGTGGCCGGGAAGCCCGAGCTCACCGCCTTTTAAGGCCGCACTAATCCCGCCGCATTGGCCGTGCCCCAGTACCACAATATGTTTGACGTTCAGCCCAGTGACACCAAATTCGATCGCCGCAGACGCGCCATGCATCCCACCGCTGTCATCATAGGGAGGCACGAGATTGGCGACATTGCGCAGGGCGAACATCTGGCCTGGTCCCGTATCAAAGATGGTTGCGGGATCAACCCGGCTGTCGCAGCAGGAAATGACCATGATTGGCGGCGCTTGGCCGATTTTGGACAATTCATCGTAACGCGCCCGCTGTTTAGGATAAGCATCTTCCCGGAAACGCTTATATCCCTCCAGTAGTGCATGAAATTCAGGCATTAGAAACGATCCCCCCGGACGACCTCCACATTTGCGACGGTTAGCAGCAAACTGTGGCTGTCTAGTAGCGGAGCCAGCACATCCGTCAACTGACCCGCCTTTTCTTCGTTTGCGATCATCAGCACAAGTGATTTCGCAGCAGCTCCACTGACCTCATCCTGCTGCCATCGCCCATCGCGGCCACCGCCCGATGCTATTTTGATAACGCTCCAGCCAGAAATATCGACCTGTTTCACATAGCTGATAATTTTCGGGATAAGCGGATTATCGACCAGTATCTCTATCCGTTTGCGTTGAACTGTTGCGACCATATCTTACCCCAGAAATTTTGCGATTGCGGCAAACAAAGAGATACCGAAAAGAATGTTGAATGGAAAGGTAATGCCCAGCGACATCGCCAGATAAATGCCCGGATCGGCCTGGGGAAGGGCCAGGCGCATAGCCGCTGGTACCGCGATATAGGAGGCGCTGGCGCACAAAACCCCCAAAATAGCGGCCGATCCCGGATCGAGGCCAACAAAGGTTCCGACGACGGTTCCGATAGTGCCATTGATGATTGGAAGTAATATCGCGAGTGTCGCCAATGGGACTGTGATTTTGCGGGTTTCCAGCAAACGGCGGGCAGCAATAAGGCCCATGTCGAGCAGGAAAAGACAGAGAACACCATTAAATCCGATTGCGAAGAGCGGTTTGATCGGTTCAAACCCTTCGGCACCAGCGATAAAACCGATTATGAAAGCGCCTAGCAGCAGGATCACGGAGGCATTGGTTAGAACCTCGTGCATCAGGTTTGATCCGCTATCATTGGCGGCGTTGTCGCTATCTTTCAGTCTTTTAGAATAGGCTCGGGCTAACAATAGTCCAGTGATAATAGCCGGGATTTCCATCAGTGCCATAACGCCGACCATGAAGCCATCCGGCGGCAATCCTGTAACGGTTAACAGCTCTACAGCTGTTACAAAGGTCACAACGCTTACCGATCCGTAGTGGGCAGCGACAGCGCCAGCGTCAATCGCGCCAAGTTTTGCAAAAGACCGTAACAATATGAAAGCCAGAATCGGAAGCGTGAAGCCGAGCAGGACACCTGAAACTGCGGCTGCAACAAGATCCATTGAAAAGCCGGTGGAAGCGACCTCAACCCCACCCTTCAGGCCGATGGCTGCCATCAGATAGATGGACATGGCCTTGGCAAAGGCTTCTGGAATAGCAAGATCGGACCGGATGAAGGCGGCAAAAAAACCAAGAATGAAGAAAAGTATGACGGGGGAGGTGAGTGTTTCGACGATCATAATGCCCCGCTATCTAAACAATTTATATTAGAATTAGCAGCCATATCGCGGTTGGCAAGCGCGTCTGTCATCGCTATCTCATAGAAATGAACGAAATTACGAAGATAGCATCGCCTTCTGGCAAGCCTGTCCGGCAAAGGAAACCTGACTGGATTCGCGTGAAAGCGCCGATGGGCAAGGGGTTTGAAGAGACCCGCAAGCTGATGCGCGAGCACAAGCTTAATACAGTTTGCGAAGAAGCGGCTTGTCCCAATATCGGTGAATGTTGGACAAAGAAACATGCAACCGTGATGATTTTGGGCGATGTCTGCACCCGAGCTTGCGCATTCTGCAATGTCAAAACCGGCATGCCGATGAAGGTCGACGTGCTGGAACCGCAACATACAGCGGATGCTGCAGCAAAGCTGGGCCTAGAGCATATCGTTATAACATCGGTGGACCGGGACGATCTGCCTGATGGAGGCGCCAGCCAGTTTATAAAAGTCATTGAGGCACTACGCCGGACGACACCAGATACGACAATCGAGATTTTAACTCCGGACTTCCGTAATAAGGCTGATGCAGCGGTTGAAGCGATCGTTACCGCCCGGCCAGATGTTTATAACCATAATCTGGAAACAGTTCCTCGGCTTTATCCTAATATCCGGCCTGGCGCACGCTATTACGCGTCGCTTCGTCTCTTGGAGCAGGTGAAGCGACTTGATCCTTCGATCTTCACAAAATCTGGAATCATGCTTGGCTTAAGCGAGCAGCGGCTTGAGGTACATCAAGTGATGGACGATATGCGGTCTGCCGATATCGATTTCTTGACTATGGGCCAATATCTGCAGCCAACGCCGAAACATGTGAAGGTGGATGAATTTATCAAACCACAAGCTTTTGATGCCTACGCTTCGATAGCACGTGCCAAAGGCTTTTTGTTGGTGGCTTCCAGTCCGCTAACCCGTTCGAGCTATCATGCGGGCGATGATTTTGCGAAAATGCGTCAGGCCCGTGAGGAAAAGCTAGCCCGTGCCGGCGCATAGAGAGACCCGCGAGCTTCCCTATAGTGCCGCTCAAATGTATGCACTGGTGGCTGATGTAGGACGCTATGAAGAATTTCTGCCATGGGTTGTGGGAACACGGATACGTTCCGACACGCAGGTCGAAATGGTCGCCGATATGATTGTTGGCTTTAAGGGACTACGCGAGCAGTTTACTTCGCGTGTGGTAAAGGATGCTACGAACCGCACAATAGAGGTCGATTATCTGGATGGGCCGTTGAAGCAACTCCACAACGAATGGATGTTCCGAGAACGTGACGGAGGCGGCAGCTATGTTGATTTCTACGTTGAGTTCACATTCAAAAATCGGATGTTTGAAAAGCTTGCAGGCCAAATGTTTGCTAAGGCTTTGCATAAAATGACCAGCGCATTTGAAGAGCGCGCTGGTGTTATTTACGGCAATAACTATTCGGATGTATCAGGAAGCAACAGTTCAAGCGCAACCAGCGCTGCTTGAAGCCGGATATCCGCCCGGCTTTTATCCGCTCCAAAATTATGGCGATCAGCCACTACATCATCAATGCTTTTGCCCTTTTCGGCCTTAGCAAAAACCACTGTCCCTACCGGTTTTTTTTCCGTTCCACCGCCGGGGCCGGCAACGCCAGTTATAGCAACAGCCACGTCGCATTCTGATTTTTCCAGAGCCCCTCGAGCCATACCCCAGGCCACAGCGATCGATACGGCACCGAATGTTTCAAGCATATCGTCACTTACATCGAGCATTTTCTGTTTGGCTCCGTTAGAATAGGTGTTGAAACCACATTCAAACACATCGCTACTGCCAGCTATTTCTGTAAGCGCTGCGGCGACTAGACCCCCGGTGCAACTCTCGGCTACAGCGATTCTCCGGCCAGATTTTCTGTTAGAATCAATAACTTGCTCCGCCAAATTGACGAGTTTTTCGGGCAGTAGATTTTGCATGAGATCCCGCTAGCCTATTCGATCGCCGCTTTGCAAATGTTGAAGGTGCTTTTTTTGTCACCTTTTTTATCACTATTGCCGAGCTGCGCCACCATCACTGTTAAACTCGCAATGTTAGAAGTCGGCATTGGCTCGAGCAGCTTGTAAACTTTGTTGATCGTCGGGCAGTCTTTTTCTTTGATTTCTTCAGCAAGCATAGCCGGGATCATGGCGTCAATCAGCGGACGAAAGGCATTCATTTCCATGTTTTCAGGCAGGTCCTGCCCTACGAGCATTCCGATAGCGGTGCTCGCTTCCGGCCATGCATCACGAGAATCTGCTACATAACGCTGCATTTGCGCTGAATCGACCTGCAGTAAAGCTGCGGTCGCGGGCAAACTGTTCGTACATTTGTTTCTGGCAGCGCCCAGAGCGACAGGCAAAACATATGTAATCAGCGACTCTGCGGTTTCCGGGGGGATACATTGATCAGCTTCTGCTGCTTGTAACGTGGTTGAACTTAACAATGCCAGAATGGCGGGAACCGTTGCTATTTTTGTCAACATTACTCTTACTCCATTGATATTGTTGCAACTGCCTGAGCCGCAATACCTTCGCCGCGGCCAGTGAAGCCCAGTTGTTCGGTTGTGGTGGCCTTCACACTGACTTGCTCGGTCGGAAGGCCAAGCATATTTGCGATATTCTGCCGCATTGCTTCTCGGTGTGGTTTGATTTTAGGTGCTTCGCAAATCACAGTCATGTCGACGTTATTGATGGCGCCACCTTTCTGTTTAATGACTGATACCGCGAATTCGACGAATTTGTCGGATGACGCGCCGCGCCATTTCGGATCTGAAGGCGGAAAATGATCGCCAATGTCGCCTGCGCCAGCGGCGCCGAGCAAAGCATCAGTCAAAGCATGGAGTAGCACATCAGCATCGCTATGCCCCGCAAGTCCTTTGTCATGAGCAATCTTCAGACCGCCTAACCATAATTCTTCACCAGCAGCCAGTTGGTGGACATCGAAGCCCGTCCCAGTGCGTATTTGGATCATATTTTTTTCCGATAGTTGGTCAAAGTCGGCGGCTGTAGTGTATTTTTTCAACGCTTCATCGCCTTCAACAATAGCTACCTGATTTCCTGCAGCCTTGAAAATTTGCGCGTCGTCAGTTGCATCAAACTCTGCGGACGATAGGTCATGGGCTTTTAGCAGCTTATTGAAGTTAAAAGCTTGCGGAGTTTGTACGCGCCAAAGCGCGTCTCTATCCAGTGCCTGTTCCAAATATCTATCTATAATATTTATCGTTGTATCTACTACAGGGAGGACTGGGATCACCCCGCTTTCGTGCTCCAGAGATGCAAGTAGCCTATCAATCATCATTTGTGATAAAAAAGGGCGCGCGGCATCGTGAATCAGGACGTTTTTTGCACCGCCAGCTGCGGCGATCGCTGACAAACCATTTTTGACACTGTCTTGACGCGTAGCGCCGCCCATAACAATTTCATAGTTATTCAATTCCTCCAATGCATCGAGTAGCTGGTCTTCTTGGCCAGCTTGGATAACTACCCAAAGCTTGGAAATATCTGGATGCTCCAGAAACTTGACCGCGCTGTGCCGCACCATGGGGAGGCCTCGTATAAGAGCATATTGTTTGGGTAGCCCCAAACCAGACCGTTCACCTCGGCCAGCAGCGACGATCAAAGCATGATTTTGAGGGGTTTGCGCAACAGAATCAGTCATTCCAAGTGATCTAGCCCAGTCCCTTCTTGCCTGCCAGCCGCTTTGACGATAAAGGCTGCTTAAATTTTAGGCAGTAGACATGACATTAGAACCCATATCGATTGATAATATAACGATCAACAGCCCAGTGTTGTTGGCACCAATGACCGGTGTGACCGATCTGCCGTTTCGTAAATTGGTGCGTCGCTTCGGGTCCGGTTTGAATGTGACCGAAATGATTGCGAGCCAAGCAATGATCCGTGAAACGCGCCAGTCGTTGCAAAAATGCGCATGGGATCCCAGTGAAGAACCAGTGTCAATGCAGCTGGCTGGTTGCTCGCCAGACGCGATGGCCGAAGCGGCAAAATTAAATGAAGATCGCGGCGCGCAAATTATCGATATCAACATGGGCTGCCCAGTAAAAAAAGTGGTAAACGGCGATGCAGGCTCTGCATTGATGCGAGATTTGCCATTGGCTGCAGCTCTTATCAAAGCGACCGTTAAAGCTGTGAACGTACCGGTGACGGTAAAAATGCGGATGGGCTGGGACCACAACAGCCTAAATGCTCCAGAACTTGCTCATATAGCAGAAGATCTTGGCGCAAAGATGATCACTGTTCACGGTCGTACACGATGCCAGATGTATAAAGGCAGCGCTGATTGGACTTTTGTACGGCAAGTAAAAGATGCTGTGTCTGTACCTGTTATTGTAAACGGTGATATTTGCACAATCGAAGATTGTGAACGCGCTTTGACGGAGAGCGGGGCGGATGGCCTGATGATCGGGCGAGGCGCTTATGGAAAACCTTGGTTGTTAGGACAAGTGATGCACTGGTTTGAGCATGGAACAACGTTGCCTGACCCCGATCTACAGTCCCAATATGCAGTTTTGGAAGAACATTATCGCGCGATGCTGGACCTTTACGGGGAAGATATTGGTGTCAAAGTCGCGCGTAAGCATATTGGTTGGTACACTAAGGGGCTGCCAGGGTCCGCAGATTTTCGTAATCAAGCCAATAAAGAAATGGACGCGACCAAAGTGCTCGTCATGTTGCGGGATTTTTATACGCCTTGGCTCGAAAAAGCTGCGGCCTAATGGCGGACTTGCCGTCGGCAGAACAGATTTTTGCTGGTTTGCCAGATGCTTTGCTGATTATCGATGAGAACCACCAGATTGCAAAGGTAAATCCGGTCGCTGAAAATTTTCTTGGGCAAAGCGCCAGACATTTAATTGGTGCGCATGTTGCAGATCAAATTCAGTTTCAGGATGAGCGTTTGGCCAAAGCCTTGCTGAACAGGGAAGCAAATGTCGCTGCTCGACGCGTTCCTGTTATCGTAAAGGGGCAAGAAGGCGGTTTAGTGAATTTTGATATTCACACTATACCGTCCGATCAACGTTGGCGGATCGTCTCAATTGCGCCACTTCCTGCAGATGGACCGGTTATAGAAAGACGGTCGAGCGAACAAGAACAGTTCTCAGTACGAGCACCTGATATATTGGGACATGAGATTAAAAACCCTTTGGCGGCAATTAAAGGTGCAGCACAACTTCTCGATCGTTCCCTGAGCGATGACCAAAGGCCTTTGACTCACATGATCAAAGGAGAGGTTGAACGGATCGCGAATTTACTCGACCGAATGCAGAGCCTTTCGACCAAACAACCCGCCAAAGTGGAGCCCGCAAATGTGCATTCTTTGATTGACCGGGCTAGAAAGTCGATCGAAACTGCGCATAATGGCGATCTTAAGATAACGGACCAATTCGACCCCTCCTTGCCAGAGGTTTTGGTTGATCCAGACGCGATGCTGCAGGTTTTGACCAACCTATTGTCCAATGCCGTAGACGCCACAAAGAAGCTTGATAATCGGGATATTCAAGTCATCACTCGCTATAGTTTCGGCGCATCCCTGTCGGTTCATGGTTCCGATCAAATCGTTCGATTGCCAGTTGAAATCATTGTGAGAGACAATGGTCCTGGAGTGCCCCCCGAACTTGAGCAGGATATTTTTTCACCGTTTGTATCGACCAAAAGAGACGGACAGGGTCTTGGTTTGGCGCTTGTTAGGAAATTGATAAACGATATGAACGGAAGGGTAAGATATAAACGGGCTAGTGGCGCAAAGAATACCCAGTTCATTCTGTTTTTACCCGTAGCGGAAAGAGGGTAGTTCGATGGATAAGCAAACGGTTTTGTTGGTTGAAGACGATCCGTCAGTCAGTCATATTATCTCTACCGCATTGAAGGCTGAAGGCATGGCAGTAGATAGTTGTAAATCTGTCGAAGACAGGGATGCGCTGCTAGCTAGTGGTAAATATGATCTTCTAATTACAGATGTGGGTTTGGGCGAAGACGACGGAATTGCTACCTTGGATGCTGTGAAAGTAAGAGATCCAAGCCTGCCCATTATCGTAATATCAGCTCAAAATACTCTGAATACTGCAGTCCGCGCCTCCGAAACTGGCGCGTTTGAATATTTCCCTAAGCCCTTTGACCTAGATGAATTGGTTGAAGTTGTGCAGCAAGCGATGAAACCGCGTAGCGCTGGATTGTCGACGGAAAATTTGGAGGAAGATAATCTTCCGCTGGTGGGGCGTAGTCCAGCGATGCAAGAAGTTTATCGAATGATTGCAAGGCTTTTGCGCAATGATCTTTCGGTGCTCATTTTGGGTGAATCTGGTACTGGCAAAGAATTGGTCGCTGAAGCCATACACACTTTAGGCCATCGCAAAGCCGGACCGTTTATCGCCGTTAATATGGCCGCGATTCCAACCGATTTGATCGAGGCAGAATTGTTCGGACATGAAAAAGGAGCGTTTACCGGGGCGGTGAGCAGCGCGGCGGGCAAATTTGAACAGGCGCAGGGCGGCACCCTTTTTCTGGACGAGATTGGCGATATGCCAATGCATGCGCAGACTAGACTGTTGCGTGCGCTGCAATCCGGCGAGATAAACCGAGTGGGCGGCAAAGGGTTGATCAAGCTTGATGTCCGGATCATTGCAGCTACCAATCAGGATTTCGTCAATCTGATCGAAGAGGGCAAATTCCGTGAAGATTTATACTACCGGATTAACGTTGTTCCGATAGAACTACCACCGCTACGCGATCGGGCCAGTGACGTCCCAGCTTTGGCCAATCATTTCCTTAACCTTGCTGTATCAGAAGGCTTACCAAAAAAGGCTGTAACAACCGATGGCATGGAGTTGCTCTCTCGCCATAGTTGGCGCGGAAATGTCAGAGAGTTGAAAAATCTTATTTACCGGCTTGTCGTTACTGCTCGGGAAGAAGAGTTATCTGAAGCCGCCATAAGACAGATTTTGCAGGCCGAGCACAACGAAGAGCAGGGCCAAATATCAGGGTCCGGTTTTCCAGATATCGTGAAGTCCATTATCGGTGATTTGATGTCGGATAAGGGACAGGGGCATTCCTTATATGTCAGAGCACTAGAAAAGTTTGAACGGCCTATGTTGGAAGAGGTTTTGCGCAAGGCAAATGGTAATCAGATTAAGGCGGCCACGATGCTCGGTATTAATCGGAACACCTTGAGAAAAAAGCTCACCGAATATGATATCGATCCGGTACGATCACGATAGACTGATTCCTCCACACGCCCAAGCGTGACATTTTTGCGTCATTAGTGCTGTTTTTACAACGAATCTGTTGTATCAAGACCACAATGAATGCTCCTCAACCTCCTCTTGAAAAGCGATCTCCGGCTTGGCTCAGGCGTTTGTCGCTTCTCGCAGAAGACAATAAAGCGATGAAGAGAGTAGAGTGGGGCGTGATACTTTTGTTTCTCGCCATGGCAGCCGGCAGCTATATGCTGTTAAGTTCTCAGTCGGGCCGGACTGACTTTATTTCTCCGCCGCTGACTGCCGCATTGCTTGTCGCAAATCTAATTCCCGCAATTATTCTGTTGGTTTTGCTCGGCCGCCGCATCGCGAAGGGAAGGGCGGCAAAATCAGCAGTGGGGAGCAGTGGACGTCTCCATGTACGGCTAGTAGCACTATTCTCTTTGGTAGCCAGTGTGCCAATGCTGCTGGTGGTGATTTTTGCATCCTTGCTCTTTCAATATGGTGTTGAATTTTGGTTTTCTGATCGTGCGCGCGGTATGCTCGAAAATGCGAACAACTTGGCGCGTGGATATTATGATCAAAACCGCCGGGATGTCGGCCTTGAAACGATTACGATGGCAGGTGATTTGCGTAGCTTTTTAGCTGAGAAAGGCATCAACCATCCAGAATTTGCTGAAAATTATTCTTATCAGGTTTTAAACCGCAAACTGAACGAATCCGCGATTATTCAATATGGCGATGATGGTGTAGCCCGGACGGCCGCAGCTGTTAATCCGGATAGCGGCGATGAAGATACTAAAATTACTGAAGAAGTGATTGAGCAGTTGATGGCTGGCGAAAGCTATGTTGTCACAGCCAAAGCTAACAAGATCGAAGCCGTAACTCTGCTCGATTTGGAATCGCAGGTTTTTCTCTATGCAGGCCGTGATTCAGACATGTTGGCGCTTAGTCAATGGGAGCGCGCGCAGTCAGTTCTTGAAGATTACGACAATTTGTTCACCCGATCGCGAAGCCTGCAATTACAATTTAATATTGCTCTGTTTGTGGTTTCGCTGTTTATCGTCGGGCTGGCCCTATGGATTGCACTGGCGGTTGCTGATCGAATGGTTAGGCCGGTGGGAGAACTAGTCCACGCTGCCAAAAGAATTACGGAAGGCGACTTGGCGACCCGCGTACCGTCGCCGTTCGAGAAGGACGAAATAGGCACGTTAGGCAGAGCGTTTAACAGGATGACAGAGCGACTAGAGACCCAGACCTTGGCCTTGCTTACAGCCAACGAGCAATTGGGTAGCCGCAGGGCCTTTATCGAAACGGTGCTTGAATCCGTGACAGCTGGCATAATCAGCCTGGATAAATCAGGGCGAGTTAGCTTGGTTAATTCGAGAGCTCAAGCTCTCCTCGCGAGGCAGAATGAGAATCTTCTGGAGTCACAGATTTCAGAAGTCGCGCCTGAATTTACGGCGCTGATTGAGGAAGGCGTTGAAAATTCGATTATCCAGTTTTCGACCGGTAGTGAAATTCGCACACTGGAGGTGAAAATCGTTAGCGGACCATCGGGGCATGTGATTACTTTTGAAGATATCACGCAACGGCTTCTGGATCAGCGCCGTGCGGCTTGGTCAGATGTGGCTCGTCGGATTGCACATGAGATTAAGAATCCGCTTACTCCCATCCAGCTGGCGGCTGAACGGTTACAGCGACGCTTTGGTAAAAACATTGATGAAGGTGCACCGATATTCTCCCAACTGACAGGTACAATTGTTCGTCAAGTCGGCGACCTACGAAATATTGTTGATGAGTTTTCTTCATTTGCGCGGATGCCAAAACCGGTTTTCAGAGAAGAAAATCTAACCGACATCGTGAAACAGGCGATTTTTTTGCAAGAAGTCGCGCATCCCAAGATTCAGTTCCGGTTTGACGCAGATGATCCGCAAACATCTCTGGTTTGCGATCGTAGGCAGTTGGGGCAGGCGCTCACAAACATTGTAAAAAATGCCGTTGAAGCGATTGAGCAGAAAGCAGAAGGTAATGCTGATTTTGCAAAAGAAGATGGCGAGATAGTCATGTCGGTCCATCGATATGAAGACGATATTGAAATCCAACTGGATGACAATGGGATTGGGCTTCCTGCCGAACGAGAGCGTATTGTCGAGCCGTACATGACAACGCGAGACAAGGGTACTGGGCTCGGTTTGGCGATTGTGAAGAAAATTGTCGAAGAACATTTTGGAACGATAGCCTTCGCAGACTCTTGCCCACCCGAGGATGGCAGCGGTACACGGGTGACTATATTACTTAACCCCAAAAAGCTGGAACGTTTGGCTGATAACTTCTCTGAAGATGGCCAGTCCGTAGATCAACTCAAACAGCGGATCGAAACAGACGACGTAAAACGTCCGCAAACAGATAAATTACCCCCAATTTAGAGGTCGAAAATATGGCATTAGATATCTTGATCGTTGATGATGAGCCCGACATTCGTGAATTAATATCCGGTGTTTTGGAAGACGATGGCTACGAAACCCGAGTAGCAGGAGATAGTGATTCAGCACTCGCAGCCGTCAAAGAGCGGAAACCGTCTCTCGTATTGCTCGATGTTTGGTTAAGGGGGTCTCGTTTAGATGGGCTTGAGCTTCTGACCGAAATCAAGAAAATCGATGCTAAACTGCCCGTTATTGTGATTTCCGGACATGGAAATATCGATACGGCTGTGGCAGCTATTTCTCAGGGTGCCGTTGATTTTATCGAAAAGCCGTTTGAAGCAGAACATCTTATGCACTTGGTGGCAAGAGCCACCGAGACGGAAAGCTTGCGTCGTGAGAATGAGATACTGAAGGCGCGCGTCGGCTTTGCTGATGAGCTCACCGGCAATAGCGCGGCGGTGAATGCCGTGCGCGCAACTCTCAAACGCGTTGCCGGGACTGGCAGTCGCTTATTGATTTCGGGGCCGGCGGGTGTTGGCAAGGAAGTCGCGGGACGCCTGATGCACAATTGGAGCACACGGGCCAACGCTCCGTTCGTGACCATCAGTGCTGCTCGGCTTTCGCCGGAAAGCGTTGAAGAAGAGTTGTTCGGAACAGAGAAAAGCGGTGTTGTCGAAAAAATCGGACTGCTTGAGGAGGCCCATGGCGGTACATTGTTTATCGACGAGGTAGCCGACATGCCACTGGACACACAGGGTAAGATTCTTCGCGTTTTGACCGAGCAGAGTTTCGTTCGTCTCGGCGGAACCCAGCGGGTCAAGGTAGATGTTCGGGTTGTATCCGCAACGTCGCGGAATCTGGACGAAGAAATCCAGGAAAAACGTTTTCGGGAAGACCTTTTTTATCGGTTGAATGTGGTGCCTGTCGAATTGCCGCCACTCAATCAACGCCGGGAAGATATCCCCACATTGGTAGAACATTACTCAGCCCGTTTTGCCGCTGATCAACGTTTGAATCCACCGGAAATTTCTACAGAAGCCATGGCAGCACTGCAGGCTTGCGATTGGCCGGGTAACGTCCGTCAGTTGCGCAATGTTATCGAACGGACGATCATATTAGCGCCAAAAGATAATTTTAGTAAAATCGAAATCGAGATGTTGCCGCCCGAGATATTGGGCAATGATGATGATCTGGATCAAGGGGTTGCATCTTTGATGGGCTCCCCTCTACGCGAGGCAAGAGAGAGTTTTGAGCGAGAATATCTAAAAGTTCAGATCAGAAGGTTTTCCGGAAATATATCGAAAACCGCCAATTTTATCGGGATGGAGCGCTCTGCTTTACATCGAAAGCTCAAAATTCTGGGGCTTGCAGCGAAAAAGAAGCAAAGCGTCGAATAGCGGGTTTATCTAATTGCTGTTGTAGCATCAGCATCAAATCCATATATGTCTGTAATGCGGCTCCCCCAATTAGTAAGGCCGCATCTTAAACCCCTGTCTGCGGTCATCGAACCGCCAAAAACCGGAAGTCAAAAATGACCGATAAATCAAATAATTTGCAAGACCTCTTCTTAAATTCTCTCCGTAAATCGAAAATGCCCGTAACTATGTTTTTGGTAAAAGGCGTCAAGTTGCAGGGTATTGTCACATGGTTTGACAATTTCTCGGTTTTGCTGCGCCGCGATGGTCAATCACAATTGGTTTATAAGCATGCCATTTCTACGATCATGCCATCACAAAGTCTCGATATGCAGGCATTTTCTGATCTTATGGAACGAGCGAAAGCGAAAAATGGCGTGCTGCAGGAAGTGTTCCTGACGGCTGTACGTGATAGCAACGACCCTGTTACGATGTTTCTCGTTAATGGCGTGATGCTACAGGGCGAAGTGGCAGCTTATGATTTGTTTTGTATATTGCTGGAACGAGAAGGTTTAGCCCAACTGGTCTATAAACACGCAATTTCTACAATTCAGCCTGACGGCGCGATTAATCTGGCTGATTACAACAATACCGATGAAGGCTCCCATTGATTCCATTTGAAAAAAACGAACTGGACGGGAGAAACGATCAAGCGGTCATTGTTCATCCTGACTTGGGAGCGCTGAATCAAAATGCTTTGGAATACCGACTAGAAGAGGCCGTGGGTCTTGCATTGGCAATCGGTCTCGAAGCCACATCTGCGAGGTATTTCACGGTTCGTGCCCCAAAGCCGGGGACATTATTTGGTTCGGGTCAGGTTGGACAGATCAAGACGATATTGGTTCAGGAAGATGCCAATATATTGATTGTCGACGGCACCTTAAGTGCGATCCAACAACGTAATCTTGAGGAAGAACTAAAGGTTAAAGTGATTGATCGCACAGGTCTCATTTTAGAGATTTTTGGCGCTAGAGCAGCGACTGCGGAAGGACGCTTGCAAGTAGAATTAGCTCACCTGGATTATCAAGCTGGGCGCTTGGTCCGCAGCTGGACACACTTGGAGCGCCAGCGTGGTGGTTTCGGTTTTCTGGGCGGTCCAGGTGAAACTCAGATCGAATCTGATCGCCGGATGATCCGTGATCGTATGGCTAAACTGCGTAAGGATCTTTCACACTTAAGAAAGACCCGAACCTTGCATCGTTCCAGACGTCAGAAAGCACCATGGCCTGTAATCGCACTTGTTGGCTATACTAATGCCGGAAAATCGACACTTTTCAATCGCTTGACTGGTGCGGACGTATTCGCTGAAGATCTACTCTTCGCAACTCTGGACCCGACGATGCGCCAGTTTCCTTTGCCAGGCTACGACAAAGCCATAATGTCCGACACTGTAGGTTTTGTGTCTGACCTCCCTACGCAATTGGTTGCGGCCTTTCGTGCAACGCTGGAAGAAGTCACAGCAGCAGACGTAATTATCCACGTCAGAGACATTTCTCATTCTTCTAGTGATGGGCAGGCAAGTGATGTAGAGCAAATCTTACGGGAGTTGGGAGTGGAGTTGCAAGATGGGGAGGGCGCTCCGATCATTGAAGCTTGGAACAAGATCGACCTAATTGACGTGGACGATCCGGACGTTATTCAATTGCCGGAACACATTCCTCATAATGTTTGTTTGATATCAGCCGCCACGGGGCAAGGTATCGACGGACTCATAGAAATGGTGACGGAAAATTTATCTCGGAATCATAATGTTGAGAGGGTTACACTACCGGTATCTGATGGAAAAAGGCTGGCGTGGTTGCATGAGCATGGCCGGGTTCTGGAATCCGAACAGGCCAATGATGATTTGGTGCTAGCTGTACAAATGTCCAGTCGAAATTGGGGTCGCTTTCACGCCCTTTAGAGCGAAGATTTTACCCTTTGCCATTCTTCTTCTAGTTCATCTATCGACATGTCTTTCATATCTTGGCCAACCGATTTTTCGACTTTGTTGAACCGTAGCGAGAACTTTCCAGTGGCATCTACAAGTGCTTGTTCTGCATCAACTCCATAATGCCGTGCGAGGTTAACGGCCGAAAAGAGCAAATCGCCAATTTCCTCGTGAATATCTTCTTGGCTGACAGCCTGTTCCACTTCACCAAGCTCTTCTAACAGTTTTGCTTTAACCGGCGCTTTATCGGGCCAATCAAAACCAACACGTGCGGCTCGTTTTTGTATTTTTTGCGCGCGTGATAGGGCAGGGAGGGCCAATGCCACGCCATCTAAAGCGCTCAAGTTTCCCGTCTTTGCTCGTTCTTCTGCTTTTATCTGTTCCCAGCCGGGAGTTTCCTTAGTCTCACTAAAAATGTGTGGATGTCT
Source organism: Parasphingorhabdus cellanae (assembly GCF_017498565.1). Taxonomy (NCBI): domain Bacteria; kingdom Pseudomonadati; phylum Pseudomonadota; class Alphaproteobacteria; order Sphingomonadales; family Sphingorhabdaceae; genus Parasphingorhabdus; species Parasphingorhabdus cellanae. The sequence continues at coordinate 211,850 of NZ_CP071794.1, forward strand.
GCGGATCATTTTTTCACATATGGCGTTGACCACATCTTCAAACGAGAAATGGCCTTCATCCGATGCTATTTGACTATGAAAGACGACTTGCAGAAGCAGGTCGCCCAATTCATCTTTTAACGCGCCCATGTCTTTGCGCTGGATCGCGTCAGCAACTTCGTAGGCTTCTTCGATTGTGTAAGGAGAAATAGTTTCGAAGGTCTGGACAGTATCCCACTCGCATCCGGTCTCTGGATCGCGTAAGCGCCGCATGACTTCGAGAAGCGGTGTAATCATTATCTTGTTCATCCCTGCATCAATATAGGAAGTACTTCCTATCGCTTATCATCAGCTATGCCAATGCACTGCACTCAGGACGCTTTTTGGCCCGGACAAAGACAAAATTAGGCCGCTTCAGCTTCTTGGTAATCCGTTCCCCATATCTCTAAAATATCCTTCAACTCGGTTATAGAAAAAGGTTTGGCGAGATGGGCCTGCATTCCGGCTTCGAAACAATTCTCTACGTCTTGAGCATAAGCGTTTGCGGTCAATGCAATGATTGGCAACTGGGCTGCAGTGATCCCGTGGCGCCGTATTGCTTTTGTAGCCTTCAATCCATCCATGTTGGGCATCTGAATATCCATTAACACAAGATCAAACGGTCGTTTCTGGGTTTCTGCGGCTCGTGCTTCTGCCACCGCTTCGGCGCCGTCGCTGGCTAACATGAGATCACAGTCCAGTTTTGCTAGCATTTCCCTAAGCAATAACTGGTTCACATCGTGGTCCTCCGCTACCAATATGTTCAGTCTTCTCGTCGAGAATTCTTGCCGTCTGGCTCTGCTATCAATAGAATCGTTGGTGTCATTCGACATAGGATCTTCATATGTTTTGGCAGGCAATATAACGGTAAACTTAGAACCACCATTTAATTTACTGGTCAGTGATATACGGCCTTGCATCAATTCTACCAATTGGCTGCTGATAGTTAGGCCCAGCCCAGTGCCGCCATATTTGCGAGCCGTAGAGTCATCAGCCTGCAAAAAGGGCTCAAAAATTACCTTTTGTCGCTCAGGATCAATTCCGATCCCGGTATCAGAAACAGTAATTGCCATTTCAGCAGGTTGGTCAAAACCGCCAGCTAAGATTTTTGCCGGATGATATTTGACAGCGAGCTTTACATGCCCAACCTCGGTAAACTTAACGGCATTAGCCAATAGGTTGAGCACAACCTGCCTCAATCTCAACCCATCCGTTTTAATTGATGACGGAATTTTGGGATCAACGTCCAGTATAGATTCCAACCCTTTGGTCTCTGCTGTCGGCGAGATTAACTTCATGCAAATTTTCAGAATGTTGGGAACATCAACGGGCTCTTCATTTATTGCGAGTAAGCCTGCATCCACCTTTGAAATATCCAGAATATCGTTCAAGAGGTTCATCATCGCAGCGCCCGAGTCCAATATCATCTGAACATAGCGTTGCTGTTTTTCGCACAGATTACCATCGTCCAGCAATTGAGTAAATCCGATGACACCGTTCATTGGCGTCCGAATTTCGTGACTCATATTTGCGAGAAATTTTGATTTTGCTTCGGTTGCACGTTGAGCTTTTGCCAACGCACCGCGAACTTCCTGCTCTTTAGTGACCAAGGCTTCGGTCTTGATTGCCACCTCATTGCGAACATAGGTTTCCCTCCGAGCGTAAAAAACCATCATGACAACAAACGCAGCAGTTAAAGCGAGGCCACCGATCAATATCAGAATCGGCTCTTGAGTCCGAACACTAGCCTCAAATTCCGGTGTACTTTTCCAAACGACCGTCCAGTTCTGTTCCATCATCGGAAAAGTGCGACTAATCTGATACTCAGATTTTCGGTCCGCAATTTTTTGATTTTTATTGCTCGTGAAAATTAAATCGGACTGCAAAGGGGCCGTGCCGTCATAAACCTGAAGCTCAAAACTCTTGCCTTGGCTAGTAGTAAGATCCTTCATAAAGCGCGCTGCAATGAAGGGTGCATATATCCAACCCTTAAAAGCGGCACGTCTCTGAATAGCGGTCTCGAGAGGTTTCCCCCCTTCATACATCGGTCGCAATAGCAAAAAGCCAGCACTTTTTGTTTTGTCTTGGACCAGGTCAATGTGTTTTGTGATTGTTGCGCGACCGGTGTTGCGCGAATAGTTAGCAGCTTCACGGCGATGATCCTCAAAGGCAATGTCTAGTCCGACAGCTTCCTTATTCGGCTCCAACGGCTCAATATAGGTAATGGACATTATTTCTAACCGGTCGGTCCGAGGATGAACCTCCAAATTCTTTACACCATTTGCTTTGGCAGATTCCAGATAGGCAGCAATATCCTCTTGCAATACTGGAACGATAAAGCCAATCCCATTGATCCCGGGCAGGGTCTCCTCAATATTCAAAACATTTACGAAGGCTTCCCATTTGCTGAGCGGGACTAATTCAGAGGCCGCAAACAATGCGGCTCCGCTATCAAGGCTTTGCCGATAACTATCTAGCCTGCTACGCATAGCATGACGGTTATCTGCGGTCAGAGCCTCGAAGGTAGCTAGGTTACGATCATAGCTAGTAACACTAGTGATTTTCCAAGCCCAGATCGTGATGCCGAGCAAAGCCGCCGACCCTATCAGTGTCAAAATTCCGATAACGGCAATAGTTTGATTTTGCGTGAAATTCTTCATGAAATTGGTCATCAAAGTAACCAAATTACAAAGCGGGCTGTTCTAAGTCAGAATTACCGACTGACGGTCCAATTACGCCAGCAACGCGATCAATCAGTTCTTCAGGATCGAACGGTTTCGTCATATAATCGGATGCACCAGCTCGATAGGCTTCAATCATTTGATTCCGGCCTGTTTGCGCTGTCAACATGATCACTGGAATTGTCGCTGTGAATGCATTTCTTTGCAGTTCGGATAATATTTCGGTGCCGGTCAAGCCGGGCATTAGGTTGTCTAATATGATGATCTCAGGCTTGGTTTGGAGGGTTTGTTCCACGACGCGCCCACCATCATCGACCACGACGACGTTATGCCCCTTATCTTGTAACCGATGGAATATAACCTCCCCGATCAGTGCATCATCATCTGCTATTAAAATCTGTGCCATCCGAAAAATGCCTCTTCGTAACCCCCATAGTCAAAATCACTATTTTCCGATCAAATCGAGATATTGACTAACCAAGTGGAAATAATAACGGGTCGAACAGAACATTATTAATGTTGGAATCATAGAAAAAATGAAAATGGGGCGAAGCCGCATAAAATTGGCTGTATATTGCCAAATATAAAGAGTCTGTTGGCGAAATTTCGGATTTTATGATGTTGCGAAATTAACTTTGTACGGATCAACCGTAATTAGGTTTGACCGCCAAAAAAGGAGAAGCTTTCCTAGATTGCAGAAACAAGAACAAGAGCCCGGGGAATTCGATGTTCTGTGGGTAGGTTCTATTTCAAAATAGGCAGAACATAACTACAAGCTCAGAGGAATAAAAACGTGCCAACAGACCAGCGTGAAAATCAATCCATCAATCATTTAAGAGTGTCCAGAGAGGAAAAATCAAAGGGGCGTTTGCTTCTGGTCGAAGACCATGATGTCAACAGGATATTGATCCAAACGATGACCGAGAGTTTGGGTTATAACACTCAATTAGCTATGGATGGCGCAGAAGCCGTAGCTGTTATCGATGATGCATATTCTACAGACAGTCCAATCGATTTGGTCCTTATGGACGTTCAAATGCCTTTTATGGATGGATATGAAGCTACCCGGATGATCCGAGCTAGTGGAGTATCCGGCGAATCTCTTCCAATCGTGGCGATTACTGCAAATGCTTACAAGGAAGATGTCGATTGTTGTTTTGCGTCCGGTATGCAGGATCATATTGCAAAACCAGTCATGATACCGGAATTGCAAAAGATGTTGTCTAAATGGATCCCGGATCGGGCAGGGGAGGTAGCTGATCAAGCCTCGTTGCCTCCTTCATCTCTGGCCGATAACGACAGTTATATGTCGGAAGACCTTGACGTCCGCTATCTTGCTAGGCGGGATCAAGCCATGTCGAGCCTGGCCAGTCTCGTCAGAATTGGAACCTTCTCAGATCGGGCGCTTAAAGAAACCTGTAATCATTTGCATGATCTTATTGGTACGGCTGCACTGTTCGGAGAAGCAGAGCTTGGTGCCAAGGCGCGGCAGCTTGAAAAGGGAATTATCAGCTGGAAACTGGCTGACCGACCGAAAAAAATCAGAAAAGCTGTGGCCGACATGATGGTCACCGCGCAACATGGAAGGCCCGCGTAATGGCCCGGATTATATATGCAGAAGACGACAACATTATGAGTGAAATCGTCCGGGATACTTTAGCTACAGCAGGGCATGTTGTCGGTGTGGTCGAGGACGGGAAATCAGCGCTGCAAGCTATCAGCATTAAACAGCCGGAACTTATCATCCTTGATTGTTCCATTCCCGAAATGTCAGGTATGGAAGTGTTGCGCGCCATCAGACTACATCGAGACTTCTGTCATACACCAGTGCTTATGTTGACTGCTCGACATAGCCAAAAAGATATGCAACTTGCGGCGTTTGCTGGCGCTGACGCTTATATTAAAAAGCCTTTCGATCCCGAATATTTGATATTTTTAGCGGATTCATTGCTGCAACAGGGACGTTCCGGCGGAAACATGGCGCATTAAATCCTTTATGTACGGCTGACTTCCATCAGGTCGTCAACTCAATATAATTAGTTGATAATATATATTATGTTAAATCATTGACGACGAGCACGCTCGGGCGGCTCTAGGATCATTTCCCTGCCTTCGACACGCCAACTCTTCATTTCAGACAGAAAATTCATTCCGAGCACGTTGGAATCGCCAAATGCTTCTGCAACCACCACTGGCAATTCTAGTGCTGTCATTGGGCCGACGCGCAACGACTGGATGGTTCCACGCTGTGCCTCTACAGTTCCGTTAGCTGTATTCAAATATGTAGGAAAACCACCTTCGTTGATATCGATACTGGCAGCACGGGCCGTTTTCAATGTCATCGCGGTTGTCGTAGCACCGCTATCAATCAAAAACCTTACTGGCATGCCGTTTACTTCTGCATTTGCCCAATAGTGACCATCAGGTGATTGACGTATCTTAAGCGTGTCACCGACAACTTGCTGTTCATTTGTGCCGGTCAATTCTCCGGTGACTTTGTGCCAAATCCCAACGATTTCGTGTTGATAAGAAAATGCGACTATAAAGATCGCAAATATGGCGACCCAGCTCAAAACGGACCGGACAATTTCGCCCAAGCCAATGCGCCTGGAAAATAGTGCACTCGCAACGAGAACCAGCGCACCGATGGCAAATACAAGATTGATGTTCTGATCTTCGGTCAATTCTATATCTCTATCACGAGTCCATCGTAGGCTGGTTGAATATCTTTCGGTAATATAGCGCAAAGCCGGTTATAATCCATCGACTTGTCCATATGCGTAAGTAGGCTTAATCTTGGCTTTACAGAGTCTATAAAATCGCGTGTCATGTTTAAATGGGCATGGGTTGGATGCGGCTTTTCACGTAACGCATCGACTACAAATATATCACTGCCTCTGAACATTTTTCGCATGTCTTCAGTCACTTCTCCGAAGTCAGTCGCGTAGGAAATAGATTTTTCATTATGCTCGAAACGCAATCCTGCAGAGGTAATGCCGCCATGAGGTTGATCAACGGTTTTAACAACGATATCACCAATTTCTGTCTTGGTTTCGAGCAAGCGGCCGTCGCATATAGAGGGATAATATTTATGACCTTCAAAAGCATAGGCAAAGCGCTGTTTAAGACTTTCTAGGGCAAATGAGCGAGCATAGGCCGGGATAGGCTCTCGTTTCTGCTGAAACACTTGCCGTAAGTCATCGATACCGTGACAATGATCGGCATGATCATGTGTCCAGATAACATGATCTATAGCATCAATATCACAAGCTAGAAATTGGGCGCGTAAGTCCGGCGATGTGTCAACCAAGATACGAGTGGTAGGACTTTCCACGATAATGGATACTCTGGTCCGCCGGTTTTTCGGTTCATTTGGATCACAATCACCCCAATCATTGCCGATCCGCGGGACGCCTGAAGATGTTCCACAACCCAGAATGATGAGTTTCAATGACAATGTTAAGGATGTGCTTTGTTGAACAACCGATAGAAGTTCTGTGCGGTTGTCTCGCAAAGTTCCGAATAATTTTCGCCACGTAGTTCGGCGAGATACTTTGCCGTGTCGGCCACATAAGCAGGTTCACCGGTTTTACCGCGATGAGGTACTGGGGCGAGAAACGGTGCATCTGTTTCTACCAACAGGCGATCTATTGGCAGTTTCGTAGCGGTAGCTTGAAGATCCTTAGCATTTTTAAAAGTTACGATACCAGATATCGAAATATAAAGACCTAGATTCAATGCTTTATGGGCAAAATCTTCACTGGCAGTAAAGCAGTGAATGACGCCGGTATAAGCACCCTGCTCCATTTCTTCTGTCATGATCGCCGCTGTATCATCCTCCGCATCCCGGGTATGTACGATGATTGGTAAGCCGGTTTCTCGTGCAGCATGGATATGCGTTCGAAAGCTCTGTCTTTGACGGTCGCGGTCGCTATGGTCATAATAGTAATCGAGGCCAGTTTCCCCAATAGCAACAACGCGTTGGTGCTGCGCTTCTTTGACAAGCTTCGCTAAATCAATATCGGGATGAGCATCCGCTTCATGAGGATGGATACCAATGCTTGACCAGACATCGCTCTCGCGTTCTGCAGTCGCAACAATGTCACGCCACTCACTTTCACGGGTTGAAATGTTGAGCATGGCCGTTACACCGCTCTCACGCGCACGATCGAGCACGGCACCCTGCTCTTCTATCAGACCTTTATAATTTAGGTGACAGTGGCTATCGACGAGCATCCGTGACTATCCCTTCCCTTCCGAAGCTGGCATTTCCAGACGCGGAAACACTCCGCTCGGAACCGGAAGTGTCAATCCCGGTTCGATCACATTGTCCATGTGGGCAAAAGACCTCTTGTCAGTATCTTGCGCTAGCAAGTCTAGCATTTTGTCGCAGCTTTGAGGAATAACCCATCGTAACATAATAGCAAGTTGGCGAATGGATTCAGCGGTATAGTAAAGCACGGTGTCAGCACGTGCTGGATCAGTTTTGCGCAAAGCCCAAGGAGCCTGGTCGGCAAAATATTGGTTGGTCGCGCTGAGCCTTTCTCGGAGAAGGTCTATTGCTGAGTGGATTGGGTAGTCGCCATTTTCCATCAACGCTTTCATATTTGTGAAACAGGATCCTAAGTCTCTGATAAGCTGCTCTTCTGCCGCCGTCTCTGGCCCAGCTGAAGGAATTTTTTCTTCACAATTTTTGGCGATCATTGATAAGCTGCGCTGCGCTAGATTCCCAAAATTATTGGCAAGATCGGCATTGGTCTTTGTGACGATCATCTCGGCAGAATAGCTGCCGTCTTTTCCGAATATAACCTCGGATAAAAGGAAATAACGCAACTGGTCGACGCCAAAAGTATCAGCAAGCGCGACAGGATCGACCACGTTGCCAACCGATTTAGACATTTTCTCGCCCCGATTGAGCACAAAGCCATGCCCAAATACCTGTTTAGGCAAAGGTAAATCTGCGCTCATCAAAAAAGCCGGCCAATAGACTGTATGGAACCGCACAATATCCTTCCCGATGATATGGGTAACATCGCTGCCTTCAGACCAGAATTTGGGATAAAGACCCGTTTCCTGAGGATAACCCAGCCCTGTAAGATAGTTGGTCAGTGCGTCAATCCAGACATACATGACATGATTTTCACTGCCGGGTACTTTTACACCCCAATCGAAGCTAGTACGAGAAATTGATAGGTCTTTAAGGCCGCCCTCGACAAATTTGATCATCTCATTCCGGCGGCTATCCGGTTTTAGAAATTCTGGATTATCGTTGAAAAGTTTGAGCAAAGGTTTCTGATATTTGGACAGTCTGAAAAACCAGCTTTCCTCTACTGTCCATTCCACAGGTGTACCTTGAGGAGACAGCTTTTCTTGCGATCCCCCCTCGCCTTCAGCCTCAATTAGTTCGCTTTCGTCATAATAGGCTTCGTCGCGAACAGAGTACCAGCCTTCATATTTGTCGAGATAGAGGTCACCTTTGTCGGCCATAGCCTGCCAAATAGACTGGCTTGCTTTGTGATGATCGATTTCTGTCGTGCGAATAAACCTGTCATATGAAATATTAAGTTTATTGCACATCACAATGAATTGATTGGCCATTTCATCCGCCAACTCCTGCGGTGCGATTTGCTTAGCAGCGGCTGCCTGCGCCATTTTCAAGCCATGTTCATCAGTGCCCGTCTGGAATCGCACATCGCGGCCCGAAAGACGCTGAAATCGGGCAATCGCATCTGTAGCAATGGCCTCATAAGCATGTCCGATATGCGGTGGGCCATTGGGATAGCTGATGGCGGTAGTGATATAAAAAGGCTTGGACATGAATTGCTTTCTCGAATCCCGGCAAAAACGGCCGCATATCGCTCCTCTTTATGCGCGCATGTCGGGTTCGGCAAGCGCTCCCATCAAGCTACCCAGACGAAATATAACGGCCTGATTATCAAGTGCTTTTGGTATAGCCATTGCGGCCAAGTTGCTCGCCTCGCGCCAGGTGTCTATGGCTTTGCCGGAAAGCGTATCAGAGGAATTGATCCCTTCGGCCTTGATATGTTGCGCTATCAAACTGGGAGCGCGGGATAGAAACGCATGATATCGTGGGGTTGCAGCTTTCAGCGATAATTTGCGCGCTAAGTCGTTCTTAATTTGATTATCCTTGTCTCCCGTTCGCATGATATCACGAGCAAAGCTTTCCAGCTCAGCTAGACCAGCATCGATATATTGAAGAGACTTTCCAGGAGCGCCCTCGCCAGCTGCGATCAAGGCATTAAGTTCTGGTTGGTCCAATTTCGGAGCCAAGGCCGATAGAGCTTGTCGCATTTGGTCATCGTCGAGCGGATCGAACCGTAATATCTGACAACGTGACCTGATCGTTGGAAGCAAGCGCTCAGGTGTATGGCTAACCAACAGAAATACAGTATCTTTCGGTGGTTCTTCAAGATTTTTGAGCAATGCATTAGCGCCGCCACGTTCAAGATCATCTATCGCGTCGATGATGACTACACGGTAGCGCGAAATCGAGGCTTGAGTAGCAAAAAGCGATTGTAGGTTTCGAATCTGAGCAATCGAGATGTTACGCTTCAGTTCATGTTCTTCGAGCGATTCTAATCCCTCTTCGCGTGCTTTCTTCTCTTCCTTATCTGTTTTACCGCCGCGTTGAACGAGCCTAAAATCCGGATGAGAACCAGCAGCTAACAGTTGGGCGCTTTGACTCATATTATCAAGATTGAAGTCTTTGCCGTTAGCTGTGGAATCTGAGTCCAATAAGAACTGAGCGGCTTGTTTGGCAAAACCCGCTTTTCCAATCCCTTTTGATCCCGCCAAGATCCAGGCGTGATGTAGTGTTCCTTTGTCAAAAGACTGGCGGAATATGCGCAGTGCTTTGTCATGGCCTAAAAATGACGTCATGCCGTCAATCTAGCAGATCGCTCAGATCATGCAGCAAATTTGCCGTAATATCTTCTTGTGATTCTGCGGCATCAATCAATTTGATGCGACCGGGCTCATCTTTTGCATATTCGCGAAATTTGGACATTACCGAATGATGATAGTCGCTATCACGTCCGCCAATTCGGTCGCTATCACCGCGATCACGAGCATCAGCGCGGCGTGCAGCCACTTCCTCGGGCAAATCAAGGATGAAAGTGCGATGAGGCATCAGGCCGCAACTGCCCACTCTATGTAACGCCATAATATCTTCATCGTTCAATTGACCGCTAACGCTTTGATAGGCGCGGCTACTGTCGATGAACCGATCACTGATAATCCACTCATCTTTCTCAAGGGCGGGCTCTATCAACGATTGGCAGTGTTCGGCCCGCGCTGCAGCAAATAGCAACGCTTCGGTCCGCATGTTCCATTTGTCCTCTTGGCCGGTCAGTAAAAGGTTTCGGATTATTTCTGCGCCTGGCGTTCCACCGGGTTCGCGGGTGAGATGGACCGTGATACCCTTGCTTTCAATCGCCTTGGCCAAGGCTTTCGCCTGCGTGGACTTACCAGTCCCCTCGCCGCCTTCCAGACTTATGAAGCGTCCAGCCATGTTTTTATCCCATACCAAGCAATGACTTTAATCCAGCCCAGACACGCCCGAAAAATCCCGCCTCATCAATCGCTTCCGCCGCAACTAGCGGCATAGATTGCGTGCCTGATTCTCCGGTCGAAACGATCAAGGTTGCAATTTGTTGACCTTTTTGAATCGGCGCTTTGATTGGCCCATTGTAGCGCACTTTCATAGACAACTTGCCGTCGGAGCCTTTCGGTACGGTCGCAAACAAATCCTTTGGAGCGACTAAATCAACTAAGGAAGAGTCGCCTAATTGGACTTCAGCGCTTTGGACTTTTGCTCCTTCTTTGAAAAGGGCTTTTGGTTCCCAGGCGTTAAACCCCCAGTTCATGAATTTGACTGACTCGTTGCTTCGCCCACTATAGCTATCAAGACCAGCTAAAACAGAGACAATGCGTCGTCCCTTCTGTTCTGCGGAGCCGGTAAAACCAAATCCAGCTTCTTCCGTATGGCCGGTTTTTAACCCGTCTGCCCCGGGAATTTTACCAAGCAAAGGATTGCGATTGGGCTGCGTGATCGGGGCGCCGCTATTGGTTTTGCCCCAAGTGAACTCAGTTAAACCAAAGAAATCTTTGTAAAGTTTTGGGAAATCGTCGGGAAGACGCGCCCCAAGAGTCCCAAGATCCCGCGCCGTCACCATGGTTTTGCCTTCGTCAGGCCATCCGGTGCTATTGCCAAATCGGCTATTCTTCATCCCGATGCGTTTTGCGGTCTTGGTCATCATATCCGCAAAATTTTCCTCGGTTCCTCCAATGACTTCGGCCAGGACCACGCTAGCATCATTGCCGGACAGCGTGATGACACCGTGAAGCAAATCTTTTACGGTTGGATTGTCATTCACGCCAAGAAACATGGTAGAGCCCTGCCCCTGCCACTTTTGCCAAGTCGCGCGCTGGATATCGACTTTCTGATCGAGCTTCAATTTGCCTTTTTCGATTTGGTCGAACGCGACATACACGGTCATCATTTTGGCCATGGACGCAGGCGGAATCGGTTTGTCTGCATCTTTTTCAAATAAAATAGCACCGGATGACAGGTCCGTCATATAGGCGATCGGGGCATCCGTCTCATATTTGGGTGCCGCCATGACAGCAGAAGAAATGGCGATAAGCGGCAGTGAAGCCAATAAAATCTTGTTCATCAATATCCCGGTTTCAAATCAGATATGGCATCCGCGCGCGACTAATTTGCGCGCAAGATTCTTGCATCACTATAGCCGCGCTTTTGCGTCTGCGCGAGTCCCACTTTCGCATCATTTTCGTTAGCATAGGGCCCGTACCGAACCCTCCAAATAGTACGTGTGCGATCAGACACGACTTTGGCACCGATTTTCCGTGCCATCACATCGGCCCGGCTTTTATTTGAGAAGGCGGCGACCTGCACGATATATCCCGATGATGGAGCGGGCGCACTGGCAATGGATGCCTTCTTTGGCGAAACTGGTTGGCGTTCTGCTCGTTCGACAATGAACTTCCCGTCTCGATCTTCTGATGATATCGGCTCGCTGCGAGATACTGAAACGTAAGATGCTCCAACTCCACTGTCGTTGATCGGTGAAGTAGCCATCGAGGTGGATGCTTGCTGCACTGGTGCTTTCGCTTTCGGCAGTTTCGCAAGATTTTTTCGAAGGATGGAAAGTAAAGAATCTGGAGTATCAATACGTTGGGTCGCGGCACCGCCGTTACGTAGCACGGATCGCTCCTGTTCGTTGGGATTGACCTTTCGGACGCGCACGCCGGCAACGCCTTGACGATCAATGCCGAGCTGCTTGGCTGCACCATGCGATAAGTCGATCAAACGATCATTCGCAAAAGGTCCGCGGTCATTTATCCGAACCAGGATTGTTCGTCCGGTATCGAGGGCCGTAACTTCAACATAAGTAGGCAGAGGCAGCGTTTTATGGGCTGCGCTTATACCATCCGGATTGAAAAGCTCACCATTTGCGGTTGAATTTCCAGAGAGTTCTTGACCGTACCAGCTGGCATAACCGACTTCATCATAGCTAGCGACATCTTCCGGCGTATATGTCCGGCCACCTATTTTATAGGGGCTCCCGACCTTTATCGGAAAATCTGATATTCCAGCATTTTTGGACGTGGAGGACTTTTGCGGGATGCGTTTTTCAGCATTGTCATTGATTCCGTCAATAGTCCCGCAACTTGTCAGAAGAGCCGTACATAAGCCCGCTTGAAACAGTTTAACTGCGAATTTCATCTGCCAATAACCCCACGGATAACGCATAAAAGTTGGAACAATTATAGTCTAATATCACACGGTAATTGCCGGTAAGTAAATATGCGGTCTTTCCTGGACCATCTGGTTCAAGCAACGTGGCCATTGTTTCGTCGCTAAGCCGACGCCCGGTTGCGGGAGCGACGCCCAGAGCTCTCCATTCTGCCATGTTTTTCCATTGGCTGTGCCGCTCGTGAACCCGGGGGCACCTCACGGCTTTCGTTTTATTCTCAATTGCTGACCGGTTAAGTGATGCCGGAACCCGAACGGCAATTCCCCATGGCTCGCCTTTTCTCCAACCAGCATTGACGAAATAATTGGCGATTGAAGCAACCGCATCATATTCACTGTTCCATATATCAGCATAGCCATCGCCACTGCCATCTTTGGCTAGCTTGAGATATACGGATGGAAGGAATTGTGGTTTGCCCATCGCCCCTGCCCAGCTACCCTTCATCGCAGATTGCGGAACCCCCTCATCAATCATCTTCAGAACTGCTAGGAACTCAGCCTCGAATAAAGCGCGTCGCCGACCTTCATAGGCCAATGTTGCGAGTGCTCTGGGAATATCAAAATTGCCAGTAATCCGACCGTAATTGGTCTCGTGCCCATAAATAGCCATGATCATTGGGCCCGGAACACCGGTTTCGCGCTCTACCTCAGCAAGTTTTGAAATGAGCTGCCGATATTTCGCCTTGCCTCCATTGATTCGCGCGGCGTCGACGTGACGCCGCTTATATGGCGCAAAGGGAGGAATAGCACTATTGGGCCGACCACCGGGTTGTGCTTGGTCTAATTGAATGACACGGGGATTATACGAAAGGCTGGGTAAAACTCTATCCAAAGTCTTTTGGCTTACCCCTTGCTGTAGAGCCTTTTGACCGACGTCTTGCATATAATTATCAAACCCAGTGGCTGACTGGGCGGTCGCACTATTGTTACCAGGACTGGACGGTATCGTTAGAAATGCAAGTGCGCTAAAAGCAATCGCAGAGGTAAAACGCATGAAAAACTTCCCTTCTTCAATATGTTGTCGCACAAACTTGGTTTCAGGGGAATCCCTAAATATCGCAGATCAGAAACCAGTTAACTGATAAGTAGTCGGATGAGGCCTTGTAACACAGCTTTTTAAGTTCGTTCATATTTTTGGTTTTCCTGTATTTAATGCCCTCGAAGTTAATCGAGATAAAAATCTTTGCGCTTTGAGAGGGAGGACGCTAGTAGGCTCTCGGCTAATGCGGACAGGTGTCAGAGTGGTCGAATGAACCGGTCTTGAAAACCGGCGAGGGTGCAAGCTCTCCGTGGGTTCGAATCCCACCCTGTCCGCCAGCCAAATTCATGAAATGTTTTAGAACTCACCTTCTAGCAGCTATATTTCCGCGATAGGTTTATTTGTCTTCGGTATAATGATTGGGTACGGGAGTCTGCCCAGTATCATCATCTGGGGAATTCCTAGCGCCTTTTTGATATTCGGTGTCGTTGTTATGGAGCAATACCATCTCCCGCAGTTTGTCGAGAAATTGTCGCCGCTAGGTGATAGCTCTTATACGCTTTATCTCGCGCATATAATGATTATTACGCTGTTAGTGGCCGTTTTGAAAGCGTTGGAACTTTCCGTTGTGCCGATTTTATTCATGACAACGATTTTCACCTTAATAGCGATTTACCTATCTCATTTGTTTCATTTGAAGATTGAGGCACCAATGACGAAGTTGATTACAAGATGGTCTGAACACGGGATCAAATTTCGAACAATGACATCGCGTTGAGCAGGTTAAGGGGCTCTTGTTTAATAAGCATTCGGATGTATTAGTACTTTTGCTGTCCCAAATAGGATAGTGACGTCGCGCCACATTCTCCACCCTTCCAGATATTCGAGATCAGATTGTAGTCTAGCTTCAAGATCTTCTTGACGATTGGTAGCACCGCGAAAGCCTCTAATTTGAGCAAGGCCGGTAATTCCGGGTTTCAAAGCGTGGCGCAGCCAATAGCGCTGGTTGATTTCCCAAAAAAGCTTGTCGCCCGCGAGTGAACCCAATGCATGAGGCCGCGGACCGACGACACTCATTTCGCTTCTCAGGACATTTATCAACTGCGGCAGTTCATCGATGCTGGTTTTCCGGATAAAATTGCCGATCCGGGTTATCCTTTGGTCATTCATCTGGGTGGACTGATCACCGTTTTTATCGCCATTTTCCGCTCGCATACTGCGAAATTTGTAAATGTTAAAAATACGATTTCCCTGCCCGACCCTCGGTTGCCGGAACAAAACCGGGCCAGGGCTATCCAATTTTATTGCAATGGCTACAATCACTAGCAGTGGCGCCAAGAAAACGAGTAGTGGGATGGTGATTGCTAGATCGAATGCTCGTTTTTTCAATCGATTGACAAGACTTAATGTACCTCTGGAAACCACCAATGTATCATTTCCATCAAAATCCCCTAAGCCGATTGCGCCTAGGTTATTGGCTCCGCTAACCAACAATTCCCCGGTAACATCAGAACCTTTGAGAAATAGAGCCCAATCAGATCTGCGTTCACGTGTGCAAGCAACGACGATACGGTCATAGCCTTTTACAACCTCAGACAAATGCGAAAGCATGTGGGGATCCATTGGATCGGGATATAGTTTTTCAGCCTTGGCATCGACGCAATACATGCCTTTCTCAAACGCGATTGGCTGCACACCATCAAGTATCAATAATTGATCTATAACGATGCCGCGGAGCTTCCACCAAACTATCTGATGCACCAAAAAGCGGCCAACGGCCAAAAGAGTTGCGCTGGCAGCAAATGCAAACACAAAGGCCAGGCGAGATATGTCGGTGCCAGTCTGCGAAAAGAATGTGAACATCATTACGACCAATGCCGTCGCGAATAGCGCGGAAAATGGCCTGCGAACGCTTTCGGAAAGGCTTTTTAACGAGCCTATGGAATATGAGTCTCGCGTAAAGGCGAACATCATGAAAATGGGAACGACTAGCAGGACAATATGATACCCCTGCGGTGAGAGCCATTTGTCTTCCCGCAAAAAACTTGCGAGAAAGAAACCAACGACAATTGCGATGACATCGAGAAATTGCAGAAGAATATATAGGGTAAGACGAACAGATTTAAGGGACCAACGCTCCGTTGTCCCACTTTCTAATCGCTGTCCTGAAAAAGGGTAACTCTCGTCCAACTAACGCACCATCCATCTTTACACGTTCGTGCAACCCTAGGATGGCGTAGAGCAAAATGAGTCAAAAGGCCACAAACTAATGATTTGTTAACCTAAATCTTACAACTCGATGATATCGTTGTTCTTTTATGGAAAATTAGCCAAAATAGACCTGTTATCAAGGCCATGAACCCCAAATAGCCGACATAACGGGAGAGAGCCATTAACAACTAGTCGGTTTTAGTTTCCCGATTTGGGACAACTTCCTGATGGCAACTATCCCCGTCGCCAGATTGAAATGACACTGCCATCAACTTCTCGTTGATAGGTCAGTGCGTCAAAGTCTTCCACATAATGAGTTGTACTTTTTATATCGGCTGAAGGACGGGCCTATTTCGGCGGCGTAATATGAAGATAAATGCCCTTAGCTGAGATATGGCGCAAAACTATAATGAAAGGCTGATTTATTGGTAATTTTCTGGCTGCGTTGTAAATTTGACAGACAAAAGTCGTTCGTCCATCCGAGTATAGCCAGGACTGACAAAAGAGATTTAGCGGTCTATTGGAAAATCCAGAGACCGAGTGATATTATGCCAGTCCAGAGGGCTAAACAGCTACCAACGATGATGGATATGCTTGACAGACCGCTGTATTTTTCAATTTTTTCGACAGCAACAGTATCATCAAACTGCTCTTTCAATTGTTGCTGTAATTGCCGCGCGGGCGATGGAACATAATCTACAGGAAGGCTATCGGTCGATGTAACTTTGATCGTATCCGCTACATTTTTTTGATCTTCATCTGCAATGAAAGTGTCATCATATCGAATTTTTCGCGCATGCATATTGGGCCTCCCAACACAGGTTTGCGCTGAAATTGGTTTCCCAATCGTTAATAAGCTGGAAATTAGGGGAAATATTCACCGTGGTCTAATATTTGGATACCGCAGTTTCTCAATTTCAGATATCGCCTCCGTCAACAAAAAAGGCCGATCCTATTGGACCGGCCTTTTAAAAATCTTTGTTTGAACTTTACTAGGCGAGCTTGAGAGCTGGCTTGTCAGACCGACGGCGCCGCAATGCGGTACCAATCGCTCCAAAACCGAAAATCATAAATGCCCATGTTGCTGGTTCTGGCACAGCGTTTACTGCGAAGTTATCGAACTCGAATGAGTTTTTTGTTGCCGAGAATTGCAGTTTTTTCGCCAGACCTAAATCGCCATCAGTGAAGCTCAAGGTAACCACTGGGTTAAGCTCTGGGTTTGTGTAAGGCAAACCGCCAGGCGCACCAAAATCAAGCAGTTGCTTGCCGGTTAACGAATAGATGACGTTATCGCTAGCATCTAGAACATCAAGAACGTTGCTAAAGTCAACCGAGCCCCAAATAAAGCTTATGGCTGCCAGATCTCCTGGAATACCACTAAGATCAAGTGTCTCGGGAGTCCCCAGTAGTGGGCCAACTGCTCCATAGTTGCCGGAAGCGCCGAGAGGCTCAGTGAAATCGCCTGGCGTAGTTCCCGTAACGATTGCACCTGAAAATTCAGGTGTCGGTGAATCGAAATCGATTACGGGAGTTGCTCCACTATAGACAGCGTCAACAGGGGCGTAAGAAAGAACAATAGCAGCATTGGCTGACGTTGAACAAAGTAAAGCTCCCAATCCTGCAGCTTTTGCGAAATTTTTTAGCGACATAAAAACAAACCTTATTTTGTACCAAACCGCTTGCAGCTTAGTGAATAATACGACCTAGATTGAGTTTTAGGCATTCTTCATTGATTCGTAAACCTTTTGTTTACCTTTTAGATCGCTGATGTTTGGATTCAGAGATAGCGTCCAGATATGGGACAGAAGCTGAGTGTGCTATTGGGTTAAAAATTAAAATATTTAGTATGAGGTGCTTTGATAACATATTGAAATTGAGCTTGATGTGGCAAATCGCGCTCTTAATAACTCGGTTCTTAAGGATAAGCCGTGTACTAATATTATATTTTACAATTTTGTACATTTAAAGCGGCCGAAACTGGTAAACGACGTTGCAAAATTCGATAAATTTGCCTAATTAACCGTTTGATAACGATATTTGGCCGCGTTGGCTTGTGACATCAGGGAATTAAATTGTGTCAGATAATTTGAGTGGATTGATAGCATCGGCGAATCGCCGTCGCCGCGCTGCGGTTCTAATCTTTGGTTCTGCCATTGGTTTGGCTTCACTTTTCCCCTATAATGATCGCGCTATGTGGGTGCCCGAAACGGAGACTCCGTTTGTTTTTACGGCAGTCCCGGAGAAACTGCCTATTACATATCTCACGATTGGTGGAGCGGATGCCCTGCTGGATCGGTTGATGGGATATGGAGCCAATGGCCCAGAGCGTAGATTAAGATCTCGTTTTTTGCCTTCTGACCCTCGCGATGTTGCTTCGCAGGCAGTTGGAGGAAATAATCCGGTTGCAGCTGTCCCGCAATTTGGCGATCTACCAACTGAATTGGCAGAAGCTCAAACGGTTCCCGGTGGTATTTTAAATCCTGGACCGGGCGGCAACATTGGAAATACGCCGCGCAATCGTGGCGGTGGTCCCGGTGGAATTGGCGGCGGCTCCGGTGGCGGTAGCCCGGGAACATTAAACGATCCTGACCCTGTGGTTGATCCTCCGGTAGATGAGCCTCCTGTGGCAGATCCTCCTGTCATTTCTCCGGTTCCCGAACCTATGACGTGGGCGATGTTCATTCTCGGCTTCACCTTGATTGGTTCAGCTCTGCGTCGTAGTCGACGGAAAATCGCCGCCATTTAGAAATTCACACTCCTGATTATAGAATGACTCATCGAATGATGAGTTTGTCTTTTTTGATCGTGACTGTCTCCATACGCGACAGCGCGCTCAGCCCCAGCAGAGAAACCGTGGGGCCACCGTCCATAACGGCAATATTAATTTTTCCAAGGCGTTTTCCGGCAACAACTAGTTCATCTGCATCAGCCCATTTCATCGCACTATAGCCAGCTGCGGTTCTAATACGATGGGTCGATGTCAGTTGGGGCTTTAAACCCACTCGCTCAGCATCATTTGCATTGAGAACGACGACGGTTGCTCCAGTATCTATGGCGAATTTTACCGGAATACCGTTTATTTTTCCATTGACGTAGAAAAGACCATCCGCTGCACGATGTATAAGATGTTTTCCTGACGAATCGATTCCATCAGCTACGTGTCCATTGATCTCAACCGATGCGGTAAGAGCAGACGCTGTTGATGTTGCTGAGAAAAAAGAAACCTGCAGCCCGGCCAGAATTGCTCCGCAAAGCGTTAAACTGCTCAAAAGCATGCTGATAGGTTGCGAAAACATTAACGCTTAATAGCGACTAAGCTATTTTAGAACCCTTCAGCGAAAGGGTAAACGGCGGATTAATATGTCAAGAGTCGTCGATGCCGTCTTTCAGGCGCTTATGTTGGCGCTTTTGGTAGAGGCCGAACAGAAAAGCCCCGATCCCGAACAACAAAAATGCCCACGCTGAGCCCCAATATGGCCAATGCATGTCGGCAGTCTTGCGATAAAGCACATAGTGGTCGGGGTGCACCTCCACACCGGCTTTTTCATAGAGCAGAACGATTTCCTCTGGCAAACCGTCTTGCCGCAATACGCCTGTTACCAGACCGCTTGGCCCATCTTTAGTTGGCGTGATTAGGCCTTGCTCCAAAAGATGCTCTCGTTCTGGCGAACGACCCGGCATCTGATTCCTGGGTAGGACGAATTCTGGACGGAATACTTGAACAAAATATCGCGTAGATTTTCGATCAGCGAGTTGGCTTACGATTGGTATAAAATATGTGCGTTGGCTGGCGAAAACCAGATTGCGCTTGATTGTTGCCAGTTTTTGCCAGTCGAGAGCACCGTTAAGCTCCGCCCTGCCCTCTTCGGGTTCCGTAAATGGAAGGCTTCCGACATCAATTTTCTGAGCTTTGCCATTCTCATTCGGCAGAGTCATCATTAAGACCAACGTTACTATCACTGCCAACAATGAAAATGCAGCAAGAGCAAAAAAACTAAACATGGCCAAACGAGCTTTTCCCAAAGCATTTTTTGCTTGTTCTGCAACTGAAATTTCGGGCTCGCCTTGATTATCTTTATTACGCAAACGGAATATCAGCCACAGAATCAGGATCAGCAATATCGTCAATAAAAGGACTGGTAGAATTACCGTAAAGATAGGAAGATAATTACCAAACCAGGTAAATTGCCACTCGGCCAGATACGAGATTAGTCCGCGATAAAATACTGACTGCGGCAATAAAAACAGGAAAATGAATAGAGCAAAGGCAACAGCAACAGGTATAATGTTGCTGCGAATTATCTCGAGAAATCCAGTTTTTGCTTTTTCTGCCATACCACGCACCCTTGAAGGAAAAGCAGATATCGACCAAACTTGCTTAAGTCTAGGGTTTTCGAGAGTTTTTACAGGAATTTAGTAACACACCGTTATTATAGAGCAGCTGATCGGAGCATTTACTTCTTCAGCGGAGATCTTAGCAAGGTCCGCGTAGAACATTGGCACCACATCATATCAGTCTAGTATCAAAGTGCCTTTGTTACGGTCTGCTGCGAGCGGACTCTGATTATTATCCGCGGCCACACCGCCATTTTTCGGGATTGTTTTTGCGCTTGGTGCCGCCTCGAATTTAGGCGTGATGATCGGATCCACTTCCGTAACATAGGTCGATTGCTCATCTGACAATTGCTCATCCAGTGCGTATTCCATCACATCATCGTTTTCGCGATCCTCGCTGGCCGTATCTGATAAGTCTTCGCCGATATATTGCTGGGAGAATGCTTGGCGCTTACCCCAGTAACCGGACCAACGGTAAAAAATATGAGAGCCGACCGTTTTGACTTTATCCAAACTTTTTGCCCAATATGGTACAATCCAGACGGTATGATAATGGGTGGCTGTACCAACACTTTTTTCAACTTTTCCAGAAATAGCATCTGCTGCTAACTTCTGAACCCTTGTCCAAATTGCAGGAATCGGTTTACGAGCGAGCGACCCGTCGCAAGTGAACGAAAATTGACAGCCCGTTGAGCGTTCTGATCCCTGGAAAACCACACCGCATATATTATTCGGATAAGCAGGATGCCGGACCCGGTTTAACACGACTTGTGCTACTGCCCTTTGGCCTTGCTCAGCTTCACTTGCTGCTTCGTAATAAATAGCAGACGTCAGACAGTTGACCGCGGTGCTTCGTGATAATTGTGAGGCGACGGTTGATGGAATAGAAAATGGCCTTGCCGGAACTATTTCTCTCTTTGAATCGGGAATAGAATTATTCAACTTTATCGCATCTTCAGCACTTAGATTAAGGCTTAATTGTTCGGCAATGTCCGGAACCGCGTTTGGCAATCCCGGCAAAGCAGAAACCAGAGCTTCTTTAGGTGGGGCAAGCGGAACAGAAACACCACTTATAGACGCTTTTTCTCGATGGAAGATTGAGGTAGAGGAGAGAAAAAGCCCCGCTAGCGGTATCAGGCAAAAAAGCACAACAAATAGCATGAAGGTTCGCCAACGGGCTCTCCATGCTCTTACAGGTTGCCGGTTTGCTGTCGGATTTTGGTCTACGTCTGATATTCTCATTTGCTCTAACGTTCAGCGAATTGAAGCGCCCATGACCCTTACCAATGTTGCACAGCGGCCCACTACACTCGAATGTACATGAAAACAAATCGACTATCGTCAATTTTCAAATCTGGACCTGTGGCTGATATATAATTTTGATGCGTAAGAAGATAGCATATGCCATCAACAAATAGGATCATGATTGTATCGAATTAGCACAGATATTGCTGAAGCTCTGGTTGATGCTTGTATTTCTGGAAACTGCTTATCGAATATGATACGGGATTGTTTACAGAAAAGTAAAGATTTCAGCATTTTGTAAGATCAAAGGTTATGCATGCTCAAGTTCAGTGAAAATTGTTATAGTAGCGGTAGAGATTACCAATCATGACTAGCACCACCGCGCGGTTAACGCTGCCACCTTTGAACTTTGCCAATATTCTTTTGGCCGTGGGGTTGGTGGCAATCATCATACCGACCATGATGTTCGTTTCCCAAGAGAGTTGGTCACAAGAGACCGGTGCGCATGGCCCAATCGTTCTATTTACAGGTCTTTGGTTGCTACGCAGACGCTGGGTGGTTGCAAAACCATTTATGGAACCTGCGTCCACCTTACCGATCCTATTGCTTGCCACTATATGTTTGCCGCTGTTCCTGTTCGCCAGAATTACGCAGATCGTCGAGATCGAAGGCTATTTGATGTATAGCCTGGTGCTCATAGCGCTTTACAGTATCGTAGGGCGAACCGCGATGAAGCTGATGTGGTTTCCGCTATTCTATATGCTGTTTGTTTTTCCGCCGCCCGATACGCTCATCGCTCTTATCACCCAACCGCTGAAGATTCTTATTTCGCAGGCTGCGATCAGCTTTCTGCATGTACTGGGATATCCAATTGGCGGTGCAGGTGTTATGATCCAAATTGGACAGTATCAATTATTGGTTGCCGCCGCCTGTTCAGGACTTAACTCTCTTGTCTCGCTGTCAGCCATTTCCTTGTTTTATATTTATGTCCGACATCAAGCCGACTGGCGATATTCGTTGCTTTTGAGTTCTATGATTATTCCAGTGGCCATTATCGCCAACTTTATTCGCGTTCTTATTCTGATCTTGCTCACTTATTATTCTGGCGAAGCGGCCGCACAAGGCTTCATGCATAATTTTGCCGGGATCACTATGTTCATGATCGCCGTTTTAACGATTTTTGCGATCGACAGCGTATTGGAACCAATTTGGCGTCGACTTCATACAAAAAGGGATGCGGCATGAACGCTGAATCGCAATCGGATGTGATAGCGGGCAAAAGTTCGCTGGTTAATCGCCGACACTTGATCATGGGCGGTGCCTTTTGTCTGGCCGCTGGTCTGGCTTACGCTCGCACGCCGCAAGTTGTATTTCCTGCGGTAGAAAAGGAAGATTTCGAGAAACTAATACCTGAAAGAATAGGATCGTGGGAGTTTAAAACGTCAAGTGGTGTAGTGCTGCCGCCACCTGACGCTCTTTCTGACCGGCTATATGATAACCTTGTTACCCGGGTTTATTCGGCTCCCGAAGACCCGCCGATCATGTTTCTGACCGCTTATAGTAATACCCAAGATGGGGTGTTGCAGGTGCATCGGCCAGAGATATGCTATCCAGCCGGCGGCTATAATTTGACACCCACGCGTCCTGTTTCGATCGAAAATGGTGTGGGTGGAAATATCGCGGCTAATGCGTTTACCGCTACCGGGCGCGATCGCACGGAGCATGTTCTGTATTGGACGCGTGTAGGCAATCAATTTCCATTGACATGGAGCCAGCAGCGACTTGCCGTGGTTCGGGCCAATCTTGAAGGTGTAATCCCTGATGGCGTTTTGGTCAGGGCCTCGCTCATTGCACCAACGATGGAAGAGGCCATGCCGCATCTTTCAAAATTTGCGGCCCAATTGAACCAAAATATGAATGATCAGGGAAGAGCCCTGTTAAGCGGAATAAAAAGCAACGGTTAGCAGTTTCATTCCTAAGCCACTCTGAGCTTATTCTTTGGGTCGGTTGAATTTGTCAAAGGGCTTAAGAACCATCATGATGAAGGTGATAACTGTCGCTATAACCGCGACAGCCGCCAACTGGTAACCCTCGTTGCCAAGATAATTGGCGCCAGCGCAACCCACCGATGCGACAAGATATTGCCACAGATGATCTGGTGGATCATCCTCAACCGAACGATCAAGAAATAATACAATTAAACCGCCAAAAATTGCGACTGTCAGCCAATCGTAAATGGTTTCCAATTCGGTCCTCCGTTGCTATGCATGCTGCTGTATATTTTTATGGGTCGTCTAACAAGCCAATGATTCGTTTTGTCTTTTTACTGGACAAAGCTGCGGGAGAAGTAACCATGTTGAACACTATATCTGTCAAAAAACGCGCGTTGATGTGTATCACTGCAAGCGCTGTGATGCTTACAGGTTGTGAAAAAACAGCCGAAGGTCAAGTGGCGGCTGTAGTGAATGGCGAAGAAGTGACATTGCAGGAGATCAATGCGGCGTTGAGCGAAGCAAATGTTCCAGAAGGTGCAGACAAGGAAGTTCTTCAGCAACAAGCACTTCAGCAGATTGTCGATCGCCGGCTGCTGGCGCAAGCGGCTAAGGAAAGTGGCATAGATCAAGATCCTTCATATCTTATACGTCAGCGTCAACTTAGCGAAGCTTTGTTGGTTCGCATGTATGCAGACAAGGCCGGCACAACAATCAAAGTTCCAGATCAGGCGGCTATTGATCGTTACACCGAAGCCCATCCATTCACTTTTGCTAATCGGACAGTTTACGCGGTTGATCAGATAGTTTTTCCGGCACCAGCTAATCTCGGCGACTTGAAGCAGTTGGAAGTGGCGCAAACACTGGCCGATGTAGAACGGATATTGACAGACATGGACATAAAATTTGTGCGTAAATCAGCACAAATGGATTCCGTTCAGGTTCCGCCCGCAATGATGGCGCAAATCGTGTCACTGGCTCCTGGGGAACCATTTGTGATTCCTACCGGAGCAACCGTGACGGCGAGCGTTATCAAAGCGCAACAAAAAGTGCCTTATAATGCAGAGCAAGCTGGCCCGGTCGCCGTCAAAGCCATACGCAACGAAGAAATGGCGAAGATCATGAAGCAGCGTTTGACAGAAGCGAAAGCAAAGGCTGAAATTACATATCAGACCGGTTTCGCGCCACCTGCGGAAAAGGGTGGAGAAGCCGATACGCCTGATGTAATCAAGAAAGCTGTTGAAGCGCCTTCGGGTTAGGCTCCTTCCTACCGTCAGATCGATACAATAAGCTTCCGGCAAACATCACTGCTGGAAAGAAGATGAAAGCGTTCAATAGCGCGTCGATCAACATAATGACTACGACCATAGCGAGCACTAAGGCGGAAGAGGGATCGTCCCGCGTTTCGTCGAGCTCAATCGTTTTTGCTTGAATGGATTGGCTATTTCGTAAGCGCGACAGCATGGCGGCTATGGGCGAACCGAGGGCTAGCATGAGTCCAATCAATCCAAATTGACCGACAAGTAACAACCACAGGCCCCAAGGACGGCGACCCAGCTCTCGCCACCAGTCCCACTGACCAGAGCCTGTGATCAGATTTTCCTGGATTTGGGGAATTGTTTGCTGATCTTGAGATATTCTCCAGGAGAATGAACTGCGGCCAGTGGTCCGCAATACATCCAAGGCAACCTGCCCGACGACCGTTTCTTTCGCGATTGATCTGAGCGGGATCACGCCACTTCCATATACCGCCAGTGCGAGTGATATCAAAATCATGGCCGGCACAGCTGCCCTGATGGAATAGCGCAACAGTCTATCGAACAGGACCACTGTCATACCGATAAACATTAACAGCAAAGCACCGATCGATTGGGCCGCTATCGCCATCATGCATAATATCACGGCGGCGATGCAGTGCAATTTTCGATTATGATCTGATGGCAGAGTCTTGAAACGCCAGACAGCCAATAGCGCGGTACAACACACCCATAACCCGTATTGATTACCATCTTCAAACATGGCGAGTGGGCGATATCCGAAATATCGTTCCGCTCCGACATTCGCAAAGGGATGAACGCCAAAAAACCATTCGTAAACGCGTTGCCCGGAAATTCCCTCAAAGATTGCAATTGGCAAGAGAAATAAGGTGGCACCGATCACTATGTCGGCCAACTGCAACCGCCCTGCCCGATCATGAAAATATATTCGCCCAAGCAACCATGGCAAACCCCAAATGGCGAGTATGTAAAGGCTTGATATCCAGCCTGCTGGACTCACATGTCTAAAAAAGGACTGGATAAGTGGCCAAAGGCACCATGCAACCATCGGAAGGTCAATCACCGTTGGACGGAAAGTGGCGAGTTTCCGGTAATCGAATATCATGGCTCCAACTAACGCTGTTATCGCGGCTATCAGTGCTTTGTTAATCAAACTGTCGGCCGGCAGGGCAGAAGTCATGATCTGATAGGAAGACAGCATTTCGGCGTTTGCAATTTCGATTGGTAATGATGGGTAGTAAGAAACCGGAAGAAATAACAGACCAGAAACATAAACGATCGCCACGGCTTTCTGTGGTCTAAGCCCATAAAATGCGGCTATGCCGAGTAGAAAGAACGCAATATAGGTTATCGATATTGCGTTCATCCGTTCATCCCTGCTCTATTGCGTATTATAGGCTATAGCTGCAAAATGTCTCTATTCGAAAATCCTACCCAGGCTGTTGGAATATTTGCGTTTCTGACCGCTTTTTTTGGTTGTGTCATGGCGGGGCGCTCGACTGGGTGGATCATTTGGCGATGGTTAACCGCGCTATATTTGGTCTTCGCAATAGAGTTGATGGTTGGATTGCGCCACGGACTTCGTGTCATGGTCAATGATGTTATGCAGTCAGCGGAAATATATAGTGATCGTGCTGTAATCCAATGGGCATTGGTGCTCGTTTTACTTGCGTTAGTGCTGGCACTTTCTTCACGCTATCTTATCAGGGCGAGAAAATTCGGATCGCTATCCAAGACGCGCTTTGCTGCTATTGCAGCTACCGTTGCTTTGATTTCGGTGTTTTTGTTGGAACTTATCTCGTTCCACGAGATTGACGCTTTGCTATATCAAAAATTTGCAAGTGTGATGGTAATCGGTTGGATATGGGCGGGTTTAGCCATTGCTGTTATGATATCCGGGTTGTCGGAGCTGGTGCATGAATCTTCGCTGTTAAACTCTAAATGAAAGATGATTAACGCATTTGATTTCATTTACTGTTGCGGTAACGAAGCGTCATTTATCGGGGATTTGGCTATAATGAGATTATTGTTCGCTTTGCCGGGCTTTCACAAATATGAGCGCGGTGCAGAAATAGCTCTGTTATCTGTTGCAGCAGAACTCGCAAGAACCGGAGATGATGTGACGGTTATTGGATCCGGACAGGCACGGCCGGATGATCCCTATAAGTTTATACATGCCAGTTCGATTCGCCGTGAAAATTTTGAAAAATTCCCCTTCATCCCTCTGTTTCGCAGTGAAACGGTATATGAAGAGGCCACTTTTGCTGCCAATTTGGCTCTACGATATCAGCCGTCAGATTTCGATGCGGTGCTAACTTGCTCTTTTCCCTTTACCAATATGGTTCTGCGGCGCCCCGTTTTGGGCGGTAAAAAGCCTTTGAATCTATTCATAACCCAAAATGGCGAATGGCCAGCGGTTTCGAATGACGCCGAATACCGCTTCTTTTCTTGCGACGGGCTGGTTTGTACAAATCCCGACTATTATGAAACCAATAAGGATCGCTGGAACTGCGCTCTTATTCCCAACGGTATCTCGATTGATCGGTTCAAATTGGGGGCTGGCGATAGAGCCGCACTGGGTTTTCCAGCCGATCGGCAGGTTATTTTGATGGTCAGCGCGCTCATTCCTACAAAACGGGTATTGGACGGTATTCGAGCGGTGGCGCCAATGGGCGATGCTCATCTAGTGGTGGCTGGCGATGGACCGATGCGCGAGGAGGTAAAGGCGTTGGCTGCAGAATTACTACCCGGCCGTTTCACGCAATTGACTGTGACCCCTGATCAAATGCCGACACTTTATCAATCTGCAGACGTATTCTTGCATATGTCGTTGCTGGAATCTTTCGGAAATGTTTTTCCGGAAGCCATGGCTTGTGGGTTGCCTATTGTTGGTCACGATACGCAGCGCTTGCGTTGGATTGTTGGCGATGAAGAGTTTTTGGTTGATACGCAAAATACTCCGTCAGTCACAAAAGCGCTGACAGACGCTTTGGCTGCCAAGCAAGCGGCACCGGTAAAAGTATCTGAACGCGCAACCAATTTTGCTTGGCAAAATATTGCCCGTCAATATCGTGAATTTTTAACGGAATTAATGAGTGATCAGAGCTGAGCAGGAATAGTATCGAGGCTCTCGAAATAGGCTATTGTCTTTTCCAAGCCTTCTTTCAATTCGATCGTCGGCTCCCAGCCGAGCTCTGATTTGGCCAGACCAATGTTAGGTTGCCGCTGTTTTGGATCGTCCTGCGGTAGCGGAAGATCAATGATTTTTGATCCAGAATTTGTCATTTCGACAACCAATTCAGCCAGTTCTCTGATAGAAAATTCATTGGGATTACCGATGTTTACCGGTCCAGTAAATCCGTCACTGCTATTCATAAGCTTCATCAAGCCATCAACTAGATCATCGACGTAGCAGAAGCTTCTTGTCTGACTGCCATTACCGAAAATAGTGATATCTTCCCCCCTGATGGCCTGCATTATGAAATTAGAGACAACCCGGCCGTCGGAAGGGTGCATTCTTGGACCATAAGTATTGAAAATTCGAGCAACTTTTATTTCTATGTCATGCTGCCGATTATAATCGAAAAACAGTGTTTCAGCACAGCGCTTTCCTTCATCATAGCAGGAACGAATACCAATTGGATTGACATTCCCCCAATAGTCTTCGGTTTGGGGATGTACGACCGGATCGCCATAGACTTCACTGGTTGACGCTTGCAAAATCCTACACTTTAGACGCTTGGCGAGGCCAAGCATATTGATAGCTCCATGGACCGAAACCTTGGTGGTTTGAACCGGATCGTGCTGATAGTGAATTGGTGATGCCGGGCAGGCGAGATTATAGATTTCATCCACTTCGACAAAGAGGGGTAAGCAGACATCATGCCGCATGAACTCAAAACGTGGATGTTGCAGCAAATGGGATATATTGCTTTTGGAGCCCGTAAACAGGTTGTCGACACAAAGAACTTCGTGACCTTGTTCGATCAGCCGGTCGATAAGGTGTGAACCAAGAAACCCGCAACCACCGGTAACCAATACACGTTTTTGTAAAAAGTAGTCGCGGCTCATGCCAATATCTCCGGTGAAATCAATGCGCTGTTCGATACAGGCGGCGACCATAGCTAGCAATAGTGATGATATATTTAATCTGCTAGCGTTGAGAAGCAGCACATTCTCGGATCGAGGCAGTGGATAATCATCGTGACGCCGCATTGTGGATTTGTTACGATATTGTGCACACTAAACTACCCGCAATGAAAGACATACATCAACTCATGCATTTTTTTAGGACTGTTCTGACTGTTGCTATGATATTCAGCGTCCGCCCTGCACTGGCGGAACAGGGGGCAATACCTCCCGGTTTAGAGCTTCCTCCGATTCCCAGTAATTTTGATGTTGAACAGGAGTATGTCGCGGGCTGGGGCAGCGGAAAAATTCCCAAAAGCGCGGCGCCTGATGTGGTTGGGGCTTTTCGCTTCCTGTGCAGTCCGGGGCAACTCAGCTATGACGATCCGATCGTATATCCAGGAAAACCAGGTAAATCGCACTTACATCAATTTTTTGGAAACACGGGGGCAAATGCGTATTCAACTTATGAAAGCCTTCGTAAAACCGGCGATAGCACATGCAATAACCGGCTGAACCGCTCGGCTTATTGGATGCCAGCAATGCTGAACGGGCGCGGCCAAGTCGTCAAACCGCGCTATGTCAGTATCTATTATAAACGCATCCCAGAGTCGTCTCCCGATTGCCTGGGCCGCGGTAAAAACCCCCAGAATATGTGTATTACCATTCCACGAGGTCTTCGTTATATTTTCGGTCATGACATGCTGGATAAGTCCGGCAAGAAAACTGGCAAAGGTTACTTCAACTGTTACGGACCAGGCGCTAAATCGGGAACTTATCCTGATATTGTCACAGCTGCTCAATATTGCCCGGTCGGAGCTAAGATTGGCGCTTTGATAAGCGCACCTGATTGTTGGGATGGACGAAACCTCGATAGTCCAGATCATCGTGCACATGTCGCATATCGAAAATATGGCAATGATGGCAAAGCTAGATGTCCGAAAACCCATCCTTATAGAATGCCGACATTCACTTTGGGCTCTTGGTATGACGTCGATGAAACCCTCGATCGATCGGGAAGATGGGACCCAGACAAGCCCAGTTGGCATCTGTCTTCAGATTATATGCCGGGAATGAAACCGGCAAAGCCCGGTTCAACATTTCATACCGACTGGTTCGGAGCATGGGATGACGAAGCTTTGGCTTTGTGGACAGCGCATTGTATAAATAAACTGCTAAATTGTTCAGGCGGTGAGCTGGGAAACGGCAAACAGCTTAAGCCTACCAACGGTTATAACAATCAAGGCCAGCAAAGAATATTTGATCCGCCACCAGATCCTGGTTTGCACCATCACGTACATGGAAATGAGGCCAGTGTTCCGAATGAGAGCGATGGTAATCCATGACCGCGTTAGAAAACGGGTTGTCCATTATGTTTTGGTTTTTGGCAGCACCCTTCATTCTTCTCTTCGCCATCTATATATTGGAATTGATGTTTGGTCTGTTCTTCGTTCGTGAACGGAGCAAAGCCAGGCCAGCGGCGGATATTGGAGACCCTAAGATAGCCATATTGATTCCTGCGCACAATGAGGCGTCAATTATAACTCGAACAATTCAAAGGCTGGTCGAAAATATACCATCAGGCACGCGTGTTCTAGTGGTTGCCGACAATTGCAGTGATCGAACTGCTGAGTTGGCACGAAAAGCAGGAGCAGAAGTGGTGGACCGCTTCGACAAAGAGCGTCGCGGCAAAGGATATGCTTTAGCATTTGGTCGCGACCTATTGGCAACGGATCCGCCTGATTGCGTGATTGTTCTTGATGCAGATTGCACGCTTGACAAAGACAGTGCCGCCCAATTGGCGTCAGTCGCAGTGCGTCAATCTGTTCCGGTACAAGCGACTAATCTTGTTCATAGCGTATTGGAAGCGCCGCCTGTGGTGCAAATATCGAATTTTGCAATGCTTGTGAAAAATCTCGTCCGGCAGCGTGGAATGACAAGGCTTGGTGGGGCGGCGTTATTGACCGGTACTGGTATGGCTTTCCCATGGTCGATTTTTGCAACAGCTCCGCTCGCCAATAGCGACCTTGCAGAGGATCTTGCACTGGGCATAGCGATTACCCGACAAGGGCATACGCCCATCTTTCTTGAGTCTGCCGGCGTTTCAAGCGAGGCAGCCGCGGAAGAAGATACTTTAGTTCAACGAACACGATGGGAACATGGTTTTCTAGTCACTGCCCGGCTTCATGCGATCCCGCTAATACTCTCCGGGCTTAGAAAAATGTCCCGACCAGAGTTGTTCCTTGGTTTTCATCTTTTAGTGCCGCCTTTGGCTTTGTTGATGGCAACAGGAATAGCTATGTTAATCAGCTTGGCTTGCGCTGTATATTTAGGAAGTACGCCCCTGCCCTTTATGACGCTGCTAATTATCGTAAGCCTCGCAGTTATTATGACCGTTGGCGCTTGGGTGATGGAAGGGCGCGATGTTTTATCGCTCGGCGCCTTGGTGAGAATACCGGTTTACATTCTTTGGAAAGTCCCCGTTTATCTCAAATTTCTGGGCGGGAGGGAAACCCGCTGGATAAGAACACGACGGTCTGACGAAACGATTATTTCCGAAAAGCAAGACGATTAGCGCTTTCCTGACTTATTATGCTCCAGAAAGATTTTGAAAATTCGGGGGCCCTCAACAAGATAACGCCGCCATAGGCGCGAGGGTTCGCTGAATAGCCTGAAGGACCATTCCAACCCGGCCTTTTGCATCCAGACCGGTGCACGCTTTTTGACCGATGTTATGAATTCAAGTGAAGCTCCTATGCACAGGCCAACGCCCGAACATCTGCCCGATTGCCGGCATTGATGGGCTGTAATTTCACTTTGCGGAGCGCCAATTGCAAACAGCACATAATGTGCCTTGGTATTTTCAACAAAATCAACGATGTCAGCCATCGCTCGCGGATTGTTAAGAATACCCATTGGCGGGATGTGTTGACTATATTTGGGAGCGGGGAATAGCCGTGAAAGGTCATTTAACAAGCGATTGTCACCACCGATTATGGCAACGCGGTCGCCCTGCCCCAACCTGTCTTGAAACAAAGATGCGGTCAGGTCGCTGCCCGGCACAACGGTCAGGTCAATGCCAGCAAATCGCGCTAACGCACGGACAATACGGCTATCGCATAATGTCAGAGACGCTGCTTCATATGCTGCCTGAAAAGCAGCGCTGCGCGTTTCGGATATATTGGGATACAGATTAACAAAATGGTCTACATTAGGCGTAACGACATAAGAAAATTTTTCGTTTTTTGCCATATTACCTACAGCGTCTAATGCTTGGGGTAGACTCAGTGGCGCAATATCAATGCCTAAAAAAGCTACGGTCTTGTCGTGCCTAAGCTGCACGGTTGCTCCAGAAGATTGTTCTGTCATCCGGGTCACTATTTCAAACGTCCAAACAGACCGCGCGTCGGCGGCGTACCAGGCGGTAAATCTACAGCGTAAATGGTATTGGCGATCTTTTCGCCGCTACTGGCTTCCAGCTTACAGCGGTCCAAACCAGCTTTTTCACAGGTTTCCAGATATAAGCGCCATGCCTTAATCGAAGCAGGCGTGTCGCGGGCAAAAGATCTCGCAATTGATACTGCGCGTATTTGATCACCATTATCCAAGAGATGTTGCGTAAAAGCGCGAAAAAGGATGGGGTCCTGTGGAAGCTGTTTGCTTGCATCGGCAAATACCCGCTTCATCCCGCTTTCGTCGTTCTTAGCTGCGTAAACGCCGACAAGGCTTAGGTAACCAGCGCGTAATTTAGGATTGTCCCGGATAACTATCTGGGCATCGTTAATGGCCTTTGAAAAATTTTCTTCTGCCAATGATTTTTGGATTATAACCAGCAATGCATCGGCGTTCGTCTCATCATCTTCCAATATACGGGAAGCGATTTCTACAGCCTCATCAGTTTGTCCGCTTGCATTTAAAGTCCGTGCATAAAGGGCGGTGGCTTCAGGCGAAACACGAGCGGAAACAGATTGCATGACCGTCTTCGCATCATCCGCTTTCCCCGTTGACAGAAGATAGCGAGCGATCGCGATACGGGCCTCAAGCGTTCCTTCTTTTGATAAAAAAGCTAAAAGATTCTCGTCCAGTGGATCTGTTTCATATTCCAACCAAAGATCAGTGATCATGGTCAGTGCTCTTTTTGCAGTGAGGCCGCTGCGCAGTATCTCCTCGATCAATGCACGCGCTTGGCCACGTTCTCCTGATTTATAAAGGGTATTGGCATAGTCGATCTTTAGCGCCATATCTTCAGGCCGGCGGGCTATCAGCCTCTTAAAAGTCGCTTTCATCTCCGAGAGATTGCTCGTCTCGCGGAAAAGTTCGATCAGTGTCATGTCGACACCCTCGGTATAATTTTCATTTGGAGAGAAATTCTCTAAGAGTTCCAAAGCTTCATCCGTTTTGCCGGTTAAAGCTAGAGTTCTTGCTTTTAATATTGTGCCTGCCTCGTCACCAGGACGCCCGGCGAGAATTCGCTCTGAAAACCCTAGTGCCTCTTTATGTTTACGCCGCACCAATGCGATAAGACCTTTAGTCAGCAATGCTTCGGGTAATTCTGGAGAAAAAGAAAGCATCGTATCAGCAGCGCGTTCTGCTTCTCTTAAATAGCCAGTCTGCAGTCCCAGTTGCGATACCGCTTGCAAAGCTTCAGGATTAGTCGCCTCCAACGATAGCGCATCAGAATAAGCCAAAAACGCATCTGTCGGGCGGCCAGAAGCAAGCTCTATACGGCCTTTGAGAATGTGCAGTTTCGGATCGTCATCCCGCGCAGCGAGGGCCTCCGTTATGGATTTGCGCGCTTCATAAAAATTTCGTTGATCAAAATATTGTTGCGCCTCTGCGCCTGCTTGTGCAGCATTTTCCGAAGCAGAATCGCAACCACTTAGTGAGAAGGAAAAAAAACAAAGCAATATTGCAGTTCGAATCCTCCGAATCGGCCGCATTAACAATAAATTGTTTCGTCTCATGATAATAAAATGTCACATCTCAAAAAGGCAAATGGTGCTATAAACCAACGAAATACGTGGTTAAGACAGGCTTTGCGGGATGAAATCCTATCTTTTGCGGTGGCAAGCTATGGCTTTAGGCTATATAGCACGCCGGTGTGAAGTTGAAATGATGGATGAGTAGTATCAATGAAGAATTTATTAATGGCCGTGATTTTTGCGCTGGTCGCAGCTTCGGCCAATGCGCAATCTGCTGCCCCCCAAACGGATGGAACGGTAACCGCGGCTTCGAACCAGGCGGCTTATCGGATAAACGCAGGGGATGACATCGAAGTCTATGTTTGGGGCGAAGAGCGTCTTCAACGACAGATACGTGTATTACCGGACGGTACTTTTTCCTTCCCATTGGTTGGCAGGGTCGAAGCCGAAGGTAAGCTTCCCTATGAAATAGAAGCAGTTGTCAGCAAAGGCCTGGAGAACCAATATCGTGGGCAGGTTCCACAAGTCACTGTATCTGTCAGTTCACCCACGGGTTTGCAATTCTCTGTAATGGGACGTGTAAACTCGCCCGGCAGCTTCACTCCTGGCCGTTATGTGAATCTGCTTGAAGCATTGAGTCTAGCAGGTGGTCCCAGCCAGTTCGCCGATCTCGGCGGCATATCCATTGTTCGCAAAACGCCGACCGGACTTACAACGATTAGAGCTAGCTTGGGTGGTTTGTTTAAACGTAGCGGCGCCGCCGATGCTGTGTCTAAACGCGCCATACCGAATATACAGTCTGGCGATACGGTCATCGTACCTTAAAACGAAATATTCGCGGGGGAAAAAATGCATAGATCAATCTATTATAAGGGCCAGTTGAGCCTGGTTGCTGGAACAATGCTTTGTGCCGCTCCGGCAATGGCAGAGACCGAATTTACTACCGACCTTTCTCTTGGCGCAGGCGCATCGACTAATCCTTATTTGGAAAATGGTCCTGTGCAATCGACTGCCAGTGGCTCGATTAGCGTTGCTCCCCGGCTTCGGATTACGGATGCGGCAACGACATTTAATCTTCGTGGTTTTGCTCGGATTGAAGAATATGAAAGAAACTTCCGGACGAACAATAGTTTTGGCGTAAACGGCAGTGTCGAACATGGCCTGTCTGAACGGACAGAGCTTCGGGGCAGTTTGGGATATCGCGGCAGTATTGTGGGGGTAAACGATGCCTTCTTTAATCCGCCAGATGTGATTGATGACAATTTCTTGCCCGTGGTTGCTGATGATATAGCGCTGAATGGTTTAAATCAGCGTCGTCATACTTTCCAGGCTGGAGTGGGGATTTCCCATAGCTTCTCAGAATTGGACAGTATAAACGCTGACCTTGGTGCAACTGCAATTCGTTTCGCGGATTCCGTTGTTCAGGATGAGTTTAATGCCTTTAATCAAAATATTGGCTATTCGCGTGTATTGTCCGATCGGACTTCAGTTGGTGCTTCTGTAGGATTTAGCCAGGTTAATTATTTGGGTCAGCGAACCGGTGATTCCTCAATCATAACGCCATCTGTGAATATCTCGCATCAAATTTCGCAAGATTTTACCATAACAGCGTCCGCAGGTGTTTCCTTCGCAAGGTCGAAAAATATCCTTGGAACGACCAAATCGTCTGATTTGGCGGCTTCGTTTAATCTGTGTCGTGACAATGAGAATAATAAGCTTTGTATCGGTGCGAGCCGGCAAACCTTGCCAACATCTTTTGACGGTGTGAGATCACAGACAGCATTCAATATTGGATATAGCCAGCAACTTAACCGGGATGACAGCATTAGCTTGAACGGCAGTTACTCGCGATCTTCCAATTCCGTTTTAGGGGTTTCGAATGATTTGGACTATCTGCGCAGCTCTGTAACCTTTAATCATAAATTTCGCGAGCGATTTACGGGTTTTGTATCGTTTGGCTATTCCGACTCTTATCAAGACGGTATAAACCGCAAAGCCAATACTCAGGTGGGTATCGGAATTCGGCTAACATTTGGTAATAATCGATGAATATAGAAGACCTTGACGAACAAGAATCAGAAGGCGGAAATTTTCTGTCTCAGATTCCCGTCATTATCTGGCAGCGGAAATGGCTTTTCATCATCCCGCTTTTACTTTGTGCTGCAGCTGGCGTTGCAGCCTATTTCTTGTTGCCGACAGTTTACCGGTCGCAAGCTATAATGCTGGTACAGTCTTCGCAGCTACCTGATGATGTTGCTGGCGATGGAGCCAATGAGATTGTCGACCGGCGCATTGCTCGAATTCGTCAACAAGTACTAAGCCGTCCTGGTTTAATCGAGCTGATTAATAAATATGAGCTTTACACTTCTGATCGGGGGAGTGATCCGCTTTCAGAAATTGTAGAAAATATGCGGGAATCGGTTGAAATCGTTCCGATGACAGCTGAAGTGCAACGCGTGGGCAACGGCCAAAGTGCTACCATTGCCTTCGCACTGGGATATGAATATTCTGATCCAGTAAAAGCTCAAAGTGTCGCTCAAGACTTGACAGAACAAATATTACAGCTGGATTCTACAGTAAATTCTGAACAGGCTAGCAGCACAGAAGAATTTCTGATGGATCAGGCTGCTGGATTGGACGCTCAAATTCAAACACTTGAAAGTCAAATCGCTACCATAAAAGCGCAAAATGGCGATGTGCTGGGTAATAGCGGGATGATGTTTGGCGGTGGTGGCGGTGGTTACGACGTGCAGATTGCCGCTCTTCAGCGGGAAAATTCTCAGTTGGTCTCGCAGCGCGAAGATGCGTTAAAGTCATCTAACCGTGACCCAGTTGTTGCAAGCGCCGAACAACAGCTGGCAAACGCAAAAGCTATTTATTCCGACAATCACCCTGATGTCGTGATCGCCCAACAAAGACTTGCCGAAGCAAAGGCACTCGCTGAACAGAATATCGCCAAATTGCCGGTTGATACAATTAATCAGCAGATCGCATTCAACAACACTCAAATCGCTACCCTGCGTGCTGCAAAGGCTAGAGAAAATTCCCGGATATCAGCCTCACTAAATGCCCAGTCACGAGCGCCTATTGTGCTCCAGCAGATCGAACAGCTGCAGCAACGGCTCAATGGATTGAACGAACAATATCAAGGCGTTTCAAATCGTTTGTTGGCAGCGCAGGCTGGCGTGAAGGCTGAAAATGAACAAATGGGCGAGCGGCTCTCGGTGATTGACCCGCCAGTTATTCCCGACAAGCCGGCGTCACCAGATTGGTTGTTGCTGTCAGGTGGTGGCTTGGGTGCTGGCCTTGCTCTTGGATTTTTGTTGGTGTTTGGCACGGAATTGTTCTTGCAACCCATTCGTGATCCAAAAACAATATCAAACGCCATGGGCGTTGCTCCCATGGTTGTCATACCGACTATAAAAGAGATTAACGAAGAAGAATCTGGCCGCAGTTTTTGGCCGTTCCGGCGCCGTGAAGCTCATGTCGAAGAATTTTAGTCGACTATAATCTTATATATTTGGATAATGCTCAGTGCTCAACACCACCAATAAACCGTCTGATCTGTCAGGTCCTGTTGTAATTCCGCATCCGGCACAGCTGGAAGCGTTCATACCTGACGAAGCAACACTTGAGGCGAATCACATTGTGGGTTTTGACGGGAATGATATCCGTTCACGGCCTTTCAATCTTTTACGGTCGCAAGTGATCAAAACGTTGGACTCGAATGGTTGGAACTTATTCGGGACGACGTCGGCAACACCTGCAGCTGGTAAGTCATTCTTATCTATGAATCTGGCCGCTGCGCTCTCGCGGTTGTCCGAAAAAACAATTTATCTATTCGATTTTGATCTACGGCGCGGGTCACTCGCCGAGGCTTTAGGTGTAGAAGGCAAGAACGGACTTGGCGAGTATCTCGCTGGTAAAACAGACGATTTGCATTCTGTTGGTCGCAGAATTGGCGATAGCAATTTGGTTGTTTTCCCCTGTTATCGCGTCAAAACCAATTCGGCAGAATTGCTTGCCAGTAAAAGGTTTGATGCGTTGATGGAAGCTGTAAAGAGCTTGCCCAATGACGTGATTGTGATTTGTGATCTTCCGCCGGCGTTCGCCAATGACGACACAATCATGATAGCCCAGCACCTTGATGCCTATATGCTTATAATCGAGCAGGGTATTACGACTAAGAAACAGATGAACAATACGGTAGCGTTGCTAAAACCTACTCCTTGTCTTGGTACTGTTCTAAACCGCTATGTGGGTGGTCTCATTGACCCCTATGGTTATGGATATGGTGGCTCCGAATATAGCAAATATTATTCCGATTGAGCTGATTTACATTGGTTTAAAATCACTTGATTTTTCAAACCAAAAACACGACCGGCTTCATTTGGAAATTACCAGGCGTGATCATCAGCTATGAGTAATTCAGCGGAAATCCTTGTGGACTTCATGGATCACATCTTGAGTGATATCTTGTTTCAATAATCCTGGGCCAATCGAGAAACAGGCAGTCCTCCCGACAATCTTTGGTGCGCCGAGAAAGCCCTCCACCTGTTCATAATGGGGTCTTCCAACATAATCATCGATATATAGCGAGCAATTGGCTTTAGCTTCTACAGCATGATAAGCTGTTGCGAGGGCGCATGCGACGCGAAACCTGCCGTCTACGAGAACCATGTCGGGAAATTTCTCGGATTGTTCAATCTGAGCAAAGGCTTTCTCTGTATAGTTTCTCCAGCGAGCATATTTGATCATTGATGGGCGCGTAAACACCGGATAACCCCATTCTTCGGTTAATCCGATGTCGCTGTAAATTATCGTAACAGGTGCTTTGACTCCTACCTTTTTACGAACTGCATCAGAATATTTACGATCTGTCTCAACACATAGCGTTTTGACGCCGGCCTTTGCAGCCAGAACTGTTGAAGCACCCGATCCAAATTCGAGATAATACTGCGCTTGCTGTATTTTTTCGCGAAACAAACTATCAAATTCAGGATCAAATGCAGGTTGATCAGGAATTTGAATATCATTCAACCAGGACGATCTGCGTAGCTTGAACGCCCGTGAAAGCGCGCGCAAATCAACTATAGTTTGTGGAAGCTTTGACATATCAAAAACAGCCTTTTTCCGAGATATAGCGGAAAAATTTTGAAGTTAAGTTAATTTGCATTCAATCCTAACAGCGTCAAGTCAGCGCTGGTGTTCAACAGTGATGATATCATTGGTCTTCAAGGAAAAAATCACATCGACAGGCTTTCTCGACCATGTATAGAACGGCTTTGACGCTATTGGTTTTGGTGGAGTATCATCTTGGAATTACAGCAACTCAATTCCCTGTGGGTGGGCAATAAACTGAGCTATTTAGAGCGTCTGTGTCTGAAGTCAGCTTTGGCTGTGGGGCATCAGTTCACGCTTTGGTCTTATGAGCCTGATAAGCTGGAAGGCGTGCCCGATGGCATCATATTGCGTGATGCTGCCGAAGTTATGCCAAGAGAACGCTTGCTGACCTATGCGGATACGGGTTCAGTTGCGCTCGGCGCAAACTTCTGGCGCTATGAATTATTGGCAAAAGGGCTCGGCTATTGGGTCGATATGGATTTCTATTTTTTGAAACCCTTGGAGTTCGAAGCAGACCATGTTTTTTGCTGGGAGTATGAGGGTTGGGTTAACAATGCCGTGCTCCTAGCGCCAGCAGGATCGGCCATGGTTTCTGATCTTAATTCGATACCGCAAGCCAATAAGCGACCGCCCTGGTTTGGTCCAAAAAGGTCTTTGGCTTTTTACTGGCAAAGATTGACCAAAGGCCCGATCGGGCTGGATGAAATGCCATGGGGCACCTATTCTTCAGGTCTTGTTACTTATGTGATCCAAAAGAACAAGCTTGAGCAATATGCAAAGCCACCAAGCGTTTTTTATCCCGTACGCTGGAAAGATGCGCGCGATTTATATGAACCTGCCGAGGTTGTAGAGGCTATGCTCGAAGACGATACGGTCGCGGTCCATATGTGGCATAGCCGCCTGGTCGGGTTGTTCGACAAGCCCCCTGCTCCCGGATCCTATATCGATTTAGCGTGCAAGAAACACGACGTCGACACGTCTTATTGATGCTCCAGCCAGTTTAGCGGTTCAGAGCCCGTTTCAATTTGCGGCCCAAGCCGGCCACTTCTCGCACAACTGGTATCTTGTCAAAGAAGCGCAGCTCAGCAATGTCGGTTCGCGATGGACGTTGATGTCCAAGGGCCGGCTCGGCAAATATAGTGGTCACATCCGGAAACGCACGACGATACCAAATATAAGCACCGTCAATTGGAGGGTGCATACCTTCATAGCTCAGGTTTTTGAGATAGTCCGCAAGATGAGCGGCTGTTTCCGGAGAGAACCCCATCATGTGCGCGCCAATTATGTCACTGGCCAGAAGGTTAGAAGGATCCTGAGCTTCATAACCACCATAAAAGATCGACCAAGGCTTTGGGGGTACATAAGCGGACGCATCAGGAATGAAATCACAATCATCTTCCAGGATGAGCACGCGATGTTCGTTGCTGGCGGCTTCTTCTAGTATTGTTAGATGGCTTTGAAAAACACCGCGTGCGCCTGGGGAACTAAACGGTCCAGCATCATCAAACTGGAAGGCCTTGAAAAAAGCGACGCGTGGATCATCAAGCAGGCCAATACGCGCCAATTCTCCTTCCATTTCCGCGCGTCGATCCGTGCGATAAGGCAAGTTTATGATGCGGATACTGTCAAACTGGTCGAAAATCATGGCTGCCGCCCCTGTACGGGTAAGTGATCAAACTGTATCGCATTTGTAATTGGTTACGGTAAAGAAGATAACGCAATTTTCAGATCAAATTCTTAACCGAAAGTCTGTTTGGCGAGGCGGCGTTACTCACTTGTAAAAAATCGCACCGCCCTGTTTCCCTTTTAAAAGGCGAGAAACAAAGCGGAAAATTCCAAGTGTTTCCCCGAATTTTCCGGCAATATTAAGTGCTGCGACTTTCCACGAGAACTTATTAAAAGCTCCTTGTTTAATCGCCATGCGAGCGGTTTGCGCCATATAAATTGCAGGAAGAATGAGCAAAAAGATGGGCGCAAACAGGCCACCGACAACCGCAATTAATGGTATAATTAACGCCCATAATATCGCCCGAACCAACTCGCGACTATAAAGCGCCTTGCCAGTTTTTCGTGTGGTCCACCAAACCTGAGCATATCCAAAACCACTGCGTATCGCACGTAGCCACCATTGCCGAAAATGATGCATATCAGCGTCATGAACTGTCATCGGCTGATCAATGCGCCAGATTCGCATATTCTTCGTCCGCATACGACTGCACAATTCAGGCTCTTCGCCTGCTATGATACCGCCATTATATCCATCAACAGCGACGAAGGAGCTTTTGCGCATAAGAGCATCGCCGCCACATGCCTCGCTTTCACCGACGGCGGTATTCCATTCCTCATCGCAAATCTTGTTATAGAATGAAGCATCGGGAAACCGCTCTCGCCGTCGTCCGCAGACTATCGCTACATCTGAACGTTGATCGAGGAAATCAGTGGCAGATGCTATCCAGCCTTGCTCAATCTCGCAATCTCCATCGACAAACTGGATATAGTCAATATTTGGCGCGATCGATAACAATCGAGCAAATCCCTCATTCCGCGCTCGCGCTGCCGTAAATGGGGTTGCCAGATCCAGATCAAGAACATCGGCTCCACGGGATCTAGCCGCCTCTGGACTTCCATCGGTAGATGCTGAATCAACATAAACGATCGGCAACCCCATAAGTGTAAGGGAATCGATACATTGGACCAGGCGGTCACCCTCATTACGGCCGATAACAACGACACCCACCCTGCCCTCAATTGGGCCGGAGCTTTTACTCGCCGAATCTGCATCGACCGATAGCTTGTTGTCAGCCATTGATGATGCTCCCATATTCCAGCCAAGTCCCGAAATCTGCGACTAACCCCAGTTGCATGAATATGTACCGCCAAATCACCACGAGAAATGCGAAAAGGCTAAGCAGGGCAAAATCCTGTTTCAGGAAAGAGAGGCCTTCTTTCCATTGCGAGAAGGATAAAGAGACATAGCGAAATAAATCAGCAATCGCGATGACACAAAGGGCAGCGATCAGGCCGTAATAAGTCAGGGTCAAAGGTACGGCAATGACGAGCCAGAGTAATTTTGCAAAATTGGCTTGGGCACTATGAACTGACTTTCCAATGCCCAACATAAAGGATTCGCCCATTGTCGAAAGGATTGAAAACCAGGTACCAGCCATTAAAATCGGTAGCATAAAGGCCGCTGCAATATAGCGATCATCATAAAGCGTAAGAATTACAACGTCGGAAAGCGCAACTATTATCGAGAGTCCGCCGGCTGTTGCTAGTAAGGCTTTTCTTCGCAGGCCGGCTATTGCAGGGCGCAATTCTGAACGGTCTTTCGCAAATGCGGCGACTTTCGGAAAAATCATCATGGTGCCAATACGCTGTACCAACATGCCGATCATGTCGGAAAATGTTCGCGCGATTCCATAAATACCTAATATTGCAAACGGAATTTCTTTCGCAAAATATAGGCGGTCGAAATTCATGGCCAGAAAAAAGACGACGGAGGAAGCAAAAACCCATTTGCCAAACGAGATGATTGCTTTGACATGTTCACGAGATATTTTGATCCGGTACAAACGAAAATCAATAAGAAAGAAGCTTGCCGTTGCGGAAATGGATGTCGCCACGATCAGACCAGCTACTAGAGCCCAAATCGTGGGAGAATATAGCGCCAAGGCAATATGAACGATGGCGGAAACCGCTGCGATAAAGACATCAAATAATGCAATGGTCCTAACCGCTTGTCGTTTTTGTAAAATAAAGCGAGCCGGTGCCTGAATACCGGTGAGAAGAAAGACCACTGAGATAATGGGAATGATTTCTACCAATTCATCACTATCATAAAATGAGGCCAGAGGCTGAGCCAGCAACAAGGCGATAGCGAAAAGGAAAATCCCGCGAATGATTTGGATGGTCCATGCCGTATTGTAAAAATCGGGCTGATCGCCCTTGCGATTGCTCACGATATTCTGACCGATACCAACATCAGACAAAAGCTCGATGCCAGTTCTCAGCGTATTGACGATAAGCATCACGCCGAAAAGTTGCGGCGCCAGCAAGCGGGCAAGAACAACATTGGTAAAGAGGCGAAGGCCTTGAGAAGCGCCGTAGGATCCAGCCACCCATGTGATTTGGGATAGCATTTGACGAGAAATCATTGTCGCCCCTTCATTCTCGTCGGTCCAGTCATTCTTAACGCCCTATCGCATGTTGCTACGGGATACATCACAAAAAAAGGAATGCTTTACTGGAGAGTGCAATGACATAATATCTAGAATATATCGTTACCAACAAAAAACCCGCCGGCTCGCGCCAGCGGGTTTCTGTGTTGAAACTGTCTCGAATTAAGCGATAGCGGGCTTTGCAGTCACCGACTTGCGACGACGGCGCAAAGCACCACCGACCATACCGAAACCAAAGATCATCATGCCCCAGGTTGCTGGCTCAGGAACAGCTGAAACATTGATATTATTGGTGTTGAACGCAAAATCCGGATTGGCAAGAACATCGAAGTTCAAATTGAAACCGATTGCGTCAAATGCCGCTAGATCAAGACCAGTAATGATGCTGTTGGTTCCTCGCGAAATGGTTGGATCCAAGATACCGCGCTGAACTTCACCAGCAGCAACGTCTCTCCAGTGGCTGGCTTGACGGCCATCACCCAAGAAATCGCCGGTTGAGAAGAACGCATCACCAAAAAAGTTGGTCGCACCGCCATCAAGCGAGAAGAAAGGTGCTTCGTTACCTTCGCCGCCTACAGCCCAGTCTACAATACCGAGCTGCGCACTCAGTTCACTGTAGCGGAACAGGTCTAGCGGGCTTGCAATACGGAATGGATTGAGATCCAAGTCGGCAAAGGTGCCATCGCCGAATGGGATGTCAGGATTACCGCCTACGAAATCATATGTGTCTACACCGGAGACAAAACCAAGTGCATGACCGATTTCGTGGATGGCGATTCCGACAAAGTCAAATGCGCCAGCCGTAATTCCGTCGGTAGGATCGAAGTCAAATGCGAATTCATCGCTAAAAGTCACGTTGCCGTCGGAAGATCCATCGTCACCAAGAAGCCCGACAGATTTCAAAACTGCTGTGTTGACGTCCAAAACGGCGTTGTTGGCACTGCCATCTGCATCCAACGTCCGGACGAGTGGGGTTGCAACACCACCGCCGCCTGGGTTCGGGGCGGAAATCAATGCATTCACGCCAAGAATGTCAGAACCGTCATCATTATCAAATTGAGAAGGAACGAGGTTTGGAAAAAACAGCTTGAGCATCCAAATTGCTCGTACCAGAAGCGCGCAATGCCTGAAGAAACGGTTCGACAAGGGCACCTGCAGAGCTGCTACCGGTTGACCCTAAAACGTTAGGCGGCAAACCACCAAAACCAACATCCAGACGGATAGTGGCATCATTTGTGAAAACGTTTTCCCAGAACTGTGCAGCAGCGACAAAACCTGCATAAGCTTTGGTATTCGTTTCAACACCGCCGGTGTTGTTCAATACAATGGTTAGTGCACTAGCTGGTGCAGTTGCGAGTGGCAGTGCAAATAGCGCAGCGCCAGCAAGCAGTAACTTTGCTGATTTCATATATCTTCCCCTAAGATCCCGCCAGAATAGGCGTTAAGATAAAGTTAATTCCCATTCTAAGTGACGGAGTCAATGG
Source organism: Parasphingorhabdus cellanae (assembly GCF_017498565.1). NCBI lineage: Bacteria > Pseudomonadati > Pseudomonadota > Alphaproteobacteria > Sphingomonadales > Sphingorhabdaceae > Parasphingorhabdus > Parasphingorhabdus cellanae. The sequence goes on from NZ_CP071794.1 coordinate 256,222, forward strand.
CATTATTCGATTATGAGTTATTTACTTTTGAGTGTCGGATTTTATTACAATCTAATCGTAACAACCGGTGGGGGCTATATTTTCTGTCGCTATTTATTGTTTAAAAACAGATATATCCGTCGATAATTTCGCTAACAGGCTGCGATAATGTGTCATTTTGGGACGGGCCGCGAAGATGTTACATTTCTGCACAAAACAGATATCAAATTCTACTAAACCGATACGATAGAAATCGATTTTGCTTTACACAGTCGTAAATATCTAATTCGTATTAGATGATGCATATCCGTAATATTTTTGATTTCGGTTGGTCAACAAGGCTAAAAGTCAGATGGATTTTTTTGCAATAATCTTTAACTGACTGGCTTTATGAGTGCAGAATCGCAAAGTCACAGGATGGCAAAGGAAGAACATAGATCATGAGATTCGTTGCGCTGGCGGTCATAATCTTCTCTGTGCCCATATTTTTCGTTCTATTGCAGCAGAATGCAAGATATCGACGCTACCTCTATTTTGCCGTCGGTTTTTTACCGTTTGTAATATCCGCGTGGAATCTTGATGGAGCTATAATTAGCTGGGCGACATGGCCGGGGCAAATAGCTTTTCCATTCACTGCAATCTTCATAGCCTATATCGGTGCTGCCGCGTTATCCATCGTCTTTTCGAACAATCCCCAGGCTTCTTTTTTCTATGCATGGCAATTGGGCACCGTGATGTTGGTTTTTTGGGCTTCTGCCAATATTTGCATGACCGCGGATGGACCAAAGATGATTATCGCAGGTCTGATCTGCGGTATCACTCTGCAAGCAGGTTTTTCAATCAATCAGAAGCTGTCTGGTGTAGTTCAGGCGAGCGGAACAATGGGGCATCAAAACCTTTTGGGTGTCGCTACTCATTTTGCGCTCTATCCCTCGCTCGCGCTACTCATGGCTACAAAAAAAGCAAAGCTGCCGGTATTGGGAGTAATAGCCGGCTTGATCGTCGTCGCTTTCGGGGCTTCACGAGCGACAATCGGACTTGCGGGTATCGGTGTCATGCTTCTGATCTTTCTGTCTATGGTTCGGAAGCCCTCGGCGCGAAAAACTAAAGTTGCCGTCATTGGATTAGTCATCCTTGCCGCAGCTACACCCGTCGCAATTTCTTCGCTTCAGCAGCGTTTTGCGATCAATTCCACTGAAGGCAGTAACGAGGAGCGGCAAGCTTTTGAGCGAGCGGCAAAGATGATATGGTCCGATCATCCTATGGGCATAGGTGCCAATCAATATGTCGTCATCGCCAATACCGAAGGATATTCGCAAAGAGCCGGTGTCATTTGGAACCAAGGCAGCCGATCCGCGCCGGTGCATAACAGCTATTTGCTTGTGGCAGCCGAAACCGGTTTCATCGGATTATTCTGTTTCATATTGTTGATTTTCGTTCCAATTATCGCTGCTTTAAAATTTGCATGGGCCAACCGCGGCGATCCCCGAGGTGATTTGGCGGTAGGGATTGGCGTAACCCTGACAGTCTTTGCGCTGCATAGTTTTTATGAGTGGGTCATGCTGACTTGGGTCATTCAATATCTGCTGGCAATTGCCATCGGGATGTTGGCCGGCTTGATGATGCAGCGCAAAGCGATGAAACGAGCAGCCGTAATAGCCAAACGCAAGAAGCAACAGGAAACCGGCGGAAATGGTGTGCCAGCATTGGTCAAATCAACATGATTCGCGACTATAGCTGATTGAACCTACATTTTTCGTCAGAGCGGTTATGCGCTATTGTTTAACTGGTCTGGTACTCGAACTTAAATAGCCCGCATAGCCGTCCGTAAACGCGGTTAGAACGCTATCTGCTTCTTCTGTCGCAAACTGCATGGCTTCCTCTTGCGAGCTATCAAATTCCATCTCGTCTTTTTTTATAGCAGCAATCATAGCGCTGCGTTCATCTGGACAAGCCTCTGCGGCGGCTTTTTTGAAGGACCCTCGCGCGGTTTTCTGATCGAGATGTGTAATCGTGAAATCGGTCAAGCAATTGGAATAAGTAACCCTCATGGTTTCGGCGTCTGCTGCACCAGTGCTCGCGGCACTTAGAAGAGCGATTGTAAACAAGTTGAACATAGAAGCCTCCTAAAGCAATAGGTTAATATATCACATATTCCGTTTTAACGCTACCGAATCTGATGCTCTCGACCACAGTTATTTTGCCTCCCGTGGTGCTGAGCTAAAACCATAATTGGTTGTTATCAGAGAATCTTAAGGCGAAAAGCTAATAGTTGATTGTAAAATTTTCGGCATTGATCGGCAACCTGCTGCTGTGCATGAGTCAGCGTTGGCGATCGGTCGGACGGCGGAGCGAAACTTGTGGTATCAAGAACGCGATTATACCAGTGGGAAGCCCATATCCCGTCCGTATCTCGTGGTCCGGGCTTCCAAGAAAGCATTGCAGGATCCCAACTAATATCCAACGCGGTGCACAGACTCTGCAAATGCGCCTCAGGATTTTGCAAGATTTCAGCGCTATCCATTACTATGGGCGCTGTCCCGGTCAATTGCGCCACCTGATCAAGATATTCGACTTGCCGCTCATAACCGAGATCATCTGCCGTCACTTCCACCCGTTTGGCGGCGTAGCTTGCCACTACATCCTCAGGATTGCGGATCAGAAAGGCGTGTCGATGATCTGGGAAATCAGCGATCGAAACATCATCAACCATATGATGCGGCATATGCTTTTGATACCAAAGCGCCCTTCCCTCTGGCACCGGGCCGCGCATCGCGTTCTTCACAGAAGTCCAATCGCAATCCATGGACGCAATGATCTGGTCTGCCATCGGCTGCTGAAAACCGGTCTTCTTCAGGAAGGCGCCGTAAAAGGGTTCATCGGTTACAGCGCAATCCGACCGACTGCCAAAACTACGCATCATCGCGGTCGAGATATTGCGCGGCCCTGACCACATGGCAATGCGCACGGGCTGTGACGTCATGACGCCGTGTCACTTTCGATCAGCGCTTTGTACAGTCCTTGTAGGCGCTCGACCACCGGTCCCCTGCCCTGACTCAATACCCGCCCGTCGACCTCGGTTGCTGGCACCACGCCAGCAAAAGTCCCGGTGACAAAGGCTTCGTCCGCGCCATAAACGTCGGTCAGGGAGAAATTCTTCTCGAATACCGGAATGTCATTTTCCCGGCACAGTTTAATCACATTGCTGCGCGTAATCCCGCCCAGGCAATAGTCGCCGCTGCTCGTCCATACTTGCCCTTTGCGAACAATGAAGAAATGCGTGCTGTTGCAGGTCGCGACAAAGCCCTGTGGGTCCAGCATTAAGGCTTCGTCCGCCCCGGCCTGTGTCGCCTGAATACAGGCGGTTATACAATTGAGCTTACTATGGGAGTTAAGTTTTGGGTCCTGCACCGCCGGATCACCGCGCCTGACATGAACCGTAAAGAGGCGGATGCCATTTTCCACTGTGCTGGGCAGTGCTTCTTTATATTCGGGGATGATCACGATGGTCGCGGGAGAAATAATGACCCTGGGGTCCTGATAAGGCGTCGAACGGATACCGCGCGTCACCATCAAGCGGATGTGACAAGCGGTCATGCCGTTGGCTTCTATAGTTTCATAAAGCCGCGCAATCAGCTCTTCCCGGCTGATGCCAATATCCATGGCAATGGCTTTGGCGCCTTCAAATAGCCGGTCCATATGCGCGCCGAGAAACGCAATACTGCCTTTGTGGACCCGCAAGCCTTCCCAGACCCCGTCTCCCAGCATGAAACCACTGTCAAACACCGATACCATGGCCTCGGCCCGCGGCGTTATCGCGCCATTGACGTTGATCAGAATGGTTTCGTTGCGCGGGTCCTCGACATAGTCATGCGTGCCTTTAGCCATTCTATTGTCCTTTTACGAGCGTCCCGCCCTTTACTACGACGTCGACATCTTCCAATTCCCGTATATTGGCGAGCGGATTGCCATCAACAGCAATAAAATCCGCATGATATCCAATCTTTATCCGCCCGACCTGATCGGCTTTCCCAAGCGCATCCGCAGCATTAATCGTAGCGGCGCGAATGGCTTGCAGTGGTGTCATGCCATAGTCGACCATGATCTTGAACTGCCCGCCTGCTATACCATGCGGCATGACGCCGGCATCGGAACTGAACACCATCTTCACGCCCGCCTGATGGGCGGCGCGGAAATTGTCGCGCTGCAGCTGGGCAATTTGCCGGTCTTTGAGAAGATTTTCCTCCAAGACCCCGTTTTTCTTGCCTTCTGACTGGGTATATTCGGTGTTGAAAATATCCATTCCGAAATAGGTGCCGTTCTTGCGCGCTAGATCAATGCCCTCTTTGTCGACCAAGCTGGCATGCTCGATGGTGGTAAAGCCAGCACGGATCGCTGTCTTGATTCCGGCAGCGCCATGGGCATGGGCCGCTGTTTTCAGACCCCACAGCTTCGCCTCATCGACAATCGCGCTGAGCTCTTCCAGCGACAATTGCTGCTGTCCCGGCTCCGTATTGCGGGAAAACACTCCGCCCGTGGCACATACCTTGATGACCTCGGCGCCATATTTGCGCTGTTCCCGCACCTTTTTCCGCAATTCCGCGGGGCCATCGCCGACGGCAGGCGATTTGGCCTGGAATGAAGGCGGCAGGAAGGTCTGGTCGCAATGGCCGCCGGTTGCGCCTAGCGAATAGCCCGCAGGTGTAATGCGCGGTCCGGCGATCAATCCTTCATCAATCGCCTGCTTGTATGCGATGTCCGAGTAATTGTCGGAACCGATATTGCGAACGCTGGTAAAACCTGCCTCCAGCATAGCGCGTGCATTGGCGACACCCTGCACCGTAAAGAACTGATCCGTGAATTGCAGGCCGCTATAGCCGCCATAAATCGGATTGGCATCAAGATGGACGTGCATGTCGATCAGACCGGGGAGAATTGTGACATCTCCCAGTGCAACCGTTTTGGCATCTGCTGGCTCGACCGGGTCATTCTGGTCCGTGACCCGGGCGATTTTACCATCAGTGACGATAATGGCGGGGTTCTCGATCATTCGGCCGCTGTCGACATCCAACATCCGGTCAGCCGTATAGACGATGGTCTCCGCATTGGCAGTCGCAGAGATGGTAAGAGATAGTGCCAGTAAGCCTTTGATCGGATTCATCGATTGCTCCCCTCTTTGAATTCTCTCTCCTTTTAGGGAGAGGACAACGAAGACTTAGCACCGCAGGTGCTTAGTCGTAGTCGGTGAGGGGTGGCGTATAAGCGCAACGGCAATGATTGCCGCCCACCCCTCTCTAAGACTTGCTAAGGCAATAAATTGCCAAGCCAAGTCTTTTCTCTCCCTCAAGGGGAGAGAAGTAAAATCCCTACTCCCAATCTGCGCCAATATGATGGGATTCACGATATTACTTTCTTTTCCTCTCCCCCTGAGGGAGAGGATACCAAAGCCTTAGCAATTTATTGCTTAGGCGACGTTGGTGAGGGGTGTTGGGAAAGCGCAACCAAAATAGCTTCCAAAACGCCCTCCAGATTCTCGTTTATCTCATTATTCCAATATCTAAGAACAGAGTAGTCTTGCTTTTTCAACCACTGATCGCGCGCCAGGTCATGATCACTATCATAATGCTGCGATCCATCTGCTTCCACAATCAGATTCTTTTCGTGGCATATGAAATCAACAATATAGGGACCTATTGGCTGTTGTTTTCGAAACTTATATCCGCCTAATTGACGGTCTCTTAACCGGTTCCAAAGCAGACGCTCCTGCGGCGTCATGTCGCGACGTAGCTGTTTGGCGTGTTGTAGAGTTTGCCGTTTATATCCGGCCATTGGCGCTTGACCTCCACCCCTCACCAAGATTTTCTAACGAACAAGTTCGTAAGCAAATCTGTCCTCTCCCTCAAGGGGAGAGGAAAAGTGGCCGAAACTGCCAAAATGGGCCCTCCTCTCCCCTTGAGGGAGAGGAAACCAAAGCCTTAGCGCCGAAGGCGGTTAGGCGACGTTGGTGAGGGGTAACGTCTAACGTCTGATCACATATGCAAAACCCGCTCATAGGCGTCGAGCACGCTTTCGTGCATCATTTCGCTGAGTGTTGGATGCGGGAAGACAGTGTTCATCAGTTCCGCTTCAGTCGTCTCCAGCGTTTTGCCGACGGTATAGCCTTGGATCAGCTCGGTAACCTCGGCCCCGATCATGTGCGCGCCCAGCAATTCGCCGGTTTTCGCATCGAACACGGTTTTGATGAAACCTTCGGTCTCTCCAAGCGCAATGGCCTTCCCGTTCCCGATAAACGGGAAATTGCCGACTTTGACGTCATGACCGGCTTCCTTTGCCTTGGCTTCGGTCAGGCCGACGCTCGCGATCTGTGGGTGGCAATAGGTGCAGCCCGGGATATTGTTCACATCCATCGCGTGCGGATGGCCACCCGCTATCGCTTCGACCGCGATAACGCCTTCATGACTGGCTTTGTGCGCGAGCCACGGTCCGCCGGTGACGTCACCGATCGCGTAAATGCCCTCGACATTGGTCCGGCACATCGCGTCCGTTTTGATATGGAAGCGCTCGTCGGGCTCGATGCCAAGCTCGTCCAGACCGACGGTTTCGACATTGGGCTGGATACCCACCGCGACAATCACATGGCTGAAGTCATGGCTGGCTTTCTTGCCTTTGCTGTCCTCAATCTCCGCCTTGACGCCCTTGGCTGATGTCTCGATACTCTTGACGCCAGCGCCGGTCATGATGGTCATGCCCTGCTTTTTCAGCGACTTTTCGAGAAATTTCGAGATTTCCTCATCCTCGACCGGAACGATGCGGTCCATCATCTCGACCACGGTCACGTCCGCGCCCATGTCATTATAGAAGCTGGCAAATTCGATCCCGATCGCACCGGAGCCGATAACCAGCAGTTTTTTAGGCATTTCCGGCGGCGTCATGGCATGGCGATAGGTCCAGATGCGTTTGCCATCGGCCTTGGCAAAAGGCAGATCGCGGGCGCGGGCACCGGTGGCGATGATGATATTCTTGGCGGTGAGTTCTTCGTCGCCCTTCTCTGTCTTGACGGCGACTTTGCCTTTCTCGACAATCTTGCCGTCGCCCATGATGACGTCAATCTTGTTCTTCTTCATCAGGCCGGTGACGCCCTTGTTCAGCTGACCCGCCACGCCTCGGGAGCGTTTCACGACGGCGTCCAGATCCGCACTGATCTTCTCCGCCGCCAGACCGTAATCGGCCGCGCGCTTCATATTGTGAAACACCTCCGCCGAGCGAAGCAGCGCCTTGGTCGGTATGCAACCCCAATTGAGGCAGATGCCGCCGAGATTTTCGCGCTCGACAATGGCGGTTTTCAGGCCGAGTTGCGAGGCGCGGATGGCCGCGACATAGCCGCCAGGGCCGGAACCAAGGACGATGAGATCGTAATTTTTTGCCATATATCAGTCTTCTACTTTCGTCATTTGCCAGGCATTAGGTACCAGGCGGAGTGAGGTTCCATACCATGTTGGAATGCTTGATCAATCCACACCATTGCTAGCGGTTCCAGTTTCCGCGCGTTGATAAGTGGGCCATAGTCAATCGGGTTAAAACCGATGTCGCGAAGCAATCCGCTAACAATTTCTTTCGCATCATCATGATCACTTGCGACAAACTGGATCGGACGTTCGGGATAGTCATGTGCCATGCCCATGACCGGCGAACCGACTTGGTTCAGCGCTTTGACAACCTTCGCATTCGTCTGCGCATCGATCATCTCGGCGGCGCTATTGTCAAAACCCAATGCGAGTTCCAGTCCGCCATCGCCCATTTTCAGGGGATTATTGCAATCGATAAGTATCTTGTCCGCCAGATCGCCACATTGCTTAAGCGCATCCAGCGCTACTGACCAGTCGACGGACAGGATCACCACGTCCGCCCATTGCGCCGCGTCATTGGTTGATTTCAAACCGATGCCATCGCCATTGTCATATTTGGCGTCGTTCGCATCGCGGACACCATAGCTTACATTATGACCTGCTTTATGAAAAGCTGGTCCCAACACACTGCCAACGCGACCTTTTCCGATAACTGCTATTTTCATTGGGCTTACTCCTTGGGGGTGAGGAAATGAATAGCTGGGGGAAATGGCGGCTCAACGGCTGATTAAGCCAGCATCCCCAATGGGTTCTCCACCAGATCTTTAAACACCTGCATCAACTGCGCGCCATCTGCACCATCAATCGCCCGGTGATCAAAGCTGCCGGTTGCACTCATAACCGTGGCGATTTGCAGGCTGTCGTCGATGACATGGGGGCGCTTCTGCCCTGCCCCGATCGCCATGATCATCGCTTGCGGCGGGTTGATCACCGCGTCGAAATTCTTGATCCCGAACATGCCCATGTTGGAGATGCTGGCGGTGCCGCCCTGATATTCGTGCATCTTGAGCTTGCCGTCCTTGGCGCGGCCTGCGAGATCTTTCATTTCAGTGGAAATGGTGCTGAGCGATTTTGTGTCGGCGCTCGTGATAATCGGTGTGATCAGGCCGCCGGGAATGCTCACGGCCACAGAGATATCGGCGCGGGCAAAGGTCTTGAGCTGATCGCCGTCAATCGAGACATTGCATTTCGGCACCTGCATGAGCGAGACCGCCAGCGCCTTGATCAGCAAATCATTGACCGACAATTTGACACCGCGTGGTTCCAGCGTCGCGTTGAGTTCGCTGCGCAGTTTGAGCAGCTTGTCGAGCTGGATATCCACGGTGAGATAGATATGCGGTATGGTCTGCTTCGCTTCAGTCAGGCGGCGGGCAATGGTCTTGCGCATGCCGGACAGTTTTTCCGACGTGTGCGGGATATCGAAATCATTGGCTGCTGGTGCCGGTGCCGGGGTCGCAGCAGAGGTTGGCGCAGGCGCCGCGGTTTCGCTTTTGGTCGGCGCGGTGCCGCCTTCAGCTGCATCAATATCGGCCTTGATGATCCGGCCGCCGGGGCCGGAACCCTTTAGAGCGGCGAGATCAACGCCTTTTTGCTCGGCCAATCTTCTAGCCAATGGGCTTGCTTTGATGCGATCACCATCGCCATCAGCGGGAGCAGCGGCCTTGGGCTTTTCTTCCGGCTCCGGTTCAGCAGCCTTCTTGGGTGCAGGCGCAGCTTTTTCTTCTGTTTTCTCAGGTGCAGGTTCGGGCTTTGCCTTTTTCGGTTCACTGGCACTGCCTTCCGATGCCACGTCAACGTCTTCTCCCTCTTCGGCGATAATCGCAATCACATCCCCGACTTTGACATTATCGGTCCCTTCGGCCACCACAATCTTCGCAATGACACCTTCGTCCACCGCTTCAAATTCCATCGTCGCCTTGTCGGTTTCGATCTCCGCCAGCAAATCGCCGGAAGCCACTTCATCCCCTTCTTTCACAAGCCATTTGGCCAGTGTCCCTTCTTCCATCGTCGGCGATAGGGCGGGCATTTGAAGGTTGATCGGCATGGAGAGAAAACCCTTGTGTCTATAATCGTTAAAGCGTTTATGCGCAAAAGACAGCAAAGCGCAAGCTGTGTAAATCTTGCATATCACAGGCTTTTATCGCAAGCTCGGTTTTATTAGTGAAATTTGCGCAGGCGGTTGGGGATTATTGATGCGTACTTACCTAGTGGTTATTGACGAAACGGAGGAAGCGAGCATCGCTCTGCGCTTTGCTTCTCGGCGCGCAATGAAGACAAATGGCGCGCTGCATATTCTGGCACTAGTGGCCAGTGAAGGCTTTGTTGCCTGGGGCGGGGTTCAGGCCACGCTTGAGGAAGAAGCCAAGAACCGCGCCGAAGCGCTGGTATCGAGCGCCGCTGGTACTTTATTTGAAGAAACCGGGATCCGCCCCTCAATCACCGTCAGAGAGGGCAAGGGCGCGAAAGATGTTCGGAAACTCATGGACGAGATTGACGGCTTGGCGGCCCTCGTTCTCGGTGCTGCCGGCAATGGCGTGCCCGGTCCTTTGGTAACGCATTTTGCCGCAACAGAGGTCGGTAGCCTTCCCTGCCCTGTGATGGTTGTACCCGGATCACTGAGCAAGGAAGAGATTGACCGGTTAAGCTAGCGCCCTAACCCAGTTCGCCGCGCGCCGGGTAATCATTGGCCAGGGCATAGTCGATACCTTGCAACAATTGATCCAGTGGCGGCCGCGTGAACGGCATGCTTTGGACGCTGGCAAAATAGAGCGTCTGATCAGGGCGAACCAGAAACAGCGCCGGTTCAGAAAACCGCGCCGGTTCCGGACTGTCGGGACGGCCAGCGGACATATAGAGACCCAGCTGCCGGGCTGTATCTTCGCCGAGGCCATAGCCGAGCATCAATTCATCAATACCCCAATCCTCGGCTGATTTTTGAGCGCGGCCTTGATCATCCATGCTGATCGCTACAGCCATCACGCCGCGTTCTGCAAAATCACCCAATTTACGCTGCAGGTCACGCAACTGCCCCTTGCAGATCGGGCAATGCAGTCCGCGATAGAAGAGGAGCAAAGTAAAATTATCGCCAGCGCGTTGGCTCAATTGAAACTTGCCGCCATCAGTCATAGCTACGGTAAAGTCAGGTACGGATTGGTTCGGAACGAGGGTTGGCATGGGGATATCCTTTATTTGAATGACCTGCACTATTGGCACCAAAAGCCATCCGGTTACACTACCGACCGCGATGTTTGATATTGGCAGGACGACCCCGCTTACCTTTGCGATGTGGCTTGGAGTTGCCGCCGGGACCTTTCCCGCCGCGCCTTGGTTCATGGCGGCCCGTCATATGGTTAGCGCCTTCGGCCAATTCAAAGAGCAGGCTACCGGTTGCCGCATTGGCCTCGACCAACCGCAAGTCCAGCTTTTGCCCGATATTATAGGTAATACCGGTATCCATGCCTTCAAGCTGTTGCTTTTGCTCGTCATAATCAAACCGTTCGACACCCAATGTCCGGACAGGAGCAAGCCCATCTCCGCCCAATTCTTCAACCGTTGCGAAAAACCCGAAATTCTGGACGCCGGTAATCCGGCATTTGAGCACTTGGCCAACATGATCTGACAAATGCGCCGAGATATAGCGATCGACCGTTTCCCGCTCGGCCTTCATGGCGCGGCGTTCGAGCTGGCTGATCTTCTCGGAAATCATATCGAGCTTGCCCGCCATATCTTTCGATAGTCCGCTTTGCGCCGGAATATTCTCATTGTCTGGCTCAGGTTGCTCCAATTTGCAGCCACTGACCAGAGCGCGATGGACTATCAGGTCTGCATAGCGGCGAATGGGGCTGGTAAAATGCGCATAGCTGCCAAGGGACAGGCCGAAATGGCCCATATTTGTGGCGCCGTAATAGGCCTGTGTCTGACTGCGTAATATCTGTTCCATAACCAGCGGCAAAATCTCCGCCTCGCCGACTTGTGAAATCAGACGGTTGAACACGGAGGGCTTGATCACCTGTCCCATGGCAAAGCTGACGTCGAAGCTCTTGAGATAGTCTTTGAGTGCGATCAGTTTTTCGCGAGACGGTGTTTCATGGACGCGGTAAATCAAAGCCGACTTCTTGGATTCAAGCATCTTCGCGGCAGCGACATTGGCCGCGATCATGTAATCCTCGACCAGACGATGCGCATCGAGACGCTCACGAACGGCAATTTCAGCAATCCGCCCCTGATCATCCAGAACAACGCGCTTTTCCGGCAAATCGAGGTTCAGCGGCTCACGGCCATCGCGGGCCTTTGCGAGCAGTTTCCAGCAGGCCCAAAGCGGTTCAAGAGCTGCCGCTTTCATTGGATGTTCTGATTTTCCGTCCATCGCAGCCTGTGCATCTTCATAAGCGATATTGCCGGTCAAACGAACGATTGCGCGCGTAAAGCGGGACGAGACAACTTTGCCCTTGGCGTCTATCTTGAGATGACAAACCAATGCGGCCCTATCGACATCCTGTTTGAGCGAACAAACATCGGTCGACAGCGCTTCGGGAAGCATGGGAACCACGCGATCCGGAAAATAAACACTATTGCCGCGCTTATAGGCTTCCCGGTCGAGTTTGCTGCCGCTGCGGACATAGAAGGACACGTCGGCAATCGCGACTATGGCTTTGAACCCGCCAGCGTTATTCTCGTCATCATCGGGCGCTGCCCAGATGGCATCATCATGATCCCGCGCATCAGCCGGGTCGATTGCCACGATGGGCAGATGAGTCAGGTCTTCGCGGTGTTGTTTGCTGAGCTCCAATTGGGTCGCTTGTTCCGCTTCGTCCAGAACATCAGAGGGGAAAACCTGCGGAATTTCATATTTGTGGATCGCAATCAGACTGAAAGATTTCGGTGCAAAGGGATCGCCCAGCACCTCTCTCACCTGCGCCTTGATTTGCGTTCCGCGACCGACTGGCTCTGCGAGAACCAGATTGCCGACTTCCGCTTCACCCAGATCAGAAATGGCTGTGCTGCGCCTGATTTTCCGATCGACAGGTTTCAACCAGAACCGATCGCGCTCATCCTTCTCGACGACACCCAACAGCATATCACTGCTTTGGGCGATTTTTTTCATCATGAAGGCGATATACCCCTGCCCGCGTTCTTCGGTCCGGGCCAATATGCGGTCACCGACAGCCAGTGCTGCGCGGCGGCCTCTTTCCTTGATCCGCAGACGCGGCGCCGGGGCTTCGGCTTCCCAGCGTTCCGGCATGCCAATGGCTTCATTACCATCAATTTCGACAATTTTGAGCACGGTAACCTTCGGAATACCGCCCATTTTGTGAAAGGCCCGCCCCGGTGTGCTGTCGATCAACCCCTCATCGGCCATATCTTTCAACAGGGCTTTGAGGGTGATTTTATCTGATCCACGCAAATGAAAGGCCTTGGCTATTTCCCGTTTGCCAGCGGGCTGATCAGAGTTTTCGATAAATTCCAATATCTGTTTGCGCGAAGGAACCTGTCTTGGCTTATGAGATTTGGACGGTTTGGCCATTAATAGGCTTTGCCGATGAGAATCCGCTCAACTGCTGGCTTTCCGGTGAATATACAATTGCCGTCAACGGCAGCCGCCTCTTGGGGAACATTGCGGAAGGTCAACTTCAACTTTTTCAATCGCTCCTCGATCTGGTCCAACTCTTCGCCCGTGGCTCTACACCACTGCACTTCGAGCCAACCGGGATATTTTTTATTCTCTTTGTAGAATTTCTGAACTTCAACAAAATCGGTCAAACCGCGCGTAATGTTGGAGTCCAGTCTCTGCTTGGCTTCACCATGCAATTTTGACTGGATTTCTTCCAGCAAGGCAGGAACCTGATCCGCAAAAGCATCTTTTGCAAGAATTTGGGAATCCAGTTTGCCATTATCTTTGTAAAGCGCATCGCGGCGAAGTGCCGAAACATTGCCTTCCGCGACATCACGCGGACCGATTTCCAGTATCAGCGGCGCACCCTTCTTGACCCACGCCCAACGTTTATTGGACGCCTTGGCTCCGCTCTTGTCCAGTTTCACCCGAACATTCTCGTCAAAGGCCCGTAATCCGGCAATTTGTTTCGTTAGCGCAGTGCAGAAGTTCAAGACCTCTTCATCTTCTGGTTTGTCGCGCAGCATGGGTATGATCACGACCTGATAAGGCGCAATCAGTGGCGGTACGCGCAGGCCGTCATCGTCGCCGTGGGTCATGATCACGCCGCCAATCAGCCGCGTGGATGTGCCCCAACTCGTCGTATAAGCGAACTGAAACTGCCCCTCTTTATCCTGAAATCGGATGTTCTGCGCCTTGGAGAATGTTTGGCCCAAGAAATGGGACGTACCGGCTTGCAAAGCCTTGCCATCCTGCATCATGGCTTCAATAGAATAGGTCGCATCAGCACCGGGAAACCGTTCATTTTCCGGTTTTTCACCAGCAACAACCGGCATGGCCAGAACTTCTTCCGAAAAGCTGCGGTACATTTCCAATATGTCGAGCGTTTCTTCCATGGCTTCGTCACGAGTTGCATGGGCGGTATGCCCTTCCTGCCAGAGAAACTCACTGGTGCGCAAGAACATCCGCGTGCGCATTTCCCAGCGCACGACATTGGCCCATTGGTTGATCATAACCGGAAGGTCACGCCAGCTTTGCACCCATTTGGAAAATGATGTACCGATCACCGTTTCCGATGTCGGCCGAACGACCAACGGTTCTTCCAGTTTCGCTTCAGGATCGACAACAAGGCCGTCCTTATCGTCTTTCATCAATCGGTGATGGGTAACGACTGCCATTTCCTTGGCAAAACCGTCCACATGTTCCGCTTCCTTGGCGAAGTAGCTGAGCGGAATGAAGAGTGGGAAATAGCAATTTTCATGGCCGGTCGCCTTGATCCGCTGATCCATCAGAAACTGTACCCGTTCCCAAATACCATAGCCCCAAGGTCGCATGACCATGCAGCCGCGAACACCGGATTCTTCGGCCAAGTCTGCTTCGGATATAAGTTGCTGGTACCAGGCTGAAAAGTCAGCCTCTCTGGTCATGGATAAAGCATTTTTCTTCACGTAATTGGGTTCCTGTCGGGAAATGTCCAGAAATTCAAAGCGGCGGAGGACAGTTTAATCGTCGAGACTATCGATCTTCGATTGGATGTCGGCAAGCTGCTGTTTGAGTTGCATGATCTCAAGATCTTTTGCAGACATTTCTTCCTCTTCCGGCTCCGGTTCTGCGTCGTTAGAGGCTGTCTTATCACCCAGGCCTAGGGGGTTTAATGCCTTTTCAACGACACCCGCCAATGGACTGGATTTCAAAGCATTTTCAATGGCTTCCTGAAACTGTTTCTGATTCTTTACGGCCATCTGTCCCAATGGATTCTTATTCAACGCACCCTCAACAGCTTCTTGAAACTGCTTCTGGTTTTTGCGGAAATTATCCATGGATGCTTCGAGATATGAGGGCATCAACGATTGCATGCTGTTGCCGTACATCGAGATAAGCTGGCGCAGAAAATTGACAGGGAGCATATTTTGCCCGCTGCTTTCCTCGTCCACGATGATCTGGGTGAGGACATTATGCGTAATATCATCGCCAGTTTTCGCATCGACCACGACAAAATCAATATCGTTCCGCGTCATCTCAGCGAGAAAATCCAGCGTGATATAATTGGACGTCTGCGTATTGTAGAGCCGCCGATTTGCGTATTTCTTGATCGTGATCGGGCCGTCCGGATCGCCCTTTTTCGTCTTCGCCATGTTATCTCCTGTGAACCATATCGCGTATTTTATGTTTTTGTACGTCAACATGCCTTCAAAATAATGAGGGATCCGAATGGCATTAGACAATATTGTGCATCGCCGCAACCAAAGCCGCTGCAGGAGTTGAATATAATGCAACTAGCGCGGAATTTCGCCGGTTAATTCATGTGCGTCTGCGATATGGCAGTTGCTCAGTTTAGACCCAATACCGATCGTAACGCTGGCCAAGACCGGTGATCAGCTCATATTGGGAAAGCCCGGACTGGTCCGACGCGATCGGCAAATCATATTCCGCCGTCACCCAGTCAGATTCCTCGAGGTGGGAAGCGTCAGAAATATCAATCGCGATCAAGTCCATCGACACACGACCAAGAACCGGGAGCTTGGTATTACCGCTTAAAAACACACCTTCATTAGAGAAGCCGCGCAGATATCCGTCCGCATAGCCCATTGCCAGAATCGCAATCGGATGCGCCCGTTTAGCTGTATATTTCGCGTTATACCCGAGCTTGTCGCCAATGCTCAAGTCCCGGACCTGCAATATCTGCGTTTCGGGAAAGACGACTTGCTGAATTATTTTTTCAAGCTCGGTGCGCTGTTTTCCGCCATAAAGGGATAGACCAGGCCGCGTGCAGTCGAAGTGATAGGAGCTGCCTAAAGCTATGCCGGCGCTGTTGCTGAGACTCCGGCGCTTGCCAGGGGTATATTCGAGCACATCGATAAATTCTTGCAATTGACTGGCATTTTGCGGGACGTCTTCGTCGGCTGATGCCAAGTGACTCATGGCGATGTCGATATCCAGACCGTTCCAGTCATATTGCTCGATATCCCCTCTATTGATCCCAAGCCGGTTCATGCCGCTATTGATCATGACATCGCATGGGAGGCTGGTGTTTTTCCAGCGATGCACTTGCTCCATGCTGTTCAGCACCGGCTTGGCCGCTGAGACGATGGCAAAGGGCATGTCGTCGGCACGGACACCGTTAAGGACGGAGATACAGCTATCCCCTTCCAGCTGGCCTTCTAGCTCTCTGGCCTCCTGCCAGTTTGCGACGTAAAAATCGCGGCAGCCTGCAGCCTGCAAGCGCTGCAGCACCTCTATCGATCCGAGGCCATAGGCATTGGCTTTGATGGCTGCACCCGCACTGGCCGAGCCGCTCATTCTATCCAGCGTTTGCCAGTTGGATACCAGCGCATCTCCATCAAGCCGCAGCTTGACCGTTGCAGGAATTTCGATCATCTCATCGCTCATCATGCGGAGATAGTCAGTTTAATCCGCTTCGTCGAGTGCGGCTTCCGGATCTCTGGGGATGCCCCACCATGCTACAATGACGCCGAAAGCAACAACGACCCACGTGTACCAGAGGCCCGAATAGACATCACCCGAACGCGCCACAATATAGCCCGCAATTAAAGGCAGGAAGCCACCAAGATATCCCGCGCCAATATGATAGGGTATCGACATGGAGCTATAGCGAATTTTTGGCGGGAACATCTCCGCCAGCAGCGCCGCAACCGAGCCGTAGGTCAGTGCGCTGAGTGCGCCCAGAACAAGCAATATGGCGACAATGCCTAATATGCGCATCGCTCCAAGCTGTTGTTCCTCAAAGTCAAAGCCAGACTCACTCAGTGCGCTGTGAATGCCATCCCGGCGCGCCGCCCCGTCACTGAACCAGGTGGCGTCGACCGCTATTTCCTCGCTACCGGCGAAGAGCTTTAACTCAGGGCCATCGGTCAATGAATAGGCCACGCCAGAGGCGGTAAGGGTCTCCAAGATCTTACCACAGTCGCTTTGCTCGCGATTAAACAGTTCCGCAAAGGGGTCTGTGCTGCAAGCCGTGCCTTCTACACGAACCGGATTGGCCTCCGATGCCGCCGTCAGTCCGGGATTGGCGAGTTGCCCCAAGCCCCAGAAAGTAGGGAAAAGCAATAGCAGCGACAGGATTGCACCGACAATTATCGGCTTTTTCCGCCCCACCCTATCCGACCATTTACCAACCATCAGATAGAAAGACATGGAGATCAGACCGGCAAAGAACAGGATCAGATCCACCGTCAGGTCGTTAACGTTCATAGGTCCGCGCAAAAAGGACATGCCGGAGAAAAAAGCAGTATACCAGATCGTGGTCAATATGCCGGTGATCCCGAACAGCGCGACGAAAATCCGCTTCTTGTTGCCGGGATAGGAAAAGCTTTCGGTAAAGGGGTTTTTGGATGTTTTTCCTTCCGCTTTCATCGCCTGGAACACGGGGCTTTCGTTCAGCTTCAGCCGCATCCATAGCGAAATGCCGAGCAATATGATCGAGAGCAGGAACGGTATTCGCCAGCCCCAATCATTAAATTCTTCTGTCGGAATCAGGAAGCGGCAAGCCAGTACCACGCCGATAGATAGCACAAAGCCGCCCGCAACGCTGGCCTGGATGTAGCTGGTATAATAGCCGCGTTTCTCTGTTGGTGCATGTTCGGCGACATAGATGGCAGCGCCACCATATTCTCCGCCCAACGCCAGGCCTTGCAGAACACGCAGGAAAATAACGATAGCCGGGGCAGCCAGTCCTATGGTTTCGGCGCTAGGGATCAAGCCGACACCAGCGGTCGCTATGCCCATCAAGGTAACAGTGACCAGAAACGTGTATTTGCGCCCTAGTCGATCGCCCAGAAAGCCGAATAAGACAGCGCCCACTGGCCGGAAACCAAAGCCAATTGCAAAGGTCGCCCAAACCAACAAGATTTCGAGTGTTTCATTGCCGCTCGGGAAAAAGGTCGGGCCGATAATGTAAAACAGGGTTCCGTAGATAAAGAAATCATACCATTCGAAAACCGTCCCAGCGGACGATGCGCCGATAACGAGCTTGATTTCCTTGTCGGTTGGTTCACGCTGCATTGCAACGCCTGCCTCACTGGCCATATCTGCCCTCCCCAAGGCTTTTTGATTATTCGAGTTCGAGTATCACTGCATCGACCGCAAGGCTATCCCCTTGTGCCGCCTCAACAGATTTAACGACGGCATTTTTTTCTGCACGCAGAATATTTTCCATCTTCATCGCCTCGACAACCGCAAGAGGCTGGCCTTCCTCGACCTTGTCGCCTTCTTTCACATGCAGCGCCACCAATAGTCCCGGCATTGGGCAGAGCAGATATTTGGATAGATCCGGCGGTATTTTTTCGATCATATGCACGGCATGTTGCGCGATATGAGCCGGCAGGACCTGGGCCTTATGCGTCGCACCATGCGTATTCAGCGCAAAACCATTAGCGGTTTTGGATATTTTCACAGATAGCGGCTCTTCGCCAATGCTCGCCAATATCAGGCTGTCGCCTGGCGTGTAGGCAACCGACAGATCCACGTCTTGATCATCGACCAAGATGCCGTCTTCGGAGACAGACACCTGCTGAACGCTGTCGCCGATCTTGACTTCCCATTCCGATGGTGGCTGCAAACGCTGTCCCAATTGATTGTCAATCCGGCGCGCACGATCAGCATGGGCTGTCGCCGCAAAGGCCGCGATGGCAGCAAGATTGCGGAGCAGGTCATCCGAGGCCGGTGCGCCCTGAAAGCCGTCGGGATATTCCTCGGCAATGAAATTGGTGGTGATATTGCCTTCGCGGAACCGTTCGTGCTGCATTAGCGCCGACAGAAAATCGATATTGTGACCCGGGCCAATAATCTCGAACCGGTTCAGCGCATCAATCTGGCGATCAATCGCTTCGATGCGGGTTTCGCCATAGGTGATGAGCTTGGCAATCATCGGGTCATAGAAGATGGACACTTCTCCGCCTTCGGCAACGCCATCGTCCACGCGTATGCCTTCCTCGGCTTCTGGCGGATTATATCGCACCAGACGGCCCGTGGATGGCAGGAAATTGCGATAAGGATCTTCGGCATAGACGCGGTTTTCAACCGCCCAACCTGTCAG
Source organism: Parasphingorhabdus cellanae (assembly GCF_017498565.1). Lineage (NCBI taxonomy): Bacteria > Pseudomonadati > Pseudomonadota > Alphaproteobacteria > Sphingomonadales > Sphingorhabdaceae > Parasphingorhabdus > Parasphingorhabdus cellanae. The sequence continues at coordinate 275,273 of NZ_CP071794.1, forward strand.
GGTGACCTCATCCTGCGTCAGCGGTAGCTTCTCTCCATAAGCAACGCGGATCATCTGTTCGACCAGATCAAGGCCGGTAATATATTCGGTTACCGGATGCTCCACCTGAAGCCGGGTGTTCATTTCAAGAAAATAGAAACTCTTGTCCGCACCGACGATGAGTTCGACCGTACCGGCGCTGTGATAATCCACCGCTTTGGAAAGAGCGACCGCCTGTTCGCCCATTTTCTTGCGCATCTCGGGATCAACAAAGGGCGATGGCGCTTCTTCGACAACTTTCTGATGGCGCCGCTGGATCGAACATTCGCGTTCGCCGAGATAGATGACATTGCCATGCTTGTCACCCAGCACCTGGATTTCGATATGCCGCGGTTGCTCGATAAATTTCTCGATAAACACACGGTCGTCACCAAAGCTCGCAAGACCTTCGCGCTTGGTCGCTTCAAAGCCTTCGCGGACATCTTTTTCATTCCAGGCGAGGCGCATGCCCTTGCCGCCGCCACCCGCACTGGCTTTCATCATCACCGGATAGCCAATACTGCCCGCAATCTCGACCGCATGTTCCGTATCGTCAATTTCACCGATATGCCCCGGAACAACGCTGACTCCAGCCTTTTCGGCCAGTTTTTTGGACTCAATCTTGTCCCCCATGGCCGCGATGGCATTGGGCGGCGGGCCGATAAAGGCGATATCATTTTCGGCTAATTGCTCGGGAAAACTGGTCCGTTCGGAGAGAAAACCGTAGCCAGGATGTACGGCTTCTGCGCCCGTTTCTTTACAGGCCGCGATAATTTTGTCAGCGATCAGATAGGATTCAGCAGCGGGAGAAGGGCCGATATGGACAGTTTCATCGGCCATTTTTACATGCGGTGCGCGCGCATCGGCATCGGAATAAACCGCCACCGTCTTGATGCCCATTTTCTGCGCGGTACGAATGACCCGGCAAGCAATTTCACCGCGGTTTGCGATCAGGATTTTGTTGAACATAGCGATCCCCTCAGATCGTCACCCCGGACCTGATCCGGGGTCCAGGGTGATTTAGCGCAGCGTTTGCCGCTCTGGATGCTGAATCAAGTTCAGCATGACGAGTAAATTTCTTCATTTTGTTATTCAGCTGCCTCCAGCGCATTATCCCGCTGTTCCGCTTCCATCGGGACCAATCCCAATTTCTCAAACATCGCCTCATCCGCATCATCACCCGCATTGCCGGTCGTCAGCAATTTGTCCCCGGTAAAGATGCTGTTCGCCCCTGCCATAAAGCAAAGCGCCTGTGTGCTTTCCGACATCGATTCTCGGCCAGCGGACAAGCGTACCATCGAGGCAGGCATTGTAATCCGTGCCACCGCAATCGTGCGCACAAACTCGATATCGTCGATTTTCGCTAGCGGCGTATCGGCAAGCATATCGCCAAGCACAGTACCCTTTACAGGAACCAGCGCATTCACAGGAACGCTCTCAGGATGCTTGGGAAGCGTCGCGAGCGCATGGACAAAGCCAACCCGGTCTTCGCGGGCCTCACCCATGCCGACAATGCCGCCAGAGCAAACATTGATCCCGCTCGTCCTTACATTTTCAAGCGTTTCGAGACGATCGCCAAAGGTCCGCGTTGTGATGACCTTTTCGTAATGCTCGGGCGATGTGTCGATATTATGATTATAATAATCAAGCCCTGCATCGGCGAGCATATCCGATTGTTTCTTGGTCAACATGCCCAGCGTCATGCAGGTTTCCATGCCCATTTGCCGGACACCTTTGACCATTTCGATAATCGCAGGCATGTCGCGGTCTTTGGGATTGCGCCACGCGGCACCCATGCAAAAACGGGATGAACCGCGATCTTTCGCTTGCGCTGCTGTTTGTAACACCGAACGTACATCGAGCAATTTTTCTGCTTTCAGACCGCTTTCGGCATGGGCAGATTGATTACAATAGCCGCAGTCTTCCGGGCATCCGCCGGTTTTGATCGACAGCAATGTGGACAGTTGAACCTGGCCGGGGGTGTGATGCTGCCGGTGAACTGTGGCGGCCTGGAACAGCAGTTCGTCAAAGGGAAGGTTGAACAGGTCGGCAATTTCTTCACGCGACCAGTCTTGACGGACTTCGTATCCCTGCGCGGGTGCACTAGCTTTTTCGTCTAAATTCATTCAGCGGCTTCCTCGGTCTCGGGTGGCATATTATGGCCCAACAGGCGCAATATATCCGCGGCACATTCCACAATATTGCTCCCCGGTCCATAGATTCCGACAACACCCGATTTACGGAGGAATTCATAGTCTTGAGGCGGGATAACACCGCCTGCAAAAACCTTGATATCGCTGCGCCCGGAATCCCGCAGCATCTGCACCAATTCGGGAATTAGCGTCTTGTGACCAGCGGCCAAACTGGATGCGCCTACGGCATCCACATTTTCTGACAGAGCCAGATCGCGGGTCTCTCCCGGTGTCTGGAACAAAGGTCCGGAAATCACGTCAAAGCCCATATCGGTAAACGCACTCGAAACGACATTTGCGCCACGGTCATGGCCATCCTGCCCCATTTTGGCGACAAGGATTTTTGGTTTGCGACCGAGCCGTTGTGAAACAGCATCCACACCGTCGACAACCAGCGCATATTGCGGATCGCCTTCATAGGCCGCCCCGTAAATGCCCTTCACTGGCGTTGGTTTGGTCGCATAACGTCCGAATGCCGCTTCCATTGCATCCGAAATTTCCCCGAGAGAGGCGCGCTTGCGAGCAGCATCAACCGCAAGTGCCAGCATATTGCCATCGGCCTTGGCGCCTTCGGTAATGGCTTTTAGCGCTGCCTGACAGGCATCTTCGTCCCGTTCTTTGCGCATCTTGTCGAGCCGCGTGATCTGCCCCTGACGTACTTTTGCGTTGTCGATATCCAGCGTTTCCAGCTGATCCTCGTCTTCCAGAACATATTTGTTCACGCCGACAATAACATCATCGCCTTTGTCGACCCGCGCCTGACGACCAGCAGCAGCTTCCTCGATCATGCCTTTGGGCCAACCATCAGCGACCGCTTTGGCCATGCCGCCTTCGGCGTCGACCCGTTCAATAATCTCCCACGCCTTTTCAACCAGTTCGTCGGTCAGCGCTTCTACATAATAGCTGCCACCCAGCGGATCGACGACCTTGGTGATGCCGGCCTCTTCCTGCAAAACAATCTGCGTGTTGCGGGCAATGCGAGCGGAAAAGTCCGTCGGCAGCGCAATCGCCTCATCCAGCGCGTTGGTGTGAAGTGACTGGGTGCCACCCAATGTTGCGGCCATGGCCTCTATGGTTGTGCGGATGACGTTATTGTAAGGATCCTGCTCGGTCAGCGAAACGCCCGATGTCTGGCAATGGGTGCGCAGCATCTTGGACCGTTCCGATTGCGCGCCCAGATTGGTCATGACGCGGTGCCACAAGGTCCGGGCCGCCCGCAACTTGGCCACTTCCATGAAGAAGTTCATCCCGATGCCGAAGAAGAAGCTCAGCCGGCCTGCAAATGCGTCAATGTCGAGGCCTGTCGCCATGGCTTGCTTGGCATATTCCCGGCCATCGGCAATGGTAAAGGCCAGTTCCTGCACCGCTGTCGCACCGGCTTCATGCATATGATAGCCGCTGATCGAGATGCTGTTGAATTTCGGCATATGCTCGGACGTATAGGCAATAATATCCGAGATGATCCGCATGGAAGGTGCTGGCGGATAGATATAAGTGTTGCGAACCATAAACTCTTTGAGAATATCGTTCTGAATCGTGCCGGCGAGTTGATCCTGCGAGACCCCCTGCTCTTCTGCTGCAACAATGTAGAAAGCCAGACACGGAATAACCGCGCCGTTCATCGTCATCGAAACCGACATGGTGTCGAGCGGAATGCCGTCGAACAGGATTTTCATATCCTCGATGCTGTCAATCGCCACACCAGCCTTGCCGACATCGCCGACTACGCGGGGATGGTCACTGTCATAACCCCGATGGGTCGCGAGGTCGAAAGCAACCGACAGGCCTTTCTGTCCCGCCGCCAGATTGCGACGATAGAAGGCGTTGGATTCTTCGGCCGTTGAGAAGCCTGCATATTGACGGATGGTCCAGGGACGCCCCGCATACATGCTGGCCTTCACACCACGCGTGAACGGCCCAAAGCCGGGAAGTCCCGGGTCACCGGCATCGTCCGCTGTATAGAGCGGTTTGACAGCAATGCCTTCAGGCGTTTCCCAAGTCAGATCACGCCCTTTGACCTCTTTATCAGCAAGCGCTTTCCAGTCTTCTATCGTCGGTTTATCGGTCATTATTCGCCCTTAAATTCGGCTTTCCGTTTTTGCAGGAAGGATATCGCACCCTCGCGTGCATCTTTGCTATCACCGGCCAGTCGCTGGCCTTCGGCTTCCTTGAGCAGAGCCGAACTATAGTCGCTTTCGAGCGCCGCGGCCAGATTTTGACGCATGACGCCCAAGGCGACTGTTGGTCCATTGGCCAGACGCTTGGCCAAGGCGTTGGCTTCATCCATCAAAGCGGCATCGTCCACGCATTTGTAGATTAATCCCCAATCTGCGGCTTTTTCGCAGGGAATTTTTTCGCCAAGCATCATCATTTCAGTGGCCCGCGCCTTGCCGACCAGACGGGTCAGCATCCAGCTGGCTCCGCCGTCCGGCACCAGACCAATATTGACGAAGGCCTGCAAGAAATAGGCGGATTTTCCGGCAATGGCAAAATCACTTGCCAGCGCGATGGAACAACCCACGCCTGCCGCTGGACCGTTGACCGCGGTAATCGTCGGAATATTCAGCTTGGCGAGTTTCAGCATCAACGGGTTATAATGCTTGTTCAGCGCCGCATATGAGCCCTGCCCACCTGACAAGGCGCTATCACCGCCTTTGGCTTGAAGATCGGCACCTGCACAAAAGGCACGGCCTTCACCGGTGATGATGACCGCGCGTGCATCTTCCAGCTTGTCGAGCGCCAGATAAATGTCATCCGCCATGTCCAGGGAACAAGCGTTGAGACGGCTAGGCTGGTTCAGCGTGATCGTTGCCACCTGATCGGCAATGGCCAGTTTGATATTCTCGAATTCCATATGTTGTCCCTTTGAGTGGCGTCAAACCGGTTGGTTCCGGATCGACTTTTCTATTTTTGGCTGAGCGGATCAGTGATCCTTTGGTGTTTCCATAATCTCGGTTAGCATCCCGCCCATATCCTTGGGATGCACAAAAAAGATAAGAGTGCCGTGCGCGCCAATGCGTGGTTCGCCCAGGACGCGCTTGCCCATGGCTTCGAATTCGGACTTGGCGGAATGAATATCGGGCACTTCAAAACAAATATGATGCTGTCCGCCAAGCGGGTTTTTGGCAAGGAACCCATGGATCGGACTATCCTCACCGAGCGGTTCGATCAATTCAATCTGCGTGCCATTCGTGGGCCCATCTGCTGGTGTATCGACAAAACAGACCTTCACGCCTTGCGCGGGAAGGTCGAAAGGTTCGCAAATGGATGTCGCTCCCATAACATCGCGCCAATGGTCGATGCTGTCGGGGATAGAGGGAGTAACTACGCCGATGTGATTGAGGCGGCCTAATTTCAATGTGCTTCTCCGTGCGGAATGATTTTATGAACCAGTGGCGCGATCACCGCGCCGACGGCTACGCCGAGCAGGCCGGATAATATCGCAAAACTGATCCCGCTGGCAAATAGCTGGGCCGTTTCAGGGAACAGGCCGACGAGCGGATGCGAAATGACTTCAATAAGATGCTCCGGACCGTGCCAGCCAACCGCTGCGATATTATGCACCAGCAGGCCGCCACCGACCCATGCCATGGCCAGTGTCCCGATGATCGAAATGGTGGTCAGCAATTTGGGCATAAAGGCCACCAAGCCGCGCCCAAAGGATGCGACAAATCCTTCATTTTCGGTCGCGAGATGCAGCCCGACATCATCCATTTTCACGATCAAAGCAACGACGCCGTAGACACCCACCGTTATCACGATGCCGATCAGCGCGAGAATGATGCCCTGTTGCCACCAGACTTCATCAGTAACCTCGGACAGAGCGATCGCCATTATCTCAGCAGACAGAATGAAATCGGTGCGGATTGCGCCCGAAACCATTTCATCTTCGCGGCCAGGGCCTTCGACAATGGCGGGTTTTTCGTGCTTGGTGGTTTCATCGACATGAAGCCATTCCAGCACTTTTTCAGCCGCTTCATAACATAGGAACAGGCCGCCAAGGATAAGGATGATCGGGATCAGAAACGGTGCAAACTGACCCAGCAGAACGGCTGCGGGCAGCAGGAACAGAAGCTTGTTCTTGATCGATCCCTTGGCGATCTTCCAGATCATCGGCAATTCACGCGCCGGGCTAAAGCCGGTCACATATTGCGGTGTGACGGCGGCATCATCGATAACGACACCAGCAGATTTGGTTCCAGCGCGCGCGGCGGCGACACTAATATCATCAATCGATGCGGCAGCGACCTTTGCAATGGCTGCGACATCGTCGAGAAGGGCTACTAATCCTGTTGGCACTACGCGCTTAGGTTCCAGCACGTGGCGGTGGCCGCACCATTATTTGCTCTGATTATTTTCATTTCTCAATCCTCGGTTGATTTTCCGAGGTACGGCCGGACATTTCTATCATTGTTTCGATCCGAATTACGCGCTTGTCTATCTCAGCGGCATAATCTCTCGTTCTGCGCACATCTTTCGCCACGCCAGCCACTTCCTCTTGTAGGCGGGATACATTCTCTTCAAGCAATATGACCTTTTTCAATCCAGCCAGGACATCGCTGACGGCGCTCATCAGGCAATGCCTCTAGAGCTAAAAAACTCGTTATTTTCCTTGCGTAAATCACGCAAAATGCTGGTCGCGCTTTCCAGCGACTTCCGTATTCTGGGCACAGCCAAATTTATTTGGTCAATCAATATCTGCAATTCTTCTTCTTGGGCGGAAGTCAGATCGTCATTATCTTCCACTTTGCGACGAATATACTCGCCAATAGATACGCCATTAGCTGCCGCTCGAGCAGCGATAGAGGCTTTGCCTTCCGGTGATGTCAGAAAAGTCACGCGTTCGCTTTGCATCTCAAATACTCCTTATCATGTCCTTATAATGTTAAAGAGCGGAAATTGCAAGAATGCCAGTCGGGAAAAGCGACCGTTTTAATCTATAGATACGGGTGTCAAATACCACTAAAATTACCCTTCACAGCGGAATATTGTCATGCTTTTTCCACGGATTTTCGAGCTGCTTGTTCCGCAGTTTCCGTAATCCCAAAGCCACCCGACGCCGGGTCGAATGCGGCATGATTACCTCATCCACAAACCCTTTTTGCGCCGCGATAAACGGATTGGCGAAGCGATCTTCATATTCCTTGGTTTTCTCGGCAATTTCCTCTTCGGTCTTGCCGCGAAAGATGATTTCAACCGCCCCTTTGGCGCCCATCACAGCGATTTCAGCGGTTGGCCAGGCATAGTTCAAGTCGCCGCGCAGATGCTTCGACGCCATGACGTCATAAGCGCCGCCATAAGCTTTGCGGGTGATGATCGTGATTTTCGGCACGGTTGCCTCGGCATAAGCAAAGAGCAGCTTTGCGCCATGTTTGATAATGCCATTATGCTCTTGTGATGTGCCGGGCAGAAAGCCAGGGACATCGACCAGAGTGACAATCGGAATATTAAACGCATCGCAATAGCGGACAAAGCGTGCAGCTTTCTTGGATGCATTAATGTCGAGGCAGCCGGCGAGAACCATCGGCTGATTGGCGACCACGCCAACGGTAGAGCCTTCCATCCGGCCAAAACCGCAGATGATATTGCCGGCATGGGCTGGCTGAATTTCAAAAAACTCGCCTTCATCCAACATTTTTTGAATGACCTCATGCATGTCATAAGGTTGGTTCGCATTGGCCGGAACCAGTGTATCGAGACTGTCTTCCAATCGGTCCCATGGATCGGCCGTCGGTCGCTCGGGCACTTCTTCCCGATTGCTCAGCGGCATATAATCGATGAAATCGCGCGCCGCGAGCAGCGCTTCGATGTCATTTTCATAAGCGACATCGGCGACGCTGGTCTTGGTGGTGTGGGTTACGGCCCCGCCCAATTCTTCCTGGGTTACAATCTCGTTGGTGACCGTCTTCACAACATCCGGACCGGTCACGAACATATAGCTGCTATCCTTCACCATGAAGATAAAGTCTGTCATCGCCGGTGAGTAGACCGCTCCGCCCGCACAGGGCCCCATGATCAGGCTGAGCTGTGGAACAACCCCGCTGGCCAGCACATTGCGCTGAAACACATCGGCATAACCGCCAAGCGATGCGACACCTTCCTGGATACGCGCTCCGCCGCTGTCATTAATGCCAATGACGGGAGCGCCGACTTTCATGGCGTTTTCCAGTATCTTACAGATTTTCTCTGCATGGCGTTCGCTGAGTGAGCCGCCGAAGACGGTGAAATCCTGAGAGAATACAAAAATCAAACGGCCATTAATCGTACCGGAGCCGGTAACAACACCATCGCCGGCAATTTTGGTTTCTTCCATCCCGAAATCGACGCAATTATGTTCGACATACATATCGATTTCTTCAAAAGACCCTTCATCAAGAAGGATCTCAATCCGTTCGCGTGCGGTCAGCTTGCCTTTGGCATGCTGGCTATCAATCCGTTTCTGTCCGCCGCCGAGCATCGCCTCTGCGCGCTTGGCTTCCAATTGTGCGATAATGTCTGACATTCATCCCCCGACTGTGAATCACTAGGTGTGATATGCCCTAGTCAATGCACAGCCGGTTAGGCAATCGTCAATATCAAATTAATCGATCGATTAAGTTACTTTTGAAACGGCCTATGCCGTAGCGTCAACCTATTTGAGCAGGACCAATTCCTCAGCCATGCTGGGATGCAGGGCAATGGTGTCGTCAAAAGCCTGCTTGGTCAAACCCGCTTTCACAGCAACCGCCGCCGCCTGCAGGATTTCCGGCGCATCCGGACCGATCATATGCAGGCCAAGAATCTTCTCGTTCGTGGCCTCAACAATCATTTTATAAAGACTGCGTTCTGGCCGGTCAGCAAAGGCGTTGCGCATCGCCCGGAAATCCGATGAATAGACCTTGATATTGCCATATTGCGTCCGCGCTTCGCCCTCGGTCAGGCCGACCGAAGCAATAGGCGGTTGGGAAAACACCGCTGATGGAATGCAGTTATAATCGACTGTCTTGGGCGTATCGTTAAACACCGTTTCGGCAAAAGCCTGCCCTTCACGAATGGCAACAGGGGTCAGTTGGACGCGGTCTGTCACATCGCCCACAGCGTAGATGCTATCGACATTGGTCCGGCTATATTCATCCACTTTGATGGCACCTTTGTCGTTCGTTTCGACGCCTGCATTTTCCAGACCAAGTCCGTCAATTTTTGGACGCCGTCCGGTGGCCGCCAATACGACGTCAGCGCGCATAGCCGACTTTCCATCCATGTAAACATCCAGAGCGCCATCTTCGCGCTTCTCGATCTTATCGAACGTACAATTAAACTTATAGTTTATACCCTTGGTCATCGCAATTTGTAGTAATCGGTCCCGCAAGCTCTCGTCATATCCCCGCAAGATTACGTCGGAGCGATTGACAACAAATACTTCGCTGCCAAGACCGTTGAAAATTCCAGCAAATTCGTTGGCGATATAGCCACCGCCAGAGATTATCACGGTTTCCGGTAGCTTCTCCAAATGGAACATCTCGTTGGAAGTCAGCATATGTTCGCTTCCAGGAAACTCCGCAACATCTGGCCATGCACCGACGGCGATCAATATATATTTGGCAGTGACGGTCTTGCCGCTGGCAAGTTTGATTTCATGTGGGCCCACAATCTCGGCCCGTTCCATCAGAATCTCAACACCGTGATTATTCAGTGTTTCGGTGTATCCGTTGTTAATCCGATCCACATCTGCAAGCACATGATCGCGCAATTTGATCCAGTCAAATTTAGCATTTTCCCAGGTCCATCCAAAATTCTTGCCATCTTCCAGCTCTTCCGAAAAGTGAGAGCCATAGACCAGCATTTTTTTCGGTACACAGCCACGGATAACGCAAGTGCCGCCTACGCGATATTCTTCAGCAACAGCGACTTTCGCTCCATAAGACGCAGAGACTCGCGCCGCTCTTGTTCCGCCTGATCCTGCGCCAATGACGAACAGGTCATAATCATATTCCGACATTTTTATTTCCTTGATAACTCAGGCAGGAAATGCCCGGTTTTTTAGTGTTTCGGTCGAAGCGTCCATTTGGTTACCATCACCTGCCAAAAGCGCATTGGCCATTTCCTTGCCCAGCTCAACACCGAACTGGTCAAAAGGATTGATGCCCAAAAGCACCGCATTTGCAAACGTCCGATGCTCGTAAAAGGCAATGAGCGCGCCTAATGTCCGTCCGTTCAACTCCTCCAGTAATAAGGTCGAAGATGGTCTGTCACCCGGATAATTTCGATTACTATCATCGGATGCTTTGCCAGCCATCAGGGCTGCGCCCTGCGCGAAGCAATTGAGTAGCAAACCCTCATGATGTTCTCCCGCCAATGAATGGCCGGGCTCAATCACCGCAAGAAATTCTACGGGTACCAGATGGGTACCTTGATGGAGCAGTTGGAACACCGCATGCTGTGCGTCAGTCCCCACCCCGCCCCAAACAATCGGACTGCTGTGGCGCTTTAATATCCCACCATCTGCCAGCACCGATTTACCATTGCTCTCCATTTCAAGCTGCTGAAGATAGTCTGGTACTAAACTCAGCCGCTCGTCATAAGCGAACACGGCACGTGTTTCACACTCCTGAACTTGACTATAATATTGGTCACAAAAAGCGGCAATGGCCGGAATATTTTGGTCAAACGGCGCTTCTTTAAAATGCCGATCCATTTCAGCAGCACCAGCTAACAGATCATCAAAAACCTCTATGCCCAGTGTCAGTGCAACACTGAAGCCGATTGAAGACCAGAGCGAATAACGCCCGCCGACTGTCTCTGAAAAAGGCAATATACGGCTTTCGTCAATACCCCATTTAACAGCCTTCTCAGGCATGGCGGTTAACGCGACAATTTTCCCAAACGGATCAGAAACACCCTGTTCCGTCATCCAGTCAGTAACAGAGCGTGCGTTCAGGAATGTTTCTGCTGTGGTGAAACTTTTCGACGCGATGACCAGCAATGTTTTATGGGCATCAAAGCGTTCAAGCACGGGTTCCAGAGCGCAACCATCGATATTTGAAATGACCGCTGTTTCATATTTCTCGTCACCGATTTTTAAGGCTTTCAGCAGCAGTTCAGGGCCCAATGCAGAGCCGCCAATTCCCAGGTGAATGATATGCTCAATCTCCCCTAGAGCGCCCGCTTCGATGGCTTGAACCAAGCCTTGCATCCGGTTTTTGAGCAACCGTGCATTTTCTACACTGGTCTCTGCACCGATACCGCGCTCTGCTGTATGTTCGGCCGCGCGGCCTTCACTAAGATTGATAGCAGTGCCGCTCATCAATGCTTCTATATGGTCTGATAGGCCGCTCGCGTTAGCCAATTTGCGAAAATTCGCAAGCAGAGCGACATCCATGTGCGTCTTCGAAAAATCAAAATAAATGCCGGATTGTTCAAAGCTTAGCTGCTCAACACGATCCGGATCGGTTGCGAACAATTCATTTGGCGATGAAGAGGGGTACGTTTCTATTGCATTCCAATGATCCAAAGCACATTCTTTCTTGTTAATATCAATGATCTATCCACCCCATATTTCGCAACATAGCTCTATCTTGCGTCCATCTTGTGAACAAGGCCAAATCACTGGAAATTGCCGATAAATACTGTCTCTTGACCGCACGCATCATTATCAGCAAAGGGGCGCGATGAAAGATAAAACCGCTGAGCGATCCGAAACCGCTGATTTCATGATATTCCTCGTAAAACTGGCGTTATTCGTCATCATTTTGCGCAGTTTCATTGTATCGCCTTTTAACATTCCGTCGGAATCAATGCAGCCACGTCTGATGGTTGGCGATTATCTGCTTGTTGCAAAATGGCCGTATGGCTATTCTAAATATAGCATGCCGTTCAGCGTGCCGGTTATCCCGGGGCGCATATTGGCGAACAAACCAACGCCGGGCGATGTGGTCGTTTTTAAAGCGCCGCCAAGTGGTAACGATGATTATATCAAGCGCGTCATTGGTCTGTCCGGTGACATTATTCAAGTTACGGGTGGTGTCGTGTCAATTAACGGGTCTGCCGTCGAGCGGAAGAAAATCGAAGACTATACCCATTTGGTATCACCTAACAGCCCTTGCTATGCCGAATATTTCGAGACGACAAACGGAGATGGTGAAAGAATCTGTCGCTATCCTCAATTTCAAGAAACTTTGCCCAATGGCCGAAGCTACAAGATATTGGACGTTAATGAAGGCTCTGTAGGCGACGATACAGAGAGTTTTGTCGTGCCCGATGGACATATGTTCTTAATGGGCGATAATCGCGACCGCAGCGCCGACAGCCGGTTCCCCGCCGTCGAAGGACAAGCCATAGGTATGGTCCCGCAGGAAAATCTGGTAGGGCGTGCGCTCGTATCGGTGTTCTCGACCGATGGTTCGGCGGAATGGATCAAACCCTGGACCTGGTTTAGTGCCGCGCGTTGGGAGCGTATTGGAGAGGGTTTTGAATAAACCGGAATTTCTGGACTGGCTGACAACACTGACCGGAAAAAAGCCGGGAGACGAGACTCTCTACATCCGCGCTTTCACTCATGGAAGCTTCGGCGATGGCGATTACCAGCGACTTGAATTTCTGGGTGATCGCGTGTTGGGTCTGACGATTGCTGCACAGCTCTATAAGCAATTCCCCAGCGAACCTGAGGGTAAATTATCGCAGCGACTAAATGGTCTAGTTTCTGGTAAAGTCTGTGGTGAAATTGCCCGAAGCCTGGGCGTATCCGACCATCTGCTACTCGGGAAACAGGCGAGGGACGATGGCGCTCGGCAGAGTGCCAAGGTATTGGGTGACGTCATGGAGTCACTCATCGGTGCAGTCTATCTTGATCATGGTATGAATACGGCAAAACAGTTTATTCTCAAATTTTGGGGTGACCGGATTTCGGGCATGGCGAAGGATATCCGGCATCCAAAATCCGCGTTACAAGAGTGGGCGGCGGCGCATAACCGCAAGATGCCGATTTACGCGCTGGTTGAGAAAACGGGACCGCATCATGATCTGCGGTTCACAGTTAGAGCCAGCATTAACAAAGTTGGAGAAGTCGAGGCCACCGCCTCCTCTATCCAGACCGCGGAAACCACAGCTGCAAAACTCTTTCTGGAAAAATATACATGACCCAAAAATGCGGAGTTGTCGCGCTAATTGGAGCGCCCAATGCGGGCAAATCGACATTGATCAACGCTTTGGTAGGGCAAAAGGTCGCGATTACCAGCTCGAAACCACAAACCACACGAACGCGATTGCTGGGTATTGCGATGGAAGACAATACACAGCTGTTGCTGGTCGACACGCCCGGTATTTTTGAACCGCACCGCCGATTGGACCGGGCCATGGTTTCTGCCGCTTGGGATGGCGCGGAAGATGCGGATGTCATCATTATGCTGGTGGACTCGCGCGCTGGCCTCGGCCCCAAGGTCACGTCCATCGTCGAACGGATCAAGCACCGTCCGGAAAAGCTGGTTCTGGTGATGAACAAGGTTGATATCGCCGCAAAAGACAAGTTGCTCACCCATGTCACCAAACTCAATGATCTGTGCGGCTTTAAAGAAACCTTTTTCGTCAGCGCCAAAACTCGCGACGGGCTGGAAGAACTGAAAGCCTATCTGGTCGACGCGATGCCGGAAGGCCCGTGGCATTTTCCCGAAGATCAGGTTTCCGACGCCAGCGAACGGATTTTGGCCGCAGAAATCACCCGTGAGCAGGTTTTCCGCCAGCTCCATGCCGAACTGCCCTATGCGACCGCCATTGCGATGGAACAATATAAGGAGCGGGAAGACGGCTCGCTGGAAATCCACCAGCAGATTTTGGTCGAAAAACCCACACAGCGCGCGATCATCCTCGGCAAAGGCGGCCATCAGATCAAGGATATTGGAGCCAAGGCCCGTGCCGAGCTATCCGAGATATTGGGCAAGACCGTCCACCTCTATCTTCACGTCAAAGTCAGCGCGAATTGGGATGAGGATAAGAGCCTCTATCAGGATATGGGCCTTGATTGGGTTAAGTAACCGCCCCGCCCCTTTGCGTTCTGGCATCATCATCAATTTCCCCAAAACTTGATGTAACGGTTGATTTGATGCATTATCCGACGGCGTTTCCACGAGGAGGGGATGTCATGAGCACAGGCCAACAAGCTCAGATTGCACCAGCAGCGGTCGCCAGCGATCTCACCACCGGCGACCTTCGCGTCGCCCTTGCCAAAGGCTGGGCCGATTTTAGAGCCTATCCCTTATTCGGGCTATTTTTCGCAGGTATTTACGTGGTTGCCGGGATGTTTCTCTATTTCGGACTGTTTGTCCGCGGTGAAATCGCTTGGCTGGTCCCGGTTGCGGCAGGGTTTCCATTACTCGCGCCCTTTGTGGCCGTGGGTCTTTATGAAGTCAGCCGGCGCCGGGAAGCCGGCCTGCCGATGAGTTGGCGAGCGGTCCTCGGAGCCCTGCGCGGACATGGTGACGAGCAAATATTGAGCATGGGCGTCATCCTGTTTGTCGCATTCGCATTCTGGCTGATGGTCGCCCACGGCATATTCGCCATCTTTCTTGCTGAATCCGGCATTGGGTCAGAGTCGCTTGAGCTGTTTCGCACCGGCGCGGGCCTGATGATGTTGCTTGTCGGCAGTATTGTGGGCGGGTTGATGGCGCTGGCCTTTTATGCCGTGACAGTTGTCAGCCTGCCGATACTGGTCGATCGCGAAGTGGACTTTATCACCGCCATTATCGTGAGCCTGGCAACCGTGCGGTCGAACAAAGCCGTTTTATTGGCTTGGGCTGTGATGATCGCGATTGCGCTGTTTGTCGCCATGCTCCCGCTCTTTCTGGGGCTTCTCCTGGTGCTTCCGGTGCTAGGGCATGCAACCTGGCATTTATATCGTCGCTCGGTCAGCCAGTCGGGCGCCTAGTCACAGACGCAAACGAACTTTAACGTAGCCACCAACGCAAGCCCCAGCCCAAAAGCCGGAGCGCCCCTACTCCGCCTTAGCCTTCGCAGGGGCTTTTTTCGCCGCCGGTTTCTTTTTCGCCGCAGGCTTTTTCTTGGCAGCAGCCTTCTTCTTTGGCGCCGCTTTCTTCTTGCGCTTCTTGGCCGGGCCTTTTGCCGCGCGGTCATCAATGAGTTGCGCTGCTTCTTCCAGCGTCAACTGGTCCTTATCCACTGTCTTGGGCAGTGACGCATTGGTCGTGCCATCGGTGACGTAGGGGCCGTAGCGGCCATCCATCAGCTTGATTTCTTCTTCGGTGCGCGGATGTTTGCCCATGATCTTGAGCGGCTCGGCGCCTCTGCGCCCGCCCTTGCCGTTTTTCGCGGCATCGGCGAGCTTGGCAACAGCGGCGTTCATGCCGATTTCGAACACTTCCATGGTGTTTTCCAGGCGCGCCGATTTGCCGTCATGGCTCAGATAGGGCCCATAACGGCCGATTTGCGCATTTACTTCCTTGCCCGTTTCCGGATGCATGCCGACTTCGCGTGGCAAAGAGAGCAATTTTAATGCCCATTCAAGGCCAAACTCTTCTGCCGGTACATCTTTCGGGATAGACGACCGTTTCGCTTCCTTGCCCTCGCCGCGCTGAACATAGGGACCAAAGCGACCGACCATTTTGGTGATTTTCTCGTCGGTATCCGGGTCAACACCCAGGTCTTCCGGTCCTTCATCCGCGTCGGCATTGGCGCCGCCACCTTGGGCAAAGCGCCGGGTGAACTTGCATTCGGGATAATTGGAACAAGCGACAAAGGCGCCGAAACGGCCACCACGAAGGGCCAGCTTGCCTTCATTGCAACGCGGGCACAGGCGCGGATCACTGCCGTCTTCCTTTTCCGGGAACAGATAGGGTTCGAGGAATTTGTCCAGCTCTGCCGTAACTTCGGACGGCAATTTCTCCATGACTTCGGCCGTCTTGGGCTTGAAATCATGCCAGAAAGCTTCAAGAATTTTTTGCCATTCCGCACGGCCGCCACTGACATCGTCCAGCTCGTCCTCAAGGCCTGCGGTATATTCATAAGCGACATAGCGCTCGAAAAACCTTTCGAGAAAACCTGTTAAAAGCCGCCCACTTTCCTCTGCAAAGAAACGATTTCCCTCGGTTCGAACATAGGCGCGATCTTTCAGCGTCTTGATGATCGAGGCATAGGTGGAAGGACGGCCAATGCCCAGTTCTTCCATCTTCTTGACCAGGCTTGCTTCGCTGTAACGGGGCGGAGGCTGGGTGAAATGCTGATTGGCTTCGACCGATTTCTTCGCCGGACTATCCCCCTTGGACATGGCCGGCAGCAAGCCGCCATTTTCGTCCTTGCTGTCGTCGCGGCCTTCTTCGTAAAGTGCCATAAAGCCGGGGAATTTGACGACCTGTCCGGTAGCACGCAGACCGGTTTGCCCCGTGCCGTCGAGCATTTCGACAGTTGTGCGTTCCAGTCGCGCGGCGGCCATCTGGCTGGCCATGGCGCGTTTCAGGATCAGGCTGTACAGCTTGGCATGATCGCCGCTGCCCATCGTGTCGCGGGTAAAGCTGGTAGGCCGGATCGCCTCATGGGCCTCCTGCGCATTTTTGGCTTTGGATTTATAGATGCGCGGACTGTCAGGCACATAGCTGGCATCATAGCGATCGGATATCGCTTTGCGCGCGGCAGAAATGGCACTGCCATCCATCTGCACGCCATCGGTACGCATATAGGTGATGCCGCCATCTTCATAAAGCTGCTGCGCGATGCGCATCGTGTGGCTTGCCGAATAGCCGAGTTTACGGGCCGCTTCCTGTTGCAGGGTCGAGGTCGTGAATGGCGGTGGCGGGTTGCGGGTAAGCGGCTTTGTTTCGACCGTTTCAATCGTGAACAGGCCGTTTTCAACCGCCGTTTTGGCGGCCATGGCCTTGGCTTCGTTGGACAGATCCATCTTGCCAAGCTTCTTGCCCTGATGAATGGTGAGCCGTGCTTCAAAAGCCTGACCGCCCTGCTCCATCTGCGATGTGACGGACCAATATTCCTGCGGATTGAAAACTTCAATTTCACGCTCGCGCTCGACAATCAAGCGCAGGGCCACGGACTGGACGCGGCCAGCGGATTTGGCACCGGGCAGCTTGCGCCACAGCACAGGTGAAAGCGTGAAGCCCACCAGATAATCCAACGCACGTCGCGCGCGATAGGCGTCAATCAAATCGTCGTCCAAAGCGCGCGGATGCGCCATGGCTTCGGTAACGGCGGATTTTGTAATCGCGTTAAACGTTACGCGATCCACTTTTTCAGGCAGCGCCTTTTTCTTTTTCAAAACCTCTAGCACGTGCCAGCTAATCGCCTCCCCTTCCCGGTCAGGGTCGGTTGCGAGAACGAGGCGCGTGGCTTTTTTGGATAGGTCGGTAATCGCCTTGAGCTGCTTGGTCTTGTCTGCATAGGGCTGCCACAGCATGGCAAAGCCATCGTCCGGATCAACCGAGCCATCTTTGGGCGGCAGATCCCGGATATGACCGTAAGAGGCCAGCACCTTGAAATCCGATCCGAGATAATTTTCGATTGTTTTCGCTTTGGCGGGTGACTCAACGATTACTAATTGCATAATTTCCGATTTTCATTTGTCTCACGTACACACGCGAGGCTGGAACACAGATTGGACGTTCGTCAAGTCCTTGATCAACGAAAATGCCCTTTAGCCGAATTTTGCAGGATTTCAACTAGGCAAACTTACGCGCGCGCCTGCGTGGCGGGTCAATCTTCCGGCCAATTCCAGTTCCAGTAAGATCAATTGTATCGATGCGGCCGACAAGCCAGATTGCCGGACAAGCTCATCGACAGACACGGGCGTCATGCTGAGTAGGTTGATCAGTGAATGGCGGGCGGCGTCTTCAATTTCTTCATTTGCCGTTTCTTGCAGTTTCGACGGATGTTCTTGTGTTTCAAAAAGGTCATAGGGAATATTCGCCCCGGCTGCGCGTTCATCAAAATGCTGTATAAGTTCCAAAACATCATCTGCCGATTGGATGAGCGTAGCGCCGTCACGGATCAGTCCGTTGCAACCTCTGGAGCGAGGATCCAGCGGTGATCCAGGGACAGCCATCACGTGACGACCAGCCTCTGCGGCTAAACGGGCGGTGATCAGGGAGCCCGATTTAGGCGCTGCTTCTATGACAACCGTCCCCAGCGCAATGCCGGCTATGATGCGGTTACGATAAGGAAAATGGCGTGCCTTGGGCTCCGTTCCGGGAGGTTGCTCGGCCAATAACAGCCCGTCACGTGCGATCTGGCCCTGCAGCGCCTCATTCTCTGGAGGGTAATGAATATCTATTCCACCAGCGATAACGGCAATGGTTGATCGGTTGATAGAACCCTGGTGCGCTGCAGTATCTATTCCTCGCGCCAGACCGGACACAACCGAAATATCTTCCGTCGTTAAGCTGTTGGCCAAGTCCCTCGCGAAACGGCAGGCAGCGGCGGAGGCATTGCGCGCGCCAACGATAGCGACTGTTGAATGATTGAGCAGCGACAAATTGCCACGCCAGATCAAAGCTGGCGGGGGATTGCCGAGTTCCGCTAGCAAATAGGGATAATTCGGATCACCGAGAAACAAATAATCTGCGCCCAGTTTGCGAGTTTCGTTCATTTCCCGTTCGACGGCGGCGGGGTCTGATAGACGTGGTGCCCTGCCCCCGCCTCTCGCCGCCAATTGTGGAATCATTTCCAGGGCTTTGGCGGCTGAACCATAGCGCCGGATAAGTTGAACATAGCTCACCGGGCCAATATTGGCGGATCGAATCAGCCTCAGCCGATCAAAATCTTCATTCATTTTGTGTACCGTTTAACGGTTAGGGGGTGGGTCAGGAGGCTCCGACTTTGGGTTCTTCGCCTGCCATCAAGCGCTCAATATTAGCGCGATGTTTCCAGATTACAAGCAGAGCAAAGCCTATAAACATGGGTATCCACGAATAAAGGCCAACTATTACTGCGGTTATAGGCACCGAAATACACGCGAGCATACCGCTGACGGATGAATAGCGTAATATTACAAGTCCGCTGAGCCAGGTAACGGCAAATACTATGCCCAGAACCGGTGCCAAAGCGGTAACGATACCCAGAAGGGTCGCAACCCCTTTGCCACCTTTGAATTTCAGCCAAACCGGATAAAGGTGACCCAAAAACGCGCCCATGCCCGCCAAAACGCCTAATCCCTTGTCAAAATTCACCGCAATCAACACTGCCACGGCACCTTTGCCAACATCCAGCAACAACGTAAGTGCCGCAATCGCTTTGTTGCCCGTCCGTAAAACATTGGTAGCCCCAATATTTCCTGACCCAATTTCTCTAAGATCTCCGCCACCCGTTAAACGTGTTAGAAGCAGGCCAAAAGGTATTGCCCCCAGCATATAGCCGAAGAAAACAGCCAAAATTGGTTCAATCCACATGGATTGCATTACACCAAATCCCCTTTGATTTCGGTGAGCTATCTGTAAGAAAGCTTTTCGGCAAGGCTTTTGCGTTGTAAAAACAGCTAAGATCAACCAGTTGTAGGGTCAGTCGAGCTAGCCAATGCGCTGATTAGCCGTCTTTAAGGTAAGATAATGAAAGCCGATAAAACAAGATCACCCGGCCCGCTTTTATTCTTCGATACGGGTGTTGGGGGACTATCTGTTCTGCGGGAGGCGAAGAAGTTGTTGCCAAATGCACCAATTGTCTATGCCGCAGATTATGCTGGCATGCCTTATGGTATGAAGTCTGAAGATGAGCTTTCTACGCGCATTCCACTGCTCTTGGGGCGGCTTGTTGAGCGCTATAACCCGATGTTGGTTACTATTGCCTGCAATACGGCTTCCACCGTAGCGCTTGATGTTGTCCGATCCGTTTTGGACATTTCCGTTGTTGGGACTGTCCCAGCCGTCAAGCCAGCAAGTCAGATGACCAAGACTGGCGTGATTGGTTTGCTTGGGACGCAGGCTACAATTCGCCAGCCGTATGTAGACCGATTGGCAACCGAATTTGCTCCAACCAAACAACTGCTGCGTTTCGGTGCCCCTGATTTAGTTCACGCAGCAGAAGCCAAATTACGGGGCGAAACACCGGACCAGAAAATTATTGATGCTGCCGTTGCTGGACTTATCCGCCAAAGGCATGGAAATGATATCGATACTGTCATATTGGCCTGCACTCACTTTCCTTTGGTGCAAGAAGAGTTGCAAAAATCATTTGTTAGAGACATTCAATTTATCGATGGTTCACAAGGAATAGCGAGGCGGATTGCCCATCTAACCGCTGAGATAAAATGGCCAGAGGCCCCTGAAAATGGTGTTTTTGTTACCACCGGATCGCTGGCAGAATTAAAGCGTTATCGTAAGACGCTAAACGGATTTGGACTAACAGAATTGGAAGTCCTTTAGCAGAAGGGCTTATTGCGAATGGTTCGCGCTGGAAATTCTATAAAAAGGTCGTTAATGGCCATTTTACAGGGATCGCTTGGTGAGAGAATGACACAGGGAATGGTGTAACGTGGACTACGATAAAGTTTTTTCTCAAGCGATTGACCGTCTTCACAGCGAAGGCCGCTATCGGGTTTTTATCGATATATTGCGTAATAAAGGGACTTTCCCCAACGCTCGCTGTTTTGCGCATCATAATGGCCCAAAGCCGGTGACGGTATGGTGCTCTAACGACTATCTTGCAATGGGCCAACATCCGGATGTCATAGCTGCGATGGAAGAAGCGTTGCATGATGTTGGCGCGGGCTCAGGTGGAACGCGAAATATAGGCGGTAACACCCACTATCATGTGCAGCTAGAAAGTGAGCTAGCGGACTTGCATGGCAAATCTGGCGCCTTGCTGTTTACATCCGGCTATGTTTCTAATGAAGCTACGCTATCTACGCTCACTAAAATTTTGCCAGGTTGCGTAATTTTTTCGGATGAATTGAACCATGCTTCGATGATTGCCGGTATCAAAAATAGTGGCTGTGACAAGCGTGTTTTCCGCCACAATGATCTTGAACATCTCGAAGAATTGTTAGCCGCTGAAGACGCTGGTACTCCGAAACTAATCGCTTTTGAGAGCATCTATTCAATGGACGGTGATGTTGCTCCGCTGCACGAGATTTGCGACCTTGCAGATAAATATAACGCACTCACTTATTGTGATGAAGTACATGCGGTGGGCATGTATGGCCAACATGGTGGCGGTATTTCCGAACGTGACAACGCAGCCAATCGTATCACAATCATCGAAGGGACATTGGCAAAAGCGGTTGGCGTAATGGGCGGCTACATAACCGCAGATCAGAAAATCATCGATGTTATTCGGTCTTATGCCCCTGGTTTTATCTTCACCACTAGCCTGTCCCCTGTCCTAGTCGCAGGTGCGTTGGCAAGTGTGCGGCACCTTAAAAAATCCAATCAAGAGCGCGATGGCCAACAAGCCGCAGCTCAAACATTGAAAAAAATGTTTGCAGATGCCGGCCTGCCCGTCATGGGTTCGACGACCCATATCGTACCGTTGTTGGTTGGTGACCCGGTCAAAGCTAAAAAAATAAGCGACATCCTGCTCGCAGAATATGGCGTTTACGTGCAGCCAATCAACTATCCGACCGTACCACGTGGCCTGGAACGCCTACGGTTTACTCCTGGACCAGTTCATACAGAAGATATGATGACTGATCTAACGAAAGCTTTGGTCGAAATCTGGAGTCGTATGGAGTTGCAACTCGCAGCTTGATAGCGTTTCGCTGGAACTTTTTGGTTTTTCAACGCTATAAGTCAGCATGACCAACGCAGCCCATTGGATAGAGCCACATCCGCATGGCATATATATAAAACCAGCAGACGCGTGGATCGACCCTGCCAAACCAGTGTCGCGTGCCTTAGTAACGCACGGCCATGCGGATCATGCACGCGGCGGTCACGAAAAGGTTTGGGCAACTCCAGAAACTTTGGCGATCATGGGCTTGCGCTATGGAACAAATTCAGGACAGCCCGTGCACTATGGTGATGGCTTCGAAATCGGCGGTGTAAAAATTAGCTATCACTCCGCCGGTCATGTCTTAGGCTCGGCGCAGATATTGATGGAATATCAAGGGGAGAGGGTCGTCGCTACTGGCGATTATAAACGTCGGAGCGATCCAACCTGTCCCCCCTTTGAAGTCGTTCCGTGTGATATATTCATTACAGAGGCCACATTTGGCCTTCCAGTCTTTAAACATCCCAACACCGCTGTTGAAATAGAGAAGCTATTGACTGCAAAATCAGCCAATCCAGATCGTTGCATTTTGGTAGGAGCCTACGCCTTAGGTAAAGCGCAACGCATTATTGGAGAGCTCCGAAAAGCGGGATATATGGATCCAATCTATCTGCATGGTGCATTGGAAAAAATGTGTCATCTGTATCAGGAATTAGGTTTTGATCTCGGCGAGATCCGGCCTGTTATGGATACTGAAAAAGAAGTGATGCGTGGACAAATTATTTTGGCACCTCCCTCTGCACTAAATGATCGTTGGAGTAGGCGTTTACCAGAACCTATAACTGCAATGGCTTCTGGATGGATGCGAGTCCGGCAACGGGCGCGTCAACGCAATGTAGAACTTCCCTTAATTGTATCTGACCATGCGGACTGGGATGAGTTAACCCGGACCATCAAAGAAGTTTCTCCTTCAGAAACTTGGGTTACCCACGGCCGAGAAGATGCTCTAGTTCACTGGTGTGAGCTCAACCAGATGAAAGCGAGGGCCTTGGAGATGGTGGGTCGTGAAGAGGAAGACGATTAATTAATGCGAGCGTTTTCAGACCTAATTGATAGCTTGATTTATACCCGGTCTCGTAATGGTAAATTACGACTGATCAGTGATTACCTAAAGGAAGCAGCAGATCCGGATCGCGGATGGGTGTTGGCCGCACTGACAGGAGAGCTAGACTTTCCTACCGTAAAGGCGTCCGCAGTGCGCAACATGGCCATGGAGCGGGTTGACGAGACTCTATTTAAACTCAGCCGTGATTTTGTCGGCGACACCGCTGAAACAGTAGCACTTATTTGGCCAGGAAGTAACGCTATTTCGGCAACTGATACTCTAACTGTCGGTAAAATCGTTGACGAACTTGCGGCTGTCAGCAGGCTCAATGCTCCAAAATTATTGGCAAATTTGATGGATCAATTAGGTTCTAACGAACGTTACGCTTTGCTGAAACTAGCGACAGGAGGAATGCGAGTCGGCGTTTCTGCACGATTGGCAAAAACCGCTTTCGCTCAGGCCTTTGACATGGCTGTCGAAGATATTGAAGAGGTTTGGCATGCTCTATCCGCGCCTTATCCAGAACTATTTGCATGGGGTGAAGGCGAAGCTGAACGGCCTGATTTAACCGGAGTTCCGTTTTTTCGACCTTTCATGCTTGCTCACCCGTTGGAAAATAAAACGCTTGATTTAGAGGAGTACGCTTCTGAATGGAAATGGGACGGCATCCGCATTCAGATTGTCGGTACAGGACAAGAGACCAAATTGTTTAGCCGTGGCGGAGACGATATTACGGCGGCCTTTCCAGATATTGCCGATGCTTTTCAGTCCAACGGGGTAGTTGATGGCGAGCTTTTGGTTCGCGGCGAATTTCAAGGCGGTGAAGCGGCAAGTTTCAATGCTCTCCAACAAAGACTGGGGCGCAAGAAGGTTTCTAAGAAAATGCTCGAAGAATACCCTGCATTTGTTCGATTATACGATATTTTATATGATGGAGAAGTGGATCTACGCGAACAAAGTTGGTCACACCGCCGACAGAAACTGGAATCGCTCGTGCCTAAATTAGACGCCAAACGATTTGATATTTCGACGATTTTGGAAGCACGAGATTTTGCCCATCTTAGCGAAATTCGTGAAGGCGCTAGAGATGCAGCGATAGAAGGAGTCATGCTGAAACGCCGCGATAGTCCGTATATATCGGGCCGCAAAACCGGTTTGTGGTATAAATGGAAACGTGATCCTTTAGTGGCCGATTGCGTAATGATGTATGCGCAACGCGGTTCCGGCAAAAGATCGTCATTTTATTCTGACTATACATTTGGGTGTTGGACTGACGACGGCGAGTTATATCCCGTTGGAAAAGCTTATTCTGGCTTTACCGACGAAGAGCTTAAAATGCTCGATAAGTTTGTTCGACAAAACACGCTCAATCGCTTTGGACCAGTTCGTGAAGTCGACAAGACAATGGTACTCGAAGTTGCATTTGATTCGATCCACAAAAGCAAACGCCATAAATCTGGTTTGGCGATGCGTTTTCCCAGAATTTCTCGTATTAGGCTTGATAAGCCTGCAGCAGAGGCCGACCAGATATCAACCCTGGAAAAAATGATCACATAAAAAGAGACCTGCAGAAGCAAAGTTCTGCAGGTCTAGGGGGATTTAAATATTTTGCGATTATGGCATCACAACCGTATCGATCGCGTGAATAACGCCGTTGGACTGGTTCACGTCAGCCATCACGACCTTGGATGTGCCACCTTTGGCATCAGTTAACATCAAGGAACCGTCGCTACCCATTGAAGCTTTCAAAACACCGCCTTGAACCGTTGGAATGGACGCGACGCCATCGGGCGCTTGCTTGATCAAGCCCATTACGTCTTTGGCTTTAAAACGGCCCGATATAACATGGTAGGTCAGGATTGAAGTCAGTGTATCTTTATTCTCAGGCTTGATGAGAGTTTCCACGGTGCCTTCGGGAAGTTTTGCGAAAGCGGAATTAAGGGGTGCAAATACAGTGAAAGGACCATCACTTGAAAGCGTTCCAGCCAAATCAGCGGCCGTTACTGCCGCAACCAGCGTGGAGAAATCATCAGTGTTGGCGGCTTTCTGAACGATATTTTCTGATGACATTTCTGCATGATGTTTGGCGTAGGCACTTCCGCCACTAGCTAATGCAACCGAACCAACGAGTGCGATGGCAACTTTAGAAAAACGAATATTCTTCATGGGGGGTAACTCCTAAAAAATCCATATCCGAACCTGGATATGTGAAGAGTTACGGACCGACTTTTCAAACGGATGCAAAAAAGTTCAGATAATTGTTATTTTTCCGGTAGCAACCGGTTCTCCGGTGGGTTTGGCATGGGGCACATCGGATGGAGGCTCCATGGAAAGTTCCAAAGTTGCCGCGGAATTCAGTAATTCCCGGTGGTCGCGTGGCACGGTCATCTCGCTGATGCCCTGGCGGCCGATTTGCCCTAGCGAGCGGGGCACGCCGTCATTGTCTACAATCCACAGTTCCGGCTCGGTTTCCGTTTCCGGCATGCCGTTCACATCGACTCGCATCTCGGCCGTTTCCGGGTTGTAGGACACCGCCAGCACCAGCCCCTCGATGTCCCCGGTCAGTTGCGCAACCGCTACGGATTGGGGCTCGGAAGGTGACATAAGCGAAGCAGGACTGACAATAATCGCAAGCGCCAGACAGGCAGCCAGCGCGCCAGATACAATCGCCCCGGTCCGCCAGCGCTTCATCTGTACCACTATGCCGTCAGACGCGCCGCTCAATGACTCGCTGTCGAGACGGCGCTCAATCCCGGCCCAGACCGCAGGCGCTGGCTCAGCCTCTTGAAATTCCTGAAATAAAGGATCAACGCGCCGGTTCCAATCATCAACGGCCTTGGCAAATGCAGGGTCAGCCAATTGCTTGCGCAGCGCCACAGCCTTGTCGTCGCCATCCAGCAAGCCAAGAACCAGTTCCGCCGCCAGCGCTTCGTCGTCCGTCAGGGGTTCCGTTTCTTCAACCATCGTCCATGCAATCCTTCAAACGCTTCAATCCCCGGCGAACCCAGCTTTTAACCGTCCCTAAAGGCGTACCCAGCTTTTGTGCCAATTCATTGTAGCTATGCCCTTCAAAGAAAGCCGTTCGGATCACGTTGCGCTGCCGTGCTTCCAGACTATCGAGGCATTTGTTTAAAATATCCGCACCTTCCTGTTTTTCCAGCCTATCCAATGCACTTTGCTCATCCGCTGCCATATCCTTTATGGCGTCATCCGAAACCATCACCCGATTGCCGCCTGATCGTTTCCGATCGATGGCGGTGTTGCGCGCGATGGTCGCCAGCCATGTTATCGGGCTGGCCCGCTGTGCATCAAACCGCCCTGCATTGCGCCAGACTTTGACATAGGCATCCTGCAGCGCATCTTCCGATGCCTGGCGATCACTTAAGATACGGAGGCAAACGCCAAAAAGTTTCGCCGAAGTCAGATTATATATATCCTGAAACGCCTGACGGTCGCCACCGGCAGCCTGACCGATCAGGGCGGAGAGCTGCGCGCGGGCGCGATCTGATTCACTGGATTGGGGCATATTCTCCGCCCCAGAGACTATGACAATTCACCAAAGTTTCAAGCACCTATTATCGCAGCGAACCGGTCACGGTCCACATTACCGCCAGAAATCGTAATGACTGTTCGGTCGGTCACAGCAGCTTTGCCAGCCAATATCGCGGCCAGCGCGACCGCCCCTCCTGGTTCCACAACTAGACGCAATTTTTCAAATGCCACCCGCATCGCGTGATGCACTTCCGCTTTGGTGACAGCCAGAGCATTGGCGTTACGGGCCTTCAAAACATTAAAGGTCAATGGCGAAACAATAAGTGTCTGCAGGGCGTCGCATTCTGTTTCAGGCGGATTATCCTGCACCGGAACGATGCTACCACCTTCCAGCGACCGTTTCATATCGTCCCAGCCTTCCGGTTCCACCAGGGTGATATCGGCTTCGGGATTGACCAACGACATGCCCGAAGCCAACCCGCCACCGCCACAGCAGGCGACAAGATGATCGGGCGCTGCACCGGACTGAGCAATCATCTGCTCGCGTATTTCGACACCAGTGCTGCCCTGCCCTTCGATAATCCATGGATCGTCAAAACTCGGCACAACCACGGCGCCGGTTTTCCCGGCCAGTTCTGCCGCGAGTTCTTCGCGAGAATCAGCCAGACGATCATAGGTGATCACTTCCGCACCAAGCTTCTTCGTATTATCCAGTTTCGCCAGCGGTGCATCCGCCGGCATGATGATGGTCGCCTTTACCCCCAGACGTTGCGCCGCCCAGGCCACGCCTTGTGCATGATTGCCGCTGGAAAAGGCCACCACGCCGCACTTGCGTTGATCTTCGTCTAAATCGGTTAGACGATGCCATCCACCGCGTATTTTAAAGGCACCGATGGGTTGCAAACATTCTGCCTTACACCAGATTGTCTTTCCATCGACAGTCAGCGGCAATAGCGGCGTTTTGGGAAGAATATCAGCAACCTTGCCCGCGGCCCGTTCAACCCCCGCTGCACTTGGTTTGCGGGTCGGGTCCAAAAGTAATTGCTCTGTCATGGCGTCCTTCTATATGCGGTTACTCGATTCCTCTAGCAAAATGAGTGTGCGATATGAGCAAGGTTCTGGTGATTGGTGCAGGCGGTGTCAGTTCAGTGGCTGTACACAAGATGGCGCAGCTAATAGCCGCAGAAACAGGTCCGTTTTCCGAGATCACGCTGGCCAGTCGAACGGTTTCCAAATGTGAGGCGATTGCCGAGTCCGTTAAGGCCCGCACCGGCGTTGCGATCGAGACCGCCCAAATTGACGCAGATGACGTGCCCGCGATGACCGCGCTTATCGAACAAGTGCAGCCCGCTCTCGTTGTGAATCTCGCCCTGCCTTATCAGGACTTGCCGATCATGGACGCGTGCTTAGCGACCAGCACTGATTATCTCGACACCGCCAACTACGAGCCGCGCGATGAAGCCAAGTTCGAATATAGGTGGCAATGGGATTATCAGGACCGTTTCAAGGACGCTGGCATCATGGCGCTGCTAGGGTCCGGCTTTGATCCCGGGGTTACTTCCATATTCACGTCATGGCTGAAGAAGCATCATTTCGACCGGATCGACACGGTCGATATTTTGGATTGCAATGGCGGTGATCATGGCCAGCATTTCGCCACCAACTTCAATCCGGAAATCAACATTCGTGAAGTGACAGCCCCCGCACGTCACTGGGAAAATGGCGACTGGGTCGAGACCCCTGCTCTATCCCATAAACAGGAATTTGATTTCGAGGCTGTGGGCCCGAAGAACATGTATCTGATGTATCATGAGGAAATTGAATCCCTGAAAACCCATATTCCGGAAATCAAGCGCATTCGTTTCTGGATGACTTTTGGTGATGCCTATCTCACCCATCTCGAAGTGCTGCAAAATGTCGGCATGACCCGCATTGATCCAGTCATGTATGAGGGCCGTGAGATTATTCCGCTGCAATTTCTGAAAGCGGTATTGCCGGAACCGGCGAGCCTTGGGGAAACGACCAAAGGCAACACCAATATCGGGGTGATAGCGACGGGCGAAAAAGACGGCGTCCAGAAAACCCTCTACGTCAAAAATATCTGCAGCCACGAAGCCGCGTTTGAAGAAACCGGCAATCAGGGTGTGAGCTATACCACCGGCGTTCCCGCAATGATCGGATCGGCTTTGATTCTGTCCGGAAATTGGACCGGAGATGGTGTGTTCAATATGGAAGAATTTGATCCCGATCCGTTTATGGACATGCTGAATGAGCATGGCTTGCCATGGACGCTCGAAGAGCTGGATGGGCCGTTGGAATTCTAGTTCCCTCTCCCCTTGAGGGGAGAGGGTTAGGGAGAGGGGCAGTCTCTCGAAACTCATCTTACTGGCCGGGCAAATTGGACTCCCCCTCTCCCCGGCCCTCTCCCCTGAAGAGGGAGAGGGAGGCTATATGGAAACCAAAGCAGGCGATCCCGGCGCATTTGCGCATTTTGATCTGGCGCGAGTGCCCTCGCCTGCCTTTGTCGTCGATGAAGCAGCGGTTCGCCGGAACCTAGAGATACTGGCGGATATCAGGACGCTTTCCGGTGCGAGAGTGCTGCTTGCGCTGAAAGCATTTTCGATGTGGTCTCTGGCGCCGCTGATCGATCAGTATCTCGACGGCTTTTGTGCCTCGGGACTTTGGGAAGCGAAGCTGGCCAGTGAGCATTTTACCGGTTCAATCAGCACCTATTCCCCCGCCTATAAAGCGGACGATCTTGTCGAGATTGCTCCTCTGTCCGAACATGTCATATTCAATAATCCGACGCAGATTGAAAGATGGAAAAGGGAAGCCGGTCAGGGTCTCGATAACTGCGATATAGGATTGCGTTTAAATCCTGAAATTGCGCTGGGTGAAACGCCCAAATATGACCCTAGCCAGCGGCATAGTCGATTGGGGTTTCCGGTGTCGCAGCTTCAGGCGGACCATTTCAACGCCATTTCCGGTATCCATTTCCACAATCTGTGTGAGCAGAATTTCGATGCACTGGAACAAACATGGGTCAAGATCGAACCGCTGATTGCTCCCTATTTCGATCAGCTCGAATGGATCAATCTCGGCGGCGGTCATCATATCACCCGGGATGATTATGATCGCGAGGCGCTGGTGCAATTCCTGTCTGATCTAAGGGCAAAGTCAGGTTGCGAAATTTATCTCGAACCAGGTGAAGCTGTGGCGCTGGATGCGGGGATATTGGTCGGTGAGATACTGGACGTTTTTGATAACGACATGCCGATAGGGATTACCGACCTATCCGCCACCTGCCATATGCCGGATGTTATTGAAGCGCCTTATCGTCCTGCCATGCTTGGAGAAGCCAGTGACGGGGACGCTATCAGACTTGGTGGACCAAGCTGTTTAGCCGGTGATATTATCGGCGACTATCGGCTTCCGGAACCGGCGCATATCGGCCAACGAATAGCCTTTCTCGATCAGGCCCATTATTCGATGGTCAAAACCAATACGTTTAACGGTGTCCCGCTGCCATCAATCTGGCTGTGGAATAGCGAGACCGATGATCTGCGCTGCGTGAAGCAGTTTGACTGGACCGAATTTCGGGATCGGTTGAGCTAAAGCACCTCTTAAATTGTTGCATCGCAATAAATCTCCGCATTTGTGCCATATTTATAGGCCATAGAGACTTTACAGATTGCCGAAGCGGCCATATAGCCGCCCTCGCTGCCCCATGGCCGCTTGCGAATCCGCAAGGCAGCTCAATCGATCTTTAAATCTAAGGGGGTCCCTTGAGTTGCACAATTTCTATGATTCGCAGGAGCTGACGAAGGCTCTTTGCCCCGACATTCCAGTTTTACTGAACCGCCCGCATGCCGCGCGGCGCGCGGCGCGTTATTTTGTCGAACAGTTTCCCGGCAAGTCGCTTTATGCGGTGAAGGCGAACCCGTCGCCCGCGCTTTTGAAGCTTTTGTTCCGTGAAGGCGTGACCCATTATGACGTTGCGTCGATTGATGAAGTGCGCCTGGTCCACAGCACGTTGCCCGATGCCGTGCTGTGTTTCATGCATCCAATCAAATCGGAAGCGGTAATCCGCGAAGCCTATCATGATCACGGCGTGCGGGTGTTCTCGCTCGATTCCATCGAAGAGCTGGAGAAGATTGAGCGGGCCACTGGTGGCGCAGAAGATCTGACGCTTTGTGTACGGATCAAGGTGGCTTCGGAATTTGCGCAGATCAGCCTGGCCTCCAAATTTGGCGTGGAGGTTGATCAGTCTGTTGAGCTGCTGCAACGCGCCCGTCAGGTTGCTGATGAACTGGGAATCTGTTTCCATGTCGGCAGTCAGGCGATGACGCCACTGGCTTATGTTCATGCTTTGGAACGTGTCCGTACGGCGATTGTCGAGGCATCCATTACTGTGGATATCGTCAATGTCGGCGGCGGTTTTCCGTCTATCTATCCTGATATGGCTCCGCCTTCGCTCAACCATTATTTCAGCGCGATTGACCGGACGTTTGAAGATCTGCCGATCAGCTATTCGGCGGAACTTTGGTGCGAGCCGGGTCGCGCCTTATCCGCGGAATATAATTCGCTGATCGTAAAGGTGGAACAGCGGCGCGGCAATGAACTTTATATCAACGATGGCGCATATGGCACCTTGTTTGATGCCGCCCATATAGGCTGGCGTTTTCCGGTGCAGTTGCTGGGCGATGGGTCAGATCACGCGGCATCGACCGAATATAGCTTCTATGGGCCGACCTGTGACGACATGGATCATATGGCCGGACCCTTCATGCTGCCTGCTGATGTTAAGGCCGGCGACTATATCGAGATCGGCATGCTCGGCGCCTATGGATCGGCGATGCGGACCAAGTTTAACGGCTATGGTTCGATTGACGATTACGACGTGACCGATGAACCGATGGCGAGCGTCTATGTCGGTGACAATCTTGATCGCACAGACCGTGAGAATGTGGTGTCCTTCCCCGGCGCGTGACCACCGATTAAGTTGCGTTTGACAATTTACAATATGTGAAGCAGGTTCCACCCAATATTTGGGAGGATATTATGAGCACAGCCATATTGGCACCAGCGGCTTTGCTGGTCATCTGGTCACTTGTCATGCTTTTCTGGATGGCGGGGACACGACTTCCGGCAGCCAAGAAAATGGGCATCGACATCACCGCAAAGCCCGGCGGACGCGGACCAGATGTCGATCCGCAGCTGCCGGACAAGGTTGCGTGGAAATCGCATAATTACACCCATTTGATGGAACAGCCGACGCTGTTTTATGCCACCGTCGTCATCCTCGCGGTTGCGGAGGCTGGGACAGGGATCAACCTCTGGCTGGCCTGGGGCTATGTGGTGCTGCGTATCCTGCACAGCATATGGCAGGCGACGGTCAATCTGGTAAATGTTCGGTTCCTGCTGTTTCTGGCATCGACAATCTGTCTGCTGATTATGGCAGTCAATGCATTTCTCACGACGCTATTCTGATTTCATCATTGGGGGAATATAATGGAAAATAATCTTATCTTGCAGCCGGTCGTGGCGCTCATATTGTGGACCATGATCATGTGGCTGTGGATGTATGTCACGCGCATTCCAGCGATGAACAAGGCTGACATTGATGTGGACAATCTGATTGGTGGGGTCGGGAGTGATCTTGATGCGGTGATCCCAGAAAAAATTCAGTGGAAGGCGCATAATTATAATCATCTACTCGACGAGCCAACTCTTTTTTATGCGGTGTGTCTGGTGCTTGCTTTGGTCAGTCAAGGTGACGGCGTCAGCCTGGCGATAGCTTGGGCATATGTCGGTTTGCGGGTTATTCATAGCTTGATTCAGGTTATATCGAACCGGATCAAATACCGCTTTTTGGTATTTGCATTGTCGAGCCTGTGTATTATCGCTCTGGCCATCCACGCAGCGATTGCAGTGTTCCACTAACCAGAAACGGTCTTTCCCATGCCAAACCTTTTGAATGTCGCAATCGTTCAGGCGGCACCGGTTCCGCTGTGCATAGACAAGGGTATCGAACAGGCGGTCAGTCTGGCACGCAGTGCCAGTGACCAGGGCGCGCAGATGATCGGTTTTGGCGAGACATTTCTGGGCGGTTATCCGATCTGGCTTGACGAGGCACCCAGCGCTGCGTTGTGGGATCATCCCGGCAGCAAGGCCTTGCACCGCATCCTGATGGATCAAGCGATCATCGAGAATGACCCGCGACTGGCGCCGCTGCAGGATCTGGCAGATGCGACCAAATCGTGCATTTCCATCGGCGTGCATGAGCGGATGCGTTCCAGTCTCTACAACAACCAGATGCTGTTCCGGCCCGACATGCCGGTGCTGAATCACCGCAAGCTCGTTCCAACCCATGGGGAGCGCTTGATCTGGAATCGCGGCGATGGTTCGACCATTAACGTACATCAGGCCGACTGGGGCCGGGCGGGGAATCTGATTTGCTGGGAGCACTGGATGCCCCTCGCTCGCGCCGCGATGCATAATCTGCGCGAAGATGTTCATGTCGCGGCCTGGCCGACGGTGCGAGAGAGCTATCAGATTGCCTCACGCCATTATGCCTTTGAGGGCGGGTGCCATGTGCTGGCGGCAGGCACATTGCTACACCGCGATGATCTGCTCGAAGGCCTGAACCTGGGCGGCGGTAATGCCGAAGCGGAGGCGCTGTTCATGGAAATTCCAGACACACAGCTGCAATTCGGTCAAAGCATCATTGTCGGTCCCGATGCCACTATTTTGGCAGAAGCGGGCGAGCGGGACATGATCCTGACAGCCGAGATCAACCTGGATTCCGGCAAGGAAGCCAAGGCGGCGCTGGACGTCGACGGCCATTACTCCAGAGCGGACGTGTTCGACCTAACGGTAGATACGCGGCCAAAAGAGGGCGTGAACTGGTCCGAAGACTAGACTATCCCGCCGATGTCTTTGTGAAGCTTGATACCAGCTCCACATGGGTCGACCACAGAAACTGACCGACTGGCCAAAGCGCATCTAGCTTGTACCCCGCATCACAAAGCTGCTTTGCATCACGCGCAAAACTAGCTGGATTGCAACTGATGTAACAGACCTTGGGTACCTCTGATTGCGCGATCTGGGCCACCTGATCCCGCGCACCGGCACGAGGGGGATCCAGTATCACTGCTCCGAACCGGTTCAGTTCTTCGGGACTAAGAGGCCGTCTGAACAGATCGCGATGTTCTGTAAATATCTGGCGACCGGCCAGGTTGGCGGCCATTTTCAACGCGCCGATTGCATCCCGGGAACCCTCCGCAGCATAAACTTTTTGATTGTCGCCCAGCGCAAATGTGAACGTGCCAAGGCCCGCAAACAGATCTGCGACTAATTTTGTATCGCCTACGGTTTCCAGCATCGCCGCGACCAGCGCCGCTTTGCCATCGCCAGTGGGTTGCAGGAAACTGTTATGCGGCAAAGCCACCGATATCCCGTTAAATGTTACAGTGACTGGTTCCGGCTCCCACTGGGTTTCCGGCCCAAAGCCATTATCGACCGACAGCCGGGCCAGAGCATTAGACGAGGCGAAGGCCGCCAGTGCTTCGCGTTGCTTCAGGCTATCGGGCTCATAATTCTTGATACAAAGATCAACGCCTTGATCGGCCAGGGTCATCTCGACATTCATATCATGTTTGCGCCGCGCCACAGATTTCAGAAAATCGCGTAGCGGGCCAATCACGGCAAAAAGCTCGGGCCGCATGATTTCGCATTGCTTGAGATCAACAATCCGGTGGCTGCCCGCGCCGCTAAACCCGAGCTTGAAGCTTTTGCCCATCATGGCGGCGCGAAGGCTGGCTCTAATGCGGCTTTTCGGCTTGGATATCTGAGGCGGGTACAATGTTCCGGCGGAAAGCCCCTGCCCCTCCAGCGCATAGACGACGCGATCGACCACAAATTGCACGTAGCTCTCGTGATCCAGATGTTGCAGACTGCATCCACCGCATTCCTTGAAATGCTGGCAAGGTGGATCGACATGGTGCGGTCCTTTGATCAAACCACCTTCCTCGCTCAGCCGGTCAAGCGGCGCAGAAAAGGCGACATGACGGCCGTCTGCGGTGACACCATCGCCCTTTGCAGCAACGCGCAAGATAACATTTGGATCGGTTTCGGTGCTCATAGGCACTCTTGTAGCGCTTTCGGGATATGATCAATCAGTATCTCTGGTGAAAAGGCGGGTCCGGCCAGTTTGGCCGCACGGCTATGCAGCCATTGCCCCTGTTTTCCGGCTAGAAAAGCCTCTTTTTCAACTGCAAAGCGGGCCGCAATCATGCCGGCCAGAACATCGCCGGTTCCAGCTGTAGAAAGCCAGCTTGACGATAAGGATGCCAGAGACACCGCGCCTTCAGGATCGGCAATCACGCTGTCACTACCTTTGTGAACAACAATAGCACCGCTATTGGCAGCCAGTTTTCTTGTAAGGTCGATTTTCGACCCTTTGTCGTTTCCGAATATTGCCGCGAACTCACCAGTATGCGGTGTCATGATGACCGGCGATGATCGGTCTTTCAGACGGCTGAGACCCGTATTGCTCAAAAGAATCAAAGCATCGGCATCCAGCAAAACCGGCTTTTCGATATCCAAAGCTAAATCCAGCAGCTTTTCTGCATGACTGTCCCGGCCCAACCCTGGGCCGATGACAATGATCGCGATTCTGTCATCGGATAATTGCTCTTGCAGTTGAACCCCATTCTCGTGAGGCTCGACAACGATACTATGACTAGGTGAGGAGACGCCGGTTCCAGCGAAAACCTTAACATAGCCAGCACCTGATCGCTGTGCCGCCAAGCCGGTCAGTTTCGCTGCTCCCTGCATGCGGCCAGCAACAACAGCGACGAGTCCCCTGGTATATTTATGGTCGCCTGTCTTAGGCGCTTTCACTGTCGGCCGGGCCAGTAACTGGACGGCTGAAGCTGCATCAACGCCTATGTCTACCCCGACCAGATCACCCGCAAGTCCGCATGCTGGTGCAAGATAATGGGCAGGTTTGAAGGCTCCCAGCGCGATGGTCAGGTCATATCGGGACACCGGATTGAATGTCACGCCTGTATCGGTTTCAATACCGCTAGGTAGATCAACCGCCACCCGTCGCCCTGCCCTGTCGAACAGGCGTTGGTGGTGGCCCAACAAGGCACCGGATACCGGTCGGGTCAGTCCGGTTCCAAATAGGCAATCGACAAATTGCGTCGCTGGTCGGGCATCATCCAGTGCATATGTTTGTCCCTGCCAGAGGGATTTCGCATTTTTCGCGGCATCCGTCGCGGGTTCACCGCTCGCCGCAATGGCAACGTCTGCCCCTTTTTCCAAAAGCGCTTGGGCAATAACATATCCGTCACCGCCATTATTGCCGGGACCGCAGAGCACCATCGTCGGGCAATGGGGCGCCGCCCGCCAGATATAGTCAGCAGCGCCCGTGCCGGCCCTGTGCATCAGCTCAATTACTGATGCTCCGCTATCTATGAGTTGCTTTTCGGCAGCCTGCATCTCGGCAGCGGTCAGGATATGCCCATGATTGAGCATAGCGCGCCTAGCTACCCGCTTGTGGTGCCGGTTCGTCCGCTTGATTGGCGGTATCTGCCGTGTCCGATGTCTTCATGCGCGCCGACATGAGATATTTGTCAGGCCCAACGCTCACCAATATCTGTTCATCATTGACGATCTCTATCCTGGCCTTTTCTGATCCATCAGCGGCTTCCAGCCCGCGACCGTCGGTGAGAACATTGAACCGGCGAAAGCCGCCGTCTGGATGCCGGACAATCAGGGTCGCGCCATTTTCAGCAGACAAGACTTCGGTCTGACATCCTCTGGAAAAAACATCTTTGCCATCGAGCGCACATTCGATCCTGCCGTCATCGGCGGCTTGAGCCGCTGCACTATCTTCTGCTTCGGCCAGAATATCATTATCCGGCTTCCCGCATGCTGTAACCAGCAAGACAAGCGCAAAACTGCTAAATATCCGCGTAGACATGTTTTTCCGCTTTCGCTCCGGGATGGGTAACCGCTCCCTTATAGGCGGGACCAACATTCTGGGCATAGCGCCATAATGCACCTGACCCATAATCATTCACATGGGGCGTATAGCGTGAGCGGCGCTCTTCCAGGGTTTTTGCATCAACTTCGAGATCGATTGTGCCCGCCTCCGCATCGATGTTGATGATGTCACCTTCTTCTACCAAACCGATTGGCCCGCCATCTGCTGCTTCTGGCCCAACATGGCCGATACAGAAGCCCCGCGTAGCCCCTGAAAAACGGCCATCAGTAATTAGGGCAACTTTTTCGCCCATGCCCTGACCATAGAGCGCTGCGGTGGTGGCCAGCATTTCGCGCATACCCGGGCCACCTTTCGGCCCTTCGTTGCGGATGATGATGACCGAGCCTTCCTTTATCATGCGCTTTTCAACCGCGTCAAAGGCATCTTCTTCACATTCGAATATCTGTGCGGGACCGCGAAATTGCAGGCGCGCCATCCCGGCGACCTTCACGATGGCTCCTTCCGGTGCCAACGATCCCTTCAGCCCGACAACACCGCCGGTTTCCGTAATCGCATTCTTAACATCATATATGACCTTCTGGTCGCTATTCCATGTAATTTCTTCGATATTTTCGCCCAGTGTTTTACCGGTTACCGTGATGCAATCGCCGTTAAGCAGATCATTATCCATCATGGTTTTCATCAGCATATAGACACCGCCAGCGTTGTGCATGTCTCTCGCAACATATTTGCCGCCGGGTTTCAAATCCGCCAGATAAGGTGTTGATTTAAAGGCTTCTGCCACATCGAACAGATCGAAATCGATACCCGCTTCACTGGCCATGGCTGGCAAATGGAGCGCCGCATTGGTTGAACCGCCGGTGGCGGCAACGATACGGGCGGCGTTCACAAAGGCCTCTCTGGTGCAGATATCGCGTGGACGCAGGTTGCGTTCGATCAGGTCCATAACCTGACGTCCTGCCGCCACCGCCATGTCATCGCGGCTTTCATAAGGGGCCGGGGCCATATTGCTGTTGGGTAGTGACAATCCGATCGCCTCAGCTACGCAGGCCATGGTGTTGGCGGTAAACTGACCACCACAGGCGCCATGACCAGGGCATGCCACTTTTTCCAGTTCAATCAGCTCCTGCAGTGGGCAATTGCCTGCGCTATGCTGACCAACCGCTTCGAAAACATCTACAACCGTAACGTCCTCATCGTGGAAACGACCCGGTAATATCGAGCCGCCATAGACGAATATCGACGGTACATTGAGCCGCAGCATCGCCATCATCATACCTGGCAGACTTTTATCACAACCGGCATAGGCAACGACGGCGTCATAACAATGGCCGCGGACACTGACTTCGACCGAGTCAGCAATCACTTCGCGGGAAACCAAAGAAGACTTCATCCCTTGATGTCCCATGGCGATACCATCGGTCACGGTGATCGTGTTGAACCGGCGCGGTGTGCCGCCAGCTTCGATGACGCCCTGACGCGCCATATCCGCCTGAGCATCCAGCAAAGTGTTGCACGGCGCGCTGTCATTGCCCGCCGACGCAATACCAACAAAGGGCTTCGCAATATCTTCTTCGGTCATGCCCATGGCATAATAATAGCTGCGCTGTGGCGCACGCTCTGGGCCGACACTGACATGACGGCTAGGAAGATTGGATTTGTCGAACGTCCGGGTCATCTTATTGTCCTAAAAAGGCTGTGTCTGATCGCGGCTCGTCTATCCAGAATAAAGGCGCTCACGCAAGCCCTGTTCGCATTTTATCGCACGTTCGTAACAATATTTCGGCAAAACGCCGCTGTCCGGTTTCTTCTGAAACCATATCCTGGCGAATTTCTATTTCCGTATAGGGCTTTCCGATATCTTCGGCCTGTCGTTTCATAGTCGCGTGGAGGTCTTTGCCAGAATAGGGCTGTTGGTCACCGACAACCAATTCTTCCTGTTCCAAAAGCTGAATGGCCAGACGCGATGCAACGTCATACTCGTTATATAGAACGCCGACCTGCCAGGGCCGGACATCAGCATGATCGGTGCGCAGTTTTGGCGTAAAACTATGCAGAAACAAGGTCAAAACGGGGTCGAGATCGCGGATCAGAGCCGCAACCCGGTCATGATAAGGGTGAAAAAATCGATCGAGACGCGCGGCTTTCTCCGATTGGTCGATTATATTTCCGGGAATTTCAACGCCGTCGCTATGTTTTGGAACCACGCCGTCCTCGTCAGGATAACGGTTAAGGTCCACAACAAGACGCGATACTGTGCCCAAAATGCTGAGATAACCCGGCGATTCCGCCATATATCGCGCGATATTCGCAACACCGATATCATAAGCGATATGGTCTTCAAGAAGCGCCGGATCGATGCCAAGATCAATATCGGGTGGAACGTGATTGGAAGCATGATCAACGACCACCAGAATACCCCGTTCTTGCGGCATTCCAAAGATCTCATAGGGTTCCGTCATCTCAATCCTCCCACCATAGTCCAAACATTGGGCAATGTTTCAACGATGCGTTTTTCAGCCGCATGGGATAGCTGTTCAGTTTCATAAATTCCGAAACAGGTGGCACCTGATCCTGACATTCTGGCGATAACCGAATCCGTTTTATTCAGTTCGGACAGCAGATCCCCTATGACTGGTGCCAGAATTTGTGCCGGCTTTTGCAAGTCATTGCGACCAGCCATGGCGGCAAGAAGCGGATCGCTACCTTCGAGGCCGCCATGATCAACGCCATCCCAATCCCGAAACACAGCAGCCGTAGACACCGGAACCAAAGGATTCACCAACAAAACATGGTGGCCCGACAATTTGCCATTTTCTATTGGCATAAGGTCCTGCCCTATGCCCGCACCGTGGCAAGTTTGATTGATCACACAAGCCGGGACGTCTGCACCCAAAGGTTCTGAAAGCTTTGCTAATGACTCTAACGACAGCTCGGTGTTCCAAAACCGGTTCAATAACCGCAAGGTTGCTGCAGCGTCAGCCGAACCGCCGCCGATTCCCGATGCCACAGGAAGGCGCTTGTCGAGAGTGATTTTCGCGCCTGCATCAATGTTAGCATGCAACGCGAGCAGACGGGCAGCATCCAACACCAAATTATCGCTATTGCTCAAACCGTCAGAAAACTGGCCTTCGACTGACAGTTCAATGTTGGTTCCAGCGATAACGGATAAATGATCACCGCAATCCAGAAACGCGAATATCGTCTCAATATCATGATAGCCGTCCGGCAACCGTCGCCGCACATGCAATGCGAGATTTATCTTCGCGCAGGCAATTTCGCTGTCATCGATAGTAGGGTTTTCTGCCGTCATTAGGGAGAAACAAGGTCGGCTTGTAGTCCCAGATCAATTTTGGCGGCCAGCCGCTGCATATCTTCGGCATCGGCGAATAACTTGGCCGATT
Organism: Parasphingorhabdus cellanae; assembly: GCF_017498565.1. Lineage (NCBI taxonomy): Bacteria > Pseudomonadati > Pseudomonadota > Alphaproteobacteria > Sphingomonadales > Sphingorhabdaceae > Parasphingorhabdus > Parasphingorhabdus cellanae. The sequence continues at coordinate 315,128 of NZ_CP071794.1, forward strand.
TCCAGGCGTATCGCGCTTCATATTTACGCCCAACCGTCCAATAGGCATCGCCAAGATGCTCGTTAATCGTCGGATCTTGCGGTTCACCATCACGCGCCAGCTCCAGATAGCTAACAGCTTTCTCGTGCTGGCCGGTAATGAAATAGGCCCATCCCAATGAGTCCGTAATCGCCGGAGAAGACGATCTCAATTTATGGGCTTTTCGAATGGAATCTATCGCGGAAGCTGTATTCTCCCGGCGCTCCAATTGTGCGTAGCCTAAATAGTTTAATATGCTGGCGGAATTGGGCAGCAATATATTTGCTTTCTTCAACGATTCCAAGCCTGCAGGCCAAAGCCCGGCCTGTTCCTGTGCGCTACCAAGTGACAACCAATAGCTGGCCAGTAATGCGTCTGGCGCATCGCGCTTTTCGGCCAAATCAATGGCCTTTGCAAAAGCACCGGCAGCAGCTTTGTGATCACCGCTCATCTGCAGCAATTGCCCCATTAAAACCTGTAACTCCGGCGCAGCGGGATCCCGAGCAATCAATTCGTTCAATCTTGTCTGGCCGCCAACATAGTTTTGGTCATCCACATAGCTCGCAATCTCTTTGCTGATCGCCAGAAGACCATAAGCACTGTCATATGATATCCTTTTAAACAGGGAGCGGGCAGATGAGTTGTTCAGACTGTCTCCATGGGCATCACCCAAAACAAGGCGCCCATAGTCACTATCAGGGTAAATTCGTCCGGCTGCCTGCGCGCCAACAAGCGCTAGAAAATAGGCGCGCTGGGTTTTCAAATCTGATGCTAGCCTTTGAAAAAGAAAACCTAGACCAACTTTGACATTGACCTTTTGAGCCAGTTTTTTGCTACTACCGGACCGAATATCCCGAAGCATTTTTGTTTCAGGGCCTGTTCTCTCACGCTCCAATAGTTCGACCGCGCGCACTTTATCTCCCTTGGCCAGAAAATGCCGTGCGGCAATGATACGAACAGGGCCCATTCGCGCTTCATTTTTCTCAACCAACCTGTCGAGCAGAGGCATGACGTCCTCATCATTTCCACGGGCCAAGCCATGGAGAATAAACTGTTCCAGATGGTAATATGCGGCTGTTTTGTTTTTCTCGGCAGTAGCCAATCCGACTAAAGGATTGCCGCCTGAAGCTTCAGCAAGCCATGCGTTTAGCAATGGCGATAGAAAAGCAAAATTGCCCAATGCTACCAATTCGTCAGTCGCCGTTGCAGCTGCCTTATAATCTTTGCGTGCGAAGGCATCTGCAAACAGCAGAAGCGGCATTTCCGCATCAATCTCGCCGCGCAAACCCAGACTGCGAACCGCTTTTACAGCAAGATCAAAATCTCCGGCTTCGACTGCTTTCACATAGGTTTTGCTAGCTAAAAGCAGGTTATCAGGCTGTTTTTTCAGTGAATCGGCATAGATAGCCGCGGCCACCGCAGGTTGATCAACCGATTCCGCCAACCGTGCCTCAACATATTGGTTCAGCCCTTCCGCTCCGTCGCTGCGTTTGGCATGGGCAGTGCCTCCAACCAAGGCTGCAATGAGAAGGCTGAGCGTTGATATCTTACATATTGGGGTAATTGGGACCTCCACCACCTTCCGGTACGACCCAGTTAATATTCTGGTTCGGGTCTTTGATATCACAGGTTTTGCAATGGACGCAATTTTGCGCATTGATCTGGAATTTAGGATTGCCCGCATCGTCTTCGACGAACTCATAAACGCCTGCCGGGCAGTAGCGCTGCGACGGACCGGCAAAAACAGGTAGATTGACGTCAACTGGAATGGACGCGTCTTTCAGCTGCAAGTGAACCGGCTGATCTTCCTCATGATTGGTATTAGACAGGAAGACTGAAGACAGACGATCAAAGCTGATAACGCCGTCTGGTTTCGGATATTCGATCGGCGTGCAATGCTCCGCACGCTTCAAGCGGGTATGATCCGGGTGGTGTTTCATTGTGAACGGCATTTTGATTTTGAAATTCTCCGCCCACATATTGATACCGGCGATTATGGATCCCAGGAAATCGCCATATTTTTCTGCTGCAGGCAGAACATTACGCACAACCCGTAATTCCTCGCGCACCCAACTATTCTCATAGGCAGTGCCGTAAGCAGTCAATTCATCACTTTCGCGGTCCGCGACAATGGCTTCAAAAGCGGCTTCAGCCGCCATCATGCCGGTTTTCATGGCCGTATGGGTACCCTTGATCCGCGGGACATTCACAAAGCCAGCAGAGCAACCGATAAGCGCACCGCCGGGGAAGAATAGTTTTGGCACGGATTGGAAGCCGCCGTCGTTAATGGCCCGCGCGCCATAAGAGATACGTTTGCCGCCTTCCAGTATCTTGCGGATTTCAGGATGCTGCTTCCACCGCTGCATTTCTTCAAACGGGGACAAATAAGGGTTTTCATAGTTAAGCCACGTCACAAAACCCAAAGCGACTTGATTGTCCGCTTGATGGTATAGAAATCCGCCGCCGTTAGACCCTTCACTCAGCGGCCAACCCTGGCTGTGAATGACCCGGCCAGGGACGTGCTTTTCCGGTTCAATATCCCACAATTCTTTTATGCCAAGCCCGTAAATCTGCGGTTCGCTATCGGCATCCAGGGCAAATTTTTCCTTCAGAATCTTTGTTAAATGTCCGCGAACACCCTCTGCAAAGAAAGTATATTTTGCATGAAGTTCCAATCCAGGCTGATAATCAGGCTTGTGACTGCCGTCGCGGGCCACGCCCATATCACCGGTCGCCACGCCTTTGACGGAACCATCGTCATTGTAGAGGATTTCAGCAGCTGCAAAACCTGGGAAAATTTCGATACCCATATTTTCGGCGCGCTCACCAAGCCAGCGACACAGATTCCCAAGCGATCCGGTATAGGTTCCCTTATTGTGCATGAACGGCGGGGTCAGAATGTGCGGAATAGAGAATTTCTTTTTCTTGGTCAGAACCCAGTGCTGATTATCCGTGACGGGCACAGCAGCCATTGGGCAATCTTCCTCGCGCCAATTGGGCAGCAATTCATCCAGAGCCTTGGGATCGACGACTGCACCGGACAATATGTGAGCGCCGATCTCTGATCCTTTTTCCAATATGCATACAGAAAGATCTTTGCCCGCTTCATCAGCCATTTGTTTGAACCGGATAGCCGCGCTTAGTCCTGCTGGCCCACCGCCAACAATGACCACGTCATAAGGCATAGATTCTCGTTCACTCATTGCATAATTCCCGTAATCGTCTTTATATGGTTATCTTACATTCGCCCTGCCGCAAACGGCAACCTTTTGGACAGAAACATGCTTGCCCGCCAATTGACCAATTCGTCAACTCATGACTCTATGCATAGATGAATTTTTCTGCGTCCGCACATCTTGAAAACACGTCTGCCCGGCAGATAAAAAGCCTTCGCGACTGGTGGAGCCTGGCAGGTGTTGACTTGCACTATAATGACAAGCCAGCATCATTATTAGCAGAAACTAATGGTGCGGTTAGTCTTCCAAAGCCGGAGCCAGTTGAAACAATTGCCCCTACGGAAAGCAAGCCGTCATTCGTACAAGAAACATATCAACCTAAAAAAATCAGCGAAAACTATCCTGCGGAGCATGATGAATATCTCGCCTGGTTAGCCAATTCGGATAACCTGATTGAGAGCCAATGGTCTAACAATCATGTCTTGCCAAGTGGCGTGATTGAGCCTGAAATTATGATCATTGCCGGAATGCCTGACCAAGACGGTTTGGCGCAAAATTCTCTCTTTTCCGAACAGAATTCGGTTTTGCTAGCCAATATGCTGAGGGCGATTGGGTGCGATTCGCACAAAATCTATTCAGCATCCGTATCATTGGGGCGCTCCTATGATGGCCGGATTGATCAAAAATACCATGCGATACTCAAAAACCGTATATTGCATAACATCGAATTAGTTCAGCCAAAGAGGATTATCGTATTTGGCGACACGCCATCCCACCTGTTTTTCGGGCAGAATTTGCTTACAGCCCGCAAAAATAAACAGTTTGTTAACCACAGTTCATCCAAAATAGAGGCAATCGCGACCTTTCATCCGCGAATTCTGATCGAAAGACCGGAATTCAAGGCGGAGGCGTGGAAAGATTTGCAATTGCTTACAAGGATCCCAGCGTAGTGATAAATCAGTTCCCGAAAAACGTGAAAATTGCTCTCACCTCAGCCTTGATTTCTCTACCTCTCGCTCCAGTGATGGCGCAAGATGGTGGGGCTGTGTTGTATAAAAGTTCTTCTGTGGCCAAAGATATTCCATCCCAACTCAAGCGCAGTCAATCGGAGCATTATCGCGCGATTTTCAAGGCGATGGGCGGCAATCAATGGGATATGGCAAAAAATCTGATCGCTGATGCGCCAACAGGTCCACTCAAATCCATTGCTCAAGCTGAATATTTCCTCGCCGCCAATTCCCCCCGCGCCGAATTGGGGCCGTTGCTGATATTGGTCAATGAAGCACCACATATCCCGCAAGCAGCTCAATTGGGACGGCTCGCTAAGAAACGCGGTGCGCAGCTACTTCCAAACCTGCCGCAACGGCGCAATCTTTCCTATGTCCCTGGCTTGCCGATCCGGAAAAAGCCTCGCGCGATCAAGACTAACAACGCGGCCAACGCTATTCGCGGGCGGATATTGAATTTCATTAAGAGTGACAGCCCGCAATCAGGCGAGGCACTGCTTTTCGAGGCAGAGAATATCTTGTCCTCTGAAGTCCGCACGGAACTAGAACAAAGGATTGCTTGGTCTTACTATATCGAAAATGATGACAAATCTGCCCAGCGGATGGCACAGAAAGCGCAAAAAGGCAGCGGTCCCTGGGTTGTCCATGCGGATTGGGTTGCTGGACTGTCTTCATGGCGATTAAACGACTGCCGAACCGCTAGCGCCGCCTTTGACAATGTTGGTCGGCGTGCCGCCAATGCTGATTTACAAGCTGCCGGACTCTATTGGGGCGCGCGTTCAGACATTGTCTGCGGCCAACCCCAGAAAGCGCAAGGCAAGTTGCAAATGGCTGCCAAACGCAGTGACAGTTTTTACGGCCTCCTGTCCGCACAAACGCTGGGCATGAATATCGCCAGTGCAAAATCCAGTGCTGGTTTCGCGAAAGGTGACTGGAAGACGCTGAAACAGCATGACAATGTCAAGGCAGCTATAGCTCTAGTCGAAATTGGTGAGGAAAGTCTCGCTGATGAAGTTTTGCGGCATCAGGCGCGCATCGGGAATTCCAGCGATCATGCCGCGCTGTTAAAATTGTCGCGAGAATTAAACCTGCCCCGTACACAATTATGGCTGGCCCATCATGCGCCGCGCGGATTCAAACCAGATTCGCAAGCACGCTTCCCCGCTCCAAAATGGAAGCCGGATGGAGGATGGCGCGTTGATCCTGCTCTTGTTTATGCGCACACACTTCAGGAGTCTGCATTCCGCAGCAAGGCAGTGAGTCCAGCCAATGCTATCGGTCTGATGCAGGTTCGCCCTGGAACAGCGGGCGATATCGCCCGTGCAAATGGTCGGAAATTTGAAAAGACCCAATTGTTCAAACCATCAACCAATCTGGAATATGGCCAATCCTATCTTGAATATCTCGGCCGCTCATCGATTACCGGCGGCAAGCTTCCAAAGGTAGCGGCGGCATATAATGCTGGTCCCGGCTCGGTTCAGCGCTGGAATAACGAAATCAAGGATAATGGCGATCCATTGCTCTATATGGAAAGCATTCCCTATGTCGAAACGCGCGGCTATGTTTCGATCATCTTGCGCAATTACTGGATGTATGAACAGCAGGCCGGGATTAAATCTGCCAGCCTTGGAACATTGGCGCAAAATAAATGGCCGGTATTTCCCAACAAACCGAGCAAAAGCAAAACACGCTTTACCGGTCAATAAATACCGAAAGGTCCGGATGAGCCGATTAAGGCCCATCCGGATATTCAATCAATAACGGTAATGATCTGGCTTGAACGGGCCTTCTGTCGGAACGCCGATATAATCGGCCTGTTCCTGAGACAATTTGGTCAGATTAACCCCAAGTTTGCTGAGATGTAGCTCGGCCACTTTCTCATCAAGATGTTTTGGCAGAACATAAACGTCATTCTTATATTGTTCAGGCCGCAACCACAGTTCGATCTGCGCCATCACCTGATTGGTGAAGCTTGCTGACATCACAAAGCTTGGATGGCCAGTTGCACAGCCCAAATTCACCAAACGGCCCTGTGCCAATATGATTAGCTTCTTGCCATCGGGAAATTCAACTTCGTCAACCTGTGGTTTGATTTCGGTCCATTTCATATTCTGGAGAGCAGCAATCTGGATCTCACTGTCGAAATGACCGATGTTACAGACAATCGCGCGATCTTTCATGTCGCGCATGTGGTCAACGGTGATCACGTCCTTATTGCCCGTAGCGGTCACAAAGATATCGGCGCGCTTGGTCGCTTCCTCCATGGTCACAACTTCATAGCCTTCCATTGAAGCCTGCAAAGCACAGATCGGGTCGACTTCGGTAACGATAACCCGGGCACCGCCGTTGCGAAGCGAGTCAGCAGACCCTTTACCCACATCACCAAAGCCAGCGACACAAGCCACTTTACCAGCAAGCATAACATCGGTCGCACGGCGAACCGCATCTACCAAAGACTCTTTGCAGCCGTAGAGATTATCGAATTTGGACTTGGTAACACTGTCATTCACATTGATCGCGGGGAAAGGCAATTTGCCCTGCTTTGCGAGGTCATAGAGCCGGTGAACACCGGTGGTGGTTTCTTCCGAAACACCTTTGATGGTCTCAACCGTCTTCGTCAGATAGCCAGGGCGTTCCGCCAAAAAGCGCTTCAGTGTCGCAACGAAGACTTCTTCTTCCTCATTGTCAGGGGTGAACAATTCCTCGCCAGCCTCGACCCGTGCGCCCCAAAGTGCGAACATCGTAGCATCGCCGCCATCATCAAGAATGAGGTTGCAGGTCTCATCCTGACCCCAGTCAAAGATGCGCTCAACATAAGCCCAATATTCTTCCAGCGTCTCGCCTTTAATCGCGAATACTGGTGTCCCACCGGCAGCAATTGCTGCAGCCGCATGGTCCTGCGTTGAATAGATGTTACAAGAAGCCCAGCGAACCGTGGCACCCAATGCCAAAAGCGTTTCGATCAAAACCGCTGTCTGGATGGTCATGTGCAGCGAGCCGGTAATGCGTGCACCCTTAAGCGGTTGTTCTGCACCGAATTCTTCACGCAGAGCCATCAATCCTGGCATCTCGGTTTCGGCAATCTCTATTTCCTTACGACCAAAATCGGCAAGGGAGATGTCCTTGATGATATAATCCTGGTTTGCTGTATCTGCTGCGGTAGCCACATTCATTCTCCTTGAAAGACGAAGCGCCGCCCGGTGAAACCGGCGCGGCAATTGCGCAATCTCTACAGTTTCTGGGCTTGGGAAGCAAATATAAAGATGTCTTTATATTTGTAATATAATTATTCATACGCGTTGAATGGCGTAACTATCTCACAGGCAATGTTTTAAGCGCTGCCAAACTGACCCGACAGCATATTCGGATCAATGCCCTGTGCTTTCCAGGCCATTTCCCATTTGTCCTTCGCGCGGGTTTCGTAGAGCCACTCAGGCTCACCCTGCGCAATCGACCATCCATTCTGGGTCAGTTCGGTTTCCAATTGCCCTGCCCCCCAGCCAGAATAGCCGAGCGCTGCGATCCATTTTTTGGGCCCGCGATCTTTGGCAATGGCCCCCAATATATCAAGCGAACTGCTTAATCCCCAACGGTCGCCAACCTGCAGTGTATCCGATAAATTAAAATCAAGGCTATGGAGTATGAAACCACGGTGCATCTCCACTGGTCCTCCCACGAAAACATTGCGATCCTTCAAACTATCCGGCTCTATATCAAACTGCTCCAATATACCGTGAAAGCTGATGTCGGCCGATGTCTCCCCGATATTGATCCCCAGCGCGCCATGTTCATCGTGAGAACAAAGGGCTATAATGGAGCGAGAAAATCGCGGATCGGCCATGCCCGGCGTTGCGAGCAGAAACTGACCAGAAAAATAGCGGGGACTATCCATCGGCCAAGCATAAGGAAGTTATCGCGTCCTGCCCATGGCAAATTCGATAAAGTGCACCAAATTCGATAAACCGAGCATTATCATTACATTGCTTGCAATTTCATGATCCTGTCACCACAAATGAATAGGACATACCGATATTTCACAAAGATCCCAAAAGGAGCAATGATATGATCAATAAAGGCGATAAAATACCGGAAGTAAACCTGGTAAAAGCAACGGAAAACGGCCCGGAGCAAGTTAGCTCTTCGGATTATTTTGCGGGCAAGAAAGTCGCTCTCTTCTCCGTTCCTGGTGCCTATACACCGACCTGTTCAGCCAAGCATTTGCCCGGCTATGTCGAAAAGGCCGACGCGCTGAAAGCCAAAGGCGTTGACGAGATTGCCTGCACCGCGGTCAATGACGCTTTCGTCCTCGGCGCCTGGAACAAGGATGCCGGATCCGAAGACGTTACCATGCTGGCCGATGGCAATGGCGATTTTGCCAAAGCGATTGGTCTTGAGATGGATGGTTCCGGCTTTGGTCTGGGCACCCGTGGCCAGCGTTTCTCGATGATCGTCAATGACGGTGTGGTTGAAGAACTGAATGTCGAAGCACCCGGCGATTTCAAAGTCAGCGCTGCCGACTATATGCTCGACCAGCTTTAACTCGGGTCAAATGATCAAAAACCGACGGGAGCATATGTCTCCCGCCGGTTTTTTAATGCCTACCAACCGCATGATTTGCCCTTATTCTCCTTTTTCAGCCAATCCATCAGCGGCTCAAAATAGCTGATCATTGCTGACCCATCCATTTCGCGCGTGCCGGTAAAGGCTTCCAGGGCATCCGGCCAAGGCTTGGATGCGCCGAGTTCCAGCATCGCGTTCAGCTTCGCACCGACTTCTTGGTTGCCATAGAAGGAACAGCGATGCAGCGGCCCTTCCCAGCCGGCGGCGTCGCAGGCGGCTTTGTAGAATTGGAATTGCAGGATCCGCGCAAGAAAATAGCGCGAATAAGGTGTATTGCCCGGGATATGATATTTTGCGCCGGGGTCAAAAGCTTCGGCGGGCCGATCAACCGGCGGCGTGATACCCTGATATTGCAATTTCAGATCATGCCATGCCTGTGTATATTCTGCCGGTTGAATATCGCCGGAGAAAACCTGCCAGCGCCATTTGTCGACCAAAAGACCAAAGGGCAGGAACGCAACCTTGTCCATCGCCTGACGCAGCAGCAGACCGACATCCTTGTCCTCACTTGGCACCTTGTCCGCGTCCAACAGGCCAACCTGCACCAGATATTCCGGTGTGATCGACAGGGCAATCATATCACCAATGGCTTCGTGAAACCCGTCATTGGCACCATCGAGATGGAGATAGCTCTTGTCGTTATAGGCGCGCTGATAATAGTTATGGCCGAGCTCGTGATGGATGGTGACAAAATCATCGCCATTCACCTTGATGCACATCTTGATCCGGATATCGTCGACATTGTCGATATTCCAGGCACTGGCATGACAGACCACTTCGCGGTCCGCCGGCTTGGTAAATTGCGAGCGGGTATAGAATGTTTCGGGCAGCGGCTCAAAACCCAAAGAAGAAAAGAACCCTTCGCCAGCCTTGACCATTTTCATGGCATCATAGCCTTTGGCCTTCAACAATTCGGTCGTGTCGAAGCCGATATCGCCAGCGCCTTCGGGAGCGACGATTTCATAGATATTGCCCCATTCCTGTGCCCACATATTACCGAGCAGGTCGGCACGGATCGGGCCGGTTTTGGCCTGCACTTCATCGCCATATTTTTCATTGAGCTTGTCGCGCGTGTAGCAATGCAGCTCGTCGTACAGCGGCTTGACCTGAGACCATAGCTTATCGGTCAGCTTGGCAAAATCATCCGCCGGCATGTCATAGCCGGAGCGCCACATGGCACCGACATCGGCAAAGCCCAATTCTTTGGCGCCTTCATTGGCAATCTCGACCATACGGGCATAATCATCCTTCATCGGCGCGCCGACATTGCTGTGCCAGCTTTCCCACATTTCCGAAAGTTCGTCCGGATTGCGGTTGGTGCCCATGGCGGCTTCGATGTCGGAGCCGTTAATCTCTTTGCCGTTCAAGGTGCCTTTACCTTTGCCATAGGCCGAGTTCAGCTTGGTCGCGATCGTGTTGAGTTCGGTGGCTGCGCCTTCGGTCGTTGGCGCGGGAAGCACAATGCCGCCGCGCAGCTTGTCAAGCTTACGCGTGGTCACGGCATCCAGCCCCTGGACATCGTTATATTTGGCAGCATCAATGGCGGCCTGCACCGACATGGTTGTACTTTCCGCGCCAATTTTGGCCGCTAGCGCGTCGGTATCCTCATTGATATAGGTAGAATTAATCCAATATGTCCGCGCCGCATCAAGCGAGAAATCGAACATCTTCTTTTCGGTTTCATCAACAAATTTCTTGGCGTCTTCGGCGGTTGGATTTGCCCCTTCATCTTGGGCATAAACGGGCGCGCTGACAGCAATGGCGGCCAGGGCGATGATCGAAGCGGCAGTTTTCATGATATATCCTCTGTGGCTTTTTATTTTGGTATGAATTGAAACTTTATCCCGGAACCGTCAAGCGCGTCTTTCCCGTCTGCGCCATAGCAGCGCGGCGATCATGCCGATCGTGCCGATAATCCAGGTCGCAATTTTCGGCGGTCGTGCGAAAGCAGCGATACCGGCCAGCGTGTCGCTACCTTGTTCCTGCAGAACCTGTGTGATCTGGCTGAGCGTTTCGATATAGTCGAACAGGCCGAACAGAAAATAGGTCAGCACCATGAACAGGCCGAGCTTTTTAAGCGATGGCGACTGTGCTTCCTGCCATAGCAGCCGACCACCAATTATCCCGCCAATAGTGTAGAGACCGATGAACACAAGATCGGTGGCCATCGACCATGCGGCATAGTTCATCTGTCCCGCCGCTGCCCAGCTTTGCTGTATGGCATCGACCCGTTCGGCCGTCGCCGCGCTTTGGTGATCAAGGATCCCGGTTGGCGCTACGTCGGTGATCAGCGGCCCGCTGGTCAGCACATTGAACAGGAATACCGCCAGTCCGCCGAGCCAGAAAATCCAGAAATTACGCCAGTTTAGATATCGCGGCATTGTTTTGTTCTCCCCTATATTTCCCCGCTCAAAAACCGCAGCATCTCCTGTGCCATTTCCGGTTTTGTAACACTGCTCATATGCGTGCCGGGCACCGCGATATGATGTCCATTCGGTAACAGGTCCGCCAGCGCGTCGGGATCGCCATTGTCGCGATCTTCCGATCCGCAAAGAACCAATGTCGGCGTTGTGATTGTCTCGATCGCCTTTGGCTGCATATCCGAAAATGTCTTGAGCAAATGTGCAGCAGCGACGGTATCGATTTTCTGGCTTTTCATGAACTGGATCGCCATCCAGTGCGGATCACCGCGCTTTGCCGTGTCGCGCAGTTCGATGGCCTCCAGGAAAAAGCCCTGCCGCCTATCCCATCCCGCCAAGCCTTCCAAGCCCATGCCCGCAAGGATGGCTTTTCCCGGCGTAATGTCGGTGGTGAGCAGTTTCGCGGTTGTCCGAGCACCCAGCGAGAAACCGCCCAGATCATATTCCGGGAGATCGAGATGATCGATGAGCGCCAAGGCATCCTTGATCAGCACATCGTCCGGATAAGCGTCGGCATCATGCGGTGCCTCGCTTTGGCCATGGGCGCGCAGGTCAGGCATGATCACCCGGAAACCCGCCTCCGCTAGGCTTCCGGCATGACCGAACTTGATCCAGTTGGTCTCTGCATTGGAGAAAAGCCCGTGGAGCAGGATGACAGGCTTTCCCTGTCCGATTTCATGTATTTTCAGTTTCACCCCGTCAAAGGAGGAGAAGTCCCAGCTCGAATTAAGCGTCATCAGTCAGGTATCTTTCCGGTTGCGTTCATCCAACGATCAACGAGTGGTTTATAATCATCAGCGCGCTTGCGGGGCAGACCTGATGTGTCGATCCATGCTTCGTGAAGACTCTCGACGCCGAAATGATGTTTCGGTTTAAAGTCCGAAGGGTCATCGAAAGACCCTATGGTCAGATCGCAATATTCCCCGTCCTCAAATTCGAAACCCAGAGGCGTTCCGCATTTTCGACAATAGGGCCGCCGAGCGATGGGTGAGCTTTTGAAATAATCCGGTTTACCTTTACTCCATTGTCTGTCCGTTTTTTTTAGACTGACAAACGCTATGGATACTCCGCCAGTCGCTCTCTGACACATCCGGCAATGGCACAGATACGCTTCATCCGGTTCCACTTCGGCCTGATAACGGACAGCACCGCATTGACAACCGCCGCTCTTAGTTTGTGCCATTACCGCTGCCCCAAATTATTGCGCCAGGCGAGTACATCGTCCGGCTGTGTCTGATATTGATCGGTTTTCGGGTCGAGCATGATGCCAGCCTGCTTTTTGGAAACCCATAAATGGCCGACGGGTGCGATGTCTCCCGAGTGATCCAAGGTCCCGACCTTCAGCGTTATCGCCGTCGGTGGATTGCTCCCGCTATGCCACAGCCGCGTGCCGCAATCGCCGCAGAAATAGTTATATTTCGGTTTCCCGCTATGTGCGACGGTTTCCAAAACTTTCGGCGTGCCGGTCACCGTCAAAGCATCATAGGCCAAGGGAATGGACATTGAAAAGGCGCTTGCGCTCTGCTTCTTGCACTCCCCGCAATGGCAGGCATAAGCGGGCGGTATCGAACCGCTGAGCCGATAGCGCACCGCACCGCATTGGCAGCCTCCGGCATAGGTATCAGTCATTTGGGACCGACATATTGCAGCCACTCTTCGCTGGACTGCGGTTGGGTTTCGAGGGTTGGAACGCCCTCGGGAATAGTGATCCACGGCTGTTTATTCGAAACCCAGAAATGCGCAGCAGGGCTCATAGTCTTGCTGTTGTCGAGAGTGCCGACGCGGATACTGGCCAGACCCGGTCTTTTGTCGTGGGCGGCATAGATACGGCTCATGCATTTCGCGCAGCCTGTTATGGTGCTGATCGCCCCACTGGGCTGCAGGAATTTCCCCTCGTTCAACTCCCCGTCGATGGTCAGGTCCTTTGCCATGATCCCCATGTGCAGACTGAACGCGCTTCCGGTTCGGCGCTGACAATCTGTGCAGTGGCAGGCATAGGGACGCATACGAAAACCAGGTCGCAGTTCATAGCGCACTGCGCCGCATAAACATCCGCCAGTCAGTGTGTCTTTCATTAGCGAGTCTCTCTTTTCTTGCCAGTCAGACTGCCGCCCTCAATTTATACAAAATATACGCAAAATGGGGGTGAAATTCGGTTGAACCGAATATCATAGCCGTTGAACCGAGTAGAAGCAGAGAACCAATTTACCATCAGACAAGGCTATGTGTTTTCGATCATGTAGGAAAGCGCAAAATATCAACGCTTGGCCAATCCCTTCTGTTGCATTCGCCAGACGGCCAGCTCGACCCGGTCCTGTCCGAAAAAGGGTTCGCCTTCAAAAACCAAGGTCGGCACCCCCCAATGGCCGGCGGCTTCCAGAGCCTTTTGATTATCCGCTATCTCGTCGTCCAGTTCTTCTGCATGGGACTCAGCCTCGACTTTCAGCTCTGCCAGATCAAGCCCGGCCCGCGCCGCCGCCTGTTCCAGATGATCGCCCTCATTCCAGCCCTGCACGCCGCCCCAGATCAGGCGCGAAACTTCATCGGCAAATTCCAGCCCCTTGCCGCGCCGTGATGCTGCCTGGCCCATCCGGGTCAGCAGAAAGATATGCGGTTGATCCGCGGCAATCTTGCGGGTCGCAATATCCTGCACAATCGGATCGGGATTGGGCGGTGCCATTGGAATATCCATAAACTGCGCCAACCGAAAAATATCGCGAAACGTATAACCAATCCAATTGGGATGGCTCTTCTCAAAAAAATCCGGCACCCGGATCGCCAGCGGATAGACAAAACGCTGGTTGATTTTGAGATCATAATCCTGCGTTAGCGCCACATAACGGCGGGTTGCAAGATAGCTATAGGGAGACCGGAAGGACCAATATACATCTGCTTCTAAAGTCATGATCCGCTCCCCGCTATGCGCTGTTTCGCATTCTTATGGTTGGCGGAATGGTTTATGGCAAGCCAAGAACCGGTTAGGGGTTTTCCTGCAGCCAAGACGACTTCACGGTCCAGAAAATAATATCCACACCAAGATAGTCTGCCGCATAATCCTGAAACTCCGCCCGAGTGAACTTTTTACCGGTCCTGGGATTGGTATAGGTCAGGGTTGGTCCCTGCACAGCCATAGCGATGAGCGGCAATTCATCCTGATATTTGTTGAAAAACGGATAGGAGTTTTTCATCTGGCCCCGGCGATACGGGATGATATCCGGCCCGCCTAGCCCGATGCCGTTGGCCTTGGCGAAGTCGAACGTCCGCTCCATATATTTGCGGTCATTATTCCACTCACACGGCCAGAAATTGACATATTGAACGACATGGGAAGTCGGAAAGGCTTGTTTCGCTGCCCCGAGATTTTCGATCTCAGCATCAAAATAGGCATCACAGGTAAAACCGCGATTGTCAGGATTTTTCTGGACCTCTATAGCGGTTTCGGGAAGGTTTATACCAAACACCTTTCCATCATATTTATCGCCAAGCGCCTTCAAAAGCTTTTGATATCGCGCTCGCACCTCTGGGTTCCACTGTATTGTTACCCAGCCAGATCCCTTCTCTTTTCCTTCCCCGGCATTATCATCCTGCTGAACAAGTCCGCCAGCATAGATCGGGTCGGTCAAAACATAATCGGGAATATTCCGGTGCGTTGGAAAAAAGAAGCGGTCCTGTATTTGTAGGAATAGCTTCTTTCCCAAGGGCGCAAGCAACGCCAGATCGCGATCAATGCGTGAGAAATCATAGCGCTCCTTCTCGGGCTCCAGCGACTTCCAGCTATGGATCACCTGCACGCCTGAAATATCGGGGCGCTTCAACAGATCGAGATGGTCAGCAGGACTGTCCCCGCCAATGAATATCCAGTTTTCGGGGGCTGGCTTTGTGATTGCGCTCGCTATGGCCGAGTAAGGCAAACTAAGCGCAAAGATAAAAAGGCAGGCGGCACGAATCAACCCATGGATCATACAAAAACTCCCTAATCATGCCGCGATTGAAGGAGTTTTGTTACATTTTCAATATTGGTGCGACCAATAGAGCTGGCCGAATGACTTAGCCTTTTTGCAAATGCTTGCGCCCCAGCAATTCCGCAATCTGCACGGCATTCAAAGCCGCACCCTTACGCAGGTTGTCCGATACGCACCAGATGATCAGGCCGTTATCCACGGTCGGGTCTTCGCGGACGCGGCTGATATAGGTGGCGCTGTCGCCAACACATTCAACCGGGGTGGTATAGCCTTCGTCCTCACGCTTATCGACCAACATGATGCCCGGCGCCTCGCGAAGAATTTCCTGGGCTTTTTTGGCCGAGATTTCATTTTCAAATTCGATGTGGATTGCTTCACTGTGACCGACGAAAACCGGTACGCGCACGCAGGTGCCGGTGAGCTTGATCTTGGGATCGAGAATCTTCTTCGTCTCGACGACCATTTTCCACTCTTCCTTGGTCGAACCGTCATCAAGGAAAACATCGATATGCGGGATGACGTTAAACGCAATCTGTTTGGTAAAGACCTGGTTTTCCTTCGGATCACCAACGAAAATGGCGCGGGACTGTTCGAAAAGCTCATCCATACCGCCTTTGCCGGCACCGGATACGGACTGATAGGTCGACACGACAACGCGCTTGATTGTCGCGGCGTCATGAAGCGGCTTCAACGCCACAACCATTTGCGCGGTCGAGCAATTGGGGTTCGCGATGATATTGCGTGCCTTATAACCCGCAATGGCATCCGGGTTCACTTCCGGCACGATGAGCGGCACATCAGGGTCCATCCGGTAGAGCGAGCTATTGTCGATCACCACACAGCCAGCAGCCGCCGCTTTGGGCGCATATTCCTTGGTCGGACCGGAACCCGCAGCAAACAGCGCCATGTCCCAGCCAGAAAAGTCGAAATGCTCGATATTCTGGACCTTCAGCATCTTGCCGGTATCGCCAATCTCAATCTCGGTGCCCTGCGACCGCGAAGACGCCACGGCCGCCAATTCATCAATCGGGAATTCGCGCTCGGCGAGGATGGTCAGCATTTCGCGCCCGACATTTCCGGTCGCACCAACAACGGCAACTTTGTAACCCATTTGCTCTCTCGATCCTTTTAACCGCGTCATGCTGAACGTGTTTCAGCATCCATTGGCACTCTTGAAACTGGCTTCTAGACTTTGGATGGACCCTGAAACAAGTTCAGGGTGACGGTGGTGCCAAAATAAAAGCAGCCGGAAATCCTTCTTGGGAGAACCGGCTGCCTGTGTTTCTTATGAAGCGTGGTTTATTTCGCTTCTGCTTCCTTTGCAGCTGGCTTTTCTGCCGGTTTCGTCTCGGCTGTCTTCGCTGGCTGATTGATACGACGTTCCGCAATGCGGGCCCGTTTACCGGTGCGGCCGCGCAGATAGTAAAGTTTCGCACGACGAACAACACCGCGGCGAACCACGGTAATGCTTTCGATGTTAGGGGAGTAAAGCGGGAACACACGCTCGACACCTTCGCCGAAAGAAATCTTTCTTACGGTGAAGTTGGAGCCCATGCCGCGATTGGTCCGTGCGATGCACACACCTTCAAAATTCTGGGTACGAACGCGTTCGCCTTCAACAACGCGCACACCAATGCGCAGCGTGTCGCCAGCGCGAAATTCCGGTATTTCTTTAGAGGCTGCAAATGCTTCTACAGCTTCTTTCTCAAGTGTCTGGATCAGGTTCATGACCGATCTTCCTTTTTCTGTCCTCGCGCACCAGAGGGCGACTGATCCGGAGCATCCCTGTGATGCTCCCATAAATCGGGCCGCCTTAGCCGTGTATCTTCCTCTGCCCTTTGTTTCCGCCAAGCAGCTATTTTCGCATGATCCCCCGATCGCAAGACTTCAGGGATAATACGCCCTTCCCATTTCTGAGGCCGGGTAAACTGCGGATATTCCAAAAGTCCGGTTTCGAAACTTTCATCATCTCCGCTAGAAGACGCGCCCATTACCCCGGGAAGCAGCCGAATGCAAGCGTCTAAAAGCACTAAAGCACCCATTTCTCCGCCAGAAAGGATATAATCGCCAATTGAGACCTGTTCAATTGGCCGAGCGTCGAATATTCGCTCGTCAAATCCCTCGAAACGACCACAGAGGATGGTGACGCCGGGACCGGAAGCCAATTCCCGGACACGCGCCTGTTTTAGCGGTTTTCCGCGGGGTGTCATCGCGAGGATCGGGGCATCCGGCTGCTGTCCCAGCGCATGATCCACTGCTGACGCCATGACGTCAGCCCGCAAAACCATACCCGCACCGCCACCCGCCGGCGTGTCATCTACCGACTTGTGCTTGTCGGTGGCAAAGTCGCGCATCTGGATCGGGTTGCAGGCCCATTTGCCCTCTTCCAGCGCCCTGCCCGCGAGCGATGTGCCGAGGGGGCCGGGGAACATTTCAGGGTAGAGGGTGAGGATTTGGGCGGTGAAGGTCATTTACCCTGGCTCGTTTTCCGGATCTCCATGATCGTAAAGGTCATGATTGAGATGACCAGCGCCATGGCTGCGTATATCACCACGGTCTGTACCGGATTTTCATCATTGGCACGATCTTCCGAAAAGGCGATTAATGCCATCCCCGGCGTCAGGATAAGCTGTCCTGCCAATATCGTATTGGCCATACGAACAAATTGATCGCGTTTTTGGCTGAGCTTCCAGCCCGCAACAGCTGGGAAAGCAACCACTATCGCGATTATTGCGATAAAGACAATCGGCCCGGTCATGGTTCGACAAAATCCGACAGGACAATTGCCGGATCGTTGCGCATATCGATGGCGCCGACCGGAATCATGAATTTCTTGCCGCTGGCACGTTCAATCTCGATGACATCGCCCGCGCCAAATTCATAGATGGCGAAGACCTTGCCTAGTTCCTCGCCATTGTCGGAGACACAGCGCAGGCCAATGATATCAATATGGTAAAATTCGTCCTCATCCAGCGCCGGCAAAGATGAGCGGGGGATGGCCAGTTCGGTGCCGCGCGCGGCCTCTGCTGCATTGCGATCGGTAATTTCAGCAAATCGGGCTATCGCGCCCATTTTATGCGGCTTGACGGATTTGAGCGTCAAGGCACCATCATTATAGGCTTTATGCTGCTTGAGACTGTCCAAAGTCTCACAAAATAGCTTGAGCCGGACCTCGCCCGTCACCCCATGCGCGCCAATAATGACGGCAAGGGGGACAGACGTGTCCGGATCAATTTTGGCCAAGGATTAACCCTCGGACTTTTCTTCGGTCGCTTCTTCTGCAGCAGGAGCCTCTTCCGCAGGCTTTTCTTCCGCAGCAGGCGCTTCTTCGGCCTTCACGTCTTCAGCCGGTGTTTCAGCAGCTGCTTCTTCAGCGGCTGGTGTTTCTTCTGCCGGTGTTTCCGCTGCAGCTTCTTCAGCTGGTGCTTCTTCGGCAGGAGCGGCAGCGGCTTCTTTGGCAGCTTCCTCTGCAGCAGCCGCTTTTTCGGCTTTTTCTTCCAAACGCTCAGTGGCTTTCTCACCAGGCTTGGCTTTATTTGGGTTGTTCCGCGCTTCGCGCTTCATCAATCCGGCAGCGTCGAGGAAGCGGGCAACACGGTCAGAAGGCTGGGCGCCAACGCTCAACCAATGTTTCGCACGGTCCAGATCCAGAATAACACGCTTTTCGTCATCTTTGGCGAGCAGCGGGTTATAGCTCCCGATACGCTCAATAAACTTGCCGTCCCGTGGTGCGCGGATATCCGCGATCACGATTTTATAATAGGGACGTTTCTTGGAGCCACCACGGGCCATTCTCATTGCTACTGACATAATAAACCTTTCTAAAACAATCTAATAAATGGTATTTCTAAAACTATTTCTTCTTATTCAATAAATTTGCCAAATCCGGTGGCAATCCGCCGGGGGACATGTCCGGCAGTCCGGGCATGCCGCCCATACCGCCATTTTGACCGCCCATGCCCGCGCCAGCAGCACCGCCGCCTCCGCCAAACATTGACATCAGGCCCTTCATGCCGCCCATTTTCTTGATCTTCTTCATCGCCTTGGACATTTCCTGATGCATTTTCAGGAGTTTATTGACATCCTGCACCGTGGTTCCAGAGCCTTTTGCGACCCGTACTTTACGTTTCGCGTTGAGCAATCCCGGGCGAACCCGCTCTTGTTTGGTCATGGACCCGATAATCGCATCCATCCGCAGCAGAACCTTGTCGTCCATCGCGCCGCCGGCCATGGCTGCCTTGGCCTTTTTCATGCCCGGCATCATTGAGGCCAGCGCGCCTAGACCGCCCATTTTGGTCATCTGACGCAGCTGCGAACGCAAGTCATTCAAGTCAAACTGCCCCTTGGCCATTTTCTCGGCCAAAGCTTCGGACTCTTCCTTATCGACAACCTGTGCCGCTTTTTCGACCAAGCTGACCACATCGCCCATGCCCAGGATACGGCCCGCAACACGCTCTGGATGAAACTCCTCCAGCGCGTCGATTTTTTCACCAACACCGACAAATTTAATCGGTTTGCCGGTAACAGCCCGCATGGAAAGCGCCGCGCCGCCGCGTGCATCGCCATCCATTCGGGTGAGGACCACACCGCTGAGATCGACTTGCTCTGAGAAGTTGGAAGCAACGTTCACCGCATCCTGACCGGTCAGCGCATCGACAACCAGCAAGGTTTCCTGCGGTTTGGAGACATCGGCAACCGCCTTCATCTCGTCCATCAACTGCTGGTCGACATGCAGACGACCTGCCGTATCGAGCATCAACACGTCGAAGCCCTGCAATTTCGCAGCTTGCAGCGCGCGTTTGGCAATCTCAACCGGTTGCTGGCCCTCGACAATCGGCAAGGTTGTGGCACTAATCTGCTGGCCCAACACCGCCAGCTGTTCTTGCGCCGCCGGACGATTAACATCGAGCGAGGCCATCATGACCTTCTTATTCTCTTTGTCTTTCAGTCGCTTGGCGATCTTGGCCGTCGTGGTCGTTTTACCGGAACCTTGCAGACCGACCATCATGATAATCGCTGGTGGCGTGACTGCCAGCTCAAGGCCGCTGACCTCGGCACCCAGCATATCGGCCAGGCCGTCATTGACGATCTTTACGACCTGCTGACCCGGCGTAATCGACTTGAGGACCGACTGGCCAACGGCCTGTTCGGTTACTTTCTCGACAAAATCGCGGACAACCGGAAGCGCTACGTCGGCTTCAAGCAGCGCAATCCGAACTTCCCGCATCGCTGCGCGGACGTCTTCCTCTTTGAGCGCGCCGCGGCCACGCAGCTTATCAAAGACGCCGCCGAGCCGGTCGCTTAACTTGTCAAACATGGCGTCTTCCTTTCTCTCAAACCAGCTGAAATCAGCTCAAAACTAAACCAAAAAACCAAGCAACGCAAAAAACGCCGGTGGGCGAAACCTCGCTAACCGACGTGTGAGTTTTTGAACTCGAAACTGAAACACGAAACGATATGTCTCGCCATTTGCCGTGCCACTAGTCGATCTTCTGCCGCCCCGCAACCCTCTAAATCCCCTAAATTAGGCAATCTTAACGAGAAATTGAGGATTATTAAGGCAATAGGCACAATGAATTTTGTGGGACAACCGTCATGGGGCAAATTATGTCGGAAGAAAATAGCGTAAAGTTGATCAACAAGCATGCCGTATCAGCGCGGCGTGATGTATTAACAAGCTTGATCGTCATTTTCGCGATTTTGATGTTTGTCGGGACCGGAGGTACCGTTCTCACCGAAGCCATTGCCTCTCTTTCCGGATATGGCGGCGGCACGGACAAGATGCTGGTTTCGGCATTTTTGCTGAATATCGCTCTGATATTATTCGGTTGGCGGCGCTATCGCGATCTTTCCGCAGAAGTGGTGGAACGGACCGCAGCAGAAGAGCTGGCCCATTCTCTTGCCGTTACCGATCCTCTGACGGGATTTCTCAATCGCCGGACTCTGACCGAGAAAACTGCAGAAATGATCGCAACGGCTCAGCGCAAGAACAAAAGCACTGCTTTCTTGATGCTGGACCTCGATAATTTCAAGACAGTCAATGATGTGCACGGACACAGCGCCGGTGACATCGTGTTAAAAGAAGTCGCCGCCCGCATTTCGAAAGTTATTCCGCCAAATAATTTATTGGCGCGGCTCGGCGGTGATGAATTTGCTTGTGCGTTTATCTTTGACCCGGATCAACCGGAACTGGTCGATCGTATCGCCGATGACCTGATTGACAGCATTGCAATGCCGATCGTCGAAAACGGCAATCATCTGGTCGTCACCACATCAATCGGCATGTCGCGTTTCGATTACGAAACAGAAAACGTCGATGTGCTTATGCGCCGCGCCGATATTGCCATGTATAGCGCGAAAAAACAGGGCCGGAATCGCTTCTGTTGGTTTGATGTTTCGATGGAACAAGAGCTGCAGACCCGTAATACGATAGAATCCGGAATGCGCAGCGGCATTCCAGCGGGTGAATTTGTGCCCTATTATGAGCAGCAAATTGACCTTGCGACCGGCAAGTTGACGGGGTTTGAGATGCTCGCGCGCTGGGAATCGCCCACGCAGGGCTTAGTCTCGCCGGAAGTATTCATTCCTATTGCAGAAGACACGGGCATGATCGGCGATTTGTCGCTCAGCGTTATGCGCCAATGTTTTGAAGATGCCAAACATTGGGATCCAAGCCTGACCGTGGCGGTCAATATTTCACCGGTACAGTTGCTCGACCCCTGGCTCGCCCAGAAAATCGTCAAGCTGCTTGTGGAAACGGGTTTCCAGCCCAATCGGCTTGAAATTGAGATAACGGAAAGCTCGTTATTTGAAAATCTGAGCCTTGCTCAATCCATCGTCGGTAGTCTTAAAAACCAAGGCATTAGTATCGCTCTTGATGATTTCGGGACCGGCTATAGTTCACTGGCTCACCTTCGCGCCTTGCCGTTTGACCGGATCAAGATTGATCGCAGTTTCGTCACATCGATCCTGGAAAACTCCGAAAGCGCGGCCATTGTCAAAGCCATTACTGGTCTTGGTGAAAGTCTTGGTATGCCGATTACCGCAGAGGGTATCGAAGACAAAGCCATTGAAGACGAACTGCGCAATATCGGCTGTTCCAAAGGTCAAGGCTGGCACTATGGACGACCGCTTTCCACACAGCAAACGCGTAAGGTACTGACTGAGCGGAATTTGCTACCAGCACAATCGGAAACCGTCGTTGAGAAGGCTGTTGAAGATAATATCGAGCCACTGGCCGAAACTCAGCGAAAAGCCAGTTAGGCACTGAAAAACCAGCGATCAGAATTGACTGATCGCTCGTTGGCGTTCGAAATGCTGGACTTGGCAAGCCTGCATCCCTAAATCGCCCATCATGACACGCGGGCAATTTCATAAAATGCATGGACTGGGCAATGACTTTGTCATTATTGATGCGCGTGCGCCCGATTTTTCCAAAACGCTGACGATGACCAAAGACAAGGCCGCGGCTATCGCCCATCGGCATCATGGCATCGGTTGCGATCAGCTCATTATCTTGAAACCTTCGGACAAAGCCGATGTCCGCATGCAGATTTACAACGCTGATGGCGGCGAAGTTGAGGCGTGCGGAAATGCTACCCGCTGTGTTGTGCAACTTCTCGGTGACGGAACGTCCATCGAAACTGATGGTGGCATGATCTCTGGCCATGTTACAGACGAAGGTGCAATTGTCGATATGAGCGCACCCGGTTTCGACTGGAACTCTATCCCCCTCGCCTATGCCATGGATACCCTGCACATGCCGGTTGGTTGGGAGGATTTGCAGGATCCGGCGGCCGTCAACGTCGGCAATCCGCATGTCATCTTTTTCGTAGAGAACAGCGATGCAGTCGAACTGGACCGATTGGGCCCGATGATCGAAGTCGATCCTTTGTTTCCAGAGCGTGTAAATGTGAACGTCGCACATATAAAAGATGCTGATATCCATTTGCGGGTATGGGAGCGCGGCGTTGGCCTGACCCGCGCCTGCGGAACCGGTGCTTGCGCAACGGCTGTCGCAGCGATCAAGCGCGGGTTGGTGCAAAGCCCGGTAAATGTTCACCTTCCTGGCGGAACGCTGATCCTGTCTTGGCAGGCCGGCGGCTCCATCATGATGCAGGGCCCGACCACTTATGTTTTTTCCGGTGAAGCCAACTGGGACGATTTTGGATGAGCGGTCCAGATATCATAAGCATGGGATGCCGCCTGAATATCGCCGAAAGCGAAGCCATTCGCCAGACTATCAATGGATCCAAAGTCAACGCGGACAAGCTCGTCATCGTCAATAGCTGTGCAGTGACCAATGAAGCGGTGCGCCAGACCCGCCAAGCGGTCAGGCGGGCCAAACGGGACAATCCTGATAAAATGGTTGTGGTAACGGGATGTGCGGCACAGGTTGATCCTGATATGTTTGCCGATATGCCCGAAACATCTGGCGTGGTTGGGAATTTCGACAAATATGATGCCGATAGTTTCAAGTTCGGGCTTGAGACAAACAGGTCGGATATCCGTGTATCCGATATCATGCAGGTGAAGGAAACAGCGCCGCACATGGTCAGCGCCTTTGGCGAGCGTTCGCGCGCCTTTGTCGAGGTGCAAAATGGCTGCGACCATCGCTGCACATTCTGTATCATTCCTTACGGCCGTGGTAACAGCCGGTCTGTACCTGCCGGGCAAGTGGTGAAACAGGTGCAGGACCTGGTTGACAAGGGCTTTAACGAGGTCGTGCTAACCGGCGTTGATGTCACCAGCTATGGTCCGGATCTTCCCGGAAATCCAAGTCTTGGACAGCTGGTAGAACGTATCTTGAAACATGTGCCTAATCTGAAACGATTGCGATTATCTTCAGTCGATGGCGTCGAGATTGACGAGCGCTTGTTTGATATCCTGACCGGCGAAAATCGGATGATGCCGCATGTGCATCTGTCGCTGCAATCCGGCGATAATATGATTCTCAAGCGGATGAAACGCCGTCATAGCCGCGAACAAGCCATAGAATTGGTGGCGCGGCTAAAAGAAAAACGTCCTGAAATCGCCATCGGAGCGGATATCATTGCCGGTTTTCCTACGGAAACGGACGCGATGTTTGCCAACAGCCTGGATATTATCGACCAATGCGACGTCATTCATGGTCATATATTTCCCTATTCGCCGCGGCAAGGCACACCGGCTGAAAAAATGCCGCAGGTAAATGGGGCGGTGATCAAAGAACGGGCCAAGCTCTTACGGCAAAAGATCACCGAAAAGGCGCATATCTGGCGCAATAGCCTTGTCGGAACGCGGCAAAATGTTCTGTGCGAATTGAGCGGCAAAGCTGGATATGCCGAGAATTTTGCCCATATTAGTTTTGAAGAAATCATGCCAGAAGGCCAAATCATCCCTGTAGAAATCATTGAGTCCGATGGCCGGGCCCTGATCGGAAGAAAAATTGCATGAGTGAAAAACCGGGGTGGAAGGACCGTCTGTTTGGCGGCTTCAGCAAGACATCGGGTCGACTGACCGAAAATCTAACCGGCCTTGTGACCAAGGCCAAGCTCGACGAGGCGACCCTCGATGATATCGAGGATGCATTGATCATTTCGGATCTTGGCCCCGCTACGGCTGCTTCTATCCGTGAAAAACTCTCCAACGAGCGGTTTGAGAAAGGACTTAGCGAACATGCGGTCCGTGAGATCATCCAGTCGGAGATTGCCGGGATATTGGAGCCTGTTGCAGTGCCATTGGAGATTGATGCCTTTCCCCGTCCGCAAGTGATATTGGTGATCGGGGTCAATGGTTCGGGAAAAACGACGACTATTGCGAAGCTCGCACATCTGTTTCTTGAGCAGGATTATGGAGTCATGCTGGCCGCTGGCGATACGTTTCGGGCCGCGGCTATTGGACAGCTAAAAGTCTGGGCGGAGCGTTTAGGCGTCCCGATTATCAGCGGGAAAGAAGGCGGTGATAGCGCCAGTATCGTCTATGAAGGCGTTAAACAGGCCACTGCCACCGGCATTGACGTGTTAATTGTCGATACAGCCGGGCGGCTTCAAAACCGTACAGAATTAATGGATGAACTCGACAAGATCAGGCGGGTACTGGGCAGGCTTAATCCCGAAGCACCCCATGATGTCGTCTTGGTCTTGGACGCGACCACTGGACAGAATGCCTTG
Source organism: Parasphingorhabdus cellanae (assembly GCF_017498565.1). Taxonomy (NCBI): domain Bacteria; kingdom Pseudomonadati; phylum Pseudomonadota; class Alphaproteobacteria; order Sphingomonadales; family Sphingorhabdaceae; genus Parasphingorhabdus; species Parasphingorhabdus cellanae. The sequence goes on from NZ_CP071794.1 coordinate 340,482, forward strand.
TCGCAAATTGAAGTGTTCAAAGAAGTGGCAAAAGTGACCGGCCTGATCATGACCAAACTCGACGGAACTGCACGCGGCGGTGTGCTGGTTGCGGCGGCCAAGCAATTTGAAATGCCTATCCATGCGATTGGTGTGGGTGAGACGATTGAAGATTTACGGCCGTTTGACGCCAATGATCTGGCAGCGGCCATAGCAGGAATAGAAGAATGAGTGATGACGTCGTCAATGTAGAACCGAAAAAAGAGCATAAGGGGTTGAGCTTTGCGCTCGATTTTGGACCTTTGCTGGTCTTTTTTCTAACCTATAAATTCGCTGTTCCCGGCGATAATCCGGTCCTCTCAGCAATTTACGGCACGGCTGCTTTCATGGTTGCGATCGTGATCGCTGTGATCGTCTCCAAATGGAAACTGGGCAAGATATCGCCCATGCTCTGGCTCTCGGCCGTTCTCGTGATCGGCTTTGGTGCATTGACGATTTATTTTAACGACCCGCGCTTCATTCAGATCAAGCCGACGATAATTTATCTTGGCTTTGCGGTGATATTGGGCGTGGGTTTGTTGCGCGGCAAGGCGATGCTCAAATATCTTCTGGAAGCCGCCTATGAAGGGCTGTCCGATGAAGGCTGGCTCAAACTGTCCAGGAATTGGGCCATATTTTTTGTCGCCATGGCTGTTCTCAACGAAGCTATGCGCCTTTTCCTGACCTTTGATCTGTGGTTGACGCTGAAAGTATGGGGCATCACGATATTATCATTCGTCTTCGCCATCGCCAATGTGCCGATGCTGATGCGGCACGGTCTGGACCTAGGCCAAGATGATGAAGAAGCCGAAGAAACGAAGTGAATGTGCCCCTGCGCAGGCAGGGGCCTATCTCGTGTCCGATTATCTACAGCCCAATATCCTGAATGGCTTAAATCCAGGGCTGTAACACAATTATAGTCAATCCAGCTATTCCGCGTTGAAGGAGATGAGCCCCTGCCTGCGCAGGGGCGCACGGTCCGTTTTAGCCTTGGTCAGCGCGGCTTACGCCTTCACCGTCGAGGTTCTGGGCAACAAAATCCCAATCAATCGCATTGTCGAGCAATGCTGTAACATAATCTGGCCGCGCGTTCTGATAATCGAGATAATAAGCATGCTCCCAGACATCGATGGTCAGCAGTGGCTTCATGTCATGCGCGACCGGGCTGTCGGCATCATGCAAGGATGTGATTTCCAGCTTGTCGCCATTAAGCACCAGCCAAGCCCAACCACTCGCAAAGTGACCGGTCGCTTCAGCTTTGAACTTTTCCTTAAATTCTTCGACAGACCCAAAGTCGGCTTCGATGCGGCTCTTCAATTCCGCTGGCATTTCCTTTTTTTCAGGGCTGAGGCACAACCAGTAAAAGCTGTGGTTCCAAACCTGTGCCGCGTTGTTGAACAGACCGCCGTCAGCGGCCTTGATAATCTCTGACAATTTCTTGTCTGCATGATCTGTACCATCGATCGCATCATTGGTTTTGGTCACATAAGCATTGTGATGTTTGCCATGGTGGAAGTTGAAAGTCGCCTCGGAGATCAGTTCTCCAAAAGCAGTTTTTGCGTAAGGCAGCGTGGGAAGTTCAAAGGACATCGCGAAATTTCTCCATAGTTGGAATGACTTTCAGACAACGCATATGGTGTCAAAAGGATGCAGGATCAACTGCCTTTAAGAACATATGCCGGTAGACAGACTATATATTTATTTCAGCCGCCGCGCCAACTTATGTGCCGGGCCAAAGCCGATAAACGCTGCGCCAATAAAGGGCATTGCCACTACCCATAGCCGCACACCGGTAACGCCCAGCGGACTGGCAATACTAATCGCAGCAGTGGCAGCCAAGCCAGCGCAAACGAACAGTAAACCGACAATTAGCCGCCAATGCGGCAGATCCGCTCTGTCGCCCTGCCCGCCCGTGCCGGCTTGCTCATATTTTGCGAAGATCATGATCATCGGCAATAGAGCTGCTATGTAGAGCGCAAACCAGATCGGACGCGCCAACCACCATGCGCCGCTTCCAGGCGCGACTTCCAGACCAATTCCGCCCAGCAGCCAAGCAGCAACCATCACCAAAACGAAGGCGGTGAGGTGCCATAGATACGTGGTCATAATCATGCCATTCATCAGCACCACAACCGTCCAGATCTTCATGCTATCAAGCATCCGGCGAGCGGCAGGTTCCAAAGCCAAAGCAAAACCGGTCTGTGCAATTCCCAGAGCCAGTAAGGCAATGGTTGGCGGCATGCTATTGCTCACCTCTTCGCCTGGCACACCAATCATAGCGACCGGATAAGGACCGAAACCGACCAATAGTGCTAGCGCTGTGAGGCCAGCCATGCCCCAAAGAAGCGCCCGTTTGGTATTAGCGAAATAGCCTTCGCTCCATGCGTAACCAAGCTGGTGCACAGCCAGCCAGATGAAGGCAAAGTTCACAAAATTTACATAGGGTATGTTCAACGCAAAAGTTACCGCATCAATGGTTATCGCACCAGCAACCAAGCCCCAAAAGGAGACCATGCCGTATTTTTTCCAAGCGGCATGCGTGATCGGCACGACGGCACCAACCATCAGATAGACCGCGAGAAACCAGACCGGTATCAAGGCCAATTGCGTGGCAAGCTCGACAATCTTGCGGTCGACACCCATGGCTGTGCCAAACAAGGCAAAAGCCGTCCAAATCAGAAAGAGCGGCAAGACGGGATTGATCAAACGGCGCAAACGGCCCGTGAACCAACCGGCGTAGCTTCCTTCTTTTCGCTGGTTGGCCGACCATGACAAAGCATGAGAAAATCCGCCCACGAGGAAGAAGATCGGCATCACCTGAAAACCCCAAGTCAGCCATTGCGTCCACGGCAAGATACCAAGCAAATGGCCGCCTTGCACAACACCATTATCAATATAGGGGGCCGCAACCAACCAATGCCCGATAACAACAGCAAGAATGGAAAAGGCGCGTAGAAAATCGACATAGCGGTTACGCTCTGGCGGAGCTTTGCGGGCCATATCTTCCGCTCGGGACCAAAGAGTCGGTTTCGCCGCCGTTTCGCCGCGCTCAGCCATATACTGCCCTCACATCCCAAAGTTACAGCTATTTAGATATTCACTGCACGGCCCGATTCAAGGACAGCGCATCCTTAGGTTAAAAGCGTAATGCTAATAAAAAGCTATCCCAACAGATCATGGCGTTTCAGAGAATGGCGCAGTTGATCATAGGTCAATTTAAGCGCCTTGGCGGTCTGTCGCTGGTTGTAACGCGATTTAGCCAAGGCCGCCTCCAATATGCGCTTTTCATAGGCTTCAACGGCTTCTTTCATATTATCCACCGTCGCATAAGCCGGTTCAGCAGCAACGGCGGTCGCCGCTGGTTCCGCGTCGATACTTTCAGGTGCTTTTTCGGCATCACTGGATTGCGCTTGCCGTGAAGGTATGACTTTCGGCTTCCAGGGCGATTCAAACGGATCAAACACGATATGATCCACAGGCCGTGAATAATCGCTCCACTGGTAGACAGCACGTTCGATCACGTTGCGCAGCTCACGGACGTTGCCTGGCCATTGGTGGCGGGCCAGCGCCTCAGACGCCAGTTGGCCAAATCCCGGCCATTGCTCCCATTCCAATTCAGCGGCCATGCGCCGTCCGAAATAATCGGCCAGCACCGGGACATCACCCTCGCGATAGCGAAGCGGTGGCAGTGTTACGACCTCGAAAGACAAACGGTCTAGCAAGTCCGCCCGAAACGAGCCTTCCTCAGCCATTTGCGGCAAATCGGCGTTGGTTGCGGCCACAATCCGAACATCGACCCGCTGCGGTCTTGAAGATCCAATTCGGGTGATCTCACCATATTCTACGGCGCGCAGCAAACGTTCCTGAGCGGCGGACGATAAAGTACCTAATTCGTCGAGGAACAATGTACCACCATCGGCTTCCTCAAAACGTCCAACCCGGCTTTTCGTGGCCCCGGTAAAAGCCCCAGCTTCATGGCCGAATAACTCCGCCTCAATCAACGTTTCGGGCATAGCTGCACAGTTTAGGGTAACCAGGGGGCCGTCCCACCGCATACTCAAACGGTGAAGACGCTCTGCGATCAACTCTTTACCTGTGCCCCGCTCCCCGATAACAAGGACAGGACGGTCCAGCGCGGCCGCGCGGCTTGCCTTTTCGACTGCATCGAGAAAAGCCCCGGACTCCCCAATAAATTGATTTTCGCGTTCCATGCCTAATATATAGTGCAAATTCCCATTAAATAGCAATTAATACCATATTCATTTTGCTGTTTTTTTAAAATATTTATATTTTTCAGTAGTTTATAAAACTGGCACACCTCCTGCAATGTTAGTTCCGAACCCGCAAGGGACTTGAGATCGACGAAATGGAGGACAAAATGTCAGCAACTACGAAAACAGGCAAATTGGCAAATTTGAGCAGAACCGATGTTTCTGCGATCGTTTCTGTCTTGCTATTCAGTATGACGATTTTGATCAGCGCCGTGGGCCCTGCCGAAGCACAAGGCCCAACCGTCTCCGAAGATGGTACAATTTCCCCAACTGTCAGCTATAAGGCGTGACAGGCGAAATGGCCGGGACTCCTTCATTCCCCTTGCCGAAGTCAAGTCCCGGCCACCTTTCCAGATTGAAGATGTAGAATTTATTGAAAATGACGAATTTTATGAAGACGCTAATTTTTACAAAGACCAGCCTGAACGTTCGAACCATTCCAGGCACAACGCTAGCAACTACCGGAGTTTAACCATGGGTATTTTTTCAAGAACACGCGATATCATCGCTGCCAATGTCACAGACATGCTGGACAAGGCGGAAGATCCGTCAAAATTGATCCGCATGATCATCCTGGAAATGGAAGAAACCCTTGTCGAAGTCCGCGCTTCTGCGGCGCGCACGATCGCCGATCAAAAGGAAATGCGCCGGCATATTGATAAGCTGAACCAGTTGACCGAAGACTGGAATGAGAAAGCGCAGCTCGCGCTGTCAAAGGATCGTGAAGATCTGGCCAAGGCCGCGCTGATCGAAAAACGGAAGGCGTCCGACATGGCCGAACAGTTGACCGTGGAAATTCAGGTGCTTGATGACGCGCTACGGGCTTCGGAAGGTGATATCGCCAAGCTGCAGAAGAAATTGCAGGAAGCGCGGTCGCGCCAGAGCAGCTTGGTCAATCGCCTCGAAAGTGCGGAGAACCGCTACAAAATTCGCGAAATGTACAATGGCGAGAAGGTCCATGATGCATTTTCAAAATTTGAATATCTGGAGCGTCAGGTGGACCAGGCTGAAGGCCGGGCCGATGCCCTCACCATGGGCGGCGAGCCGGATACGTTAGAAAATCAGATTGCTGCTCTGGAAAGCAGTGACAAGGTTGATGATGAACTGGAAGCCATGAAGGCGGCCCTGAATAAATCAAGCCAGAAAGGTGACAAATAATGGAAAATATACTCGTACCGATATTTGTTGTCGGCATGCTGTTCATCGGCTTGCCGTGGATAATCTTCCACTATGTAACAAAGTGGAAAACCGCAGCGACCATCACCAATGAAGATGAACAATTGCTAGACGAATTGCACAGCATGGCTCGCCGGCTTGACGACCGCATGGAGACGATTGAGCGGATCATGGCAGCTGACAATCCCGATTGGCGCCAATCTGCGCTACCCAATGCCAGCAATGATCCCAAACCAACACTCGAAAATTTTGACAATCTTCTGAAAAAAGAAAGGCGCTAATCATGGCTTCGACACGCACCAAATTTTATCTCGATAAGCAGCGCGCGAAGTGGAGCGGAGTATGTGCCGGGATAGCAGATTACACCGGAATAAACGTGATCTGGGTTCGCATCGCTGCGGTTATAGCGACAGTTACTTTCGCATTTCCCTGGACGTTAATCGCCTATTGGGTCGCCGCGAAATCAGCTGATGCCAAACCGCTCGAACTCTATGGCGATCCAGAGGAGCTAAAATTCTGGCAAGGCGTCCGTCAATCACCGCGCCGCACGGCACGTGATGTGAAATCACGGTTTCGCGAGATAGACCGCCGCCTGGCCGACATGGAATTATATTACACAAGCAACAACAGCGCGCTCTCGAACGAGATTGAGCAACTACGCTAAGAAACACTGGAATTAGGGAGAAATGGTATGAATTGGGGTGGACCCGGATTTGTCATCGCTATCATCGCAGTTTGCTATGTTGGTTGGATCATCAACAATTGGGTTAGGGCCAAACATGGCTATCCGCTGGAGAATGAATGGGGCGGAACGACTGACAAAGGCGACCCGAACGCCGAGCGCAAGATCGAGTTGCTCTCTACCGAAAATGAAGAATTAGTCGGTAAGATTGATCGACTGCAGGAACGTCTGGCCGTTTTGGAACGGATTGCAACCGATCCTGCCAAACGGACAGCGGATGAAATAGAAGCTCTAAGGGAGAAGGGATGATGGACGCCATTTTAGCGAACCCCTCAATTTTGTGGCCTCTTGGATTTGCCTGCACAGCCATAACAATAGGCTGGGTGGCAACGACTTGGATGCGGATAAAAAATGGTTATCCACTTGAAAACCAGTGGGGCAAAGCGGTTTACCCGAAAACCGATGCGGAAGCAGTAGAACGGGTAAAGTTGCTAACCAACGAAAACGCAGAATTGCGCGCCGAAATCGGTTCGATGAAAGACCGGTTGGCCAATGTTGAGCGAATTGTCACCGATGACAGCCACCGACTGACCAACGAAATCGAAGCCTTGCGCTCGACGAAGAACTGAGGAGATTATTGTGGTAGAATATTTGGCTCTCATGATCCCCTTTGCTGGCATTGGCGTGGGCGTATTCGCAATCTGGACCAGTCATCAGCAAAAGATGCTGAAGATGCAGTCCGAGATTTCCGCGGAAAAAGCAGCCCAATATGCCGTCAATAATGAACAGTTGGAACAGCGCGTCCGTGTGCTCGAACGGATTGTAACCGACAAAGGATTCGATCTAGCGGGTCAGATTGAAGATCTTCGCGATACGCCTGAAGTGAAGGAGTTGAACTGATGGATTGGTTAGCTTTGCTCATCCCCCTGGCTCCTTTCGGTCTTGGCGGCCTTTGGATCTGGACACGACATCAAAGCAAGATGGTGGATAAACAGAAAGAACTCATGCTGCTCGGTAAAAATACACCCGAAAGCGACGATGGCAGGCGCATGCAAGAAGACATGAAATATCTGAAAGAGCGCGTCGCGACATTGGAAAAAATCGTAACAGATGAGCGCGGCGCACGTGAATTGGAAAGTGAAATAGCAAAGCTCAGAGATAGCTGAGCAAAAAAGAAATTGGAGGGAATATACTAAATGAATCCGTTTGAAATGGTTGTCGCCATCATCATCGTAATCACGGTCGGAAAAGTAGTTAGTACTCGTATTCAGGCCAAAAATGGCATCGCATCAGACGAAGATGGGAATCCGGTCACCATGGTTGACCCTGACGCTGGACGACTGCGCGAAGAGGTAAAATATCTCAAGGAACGCGTTGCTGTCCTGGAAAAGATCGCCACTGATGATCGCGGCGCTCGCGAACTTGAAAATGAAATAGAGAAATTGCGGAACCAATAGGACGGCTCCTCAAAAAAGCAGGAAGAGAAGAAGGATAGCATCATGCCAGAACCCAGTTTGTACCTGATGACTGCTGCATTTACCCTGATCGGATTGACGGCGGTTTCCCTTATCGCCTTGCGTGGATGGCGCGACTGGATTGCGCTCAAGACCAAGGAATTGGAACAACAGCGTGAAGAAAACCCGCCTAGCGCGACATCGCGGATTGAAGTTGCGGACCTTAAAGAACGCATCCGCAAGTTGGAGGCCATTGCCGCCGGAGTGGAGCTTTAATTAGTCAGTCCTAAAAAGGGATGACGCGAATCCCCTGCCCTGCTAGCGGGCGGGGATGAGCAAATTTGACGATCTTGTAGAAGAATATGGATATCTCGAAGCTGATGACCGATACCGGCTTCTGATCGATTTGGGCAAGGAGTTGGAACCAATGCCCGATGCCCTTAAAACCGATGCAACATTGGTTCGCGGTTGTTCTGCCTCGGTTTGGGTTTATCCTACAAAACAGGATGATGGCCGGCTGCATTTTCTGGCAGACAGTAACGCCGCCATCACCAAGGGTATCATCGCACTGGTGCTCGAAACCGTTCAGGATCAAGCGATTGATGCTGTGCTTAAAACAGATATTGCGGAAAAACTGGCTCCGTTTGATTTGAAAAACCAGCTCAGTTCTAATCGCACCCAAGGTATCCCGAACATGATTGCACTGATCAATGAAACGGCGGAACGATATAAATCATGATTTGGACTGCATTGCTCCTAATGGCGGGACCAGGTGCTTCAGATGTTCAAGTGGACGAACCCGATTATGAGCATGATTGTTCGGCGCAACCCGTTCGGAATTTTGAGCTTCGGCTTGTCGCTTCAGATATCAAATATGCCGGGATAGGCTTTGGTTCATATTCGAACGAACCAGTACTAAATATAGAATTTTCTGAGACCGGCTATGACAAATTTGCCGCCGTTCAGAAAGGACGCATTGGGAAGAAATTTGCCCTTTGCTTCGAAGATAAGCTGTTGAGTACGCCCGTATTGAATGAGTATATATACGGGCGAACAGCTCAAGTTTCTGGCGCATATACGAGCGAAGAGCTCACCGAATTACAAAGCCGGATGAACAAAAATACCGAGGTATCTGAGAAACCTTAAACCGGCTTCCAGACCCGCCGCTCCTCAGCAATTTTCAGCACGTCAAAAGCCGCCTGCGCTGCCTGAAACTTTTTCGCCGCCTCTTCATCGCCCGGATTAACGTCAGGATGATATTCCTTAGCCATAGCGCGCCAGGCTTTTTTCACCGCTTCGAAATCAACATCGGGCGTCAGGTCAAATATCTCCAGCGCTGTCATCTCGTCACGAGACCGACTGCCATCGCCAGATCCCATCCAGCTATAATGCTTCGCTTCTTGATAAGCATTGGCATCACGCTGCTCGTCGGCTTCGCGTTTTTTGCGTTCCTCTTTGTCCAGTCCCTCAAAATAGTCCCAACCCCGGTTATATTCAGCCGCATGGGTTTGGCAGAAATACCATTTTTCGGGACTGTTGGGTGATTTTGGTGCTGGGCAATTGCCAGCCTCGTTACAGCCGTGACGGTCGCACAGTTTGACCTTCTCTGCTTCACGCGAGCTTTCATAGCTGCCCCAGCGGGGAAAGCCCCAGTTATCGGATCGTTTTGCTTTTGGCATATCACTCTCTAACAAAGGCCCTGCGCCAGTTCCAGCCATAATTAAATACCAGAGGGTCTGTAAGCCGGGTTCTGTCCATCCTTTTGCAAGGAATAGCCAGTCATTCATCTCGGCGATGCATTGCTGCACCGCTCTAGCAACCAACCCGGGCTGCAGGCCGAAAGTGCCATATGCCGCCCCTATTTGGTTTTGCTCCAGGTGGGGTTTACCATGCCGGGGCTGTTACCAGACCCGCGGTGCGCTCTTACCGCACCCTTTCAATGTCACGGGGTCGAAACCGTCGCGACCTGCTTTCTGTTGCACTGTCCCTGAACAAGCGATCTCTCCCCTGCCCGCCGGACGTTATCCGGCACCTTTCAATCGTGGAGCCCGGACTTTCCTCGAAAATATTTGCATATCCTCGCGACTGGCCGACCCTCTGGTGCGCTCTATTTAGTGATTCCACGCTCTCTGTCGAGCATTAAAGACAATAACAGCGTGCGGCACTCGCCATCGATCACGCCATCGATATTTTTCGGACGAAAGCGCCGTTGAAAAGCGACAACGGCGTCTTTTTCGGTCGTAATATCATAACCGAAACGTTCCAGAGCCAACATGAAGCCACTATCCGTCCAAGGCGGCTCGCCCCGGTTCAATGACGGCTTTTTCAGTGCAATACCGTGCCTGGCCAGCCTGTCCCAATCGAACAGCTCACCCGGATCCTGCTTTCGCGCAGGCGCCAAATCACTATGGCCGATCACGTTCGACGGCACGATATCATGGCGTTTGACAATATCATGCGCAAGCCGCGTGACTGCATCCATTTGTTCCTCGGGAAACGACACATAGCCCCATTCATGGCCCGGGTTGACGATTTCAATGCCGATGCTGGCGCTGTTCACGTCTTCAATACCGCGCCAATAGCCGCGTCCAGCGTGCCAGGCGCGTTTCTCTTCTTTCACCATGTTGACGACCTGGCCATCCTCGGTCACGACATAATGAGCAGACACTTTCGCATCAGGATTAGCGAGCCAATTGATTGCGGACGCCGCGTCTTTCATACCAGTATAGTGCATGACCAATATACTGATCGGCAGCTTGCGCTCGTCAAAATTGGGAGACGGCGTCCAGATCATGTCCATGGTCAATGACCTCCCTCAATCACGCGTTTCAGGCGACTATTGCGCCTAACAGCAATTCTGTATCGGACGATGGAGAAACCCGCAAATCGCCGCCATTCTCACAGGATAATTCACGTGACATCCATGCCGCAGCCGTGCGGGCGGTTAGTTCCGACTGTGGCAACGTGCCTTCAAGAGCGGCTCTTATGCCATCATCCAGAGCGATTTTCGGACCTTCGGCGCGAACGACCACTTCGATACCGCTATCGCCCTGTTCCGCGCCTACATCTAGTTTCCCGCCACGTACGAGCGCCTCCCGGGCAATCAACGCAAGGTTGAGCAATATCTTGATCGCTTTTTTGGGCAATGTTTCGCTTTGCACCGCCCAACCCAATGTGATCTTTCCCTGATCACCGACCAGGCTTTCGACCAATTGTTTGGCTTCTGCAGGATCGACTTCATCGGCAAACCCGCCGGCAGCGCCAAAGGCCAAGCGGAAATATTTCAGTTTATCCGCAGATGCTCGGGCGCTATCGGCCAGCAAATCCAGACAGCGATCCCGCATTTCCGGATCTGTTTCATCTTCCAGCAATTCCAAACCATTGTTGATCGCACCGACTGGACTGAGCAGATCATGGCACAATTTGGAACAAAGCAAAGCAGCGAGGTCGACACCGGATTCAGACATGGGAATGGGCCCTTAACTTGTGAAAACTCAATTGTCCGCTGTTTGGCCGTTTGTGCTGTGGCAATCAAGAGTGATTGGATTAAAGCGGCCATATATTTCACCCTTTTGAACCGCTCGCCATGCCGCAGCTTGCTGACCATCGATAATAAGCCATATCCGGCCATCCGACGCCGCCATGACGGCATCTGTTTTTGAAGGCGATACGCTGCCGGATGGATGGGAATGAAAATAGCCGATTATAGTCGGTCCACCGTCCCGCATCGCCCGTTCGGCAGCGATTAGGTCAGAGGGATTGATTTCAAAATGATGTAGCGGGTTTTCGGCTACGTTTTTCGTCGTCTTAAAGCTGGAGACCGTCCCGTTATCGCCAAATAGCAACCCACAGGCCTCCTCTGGAGCCATTTGACAGGCGAGTTGCTGCAAATCCTTCATTATCGCGCTTGATATGACCAGTTTCATAGCCCACATCTAGGCGATGACAGCGGGGCAATCCATAAAATCCGGCATCGTGCCTGAAACCGAGAAGAAACAGCGGCTTGATGCGGCTTTGGCGGGTTTTCTCGACGACCTATCCCGGGAACGGATCAAAAATCTGATCACAAGCGGCAATTTGCTGATTGATGGAGCCACTTGCACTGACCCCGCATCCAAAAAATGTGCAGGCAAAACATTCGCACTGACGGTTCCCGCACCGATTGAAGGCCCTGCTCAACCACAGGACATCCCTCTGGATGTAGTTTTTGAGGATGATCACTTGATTGTCGTCAATAAGCCCGCTGGATTGGTTGTTCATCCTGCTGCCGGGCACCCCGATGGAACACTGGTCAATGCCCTGCTCCACCATTGTAAAGGGCAGTTATCTGGCATCGGCGGTGTCACACGGCCCGGCATTGTTCACCGGATAGATAAGGATACTTCCGGATTGATGGTGGCGGCCAAAACGAACAAAGCGCATCAGGGTTTGACGGCACTATTCGCCGCCCATGATATCGAGCGCCGTTATCTGGCGATCTGCAACGGCCGTCCGAATCCGCATTCGGCAACAATCGAAGGCAATATTGGGCGCAGCAACGCGGATCGCAAGAAAATGGCAGTGGTTGGTGATGATAAAGGAAAGGCAGCCATTACCCATTATACAACCAAAGAACCGCTAAATGGCGCCACTTTGGTCGAATGTACGCTGGAAACAGGACGCACGCATCAGGTGCGGGTCCATATGTCCCATATAGGGTATAGTCTTATCGGTGATCCGCTTTATGGTGCTCGTCGAAAATCATTGCTTTCCGGCAGAAAAGATATTCGATTTTGCCGTCAGGCGCTACATGCTGCTATTCTTGGATTTGTTCACCCCATAACGGGAGAAAAATTGTTATTTAACTGTAACTTTCCACCCGATATGCAGGAACTATTCAGTAAGTTGCGTGTATAGATATTAGATACTATATGGAATGAGACCAACGGGTGCTTGATGAGGCCCGGCGGCAAACCAGAGAAGGAACTAAAATGGCTAATGGAAGCAATGTTCCGGCAAAAATCCCTGCTTTAGGGGGGGATGCAAGCCTGAATCGATACCTATCGGAAGTCCGTAAATTTCCGTTATTGAAACCCGAACAAGAATATATGCTGGCGAAACGCTATTCTGAACATAAGGATCAGGAAGCAGCAGCTCAGCTAGTAACGTCCCATCTGCGTCTCGTGGCCAAAATTGCCATGGGCTTTCGCGGCTATGGCCTGCCCGTCTCGGACCTGATTTCCGAGGGTAATGTCGGCCTGATGCAGGGCGTGAAGAAATTTGAGCCCGATAGAGGTTTCCGCCTGGCAACCTATGCCATGTGGTGGATTCGCGCGTCGATACAGGAATATGTGTTGCGCAGCTGGAGCCTCGTCAAAATGGGCACAACCGCCGCACAGAAAAAGCTTTTCTTCAACCTGCGCCGGATGAAAAACAATCTCGAAGCGTTTGAAGATGGTGATTTGTCACCTGAAGATGTGAACAAGATTTCAACCGATCTTGGCGTGGCTGAACATGAAGTGGTCAACATGAACCGCCGCATGTCCATGGGCGGCGATGCGTCGCTGAACGTGCCTTTGTCGGAAGACGGTGATGGCGGCCAGTGGCAAGATACATTGGAAGATGATGGACCACTGCATGACCAGCAAATTGCTGACGCACAGGAAGCCGATTTCCGTCACGAGATGCTGACAGAAGCAATGGAATCGCTCAACGAACGCGAACAGCATATTCTTGCTGAACGGCGCTTGTCGGAAGATCCCAAAACGCTGGAAGATCTGAGCAAGGTCTACGAGGTCAGCCGCGAGCGGATTCGCCAAATCGAAGTCCGCGCGTTCGAGAAGCTGCAAAAAGCGATGCTCCGCATTGCCGGAGAAAAGCAACTGCTTACAGCGGGTTGATCCCTTAACTTCTCAGTTGATCTAAAGAATATAACGCCCCGGAAACAGCATTTGTTTTCGGGGCGCTTTTTGTTTAACCCATGCATATGGCCACTAAAAAACGCAGCTTTCCTGTCCGACTCATCAAGCTGCTTTTTCGGCTCATTTTCTACTTTTTGCTGATTACACTGCTCTGGGTCGGGCTCTACGCGTTCGTTCCGCCGCCGGTAACAGCAACTATGCTGATGGATGAGAACGGTATTACAAAGGACTGGACGTCGTTCAGCAATATTTCTCCCAATCTCACGCGAGCGGTCATTGCTGCAGAAGACGGCAAGTTTTGCAGCCATGACGGTTTCGACCGTGAAGCTATTAAGCAGGCTATTGAACGGAATCGGCAAGGCGGTCGCATCCGCGGCGGCTCCACAATATCGCAACAAACCGCCAAAAATGTCTTCCTCTGGCAAGGCGGCGGCTATTTCCGCAAAGGGTTAGAAGCCTATTTCACGTTCCTGATCGAAAAAATCTGGGGCAAGAAGCGGATCATGGAAGTCTATCTCAATGTCGCGGAGACCGGCATCGGAACCTATGGTGCGCAGGCTGGCGCCCAGCGTTATTTCAAAAAAGACGCTTCCGAACTGACGAAGATCGAAGCAGCGCGTATTGCTGCCGCCCTGCCCTTGCCGAAGAAACGCGCTGTAAACGGCGCTGGTGGGTTTACGCGACGTTATGGCAATACGATTGCGGCACGGATTAATGTTGTGGATAATGAGGGACTGGATGATTGCGTTTATAGCTGAAGCAATATTAAATAACGGACCCCGGCCACATTGCCGTAGGAGTATCGATCATGGCTCGCCGTATCGAGATAGATACAACACTTGTTAATAAGCTTATTGCTCAACAATTCCCGAAATGGTCAAACTTGACTTTAACACAAGTAATTCCAGGTGGTTGGGATCATCGCACTTTTCGCTTGGGAGAAACCCTGTCCGTTCGTTTGCCCAGCGCGGAATGTTATGCGGCTCAGATCGAAAAGGAATATTACTGGCTTCCAATTCTTGAAGATCAAATGCCAGTCAGCATAGCGTCGCCAATCGCGCTCGGTGTTCCAACATCAGATTTTCCATGGCCTTGGTCAATTTTCCAATGGATTGAAGGTAATGCTGCCACAATACAAGAAATCTCAATCACGAAGGACTTCCCAGACACGCTTGCATCATTCTTAATCGTGCTGCACAAATGCCCAATTACCGACGCTCCGAAACCAGACAGTCACAATTTTTTCCGTGGAGCACATCTCTCTTACTATTCAAAGCAAATTGAGAGAGTCATTGATTCACTTGGTAAACAGATCGACCAAGCTGCGGTTCGTGATCTATGGAGCACGGCCATCGCTTCGCAATGGGAGCAAGAACCAGTCTGGATTCATGGTGACGTTGCACCCGGAAATTTGCTGCTCAAATCCGGTAAGCTGACAGCAGTTATTGACTTTGGCTGTTGCGCTATTGGTGACCCATCTTGTGATCTGACTATTGCATGGACCGGCCTCAACAAGCACAGTCGGCGGATTTTTCGCGATGCGATTCCACTTGATGAGCAGACATGGGAACGAGCGCGCGGTTGGGCGATATGGAAGGCATTGCTGGTATTAAACGGAAACGCTCAGAACAAAGCTGGAGAGAATTCAGCCGAAGATGTTCTTCGCTTAGTATTGGCTGAGCATCAGGACTGTAGATCTTAGATCATTTAAGCCGCGTCTTCTTTCTTCGCCTTGCTGCTCTTTGCAATAACCTTGACCGGGTCTTTGGTTCCGGCGACGACATCCTTGTCGATGACGATTTCGTCAACGCCTTCCAGATCAGGAAGGTCGAACATCGTATCGAGCAAGATATTCTCGACGATCGACCGCAAACCACGCGCACCCGTTTTCCTCTCAATCGCTTTGTTACCAATGGCGATCAGGGCGTCTTCGGTAAATGTCAGGGCGACATCTTCCAGTTCAAACAATTTTGCATATTGTTTAACCAAAGCGTTTTTGGGTTCCTGCAAAATCTGAACCAATGCGTCGATATCGAGGTCTTCCAGTGTCGCGATAACTGGCAAACGCCCGACAAACTCAGGGATCAAACCGAATTTCAGCAAATCTTCCGGTTCGCCCTGCTGAAGGGTCTTACCGATTCTGCGTTCTTCAGGAGCAGAGACATGGGCACCAAAGCCAATGGATTTTGCTTCGAGGCGATCACCAATGATCTTTTCAAGGCCAGCAAATGCGCCACCACAGATGAACAGGATGTTGGTCGTATCCACCTGCAGGAATTCCTGCTGTGGGTGTTTACGGCCGCCTTGTGGTGGAACGCTAGCAGTTGTGCCCTCCATAAGCTTCAGCAAGGCTTGCTGAACGCCTTCACCCGATACATCGCGGGTAATGGATGGATTTTCCGCCTTACGGCTGATTTTGTCGATTTCATCGATATAAACGATGCCGCGCTGTGCTTTCTCGACATTATAATCAGACGATTGCAGCAGCTTGAGGATGATATTTTCGACATCTTCGCCGACATAACCAGCTTCGGTCAATGTAGTCGCGTCAGCCATTGTAAACGGTACGTCGAAGGTTTTCGCCAAAGTTTGCGCCAGAAGCGTCTTACCGCAACCGGTAGGACCGACGAGTAAGATGTTGGACTTTGCTAGCTCTATATCGCCTGACTTCGCGGCATGATTGAGGCGTTTATAGTGATTGTGCACTGCGACCGAAAGCACCCGCTTTGCCCGGTCCTGCCCAATAACATAGTCGTTTAGTACATCACAGATTTCTTGAGGCGACGGAACTTCGCCATCCTTCTTGCCGGTAATGGCGCCTTTGGTCTCTTCACGAATAATGTCGTTGCAAAGCTCAACACATTCATCGCAAATGAAAACGGTAGGTCCAGCAATCAGCTTGCGGACTTCATGTTGGGATTTTCCGCAGAAGGAGCAGTAAAGTGTGCTCTTCGAATCAGATCCCGTCAATTTCGTCATAAAAAGTCCTTAAAACCAGGCTAGAAATTGCAATCTAACCCTCAAAATACAAAATGCTACCGCTTTTTTTATCACTGATTGCGATGAATGATAAGCCTATCAAAAACGGCTTAATTTTCATTTAGGGCCGCGATAACTCCTTATTTATCATCTTCGGCAGGCTTTGGCCGTTTATCATATACTTCGTCGACAAGACCAAAGGCTTTGGCTTCGTCCGCCTCCAGAAACGTATCGCGATCCATTGCCTTTTCGATCTCTTTGATCGGCTTACCGGTATATTTGGCATAAAGCTCATTCATACGGCTGCGTATACGCAGAATTTCCTTCGCCTGGATTTCAATATCAGATGCCATGCCCTGTGCACCGCCAGAAGGTTGGTGTATCATTATCCGCGCATTGGTCGTGGCCATCCGCATGCCGGGCTCTCCCGAAGCGAGCAAGAAGCTACCCATAGATGCTGCCTGGCCAACGCAAACTGTGCCAACACGTGGCCGGATATATTGCATCGTGTCATGAATCGCCATGCCAGCAGTAACAACACCGCCGGGAGAGTTGATGTAAAGGTAAATATCTTTCTTCGGATTTTCCGACTCGAGAAACAGCAACTGGGCGGTGATGATAGAGGCCATACCGTCCTCTACCTGCCCAGTTACGAAGACGATGCGCTCCCGCAGCAGTCGTGAGAAAATGTCAAAGCTACGTTCTCCGCGGTTGGATTGCTCAATAACGACGGGAACAAGGGCGTCGACGATCGGATCATGCATGGTAATTTAGCGCCTTCTGTGAAAAGTCAGTATTAGGAAAATGGGGATATCGTCTAACGGAGTCCCCATCCGTTGAGCCCTACATCGGTGTATCTTCCGCAATGTTCAAGTCGGTTAAGGATTTTTTCCAGACCATATTGAAAATTTGATGCCGTTGCGCATCAGTTAACCCACAGCTATGAACATGAGCAATTGAGAAAACACAGTTTTACAGGAGAGATTAATGCCTTCTTTTTCACCATCCATCCCCCAATTCCATGCCGAAGACGAAAATGGCGCCCCCGACCCGATGGCCTTCATGATGAAACGGATGCTGGAAACGCGGACGGTGATGATTTTCGGTGGTGTTGATCAGAAACTGGCCGAGCGCGTTTCCGCTCAGATGCTCTATCTGGATCATGTCAGCGACGAACCCATTCGCCTGCTGATCAATTCGCCCGGCGGGCATGTGGAATCCGGTGATACGATCCATGACCTCATCGAATATATCAGCGCGCCAGTTGCTGTGGTCGGAACCGGCTGGGTGGCCAGCATAGCGACCCATATTTTTCTCGGGGTCCCTGCAAAACAGCGTTTTTGTCTGCCCAATACCCGTTTTCTTATTCATCAACCCTCTGGCGGAGCCGGCGGTAAAGCATCCGATATTGCGATCCAAGCCGAGGAAATCGTCAAAATGCGAGAACGAATCGCTCAGAAAATCGCCGCGGCGACGGGGCAAAAAATTGCCCGCGTTCGAGAAGATATTGACCGCGACTATTGGATGTCGACGGAAGAGGCCAAAGAATATGGCATTCTGGGAACTATCATCAAAAAGGCAGGCGACGTCAGCTTTTGACGCCGGGTGAATTTCACTAGCCGGAGCATGTCACGCATGTCCGGCTAGTTCATAAATTCTAGATTATTTCTTTGCTGCTGGCTTTTTGGCTGCAGGCTTCTTCGCAGCCGGTTTTTTTGCCGGAGCCTTTTTCGCTGCCGTTGCTTTAGCGGGCGCTTTGGCTGCTGCTTTCTTTGCAGGAGCGGCTTTAGCGGCGGGCTTCTTGGCCACCGGCTTTTTCGCTGCAGGCTTTTTGGCAGCTGGTTTCTTAGCAGCGGCCTTCTTCGCCGGAGCCTTTTTCTTGGCTGGCTTGGCTTCTGCTTCGTCTTCCGCTTCAATCGCAGCTTCGAGCTGCTCGCGTGTTACCTTCTTGTCGGTAATTTCCGCTTTTTCGAACAGGAAGTCGACGACCTTGTCCTCGTACATCGGTGCACGAAGCTGAGCAGCGGCCATCTGGTCCTGCTGGATATATTCTACAAACCGTTGACGATCTTCTTCCCGATATTGCTGGGCAGCCTGCTGGATCAGCATGGACATTTCCTGCTGACTGACTTCCACACCATTGGCTTGGCCAATTTCTGACAGGAGCAGGCCAAGGCGGACACGGCGGACGGCGATCTCGCGATACTCGTCCTTCTCGTCTTCCATTTCCTTTTTAGCCGCTTCGGGATCTTCTTCCTGAGCTGCTTCTTGTTCCAGCTGCTGCCAGATTTGGTTGAACTCGGCTTCCACCATCGTCGGCGGCACCTCGAAATCATGCGATGCGGCTAATTGATCGAGCAATTTGCGCTTCATGTGCGTGCGGGTCAGACCGTTAAGTTCTTGCTCAATCTGGCCTTTTAGCAATTCCGTAAGCTGCTCAAGGCCTTCGAGGCCCATGGCTTTTGCCATTTCATCGTCAGCTTTAGACGCTTTGGCCGTCTGAACTTCGCCAATAACGACATCAAAAGTCGCGTCTTTGCCCTTCAGGGTGTCGACATTATAGTCTTCCGGGAAAGTCACTTTGACCAAAACTTCATCATTGGCTTTTTTGCCAACCAACTGGTCTTCAAAACCCGGGATCAGGCGGCCAGAGCCAAGCTCAATCGCCATGCCCTCGCCTTTGCCGCCATCAAATGGCACGCCGTCGACTTTGCCTTCAAAGTCGATCAGGCACTGGTCGCCGATTTTCGCTTTGTGGCTTTTCGGTGCGGTCTCAAACTGCTTCTGGCTTTCTGCAAATTTGTCGAGCGATTCCTGAACCGTTTTCTCATCTGCTTCGACCTGCAGACGCTCCAACTTGATACCATCAACAGACGGCGTTGGAACTTCCGGCAAAATCTCCAGCTCAACTTTTACTTCAGCATCTTTGCCAGCTTCATACCCGTCAGCCAGCGTAACGCTTGGCTGCATAGCCGGGCGCAATTTGTTATCTGCAATCGTTTTCTCGACGCTTTCCTGAACGGTGCTGCTCAACGCATCCTGCATCAAGGCATCATTATGCATCTTGCGCACCAAATTCGCTGGAACCTTGCCTTTGCGGAAACCGGGCATGTTGACCTGTGGAGCCAGTTTCTTGACCTCGTTATCCACGTGTGTTTCGATGTCCTTCGCGGAGATTTTGATGTCATAGGCCCGTTTCAGACCTTCGTTCAGCGTTTCAACAATCTGCATGATTACCCTTTAATGCCTTCATTATTTCTATTTCGACCTGTTTTCGGTGTTTTGGTGCGGGCGAAGGGACTCGAACCCCCACACCCGAAGATACCAGAACCTAAATCTGGCGCGTCTACCAATTCCGCCACGCCCGCACGAGTTACACCGTCAAATCACTATCGAATTTTGATTGACGCGTGCGCCTAGCGGAAAGGTGCCCAAAGGGCAAGCCCGCTTTGCGCGACCGCGCCGCTAATTTACCCCGCCGGACCGAGCGTCTTTTTCAAAAGCTCATTCACAACCTGTGGATTGGCTTTTCCCTGCATCGCTTTCATGGTTTGGCCGACGAAGAACCCAAAGAGTTTGTCCTTACCGCCGCGATATTCGGTGACCTTGTCTTCATTTGCAGCCATGACGTCAGCGATGACTTTCTCGATCGCACCGGTGTCGGATTCCTGCTTCAGGCCCTTTTCTTCCACAATTTTGGCAGCGCCATCACCGGTTTCGAGCATGATCTCGAAAACTTGCTTAGCGATTTTGCCGGAAATCGTGCCGTCCGCGATCAGCCCCAGAAGCTCTGCCGCCTGTTGCGGCGATACAGGGCTTTGCTCAATCGACAGACCCATTTTGTTGAGGGCACCAAAAAGCTCGGACGTCAGCCAATTGGCCGCTGAACTGGCAATTTTCTCGGGCTCGTCGGTCGTGTCCAGCAATTCTTCGAACCAGAGCGCCGTTTCATGCTCTGCTGTCAGAACGGCGGCATTATAGGCGCTCAGGCCCAGAACATTTTTGTACCGCGCCCGCTTTTCGTCCGGGAGTTCCGGCAAGCTGGCCTTGCAGTCGAAGATAAAGTCATCCTCTAGCTCCAAAGGCAGCAAATCCGGATCGGGAAAATAGCGATAATCATGCGCATCCTCTTTGGAGCGCATCGAGCGGGTTTCGTTCCGGTCTGGATCAAATAGCCGGGTTTCCTGCACAATGTCGCCACCGCTCTCCAGCACATCGACCTGACGCTGGGCTTCATATTCAATCACTTGCTGGATGAAGCGCAGAGAATTGACGTTCTTGGTCTCCGTGCGAATACCAAGTTTTCCGCCCGGTTTGCGGACAGAAACATTGACGTCGGCGCGCATGGAACCCTGCTCCATATTGCCATCACAGCTACCCACATAGCGCAGAATTGATCTGAGCTTACGGACATAAGCCGCCGCTTCCTTGGGCGATGTCATATCCGGCATCGATACGATTTCCATCAAGGCGACGCCGCAGCGGTTGAGATCGACATAGCTCATTGTCGGATGCTGATCATGCATCAGCTTGCCCGCATCCTGTTCAATGTGAATGCGTTCCACCCCTACGGTCTTGCCATGGGCATCAGGATCTTTTTCATCGAGAGAAATCTCGACTTTCCCCTCCCCCACTATTGGATGATAAAGCTGGGAAATCTGATAGCCTTGCGGCAAATCGGCGTAGAAATAGTTTTTCCGGTCGAAACGCGAATATTTGTTGATTTGCGCATTGATGGCAAGACCGGTGCGCACGGCTTGGCGTACGCATTCCTTGTTCAAAACAGGCAGCATGCCGGGCATTGCAGCGTCGACGAGGCTTACCTGCGTGTTCGGTTCTGCACCAAATTCAGTGGATGCGCCGGAAAAGAGCTTTGCATTGGAGGTGATCTGCGCATGGACTTCAAGGCCGATCACGACCTCCCATTCGCCCGTTGCGCCTTGGATTCTGTAGGTTGATTCAGTCATACTCATTCTTCCGTCATCCCAGCGAAAGCTGGGATCTCGTTAATCCAGGTGTCTCCTATCGGGAGATCCCAGCTTTCGCTGGGATGACGATGGGGACTCACCACCACTGCTCCGGCTTCGCAACAAAGCTGGCGCGTTCTTCCAAAGCTAGACCAGCATTAAACACACCTTGTTCGTCCAGCGCCCTGCCAATAATCTGTAGTCCCAAGGGAAGCCCCTGTCGGTCCAGCCCTGCTGGTACGGATATGGCTGGTAATCCTGCAAGACTGCTCGGAACCGTGAACACGTCGTTCAGATACATGGCTAGCGGGTCATCGCTTTTCTCACCCAATCCAAAGGCTGCGCTCGGCGCGGTTGGTGTAAGCAGCAGGTCACAGCTTTCCCAAGCCTTGTCGAAATCTTGCGAGATCAACGTCCGCACTTTCTGCGCTTGTGTGTAATAGGCGTCATAATAGCCGGCAGACAGCACATAGGTACCGATCATGATCCGGCGCTTTACCTCGGGTCCAAAGCCGGATTCGCGGGTTGCGGCATACATATCCTGCAGCCCTGCCCCGTCCGGCAGATCACGCATCCCGTAACGCACACCATCATAGCGCGCGAGATTGGATGAAGCTTCTGCCGGGGCGATGATGTAATAGGCTGGCAGCGCATATTTGGTGTGCGGTAAAGATACTTCGACGATTTTCGCGCCAGCATCTTTGAGCCATTCGATACCTTGCTGCCACAAAGCATCTATTTCGGGCGGCATATTGTCGACCCGATATTCCTTGGGAATACCGATACGCTTGCCGGTCAAATCGCTTTTCAGACTCGCTTCCCATTCGGGAACTGGCAGATCGAGCGAAGTTGAATCCTTGGGATCAAAGCCCGCCATCGATTCCAGCATGATCGCGCAATCGCGCACGTCATGCGCCATCGGGCCTGCCTGATCGAGCGAACTGGCAAACGCAATCGTGCCCCAACGTGAACAACGGCCGTAGGTGGGTTTGAAACCGGTAATGCCGACAAATGCGGCTGGTTGGCGGATGGAACCGCCAGTGTCGGTGCCGGTCGCTGCTGGACAGATACGTCCTGACACTACTGCTGCACTCCCCCCCGAGGAGCCGCCGGGGGCGAGGTCGGTATTACCGCCGTCGTTGCGGCGCCATGGCGAAATCACATTGCCAAAAGCGCTGGTTTCGTTGGACGAACCCATAGCAAACTGGTCCATATTCAACTTGCCTAGCATGCCAGCACCCGCCTTGAACAGGTTCGCCGATACGGTGGACTCGTACTGCGGCGTAAAACCATCGAGGATCAGGCTGCCAGCCGTCGTCGCAACGCCTTCGGTGCAGAACAGGTCTTTCATGCCAATCGGCACACCAGCCATTTTGCCAAGCGTTTCGCCAGCGGCTTTGGCCTTGTCGGTCGCTTCTGCCGCCGCCAGCGCATGATCAGGTGTTTCCACCAGAACCGCGTTTAGCGACTTTGCCGCGCTCACCCGATCGATAAATGTCTCGGCGACTTCCTTGGCCGTAAAATCGCCCGATGCAACACCGCTGCGGATATCCGCAATGCCCAGTTCAAAAATCTCAGCCATTATTCAATCACCTTCGGCACGCCAAAGAAGCCATGTTCAGCCGCCGGCGCATTGGCAAGAACCTTGTCACGGACATAGCCATCGCTGACGACGTCATCGCGCAGGCGCAGTTTGTTGGGGATCACCGCGGTCATCGGTTCAACCTTTGAGCAATCCACTTCGCCCAGTTGCTCGACCCATCCGAGGATGTTGTTGAGCTCTGGCACCAATGCGTCGGCTTCTGCTTCAGTTACGGCGATCCGAGACAGGCTTGCGATCTTTTTGACGGTTTCTTTATCGACTGACATGATTCATTCTTTATCGGTTCATCTTTTTTCGGGTAAGGGCACAGTAAATGTGTATCTCGCGCCGCTAGCATTGGCGCGAGGCCGCTTCAAGGTGAATGAGCGGCTACAGCCCAAATTGGAGTAAAATAATTGGCGCGTAAATTTCTCTATTTCGTTGCAACCATGATCGTGCTGGTCATTGCGGGGGCCTTTGTCCTGCGCATCTATGGCGAAGACTTGGCCGAAGTCGTGTTCGTGCCAAGCGCCGAATTTCAGGCTCAGGAAGTGCTGGAAGACAGTATTTATGCTGATATTTCCATGTGGTATGCACGGCCCGAGATCAAAAAAGGCAACCCCGCCCTTTGGTTGCCCCAAGGTTACGAGCCCAAAGGAGCTGGCCCGAAAGAAGATCAGCGCGCTGCGATTTTCTTTGTTCACCCGACATCTTTTATCAACAAAGATAAATGGAACGCGCCGTTGGGCGACAAAGAAACCGAGGATCGCACCAAAATCTTCCTGCGCGGACAGGCCAGTGCGTTTAACAAAGCAGGCGATGTCTGGGCGCCCCGCTATCGTCAAGCAACGCTTGGGGCGTTTCTAACCGAAAAGAAAGAAGGACAGCAGGCGCTAGATGCAGCCTATCAGGATGTCTTGATCGCCTTTGATTATTTCATTAGCGAAGTGCCGGATGATCGCCCGATCATATTGGCAGGCCATAGCCAAGGCAGCCTGCATCTCACCAATTTGCTGAAGGACCGGGTGGCCGGAACGCCTTTGGCCAATCGGATTGTTGCCGCTTATGTCGTGGGTTGGCCGGTTTCGATCGAAGCGGATGTCCCAGCTCTCGGCCTCGATGTTTGTGAAACAGCGGAGCAAACCAATTGCCTGCTCAGCTGGGAAAGCTTTGCTGAGCCCGCCGATTATGGCCGTATCGTCGAGGTTTATGACACGACCATCGGTTTTAACGGTGAGCCGCGCAAGGATACAAATCTGCTCTGCACCAACCCGATTAACGGCGACATCAATTCCGAATCACCTGCGGAACTCAATCTCGGAACATTGGTGCCCAATGACGAGTTGAGTGATGCCACGTTGGTCGAGGGTGCCGTCCCCGCCCGCTGCGACGATCGCGGATTTTTGCTCATCGGCGACCCGCCAGATCTGGGGCCTTACACCCTGCCCGGCAATAATTATCACGTCTATGATTACAGCCTGTTCTGGCGTAACGTTCGGGAAGATGTGATGAAAAGGATGACTGCATTTCTCTCGCGTTAATGACAGACGACCGGACGGCTTTTCGCGCGGCTCTGCCCGATGGCGGACGCTTGCTTGGGTTAGATGTCGGCACCAAGACGGTCGGCATGGCGCTGTGCGATGCCCAGTGGACGATCGCGACCGCTGCAGAAACCATAGAAAGACGAAAATTTTCCAAAGATCTCGAACGAATCAAGACAGTTATTGTCGACCAATTTGTATCCGGCTTTGTTGTTGGCCTGCCGCTTAATCTTGATGGTAGCCAGAGTAAGCAGACACAGGCAGCGAAATCCTTTGCCCAGAATTTACGTCCCGTTGGATTGCCCATATTATTGTGGGACGAACGCTGGAGCACACAGGCGGTTACGCGCGATTTGATAGCCGCTGATGTCAGCCGGAAACGGCGCAGCCAAGTCGTCGACCAGATGGCGGCCGCCTATATATTGCAGGGAGCGATTGACGGGCTTGCCGCGATAGAATGATGCCTCTATAGGGCTGACTTTAATGACAATTGATCAAACAGGTTCACCACCGACTGCCGGACATCAGTTTCCCGTAGGGTCGGACGCTTTTCCACATCGCCATCTGTTGGGTATCGCAGGATTGCAACCCTGGGAGATATTATTTCTTTTAAAAGAAGCAGAGCAATGGGTCGATCTTAACCGCCAGTCCAGCAAGCATGTCGATCGGCTGGATGGCCTGACCGTGATCAACGCTTTTTTTGAGAATAGCACGCGCACGCTGCTTTCGTTTGAGATTGCGGGCAAACGTATGGGCGCTGATGTCGTCAATATGCATGCGGCACAATCGAGCGTGAAAAAGGGCGAAACGCTTATCGATACGGCGGTAACGCTCAACGCCATGCGCGCTGATGCGATTGTCATTCGCCATGCTAGCTCAGGCGCCGTGCGACTTATTGCGGACAAAGTGGATTGCCCTGTCCTCAACGCCGGTGATGGCAGCCATGAGCATCCGACACAGGCCCTGCTCGACGCGCTCACAATCCAGCGGCGCAAGGGCGATATTAGCGGTCTGACCGTGACAATTTGCGGAGACGTCATGCACAGCCGGGTTGCCCGCTCCAATATCTATTGTCTGACCACCTTGGGTGCAAAGGTGAGGGTCTGCGCGCCCACATCGCTTTTACCTGCGTCTCTGGACCGGATGAACGTTGAGGCTTTCTCGAATTTTGAACAAGCACTTGATGGCGCGGATGTGGTGATGATGCTGCGGCTGCAAAATGAGCGCATGAACGGTGATTTCATCCCCAGTCCCAGAGAGTTTCATCATCTCTATGGTCTTACAAGAGAACGTCTTGCGCTGGCCAAACCGGACGCTCTGGTCATGCATCCCGGGCCGATGAACCGCGGCGTTGAGATTAGTAGCGATGTCGCCGATGATTTGGAACGCTCAGCCATTACCGAACAAGTCGAAATGGGTGTCGCCGTCAGAATGGCTTGCCTGGACGTGCTGACCCGGCGATCCCGCGGCGTGGAGGGCTGGTCATGAAACAGGTTTTTACAGATGCGCAAGTATTGGTTCCCGGAGCGCAGGCCCCGCAGTCAATCAACGTTGCCACAGATGGAGACCGCATTTGCCGGATCAGCGAAGACGGGCCATCGGAGAACCAACAGACCATTGATTGCAAAGGCGCTATATTAGCACCCGGCATTATCGATTTGGGTGTTTTTTCGATCGACAAACCGGCTTTCCACTATGGTGGAATCACACGCGCGGCACTGATGCCCGATCAGTCTCCGGTGCTCGACCTGCCAGCGATGATCAAACATAATGCATCGGAGGGCAAACCAGACCTTTGGTCCCATCCTCTCGCCGCTGCGACAAAAGGGCTGAAAGGCGCCGAACTTGCGGAAATCGGCTTGATGAAACAGGCTGGCGCCCGCGCCGTGGCAACCGGCAGAAGCTGGATCGCTGACAGCGGTATCATGCTGAAGCTTCTCCATTACTGCCATTCGCTCGATATGCCAGTGATCGTCCATAGTGAAGATCGCGGCCTTACCGCTAATGCTGTTGCAACAGCTGGCGAAACGGCTACACGTCTGGGGCTGTCGAGCGCCCCTGCTACTGCGGAGGCGCTGTCCATCGCCCGCGACATCGCTCTGGTGCGCGAAAGCGGCGCGCATGTCCATTTCCGGCAAGTTACAACAGCGCAAGGCCTTGATCTGATTCGCGCTGCGAAATCAGAAGGTTTGCCAGTGACTTGTGGAATCACACCTGCCCATCTTTTCCTGTCTGACATCGCCATCAGCGAATTCAGAACTTTTGCCAAACTGTCGCCCCCTCTCAGGAGCGAAGAGGACCGGCAGTCTTGTCTCAAAGCGATAGAAGACGGGACGATAGATGTAATTTCGTCCGGCCACGATCCTCGCGGTCCGGAAGACAAACGCCTACCTTTTGCGGAAGCAGAATTTGGCATGGCTGGCGCGGAGACGTTGCTGGCCCTTTCGCTCAATCTCGTTCGCGACGGGCTAATTGGCCTAAATCGTTTGTTTGAACTACTTTCAGCAACACCGGCGAAGATATTGGGTGTGGAAGCGGGGCAAATTACGGAAGGTTATGAAGCGGATCTGATAGTGATTGATCCAGAGGCACCGTGGCAGATCGATACTCGCAAAATGGCAGCGTCAGCAGGCAATACCCCCTTTGACAAGCTACCGGTTCAGGGACGGGTTCACGCCATATATAAGGGCGGAAAAGCGCTTTAGCTTCCCCGCCCTCAATAATTGTGGTTTCTTGTTTTTTAGCGAGCAGCCATTTGCGTTGGGCGAACTTTTTCGACGTTACGCACGATGCAAGCACCGCCTTTGGATTTGATACCGCTACACATATCTTTTGCGGATTGCTCATTACCAAAGCCCATGGCGGCCAGACGATAGAGGGTCTTTCCATTCCGCTGGATCGTGGAGCTTGCATATTGGAAGGAAGCCAAATCCTTATTCTGCGATGACAAGATGCCCCAAGCGCGCTTCACATTTTCAGGTGAAGAAAAGACGCCCAGTTGCACCAGATGTTTGCCATTTGAAATAGACCGTGCACGCGGAGTGAAAGCCACTTTTTGCAAAACTGGTTTCACCGCAGCGATGACTTGCTCTGCTGCGGTTGTAGCAGGAACTGCCTTTGCAGCCGGTGCTGGAGCGTCGGAACTTTCAACAATGAAAGTCTTTTCCGGAGCCGCTGGAACAGGCTTCACAGCCTTTGCTTTTTCCGCGGGCTTGCTCGCTGGAATCGCAACCTTAGTTACCGTGACGTTGTTTTCCTTAGCCATGAAATCCACTTCGGAATCAGCCGCTGGCGCAGCGCCTACAGCTGGTAGTGGTATATCACGGTCAAAACTGGCGACTTCACGGCTATAATCTTGCGCAGGCGTTGCCTCGGCGACAACAGGCATGGCCGGCGCCGCATTAAGCGCCAGACGTACTGGTTGACCGGGATCATTGGCGATCGGCTTAACATTCAACAAAGATGCCACGCGTACGTCATAAGCACCTGGACGCGCCATCTGTGCCCATTGCATCATGCGATTGTCCAAAGTTGCTGGCGTCATATCTTGCATCGCCATCAGCTTCGCTTCTTTCCAGCGACCGTCCAGAGCATAAGCCAGCCCCAGATTTTGACGGGTACGGCCAGTGACATTGTTCGAACGAATGGCATTTTCCAAAATTGCAATAGCCGCTTTGGAATCACCGGTCAGGGCCAAAGCGAGACCGTAATCAGCGGTTGGAATAAACTGGCGATTGGTTTCAATCAGCTGCTTCGCTTTATTCGCTTTGCCTTGCCCCAATTGTGCCAGGCTAAGGCTCAATACGGTGCGTGCATCGTTCTTGCCCAGTTCCATAGCATCAAGAAAGCTGCGCTCGGCGGAATAGAAACGCCCGGCTGCCAGGTAAGACTGGCCAAGCAATGCCCGTGTTTCAGGATCATTGCCTACACCAGCGACAGATCGTTCTGCATAAACAATTGCGTCTTGAATCTTGCCTTTGGCCATAGCCTTTTCAGCTTTTTTGGCATATTTTTCGCCATCTTTGACCGTAGCAGGTTTGCTCGACACAGATGCTACCGAGCCACCTCCGAAAGGACCGCAACCGGTCAAGGTTGTCGAAATGACCATAGTCGAAGCGGCCAGTTTCAGTATTGTATCGCGTTTCATATCAATGCCCTCGCAATTAAATTCTATATATTGTGTTTAAGCAGCGCCGCGTGACGGAATGCGCTCTGCCAAGTCGTCAAGTTCGGGGATAGACCTCAAATATTCATCCACGGCTTTGGTTACCAACTGTTGTGCAGAGACATTCTTCACAGCCGTTGCTAACCGCAGTTTCAGGTGCCTGTCGGCGTCCAACCTTAAGGTAAACGCGGCCTTGGCTTTCCGTGTCCGGGACTTTTGCGCCGGACGACGTTTTTTTGTTGGCTTCTTGGCCTCGACTGCCTTTTTGCGCGGTGGTGGCGCTACGCCGATGTTGGAATTTTCAACAACAGGAGCCACTTCACGAGAAATGGACAGCGGAACGGGGACAGATGGCTTTTTAGCAACTGGCTCTGCCTGTTGTTCTTGCGCCGGCGCGGATTCCGTTACTTCGGGCTCAGCCGCGGCTGCTTCTTCACGTTTTGGATGCTGGCTCAATTTGGCAGCAATTTCTTCCTGCTGTTTCTTGACCGCTGGCACAACTTCGGGAATCGCGCCGGCTAAGGGATTATAGTGATACTGATCCGCATCGACAGGCCCCTGTGCATCCGCTTGCGCGGCTCCATGGTCTGGATTGGTGTCATATCCCATGTCATTCCAACCCAGATCTTCTGTTTCATGATCGGGCTCTGATGGAAATGCCATTCCCTGACGCCGCATGGCGGGCTTTGCGCCGCCCTTACGTGCGAGAAGAGAGGATGACAGGGATGCTAATGGCTTAGGTTCGCTCATATTCTCTGCTCCACCCATTAAGACCCGATGACCCGGCGACCGAAATTGCTTCCGGGCCGAGGCGCTCCGACATTGGCTGTCGGTGCCATGGCAGGTGATGAAAATACGGTGCGGCGGAAATTCTTCTCCAACCGGTCGGAGATATAACCCCAAAGCTGTTGAATTTCCTGGGAAGATCGTCCTTCCGGATCGACCTCCATAACGGTGCGGCCATCGATCATGGAACCGGCAAAATCCGTGCGGTGATGAACGGTAATCGGTGCCACTGTACCGTGCTGTGATAATGCCACGGCGGCTTCCGAAGTGATTTTGGCTTTCGGCGTCGCTCCGTTCACAACAAAGAGTAACGGCTTGCCTGCACGCTCGCACAGGTCAACCGTCGCACCCACGGCACGCAAATCATGCGGACTGGGGCGCGTTGGAATGACAATAAGTTCGGCAACCGAGATCACGGACTGGATCGCCATGGTAATAGCCGGAGGCGTATCAATGACGGCCAGCTTGAAACCTTGCTGCCGCAGGATCGCTAGATCGGCGGCAAGACGAGATACTGTCGTCTGTGCAAAAGCAGGCAATTCCGCCTCGCGCTCGTTCCACCAATCAGCCAACGAGCCTTGGGGATCGATATCGATCAGGACAACTGGGCCAGCTCCGGCCAGCTGGGCTTGTACGGCCAAATGACCCGACAAAGTTGTTTTGCCGGAGCCACCTTTTTGGGATGCCATTGCTAGAACTCGCACTCTATTCCCCTCGGTCTCTTTTAGGGTTGATCAGGACGTCTGAATTACATTCATCGCCTTCTCTGACAGAACAGCGCTAAAATAGGGTTAACAAACGCGTGATGTTTTTCGCGGGGCCAAATTTATTTTACACGACGTTATAATTGGTGCCAGGCCGCGCCCGTTTTTTCAGACAAGGTTACGAAAAATTTGCAAATTGGCGTTAAGAAGAAATTACGGATAAGATGATGTCCATAAATTTGCAGACCGAGGGCCTTTCGCATGAAAAATTCCAAAATAGCACGCCACCTGTTAATGGCCTCCGCCGTTTTCGGATTGACGTCACCTGCATTGGCGGACGTCAAAGATGGCGTAGATGCCTGGGGCCGCGGTGACTATAAGGCCGCTATCGCCGAATGGCGCGGACCGGCCAGTGCTGGTGACGCTGATGCCCAGTTTAATATGGCGCAGGCTTATAAACTGGGCCGCGGCGTGCCGATGGATTTGGCCACCGCCGAAAAATATTATAAAAAGGCGGCCGATCAGGGACATTTACAGGCCAGTGATAATTATGGTTTGATCCTGTTCCAGAACAAGCGCCGCGAGGACGCCCTGCCCTATTTGCAAGCCTCCGCCAATCGCGGCGAGCCACGCGCGCAATATGTTTTGGGCACGGGCCATTTCAATGGTGACTTTGTCGAGAAGGACTGGGTCAAGGCTTATGCGTTGATGACTCGCGCTTCTGCCGCTGGTCTGCCGCAAGCGACATCCAATATGGCGCAAATGGATAAATATATTCCGCTCAACCAACGCCGCACTGCCATCCAGCTAGCCAGTCAGATGGAAGAAAATGAAAAGCGCGTGCGCACGGCGCAGGTCGGTGGGCTGCGGCCGCCACCATCGAGCGGAGCCATTCAAACAGCACAACTGCCTGCATCGCGGCCAGCCATTCCCATACCAGCGCCGGCATCTGCTCCAGTAACGACTCCTAAGCCAGCGCCGGTTGCTTCTGCCGTTGTTCCTCCTGTTGTTCAACCAGTGCCTGCCCCAGTAGCAGCACCGCCTGTTACAAAACCTGCTCCTGCTCCAACGCCTGTGCGCGCCGCAGCGGCTGACAATTGGCGGGTTCAACTGGGTGCTTTTGGTGATCGGAACAAAGCAAAGGCCCTTTGGAATAACCTGGAAAAACGGGTTTCTGCCTTAGACAAGCTGCAACCTTATTTGGTCGCGGCTGGCAAAATTACACGGTTACAGGCTGGCCCGTTTGCGACCAAGGCACAGGCGAGTAAGGTTTGCGGCACTGTCAAAGCCTCTGGTAATGATTGTATCGTGAAGGCGCGATAAGTTCTGCGCGCTCGGACGTCTAACCTTTTACCCAATCACGAGAAAAAATGCCTTGAATATAAAGCAGGGCGCTGAGATCATTATGTTTAATCGCTGCATCGGCAGCAGCAGAAGCTTTGGGCTTTGCACGATAAGCGACGCCCATTCCCGCCAGTGCTATCATAGGAATATCATTGGCTCCGTCGCCAACAGCCATACACTGATCCAGTGAGAGTCCGGCAGATCGGGCACTCTGCCGCAGCAACTCCGCTTTTCTTTGCGCATCGACAACCGGCCCATCTAATTTTCCAGTCAAATGACCGTCCGCCTCCGCTAATATATTCGCTTCCGCACTGGCAAACCCTATGGATTTCGCCACCGGGTCGGCAAATCTGGTAAAGCCGCCCGACACCAAAACGGTCTTGGCCCCGCGCGTAGCCATAGTCTGGACCAAGGTCTTAGCGCCCGGCATGATTTCGACTTTTTCATCCAGACATCGATCAATCGCAGAAAGCTCTAGTCCCGCGAGTAAGGCGACCC
Organism: Parasphingorhabdus cellanae; assembly: GCF_017498565.1. Taxonomy (NCBI): domain Bacteria; kingdom Pseudomonadati; phylum Pseudomonadota; class Alphaproteobacteria; order Sphingomonadales; family Sphingorhabdaceae; genus Parasphingorhabdus; species Parasphingorhabdus cellanae. The sequence continues at coordinate 372,549 of NZ_CP071794.1, forward strand.
TGCCCCTCAGCGCCTCTTCAAAATCAAGCTCCCCAAGCATTGCACGTTCAGTAATTTCAGCGATCTGATCTTTGATACCAGCATAACCTGCCAGTTCATCGATACATTCGACGGTGATCATTGTGCTATCCATGTCGGATATCAGCAGCTTTTTTTCGCGATTCTCAGCGTGTTGGACAATAAAATCTATTCCAGCACACTCTATAGACAATGCATCGCGCGCCGCCGCCAATTCACCGTCGAAGAAAATATCAGCCGCTTTGCCGTCGACTACATCACCCATGCGAGTAATCTGTCCGCCCGCTTCCGCCAAACGATCGGCGACCGAACTTAGCTCTCCCTTTTCCAGCTGATCTGCTGCTATTAGCGTGGCGATGAGCATATATTCTCCCAAAGATAAAAAAGATGTGGCGTTGATCGTCGGCCCGACGGCCAGCGGCAAATCCGCATTGGCACTGGAGCTCGCCAAAAAGCAACCCTCTGTGATTATCAACGCGGATAGTGCTCAGGTCTATACTGACCTGCAAATCCTGAGCGCGCGCCCAAGCAAAGACGAGATGGAAAGCATAGATCATCGCCTTTACGGCTATATTGATGGTGCTCACACATGCTCGGCAGCGCGATGGGCTAGCGACGCGAAGGCCGAGATCGCGGCTGCTCACAATAAAGATCTACTACCGATATTAGTGGGCGGAACTGGCCTCTATGTCCGCACGCTGCTGAACGGGATCGCTCCGATACCGGAAATTGCCCCCGCTATACGCGCGGAAGTTCGGAATCTGGAGGTGGCAGATGCCTATACAGCTTTGCGCGAAGAGGATCCTATATCGGCTGACCGTCTGAACCCCAGAGACTCGAGCCGGATCATGCGAGCCCTGGAAGTTGTTAGATCATCCGGCAAGCCGATGGTTCACTGGCATGCCCATATGGCGGGCGGTATTACGGATGAAATTACCTTGCACCCTCTGGTCCTGCTTCCCCCGCGCGACTGGCTTTATGAACGTTGTGATCGCCGGTTTCAGATCATGCTCGATGGCGGCGCACGCGATGAAGTTGCTCAGTTATTGGATCGGAATCTACCCGATGATTGTCCGGTTATGCGCGCAATTGGCGTTCCGGAGATTATCGCAATCATCAAAGGCGACAGCAGCCCTGAGGATGCCAAGGAGCAAGCAATGGCCGCTACCCGCCAATATGCCAAACGCCAATATACATGGTTTCGAAATCAGTGTCCGGCGGATTGGCCTTGCTATGATGAGATTATAAATAATGTTAATTACCGTAATATTGTTAGATTATTACAATAATTAGCCTTGACACAACATATATAAATATGTAGCGCCGCCCCGATCAAGCGGTTGCTGTGCCCAATCTTGCACGTTGCCTTGCAGTGCAGCATCGCCTATCAAACGCCCGCCCACGCGCGGGTTTAACAATGACGATGGAGCTTAAAGTGGCCGAAAAAAGCGGTGCAGAAATATTGGTTCAAACCCTGCTTGATCTGGGTGTCGACACCGTATTCGGCTATCCCGGCGGCGCGGTTTTGCCGATTTATGATGCGCTTTATAACCATCCCAAGATCAAGCATATTCTGGTCCGCCACGAACAAGCGGCCACCCATGCCGCTGAGGGCTATGCGCGCTCCACTGGTAAACCGGGCGTCGTGCTGGTGACTTCTGGCCCGGGAGCGACCAATGCCGTTACCGGGATTACCGATGCCTTGATGGACTCAATTCCGATGGTTGTGATTACCGGCCAGGTGGCGACCAATCTTATTGGGTCGGACGCCTTTCAGGAAGCCGATACAGTGGGCATCACCCGCCACTGCACCAAACATAACTATCTGGTCAAAAAGCCGTCCGATCTTGCCGGCGTGCTGACAGAGGCCTTCCATATCGCAACCCAGGGCCGTCCTGGTCCGGTGGTTGTTGATATTCCCAAAAATGTTCAAGTCGCTGAGGCTGAGTTTAACAGCCATAACGGGAAACCAAATTCCCGCTATCAGCCGCAAATTGACGGTGATTTCAAGGCGATAAACGAAGCCGCTGAAATGATCATGAAGGCAAAGGCGCCAATTCTCTATACCGGCGGCGGCATTATCAACAGCGGTCCGAAAGCCAGTGAAACCTTGCGCGAGCTGGCAGAATTGCTTGGCGCCCCGGTTACATCCACCTTAATGGGGTTGGGTGCTTTCCCTGCCGCTTCTGAACAATGGCTCGGTATGCTTGGCATGCACGGCACTTATGAAGCCAATATGGCGATGAACCGCTCTGATTTAATTATTTGTCTCGGGGCGCGCTTTGATGACCGTATCACGGGCCGGATTGACGCGTTTTCACCCAATAGCAAGAAAATCCACGTCGATATTGATCGATCCTCGGTTAACAAGACGATCCGCGTCGATCTCCCCGTTATAGGCGATGTTGGCCGGGTTATGGAGCAATTGCTGGCGGTCCTTAAAGGCCGGAAGTTCAACGCTCCCGACTATGAAGAATGGTGGGCCCGCATCAAAGGCTGGCGCGCGACCAATTGTCTTGCTTATCCCGAAAGCAAAGCGGAAATCATGCCGCAAGAGGCGATCCGCAAGCTTTGGGAAGCCACCCATGAGCGTCATCCGATCATCACAACCGAAGTCGGCCAGCACCAAATGTGGGCGGCCCAGCATTTTGATTTTGAAAAACCGAACAAATGGCTGACCAGCGGCGGCCTGGGCACGATGGGTTACGGCTTACCTGCCGCGATCGGGGCACAACTCGGTGATCCCGATGCGCTGGTGATTGATATTGCGGGGGAAGCCTCCATCCAGATGAATATTCAGGAGCTGGGTACGGCCAGCCAATATCGCCTGCCAGTCAAGATTTTCATCCTCAACAACGAATATATGGGCATGGTCCGGCAATGGCAGGAACTGACTTATGAAAGCCGTTATTCAAATAGTTATAGCGATAGCTTGCCAGATTTTATCAAGCTGGCGGAAAGCTATGATTGGACTGGCATATTGATCGAAGACCCGGCTGATCTGGAAGCGGGCATAAAGAAAATGATCGCAACAGACGGCCCGGTATTGGTTGATTGCCGCGTCGCCAAACTGGCTAACTGTTTCCCGATGATTCCATCCGGCGCGGCGCATACCGACATGTTGCTGACACCTGAAGATGTCAAAGGCACGATGGACGATAACGCAAAGGCGCTGGTGTGATGCATATCAAGGAAGAACAAGTCGAACGCCATGTTCTGGCGGTGCTCGTCGACAATGAAGCTGGGATCCTTGCACGGATCGCCGGCATGTTCACCGCCCGCGGTTATAATATTGAGAGCCTGACGGTCGCTGACATTAGCGCCGACCATGCGATTAGTCGGATAACCATTGCCACCAATGGCCCACCGCATGTCATCGAACAGATTATCGCCCAGCTTGACCGATTGGTGCCTGTCCATAGCGTGCGCGACCTGACCGAAGCCGGTCCACATGTGCAGCGCGAGCTGGCACTGGTGAAAGTTGCCGGTAAAGGCGAAAATCGGATCGAAGCGATGCGCCTCGCCGATGTCTATCGCGCCCGGGTTGTCGATGCGACCACCGAAAGCTTTGTTTTCGAAATTACCGGTGCGCCGGATAAAATTCAGACATTTGTCGGCCTGATGCGCGAAGTCGGCCTGGTGGAAGTCGGTCGCACTGGTGTTGTCGCTATTGGTCGCGGTCCGGAATCGGCATGAGTGAAATATTGCTCACGATTGCAGCCATATTAGCGCTCGCGACAGTGTTGGTGCATTCTATCGTCGGGGAGAAGCGCCTAATCGGCCCGCTCGTCACCGCTGGCGACGGCGTCATGCAAGAAGACCTGGCTAAACAAGTCATTCGTTTCGCATGGCATTTTACCAGCATTCTCGGCCTGATCGCCGTCTATATCCTGGCCATGGCCGCCTATGATTTTGCGGCGGCCGACGTCACTTTACTGGCCGTTACCGGATCGGCATTTCTAATTGCCGGTATCTATGATGCCATCGTTACCAAAGTAAAGCATATCGGCTGGCCCATGCTGGCGGCCGTCGGTGCCTTGACCCTATTCGCTATTCTCTGAGACTTAAGGAAGAAAAATGAAAGTTTATTACGACGCAGATGCCGATCTCGACCTGATCAAAGACAAAAAGATCGCGATTGTCGGCTATGGCAGCCAGGGCCATGCGCACGCACAAAACCTGCGTGATAGTGGTGTGAAAGAAGTAGCCATAGCGCTGCGCGAAGGTTCCGCTACCGCCAAAAAAGCCGAAAGCGCTGATTTCAAAGTGCTTAGCAATGCAGAGGCTGCTGCGTGGGCTGACATTGTTATGATCCTTGCGCCGGATGAGCACCAGGCCGCGATCTATGCTGCGGATTATCATGACAATATGAAATCCGGGGCAGCCCTGGCCTTTGCACACGGCCTTAACGTCCATTTCGGCCTGATTGAGCCGCGCGATGATCTCGACGTCATCATGATCGCCCCCAAAGGCCCCGGCCATACCGTACGCAGCGAATATCAGCGCGGCGGCGGTGTCCCCTGCCTCGTCGCTATCCATGCGGACAAGAGCGGCAATGCCCATGATGTCGCCCTCGCCTATGCATCCGGCGTCGGTGGCGGCCGTTCTGGCATTATCGAAACCAACTTCCGCGAAGAGTGCGAAACCGACCTGTTCGGCGAGCAAGCAGTCCTTTGTGGCGGGATCACCCATTTGATTCAGGCGGGTTTCGAAACCCTGACCGAAGCTGGCTACGCACCGGAAATGGCTTATTTCGAGTGTTTGCATGAAACCAAGCTGATCGTTGACCTGCTCTATGAAGGCGGCATTGCCAACATGCGTTATTCCATCTCCAACACAGCGGAATATGGCGATATCACAACGGGTCCGCGGATCATCACCGATGAAACAAAGGCAGAAATGAAACGGGTGTTGGCCGACATTCAGTCCGGTCGTTTCGTCAAGGACTTCGTTCTTGACAACCGTGCTGGACAGCCTGAACTAAAAGCCGCCCGGAAACAAGCAGAGGCGCATCCCATCGAGAAAACTGGTGCCGAACTTCGTGCGATGATGCCATGGATTGGTGCCAACCAGTTGGTCGATAAAGAAAAGAACTAAGCCGGCGATATATGACCGCGTCTGCATTAGCGCAACAAAAGCTAAGCGGCGCGGTCTCTGGCTTCCGCAAAATTGAGTAGATCCTCCGACACTTCTTTGTCGCAGTTTTGGATCAGCGCAGAAACCGCCTCGACCAGGCTGTTATCGCTATCCACATATTTGGAAGCCATGGACCAATTGGGGAATTGCCGCCGTCCGATATATCCGGATTTGAGCGGTATGACAGCAATATGACGTCGGTCGCAGGATATGCGAGCAAATGTCTCTTCGACTTTCTGCTGGTCACCCTCCAAATATTGCAGAAACCGTGATTTATCCTGAATGAGAAGGCCGGTAATATTGTTGTAGGTGTTGTTTTTTCGCGAAGCGTCCAGAATATCATCGACATCAGCAGGGCCAATTTCTGCTTGCGGTGTGCTGATGTAGATCATCCGATACATGCGACTGCCTCTGAACGCTAAGGCTTTGTGGTTTAACCGGCATAAGTTAATTTTGCGCTATCAGCGCCGCTATCACGCAAAGGACTCGCAATACAAAAGGGCGACAGCATTATCGCCGTCACCCTTTCTAATATTATTGATTATCGAATGTGGCATCTTCTGGCACCGAAGGCCAAGCAGCGTTGGCTTTTTCGATAAAGCCAGGAATATCTTTTAGCCATGTTTCCTGCACTTGCTTGTTGAAGTTCAGATATAGCTTACCATCAACCACTCTATAATAGACTGGATCGCCCGGTGCCAGGCGACCGCGTGACATTGCCCAAGCACAGTGACCACCAAATTGCGGAGCATATGCTGCGGGTTCGGCCTCAAACTTCGCCGCATTTTCAGCGCTCGAAAAATAATAGTCCACGTCGTTATAGGTGACGCCAAATTCTTCAGAGCCTTTGACAGGCGTACCGTCCCCTTCAAAATAGCTGACCGCATCATAACCACTAACCGCGACGCCTGCAGGGCCATCTGGATTAATAAAAACAGGACCTGTCATATTATCAGTCACTTCGGCGAAGTCAGACATTGGCATTTCCGTGCCCGGCATCATGTCGTCAGATGTCGCACTTGTTTCAGATCCTGACGCTTCCTCAGAACCTTGCTCAGAACAAGCGACGGGAAGGGCCGCCATTAAAATGGCAGGGATAAAAATCTTTCTCATTGGCACATCCTCTTTTGACTTTTACAAAGTTGGGAAGGATCTCATAATTGAAAATCCTTCCCCAGCCAAGTGTTTGAATGGCCGTAGTTATTTTATCGATTATTCCGGTGCGCAGGCTGCACAAGCGGCCGGTTCTGCTCCACATGATGCGGCATTGGCGCTGCAATCGGCGGCACAGGTTGCAGCGGCACAGGCTCCGCAGTCTGCTGCACAATTTGTTGCTGCACAGGCTCCACAGGCCGCAGCACAAGCTGCTGCTGCACAGGCGCTACAAGCAGACTGGACTACTGGAGCCGCAGCCGTACAGGTTGCCAATGCCGCCGATGGAGTTGCCAGAGACAGGCCGCCCATGACAGCGAGCATTGCGGAGAGTTTGCGTTGCTTATTAACGGGATTATTCATGGTATTTTCCTTTGATATAGATGTTAAGTTAGAAAGTTGCGTGACGAATAGGGGGTCGAATTAACCGCCAAATTTGGCGTTATCCGGGAATTTTGGCCAGTTGATATCAGCCTTTTTGATGAAGCCGGCGACGTCGGTCAGCCAGGTTTTCTGCACCTGTTTGTTGACGTTGAGATAAAGTTTACCGTCGACAACTTTGTAAACCAGTGGATCACCGGGAGCGAGCGAACCGCGTGACATCGCCCATGCACAGTGACCACCATATTGCGGGGCAAATTGTGCCGGTTTTTCTTTGAACTTTTTGGCGTTAGCGGCGGTACTGAAATAATAGTCAGCGCCCTTATATTTCACTTTATGCGCCTTGCTGCCTTTGACGGGAACGCCGGTTCCGGTGAAGTAAGAAGTGACATCATAACCGCCAACTGCAGTGTTGCCGCCTTTGACCCCGGTATAGGTTGGACCGGCGATAGCGGCATCAATCGGGAGAGCAAAAGTTCCGGTGGTCGCTGCGAGTGCGAGTGCGAGAGGTAGAATAAGATTTTTCATTTTCAGTTCCTTGGTAAGATTTAAGTTCTTGTGATTGAGGGTAAAAATAATTTCGTTGAGCCGTCATGCTCGTTGATGGTTTCGCGGACGAGAGCAAAAAGGTTTCACTTCCCGCAAAATAAATTCACCAGCGTGGTTGATTTTTGCACCGCAGCAGATATGAACAACAGCCATGGCAAGTGTCTCAAACCTAGAGCTACAACGACTTATGCGCCCTTAGGCGTAGCTGTGCTGCTGCTCGATGCGGCGGCCCCGTCTAAGGGATTATTTTTTCCAGAAAATTGAAATTAACTAGCAATTTCCGCCTTGCGCGAAATCGCTTGCAGCATAAGAGTATCGACCATGCATCCTGTACCATCTCAAAAATATCGCCCCTTTGGCCAAATTGATTTGCCCGACCGCCAATGGCCGTCTCGCGTCATCGACAAGGCTCCACGCTGGCTCTCCACCGACCTTAGGGATGGCAATCAGGCGCTCATTGATCCGATGGATGCGCAGAAGAAACAGCGTTTCTTTGATCTGCTCGTCAAAATCGGGATCAAGGAAATTGAAGTCGGTTTCCCGTCTGCCGGTGCGACGGACTTTGATTTCATCAGCGGCCTGGTCAAGTCGGACAGCATACCAGATGATGTCATGGTGCAGGTGCTGACCCAGTCCCGCCGTGATCTGATCGAAACCAGCTTCGCCAGCCTGGAAGGCGCGAAGCAGGCGATTGTCCATCTCTATAATGCGGTTTCGCCAGCATGGCGTGATGTTGTCTTCAAGCTAGGCAAGGACGGCGTGAAGGATATTGCCAAGGAAGGCGCAACCATCCTGCGCGAACAAGCAGAAAAATATCCTGATACTGACTGGCATTTCGAATATTCACCGGAAACCTTCTCCACAGCCGAAATCGATTTCAGCCTCGAAGTCTGCGAAACCGTGATGGATATTATCGAGCCAACGGCAGAGAAACCGCTGATCCTTAACCTGCCAGCGACAGTCGAGGCATCGACGCCCAATATCTATGCCGACCAGGTGGAGTGGATGTGCAAGCATATCAGCAAGCGCGACCACGTCGTGATCAGCCTGCACACCCATAATGATCGTGGTTCGGGCATTGCGGCATCGGAACTCGGCTTGATGGCTGGCGCGGACCGCGTCGAAGGCTGTCTGTTCGGCAATGGTGAGCGCACCGGCAATGTCGATCTGGTGACGCTGGGCCTCAATATGTACACGCAGGGTGTTGACCCGAAACTTGATTTTTCCAACATGGATGAAATTGTCAATACAGTCGAATATTGCAATCAACTGCCCGTGCCAGAACGCCACCCCTATGCTGGAGAGCTGGTCTTCACGGCTTTTTCCGGCTCGCATCAGGACGCAATCAAAAAAGGCTTTGCAGCGCAGGAACAGCGCAATGACGAGCTGTGGAATGTCCCGTATCTGCCGATTGATCCGCGCGACATCGGCCGTGACTATGAAGCGGTGATCCGGGTCAACAGCCAGTCCGGCAAGGGCGGTATCGCCTGGATATTGGAACAGGATTACGGGCTAAAACTGCCTAAGCGTCTGCAAGCCAATTTCAGCCGCACGGTGCAGGAGCTGGCTGACGAGACAAGCCGGGAACTGTCTGCCGAAGATATCTGGGGTGCGTTCCAGAAACGCTATCATCTCGATGGCGGCGGCGATTACAGCCTGATCGACTATCAGGAGAGCCAGACCGGCGGCGAACGCATATTTGTCGGAAAGGTCAAAGGCCCCGATGGCGAAACGTCCGTCAGTGGTCGCGGCAATGGCCTGATATCGAGCGTTGTTGACGCCCTCGCCTCTTCATTGGGCATCACGCTGGAAATCATGGATTATCAGGAACATGCACTGGGTTCAGGCAAAGACGCGCAGGCCGCGGCCTATGTCGAATGCAAAACCGGAGATGGTCGCGAATTCTATGGTGTCGGTATCAATAGCGATGTCGCAAGGGCCTCGGTTGAAGCGCTGCTCAGTGCCGTAAACCGGATTTAGCACCCGGATTAAGCAATCGGTTAAAATAACAGTGGAATCCGCTGCCGCTTGCGGTATGGCGGACTTCTAAGCTTTTCTGTTTAGCCTTTTCTATTGGGGACTTTATGACTTTACCTGCCATATTCGACAATCTTCGCCTGCCGCTTATCGGTTCACCTCTGTTTATCGTATCGGGACCGGAATTGGTCATTGCGCAGTGTAAAGCCGGTATCGTCGGATCCTTCCCCGCCCTCAACGCGCGGCCGCAAAGCCTGCTCGACGAGTGGATGCACCAGATTACCGAGGAGCTGGCCGCATGGAACCGGGACAATCCCGACAAGCCGGCGGCGCCCTTTGCGGTGAATCAGATCGTCCATAAGTCCAATGACCGACTTGATCAGGACATGGCGACCTGTGCCAAGTGGAAAGTGCCGCTGATCATCACTTCTTTGGGTGCCATCGAAGATCTCAATACCGCAGTCCATGGCTGGGGCGGGATTACGATGCATGACATTATCAACGACCGCTTTGCGCATAAAGCGATTGAGAAAGGTGCAGATGGCCTGATCCCCGTCGCTGCCGGTGCTGGCGGCCATGCTGGTGTCATCTCTCCTTTTGCTCTGATGCAGGAAATTCGCCAATGGTTTGACGGCCCGGTCGCTTTGTCCGGCTCTATCGGTTGCGGCGCCTCCATATTGGGTGCGCAAGCCATGGGCGCAGACCTCGGCTATATGGGCTCAGCGTTTATTGCGACCAAGGAAGCCAATGCCGATCAAGGCTATAAAGACGGTATTGTTGAAGGCCGTGCCAAAGATATTGTCTATTCCGACCTGTTCACTGGTGTCAGCGGCAATTATCTGCGTGGTTCGATAGAAAATGCCGGCCTCGATCCCGATGATCTGCCACAAGGCGACTATAAGACCATGAACTTCGGCTCCGGCGGCAATACCGAGAAAAAGGCCTGGAAAGACATCTGGGGCAGTGGTCAGGGCATAGGTGCGATTGATGAAGTCCGCTCGGTTCAGGATATGGTCGACCGGTTGATTGCTGAGTATCAGGAAGCACGCGACAGTTTGGCGACACGATTTAACTATTAAGACCAGTTTCAAGGCGAGATAAAATGACGGATCGAATTCAAGGCGTTTGTGATCCACGTTTTGAAGCCGTCAGAGACGCCTTCAAAGCCAATTTTAGCGACCATAATGATATCGGCGCATCGGTCGCTATCACCTATCAAGGGGAGTTTGTGGTTGATCTGTGGGGTGGTCATCTTGACGCCGAACGGACAACAGCTTGGCAGGAAGATACAATCGTCAACGTTTGGTCGAGTACCAAAACAATGGCGGCAATGTCGTTGCTACTATTGGCTGATCGCGGAGAAGTTGATCTCCATGCACCAGCAGCAAAATACTGGCCTGAATTTTCGCAAAACGGCAAAGAAAATGTCGAAGTCCGCCATTTCTTAAGTCATACCGCTGGCCTCTCCGGCATGGATGAGCCGGTTGAGGGCGATGCCCTGTATGATTGGGATTGGATGACGAATAGCCTGGCACGTCAGAAACCCTGGTGGAAACCCGGTACACAGTCTGGATATCACGCGATAACACAGGGCCATCTCATTGGGGAGGTTGTTCGCCGTGTTACCGGCCAATCAATCGGAAATTTCTTCCGGCAAGAAATTGCAGAACCCATGGACGCTGACTTTCACATTGGCACGCCTGCAAATCTGGATAGCCGGATCGGTAATTTGATCCCGCCAGAAGCAGCCATCGAGATCGAAGATAATCAATCGATCGCCTCTCGGACATTTGCTAACCCAAAAGTCGATGCTACTGAACCGCGCAGACACAAATGGCGCGAAGCAGAGATTCCGGCTGCCAATGGCCATGGTAACGCCCGTTCCATCGTTCGTGCGCAGACAGCCATGGCAAACGGCGGCGGCGCATTTGGCAAGACGCTGATGTCAGACGCGGGGGCCAAGCGCATTTTTGAACAACAGTCGGCGGGCCTCGACCTCGTTCTGAATGTGCCCATGGTCTTTGGCATGGGTTATGGCCTGAACAATGAACTCATGCCCATAAGTCCCAATAAAAATACCTGTTTCTGGGGCGGATATGGTGGCTCTACGGTTGTGGTTGATCAGGATCAGCGTCTTTGTTTTTCATATGTCATGAACCGGATGGAATCTGGTCTTTTGGGCGATCCAAGAGGGCTAGGTCTCGTTCAAGCCATGTATGCTTCACTACTGGAATAATCCGAGCTTCCTCCGCTTGTTGCGCCGGTCCAGATATGATTTGCCGTTCAACCCCTAACTGTCCGGACGAACGGTTAGGCTTAGTAGCGCCGCTTAACTATTGATCATCGTTATGATAACCCGACCATCCACTTGGAGCGAAAACAGAATGCAAACAGCGAAATGGATGAGACTGAAATATGCAGGACTGGCAATTTTCTGCTGCCTGTCCTCGGCATCAGCGTCTGAGGTCAAAACGATCCCCGACAATGAAACGCTGGTGATGCGGATCATTTTCGATGATTGCCTGGGTTTCATTCAAAAAGACATCACACCATTTCAGGGCCTGTTGCTTTTGCCAATAACGGTCAAAGGCAGCGATGCGCTGCGCGCACGCTACACCGAAAATGGGGCGATACATCATCTATTTTCTGATCGCTATGTTGTGGCTTGGGGAGAGGATAGCGACGATCGCTATTGCATAGTTCTTACGTCCAGACCTTCTGATCAACCCATGATGTTGGGCGTAAAGCGGGCTGGCTTTCTGAAACGCCTGACCAAGCGCGCCGATGCAGCGGGCATGACCGAAAACAACATGCCCGGACCTTTTTCACCGCTATATACCATGTCATGGCGTTCGCCTGATGAAGATGGCCAGTCCGGACTCAGAATGGTTGTCATGCCCTCGGGTAGTTCGAAAGATAAGCAGATAGCCGATGCTGGGATTATTGTCGTGGCCCAGAGCATTAGCGGCCAGGAAGACTAAGCGGGCTTATTCGCTCTGCGTTCGGGGTTTTGCCTTCAAATAGATGCCGCCGCCCAATTTTTCAGAATGGTCAGACGATTGCTGGCCCGAAAGAGCCAGTATCGAAACCATCAGGCTATTGAGCAAACGACCTGCGATATTCTCTTCCTACATCTCACCGCGTTCACGGCGGATAGCGAACCATTTTTCGACATTGGCATTATGCTCGGCCAGTGTTTTTGCGAAAACGTGGCCGCCTTTGCCATCGGCGACAAAGAACAGATAATCGCTGTCAGCGGGATCAAGCACAGCTTCGATCGACGCCCGCCCGGGATTGGCGATCGGCCCCTTAGGCAATCCTACCATGGAATAGGTGTTGTAATCATTTACCGCCGCAATTTCCGATTGCCGGATGCGGCGACCCAGCGGCTTACCCTTGGTGATCGGATAGATAATCGTCGGATCGGCCTGTAGCATCATGTTACGATTGACGCGGTTGCTGTAAACCGCCGCAACCGTTCGGCGCTCGCGGGCTAGAGCGGTTTCTTTCTCGACAATGGCTGCCAATATAATAGCTTCTTCCGGCGTTTTGACCACGCTGGCGGCGGTCTTTTTGGGCCAAAGCTCTGCAATTGTTTCCGTCATCGCCTTTTGCATCCTTGCGACGACAGCGGCTCGCGATTCTCCGCGCTCGAAACTATAGCTGTCCGGCAATATCGATCCCTCCGCCGGTACCGGGATCTCACCCGTCAGCAGTTTTTCTGCCATCAGCTTCTCATGCACAATGATTGATGGTGTGCCTTCGGGAATAGTGATCAGGCGCTGAATGGTTTTTCCGCCCTGCAATATATTCAATATCGTCGCATTGCTTGCGCCGGCGGGGATGATGAATTCACCCGCTTTGATCGGTTCCGATCCGCCAAAAATCTTGGCGCGATTCAGAAACGCATCCGCGGACTTGATCGCGCCCTCTTCCTCTAATGCCTGAGCCGCCATGCTGAGGCTTGAACCGGATTTGATGATAATTGCTTGCTCATTCTCAAGCGGTCCACTGGCATTCCAGCCATAGATGAAGTTGCCGGCTACCAGTCCGAAAATAACCGTTGCGATTATAAGGATAAGGCAACCGAAGCGCCGCATGATGGGGCTATACCGCCTTCATAATGACGCTGGCGTTAGTCCCGCCAAAGCCGAAGCTGTTGCTGAGCACTGCTTTAACCTCACGCTTTTTGGCGACATGCGGCACCAGATCAACACCAGCGCAGCTCTCTTCCGGATCGTCCAGATTGAGCGTTGGCGGAACAGTCTGATCACGCAACGCCAATATTGAGAATATCGCCTCAACAGCGCCTGCCCCACCCAGCAAATGGCCAATGGCGGATTTGGTCGAACTCATCGACATCGTCTTGACATCATCGCCAAATAAACGGCGCACCGCCGCCAGTTCCAGGACATCGGCCATGGTCGATGTGCCATGGGCGTTGACATAGTCAATATCAGAAGTCGAAAGGCCAGAGCGTTTCAGCGCCATCTCCATCGAACGATAAGCCCCCACGCCATCTGGATGCGGTGCTGTTACGTGGTGCGCATCGCCAGAAAGGCCATATCCGACAACTTCAGCATAGATATTCGCGCCGCGCGCCTTGGCGCGTTCATATTCTTCCAGAACGACAACACCTGCGCCCTCTCCCATGACGAAACCATCACGGTTTTTGTCATAAGGGCGCGAGGCGCCTTCTGGATTATCGTTATTTGTCGACAGCGCTTTGGCCTGCGCGAAACCGGCAATTCCGATCGGGCAAATCGTTGCTTCCGCACCGCCAGCCAACATGACATCAGCATCATCCAAAGCGATCATCCGTGCCGCATCGCCAATGCTGTGCGCACCGGTCGAACAGGCGGTCACAACAGCATGGTTAGGACCCATCAAGCCATATTTGATCGAAACCTGACCAGAAATCAGATTGATCAGGCGCCCGTGGACAAAGTGCGGGCTGACCCGGCCCGGGCCGCGCTCATGCAAAACGAGCGATTCTTTTTCAATACCCGGTAATCCGCCAATGCCGGAGCCGATTGAACAACCAGTACGCAGCTTGTCCTCATCGCTCATCTCGGTCAGGCCAGCATCTTCCAACGCTTGTCCGGCGGCATCAATACCATAAACAATGAATGGGTCTACCTGACGCTGGACCTTGTGGTCGACGCGCAAATTCGGGTCAAAACCATATTCATGGTCAGCGGGCTTCACTTCGCAGGCAATGTGACATTTCTGATCAGAAGCATCAAAGCGTGTGATCTTTCCAGCACCGGATTTCGAAGCAAGGATATTGCTCCAGCTTGTTTCCACATCTCCGCCAAGAGGGGTTACCAAACCCAGTCCGGTCACTACAACACGACGCATTCTATGCTCCTTATATCGGACTTGCGTGAAGCCCTAATTCAAAAGCGGCCACCGGTTTCAGGAAATGCTTCCCAGGCCGGTGAGCCGCTTTGTAATCATTTAGCGATCATTGGCCCCAGAATGTCGGCCCAAAACATTGGCCCGCATCCCAAAATCAATTAACCCTTGTTTTTGTCGATGAAATCAATTGCATCTTTGACAGTAGCGATTTTTTCAGCCGCATCGTCAGGAATTTCGACGCTGAATTCTTCTTCGAAAGCCATCACAAGCTCAACAATGTCGAGGCTGTCAGCGCCAAGATCATCGATGAATGCCGCTTCTTCGGTCACTTTGTCAGCTTCTACACCAAGATGTTCAACAACAATCTTTTTTACGCGGTCTGCAGTCTCACTCATGAGAGTTCCTTCTTCGTTTATTAGTTTCTCTTTTGTCCTAGTGGCATGCTGCGCCGCTTGCAAGAGGGCAAGAGCAGCTTTGTGTTAACAGAGCGATTATCGCCGTAGCTCATCGTTGCGGAAATCTTCCTCGATATCATAAAGGGTTCCGCGCCATTCCCAGTAATTGTAAACCAGCTCCCGCAGATCCTGGTCTTCGGGATAGCCTTTTGCGGATAATGCCTTGTCCATCTTACCCGATAAAAAAGCATCCTTGAGGATATGCCGGCCTGTTGATTTTACGTTATCCGTATAAAACTGGTCAAGAAACGGTTTAAAGTCGCCCAGTTCCTGAATTTGCTTCATCAGACCTTCTTCCAGCATCCACCCGTCCATTAGCACAACGCGAAAAGCGCCGCGTGTTTGGATATCGGACCAACCGTTTCTTGCCTGACAACTATCCGCCAACTCTTTCACTGATTCAAACGCTTCGACCTCTTCGCCTTTCCTCATCATAGCAGCATAGGTCTGCGCCTTATCGGCCGAAACTTGGCTGCTGATGCAATCCAGATTTTCTATGGTCAGCAAGCCTTCCGTCGGCATAGCCGTTTGAGGGCTTGCGGCCATCGCTAAAAAAATGGCGGAAAATATCATAAGGCCCTTTTAGCTTATCATTGCCATGCCGCCGTTCACGTGCAGCGTTTGTCCCGTGACATAAGACGCTTCATCACTGGCCAAATATGTAACCGCTGCACCAATATCGCCTCCGGCGCCCATTTTTCCGGCAGGGATTTTGCGATTTATCTCATCCTTTTGCGCATCGGTCAGTGCATCCGTCATCGGAGATGCGATAAAGCCGGGCGAAACACAGTTGACGGTAATACCGCGTGAGGCCAATTCCTGTGCCAACGCTTTGGACATGCCGACCAGCCCGGCTTTTGAGGCGACATAGTTGACTTGCCCGGGATTACCGGTTGCGCCCACTACCGAAGTAATCGAGATGATCCGGCCATGGCGTGCTTTCATCATTGGCCGTGCTGCGGCGCGGGCCAGGCGGAATGCGGATTCCAGATTTATGTTCAGCACGTCGGACCAATCTTCATCCGACATGCGCATCACCAGCCCGTCGCGTGTAATACCTGCGTTATTGATCAGAATGTCCAGCTTGCCGAGCTTTTCGATAACGCGGGGAACCAGTTCATTCACTTCTTCCGCATTAGACAGGTCGCATGGCAGAACCACATGGCCTTCGCCCTTCAATTCCGGAACGACGTCCATTAGCGCCAGCTTGCGTGTGCCAGACAATGCAATCGTCGCACCGCGGTCTGCCAGTGATTTGGCAATGGCCGACCCTATGCCGCCGGATGCGCCGGTTACCAGCGCGGTCATTCCTGTGAGATCAAACATCTTCGTTCCTATCCAATTATCGGAATATTATTCAAACCGAAGCCAGAAAGGCTTCGATATCATCCATGGCTATCAAGCTTGTGGTTTCGACGTCTTTATTTATCCGCTTCACCATGCCGCCCAGTACTTTGCCGCCAAATTCGACAAATTGCTCTACGCCAGCATCTGCAAGATGGACGACAGATTCCCGCCAGCGAACGGTTCCTGTTACCTGCTGCACCAGCAATTGGCGGATTTCATCCACATCGCTTACGGCGGCAGCGGTCACATTCGCAAAAACCGGAACTGCCGGCGGCATTATGCTCGCCTCGGCCAGTGCCTCTTCCATGGCTTCCGCAGCCGGTTGCATCAGAGAACAATGAAATGGCGCCGATACCGGCAACAAAATCCCGCGCTTAATCTCATGGTCTTTGGCCAGCGCAATTGCTCTTTCTATAGCCGTCATATGGCCAGAAATCACAACCTGAGTCGGATCATTGTCATTTGCTACAGTACAAACCTCGCCTTCGGATGCTGCTTTGGCCAGGCTAGACGCTTTTTTCAGATCAGCACCAAGCAAAGCGGCCATGCCGCCCTCGCCCACTGGAACGGCCTTTTGCATCGATTGCCCACGCAGTTTCAACAATTCTGCCGTGGTGGTCAGGTTCAAAGCGCCGGCAGCACAAAGCGCGGTATATTCGCCCAGGCTATGACCGGCGACGTAGGAGCAAATATCCTCTAGCGATTTGCCGCCTTCTTTTTCCATGACTCGCAAAGTTGCAATGGCATTGGCCATGATCGCGGGCTGCGCATTTTCGGTCAGGGTCAGTTCGTCTTCCGGGCCTTCGCACATCAGCTGAAACAAATTTTGCTCCAGCGCATGATCGACTTCCTGAAAAACTTCGCGCGCCGTGCTGCTGGCTTCGGCAAGAGCCTTTCCCATACCAACAGCCTGGCTGCCCTGTCCCGGAAAAATGAATGCCTTCATGTTCGCCCCTCATCACTTTTGTTAATGTGCTTTAGCCGCAGGTAAGAGGGAATGGCTTTGCATGCAAGGTTCACGACGCAAATCGCTAGCACTATTGCGATTGCCAAGTTTTAATTGAGCAATTAGATCGATGCAAATGGAGAGTCCTGAATTCGAGCAAAATCTGGCTGATTTTTGCGCCAAAACGTTCCGCCATAATGGAAGGCTTGGCGACGTTCGGCGACTGTCCGGCGGTGCCAGCATGGAAAGCTGGTCCTTCACCTTTGACGATGAGGCATTTGTTCTGCGGCGGTTGCCTAGGGGCATTGCTCGCGACGAAGAAGGTATGCGCGGGGTTTCACTCGCGACCCAGGCGGATGTGATTGATCTGGCGGTGCAATCGGGAGTGACAGCCCCTGTTGTCCGCGCGCGATTGCGACCCGAAGATGGTCTTGGCGAAGGCTTCATCATGGACAAGGTTGAAGGCGAAACGCTTCCCCATAAAATTCTTGGCAAGCCAGAATTTGCCGAAGCCGAGAGCAAGTTAACCGATCAATGCGCGGCCGAGCTTTGGAACATTCACAATATCAATCCTGCAAGCCTTGTCGACACGCTCGACTATTTATCGCCAGCCCAGCTGATCGATCAGCAGAGAGAACGCTATGACGAAATAGGCGCCGCCATTCCGCTGTTTGAATATGCCTTTCATTGGCTCAAAACCAACGCGCCGGAAAGCGACGTAAAAAAGGTCGTCCATGGCGATTTTCGCATGGGCAATTTGATGATCACGCCAGCGGGGTTGTCGGCGGTGCTGGACTGGGAACTGACCCGTTTGGGCGATCCGGTGCAGGATCTGGCCTATCTGTGCACACCAAGCTGGCGGTTTGGCCATTATGAAAAAGTCGCTGGCGGATTTGATACCGCGGAAGCATTTTTTGCCGCCTATGCCAAATATAGCGGCGAAACTGTCGATCCGGAACGCTTCCGCTATTGGCTGATTTACTCGACCCTGTGGTGGGGGGTGAGTTGCTTGCTGATGGGCGAAATATGGCGCAGCCATGGTGACCGGTCGCTCGAACGCACCGTTATCGGCCGCCGCGTCTCGGAAGTGGAAGTCGATCTGGCGTTGCTCTTTGAAGAAATTTTGCCGGCAGAATTGTGCACGAAGCTGGATTGGCAGCCACCCGAACAGCCCGCGTCACGCGGAGAAATTGGCTATGATGAATTGCTGACGGCAATCGGCGAATGGAATAGCGAAACGGTGCAACCCGGCCTTAGAGGACATGACCGGTTCCAGTCCCGTGTGGCGGGCAATGCGCTAGGCATCGCGCAGCGGCAGGCGCTCTACGGGCCCGCCTTTCAGGCAGCCTCTGACGAACGCCTTAAGGCTATTGGATTTGACCATGGACAGCTTTGCGCTGCCCTTTCAGAAGGGCGAGTAAGTCCCGAGCATCCCGGCCTTTGGGATCATTTCCGGCTTTCTGCGCTGGAACGCCTGACGATCGACCAACCCAAATATGCCGGCTTAGCGGTGGCACTCGACAAATGGAGACGATGATATGAGCTTTGATATTCCGCAAGAAATAGAAGATTACCTCACCGTTCTCGATGATTTTATCGAAGCCGAAATCAAACCGATTGAGCGGCGCGATGATAATATCCGCTTTTTCGACCATCGCCGCGAGGACAGCCGGACCGATTGGGACAATCAGGGTCTGCCGACCAAGGAATGGGAGGATCTGCTCGACGAGATGCGCCGCACCGCTGATGCTGCGGGCCATTTTCGTTATGCTCTGCCCAAGGAATTTGGCGGACAGGATGGCTCCAATCTCGGCATGGCGCGGATCCGCGAGCATCTCGCGCACAAAGGCCTTGGTCTCCATAATGACTTGCAGAATGAAAATTCCATCGTCGGCAATCTGGTCCAGCCCTTGATGGTCCGGGATTTCGGAACGGACAAGCAGAAGCAGGAATGCATACCCGCCATGCTCGCGGGCGAGATGAAATGGTGCTTTGGCCTGACCGAAGAAGATCATGGCTCCGATGCGACCTGGATGGACACGACAGCTGTCGCCGAGCAGCGCGATGGCGTCGATGGCTGGCTGATCAACGGCAACAAAATGTGGACCACCGGCCTGCATGTCGCGAGCCATGTGATGACCTTCGCCCGCCACCGCGGCAAAGACGGGGATGCGCAGGGCATAGGCTGTTTCATTGTTCCGACAGACGCCGAAGGCTTTGAAATCGGCGAATATATGTGGACATTCAACATGCCCACCGACCACCCGAAATGCAGCTTTACCAATGTCTGGATTCCGGCGGACCAGATATTGGGCGACCTCGACATGGGCCTCGCCGCCGCGCAGCATTTCGTCCACGAAAACCGCATCCGTCAGGCCGCATCATCCCTCGGCGCCGCGCAATATTGCATCGATGAATCGGTGAAATATGCCGGAGAGCGCAAACCGTTCGGCAAGCCCCTGTCGGTCAATCAGGCGATCCAGTTTCCGCTGGTCGAACTCCATACGGAAGCCGCCATGTTGCGCCAGCTAATCTACAAAACTGCCGACCAGATGGACGGCATGGCCAAGGTCGATGTCGCGAAATATCTCTCGGCGCAGGTGTCCATGTGTAACTACCGCGCCAACCGCCTATGCTGCGACGCCGCCGACCGCGCGATGCAGGTCCATGGCGGCATGGGCTATTCTCGCCACAAGCCGTTTGAACATATCTACCGCCATCACCGCCGCTATCGGATCACCGAAGGATCGGAAGAGATCCAGATGCGGAAAATTGGCGGGCATATGTTTAAGTTTATCAAGTGAGGTAGGGGGCCTGCTTTGGAGGCAAAAGCGGATATGAAATTACGTCCCGTATCGGGAAATATTAACCCACAGTGCTAAATTATCTTTAGGTTTTAATAACATATTCTGTTAACGAGTTATTAGGGTCGCGCCATGCGAAGACGGATGGGTATGCCATATTGCTTCGTATAATATACCTAACAGGGGTACCAAATGAATAAACTGACTTTTGCTCTAACAGCTGCAGCGATGACATTCGCCGCGGCGCCAGGCCACGCCGCCGTCACATTTGATGAATCCGTAAGCGGGGACGTTGATACTTTCACAGCAGCTGTCGACGCCTTGGGCCAGCCAACAAGAACTTTTATCCCCCTGATGGCGGGAACGAATACATTTGCTGGCAGCTTGAACTCTCCCCGAGATCCTGCCGATTTTATCCCATTTGAGATTTTGGCTGGTCAAACACTGACGGGCTTGAACGTATCGATAATGAATTCGTTGATTAACGACGGTACGCAAATCTTCTTTAGCAGCACATCTTTCTCCTCCGGTGATTTTTTCATTGACGTACCGCTGGCCAATTTTTCATCGGCGCTCCCCGATTTGGGGCCAGGAACATATGGTTTGCAACTTGGCAACGGAGTGGTCGTGCTTGACTATATGGTCGAACTCGAAGTGGCCGGGGCCGCTGTCGCCGCCGTTCCGGAACCAGCGACATGGGCGTTCATGATCTTTGGTTTCGGCGCCATTGGTGGAGCGATGCGGCGTCAAAAGAATATGGCGCGCAAAGCGAATGTAAAAGTCAGCTACGCTTAAGCCAAAAATAAGTTTACCCCAAAGCCCTGTCAGAGCAATCTGGCGGGGCTTTTTGTTTGTGCTGATTCTGCTTTGGGCGGATGGTTTCAACTGATCGCTGCAACACAAGCACCGAACCGCTGAGCTTCGTCACGCTGGTTTATGCTGCCTTGAAGAGTTCCTTTGCCAAGGGAAGTCTGGCTTCGTATATTTAATCCATGCCATTACCATCTTCGATTCAATATATTCTCGTGTCCCTTACTGGCGCGGCCGTGTTTTGCTTGAGCTCGGTTGGTGCATCGGCTCAATCTGCAGCGAAGAGCAATCCAGATTTGATTTCTGTCGAACACATCAAGGCCGATTTGGAATATCTCTACACAAATCTCGCCGACGCTCATTATGATCTCTATGCGTACCGGAGCGAAGCGGACTATGATGCATATTACCATGGATTGTTACATCGGATAGATCGACCCTTGGATCGAGCAAGTACGGCTGCGATGTTTCAAAAGTTTGCTGCTTTTGGACGTATTGGACATGCAAGTAGCGACAGTCCGGCTCAAGAATTTGTCGCTCATCTCCAACGGGGTGGTCGTTTTGTTCCTCTTTTCGCGCGCGTAGAACCTGACGGTCGCGTCTTGTTGACCCGAACGGCTGACGCAGATGGACAGGCATTGGCGGGGAGCGAACTAGTTACGATCGACGACGAACCTGTAGCCCGACGACTGAAACGTCTTGGCGACATCGTTTCGGCAGAGCAGGCATATATGGCCTCGGCCCGCATGGAGCAGCTATTGCCAGCTTTGCTATGGCTTGATCGAAAAACCGACGACGCCCTGCAGATTACCCTGCGGGTAGACGGTGAATTGAATGAGTTATCAATACCGGCGGTGACGATGTCCGAGTTTGGTGCAATCGGTAAAGCGCACCCAACAGCCACCCTTGAAGCTGACTTTGGTAAGCTAGATGCTCAGATAATGCCAAATGGAGTTGCCTATCTTCGTCCGGGGCCATTTGGAAACCAGAAACTGACGGAGTTCGTTGATCTCATAGATGATTCCTTTATCAAATTCATCGACGCCGGCGCGACGGACCTTATTCTAGACCTCCGGAACAATCCCGGCGGTGATAATAGTTTTAGCGACCCTTTGATATCTTGGTTCGCTGACAAACCTTTCCGTTTCGCATCCAGTTTCATGCTAAAGGCGAGCGCACCGACCAAAGCTCATTATGATCGCTTAACTGCTAAAGGCATGCCTCAGGATTCTACCTTGTCTCGGTTGATCGCAGCAGAACGCGATCAACCGAATGGAAAACGCTATCCGTTCGAGATAGCTTTGAACTCGCCGCGTGAAGGACAACGCTTTACTGGACGTATCTGGGTGCTGGTAAATCGTCATAGCTATTCCAACGCAGCATCGGTAGCTGCGACAATTCAAGATTATGGTTTCGGAACAGTGATGGGTGAGGAAACAGCTGATTTGCCAACGAGCTTTGCCTCCATCGTTCATTTCACGCTGCCTCATAGCGGTTTCAAGATAGCCTATCCAAAAAGCTATTTTGTAAGACCAAATGGTGATCAAAGAGTACGCGGCGTAGTTCCAGACATATTATTATCACGTCAGCCGATCGGTTTCACGGAAGACATCATGCTTGAAAACGCACTCATACGGATAGAAGCAGCTCACCCCTGAGGCTTAGCAATTCGCTAACGCACAGGGGGCTTATCTTGGTCAGTGTTTTGAGGAGGTTTCTAAAGTCCGCCTTCGGGATATAGCAATCCCTCTGGCACAAGGTTGCTCTCTTCCCCCTTTCCTACATTGTACCAGATAGGTTATCTTCTCTGTTCCCCCTATAGAACAAGGACGATATAGATGACCGAACTCCCCCTCACGATAGCTTCACCGATATCCCTTCCGCTGATGATCTGGCGCAGCCCAGGGAGCGCCATGATGGCTGGTCGCCGGACCGGCAGGTGGTGTTTCTCGAAGCCTTGGCAAGAACCGGTAATGTCAAAGCCGCCGCCGCCTATACCGGATTGTCGCGCGAGAGCGCGTACAAGCTCAGGCGGCGCCCCGATGGCCGGGCCTTTGCCCGGGCGTGGGATGCGGCGCTTATCCATGCGCGCGATATCTATCAGGATGCGCTTCTCGACAAGGGGCTGAATGGCTGGAACGAGGCGGTATGGCATCAGGGCGAGGAAGTGGGCATGCGCACCCGCTGGAGCGCGCCCTTGTTTCTGGCTGCCATGGCGCGGCTCGACAAGATGGCGGATGGTATTGATCTGGCGGGCAAGCCGGCACGGGTGGCAGCGGAGCATTTTGATGATTTGCTCGACGGCATTGGCAAGGGTGAGGATTGTGCAGCGCTGGTGGACAAGATAGAGGCGTCTGGCCGGATGGCAAGCGCCCCGAGCGATGCGCGGTCCAACAGCGATTTGCTGGCGGCGATCACTCTCCATAGCGAACGCGAGACGATTCAGGCGATGGCGCCGGAGGATATTGATGTGTCGGACCTGGATGTCGCAGATTGTGAGGACTGGGATGATCTCCAATGGGAACGCGCCGAGCGCAGCGGGTATTTGGAGCGCAGCGGCTTTTATGAGCAGGAGGAAGGCGAGGATGCCGAGAAACAAGAGCCTGTGAGAATTGTGTGAACTTTGAAGCGTGACATGGAGAAATGATGGTGTGAGAATTGTGTGAACTTTGGGAAGGGAAGATAGTCGGGCAAAGCTAGCGGTTGGTGCTCCGCACTTGATGCGGAGCCTAGGATGGCTGCCACGCCCGTCTACCCTGGGCTCCGGGTCTGCGCCCGGAGCACGGTTGGGTGAAAGGCCGGGAGAAACCCATGTGATCTGTGTGAACTTTGAGGGTGCGCCTTTTGCCATCGTCATTCCAGCGCAAGCTGGAATCTCCATGCAGCAGAGCGGCAGGTCTCGAGGAGATCCCAGCTTGCGCTGGGATGACGGGGGGTGATGGGGGTGTGAATGGTGTGAACTTTGGAAAGTGTTTTTATTGGGCGTTGGGCACCCGGCGCGCGGGAGTCTTTGTTTAACCTCAGGCGCCGGGCGGGCCCATCCGGGCCCTTGGCTACGCGCCAATAAGGCGCGGCGGACGTCATTTGATTTTTGGCGCCCTTGCCTCGCTGCGCTCGGTTATATGGTCTCAAACGAAGCGTTTAGTGTCGCGCTGATCCGACGCGAAGCGGAGGCAAGCGCGACTGCGCGCCCGAGCTTATGCGAGGAAAGCCAAGCGGGCGGATGCCCGCGCCCGGCGCCTGAGGGAATAAACAAAGACTCTCCTCTCCTAACCACAACACTTGCATTCCTCTCGCAAATCCGCCATGAGCGCCGCTTCCACGTCATTCGACTGTTCGAATCGCTTGGAAAACCAAAGAAAGCCGGAGGGGCGTGTCTGCATGGTGCGGCGTCAGCGATCGGTAATATGAAGGAAATACTGCATGCCGCATTATGAGCATGTCTTCCTCGCGCGTCAGGATTTGAGCCAGTCTCAAGTCGATGCACTCGCTCAGGAAGCTACAAAAATTGTTGAAGCCAATGAAGGCAAAGTCGTTTTGACGGAAACCTGGGGCCTGCGCACGCTGGCTTACAAGGTTCAGAAAAACCGCAAAGCGCATTACGTTATGCTGCGTCTTGACGCACCGACCAACGTGATTGCCGAGTTGGAACGTCAGACCCGTATCAACGAAGATGTGATCCGTTTTCTGACCATCCGCGTAGACGAGCACGAAGAAGGCCCGTCCGTCATGATGCGTAAGCCTGATCGTGACACACGCCGTGGTGGCGGTGATCGCCCGCGTCGCGATAGTTAAGCTAGAAAAGGAGTAATAATCATGGGACGTCCATTTTTCCGTCGCCGCAAAAGCTGCCCCTTTTCCGGCAAGAACGCACAACCCATCGACTATAAAGATGTGAAGATGCTGCAGGGATATATTTCCGAGCGCGGCAAGATCGTACCTAGTCGTATCACCGCAGTTTCTGCCAAGAAGCAGCGCGAATTGTCCAAGGCAATTAAACGCGCACGCCATCTCGGCCTGCTGCCTTATCTCGTGAAATAGGAGCAAGAGACATGGATATTATTTTGCTCGAACGAGTCGAAAAACTGGGCGGCATTGGCGATGTCGTAACCGTGAAAAACGGTTATGCGCGCAACTATCTGCTACCCAACAAGAAAGCCCTGCGCGCCAACGAAGCGAACAAGAAGGTTTTCGAAGCCAATCGTGCGCAGATCGAGGCAGACAATGAAGCGAAACGCAAGGAAGCTGAAAAAGCGTCCGGCAATGTAGATGGCAAACAGATCGTATTGATCCGTGCCTCTTCCGCCAGCGGTCAGCTTTATGGTTCGGTTTCGGTTCGCGACATCGTGGAAACATTGGCTGCCGAAGGTGCCACGGTTGAGAAAAGCATGGTGATCCTCGAAAAACCGATCAAGACGCTTGGTGTTTTCGACGTGCGCATCCGTTTGCACCCAGAAGTTTCTGTCACCGTTCAGGTCAATGTGGCCCGTTCTGATGACGAAGCAGAGCTTCAGAAAGACGGCATCGACGTGATCGCCCAGATGTTCGAAGAAGAGCAGGCGGAACTGGCTGCTGCTGCTTTGGCACCGGAAAGCGAAGATGACGGCGAAGAAGCCGAAGCAACGGACACGGAAGAAGCTTCAGAGGAAGCAACTTCCGGGGAAGCGGCTGAAGAAACAGAAGAAAGCGCTGAAGGCAAAGCATAAGTTTTGTCAGCAAGTGATTGAAAAGCCCGAAGCTGGTGCGTTACAGAGTAACAATCCGCCTTCGGGCTTTTTCATAGGATTGAGGGCATATTGACCAATAGCTGGCAAAATCAGTTTTCTCAGGATGCTCGGCTCCTGCCGCATCTGGTGGATCTGCCCAAGGATCAGGTGCTGTTGTCGCATCTAACCGAAGACGATTATCGCAAGGCCAGCTTTCTCGACCAGCGCATCATTACTCCGCAATTGCGGCGACAATTGGTTCCGTGGTCGGAGTTGTCGAAAGTCCAATTGCCCCAGAGTCCTACACCGCAGTATATTTTCCACATCGGCCATGTCGGATCGACATTGCTTTCGCGGCTACTTGGGGAGATTGACACAGTGCTCGCGCTCCGTGAGCCGCAACTTCTGCGGACCCTGTGCGAAATCTCCCAGATACGGGCTGAGCCGGACAGCCCCTGGTCGCCAGAAGACTATGAGCGGCGCTTTTCGGAATCGGTGCGTTGGTTGTCACGCCCTTTTTACCCTCAACAACCGGTCATGATCAAAGCCAGCAGCTTCGTGAGTGAATTGGCTCCTGAACTATTGGCTGACGAGATCGAAGCTTTATTCCTGTACGCCCCGCTCGACCGCTATATTCCGACGATATTGGCTGGCGAAGCATCCGTGCAGGAAACCCATATGATGGCGGGTGCACGATTGAAGCGGCTGACCCGTCACCTCGGCAAAGCCCCTGCCCAGCTTTGGGAATTAACGCTGGCCCAGCGCGTCGCAATGAGCTGGATGTGCGAGTTGGTGACGTTATTCGTGGCACAGAAGGCGAGCCATTCCGCCAATATAATGTGGATGGATTTTGAGGCATTTCTCGATGCCCCACAAGATCAACTGATCAAAGCAGCATCGCACTTCAATCTTGAACTGGCTGAGCAAAAAGCGGCCGAACTGGTATCAGGTCCGATCATGTCTTCCTATTCCAAAGCGCCGGAACATGACTATAGTCCGGATCTGCGTCAGGAACTGCTGAGGGAAGCGAATGAAAACCACGCTACAGATATTCGCGGCGCTATTTCGTGGGTTGAAGGTATAGCCGCAAAATTCCCTCTGGTTGCGGAAGCGGTGCAGTGGATTGAAACGAGAGAATAATGTTCAAACAGCTAAGATTATTGGACCAAAGCCAGGTCAATGAGATCAAGAAGATCGCCAACAGCGGTCAGTTTGTGGATGGCAAGATCAGCAACCCCCATTCAAAAGTGAAGAATAATCTGCAGCTGCATGATCTGGAGGCCTATAACAAGACATCGAAAATTCTTCATGATGCCTTGATGTCCAATCCCGAATTTACCGACTTTGCCTTTCCTGAGAAGGTCGCTCCGCCGTTGATCACGCGCTATCAGCCAGGCATGCACTATGGGCTGCACGCGGACAGTGCAGTCATTCCGCTCCCGGATGGTCCGATCAGGTCCGATCTGAGCTGCACCATATTTTTGAACGGCCCGGATGACTATAAAGGCGGCGCCTTGCATGTGACGCAAGGAGAAGCGGGCATGCGATTTAAGGGTTTACCGGGAACCGCGATTACCTATCCTTCGCACACGCTGCACGAAGTTGAAGCAATTTCAGAGGGCGAGCGTATGGTTGCGATCACCTTCATTCAAAGCAAGGTACGCGACGTTATGAAGCGCAACTTGCTTTATGAATTAAACGAAGTTGCCGCGCTCGAAGGCCTGAACATGAAGCACGAAAATTACACCCGCATGCAGGCCTTGCAATATAATCTCATGCGCATGTGGATGGACTAGTCCAGCTAGTAACCCATCAGGCTCATGACTTCCTTGCGGCTGCGTGCATCGTCGAGGAAGCAACCTAATAGACGGCTCGTCGTCATGCCAACACCAGGCGTCCGTACCCCCCGGGCGGTCATGCAGCTGTGACTGGCTTCGACCACTACGGCAACGCCATGCGGCTTTAGGTTATCCCAAATACACTCTGCAACCTCTGCTGTCAGGCGCTCCTGCACTTGCAATCGTCTTGCAAAACCGTGCAATACGCGCGCCAGCTTGGAGATACCGACAACACGATCAGTCGGCATATAGGCGATGCTCGCCTTGCCGATTATCGGCGCCATATGGTGCTCGCAATGGGAATGGAATGGGATGTCTTTCAGCAACACCAGTTCATCATAACCGCCGACTTCTTCGAACGTTCGCGCTAAGTGGATAGCCGGATTTTCCTGATAACCCTCGCAATATTCCTTCCACGCACGCGCAACCCGTTTGGGTGTATCGAGCAAACCTTCACGGTCGGGATCTTCACCAGACCAGCGTAGCAATGTTTTGACCGCTTCTTGCACGTCCTCCGGCACAGGAAGTTTTGCCGCTTCACGGGCAGCAAGAGCATCTTCGAAAGAGTCGGAGTAATCAGCCAACGGGCAATCCTTCATATATAAGATGGATACAATGCCGATAACCTACGCTTCACCATATGGCAGCGCAAGTGCACCTAAGACCGTATCACAAATAATGTGGGGAAGTGGCGCGCCCAGGAAGATTCGAACTCCCGACCCCTTGATTCGTAGTCAAGTACTCTATCCAGCTGAGCTATGGGCGCGCATTGAAGGCAGTCAGATAGGGGGAGTTGTCCCCGCTGGCAAGCCATTTTATATGTTTTTCTATCCCTTTTTCGCCAATGCCGCCTGTGCGGCTGCCAGTCGGGCGATCGGCACGCGATAGGGAGACGCGCTGACATAATCCAGCCCGGTTTTCTCACAAAAAGCGATGGACGCAGGATCACCACCATGTTCACCGCAAATTCCGAGTTTGATATCAGGTCGTGTTGCCCTGCCCCGTTCTGCCGCCAGTTCGATCAATTGCCCGACGCCTTCAATGTCCAGGCTGACGAACGGATCGCGCGGGAAAATGCCCTTGTCGACATATTGGGTCAGGAAACGCCCGGCATCGTCACGCGATACACCCAGCGTAGTCTGGGTTAAGTCATTGGTTCCAAAGCTAAAAAACTCACCATGCTCGGCAATTTTTCCGGCCATCAAAGCGGCGCGCGGAAGCTCGATCATGGTGCCGACCAGATATTCGATGCGGCGGCCTTTTTCAGCGAAAACCTCTTCCGCCATCCGGTCGACGGCATCTTTCATCAGCTCCAGTTCGCGGGCGGTGGCCACCAGTGGTATCATGACCTCGGGAATAGGCGCTTCGCCGCTGGCTTCAGCGATTTCACAAGCCGCTTCAAAGATCGCACGCGCCTGCATTTCATAGATTTCCGGATATGTGACGCCAAGCCGGCAACCGCGATGGCCGAGCATCGGGTTAAATTCGTGCAGTTCATTGGCACGCTGTTTCAGCGTTTCCACACCGACATCTGCCGCCGCTGCCACTTCTTCAAATTCCGACTGATGATGCGGCAAAAATTCGTGCAATGGCGGATCGAGCAAGCGGATCGTCACCGGCAGTCCGACCATGACTTCGAATATCTGGCGAAAATCCTCGCGTTGTTCGGGGAGCAACTTCGCCAGCGCTTCCCGCCTGCCCGCTTCATTGGCGGCCAAAATCATCTGACGAACGGCCGTAATCCGGGAGGTTTCAAAGAACATATGCTCGGTCCGGCACAGGCCGATGCCCTCCGCGCCGAAATCGCGAGCAACCTTACAATCCTGCGGCGTTTCGGCATTGGTGCGCACACCCAGACGGCGAACTTTGTCGGCCCATTCCATCAGCACGCCAAAATCGCCAACCAGTTCCGGCTGGATCGTCTTCACGCGCCCTGCCATGACTTGACCATTGCTGCCGTCGATCGTCAATATGTCGCCTTCTTTCAGCTCACGATCCCCGATTTTCAGCAGTTTTGTCTCGTTATTGATGCTCAGGCCACCGGCGCCCGACACACAAGGCCGCCCCATGCCACGCGCCACAACAGCGGCATGTGACGTCATACCGCCACGCGCCGTCAAAATGCCTTTGGCCGCGTGCATGCCGTGAATATCTTCGGGCGAGGTCTCTACCCGCACCAAAATCACATCATCACCCATTTCCGTGCGGCGTTCCGCGGTATCGGAATCGAATACGATAATCCCGCAAGCCGCACCCGGTGAGGCCGGCAAACCGGTGGTCAGCACGTCGCGCTTGGCATCGGGATCCAGCGTCGGATGGAGCAATTGGTCCAATGCCATCGGATCAACCCGCGCAACCGCTTCTTCCTCGGTAATCAAACCGTCATTGGCCATATCAACGGCGATTTTCAGCGCTGCCTTGGCGGTCCGCTTGCCCGAGCGGGTTTGCAGCATCCACAATTTGCCGCGTTCCACGGTAAATTCGATATCCTGCATATCGCGATAATGGCGTTCCAGCAGATCGAACACGTTGGTCAGCTCACCATAGGTTTCCGGCATCGCCTCTTCCATGGAAAGCGGCTTCGCATTGGCTTCCTCGCGCGCGGCTTTGGACAAATATTGCGGCGTACGGATGCCTGCAACAACGTCCTCGCCCTGCGCGTTGATCAGCCATTCGCCATAATAGGCGCTGTCGCCAGTGGAAGGGTTGCGGGTAAAGGCCACACCAGTGGCCGATGTCTCGCCCATATTGCCGAACACCATCGCCTGCACGTTGACAGCCGTGCCCCATTCGGCGGGGATATCATTGAGCCGGCGATAGACCTTGGCTCGTTCTGCCTGCCAGCTACCGAAAACAGCGCTGACCGCGCCCCAAAGCTGGTCATTCACATCCTGCGGGAAAGGCTTGCCCCATTGCTCTTCGACAAGACCCTTATATTCGGCGACCAGCGCCTTCCAATGCTGAGACTCCATCTCAGTATCCGTGAAGAAGCCATTATCTTCTTTCGCTATTTCCAGCGCTTCCTCGAATGAATCATGATCCAGTTGCAGCACGACATCGGAGTACATCTGGATGAACCGGCGATAGCTGTCCCAGGCGAAACGCTCGTCACCAGAGGTTTTCGCGAGCCCTTCCACCGTTTCATCGTTCAGGCCGAGATTGAGAACCGTGTCCATCATACCGGGCATGGACGCACGCGCGCCGGAACGGACGGAAACCAGCAGCGGATCGGCGGCATCGCCAAATGTCTTGCCAGTAATCGCTTCGATATGCGCAACGCCCTGCGCCACTTCGCCGTTCAGACTGTCGGGATAAACACCACCTTCGTTCATGAAGCGCGTGCACATTTCGGTCGAAATGGTGAAACCGGGAGGAACCGGCAGGCCAATATTGGCCATTTCCGCGAGATTGGCGCCTTTGCCGCCCAGCAGGTTGCGGGCTTCGGTGCTGTCGGTTGGCGCACCATCTGCCTGCTTTTCAAATTCTTGGCCACCACCGAAACGATATACATATTGAGTCATATTATCTCCCTCTCCCCTTCAGGGGAGAGGGCCGGGGAGAGGGGCGGTCTACCCCGGCCAATTCTGTTGGTTTCCAAGGAGAGACTTCCCCTCTCCCAACCCTCTCCCCTGAAGGGGAGAGGGCTATTTTGTTTATCTCTTAACCTACGGTAATCTCAGGTTTTTCCCGTTTGTCTCATTATCAAAGTTCACACATATCACAGACCATCAACCCCGTTCGTGCTGAGCTTGTCGAAGCACTGGCTCGGATAATTGTAACCGTCGTTCATGTCGCCCTTCGACAGGCTCAGGACGAACGGTGGCGGAGTCTCTGCCCGTTTCAAAGTTCACACAATTCACAGGGTGTCGATCGGCAATCACATCATCCCTCAATCTTGGAAAAGTCAGCGACCTGATGAACGGCGGCGCGAAAACGGGCCAGCAGAGCAAGTCGTGCTTCTCGTTTGTCCGCATCGCTGTCATTCACCGTCACATCCTCGAAAAACTGGTCAATCGGCGCGCGCAAATGGGCCAGTGCGGTCATGGCTTTTTCAAACTCTTCCGCTGCAATGGCCGCGGTCACATCCGGCTGCGCTGCATCGAGCGCGTCGATAAGCGCCTTTTCGGCTTTTTCGGGCGTGTAGGAAAGGGTCTTGTTCCCCTGCGTAGGCAGGGGGCCATCTCCTGGAGGTGCATCTGAAGTGTCATGCGGGAGATGGGCACCTGCCTGCGCAGGTGCACGGTTTTCCCCAGACCCGCGCTCACCCGAAGCGCTGTCGGGGAGGGTTTTTACGCTGCCGTGCTCCGCACTTGATGCGGAGCCCAGGGTAGCTGTCGCGCCCTCCACCCTGGGCTCCGGGTCTGCGCCCGGAGCACTTTCTTTCTTCAATATATTGGCAGCGCGCTTGTATCCGGCGAGGAGGTTTTCGCCGTCTGGCGTTTCGACAAAAGCCTGCAAGGCTTTCACACGAGCAAGCAGGCGGACCAGATCATCCTCTCCACCGAGAGCGAAGACTGCGTCGATCAAGTCGTGACGGACGCCTGCTTCGCGTTGTTGGACTTTTAGGCGCTCCGCTAAGAACTCAACTGGCCTGATGTCTTCAGCTTCGTGAATTCTTTGAGTAAGCTCTTTCATCTGTTTGAATTCAGCCGAACGATCAAGCGACATCTCACCAACTACCTTGCCGTCTACCAGGACGACAAACTTATCATTTCTCGTTTTAAATTCTGGCAGTTGCTCATTCTGAACACCAAGCGTGATCATTGACATAAACAAATTGTCGTCAATTTTTATGAACTTAGTGAATTGCTGAACGAAAATATCACCACGCACCATTTCTATTACGTGCTTCATGGGAATCCGAAGATTTAGTCTATTCATCAACGCGAGAGCAGCAAGCCCCTGCCTTCGAATAGCAAAAGGATCTTTTGATCCTGTAGGGTTCAAATCCACCGCATCGAACGCGATTAGCGTATCCAGCTTATCCGCCAAACTCACCGCAACCGTCACCGGGTCAGTCGGCACCTCATCGCCCTGCCCAACCGGCTTATAATGGTCGCGGATCGCGTTGGCGACCGCCTCGGACTTGCCCTCTTTCTCTGCATAATAGCCGCCCATCAGACCTTGCAGATCGGGGAACTCGCCCACCATTTCGGTGACGAGATCGGCTTTGCAGAGACGTGCGGCCTCGGACACTTCACCATGAAATGTATCGCCGGGGCTGGACTGGTAAAAACCATTCCCTTCTAAAGAAACCAACCACTCGGCCAACTTGGCCACACGCTCTACCTTGTCGGCAACCGTGCCCAGTTTTTCATGGAACACAATGTTGCTCAATTTCTTGGCATGATCTTCCAACGGGGTCTTCTGGTCAAGCTCCCAGAAGAATTTGGCGTCGGACAGCCTTGCCGCCAGCACTTTTTCATTGCCCGCAACAATCGCCTTGCCGCCGTCGGTGGCGTCAATATTGGCGGTACAGATGAAATTTGGCGCCAGTTTGCCGCTTTTATCGCGACAGATGAAATATTTTTGGTTCACCCGGGCGGTGAGCTGAATCACCTCTTCCGGTACATCCAGAAACGCCGGATCAAAACCGCCCAACAGCGGCACCGGCCATTCGGTCAGGCCGGCATTTTCGATCACCAGACCTTCGTCTGCTACCAGCTCCAGTCCGCCGTCCGATGCCGCCTTGGCAGCACCTTCGCGGATGATTGCCTCGCGTTCCGTGTGATCGACCAGCACATAGCAAGCGCGTAGTTTTTCGGCATAATCACCGGCATTGCCGATCGTTACCACTCCGTCATGGTGGAAGCGGTGACCAACGGTTTCATAGCCTGACGTCACGCCGTCAATTTCGCATGCCACCAGGTCATCGCCCAAAATCGCGACAATGCCGGACAAAGGCCGCACCCAGCGCAGGCTTTCGGTGGACAGGCTGGCATCGCCCCAGCGCATCGATTTGGGCCACGGGAAAGCCTTGATGATCGCGGGGATCGCTTCGGCCAACACATCGCTTGCTGCCCGGCCCGGCTTGTTGATCACCGCAAAATAGGTCGCCCGGCCCTTGACGTCACGAACCTCCAGCTGATCGCGGGTCACGCCATTTTTCCGGCAGAAGCCGTCAACCGCCTGATCCGGCGCGCCTTCCGGTGGCCCCTTGGCTTCCTCGCTCACCGCTTCGGTGTGATCCGGCAGATCCTTTGCAATCAGCGCAAGCCGCCTTGGCGTCGAGTAAACGGTGATATC
This sequence comes from Parasphingorhabdus cellanae, assembly GCF_017498565.1. NCBI lineage: Bacteria > Pseudomonadati > Pseudomonadota > Alphaproteobacteria > Sphingomonadales > Sphingorhabdaceae > Parasphingorhabdus > Parasphingorhabdus cellanae. The sequence goes on from NZ_CP071794.1 coordinate 406,275, forward strand.
CGCGGCTTTCAGGCCCTCATCATTCAATTGCGCGGCAAACAAGCGTTCGAGGTCCGCACGCGCCTTGGCCTGCATGCGAGCGGGGATTTCTTCGGAAAGCAGTTCGAGCAGGAAATCAGCCATTATGCCGTTCCTCCCACTAACTTGTCATCCTGAACTTGTTTCAGGATCCATCGCGCGTCTGCTGAACCTGTTTCAAGTTGACAAATAGACCCTGAAACAAGTTCAGGGTGACGGATTCTGAAGCGCCTCATGCGTCCCATCCATTCTTGACCATATAGGCTTCACAGCTACCCTTCGCGAGATCGCGGACCTGACCCATATAGCTGGCCCGCTCCTGCACGCTGATCACGCCGCGCGCTTGCAGCAGGTTGAACACATGGCTCGCCTTGATCGCCTGTTCATAGGCCGGAATGGGGAGCTTGGCATCGAGGCAATTCTCGCATTCCGCCGTGGCTTTCTTGAACAGATCAAACAGCGCTTCGGTATTCGCAACCTCGAAATTCCACTCCGACATCTGCCTCTCATTATCTAGGAAGATATCGCCGTAACTGACTCCAGCTCCATTATAATCCAGGTCATAGATGCTATCGACGCCCTGAATATACATGGCGAGCCGTTCGAGCCCGTAAGTCAGTTCGCCAGCCACCGGCTTGCAGTCAAAACCGCCCATTTGCTGGAAATAGGTGAACTGCGTTACCTCCATGCCGTCACACCAGACTTCCCAGCCCAGACCCCAGGCGCCCAATGTCGGGCTTTCCCAGTCATCTTCGACAAAGCGAATGTCGTGGAGCATCGGATCAATGCCGATGGCGGTGAGGCTGTCGAGATAAAGCTGCTGAATATCCGGTGGCGAGGGTTTCAGGATCACTTGATATTGGTAATAATGCTGCAGCCGGTTCGGGTTCTCACCATAGCGGCCATCTGTCGGCCGCCGGCAAGGCTGCACAAAAGCGGCATTCCACGGGTCCGGACCAAGCGCGCGCAGGGTCGTAGCGGTGTGGAACGTCCCGGCACCCATTTCCATGTCATAGGGTTGCAGGATCGCACAGCTCTGCTCACTCCAGTAATCGTGGAGTTTCAGGATGATCTGCTGGAAGCTCAACACCTTTTTGGGCGGCTTCTGGGACAGGTTCGTATCCGGCAATGTGAAAGCTTTCTTCGCGAGTGCAATATGTGTCGCGCTTGCTTTGGCGAAAGCGCCGGAAAGGGTCAAGCCGAGATTGGCGTTTTTGCCCTACTCCGCCGCTTCCAATTCTCGGACCGGCGCAACCGTTACGGGTGTCGCATTGAGCACTGCGTTGCCCGACAACGGATCAAAGCTCTCGGGATCGGTGAGATCATTGATCGAAACGCCCGGTTTTGCAGCGGCGACAGACAGCCCTACCCCTTCACGGCCATGACCGAAGCCATGCGGGATCGACACCACGCCGAGCATGACGTCATCGGTGACCTCGACGACAATCTCGACGCTGTTCACCCGGCTTTCAACCGTGGCCATGTCGCCATCCGCCAATCCGCGCCCGGCGGCATCATCAGGATGGATCATCAATGTGCAGCGTTCAGGCCCCTTGAGCAGGCGCTTGCTGTTGTGCAGCCAGCTATTGTTGCTCCGTACATGGCGGCGGCCAATGAGCCGCAGCACGTCGGGGCGCGTCTCGGCCAGAGACTGCGCAAATCGCTGTAACTCGGCCAGAAAATCGGGATGCGCGCACTGGATCAACTTGTCTTCCGTCATCAGCCGGTCCGCCATGCAGGGGCGCAACGGTCCGAGATCAATCCCGTTCGGCGCCGCCTCTACCTCTGCCAAAGTCAGGCCAGCTGGCGAGCTTTGCAGCATATTGTCGAGCACATCGCGCGGCTCGCGGATATTGGGCACATCCTGCCCGTCCGTCGCCAATATCTCGCGCGCCAGTTCGGCGATGATTTCCCAATCGGCCTTTTCACCATCACGAATATCGAAGATCGCAGGCGAATAGCTGGCATAGTTGCGCACGGCCAGAGGTCCGAAAAAGAACGGATAATGGTCTTTTTCGAGCGGACCACATGGCGGGAGAATATAGTCGGCGTGGCGGCTCGTTTCGGTGACATACATGTCGAACGACACCATCAAGTCGAGCTTTTCCAGCGCCCGGTCCAGTCTGGCGCCATCAGGGGCGGACAGGACAGGATTGCCGGTGACAACAAATAGGGAGCGGATGCGCTCATCATCTTCGCGCAGCATTTCCTCTGCAAAGGTAATGGTTGGCAATTCGCCCATTACGACCGGCATTTCGCCGCGCGCAGTCTGTGTTTTCCGCACAGAGCCCCTGCCCACCAGATTGATCGTATCGAGCGCAGGCTCCGGCACCATCGTGCCGCCTTCACGGTCGAGATTGCCCGTTGCAATGTTGATGACCTGGATAAGCCATTGGTTGAGCGTGCCAAATTCACAAACCGAAACGCCCATGCGGCCATAAATCGCAGCGGGTTGATCGGCCCCGAGTTGCGCTGCTATTTCGCGCATATCGTCAACCGCTATCCCGCAATGGGCCGACAGTTCAGCCATATCAAAACCGCCAATCGCTGGCTCAATATTCCCCCAGCCATCGTCCATGATCTGTTCAAGTCGCGAAATATCGGCATGACCGCCCTCAAAGATCGCTTTCAATATGCCGATAAACAGGGCGGTATCGGTTCCGGGTTTCACGAAATGATGCGCGTCGGCCAGTTTTGCGGTTTCGGTTCGGCGCGGATCGATGACGATCATCTTGCCATCACGCGCCTGCATTTCCTTCACGCGCTTCTTGAAGTCCGGAACCGTCCAGATGCTGCCATTGGAGGCCGCCGGATTACCGCCGACAATGACCAGATACTGACAGCGATCAATATCCGGCACGGCCGCCAGGCTGACATGGCCATACATATGATATTGCACCACGTGATGCGGAATCTGGTCCAGTGTCGAGGCTGAGTAGATATTTTTCAGGCCCATTGCCCGGCGCAGCGTGCTGATCTGGGTCGATATGCCATAATCGTGTGCGCTGGGATTGCCCATATACATGGCGGGCTTGGCCCCTGCTTCTTTCAGGTCTTTCAGCTTCGCGGCAATTTCCTGAAAGGCCGTTTCCCAGCCAATTTCCTGCCACTCGCCGTTCACTTTTTTGACGGGTTTGTGGAGCCGATCCGGATCGTCCTGCAAATCCGCGATGGCGGTTGCCTTCGGGCAGATATGACCGCGACTCAGGACGTGATCAGGATTACCCTTGATCGAGAGAATCTCGCGGCCTTCGACTTCAACCAAAACGCCGCAATTGGCTTCACAGATATGGCAGGTGCGGGCGTGAATCTGGCTCATCGGGTCTCTCCTAATTTAACTGACCAATTAGCAGAGTGACAAAGCAGTGACCACCGCTGGGAGGGGAAATTATTTCAATATTGAAAAATTGCTGGGATTTCCGGCATAAATAGTCAATTAACGTTCGCAACTTATCAAGCCCCGGTTCTTTCAAAGAAATTGGAATTTATACCCATGATGCGTCGCTGGTTTTCTCCGCTATTATCCTTGCCACTTGTTCTGGGATTGGCAGCCTGCCAGCCCGAACCGCCGCAATCGGTGGGCGATACGGCGCCTGCCGCTGCTGAAATTGCAACAATACCAGATGATCCGGATCCGGCACTTTGGGTGTTAAAGGATGATGACACGACAATCTATCTGTTCGGCACGGTGCATATTTTGAAGCCCGGCCTCACTTGGTTTGATGAAGCGGTCAAAGATGCGTTCGACCGTTCAGATGAACTGGTTGTCGAAATGATCGAGCCGGAACCCGCCGAGATGATGAAAATTGTGAGCGAATTGGCCATAGACAAGACCGGCGTGCCGCTGCGCGACAAGCTCGATCCCGAGGACCGCGTAAAATATGAAGCGGCGATGACGTCGCTGGAGCTGCCACTCAACGCTTTTGATCCGCTGGACCCGTGGTTCGCAAGCGTCAGCATGTCGCTGGTTCCGCTCATGAAAAGCGGCTATGATACCAATAGCGGCGTCGAAGATGCGCTGACATCCAGCGCTAAGGCCAAAAATTTGAAAATTATTGGACTTGAAACGCCGCGGCAACAATTGGGATTTTTCGATAATCTGCCGGAAGATGTTCAAATTCGTTTCCTGAACTTCAATGTGGAAACCATTGAAGAGATGGCGGACGGCATGGAAAATATGGTCGCCCATTGGGCCAATGCGAATATTGGCGCTCTTGCAGAATTGATGAACGCTGGCCTGGAAGAAGAAATACTTTACGAAACGCTGCTGTCCAACCGCAACGCCAACTGGGCTGTTTGGGTCGATGATCGGATGGACCAGCCAGGCACCGTCTTCATGGCTGTCGGCGCCGGTCATTTGGCGGGCGAATCCAGCCTGCAGGAACAGCTTAAAAAACGAGGATTTACTGTTGAGCAGATCAAATATTAGGAATTGTAAGACCTAACATCTTTCATTTTACCGCCATCATGACCAAATGGAATTTATGAAATTTCTTCAGACCTTATTGACGCTGATTGCCACTGTCTGTTTAGCGGCATGCTCCAATGCGCAGGAACCGGCACAGTTAAACACCATGAAAGACGGCAAGCCGGCGCTCTGGAAAGTAACCGGCACAAAGCCTGAGCAGGTTGGTGAGGCTTATCTTTTCGGCACCATTCACATATTACCGAAAGATGTGAACTGGCGGACGCCGCTTATCGACAAGGCTCTCAAAAGTTCGGACAAGCTGATTATCGAGGTGCTGGGGCTCGAAGACACGCAAAACGCAGCGCGGATATTTTCCAAGCTTGCTATTTCGCCCAATCAACCGGAGATAGAACAGCGTGTAAAACCGTCGCTGCGTGACGATCTCGATGCTGTCATAGACAATAGTAACATACCTGAATTTGCGCTCAATCGCATGGAAAGCTGGGCTGCGGCCTTGTCACTGGCATCTGCGCAAACCAACAATCTGGGGCTCGATTCCAGCGAAGGTGTCGAGAAAAAATTAGTGGCACAATTTGGCGAATTCAAAAAGCCTGTCGAAGGTTTGGAAACGATTGAACAACAGCTGGGTTATTTTGATACATTGCCGGAAACGCAGCAGCGCGACATGCTCACCAGTGTTGTCGAGGAAGCGGCTGAGACCAAGACCTCCTTTGAGAAACTTTTTAACGCGTGGATTTCTGGCGATACGGACACAATAGTCGAGTTGTCCGAGGGCGGAATATTGGAAGATCCCAAAACGCGTGAAAAACTGCTGGTTGCTCGCAATCAGGACTGGACCGAACAGCTGGACAAAAAACTGCAGAGCCCCGGCATATCATTTGTAGCAGTGGGCGCCGCACATTTGGTAGGCCCTGATGCTGTCCAAGCCATGCTAGAGCAGCGCGGCTATAAAATTGAAAAAATACAGTAATCGCAAGCGCAAGGTAAATTCATGACATTTTTGTTCGATCGGGAAACCGCGCTGCTGCCGCGTGGAGAGAACGGTTTCGTTGCCGAATGCCCGGAAATATTCCAAAATCCAAATGGGGCAGCCTTTGGCGGCTGGGTGGCCGCTATCGCTGCCCGCGCTGTTGAAGACCATCCTGATTGTGCGGCACCGATCGTTTCTTTGCAGATGTCATACCTCTCGGCTGTCTCTCCTGGCGAGGTAGAGGTTAGAATAACCCTCCTCAAATCGGGCGCTTCCACGCAATTCTGGCGCGCAGAGCTACTTCAACGCGGAGCGATAACCAACACCGCCGATATCGTGACCAGCAATCGCAAGCCAACCAACATCGACTATCAACTTGCCAGACCCGAAACCAAGGCCATGGAGGAAGGCATAAAGCTGGGGGCCGCGCCAATGACCCCGAACTGGGTTGCAACCTACGAACAATATATCGTTCAAGGCGCGCCGTTTTCTGACAATGGAACCCCCGATACGCTGACGTGGATCAAGCAAGAAGATGGCAGGCCAATTGACCGGAAAAGCATCATCGCGATCTGCGATACACCTATGCCCCGAACCTTTTTCCTGTCCAACGAAATGCGCATGGGCTCTACAGTTTCGATGGCGACTTATATTTATGCGAACGAAGACGATATCATTGCTGCGGGTGCCGATCATCTGTTGCTGCGTGTAACAAGCGCTACGGTAAGAAATAGTGCGACCGACCAACGGGTTGAACTTTGGTCAAAGGCCGGAACGTTGCTGGCGACCAGCAACCAGATAGGCTTTTTCCGCTAACCTGAAGCGATCCGGTCTCGCGCCGCAATTTGCCTTGCTTTTCCGCCCTTGCCTGCTTATAGCGCCCTCTTTCCGACCATGAGCACCCTGGAGGCGTGGCGGAAATATCGTAAAAACTATATTTTTGGAGCAACATTATGAGTGATCAGCTGACAATTTCAGCCGAGCCTCGCGAACGGGCTGGCAAGGGAGCCTCCCGTGCACTGCGCAGCGAAGGCCGCATCCCCGCCGTTATTTATGGCGATAAGAAAGACCCTGTAACGATTCATGTGGAAGAACGCGCGCTGAACAAGCTGCTCGGTACCGGCCACTTCATGAACTCGCTGGTCATGGTAGATGTGAACGGTGAAAAAACCCGTACCCTGCCAAAAGATGTTGCTTTCGATCCGGTCTCTGACCGCGCGTTGCATGTGGACTTTTTCCGCCTTGCCAAAGGCGCAAAGGTGCAGGTCGATATTCCGGTTGTCTTTGTGAACGAAGAAGAGTCCCCTGGCCTGAAACGTGGCGGCGTGTTGAACGTTGTTCGCTTCGAACTGGATCTGATGTGTGATGCAGACAAGATTCCAGATCAGATCGAAATTGACGTTACCGGTCTGGAAATTGGCGACTCGGTTCATATTTCCGACATTACACTGCCAGATGGTTCCGAAAGCTCGATCACTGATCGCGACTTCACCATTGCCGGTGTCACCGCACCATCCGCACTTAAATCTTCTGAAGACGAAGCTGAAGAAGGCGAAGAGGGTGAAGAAGGCGAAGAAGGTGCCGAAGGCGAAGCAGCTGAAGGCGAAGGCGGCGAAGCTGAAGGCGGTTCTGAGGACTAGACCTTCCCGCACTAACCACTATATCAAAAACCGCCCATGCCCTGCGAAACGCAGCATGGGCGGTTTTTTGTTTTGAAAGCAGGCCGAAAGGACAAGCAACATGCAACTTTGGGTCGGCCTCGGTAATCCGGGCGCACAATATGCACTCCACCGGCATAATGTCGGCTTCATGGCGCTTGATGCCTTGGAAGAAGTGCACAGTTTCCCCGCGCCCAAGCAGAAATTTCAGGGTTGGGCAGTCGAAGGACGGCTTGGTTCGGAAAAGCTTTTGCTGCTGAAACCGGCAACATTTATGAACGAAAGTGGCCGCAGCGTCGGCGAAGCCATGCGTTTCTATAAATTGGCGCCAGAAGATGTTACGGTTTTTCACGATGAACTGGATCTCGAACCGTTCAAAATCAAAGTGAAAGTCGGTGGCGGCCATGCAGGACATAATGGCTTACGATCAATCGATGCGCATATCGGCCCGGAATTCCGGCGGGTGCGCATCGGCATTGGCCATCCTGGTCATAAATCCCGTGTCCATAATCATGTGCTTGGTAACTATACAAAGTTAGAAATCGATCCGCTCGCCGCGATGTTAGGCGCCATCGCATCAGAAGCGGACTGGTTAGCCAAAGGTAATAATGCCCGCTTTATGAGTGACGTCGCCCTGCGCCTGCAGGACGACTGACACTAATCTGCTCGATCCCGCTTCAACTATAGCTGACACGAACCCTTTGACGCCGCCGTATGGCGGTGCCCGTCATGAAGAAACCAAAGATCATCATCGCCCAGGTCGTCGGCTCTGGCACAGAGCCGAGCAGGTTAAACTGACTGTCCATATCGCGCGCCAGGGCTTCATGAATTGGCGCAGAAAAATGAATACCGTCAAACGAGAATATACCATCACAACCATTGGCAATCGCTGCGGCCCCGGCTGCTTGACAGGTAATGTCCAGCCTCTGTGACGGCAATCCCAGCGCACCCGGATCGGCGATCACCCGATTGAAAAAGTCGAGATAGCTGTAGCGGAAAAAACTGGTATCGCTGGTCAGGCTGAGCGCATCCAATTCCTGTGTGAGATAATTTTCTGCGTTAAAACCGAGCGGACCAGCGACCGGGAATCCGGTCAACAAAACGTTCCGCACACCGATATCGTTTAACGCCTGTACGCCCGCTGCATAATCTTGCGCTGCCTGACGAATGACGACATCAGCAGCGGCCGGATCATCCGGTGCATTCAGAATGTCGTTACCGCCGAAATTCAGAATATAGAGACCGTTGGCGTCGACCTCATTGCCCGCCGCCAAATAGCCGGCGTAAAGGCCAAGCTGTTCACCGAAATCTGGAACGCGCGGATCGGTATTCGATGCCCGCGCTCCGCCAAAAGCGAAATTGGTTCCGCCTTGCAAGGAGGCCAGTGTTGGCGCGCCAAAAAGATCAATGCTCAACAGATCGGTATAGTCAAAGCCATTGGTAAAACGGCCATTGAAATAGCCCGCAGAAGCAGCGGGAATCGCGCCGCCGGTAGCAGTAAAGACATTACCTGCATCTACCAGACTATCCCCAAAAACTGTCAGAGAAGTGAATCGTTCTGTATCACGTTCCGCATGCGCTGGCACCGCTGTTGCCAGAACCAAACCACCCGCAAGCGCCCCAAAAAATCGAACCTTCACAACCATTCTCCCCGTTTTATTATCGTTAATTTTTCGTAACCTGCACCGTTTTGCTGATGAAAGCAATATCCATGGCATCTTGCTACTGGTAATCGTAAAGGAGGCCCGCTATCGAGCACGCTTAATTCCACGGAGTGACATAAATGGGTTTCAAATGCGGTATCGTTGGCCTGCCCAACGTCGGTAAATCAACGCTATTCAATGCGCTCACCGAAACACAGGCGGCGCAGGCAGCCAATTACCCGTTTTGCACGATTGAACCCAATGTTGGCCAAGTCGCCGTCCCCGATCCACGGCTGGACCAAATTGCCAAAATCGCGGGCAGTGCGAAGATCATCGAAACACAGCTCGCCTTTGTGGATATTGCGGGTCTTGTCAAAGGGGCGTCTCAAGGCGAAGGTCTCGGCAACCAATTCCTTGGCAATATCCGCGAAGTCGACGCGATTGTCCATGTTCTGCGTTGTTTTGAAGATGACGATATCCAACATGTCTCCAACAAGGTTGATCCGATTTCTGACGCAGAAGTGGTTGAGACCGAGCTGCTGCTGGCCGATCTGGAAAGCCTGGAAAAGCGGGTTCCCGCCTTTGAAAAGAAAGCCACCAGCGGCGACAAGGAAGCCAAAATCGCCGCCAGCGTACTGGGCCAGACACTGGAATTGCTACGCGACGGAAAACCAGCGCGACTCACTCAACCCAATGATGATGAAGAGCAGCGGATTTTCAAACAGTCGCAGCTGCTGACCGCCAAACCCGTGCTCTATGTCTGCAATGTCGACGAAGGCGATGCGGCTAATGGCAATGACCTGAGCGCCGCCGTTTTTGAAAAGGCCAAGGCCGAAAATGCTGAAGCTGTCATCGTGTCCGCCGCGATCGAATCTGAACTGGTTGGCATGGAAGCAGAAGAGCGCGCCGAATATCTCGCCGAACTGGGTCTGGAAGAATCCGGCCTCGCTCGCGTCATTCGGGCTGGTTATCAACTGCTCAGCCTGCAAACCTTCTTTACTGCGGGTCCCAAAGAAGCGCGGGCCTGGACGGTGCATAAAGGCGCCAAGGCTCCGGAAGCGGCTGGCGAAATCCACACCGACTTCGAACGCGGGTTTATTCGCGCAGAAACAATCGCCTTTGATGACTATGTGTCGCTGGGTGGTGAGAGCGCGGCGCGCGATGCCGGCAAGTTGCGCCAGGAAGGCAAAGACTATGTGGCCCAAGATGGCGATATCATGAATTTCAAATTCAATGTCTGACTTGTCATAAAAGCCCGTTAGACTGTCTTCAGTCTAAGGGGAAAGTGATGATTCGTATTCTATTACAGGCCATTGCGGCTTGTGCTTTGTTGGCTGGATGTGCGGCTTCGCAAACCGCAGTAGTCGCTAGCGATGGTGCCGTGCCTGCTCAGAACGCTCGCGAACCGGTTACCCTATTGATTTCCATTGATGGGTTCCGCCCCGATTATCTGGATCGCGGGATAACACCTCATCTCAGCGCGCTGGCTACATCGGGTGTCGTTGCCGACATGCGATCCAGTTTTCCGACCAAGACTTTCCCCAATCATTGGACTCTGGTCACCGGCAAAAGACCGGATAATCACGGTATCGTCGGCAACAGCATGGAAGATGTGGCCCGGCCCGGTGAGAAATTCACAATGGCCAACAAGGATCCGTTCTGGTGGAATCAGGCAGAACCGATCTGGATAACGGCTGAGAAACAAGGCGTGCGGACAGCAACGATGTTCTGGCCCGGATCAGAGGTCGAGCTGGATGGGACGCGGCCCAGCGACTGGTGGCCTTTTTCACAGGCTCTCTCTAACGACCGGCGCGTCAATGCCGTGGTCGACTGGATGCGGCGCCCGGCAGCGACGCGACCGCAACTGGTCACGCTTTATTTTGATTCGGTGGATACGGCCGGGCATTTTTTTGGACCGGCACCAAGCGAAAAACTCCATGCTGCGATCAGCGCTGTCGACAAGAATATCGGAACCTTGATCGAGCAGTTCGCCGCCTTGGACCAACCGGTGAATTTCGTCATCACATCGGATCACGGCATGGCTGAAACCCATCCTGACCGGGTCATATATCTCGACACTATCCTGCCGCGTGATCAATATCGTCTGGTAGTGGATGGCAACTATGCAGGTATCGAACCTCTCGCTGATGATATGACCACTATCAGCTCCGCCTTCCTGAAACCGCATGAGAATATGGAATGCTGGAAAAGAGAAGATATTCCAGCCCGTTTTCAATATGGCAAGAACCCCCGCGTCCCCTCCATAATATGCCTGCCGACCACGGGCTGGGTTGTTTATCAGGACAAGCCTGAGTGGATGACGGGAATTGGTGGTGGCCATGGCTATGATCATCTCCATCCAGACATGATCGCGTTTTTCCTCGCCAGCGGCCCCGGTTTCGTCGGCGATATAAAGATCGAGACGTTCGACAATGTCGACATCTATTCGCTGCTCGCGCATCTGATCGGCGTTAAACCGAACCAGAGCGATGGCGATCTTTCATCATTTGAACAGGCGCTGAAACCCTGAAACTTTGCCATAGAAACATGGTGTCATAAGAAAGAATAGCCATGCTCTATTACGAAGATATCCAGATCGACGTCGTCCAGAAATACGGATCATACGAAGTTACCAAGGACGAGGTAATCGAATTCGCCTCCAAATATGATCCGCAGCCTTTTCATCTTGATGAAGAAGCGGCTGCCAAGACCCATTTCGGCCGCCTGTCCGCCAGTGGTTGGCACAGCGCGGCCATGATGATGCGGATGATGGTTGACCAGATGAATGCCAATAAGCAAGCGGGATTGGGCTCACCGGGTGTTGAAAATCTGCGATGGCTAAAGCCCGTCTATCCCGGCGACACGCTGCGCTGCGAGCATGTCACGCTGGAAAAGCGCCGTTCTGAAAGTCGGCCGGAAATGGGGATCATGAAGGGCAAGATCACCGTGCTTAATCAGCATGACGAGAAAGTCATGACAATGGAGAGCACTGGGCTGATCGAGGTCCGCGGCGACTAGGTTGGAACGCCACTGGCGTCACATTCATAATGGCCTTCGTATAAATTAGAGCCACTGCCATCCTGATCTATTTTCAAAACTGCGGGCCAGAAATACGAATTCTTTTGACGGTGCCGGGACTTTTTGCCGCGCTGTTCGATGGTCACCCATACCGTATTGCTGACGAATGATCCGCCGTCCAAAATTCCACCTGAGCTTGCTGGCCTATGTTCCAATGGGATAAACTCATCCCCGATTTTGATTTGACCTCGCGCATCACCATCGGGGTGTTCCCAAGCAATAAACATTAATAGCGGATCGCCAGAGCTTTGGTCCATTAGAATGCAGGATTTGGGGAAATCGACAATTCTATCCAGTTCTGTCAACGCCATAGACGTCAGCATGGGGCGACTGACTCCATCGCCGATACCTCCGTCAGGTTCCACCGGCATATTAGGGCCCCCATTTTCAACCGGGGCGCAAGCCGCAGTTAAAGCTACCAAAGCGGACAGGGCGATAAATCTCATCACTTTCTCCCAAAGAGTTTCTCAATATCCCCGTGCGCCAATTTTACCCAAGTCGGTCGACCATGATTGCATTGCCCTGAATGCGGGGTCACTTCCATTTCACGCAGTAATGCATTCATTTCCGCAACATTGAGCACGCGCCCTGCCCGCACAGACCCGTGACAGGCCATGGTCGAGGCGACGTGATCTATGCGTTCTTTCAAGGACAAAGCCTCATCATAAGCACCGAGTTCGTCAGCCAGGTCGGTAATCAGGCCTTTAACATCGCCAGAACCCAGCATCGCCGGCGTAGCGCGCACGAGCATGGCCGATGGACCGAAACGCTCCAGCTCCAGACCAAATTCGGAAAGCTCCGCCATGCGCGCCTCCAAACGGTCACAGGCATTTTCATCCAGTTCGACGACCTCCGCCATGAGCAATGCCTGAGAGGCTACGGTCCCACCTTCCACAGCCTTACGCATCCGTTCCAGCACCAAGCGCTCATGGGCCGCGTGCTGGTCGACAATGACCAGCCCGTCTTCCGCTTCCGCCACGATATAGGTTTTTGCCACTTGCCCGCGTGCGATACCAAGCGGGTGGCTGACCGCCTGCGGCACCGGTTCCGCCGCCTCTTCAGCACGGCCCATTAGGGGAGCGATCTCATCGGGGTTCAGCGCCGTGAAAGCGTTACCAGTATCCTGCACCGCGGATGGATAGGGCTGCGACTGGACCGTCGCCCTGCCCCCAATCGGCCCCTGCGACGTAAAAATATTAGCTTGCGGATCGGGTGCGTGCGGTTCTGTCTGCCAGTTGGCTAGCGCGGATTCTGCTGGGCGCTGGACCGCACGAAAACCGCCCTCGTCCAGAGCGCGCCGCAAACCACTGACGATCATACCGCGGATCATTGCGGGCTCGCGGAAGCGAACTTCGGTTTTGGCCGGATGCACGTTCACGTCCACAAGCTCCGGCGGCATGTCGATAAATAGAGCCACAATAGGATGACGATCCCGCGCTAGCATTTCCGCATAAGCACCGCGCACCGCGCCAACCAACAGCCGGTCCTTGACAGGTCTGCCGTTGACGAACAGAAACTGATGATCAGCAACCCCGCGATTGTAAGTCGGCAAGCCGGCCACGCCAGACAGCCGGACCTCGTCTCGCACCAGATCCACGGCCACGCTATTGGCGCGCAATTCCTTGTTAGTGAGCGCGGCGACACGATCCGGACCGCTTTCACCGGCCTGCACCGCGATCGCCTTGCGATTTTCGTGGGTGAGCGTGAATCCAATATCAGGCCGCGCCATGGCAAGCCTGCGGACTACATCAACGCAGGCCGCATATTCACTGCGCGGGGTACGGAGGAATTTACGACGCGCCGGTACTTTGGCGAATAATTGTTCCACACGTACTTTAGTCCCAGGTGGGATGGCGGCAGGGCCATCATTTTCGATCTCGCCGTGATTGACGATCCGCGTCCAGCCATCTTCACCTTCGACCCGGCTCTCAATAGTCAATCGCGCAACGCTCGCTATCGAAGGCAACGCTTCGCCGCGAAAACCCAATGTAGAGACCATTTCAATCGCTTCATCCGGTAGCTTCGATGTCGCGTGCCGCTCCAGCGCCAAGGCGATGTCGTCACGGGTCATGCCGCATCCATTATCGCTGACTTCGATGAGGTCGAGACCGCCTTTTTCGAGGCGGATATTGATCTGGCTGGAACCGGCATCAATTGCGTTTTCAACCAGCTCTTTGAGTGCGCTCGCCGGGCGTTCGACCACTTCACCGGCAGCGATGCGATTGATCAGGCTATTTGGGAGTCTTCTTATTGACATATCGGCTTTCCTAGCCCAAGCGATCATGCCAAGCGACCCTTGATTGTCACTTAGTTTTCAGGGGTGTTTTGCTGGACGATCCGAATGCTTAGCTTCATCCCCCGTTCAGCCAAAATCTCGCTATGGTTTTAGGGAACAGCTTTCGCTGCAAATATAAGAAAACACGGGTAAAAAAATGGCATTTAATCTGTTCAAGTTTCGCTCTCAAGACATGGCAATCGATCTGGGGACAGCCAATACGGTTGTATATGTGCGCGGTCAGGGAATCGTTTTGAACGAGCCGTCGGTTGTCGCGATCGAAACAGTTAACGGGATCAAGAAAGTCAAAGCGGTCGGCAATGACGCAAAGATGATGATGGGTAAAACACCCGACAGCATTGAAGCCATTCGTCCTCTGCGAGACGGCGTGATTGCTGACATTGATGTTGCTGAGCAGATGATCAAGCATTTCATTCAGAAAGTGAATGGCAAGAGCAAGCTGTTCAGCTATCCTGAAATCGTTATCTGCGTACCGAGCGGTTCGACCTCGGTTGAGCGCCGCGCCATTCGTGACGCCGCTTCCAACGCCGGAGCCAGTCAGGTATTTCTGATCGAAGAACCGATGGCAGCCGCCATTGGCGCTGATATGCCTGTAACCGAGCCCATTGGTTCGATGGTTGTCGATGTTGGCGGCGGAACGACGGAAGTTGCCGTCCTGTCCCTGCGCGGCTTGGCTTACACCACATCTGTTCGCACTGGCGGTGATAAAATGGATGAGGCGATTGTTTCTTATGTTCGCCGTCACCACAATCTGCTGATCGGTGAAACCACGGCTGAACGGATCAAAAAAGACTTTGGCGTTGCACAAGCCCCCGCTGATGGTGTTGGACACACGATTCACATCAAAGGTCGTGACCTGGTCAATGGTGTGCCCAAAGAGATTTCGATCAATCAAGGCCAAATCGCTGAAGCTTTGAGCGAACCAATTGGCACGATTATCGAAGGCGTGCGGATTGCACTTGAGAACACAGCTCCAGAACTGGCGGCTGATATTGTCGATCAGGGCATTGTGCTCACGGGCGGCGGCGCACTAATCGCCGGCTTGGACGAAGCTTTGAGCGATGAAACCGGCCTTCCGGTCACCGTTGCTGAAGACCCGCTTGCTTGCGTTGCGATCGGGACAGGCCGCGCGATGGAAGATGATATGTTCCGCGGTGTGCTGACAACAGCTTGAGGGAACAGATACTGGCATGAAGAAAGTGGAAGGATAAGCAGTAATGGCGCCGCCAAATAACCGGCGCCCAGGATTTTCCAAGCGGGCGCAATATAGTATATTCGCTAGCTATTTACTGGGCATATTGGGAGCTGTCGTCGGGTTCCTCTTGCTGCTGATTTCCATCTTTGATCCACAAGGCTTTGCGGTTCTTCGTACGATCGGATCCGAGGCAACCGCTCCAGTCAGTAAAACGCTTTCGGAAGTGGGCGGTGCCACCGGCAGTGCTGGTGAGAATATTTCTGCCTATTTCAACGCCGCATCAAAAAATGCCGCCATGAGGCGTGAGCTGGAGAGCAACCGCATTGAGATATTGGAGGCCCGGGCATTAAAACAGGAGAACGAGCGGCTGAAACGGCTGCTCGATCTGGAAAAAGAAGTGCCAGATGCCATTGGCATGGCGCGTCTCATCAGTTCCACTTCCTCTAGTTCGCGACGGATGGCTACACTTGGTCTAGGGACAACAGATGGTATATTAATCGGACAACCGGTCCGGGCTCCGGAAGGTCTGGTGGGCCGTGTTCTTGAGGCAGGCCCGACAACCGCGCGAATATTGCTTGTGTCTGACAGCCAGAATGTCATGCCGGTGAAGAGGGCCAGCGACGAATTGCCGGCTTTTGCTACGGGGCGTGGTGATGGTACCGTGGACATACGTCCGATCAATTTGGGAACCAATCCCTTCAAGGGCGGTGATTTGCTGATCACATCAGGCAGCGGCGGACTATATGCCCCCGGTATTCCGGTTGCCGTCGTCATTCGGCAAACCGATACCGGCGCCATTGCCCGAATATTGGCTAATTCTGCAAAAGTTAGCCATGTCATCGTACAACCCATGTTTCAGGCAGAAACAGTGGCGGCAATTAAGCAGGAAAACATAGACGAGGCTGAAACCGCTGCCGAAGGCGGAGAATAATGGCGAAATCCTATCGTTCTCGCATCAATCGGCAACCCTCGCAATTTCGCATCAAATTCATTCCATCTATCACGGTTATCGTCGGTTCTATGATCACGACACTTCCGCTTATCACGGACTATCCGATATTGCCGCCGATGGGCCTTTTGATCTTGTTGTCATGGCGGCTCATCCGTCCGGGCTATTGGCCGGTATGGGCTGGTTTCCCCTTAGGCCTGGTGGACGATATTTTCAGCGGCCAACCTTTTGGCAGCGCAGCATTTTTATGGTCATTGGTATTCATTGCACTGGAAACGCTGGATCGCCGCGGCGTTGGCAGGGATTATTGGCAGGACTGGCTTATTGCCTCCCTTTCAATTATTTTTGTGCTAATATGCGGTATGCTGATTATCGACTTTCAAAGCAATTTACTCCGGCTCGAAATATTAGTGCCTCAGATATTGCTTTCGATCCTGTTATATCCTTTCGTGACGCGCTTCATTGGAGCGATTGATAACTGGCGGGTCGCAAGATGAGCATCGCAGGCGGAAAAACCATTAGTGGAGCGGTACAGGCCCTTACTTTTTCACGGCGCGCGACTGTCATAGGCGGGTTGCAGGCCGGTATTGGGGTTCTGCTCGCCGGGCGGATGGCTTATATCTCGGTCGCAGAGAATGAACGCTACCAGCTTTTGTCGGAAAGCAATCGGGTTAACCTGACACTCGTGCCACCACGACGCGGCTGGCTGATTGATCGCAATGGCAAGCCGATTGCCAATAATAAAACCGATTTCAGGGTCGATCTCATTCCCGATCGGATGCGCGACAAAAAGAAAACGGTGGCAACACTCGCGCAGCTTTTGACGCTCGACCAGGAAGAAATCGACCGCATCAACAAGGAACTGGAACAAGCCAGCAGCTTTCAACCGGTCCAAGTCGCCACAGGTCTGGATTGGGAAAAATTTGCCGCCGTTAGTGTCCGTTTACCCGATCTACCCGGTGTTTCACCACGACAGGGTTTTTCCCGCTTTTACCCCACAGGCGCAGCGGTCGGACATCTGGTCGGTTATGTCGGCATCGCCTCTGCCGAGGATTATAAGGAAAATCCGGACCCTATTTTGGTCACGCCCGGATATAAAATTGGCAAAGACGGCCTCGAAAAAACATTTGAAGATCTTCTGCAAGGCAAACCGGGGGCAAAGCGGGTAGAAGTCACCGCGCGCGGCAAGATCGTGCGAGAGCTTGATAGTCGGCCAGACACGCCGGGCAAAGCCCTGCAAATGACCCTGGATATTGATTTACAGGAATATGCAGCACGCCGCCTTGGGCCAGAGTCAGGCTCTGTGGTTGTGATGGATTGTCAGACCGGCGATATCCTCACGATGACCTCAATGCCTTCCTTTGATCCCAACAGCTTTTCCGATGGGATCGGACAAACCGAATATGGCATGTTGCGTGACGACGATCATGTGCCGCTGCGTGACAAGTCCCTGAAAGGCCTGTTCCCGCCGGGTTCGACAATTAAACCGATGGTGTCGCTTGCCTTGCTGCGGGGCGGCATTGATCCCGAAGAAAGCGTCAGCTGCCCCGGCGGATTGCGGGTCGGGAATCGCTTCTTCAATTGCCACAGCACCCATGGCAGCGTGAATATGAAAAAGGCCAATGCCCAAAGCTGCGATACCTATTTCTACAAAATGGCATTGCGCGTCGGTTATGACGCGATTGCGCTGATGGCGCGGGAACTCGGATTGGGCGCAAAATATGATCTGCCGGTTGCCTCGCAAAGCTATGGCACAGTGCCAGATACACAATGGATCAAGAAGCGTCATAATCGGGAATGGGCCAATTTTGATACAGTGAATAGCGCCATTGGACAGGGTTATTTTCTTTCCAATCCCTTGCAGCTTTGCGTGATGATGGCCCGCATGGCCTCTGGAAGAAAGTTGGAAGCCAAGCTGCTATTCGAACAAGACCGGCCCGCCGTACCACCACTGGATATTTCTCCCGAACATCTGTCCTTTGTACGCGAAGCCATGAGTGAAGTGGTGAACGGCGCCGGCACGGCACGGCGCGCAAGACTACCGCTCGATGATATCAAGCTCGGCGGTAAAACCGGCACCGCCCAGGTCGTCAGCCTGAAATATGGCCGTGGAGGCCGCGATGTACCTTGGAAATTCCGCGATCATGGGCTGTTTGTATGCTTCGCACCCGTTGAAAACCCGCGCTATGCTGCGTCTGTTGTAATTCAGCATGGGGGTGGCTCTTCATCCGCTTATCCAGTAGCGCGTGACGTCATGACTTTTCTATATGATCGCGAACAGGCGATGGAGAAGTTGCTGGCAATGGAAGAAAGCTGGGGCGGAACCATCTCCGAACGCATGGACCGCCAGCTCGCTGCATATCGCGCGCAAAAGGAACTGGAAAAGGCAATAGCCAAAGGGCGCGTTCCCTCTCCTCAAACCGAGGCAAATGGCGAGGTTTCTGCTGCCGAAGTGGGGCAATAGGCATTGAACGATTTTATTCCAGCGCCGATTGCGCAACTTCCATGGAAAACAATTTTGCTGCTGTTAGTCATGGCAAGCTTTGGATTTATCGTGCTGTATTCTGCGGCCGGGGGAAGCGTTACGCCCTGGGCGGGTCTGCACATGGTTCGGTTTCTGGTTTTTCTCGGCATGGCCGTTGTCTTTTCCCGGCTGAAAGAAAATTTTTGGAAAACCATTGCTTTTCCCGTCTACATCGTGGTGGTCATCATGCTTCTAGGCGTGGAGCTAATGGGAGCGGTTCGCGGGGGTAGCCAGAGATGGCTGAGCCTTGGTTTCATCCGCGTGCAACCGTCCGAACTCATGAAGCCTGCAATCATATTGGCCGTAGCGCGTTTCTATGACCTGCTGCCCGCTGGTCAGATCAGGACCTGGGGCGCAGTATGGCCGCTGCTTGTGCTGCTCGCTTTTCCTTGTGCGTTGATTTTGTTGCAGCCGGATCTCGGAACAACAATCACCGTATTGGCTGGTGCTATGACAGTCGCCTTCCTAGCCGGTCTTCCGATGCGACTTTTTGTCGGCGGCGCGGCCGCTGTGGCAGTCATTGCCCCTCTTGCCTTTTTCTTTGGGCTTGAGGAATATCAGCAGCGCCGGGTTACGACATTTCTCAACCCCGAAAATGATCCTCTGGGTGCGGGATATCATATCAGTCAATCCAAGATCGCGATCGGGTCTGGTGGGATATTTGGTAAGGGTTTCCTGAACGGCACGCAAAGCCATCTCGATTATCTGCCCGAAGGTCACACAGATTTTGTATTCGCTACAATGGCGGAGGAATGGGGGCTGATGGGCGGTGTGGCAGTCTTGTTCGGGTTTTTCCTGCTATTCCGTTGGGGGCTAGGCGTAGCGATGAAAGCCAAAACACGTTTTTCACAGCTCGTGGCGGCTGGTCTTTCGACTACGATATTCTTTTATGTCGCGATAAACCTTATGATGGTCATGGGCCTTGCCCCAGTGGTCGGCATCCCCCTACCCTTTTTAAGCCATGGTGGATCATCGATGATGACAATCATGATCTGTATCGGTATTTTAATGGCGATAGACCGCCACCCAGGCCGCCGCAGCGGAACATTCGGATAAGTCAAGATAGCCTATCAGACGCTTGTTCTGGCAAATGTGATGCTTATATACGTGATATTCCGAGAAAATGGACGCTTAGCTCAGTTGGTAGAGCAGCTGACTCTTAATCAGCGGGTCACAGGTTCGAACCCTGTAGCGTCTACCATTTTTCGATGAACTGGCAGAATGATGAAACTCAGTTGTGCCTTGAAGTTTCTAAAAGTCACATCTTCCAGAGCGCCTGAGGCGTTGTGGAACGAGCGCAAGCGTTGCATTATTATTTTGACAATTTCGGCCATTCGGAACCAAATGGTCGAAAGCTTGTAGAGTCAACGGGTGAGTAAAATGAGAGATACCCCCATGCTCTACAAACTATTTGTTTCCCGTGACCAGAAGGCCAATGATCGCAAAGAGCTTTACGATATCTCCCGAAAATATGGCGATCAGACTATAGAAATATTACACAGGAGGACAAAAGATCCTTCACTTTCCAAACGGGATCGCAAACATTGGCGACGCCTGTTACGCTGTGCAAAAGCATTCACCCACGAATTTTTAGAAGATAATTCTTCGCGATAGTCAAAGCACAGCATGTATATGGTGGATTGGTCAGTTCGGCTGAATGATACAACGAGTTGAAATGGCTTTAATGGCCCAGGATAAGCAAAAGTTTTAACAAGTAATTATTATATAAGATAATAATATATTATTTATTTATAAAATAATATATAATATTATTATTGACACTAACGGCCATTATTGGAACCTAACCAAATATTATACATTGGTGTTCTGCATGTTCTGACCCGAGGACATGCGCATGACGGCCCCGCCTCAAGTCAAAGCCCCACCCCGGCTTGGGGCGGGGTAAATCACGATTGAGGTCGATATATGAACGGTGACCATTATCTTTATATATTGATGCCGTTCATATTGCCTCCAGCCACATTTCAAAAAAACATTTTTCCATGGTTGGGTGGCATCATTCATTTCACAAAATATAACTTCCCTGCCGCAACAGAGGCGTCTCTATTATTAGGCATCGGTCAGCAATGTCCGAAAAAATGAAAAAAGGCGGGTCCCGAAAGAACCCGCCTGAATTTTTCAAACAAAGTGCGAAAAAAAAGGGGAAGTGCCCAGGCACTTCCCCAAATTCATTTACTTGTTTACGGCGTCTTTCAAGCCCTTGCCGGCTTTGAATTTCGCTTGTGTAGATGCAGGAATCTGCATTGGCTCACCCGTACGTGGGTTACGGCCTGTAGAAGCTTTACGCTTTGATGTAGAAAATGTTCCAAAACCGACGAGACGGACTTCATTGCCGCTCTTCAGTGAACCTGTGATAGAATCGAAAACTGCGTCAACGGCTTTGCCGGCATCGCTTTTGCTGAGACCACTGTGATCTGCAACGCTACTGATAAGATCCTGTTTATTCATATTGGGTATCCCCCCTTCTCTAAAAGCAACTCTTGATTGAATCGCAACTTTGTCTGGCGTCAGTAACTACAAGAAGGCCCCTTGAGTCAAAGGAAAACCGCCGATTTTTGGGTCAAAGATGTAATATTTATGTCAAATGGTTGAATTTGGCTTATTTTCGAGCATTTCCGGTCATTTTTAAAGCGTGAGCACGGTTCACTATGGCGGTAATTACCCATAACGACTCGCGCTAGTCTGCGGTTAATGTCGCGCTGTTGACCCGGCGTCGTCGGAAACAGGGGCCGTAGCATGGCTTGCCAATTCGTCAGCGTCGCTCCACTCAATCGGTTCTACTTTTTCGGTCAACGCCTGCGCCAACACTTCATCAACATGTTTAACCGGAATGATCTTCAGCGAAGACGTGATGTTATCCGGAATCTCTACCAGATCCTTTTCATTCTCTGCTGGAATTAGCACAGTCGTGATCCCGCCTCGCAACGCCGCGAGCAGTTTCTCTTTCAAGCCGCCAATCGGCAAAACACGGCCGCGCAAAGTAACTTCGCCCGTCATCGCAACATCACGGCGGACTGCTATGCCTGTCAATGTCGACACAATTGCCGTCACAATGCCTACGCCCGCTGAAGGGCCATCTTTGGGTACAGCGCCTTCCGGCAAGTGAATGTGGATATCTTTGCGCCCAAAAATACTTGGTTTGATCCCGTAAGAGGGCGAACGCGCCTTTACGAAAGACAAGGCAGCCTGAACCGACTCGGTCATGACTTCGCCCAACTTGCCGGTTGTTTTAATCTGACCCTTGCCAGACACAGTCACGGATTCAATCGTCAGCAATTCTCCGCCAACTTCTGTCCAGGCCAGACCCGTAACAGCACCGACCTGATTTTCCTCTTCGCTGACGCCATGCCGATATTTACGAACACCGGCATATTCAGAAAGCGTCTCTGTGGTGATTTCGACAGTCTTATACTCTCCTTCGAGAATCCGGCGCAATGCTTTGCGAGCCAGTTTGGCGATTTCTCGTTCCAAAGTCCGTACACCAGCTTCGCGAGTATAATAGCGGATAAGGTCGCGCAGAGCATCTTCATGCAAGGCAAACTCGCCTTTTTTCAAGCCATGCGCGTCAATTTGCTTTTCGATCAGATGCCGTTTGGCAATTTCGACTTTCTCATCTTCTGTGTAACCTTCAAGCCGGATGATCTCCATCCGGTCGAGCAGCGGCTGCGGCAAATTCAGGGAATTGGCGGTCGTCACAAACATGATGTCCGACAGATCAATATCTATTTCGAGATAATGATCCTGGAACTTATCATTCTGTTCCGGGTCGAGCACTTCGAGCAGCGCCGATGCTGGGTCGCCACGGAAATCCTGGCCAAGCTTGTCGATCTCGTCGAGCAGGAACAACGGGTTTGACGTGCCAGCCTTTTTCAAATTCGATACAATCTTGCCTGGCAGCGAACCAATATAAGTCCGGCGATGCCCGCGAATCTCTGCTTCATCCCGCACGCCGCCAAGCGATTGACGGACAAATTCACGGCCTGTAGCTCTAGCAATGGAACGACCAAGGGAGGTTTTACCGACACCAGGAGGGCCAACCAGACAAAGGATAGGCCCTTTGAGCTTGTTGGTACGCGCTTGCACGGCGAGATATTCGACAATCCGCTCTTTCACTTTCTCAAGCGCAAAATGATCATCATCAAGAACGGTTTCCGCCTGTTTGATATCTTTCTTCAACCGGGATTTCTTGCCCCAAGGCAGGCCAAGCAACACATCCAGGTAATTGCGAACAACCGTGGCTTCAGCCGACATTGGCTGCATGCCTTTAAGCTTTTTATATTCCGCATTAGCTTTTGCTTTGGCTTCTTTGGAGAGTTTCATCTCCTCAATTTTTTTGCCAAGTGCCGACATTTCGTCGCCTTCGCCGTCTTCGCCATCACCCAATTCACGCTGAATAGCTTTCATTTGCTCGTTCAGGTAATATTCGCGCTGGGTTTTCTCCATCTGGCGCTTCACGCGGCCGCGGATTTTCTTCTCGACCTGCAATACGCCAAGCTCACCTTCCATGAACGCGAAAGCCATTTCCAGACGCTTCACCGGGTCGCTCTCGATCAACAGGCTTTGTTTATCGGCCACTTTAACGTTGATATTGGCCGCAACTGCATCGGCCAAGCGTGACGCTTCCTCAATCTCACCAAGCTGTACGACGGTCTCCGCTGGCATTTTTTATTAAGTTTCGAATAGTTTTCAAATTGCTCGACAACAGAACGCATCAAAGCCGTGGCTTCAGGGCCTTCCACTGATTGTTCATCGATCAGATCAACTTTAGCGAGCACGAAACCGTCGCTTTGTTCATCCAAAGAGACATGTTTTGCGCGCTGCTGTCCTTCAACCAGTACGCGCACTGTGCCATCAGGTAGTTTCAGCAATTGCAGGACGGTTGCCACCACCCCCAGATCATAAAGCTGATCACGTCCTGGATCATCTTCCGCGGGGTCCAGCTGCGCCACGAGGAATATTTCCTTGTCGCTGTCCATAGCTTTTTCCAGAGCCACCACCGATTTATCGCGTCCGACAAAGAGCGGCACGATCATATTCGGAAAAACCACAATATCGCGCAATGGCAATAAAGGCAGCGCCTTGGATTGAGGATTTGCGGCAGGTGTGGATGCGGGCTGTGACATGAATACTCCAAACTATGGCGCTATATTCAGCGCCTGTAAGCCTATATGGGGCTAGCCAAGATGACTTCAACCGCAATAAAATCATCGCGGTGCAAAATGGTCAATACCGCTAAAAGGGTAGCTTAAACCCTGCTGGCAAGCCCATGCCGCCGGTCATTTTACCCATTTCTTCGTTGCTTACAGCATCGGCCTTGTCGCGCGCATCATTGAAGGCAGCGGCGACCAAGTCTTCCAATATGCCTTTTTCTTCCGCCTTCATAAGGCTTTCATCGATGCTGACACCCAAAATGCGACCCTTGGCCGTCGCCTTGACCGATACCAGACCGCCACCCGCTTTGCCCTCAACCTCGATGCTGTCGAGCTTAACCTGGGCTTGTTCCATTTGGGTTTGCACCGTTTGCGCGGCTTCCTGAGCCGCTTTTATCATTTCTTCCATCGATTTCATGCTTGTGAACTCCTTGATTCGGGCCGGGATTGAGCCGCGGCCTGCTCCGCATCATTTTCCAGTAATTCCGCATCAGGAAAAGCCTCAAAGGCGGCTTTTACAAGCGGAGTATCCAATATAGCCTGCGTGGCGGCATCCTTATCAAGCTGTGCCTGTTCGGAAATACTTGGCTTTGCCTCGCCCTGCCCCTCTTGAATCGTCCAAACTGTGCCAGTGGCGTCTTTCAGCGCATCCGTGATTTTTTTAAGGTCAGATGGCGCAATTGGTCGCGCTGATTGATATTCTATGATTGGTGCAGAATAGCTGATGATCCGCATATCGGCAATTAATATGCTTTCCAAGACTGGTGAGACGCCGCCGACAATATCGATCACGCCCTGAAAATCTTGAGGAAGGTTGTTGGATGGTGATTGCTGTTCTGGTACCTGCTCTTCAACGGAGGCTTCAACCGGCAAAGGCTGGGCAGTCTGGCTTGGGACATCAGCGACGGGTGCGGGCGGCGCTTCGTGCACCGCTACTGTTGGAGTTATCGGGGCAGCTTCAACTGGCGGCGGGGCAGCAGGAGCGGTGCCTTGTTGCAACATCTTCGCCAATTCGCCGGGGTCGGGCATATCAGCGGCACAAAGTACGCGCAACAACGCCATATCGCATGCTTCTCGCGGCATATGGGCTTGTTGTACTTCTTCAAAGCCTTTGAGAAGTAATTGCCATAACCGATGGAGAACAGGGTAAGAAAGGTTTTCCGACCATCCACTCAATTGTGCCTTCGCTTCGTCCGACAAGGTCGGGTCGTTAGCGCGCCCCACTTTGTACAATGTCACCTGATGGCACAATGATAATAGCCCATTCATCAGCGATAATGGCTCGACCCCAACGCGATATTGTTCGTCAATCGCATCGAGCAACGCCTTGGAGTCCGCTTCCAATAACAATCCAAACAACCGCCGCACAGCGCTGCGATCAGACAATCCGAGCATTTCCCGGATCTGTGACGCCTTGACGTCACCGCCGCCTTCCATATCGGCATGGGCAATTGCTTGATCGAGAATGGATAGGCCATCGCGAACCGACCCCTCGGCGGCCTGCGCAATCAGATCGAGCGCTTCCTGCTCTGCTTGGACACCCTCTTTTTCGACAATATTGCCGAAATGCGTCGATAGTTGCTCCGCCTTGATCCGTTTCAGGTCAAAGCGCTGGCATCGGGACAGCACTGTAATCGGTACTTTATTCACTTCCGTCGTCGCAAAGATGAATTTCACATGGGCCGGCGGCTCTTCCAGCGTCTTCAAAAGCGCATTAAAAGCGTTTTTCGACAGCATGTGGACTTCGTCGATAATATAGATCTTGTAACGCGCGGAAACCGAAGAATAGCGCACGGCCTCGATAATCTCTCTGACGTCGTCGACACCGGTATGGCTCGCCGCATCCATTTCGATGACATCGATAAAGCTACCCTCAGCGATCGAACGACATGGCTCGCATTTTCCACACGGATCAATGGTTGGGCCGCCCTGCCCATCTTCTCCAATGCAATTCAGCGCTTTGGCAATCAGCCGGGCGGTCGACGTCTTGCCAACCCCGCGCACGCCGGTCATCAGGAAGGCATGGGCCAAACGATCGCGCTTGATCGCGTTGCCGAGCGTCTGAACCATCGCATCCTGTCCAATTAGCTCGGCAAAGCTGGACGGGCGATATTTACGCGCCAACACGCGATAAGGCTGCGCCTCAGATGGCGCTGGAGCAATGGGCGCTTCCACGCCACCAGCGGCAAAAATGTCGGGTGAATCGGACATAAGTGGAGTTTAGGCGCTCACCATCATCTTGTCGAAGCCTAAACCTCGGTTTGACCGAAAAGCCTGTGTAAATTTTGTAAGTAGGAGCCGGGCGACCCGTAGAAAAATCGTTACGGCTGCTTCCTTCCGGATCTGACCGGGTTGGCGAACACTACGTCCACCCGACTCCCACCGCGCATATGGTGGGGTCAGGCGGAAAATGCAAGACCGCTTTGGTGTTTCAGGTCAAGATTAGTCGTTAAGCACAAATGTGATAATCATCGTGACACGCCATTCGCTTATCTTATTATTTTCTACCGTCGCTTTGGTATCTTTTACCCAAACACCGGAAATACCTTTGATGGTCTTGGATGCCCGTTCGATACCGTTATGGACAGCGTCTTCAACGCTCTTGGTGGATGATGAAATAACTTCGGTGGTTTTCGCGATGGACATCGTGTTTCTCCTGGTTCTGGGAATGCTCTTTTGAGCTTCTGTTAAAACCCGTGAGAGGAGAAAAGGTTGCCTCAGCCTCAAATAAGACGGCAGTTAACCGATCAGCCCACAGGTGCGATCAGTGGTACAATGACCCTTGCAACATCGGCAATGGCGGCATCAACCTGTTTTCCAGGAACTGTAGGGCGATCGACATAAACTGTAAGAACAACCGGTTTGTCGACCTCATCCCCCTGCACCGGCCAGATTATAGCGATATCATTACGCGCGATCCCGCGATCAGCAGTCCCGGTTTTATTGCCAGCCATCCATCCTTCAGGAAGCCCAGCCCTGATGCGGGATGCGCCGGTTTTGCTGTTCTTCATCCATTTTTGCAAGCTCAGCTTACTAGGGTCACTGGCCGCGTCTTCGATTGTAAGCTTTCTGAGCAGTCTGGCCATTGCCTCCGGGGTTGTCGTATCACGCGGATCACCCGGTGCATTTTCGTTCAGTTCGGGTTCCATCCGATCCAGACGCGTCAGGCTATCGCCATTGGCACGCACGAAACTCGTAAATGCCTGGGGCCCACCAACGGCCTTGAGAATCAGATTTGCCGCTGCATTGTCGCTGGTCATCACGGTGGCGCCGGCCAGCTCATGGAGCGATACCGGTTCCTTGGCTGCCAGCTTTTTCTCGACAAACGGCATATAAGGGACGCTGTCGGACGCTTTCAGTCCAAATTTGGCGAACATATCAACCGTGTCGGCCTTATGCGCAGCGAACAACATCGAAGCCAAGGCAGCCTTGAAGGTCGAACACATTGCAAAACGCTCGCCACCCCGGTGTGACATGATCAAGGCCCCGTCTCCATCGACCAGTGCGACCCCCAGACGCCCGCCGATACGCTTTTCAATCTCTAAAATTTCTGGAGCGTTCAAAATTGGTGACTTTGAGGCATTTTCGCCCCGCGCGGCGGGCTGCGTCATGCAACCACCGACCAATAGCAAACTGGATGACAGTAGGAATGTCCGGCGATCCAACATCGTTAAATACCCTGCATATTGCGGCTTTCAGAAGGAATATGCGCCGTAAGACCATCCAGTTCCGGCGTCAAAATAACCTGGCAGGCCAATCGACTGGTCCGCCGCGCACCGGCGGCGAGATCGAGCATATCCTCTTCCATCTCTGTCGCTTCGGGCAGTTTGTCAAAGTCTTCGGCAGCAATGATCACATGGCATGTCGAACAGGCCATCTGCCCTTCGCATGTCCCTTCGAGAGGTTGATCGTGAATCTGTGCAACGGTCAGCAGGTCATCGCCGTCGGATGCTTTTGCCGTCACCATTTGATCGCCATCGGCGCTGATAAAATTCACCTGTATGTCACTCATGCAAGCTGTACCTCGACCGCTGTGTTGATAATTTGCGATGCTCTTTCAATATCATCCAGGCTGTTATAACGACCGAACCCCAACCGAATGGAGGATTTAATTTCGGTTGGCTCAAGGCCAAGCGCCCCCAAGACATGACTTGGTCTGCCCGATCCGCTGGCACATGCTGATCCGGCAGAGAAAGCAACACCGCGCACATCCGACATTAAACGCGCTACGTCTAAGCCATCGCGGCGAATATTCAGATTGCCCATGTAGCGTTGGTCGGTAGAGCCATTGATCGTCCAGTCTGCAAAATAGTTGAGCGCTCTATCCGCTAGTGTCTGAATATGGGCTGCATCAGAATCATGACATTCCAAGCCAAGCACTGCTGCCTGTCCGAAACCCGCGCATAAGGCGGGTGACAAGGTGCCAGACCTTATACCCTGCTCTTGTCCGCCACCATGGATTATCGGCGGCGGGTCAATACCGTCGCGAATCCACAAGGCGCCGATGCCCTTGGGTCCATATATTTTATGCGCCGATATCGCGGCCATATCGATATTGTCCGGGATATCGACCCGACCATAGCCCTGCACGACATCGCAAAGCATCAGCGCGCCTTTAGCATGCGCGAGCTCTGCAATCGCTTCGACCGGCTGAATGACGCCAATTTCATTATTGACCAACATTGCCGCTACCAGCGCGGTTTTGTCGTCAATCGACATGCTCAATTGCTCCAGTGACACAATACCATCGCTACCAACCGGATGCCGTTCGACTATGAAGCCATGCGCTTCATGCGATAGCGCAGTATCGCGAACGGCAGCATGTTCGCTGTCGAGAACGATAATCTTGTTGCGCCCCTGCGCCTTCATGGCTTGGACAGCACCGAAACCCAGGTTAATCGCCTCCGTCGCACTGCCGGTGAACAGCACGCTTCCGCCTTTCGGCAAAAGACTAGCGACCTGTTCTCGAGCAACTTCAACGACGGCGGCGGCTTTGCGGCCCATCACATGAGCACTATGCGGATTGCCAAAATTGTCGCGCAGCCAGGGAACCATGGCGTCAAACACTTCCGGTGCGAGCGGTGTTGTCGCTTGATTATCGAGGTATATCAAATCCTTGGCCATCGGGTCAGCCCTTACGCGAAGCGCTGAAAATAGATTTCCATTGCTCAATAAAATCATAAATCTGCGCGCGTGTGGTATCCCGGCCTATGCTCACCCGGATAACCTCCCGTGCCGTTGCTTCGTCAACGCCCATCGCTTCCAGAACATGGCTGGGTTTCAACGTACCAGACGAACAGGCGCTGCCGGCTGATACTGAAAAACCGGCCATATCAAATTTGATAAGCTGCGTATTCGCGGCAACACCAGGCATGTGATAGCTGCCGATGGTTGCGATACGCGGCGCATTTTCTGCAATGATAGCACCGCCTTCGGTTTTGATGGCATTGTCGAGATGAGCCCGTAGTTCCGTGGCCCGCCCTGCCCAATTGGCCGGGGCTTCCAAAGCGGCGACCATTGCCATGATGTAAGGCAGGTTCTGGGTACCGGAGCGATAGCCCTGTTCCTGCCCGCCATGCGCATGCAGCAGGTTCAGATCCTTGATCAGCAGGGCACCAACGCCCGGCGGCCCGCCGAATTTATGGCCTGCAATGACAATCATGTCGGCATCAGGAAGCGGCATTTTCCCTGCAGACTGCGAACAATCTGCCATTAAAATCGCGCCGCGATCGCGCGCCACTTTGGCCAGCGCCTCCATATCCTGCATGACGCCAGTTTCGTTATTGACCGATTGCACGACCACCAAGGCCGACTCTTTTTCGCTTTTCAGCATATGGTTCAACCGCATCGGCACGACCAAACCGTTTAGATCGACCGGTATGGCCGCCGCGCCTTCGGAAAAACGCAAGACGACATCATGCTCAATCGGTGAAACATACTGCCGCGCCGGTTTGGTTTGTTTGAGCGCCATGGCAATGGCTTCGCTGGCACCGCTGGTGAATATCACCTCTCCGTCCCAGTCCAACGCGGACTTCAATCGTTTCCGCGCATTTTCGAGCGTTGACCCGGCAGCACGTCCATCCGCATGCGGAGACGATGGATTGGCCCAATGTGCAAATCCATCCAAACAGGCTTGCTGCGCGACATCTAACATGGGCGTAGTCGCGGCATAGTCCAGATAGATGCGTTTCTGTTCAGGCATTTTAGGTATCAAAACCCTTTGACAATTGCGGGATATAGTTGCGGAATATTTCACTCTCTCTATATAGGCGCTTCA
The DNA here is from genome assembly GCF_017498565.1 of Parasphingorhabdus cellanae. Taxonomy (NCBI): domain Bacteria; kingdom Pseudomonadati; phylum Pseudomonadota; class Alphaproteobacteria; order Sphingomonadales; family Sphingorhabdaceae; genus Parasphingorhabdus; species Parasphingorhabdus cellanae. The sequence continues at coordinate 436,483 of NZ_CP071794.1, forward strand.
TTTAGCGCAAAAGCTAATCTGCCTTTTGACGCCATTCAAATCGTAATCTTGACCATAGAATTGAAAAAGCCATGCCTGACGTAATTTTTACCGGACCCGAAGGACGCCTGGAAGGCCGTTTCAGCCCAGGACCGCGTGACCGTGCCCCCGTGGCGATGATCCTTCATCCGCACCCGCAAGCAGGCGGCACGATGAATGATCGTATCACACAAGCGATGTACAAAACATTTGTGAATCGCGGTTTTGCAACGCTGCGGTTTAATTTTCGCGGCGTTGGCCGGTCGCAGGGCGCGTTTGACAATGGTATTGGTGAGCTGTCTGATGCCGCTTCCGCGCTCGATTGGGTCCAGAGCATCCACCCCGAAGCCCAGACAACCTGGATTGCAGGCTATAGCTTCGGTGCCTGGATCGGCATGCAGCTTTTGATGCGCCGTCCTGAAGTGCGGGGATTTATCTCCGTATCTCCGCCAGCCAATATGTATGATTTCAACTTCCTCGCTCCCTGCCCGTCATCCGGGATTATCATCCAGGGTGTGAATGATGAAGTTGTGACACCAAGCGCTGTTCAGAAGCTGGTCGACAAATTGCGGACGCAGAAACATATCACCATCCACCATGATGAAATTCCGCGTGCGAACCATTTCTATGAAAATGAAATGGAGCTACTAATGGGTTCGGTCGACAATTATCTCGACATGCGTCTCGCTCCGGATTCGCCGATCAAATAAGTTTTTAATTGGGTTGGTCGGGAAAAGCATTTCCTGTTTCTTTTGAGGAATCAGCGGTTGGTATTGTCCAAATGCCAACATTGGCAAACATGACCGCTGATGCGATCAGCATCAGGATTCCCTGCTTTTTGTTCTTTCCAGTTCGGATCAAATAAACCCCGCCTGCGAGCAAACCTGCGCCAGACAGCATTAATATCGACAAAACCCAATCAGCCATTGATGCGCTCCTTCCCCGGAATCATGCCGATATATTGAAATGATATCCAGCTTTGATCGCATTTGGTTCATATTGGACCATTATCACATGGCTCGCCAATTATGCTATGGACATATCCGATATAGAACATAAAAAGAACATTATAGCTTTTCGGGGGCACAAGGCGTAAACTGATGATGCAAGACAATCCGCCTTTGTTGATCATGGTTCCGTTGTCAGATTCATTCCGACTGCCTGATTTGACGCTACCGGATGACGTTGCGAATAGAGTAATACTCAACCGCTCGAAATATCCCGATCTGAAGAGTATTGAAGCGGTCGTTGGAGGCATGAGTTTCCATCTAACTCATCATTTGGCGCAGGATAATTTTCAGCATTTTTCTGCTGATAAGCTGAACCATATCTTCTGTATTGCGCCTGAAAGTCCAATGTCCGCTATCGGAATAACGCTCAGCGAGCATATCGCAAACGCAAAGCATGACAGCACCATCAATCGGACATTCCTAGAGTTAGCGCGAATTATAGGTAAAGCGCTCAACGCCACCAGTGTTATATGGCAGCCTGCCAAACTGCACATCGGCTTTGAATATTTTGCCGAGGCCAGCCAGCAATATATAACGGGTGGTCCATTTCCTGTATTGATCCAAATTGCAATTTCGGAAAGTTCGGATGGCAAATTCCAGACGTTTGGACTGTCCTATTTCAGCGAGCAGGAAATAAGGCTTAGCGCACCTACAGACTATCCCGCTAACCAGGTAATAAAGCGACTGGTCCGAATTGCCCATGATATAGCAACGAATGGCAGAATTGATACAGCAACAGAGGCGCAGGGATTTGTCCCGGGAGAGACGCTATCTCTAAGCCCCAGTGCAGACCTCAGCATAGTCGATATTGCAATTGCCGCGGGCCCGTCGCGACAATTGCTTTAACATCAGGTTTTGGCTCAAGCTGCGGTTGGCGCAGCTTCCCGGACGTTCTGATCGACATGCTCGGCAAATTGCTCAAAATTGTCGATGAACAGTTTAACCAGCTTCTGGGCTGTCGCATCATAGGCTGCGCCATCTGACCAGGTTGAACGCGGATCAAGGATCGCACTATCAACGCCTGGTACCGAAACCGGCACCTCAAAGCCGAAATTTTCATCCATACGGAATTCGCCATCGTTGAGACTGCCGTCAAGCGCTGCATTCAGCAAAGCACGGGTTGCCTTGATCGGCATGCGGTTGCCTTCGCCATATTTACCGCCGGTCCAACCGGTGTTCACAAGCCAGCAACGGACGCCGCCCTTGGCGATACGCTCTTTCAGCAGGTTACCGTAAACAGACGGATGGCGCGGCATGAAAGGAGCGCCGAAACATGTTGAGAAAGTCGCTTCCGGTTCCGTCACACCAATTTCTGTGCCCGCCACTTTGGCTGTGTAGCCAGACAGGAAGTGATACATGGCTTGCTCTGGTGTCAACCGAGAGATCGGAGGCAATACCCCGAAAGCATCGGCCGTAAGCATGATGATGTTCTTGGGAACCGGCCCCATATTTTTTTCCGAAGTGTTGGGGATATAATCAATCGGATAAGCACCGCGGGTATTTTCCGCTTTGCTATTATCATCAAAATCCAGTTCCCGCGTTTCCGGGTCCATCACCACATTTTCCAGCACCGTACCAAAACGCCGTGTGGTCGCGTATATTTCCGGCTCCGCTTCTTCCGACAAGCGGATCATCTTTGCGTAACAACCGCCTTCGAAGTTGAACACAGCCGTATCAGACCAACCATGTTCATCATCGCCAATCAAAGTACGGCTAGCATCAGCAGACAAGGTTGTTTTCCCAGTTCCAGACAAACCAAAGAAAATCGCCGTGTCACCTTCTGGCCCCATATTTGCCGAACAATGCATCGGCATCACCGAATCAAGTGGCAGCAGATAGTTAAGTAATCCGAACACTGACTTTTTCATTTCGCCCGCGTAAGCTGTGCCGCCGATCAAAATCAGCTTCTCGGTCAGGTTTACCGCGATGACGGTTTCGCTACGGGTGCCGTGACGCTCTGGATCGGCCTTAAAGCTTGGCAAATCGATGATCGTATATTCTGGATCGAACGCAGCCAACTCTTCGCCGGTCGGGCGGACCAGCATGGTCCGGATGAACAGGTTATGCCATGCCAGTTCATTGATGACGCGAACATTCACACGATGCTCCGGCTGCGAACCGCCAAATAGATCCTGTACAAACAACGTCTCTTTATCAGCGACTGCTTTCAGGAAATCTGCTTTCAGCGCCGCAAAATGTTCTGGCGTCATACCAACATTGGTTTTGCCCCACCAAACGCTGTCTTCTGTCTCACCATCGCGAACGATAAATTTATCATTGGCAGAACGACCAGTATGCTTTCCGGTTTCGACAACCAGTGGGCCATCTTTTGCGAGATGCCCCTCGCCGCGAGATATAGCCGCCTCAACCAACGCGGGCGCGCCCAGGTTCCAGTGCTGCTCTGCCGCTGTGGCAAAACCTTGATCATTTAATGTGGTGGATGAAACTTGTGACACGAATATTCCCCTAGGCTTGAATTAGGAATGGATGATTGCCGGACTTGGCAAGTTTGAGGTGCGCTTAACTCACCAAAACGAGTCGGTCAAATTGCCAGATTGGCTAGTGAAACTGCGTGTTTCGTTATGGGAAAAATGACAACGATGGTCATTTACACAGCATCGAAGTTCGCCCACATGCGTCCTTGTGCCAGCGCCATGGTTCAATTAGTCCATTTAGAAGTTGAACTTTACAAATGATAACGGAATAGACCCATTTCATGGCTGCAAATATTGCCCTTGTTGATGATGACCGGAACATCTTAACCTCCGTATCCATTGCGATGCAGGCCGAAGGCTTTGTAACGCGTGTATATTCTGACAGCGAGGCTGCCCTGCAGGCGATACTCGACAACCCCCCTGACCTTGGCATTTTCGATATTAAAATGCCTAAAATGGACGGGTTGGAGTTGCTGCGCCGCGTGCGAGAGAAGAGCAATTTGCCGGTGATTTTCCTGACCTCTAAAGACGAAGAACTGGATGAGGCGCTCGGTTTAGCGATGGGCGCAGATGATTATATCAAGAAACCCTTTTCACAGCGGCTTTTGATTGCCCGTGTCAAATCGATTTTGCGCCGGGCTGAACTGGTCAAATTATCCGATGAAGGGGCCGAAACCGAAGGACTGGAGCCACTGGTGCGCGGTGGTTTGGAAATGGATCCCGCTCGGCATCTCGTCAAATGGAATGGCGACAATGTGACGCTCACCGTGACCGAATTCATGATCCTGGAAACCCTTGCGAACCGCCCTGGCGTGGTAAAGAGCCGCAATCAGTTGATGGATGCTGCCTATCAGGACGACGTCTATGTCGATGACCGGACTATCGACAGCCATATAAAACGTCTGCGCCGCAAATTTCGCGAAGTCGATTCGGATTTTGACGCGATTGATACGCTCTATGGAGCCGGTTATCGCTACAACGAATAAACCTGCGAATAGCATCGACGATCCCGAGCTATCATTGCGATGGTCGGCACGCCTGTCGCTGACCACGCGTATATTGGCGGTCAATATTCTGGCGATAGCGTTATTAGCAGGCAGCTTGTTTTATCTCGACAATTACCGTGATGAACTCACTCACGAACGGCTGAGTCAGGCCCGGCTCCAGACACAGATTATCAGCGATGCTCTTAATCTTCAAACGCCTGAAAACCGGGAAGATCTGATTGTGAGTTTTGCTGCTGATTTAAAAAGCAGGTTACGGCTTTACGACAAAGATGGCAGGAAAATTGTCGACAGCTTCGATCTCGCTGAACCCACTTATGAACTGCGGGATCCGCAAGAGCAGCCCTGGCAGAAAGATGTTGCCCGAACGCTGGATCAGTCAATAGAATTTATAGTTATCAGCGAACCGATTACTGCATTCTCGGAACCCAAAAATGACAAGGTTTCGGCCTGGCCGGAGCTGAAATTGCTTTCAGTCGATCAAAAATCCAACAGCGCCGTGCGCTATGCACCCGATCGCACACCTGTGATCATCGCAGCTTCCTATATCCCGAGCAGCGAACATGTTCTCCTGCTCACCAGCAACGCGCGAGATATTACCCGGATTGTAAGGGCCGAACGGTCAAATGTAGTCCTGGTTATCTTTCTTACTGCCCTGGTCTCCATTCTGCTGTCGCTATTTTTGGCCCGAACAATTGTCCGCCCGATCAGGAAACTCGCCCGCGCTGCTGTTCGCGTGCGCTTGGGACGAGCCCCCGAAATCGCGATCCCCAGGATGCCGGGCAGACGCGACGAGATCGGTCAGCTTGCGCGCGCGTTGGCCGACATGAGCGGTGCCCTGCGCTATCGGATTGATGCAACAGAGGCGTTTGCCGCCGATGTCAGTCATGAAATTAAAAACCCTTTGGCATCACTACGCTCCGCTCTGGAAGGCCTTGACCGTGTTGATGACCCTGACTTGCGGCGACAACTGATCGACGTCGCCAACGACGACGTCCGCCGGATTGATAGGCTGATCAACGATATTTCCGAAGCATCTCGCGTTGATGCAGAGCTGGCGCGAACGAAATTTGAGAAAGTCGATGTCGGCAAGATGCTTGACCAATTGCTTGCCGCCCGAGAACAACGCGACACCAACGAAAGCGTCAAAATTGCATTTGCCCGGCCAGGCCGCGGCGTCGCTACGATAATGGGCGATGGCGATCGACTAGAGCGGGTTTTCAGCAATATCCTCGACAATGCTGTTTCGTTTTCTCCAAAAGACGGCTTGATCGAAATTCTTGCAACACCGGATGCCGACGAAGTGGTCATTCAAGTCTCTGACCAAGGGCCAGGCATTGCCAAGGAACAACGCCAGAATATTTTCAAGCGCTTCCTTTCCGATCGCCCTGCTGAAGAGGCATTTGGCAAACATAGCGGACTGGGCCTGGCCATCGCCAAAACGATTGTCGAAGGGCATGAAGGCATTGTCAAAGTCATTGACCGACCGGACGGCCAGCAAGGAGCTTGCTTTGAAATTCGCCTACCCAAGGCGACGGGATAACGTGACTGTGGAAACCCGCCATGCCAGCTGCGTCGCGCTATATGGCGCCGGTGTGATGATCGCGGGTGCATCCGGATCAGGGAAATCGGACCTTGCTCTACGTTTACTTGACCGGGGAGCAGCTCTGATCAGTGACGACTATGTTGAACTTCACAATGATGATAACCAGATATTGCTGACCGCTCCGGCCAAAATAGCGGGAAAGATCGAAATCCGGTCACTGGGTATTTTTGACTATGCCCATGTCTCGAACATTCCGCTAAGGCTGCATGTGCGTCTAAAATCAGAACCCGAGCGCTTTCCGCTGGATAGCCAAACAGAGACAATTATGACCATGGCCATTCCAACAATCACAATAAATCCTGCCGAAGCCAGCGCGCCAATAAAGGTCGAAATGGCGCTTAAGCAGCTTTTGCAGGGGCCGCAAAGTGTATGAATGTGAGCAATAGCAAACATGTTTTGTTGATCACCGGTCTTTCTGGCGCCGGAAAAACTACTGCGTTGAAGACGTTGGAGGATATTGGCTGGGAAACCGTCGATAATTTCCCTATCCGGCTGGTCGAAGGCCTGCTCAATACCCCGCCCTCAAGTTCGCGCGGAGACGGCGACCCACCATTGGCACTGGGCTTTGATAGCCGAACACGGGGATTTGAGCCGGATAAGTTGATCAATCGCATCAAGAAATTGCAGGCAAACAAGAATTATCACATTTCCACACTATATCTTGATTGCGGTGGCGGTGAACTGGAACGCCGTTATGGCGAGACGCGGCGGCGTCATCCCTTGGCGCTGGATCGTCCTGCAAAAGATGGCATTGCATTAGAACGCAGCCAGTTTGAACCTTTTCGTCGATGGGCCGATCATGTGATTGATACCAGCAGCCTGTCCGCCAGCGATCTGCAAGGCCAGATTCGCGAAGAATTCAGCCTTCAGGATACCGATATCACCACTGTGACGATTACCAGTTTTGGGTTTTCGCGCGGGCTTCCCAATAATATTGATCTGCTCTTCGATGTACGCTTTCTATCGAATCCGTTTTGGGATGCCAATTTAAAGCTTCTGACCGGGTTAGATGAGCCGGTCGCGGAATATATATCCAAAGACCCAGCTTACGCAGAAGCACTGCAGAAATTCGACGATATGATCAGTTTCCTGCTGCCCAAATATATCAAGGCGGGGAAGGCCTATGTGAATATCGGTATCGGTTGTACCGGTGGGCGTCACAGATCGGTACATGTTGCTGAGGTGCTGAGCAAAAGCTTGCATGACCAAGGATTTTCGCCCACTGTCCTGCATCGCAATCTGGCGTCGCGCCCAATGGAAGCGCTGGAAACCATGCAGGATCTGAACGGGAATAAGGGTATTTAATCGCAATGATCGGTTTGGTTCTTGTTACCCATGGTCGGTTGGCCGTCGAGTTTATAACGGCAATGGAGCATGTTGTTGGTCCGCAAAAAGCGATATTGTCGGTTTGCATTGGCCCGCATGATGACATGGAGCAAAGGCGTCAGGAAATCGCCGAATCCATCGACAAGGTTCAGAGCGGCAAAGGCGTCATAGTCCTGACCGACCTATTTGGCGGCACACCTTCCAATCTAGCCATTTCCTTGATGGAAAAAGGCAAAGTTGAAGTCATTGCAGGGGTGAATTTACCCATGCTTATCCGTCTGGACGGCGCGCGCAAATGCATGGATGTCGCTGATGCCGTTACAGCCGCTAAAGAAGCCGGCCAAAAATATATCAGCGTCGCGTCGGAAATATTGGGAAGTGATGCGTGAGCGAGCATCGCAAGACTGTCGCTATCACCAATAATCGCGGCCTGCATGCCAGAGCCAGCGCGAAATTTGTCACCTATGTGAGCAAGCTTCCCGAAGGTCTGTCTGTAAAGGTTGCCAAAGACGGCACTGAAGTCACGGGCACTTCGATTATGGGCTTGATGATGCTGGGCGCGGCAAAAGGGGACAGCGTTGAAATCATCGTCGAAGGCCATCAGTCGGAAGCAGCGCTGGAGAAACTCGCCGGACTGGTGGTTGACGGCTTTGGCGAGGATTGATCTCTGTGTCATCGCCCGAAAGACGCCAGATTACCGGTTTTTCCAACCCGACAATCAAGCGATTAAAAAGCCTGCGGGAAAAGAAGCATCGCAAGCGTGAAGGTCATTTTCTTGCCGAGGGTTTGCGCATCCTGACAGAAGCACTCGATGCCGGGAAGACGCCGAAGTTGCTCGTTGTCATTGAGGATACGGACCTTCACCCGCTGGCCGAGAAGATAGAAGCGGCGACTTTTGCGGCTGGCGGCGAGGTCATTGAAACCAGCGAAGCCATTATCGCCAAGCTGTCGGGCAAATCCAATCCGCAATCGATCATTGGGATTTATGAAGACCACCCCACGGCACTTGCTGATATTGACCGCAATGCGTCCGATATTTGGCTGGTGGCGCAAGCGCTACGAGATCCCGGGAACCTTGGGACGATATTGCGCACCGGTGATGCTGTCGGTGCTGGCGGCCTGATTTTGATCGATGATTGTGTCGATCCCTTTTCTGTCGAAGCCGTACGCGCCAGCATGGGCGCTATTTTTACGCAGCACGTTGCGCAAGCCCCTTGGCCGGATTTTATCGACTGGTTGCGCTCCGGCACCGGACAACTGGTCGGGACCAGTTTGAATACGGATAAAGACTATCAGGCGGTTCGCTATGAAGCGCCGACATTTTTATTGATTGGAAATGAAGCACAAGGGCTACCGCAGGATTATGAAGCCGCTTGCGATGTGCTGGTAAAAATGCCGATGATGGGCAAAGCCGACAGCTTGAATGCGGCGGTCGCCAGCGCTGTCATGGCCTATGAAGTGCTCAACCAGCGGCGCAAATAAACACTATTTGGTAATATTCATCTCTATGCTATCTTATATCTGGGAGAGAGAATTATGAGAAATGCACTATTGGTTATGCCAATTCTACCGCTTTTACTGGTGGCTTGTGGCGAAGAGCCTCAAGATACGGTGGTAACGGAAGAAAAACTGACTGAATATAAAGCCTACGGAACCGAACCTGGCTGGACAGTCGACATAAAAAATGACGAGATTATCCACACATCACAAGATGGCAATAATGATTTCAGTCTTGCCGTTCAGCGGATGAAGAAGACCGCCACCGGTTGGGACGTCAAAGGCTTCACCGATAAAGATAATATCAGTGTTACGATTGTTTCCGGCGAAGAGTGCAATGACGGCATGAGCGATCGTATATTTGCGGATACCGTGAAAGTATCGGTTAGCGGAAGCGGCTATCATAATGGCTGTGGCGGCGAAATATTGTCCGATCCAGAGGCAGCGGAAGCCACTTAGATGGAAGCGGATAAATTGGAGCGGTCCTATTCGGCCGCTTCGTCTTTTATTTCACGATCATCTTCGATCAGCGATGCCTCCACTTCATTGGAATAGCGCGGCAATGCTTCGACTTCTGCAACAGGCTCCAGTTCTTTCTTGCCGGTCTCGACGTTGAGTTCGGCAAATTTGCGGCCCGTTGCCATGACGTTGCGCTCAAAGCTGCCGACAAATTTGTTATAATTACCGACCGCGCTGCCAAGGCCTGACCCCATGCGCTTCAGATGCTCTCCGGCAACGGCAAGCCGGTCATACATTTCCTTGCCCAATTGACCGATCTGCTTGGCCTCTGCGGCCATTTTCTCCTGTCGCCAGACACCGGCCACTGTGCGTGCTATCGCGACGAGATTGGTTGGCGTGGCGAGCAGGACCTTTTTCTCGAAAGCATGATCCCAAAGCGTCGGTTCATGTTCCAGGGCAGCGGACAGAAAATGTTCGCCAGGCACGAACATGATCACATAATCGGGCGCATCTTCAAACTGGTCCCAATAAGCCTTTTTGGACAGACCATCGATATGGGCTTTCATCGAATTGCAATGCCGCGCCATCGCAAAGCTGCGGGCGTCGTCATCCTCAGCTTCAAACGCGTCCTGATAGTCATTCAGCGAGACTTTTGCATCGATCACCAGCTTGCGGCCGCCTGGCACACTGATCACGGCATCGGGACGCAGGCGCCCTTCATCAGTATCAATACTCTGTTCCGTTACGAAATCCGTATGTTCCGACAGACCGCAGGTTTCGAGCACGTTTTTAAGCTGCTGCTCGCCCCAGCGCCCGCGTGATTTGGGCGCGTTGCGCAAGCTGTTGACGAGGCGTGCTGCCTCCTGCTGCACCCGGTCCTGTCCTTGCCGAACCTGTTCTATGGTTGCCGTAATTCCGGCATAGGATTCAGTACGCTCTTTCTCGATCTTCTTGATGGATTCCTCATAAGTCGCAAGCCTTTGATGCACGGGCTGGAGAAGCTTTGCAATTTTCTCTCCGCCTTTTTCATTGGCTTGGTCAAAACGCTGATCGGCGCGCTCCAGAAACTGGCGCTGCGCGGTTTCGAGCATCTTCGCGCCAACTTCCGAAAATTGCGCGGAGAGCGATTCTTTCGCTTCGACCAATTGCTGCAATTGTTTCTCATGATTACGCGCGTCCGCCTCTAGTGATGCAAGCGATTGCCGGGCCTGATCCCGGTCGTCGCGAATGGCATCGCGTTCGGAACGTGCGGTATCGCGCTCTTCCTGCACACCGTCGAGCATGGTTCGCAGCGAGGCAGTGGTATCCTCTGCCGCCTTCGTTGCCGCCGCCGCTGTTCGGCCACCCATGAACCAGCCCGCAAAGAGACCGATTACAAGCGTAATGATTGCAATAAAGAGAACAAAAACAACGTCCAACGCCTGTCCTTTCATGATGGAACGAAAGGAGAACCTAGACGGTCAATGCGGCACATGCAATAGGGCTGTAACTGTCCGTTACAATAAACAACTTACCTGTCCGCCCGGACTTCGTTCCGGGTCTGAATAGCGCGGGTTTGTGAAGAATGTCCTGAAACGAGTTCAGAATGGCGAAAGAAGCAGGGTTAAGCCGCTTCCTTGCGGTGTTTCGCAAGCTTCTTCAGCACCATCTGGCGTTTCAGGCGGGACAGATGGTCGATAAACAATATGCCCTCAAGATGATCCATTTCGTGCTGCAAACAGGTCGCAAGCAATCCATCCATCTTTTCTTCATATTGTTTGCCGTCTACATCCTGCCAGCGTGCAGTTATCGTGGCGGGGCGTTCAACATCGGCATATTGTTCCGGCACCGAAAGGCAGCCTTCGCTATAGACATTCAAATCGTTTGACGGATCAAGAATTTCCGGATTAATGAACACCTTGGGATCACGAACAACCTCATGATCATGGTCACAATGCTCGCCATGTTCATGATCATGCTCCACCGGTTCTTGCAGGTCGATCACCAAAATCCGTTTCGGCACACCCACCTGAATGGCGGCAAGACCGATACCCGGCGCATCATACATGGTTTCAAACATGTCCGCGATGAGGGTTTTCAACTCGTCATCAAACACTGTGACTGGCTCTGAAACAGTTTTCAGACGCGGGTCAGGAACTTCAAGGATTGGTAATATAGCCATGTCAGAAATTTAGGGATTTTGCCGAGATTCGTCAACCAGTCGCAATGTTGCTTGACGTATAAAGAAAAAGGGCCCGCCTAACCAATGGCGAGCCCCTTCCCTATCTCAGTTATCAAACTCTAAAAGCCAACTTTTGCGCCAAGGCGGAAGACGCGGCCCAATGGATTACCAATAAACGGGTTATAACCTAGTGGCAAACGCGCCGCCGATGCTTCTTCGTTAGTAAAGTTTTCAATCGAGAATTGTAGCTGCGCGTCAAATGCATCAATCGGAAGCTCGTAAGCGGCATGGAAGTCGTGCTGCGTATAGTTCGAGATATTCCGACCAAAATTGGTGTCGCCGAAATTGGTAGTGGCACATGGATCCGGTAATGCAGGGCATCGCTCGTCGACAACGCCCGCGATATAAGTCGCTCCATAACGCAGGTTCAGGCCAGCAACATTATAGTTGATATAGGCATTGGCCCGCCATGGCGAGATGGTGCCTGGCGCCCTGTCCAGATTGGCCAGTCCCACAGCGCTGAAGCCTTCTCGCAACAGGTTTCCATTCAAATTGAAGTCGCCAATATCATATTCCAAAATATGGCTGGCATTGACGCCAATAGTATAAACGCCCGGCCCTATATCGGTGGTGTAGCTAGCGGCGAAATCTAAACCAGAGGTTTTGGTTTTCGGACCGTTGACCCATTGCGTGAGGATCCTAGAGATGTTCGTACCCAATGTGGTGTTTTGAACACACGAACCGCCATCGAATGTGATCAATCCAGCAAATGGGTTTGAACAATCCGCTACTAGGATGGTATTTGCAGGATTCGCTGGGTCAGGAATACTCAACGATATAACACTATTGGCAATCGCTTGTGCATCGGTTCTTGTGATTTCGTCCTTGAAATCGAAACTCCAATAATCAACTGAGAAAGTAAAGCCGCTAAAGTCAACAACCGCGCCAATGTTATAGCTGAACGCTTTTTCCGGCCCTAGATCCGTTGGGTTACCGGCAATATCAACTGCTTTAAAGTTTCCGTTCGCGGCACCAATCGCCGCGAGTGAAGTCACAGCATTGTTCGAAACCTGTGCCGCCAACGGACCGCGGAAGGTAGTACCCACCGATCCTCGCAACACCAGCCAATCGGTTGGCTCCCAACGAATGGCGCCTTTAGGATTAAATGTTGATCCAATGGACCCGCCATAATCTTCAAAACGGGCTGCCGCGGTAATTTCCAATGTATCGGTAATCGGAACGGCAACTTCGGCAAAAATGGCTTTAATGTCTTGATCCAAACGTTCGGGACGCGTTCCCCCAAGGAAGATAAACGAACCAGCGCCATCAAGACCGCCGCCAATACAGCTTTGGTCACCCAATATCACACAAGGGTTAAGGTCGAGATTGGACTCGGCCCGTAGAGGGCGAGAGAGAAAATCAAGCTGGCGATATTGTGCGCCGGCAGCCCAACCTATGTTGCCACCGCCAAGATCGATGCCTAGCTCACCGGTAAAAATAAGGTCTACTACCAATGTATCTTCGGTTTCCTCCACCCCGTTATCAATCTGGAGGAATTCGATCAGATCGGTCGAATTCTCGCTTCCCGGAACATAGAAAGGGTTCGTTAATCCCAATGCAGGGTTTTCGGGGCCAGCATTTACAAAAGGATTAAACCACTGACATCCGCCAACGCCCGGTGTACCGGTGGCTGGATCACAGTCAGCACCGCCTAAACCATTAAGTGCGTCCTGCAATCGAGAACCAACAATCCCTGGGGAACTGCGGCGCCGTTCATAGTTGGCCCAGGTCACAGATAATTGGCCGCGCAACGTCTCGGAAAAATCTTTCTCCAGCGTACCGGACAGACGAAAAGCTTTGTTATTGGCTGTCTGCCGTCCAGAACCCCTGCCGGGATCTGTCGGATTGCCAAGAAAACCAAAGGGACGCCACAAGAGAACACCGATAGGTCCCGGAGTTGCTCCTAGCCCATTCTGAGTCTCAAATGCGGGTATGCCTGGGTTGTCAGGAGAAATGGAGAAACCGCCACCGAGCCGAGCTCCCCCCGGACCTTGCAACGGTGGGTAACCCGGTGAGGTTCCGATGCGATCAAGATCGGTTTGCGCGTAAGTAAATTCACCATGGAACCGGAATGTATCTGATAGATCAATATCAGCTTGAATATAGCCCTGATAGCGATCTTCTTCCTCCACCAGGTTATCGTTCGGTATAAAACTGAAACGACAAAGGGATGCGCCGGTGCCATTTGGTCCCGAAGTATCTTCCACTCCGCCCAGTTCATTACAACCTTGATCTCTAACCAAGCCTGTCCCCGGAACAATGAATGTACCAGGCGTTGCCAAGGCAGACCACGCCGCTGGGTTTACGTTGTAAGGCTGAAAACCATAGGAACGATCGGTCGATTCCAGTTCGGAACGATGCTGCCAGCCAAAGCCGGCCATGATATTCAGATCACCGAAATTCTGTCCGACCAATATAGAGGCGGTATAGTTGCCATCAGACCCTTTGATGAAGTCATAGTCGCCTTGCAACTCCACGCCCTCAAAACCGGTTTTGGTCACAAAGTTGGCCACACCAGCGATGGCATCAGAACCATAGGTAGCCGCTGCGCCATCTTTCAGAATTTCAACACGGTCAAGTGCGAAAAGGGGAATAGAGTTCGTATCCCCGAAACCGCCACCAACGGCGCCCGGTGCCGTCAGCGTCCGTCGACCGTTAAATAATACCAATGTTCGCGTTGGCCCAAGGTTACGAAGGTTTACCGAACCAAAGCCCTGATTGGCCTGTGCGTCCGCAGAAAACTGGTTGGAATCACCAAGAACGCTGCCGACTTCAGGCAAGTCTTTGATAAACTCCAGCGGTGAAGACACGCCATTTTGTGCGAGATCAGCGCTGGTATAAACATCAACGGGAACCGCAGCATCTTCGGGCGTACCGCGAATGTAGGAACCTGTAACAACGATGATATTCTCTGCGTCATCGTCATCCTGCACATCCTGCGCATGAACCAGCCCGGGGGTCATAGCCATGGCCAGTGTCAGCGCGCCCAAGGCGCACCTGTTGCGTAAAATGGATTTCCTCATCATGCTCTCTCCTGCTTGTCAGTCTTTATTTATATTATTGGGGAGTACTGACTTTTATTATTATGTTGTGCAATGTGCGCCCTATAATAGGGGTCCGTCAAGGGCGTTTAATTAGCCGCTTAACTGTTCCGCTAAAACCTAGGTGAAAGGCCGCTTTGACAAATATTCATGGCGATGGAACAGGCCCTTAGAACCAACAAATGTTGCTTCCGTGCACAATATTTGGTCAAAAATTCTATTTCTGGGAACCGATTCAAACCTTAGAGTCGGTGTTCGTTTAGTCCCCGCTAATCGGCCGCCGCGACCGCAGCGCCTGCGCCAAAGTCCCTTCGTCGAGATAATCCAGTTCTCCGCCGACCGGTATTCCATGGGATAACTGACTGAGTCGCAGCGGGAAATTTTCAAGCCGTTCCGCAATATAATGGGCGGTTGTCTGCCCTTCCAGCGTTGCGTTCATCGCAAGGACGACTTCATCAATGCCGCCTTGCTCCACCCGGTTGAGCAGCTTGTCGATGGCGATATCCTCAGGCCGCACACCATCCAGCGCCGATAGCCTGCCGCCCAGCACATGAAATTTGCCGGGAAACAGTCGTGATTTGTCCAGTGCCCACAGGTCGGATACATCCTCGACTACGCAGAGCGATTTTTCATCGCGCCGCGGGTCATTGCAAATCTGGCAGGGATCCTGCGTATCAACATTGCCGCAAATCCCGCAGGTTACCATGTTGGCATCCACCCGTTCCATCGCTGCCAATATCGGCTTCATGGTCGTCTCGGGCCGCTTGAGCAGATATAGTACCGCGCGGCGCGCCGAACGCGGGCCGAGGCCCGGAAGCTTCGACAGGGCCTGAACCAGATTTTCGATTTCTTGCGATGCCATGATTTGACCTTTAGGGCCATGATGTGCGTGCTGCCAATATAAAATCATGCTGTCCTACACGGATGAGTTTGGTTAGGGAGACAGCATGACTCACAAGCCCGTTAAATTCGCGACATTCAAGGCGTTACGAAACAAATCCGCTTTATCACCCGAACCACCAGCAGGGGGTGAGAATTGTGTGAACTTTGGAGCGGCCAAGGGCTCGCGCGGTCGCAGGATTACCCGTGTGAATTGTGTGAACTTTGCAAGGCGGGATTGCAATACAAGAGATGACAGCTTGTGCTCCGCACTTGATGCGGAGCCCAGGGCGAGCGGACGCGACAGCTATCCTAGGCTCCGCATCAAGTGCGGAGCACAAAAATTGGAAGCTGGGAAAAAGCACTCTGTGAATTGTGTGAACTTTGGAGCCGGCAATATGATGTACCAGGCGCGATCATGACCGCTGAGACACCTACAAAACTGCGCCTTGCCTTTATGGGGACACCGGAATTCGCGGTACCGGCCCTGCGCGCCTTACATGCGGCAGGGCATGAGATTGCTGCCGTCTATTCACAGCCGCCGCGCCGGGCCGGGCGGGGAAAGAAACTAACCCCCTCTCCTGTGCAGCAAGTCGCGGAGGAATTGGGGTTGGAGGTCCGCGTGCCGGTTTCCTTGAAGAACGAAGAGGCGCAAGCCGAATTTGCAGCGCTTGGCCTCGATGTCGCCGTTGTCGCCGCTTATGGCTTGATCCTGCCACAAGCGATATTGGATGCGCCGAAAATGGGGTGCCTGAACATTCATGGTTCGTTGCTGCCCCGATGGCGCGGTGCGGCGCCCGTGCAGCGCGCGATTTTAGCTGGCGATGAAGAAACTGGCATTACCATCATGCAGATGGAAGCGGGTTTGGACACCGGACCAATGCTGCTGAAATCCAGTACACCGGTTGCGGAAAAAACCGCAGGCGAATTGACTGAAGAGCTAGCGCAAACCGGGGCTGATCTGATGGTGCAATATCTCGCTTCTCCGAAAGAATATCCGCCAGAGGCCCAAGATGATGCCCTTGCCACCTATGCCAAGAAGATCACCAAGGAAGAAGCGCGTGTGAACTTTGATCAGCCTGCTACAACAGTGCTGCAGCAAATCCGCGCATTTAATCCTGTGCCGGGCGCATTTTTTGAATTTGGCGGTGAGCGATACAGAATCCACCAAGCCCTATCCCTTCCCCGTCATCCCAGCGAAAGCGGGGATCTCCCTGAGGATACTGCCGAACCTGGGGCTGCAGATTCCAGCTTTCGCTGGAATGACAAGAATTTTGCACCAGGGGCGGTGATATCAGATAAACTATTGATAAAATGCGGTTCTGGCGCGATTCAACCCGTCACTATCCAGAAAGCCGGAAAGCCAAAAATGGCTTTGGCTGATTTCCTCAACGGCACAAAAATCCCTGTGGGCACATCACTCCGATGACCCGGTTCGCGATCACTCTGGAATATGATGGCCGACCGTTCATGGGCTGGCAGCATCAGGATCACGGCCCCAGCGTACAGCAAGCTGTTGAAAACGCTATTAAATCAATAACTCAGCAAGAAATTCGCGTGTTCGCTGCTGGCCGCACAGACGCCGGTGTGCATGCGCTGGGCATGCGCGCCCATTTTGATCTGGAGACGAGGTTGACGCCGTTCCGGTTGATGGAGGGACTTAACGCCGGGCTGCGGCCTCATCCGGTGGCGGTGCTCGCCTGCGACATAGTCGATGATGAGTGGCACGCCCGATTTAACTGCATCGGACGGCGCTATGTCTACAAGATCACCAACCGCCGCGCGCCGCTGACACTGGATAAGGGGCAGAGCTGGCAGGTTGCGCGGCCGCTGGATGCGGGGTTAATGCATGATGCTGCGCAGATATTGGTAGGGCAGCATGATTTCACCACCTTCCGATCAACCCATTGTCAGGCGCAAAGTCCTGTGAAGACGCTCGACAGCATCTCGGTGACACGCTTTGGCGAAGAAATTGAAGTCGAGGTGGCGGCCCGCTCTTTCCTGCATCATCAGGTGCGTTCGATGGTCGGTTGCCTCAAACTGGTCGGTGATGGCAAATGGACACGCGACGATTTGTTGAATGCGTTAAAGGCAAAAGACCGCGATGCGCTGGGCTTTAACGCGCCACCGGATGGGCTCTATTTTGTCGATGCAATTTATCCGGCCAGCTGACGCCAAGCAACGGAGAACTAGCGATTAAGTCGAAAAAAAAGCGCTCAGGGTGAGCGCCTTGATCTAAAGACTGAACAAACGTTGCAGTGATTTATCGAGCATCAGCAATTGCCAGAGCAAACGGCTGTTATCCGCCTTTCCGGCGATATGATCATCGGCCACTTTGCTTAGGGCCTGTTGATCAAACCAGCCCATGCGCGCCAGCGCTCCAGCACCGGAAATTGCCCGCGCTTCATCCGCCAATGGCCCGCGCAACCACTGGGCAATCGGCGTCACAAAGCCCATTTTCGGGCGATAGAGGATATCGTGCGGCAAATAACGCTCCATCGCCTTTTTCATCAGATATTTGCCGGTCCCCCGACGCACCCGCAAGTTGGTCGGCAATTTCGCGGCAAATTCCATGAGCTTATAGTCCAGCAATGGCTCCCTCGCTTCCAGGCCCACCGCCATGCTGGTCCGATCAACCTTGGTCAGGATATCGCCGGGCAGCCACATTTTCATGTCGGCATATTGCGCCTGATCGAGACCATTGCGCGCTGGTGCACGCTCCATCAGGTCGATCATCCGGGCCTCGCCCCGATAGCCATCCAATTGCTTAGCCATAGCATCGGAATAAATCGCATGGCGGCCCGCTGGCGTCGTCACCCCAACCGCTTCGGCATAGCCTTCTGGTCCGGAGCGGGCGAGCGACAGCAAGGTCGATTTGGCGCGGAGTGGTCTCGGTGCCCAATCGGCCTTGGGATAGACCTTGCCGAGCCAACCCAATGCCGGTCCTCGAAAAGACTCGGGAATCAGGCCCCTCACCCGTTCTTCGGCATGATGAAAAACATGACGGCGATAACCGGCCAGCGCTTCATCCGCGCCATCGCCAGAAAGTGCCACCGTTACATTCTCCCGCGCCAGCTCGGCCACACGATAGGTCGGCAGCGCAGAGCCATCGGCAAAAGGTTCATCAAAATGGTCGGCCAGCCTATCGATCAGGCCGAAATCATCTGCCGCCACGGTCCGCGCGCGGTGATCGGTTTTGAACCGTTCTGCGATCTGTTTGGCATAGCTGGTTTCATCCAGCGAGGCTTGATCAAAGCCGATGGAGCATGTCTTGACCGGCTGGCGGCTTTTTTCCGACATCAAAGCGACGACCGCACTGCTATCGACGCCGCCGGACAGGAACGCTCCCAAGGGTACGTCGGCAATCATGCGTGCACTGACCGCGTCTTTCATCAACGCAACCAATTCATCCTCCAGCGCCGAAGCAGATGCTTTGTTCCGCTGGCTAAAATCCATATCCCAATATTGGATCGGTGCAGGTTCCGGCTTGCCCTGTTCAAGAAGCAAATAATGGCCGGCGGGCAGTTTCTTGACGCCTTTCAACAGCGAGATATGATCCGGCACATATCCAAAGGCCAGATAATCATCGACCGCGCGCAATTCTGGCTCTCTCCGCAACAAGGGGTTCGCGAGCAACGCTTTCAATTCCGAGCCAAACAATATGCTCCCGTCCGATACAGGCGCGTAAAAGAGCGGTTTCACACCCAGTCTGTCACGCGCCAAGAACAGCTGCTTGGTCCGCTGATCGAATATCGCAAAGGCGAACATACCGTTGAGCCGCTTCAGGCAATCGACTCCCCATTGCCGCCATGCATAGAGGATAACCTCGGTATCACTGCTAGTGGCGAACTGATGCCCAAGCGATTCCAGTTCTACCCGGACATCCTGAAAATTGTAAATCTCGCCATTATAGCTGATTACCTGCGCTTCATCAGCGGTCAACATGGGCTGCGCGCCGCCTTCCAGATCGATGATCGACAGCCGGCGATGGCCGAGACCGACACCAGGTGCCGTCCAGATACCGGAACCGTCAGGCCCGCGATGCGACAAGCTATCGGTCATCTTGCGCAGCCGCGCGGGCTCCACCGGCTTGGCCGTTTCCAGATGAAATATTCCCGCAATGCCGCACATGATGTGCGCCCTAGCGCAGCCCCGCCATTTCGTCAGCCAATTTATCGATCGGTCCTAGTGCCTTGCGAAAAGCATCCATCGCGGCGCGGGGACCAGCCTCATCGACTTTCTCTGCCGATATCAGAACCGCGACTGCTTGCTGATTGCCGCCAAGCAATTTTGCTTTCAACGTTGCAAGCTTCACCGCCGACCCGCTTCCAGTCAGTGTGTCACCGATCCGATAGTAGGATTGCACGTCGCGAACCACGGGCCCCGGTGCTGTTATCTGGATCGCGCTGCCGGATTCTGGCTCCGGCAAATTTCGGCTCCATGACCAGTCCGTGCGCGGATCAAAAGCGCCCTGCCCATAACCGACAATTTCGCGGCCACCCTCCTGACGGTCATAAACAGCAATCGCAAGATCAACCTCAGCACCGTTTGCCAAGTTCCGATAGCGGCCGAGCAATTGGTGATTGGCACCGTCAAACCGAGGCTTCCAGTCAAATGTTGGTCGATAGTCAACCCGCTCCCAACCGTCGACGGCGGGCAGCGCAATTTTATCGGGCAGTGGAGAGTTTTGCGCCGCCAGGACGGACGTCCAGAGCAGCGGAGCAGAGACTATTGCGGCCATGGCGGCCATTGCCATTACGGGTGTCAGCTTTGGCGAACCGCGATGAGAGTTGCGGTCAATGGTCTCTCCGTCGATCATCGGTTCGTCAATTTTGCGATCAAAAAACGGCCAACCGACCGCCATGACTAGCGCCAGAACAAAAGCAAAAAAGAACCAGCCGTAAAAAATATGATCAAAGCCAGAAGCAAAATCTGTCGTCGTGTGATGGGCGATGTATATCGTTCCGAAAGCACGGATACCATTGGCCAATATTGGCACCATCACAGCGGCGATCATGAACAATGTCCGGCGCTGCCAACTCTGGAAACAAAGATTGCTCACCAGCGCACCATAAGCGATCATCGCGATCAAGAATTTGATACCGGAACAGGCCTCGGCAACCTCGAAATAACCGGTTGGGGTCGAGATAAAGACACCATCAATGAACGCCGGGATGTTTGCCCATCCCAGGAAAACCATCGACATTTTCGCCGTAATCATCTGAAGAAAAGGAACAAACTCCTCCCCAAAAGGCACCAGAAAAAGGCTGTAAAACAGGGGAAAAATAAGACCGCGCGTGACCGCAAGACCAAGCAGCGTGATAACCGCTCCCTGCAGCATCATGACCAGCCCCAGCTGACGTGCAAAGGAAACGCCAGCTGCCTCCCCCAACAACCAGCCGAAAGCAGCCACGCCAATCCAAAGCAGGCCTGGTGTCCAGATTTTCGGCGTGATTTTCGCCAGTTCCTCGCGCCGCTGCTGCACCAACCAGAAAAGGATCGGGGTGATCAAAAGACAATGATTATAGGTGGAGACATTCCACCAGGCGTCGACCATGGCCATGGCGTTTCGCGAGAATAGGAGCAAAATCACGGCAACTGCCAATGTCAGAAGACGCAAATGCCGCATCCAAACGGTCGCATCCGATATGTGTGGAGCACCTTGTGCGGGCTGATCGATGGCGGCGCTGTTCATTCCGCTGCCTCAATTATTTCATCGTCTTCGATGCCGCAAAGCCTGGCCATATCCGCAAGTTGGGTTTTCCAGCTATATGTCGATCGGATCAATCGATTTGCACTATCACCGAGAAGTTTAGCCTTCTCGCGATTAGACAATAAATCACAGACGAACTGTGCTTCCTCTGATGGATTATTGGCGACGCATAGATGTTCACCAGCGACTGCATCTATACCTTGCGCCGCGGCAACAGAAGCTACGACGGGTTTACCCATAGCCATCGCTTCGAGGACCTTATTCTGGATACCCCGTGCAATCCGCAAAGGTGCAACAACGACATCGGCCGCCTTGATCCATGATCGGATATCATCGACGCTGCCCGTAACCATAGTGCCATTCAAACCGTCCAGCTTACGCACCGCATCGGTTGGAGCGCGCCCTACAATAGCAAACTGCGCATCGGCATGGCGCTTAATGATCTGTGGCATCACGTCTGTGGAGAATGATAATACAGCTTCGACATTCGGACGATAATCCATCTGACCTGTAAAGACCATCAAAGGCCCCTTGTGAGGTAGCTCAACCGCAGCCACATCGCTCGGATCATAAAAATGAAAATCAATGCCATTGCCTACGGCTTTCACTTTATCCTTGGTCAAGCCAGAACGCTGCCGAAACAATTGTGCTTCCGCTTCACTAACGAACAGAGAATAGTCCGCACGATTGGCGACTTGCGTCTCAAAGGCGCCGAGCAATTTTGCCTCACGTCGGTTGATCCAAGCCATCGGACCAGTGCCGTCATCGGCATAGCTTTCAAACTTTGCGCTATCGACGTCGGCAAAGTCCATTACCAGCCGACCATTATAGTCGGCCGGAACAAATTGAGCCATCTGGCCGGAAAAGACGAAGATGCAGTCAATCGGCCGAGCCTTCAATATGCCTTGAACATAGCTATGAATTTTCGTGCTATCGAAAGAGGTTAGAGAAACGGGCCTTCCGGTTGCCACTGCTTCGATCCCAGCCAGCCAATTGGATTTGTCACGCCGGATAATCTGTAAAGACGCTAGCGAAGCCTTGATATCGCTTTCCTCTGCCTCTTCCGCTTCATCATCAGCAAAGCAGGTCAGATGCACAGGCCGATATTCCATCAGCTTACGCAAAATATGATGCGATCGAATCTTATCACCTCGATTGGGCGGCCAAGGGACGCGGTGAGTCAGGAATATTATCTCGCCCACTAGCCCAAACCTCTGGCGATGATCGGTCCCAAATGATTTGCGATAGGCAACGGCAGTTTCTGCCACAAAGCGACTTGCAGACGATATTTGGGACTCATCGGGTTAACATCGCGGACTTCCTCGCCATTAATCGCGCGGATGGCGTAGGAAAGCGACTGCGGTTCAAAACCCCAATTCTTCTTGAAAGAATAAGCGCCAGTACCAACTTTCGAACGGCCGAAATCAAAGCGTCGGCAACCGCGTTTGCGCGCATGGTTCATGAGTGCAAAATACATAATGTCATTGGCGCGTAGCCGCCGGGCATCATGGGTCCCGCCGCCCCAGTAAGGCATGACAGTTTCATTATGATAAAGGCTCAGCACACTCGCAACGGGCCTGCCATCCTCAAGCACTGTGAGGATATCCGCGTGCTCGCCAAACCCATCCAGCACTGCATCAAATAACTTTTTGGGGAATACCGGCGTGCCAAGATTGCGGACGCTTTCTGCATAGACGGCATAATGATCTGTACCGTCTTGCTCGCTGGATCCGGTCCTGACGGTCAGCTGATTTTTTAGCCCCTTGCGAACCTCTGCCCTTTGTTTGCGCGGGATTGCGAGCAATTGACTTTCTTCATCGTCCGCAAGACTAGAGGCAAAACCGGCATAGACGCCGTCTTTATTTTGCCAGTTACCGGCAGGTATTGGCCCGCCGCGTAATTCTACACTCGGAAAGCTGTGCTTCTGCGCAAAATTCCATGCCGTATCTGCCAGCATTTCAGTTGCCTGATCATTGAGGCTCAATATCCCTCCGCCAACGGCGAAACCACTCGAAACCAACGCACGGCCGAAAAGCGGCGAATGAATAAGACTTAACGGCAATATCCCCTGAAGCTGTCCTTCGGTGTCTTCGGCCAAAATGTAGCGCCATTCGTGATTGCAGGCTTTTGATACGGCTAAAACCCAAGCTGGCCGATGAAACGCCGTGCCGTGTCGGTGATTGGCGACAAATTTCTCGATCCGCGCCAGTTCATCTGCGTCTTCACGGTCTAATAGGCGAATAAGGGTAACCTTAGGGGAAAAGGGCATATTCATTGCGCCCACTCTCTTTCCAGCTCAGCCAATTCATCGACCCTGCCCCAGACATGCTCCCTGCCCACGCGAACCAGTTTAGAGCGCATCGAACGAAGCTTCGTATAGTGACGTAGTTTGGATCTGAGCGGAGCGTCACCCACTCGAGGTTGCTCAGGATCTATCTCCCAGGGGTGAAAATAGAATATCGCACCGCGTCCATCGTCCTTTTGCATTTTTCGGATAGCCCGATCGTAAAGCACGTAAGGAAGCAACCGGAAAAACCCGCCACCTCCCGCCGCGAATACTCGATCTCCAACTTTTACGGTGGTGACAGGCAGCTCAATCAAATCTGAACCGGGCACAGGCTTCCATGCAAAACGTGGTGACCCTGCCCAACCATAATGGTCATGTCTAATCGGTGCTACGCTGGAAGAATAGCTATAGCCCTGCTCTGCCAACATTTCATGGGCCCAGGGCGTGCGTTGATCAATTGAGAAACTTGGCGCCCGATAGCCGGTAATGGCTTGGCCCGAACTATCTTCCAATATCTTGCGTGTGCGCTTCAGATCATCGCGAAACTGATCAGGCGTCAACGTAAAAACCCGCGCGTGATCATAACCATGGCTGGCAATCTCATGCCCCGCCGACACTATGCGCTGCATAAGCTTTGGATAGCGCTCTGCCACCCAACCAAGCGTGAAAAACGTCGCTTTGATACCAACCTCGTCAAAGAGCGCCAGCACGGCATCGGTATTCCGTTCGACACGGTGCTCCAGACTATCCCAATCGGCACGGTCGATTACCGTTTCAAAGGCGCCAACCTGAAACCAGTCCTCGATATCCACGGACATCGCGTTGAGCAAAGCATTTGCTTTTCTCGCCTCGTCGATGGGCTCAGGCTGCGCGTCCTGTATTGACATAGCTTTCCTTGCTCCGGACATCGCTTTCGACCCATTCCACAAGCATCGTCAAGATACGGTGCAGGCTTTCTTCCTGTCCATCCATGCGCGATTCGAGCGAAGATAGTCGTTTGAAAATGGCGTCCACGTCGGCCAAAACCGCGGCATCAACGGTGGGTTCAACAACCCTTGGCGTCTCATTCATTCCCGATACGACCGACGCTGGTTCAGCGGCGCTGTCGACCGCCTTAAATGGCAGCACCTCGTGCTCACCAGATACCGGTTCTTCGACATTCACAGCAGCCGGTTCAGGTGCAGCTATAGCAGCCGTTTCTTCCTCAGAATCCGTCTGAGTTTGAGGGGACCGTGCCGGCTTCTCCCACAATGGGCTTTTGACTGTTAGTGGATCAATCGCGTCTTCCGGTTCGGCGATCTCCACTTCCTCGCCTTTCAAATCGGCCAGTACGCGGCCAACAAGTGCCTGATCGATAAGCTCAGCATGCTCTACCGCCCCCATGAGCAAGACACGGCTCATCAATGTGTTGATTTTGCGGGGTACACCGGATGTTTCACTAAACAGCAGACGGAATACATCCGAGGTTATTTTCGGGCGGCCGGACCAACCACTTTTTGACAGCCGATGGGTGATATAAGGTTCAATCTCGTGCGCCTCCATCGGCTCAAGATGATGATGCGCGATGACCCGCTGACGCAATTGTTCCAATCGGTCGGACTGTTGCAAAGTATCGCGAAATTCCGGCTGACCCAGAAGGAATATCTGGAGCAATGCCTGACCGCCAAGCTGGAAATTAGAGAGCATGCGCAGCTCTTCCAAAGCGCCGGTTGGCAGGTTCTGCGACTCATCGACAATCAGCAAACAACGCCGCCCGGCGCGCGCTTCGCTATGCAGAAATTCTTCAAAAGCGCTGAGCAACTGCGCCTTGTCCATATCGTCTGTATCAATGTCGAAATGATCTGCGGCAAAACGTACAATATGCTTGCTGTCCAGCGCTGTGGTGACAACATTGGCTGCGGTCAATCGTTCACGGTCGATCGTTGCCATTAAATGGCTAACCAAAGTTGTTTTACCAGCACCGACATCACCAGTAATAACAATGAATCCTTCACCCTGCGCCAGACCGTAGCCAAGATAGGACAAAGCTTTCCGGTGAGTCAGGCTCTCAAAATAGTAATGCGGATCCGGGGTCAGCTGGAATGGCCGACTTTTTAATCCATAAAATTCTTCATACATCTTCGTATCCCCCACCTATTCTCACGGTGACCCTGTTAAAATTCATATTGCAAGCCCAGTAGCGCAGAGGCCGTCAGTTCACTGTCAAAGCCATCTTGCTGGAAACTATCTAGACCAACGGCTGCCGTTCCGGTCAGACCTGGGATGATCTGGCGGTAATAAGCAGCGTTTGCACCCAGAGCGAGCACGTTTGGTGCGCCCGCGAAGCCGCTATCCAAGAGATTGGCATAGACATTGGTATCAATGCTGGAGCGTGCATCTAGCTGACGTCCGATGGACAGGTTTGCATAATAATTTTCGTCGACCAGCCCATCGACACCGGCCAAGCCACCCAGTTGCGAAGCAAAGAAGCGGCGGCGCGAATAGCCAGCGGCAACGCCCATATTCCAGCCATTATAACCATAAGCCAATTGCGCATTAACTCCGCGCGCGCGGAATGAAGAGGATGCCGCAGATTGCAAAGCATCGTTCAGACAAAGACTGCTGGTCTGACCAAAGGCACAACCGTTTAATTCTCCGCTTAATGGATTACGGCTGCTCGAAAAGCTTGTTCCCAGAGACGCCAGATTGTCGTTCAGCAAACCACCAAAGCCCGACACGGTGTCATAGACCGAAACATTCAGCGACGTATTTTCGTTCGGCTGATAACCCAGGCTACCAGCATAGGTTGTGCTGCCATAGCGGCGGCCGATGCGGGCTTCCAAAGATGTTCTGCGGCTTGGACGCCACAACACACCAGCATCCCAGATCAGGCCGTCTTGGTCATAAGAAAGCAAGCGCGGTGATGCCTCGTCGGTAACCAAGCGGCCATCACCATCAACCACCGGGTCACCATTGATATCTCGCAACACATCGCGCTCGGAAATTTCGATATCTTCATAACCAACACCGCCCACCAGAGCGACCGTTGGCGTGACCGGAACTGTTACATCCGCGCTAACATATTTGCCTTCAAATCGCTGATCCAACTGACCGGCATCTTCTCGCTCATAGCCGCCGCCTGCAGACCAACCAAATGGCAGATCACCAGGCGTCATCCCGACGCTCGCGCTGGCCGAATGACTGACGCTGTCATCAAATATATCGATGGGTAGCTGCCCTGGAGGCAATATGCCCGTATCTTCGCTCTCAACCTTAGTATAACCGACGCGGTAGTTGGCGTTTACATCCAGCGCACCGATATTCGTGGACAAAGATGGGCCAGCATAGATGGAGTATACCTGCGTGACATTGTCGATATTACCGACCGTGTTTGAAGGCGCTTCTCCCCGAAGATCAACGCGGCTGCGCGTCGCGATACCGCCGGCTTCCAGCGCGAGAACATTCGGCACGACCTGAACGCTGCCGCGCGCCAGACCACTCAAAATATCATCATCGCCAATATTGTCCTGATAAAAAAGCGGCGTTCATAGCGCAGGTTCACTTGCGCTTCGGCTTGGCGTGTTTGGATCGATGTTTCGAGACCAGCGGCAACGGTCGTATAAGTCAATACATCAGAGCCATCTTTCAAGTCGGCAACCAATACCTGTTGCACTTCCAGATAAGGTGTTATTTCGACATTTCTGTCCCGGGCTTGCGCTGGCTGGATCGCCACCATCATCAACGGCGGCAGGACCGCTGCGATCTTCAAAACACCCTTGGGCCTACGGCTGGTCACTGTTACTCTCCATATCCATAATAGGATCCAAAGCTTCGTCCGGTTGGCGAGAATTTCGTGCCATTCAGGAGCAATTGGATATTGTCACAGCCCGCCATCAGGCTCAGCGCATCGCGCAGTGCTGTTTCCTCTGTTTCATCGGCTTTTACGATCATCACCACTTGCCCGACATGTGTCGCAAGCACGGATGCTGGCGAGGCTGACAAGGCGGGCGGTGAGTCAAAAATTACGATCCGGTTGGGATTGTTCTGGGTTAACCGATTAAGCACCTCTTGCGTCCTTGAAGAAGCAAGATATTCGGTATCTGCATTAGTCTGCTCACCTGCCGGCAAAATCGCCAAACCGGCAATGTCGGTATGGATGATGCAGTCTTCGACCGGCAGTTTCGGGTCGGCCAACGCGTCCATAAGACCTTTGCTACCTTCGAGGCCCAAGCTGGAAAGGATGCTAGGCTTGGCGAAATCGGCATCGACTAGCAGCACTTCATTATCTTTCTCTGCCGCTATGGAAAGCGCCAAATTCAATGCGCAGAATGTCTTGCCCTCATTGGGGTGTGCTGAACAGATCAATATGCGTTCACCATGCGGCAACGCGGCTTGCTTTGAAGTGCCCTTGGCCGCCATCAGCAATTGGCGCTTGATGATCCGAAACTCTTCGGAAATTCCGCTGACAGGCCCGTCCGGAACAACAAAACCAGCTTCCCGCAGTTTATCACGATCAACAATGACATGAGGGCCATGATAAGCGGCCGCCCGTTGCGGGGTCGTCGATATAACCTGCCCAGCACTTGCCGCTTCCGGCGGCAGAATATCTGGTCCGTAGTTCTTCGAAGATCCCGCTTTTTTTGACGGCACATAATCATAAACTTGCGCAGCCCGTTCAAGCAGTGAGCTGGATTTGCTGAGGGGGTTATATTTGTTCATGTTCTCTCCTCAAGCCACCATGCCGCGCTGGATAAATTCGACGACCATCAGCAAAGTAAACACCCCGAACAATGCGCCACCAGCGCTGTAAAACAGACGCATTTTCTTCTGTCGAATGGTCCGTTGGCTGCTCGTCAGTATCTGCGAAACCGAACCAATTACAGGCAGCCCGCTGGCTTTTTCCAGCCGGGCCGATGTAGGATAGCTGGTTCGCAGCTGACCCAGCGCAAAGGCGGCACCTACGCCTCCGCCAAGACCAATAAACAGGACCAAAGCCAGCAATAGTGGCCGGTTAGGAGCGGCGGGAGATCGCGGGCTCGACGGCGGGTCGATAACCTTGAATTTGATGGAATCGGTTTCTGATTCGACTTGACCGCGCAATTTGATCTGCTCACGGTCCTGCAACATCTTGTCATATTGGCTTTTCAGCACGTCATAGTCGCGATTAATCCGGGCCATTTCAGCCGCAACGCCAGGTTCCAGTGACTGTTTGGACGCCAGCTGTGCCATGTCTGCTTGGATGGCGTTTTTCCGCGCCTGCAGTGCAGCGACCGAAGCCTGACGCTCTGCCCGCATACTTTGTAGCGAGCTATAAGCAGGATTAGGCGTTCTGTAGCCAGATGATCCGGACCCTTTGGGCTCTGCCGCAACTTGCGCGCGTAACGCTGCAATCTGGCTCTTCATAGCAATAATATCAGGATGACTATCCGTCCAACCACGCGCCCGCGCCGATGCCAATTGTCCCTGCGCTTGTGCAAGCTGCCCACGCGCACCGCCGCCAGAACTGCCACCAGCAAATCCGGGCGTCGCGATGGTCGCTGGTGTGCCGGATAACTGACCATTTAAAGCCGCCAAAGAACTGGAGGCAGACGCCAATTGCGATTCTATCTGGCTAAGTTCGGCGCGGGACGCTTCCATACGCTGACTGATTGAACCAACGCCCGGCAAAAGCCCCAAATTCTCTGTCTCGAACTGCACCCGTTTCTGTTCTGCTTCCTGCAAATCCTTTTCGCGGCTAGCTAGCTGTGCATCCAGAAATTTCAGTGTCTGGCTTGTTTCGTCGCGATCGCCCGACAGGTTTTCCTCGACGAAAATATCAATCATTTTCTGTACAATTTCGCGTGAAAGGACCGCGTTTTCCGCATCCGACAAGTTGCTCGCTGATGCGGTTGCCGTGATTTCAAACAGATTGTCTTTTTCGGATTTGATTTCGATGTTTTTGCGAAGCATCTCGACCTTGCCTGCCAATTCACGGTCAGTGGCGACGGACAGGTTCAAGTCGGTACCGCGAACCACCTTTTCCAGGTTGATAGTCGAAGCCAATGTCTCTTGAACCCGGTCCATGTTTCGTTTCCGGTCTCGGGATTCAATACCGACCTTGTCAGACAGGATGGATTGCATTTCGACAAACACACGCGCTTTGGATTCATAGCTATTCGGGATCAGCGCGATAACAAGCCAACCCAAAAGACAAATGCCCCAGGTCACAGCCAATGCAAGCCAGCGCCGGTTCCAGACACTGTGCAAAGCTATTCGAATTTCATCATAAAGGCCGTTCATTGGTCTTTTCGATTCCTGTAGGTTTGCAACGAACGCCGCCTAAAACATGCTCTTTGGAATGATGATCACATCACCGGGACGCAGCATCACATTGGCCTTGGTTTGACCCCGATCGAGCAAATCGGCGATGCGCAAGGCATATTCCTGCTGCTTGCCAGTGCCGCGATTATAGCGGACCAGACGCGCTTTGTTGCCCGAGGCAAATTCAGACAAACCGCCAACAGCGATCATCGCATCCAGCAACGTCATATTCGCGCGGTAAGGAATGGAAGCGGGTTTTTCAGTAGCCCCAACGACCCGGATTTGCTGCGAGAAGGTGCCTGAGAAATTGTTGACGATCACCGAGACAAGCGGCTCATTAATATATTCCGATAGCTGCAGCTTGAGGTCTTGAGCGAGCATCGCAGGTGTTTTGCCGACAGCAGGCATGTCAGTAATCAGCGGGGTGGTAATCCGGCCATCAGGGCGAACCTGGACTTTCGCGCCCAGTTCGGGGTTGCGCCATACAAAGATTGTCAGCTCATCAAGCGGTCCAATAACATATTCTTCGCCTGGACCTTCTTGCATCGACACAAATGATGCGGGCGGCAACTGCGGACCGGAAGAGGTACCGGAACATCCGGCCAAAGCCAGCGACATCATACCGGCACCAATCATATATTTTGCCGGTGTTATATTTTTGAACGCAGCACTCATTATCATTACCTCGCAAACAGCCATTGGTGACCAACCGATTCCGTCCGGGAACGGGCCGATCACACATAGTCACGAGGAAGCTATGGGTTAAAATAGTGAAGATAGCGTTAGGATTGACTGAAATTAAGGTTAATATTCGGCTGTTTTCGTAGGACTATAGAGTCCGCTGGATTTAACCGACCAATATCTCTTTGGCCGGCCCCTGTCCCAAGAAATTTGCAGGGCTAGCGGTTGCGCCATAGGCACCGGCGCAGAATATAGCGACAATATCACCAACCTCGGCAGTGGGCATTTCCGCTCTATCGCTCAACAAATCCAGCGGTGTGCAGAGGCAGCCAACAATCGACACCACCTCGTCCGCAGCCTGGTCATAGCGGGTCGCAATCGCAGCAGGATAGTTACGACGAATAACCGTCCCGAAATTGCCGCTTGCCGCCAATTGATGGTGCAAACCACCATCGGTGACCAGAAATATCTCGCCCTGGCTCTTTTTGCGATCCACAATCCGGGTCAGATAGACACCCGCTTCACCAACCAAATAGCGCCCCAGTTCGAGGGCAAATTGGGTGTTCGATAATATCTCGGGTAACTTCGAAAATTGTTCCTGCAAAGCGGCGCCAATTCGTACAACATCAATCGGTTCGTCCCCGGGAAAATAAGGTATCCCAAAACCTCCACCCAGATTGACATGCTCGGGACTAAGGCCGATTTCTTCTGATAGCCGTGCGGCTAACCCTATCGTTTGCGCCTGTGCTTCGATAATTGCATCGGTTTTCAAAGCCTGCGAACCAGCAAAAATATGAAACCCCCGCCAATGGGCGTCAGCCGCCAAAATTTTCTGCACTGTGGTGACGACGAGATCGACATCCATGCCAAATTGTTTGGCACCGCCACCCATTTTCATGCCTGATCCTTTGAGATCAAAGTCGGGATTTACGCGAATGGCAAGGCGGGGTTTCAGCCCTTCCTTCTTACCGATTGCCAAAGCGCGGTCGCATTCGTTGGGAGATTCTATATTGATAGTTATACCGGCGCGGATGGCTGCAAGCAGCTCGTCATCACGCTTGCCCGGCCCGGCAAAGCTGATCTGCCGAGCAGCCGCACCAGCGTTCAAGGCCATCTGCAACTCGCCGCCGGATGCAATGTCAATACCATCGACAAGCCCGGCCATGTGGGAAAGCACCGGCGCATAGGGGTTGGCCTTCATGGCATAGTGAATATGCAATCGCCCGGGCATAGCGTCGCGCAAAGCCTCAATCCGGCTATCAAGGTGGTTTTTGGAGTAAACGAACAGCGGTGAACCATGTTCGTCCGCCAAAACACTGGCTTTGGCACCAGCGATAGCAAGCTCGCAATCCAGACTCGCATAACCAGCAGGTATTGGACCAATGGGTTTAGCTTTCTTCATATTTTTGCATTCTTTGCCAAAGCATTGCGATCTATCTTGCCGTTGGGGTTTTTGGGAAATTCTTCGACCGTCGTGATATCTTGTGGATGCATAAAATTGGGTAAATTGCGCTTGAGATATTTGCTCAATTGGGCGTCAATCGCATCGCGATCTGCGTTGCTGGCTGGCCGGATATAGAGGTGGATGGCATGTCCCAATCGTTCATCAGGTACACCGATGGCTACTGCTTCGGCGGCTAATCCTGATCCCACCGCTACTTCCTCAATCTCCGTTGGACTTATCCTGTTACCGGAGCTTTTTATCATATTATCAGTGCGCCCGACAAAATAGAGCAATCCGTCTTTCTCACGCCGAACCGTGTCTCCTGACCAGACGGCCAGTCCGCCATATTCTGATTCCTCTGGCGCTGGTTTAAAGCGTTCCGCAGTCCTTTCAGCATCCCGCCAATAGCCTCGCGCCACAAGCGGCCCTGCATGCACCAATTCCCCTTCTTCGCCAATCGCCGCAATCTTGCCGCCATCGCTGACAACCATGATTTCGGCAAACGGGATCGCCATGCCCATGCTGGTAGGATTGTCATCAATCAAAGCGGGGTCCAGATATGTCGAGCGGAAAGCCTCAGTCAGGCCATACATGGCATATAAATCTGTTTTTGCGCCAAATATGGCGCGCAATTGCTTGACCAACGGTGGCGTCAAAGCCCCGCCACTATTGGTCAATCGCCGCATGGACGATGATGATGCTTCCGTCCAGTCCTGATCAACAAGTTGGACCCAGAGCGGCGGTACAGCCGCTAAAGTCGTAATCCTGTCACGCGCACAAGCTTTGGTGACATCACGCGCTGTGAGATAATCCAACGGATGAGCACTGGCACCAGCGTACCAGGTTGAAAGCAACTGGCTCTGACCATAGTCAAAGCTCAACGGCAGAACACATAAGGTGCGATCATCCTTCTCCAGCTTCAGATATCGCGCTACACTGACCGCCCCGAGGCTAAGATTAGCATTGGTAAGCATAACGCCCTTTGGGAGTCCGGTCGATCCGCTGGTATATAATATTGCCGCAAGCGATTCTAAGTTATCTGACGCTGCGCTAGGGGCCATAGGATCATCGATTTGCTTCAAATCGCTTAATATTGAAGCTTCATCCCAAATCACACATTTTTGGTCCAATGGGTTGCCATCGAACGATTTTATCCGTCCACTGTTGGTAATCAGGAGTTTTGCGCCACTATCCACCACGATATGGTGCACTTGTGCCGGTTTCAGTACCGGATTGACCGGGACGTGCACCAATCCCGCCCGGACCGCAGCCAGTGGCATGATGCAGGCCAATTCGGTCTTCGGCAGCCATGTGGCAACCCGGTCACCTCTATCCAAATTCTGCCTATCTAACCACCGCGCCAGCATGCCCACACGATCATTTAACATCTTGTAGGTAAGAGACCCCGAACGCGTCACCAAGGCCGTTGCCTCTGGATCGTTCCCAATGGCAAGTCGGTCCAATGGGAAGGCCGTGTTGGTAGATTGAGTGTTCAAATGCTTGAGCCTATGGGAAAAAGTAGAAAATTGTGACAGACGTGACAGTGACCATGATCAATGAATATCACGATAATTTTCAGTCAGCGCAAGCCGTGGCGGGTGAAAAACTTGGTCGAACCGGTCAAAAGTCGCTGTTTGACCGGCTTGATTGGCTGAAACCCCTGCATGAGCTATGCCTTCCGGGGAACCAACCTCTTATTATCCAAAGTGCCGAAGATGATGCGCAAGCCTGGTTGTTCCTTATGAAAAAAGGTTGGGGCAGCTATACCGCCCTCGCCAACTGGTATAATTTCATCTATCGCCCGATTTTCGCCGGAAATGGACCAGACGAACATGACGAAGTCACCAAATTGGCACTGCTTGCCAGCGTTGCTAAAAACCTCTCTTCTAAATGCCATCGTGTCGAAATCGCTCCGATTCCGGAAGAAGATCATGCGGCCAGTCTGACCGAACGTGCATTTGAGCAAGCTGGTTGGGTGGTTTTCAAATCGAAAGCCGATGATAATCACATCCTTGTGGTGAATGGCCGTACATTCGACCAATATTGGGCGGAGCGGCCAGGGCAATTGCGCAACACGGTCCGGCGTAAAGCGAAGAAGAATATCGTTTCCATTCGGGTTGAGACCGAGTTTTCCGAAGAACATTGGGCCGACTATTGCGATGTTTACAGCAAAAGCTGGAAGCCGGAGGAAGGCAATCCCGATTTCCTGAAAAATATCGCGCAACAGGAAGCAAAGGCCGGATGTTTGCGCCTTGGCCTTGCTTATATCGATGGCAGGCCAGTCGCAGCACAATTCTGGACCGTCGAAAATGGCGAGGCCCTTATTCATAAGCTGGCCCATATTGCCGATGCGACCAAATCATCACCGGGTACTTTGCTGTCGGTGGCGATGTTTCAACATGTGATGGATGTCGACGGTGTTAAGCTGATTGATTTCGGCACCGGCAATGATCCGTATAAACGCGAGTGGATGGAAGAAGTTCGGACACGCTATCGTTTGGAGATGTTTTGGCCGAACAATCCGCTTTCTTGGCTGCCAATCCTGCGATACCGGATGTCAGCCCTTGTAGGAAAGCGAGGATCGCTTTAGGGAGGCGCGGTTGTCCGGAGTCGGGGGTTTGTTGATGTCGGAAAATATGGAATTAACGCCGGAAGCTGCTGTCCGCGCCGTTATGCAGGACATTTTGGGACTGGATGCTGCTCAAGTGGCCACGTTTACCGCAGATACCGAGCTTTTCGGCGCTCTACCCGAATTGGACAGCATGGCTGTTGCAGGCCTTTTGACCGAGTTGGAAGACCGTCTCGACATCATGATCGAGGATGACGAGGTTGATGGCGAGCTATTTGAGACATTTGGGAACCTCGTCGCTTTTGCCGAGATGAAAGCCGCCGAGTGACGGCAGCGCTCGATTATGCGCGTTACCATTTTGAAGGCCATGACGAGCTTTGCCTGAGGGCTGGAGTTGGTCATCCCACGACCATATTGATCATACCCCCGCTGTTTGATGAAATGAACCGTATGCGGCGGATGCTGGTCGATATGATGCGGTTGCTGAACGAACGGGGCATTGGCAGCGCATTGCCCGACCTGCCCGGCATGAACGAAAGTCTTTTTCCCCAAGAACAAACCAATTTGATGATCTGCCGGCAAGCGCTTGTCGAATGTTTCGCAACCTTACCAAAATGTCGGCACATCGCATCCTTTCGCAGTGGCTGCTTGATAGACGATTTCACTGATAGCGCTGAAAAATGGCGACTGTCACCGGTAAAAGGCTTGAAGCTGCTGCGCATGATGATGCGCGCCCGTATCGCTTCCGACAAGGAGGCGGGGCTGTCAACCGACATGACGCAATTGGCGGTGGAGGCCGAACAGGGTCATGTGAACCTGGCTGGTAACCATATCAGTTCCACGCTGTTTTCCGAGCTGCAAGACGCTGCGCCTGAACCATCCGATATTATCCGTACGGCGGTATTGGAAAACAATGCATCAGCGGCAAATGTGCGGCTCGCGGGCTCGGCCTTGTGGCTGCGCGCCGAACCTGGTGATGATATGTTGTTATCGGGCGCGATCGCCACCGACCTGACGTCGTGGATAGCAGCATGACCCGGTCGTTTCATCAATTCATATGCAAGGACGCATTACTCGCTGGAACGCTTGACAAAGGCCCGCATCCAACAGGATTATTGATTGTTAGCGGCGGCAACGAGATCAAGGCCGGTGCTCATGCTGGCATGGCGAAGCTGGCGCAAGAAATTGCCAGTCAGGGCTTTCCCGTCTTTCGCTACGACCGCCGAGGCATTGGCGACAGCAGCGGCCGTAACCGCGGTTTTC
The DNA here is from genome assembly GCF_017498565.1 of Parasphingorhabdus cellanae. NCBI lineage: Bacteria > Pseudomonadati > Pseudomonadota > Alphaproteobacteria > Sphingomonadales > Sphingorhabdaceae > Parasphingorhabdus > Parasphingorhabdus cellanae. The sequence continues at coordinate 472,215 of NZ_CP071794.1, forward strand.
TGGACACAAAGGCTGATATCGAGGCTGCGGCGGCGTGTTTCCGCGATGAGATCCCCATGCTCAAAAAACTTGTCGCCTTTGGAAACTGCGATGCCGCCTCGGCTTTGGCGCTATTTGGCTCTGATATCGACATTGATCGGGTCGTACTCGCCAATCCGTGGGTGATCGAAGACGCTGATCCTGTTCCTCAAAAACCAACCAAACCGCCGCCTTCTGCTATCCGGTCGCGCTATTGGCAGCGGCTGAAGAATCCCAAGACAATTCTCGATCTTTTAACTGGTAAGATAAACTTCAGAAAGCTTGCCATCGGCCTCAAGCAAGCCGCTCAAAAACAAGAAAATACTAGCCTGTCCATCCAGCTCAAGGACGGGCTGATCCGATTGCGCAAGCCCACCCGCATATTGCTGGCGAGCCGCGATACCACTGCGCGGGCTTTCCTCGCGGCGTGGCATAGCAAGGACTTTGCCGATGCCAGAGCTTTGCCGAATATTACGAACGAAACGCTAGATAGCGCGTCTCATAGCTTTGCCGATGACCATTCCAAGCGTTGGCTGGAAAGCCAGCTTCTGGAAGCACTCAAAAACGCCTGACCTATTTATCCGCCGGTTTATTCGGCAGCCAACAGCTCAAATTCTTCTTCAGCCAGGAAACGCTCTGCGTCCAAAGCAGCCATGCAGCCTGTTCCTGCGGCCGTTACAGCTTGACGATAGACATGGTCCATAACGTCACCACAAGCAAATAAGCCCGGAATTTTGGTCTTTGGCGTACCCGGCTCGACTTCGATATAGCCGCCGTCGATCAGGTCGAGATGGTCTTTGAAAATCTCCGTCGCCGGCGCATGGCCAATCGCAACAAAGGCCCCATCCGTCGCCAAATGGCTCTTATCTCCGGTCTGCGTATCCACCAGATCGACACCAACCAAACCCACCGGATCGCCGCCGCCGACAAATTTCTCAACCGTTTTGTTCCAAAGCACCGTAATTTTCGGGTTAGCGAACAACCGGTCCTGCAGAATTTTCTCGGAGCGCAGACTGTCGCGGCGATGGATCAACGTCACATCATCGCTGTGATTGGTCATATAGAGCGCTTCTTCGACCGCTGTATTGCCGCCGCCGATTACCACGACTTTTTTACCGCGATAGAAAAAGCCATCGCAGGTCGCACAGGCGGACACGCCCTTGCCGCCAAGCTCCTGCTCGCCTTCCACGCCAAGCCATTTGGCCTGCGCACCGGTGGCAATGACCAGTGTATCGCCTTCATAAACGGTTCCGCCGTCACCAGTCATACGAAACGGACGCTGCGATATGTCGACGTCGACAATTGTATCAAACATCGTCCGCGTGCCGACTTTATCCGCTTGCGCCTGCATTTCTTCCATCAACCACGGCCCTTGCACAACGTCGCGGTAGCCGGGATAATTTTCCACATCGGTCGTGATGGTCAGCTGACCACCCGGCTGCAGCCCCTGCACCACAATCGGTTCCAACCCCGCGCGCGCGCCATAAATAGCGGCGCTCAGCCCAGCAGGGCCGGAGCCCAGGATCAGCATTTTGGTACGATGTGTCTCGGTCATATTTCCATCCTAGATTCGTTTCGTTCCACATAAGGATGCAAGACCGGACTCGGCAAGAGGCGACGCGAGAAGAATCGCTGTTGGCGGAGATGTTTTTTGTTTTGCGGGGGGAGGAGTCTTTGTTTGACCTCAAGCGCCGGGCGCGGGCATCCGCCCGCTTGGCTTTCCTCGCATAAGCTCGGGCGCGCAGTCGCGCTTGCCTCGCTGCGCTCGGACGATCCTCTAGAGTTTGGCACCAAACCGACGCGAAGCGGAGGCAAGGCCGACCGGCCGCCGCGCCTTATTGGCGCGTAGCCAAGGGCCCGGATGGGCCCGCCCGGCGCCTGAGGGAATAAATAAAGACTCCCCTTCCCAAAGTTCACACAATTCTCACAGCCTCTTGTTTCTCGGCATCCTCGCCTTCCTCCTGCTCATAAAAGCCGCTGCGCTCCAAATACCCGCTGCGCTCGGCCCGTTCCCATTGGAGATCATCCCAGTCCTCACAATCCGCGACATCCAGGTCCGACACATCAATATCCTCCGGTGCCATCGCCTGGATCGCCTCGCGTTCGCTATGGAGAGTGATCGCCGCCAGCAAATCGCTGTTGGACCGCGCATCGCTCGGGGCGCTTGCCGTCCGGCCAGCGGCCTCAATCTTCTCGACCAGTTCTGCGCAATCCTCGCCCTTGCCAATGCCGTCGAGCAGATCATCAAAATGCTCCGCTGCCACCCGTGCCGGCTTGCCCGCCAGATCAATCCCGTCGGCCATCTTGTCGAGCCGCGCCATGGCGGCCAGAAACAAGGGCGCGCTCCAGCGGGTGCGCATGCCCACTTCCTCGCCCTGATGCCATACCGCCTCGTTCCAGCCATTGAGGCCCTTATCGAGCAGCGCATCCTGATAGATATCGCGCGCATGGATAAGCGCCGCATCCCACGCCCGGGCAAAGGCCCGCGCGTCCGGCCTGCGCCGCAGTTTATACGCGCTCTCGCGCGACAATCCGGTATAGGCGGCGGCTGCTTTGACATTACCGGTTCTTGCCAAGGCTTCGAGAAACACCACCTGCCGGTCCGGCGACCAGCCATCATGGCGTTCCCTGGGCTGTGCCAGATCATCAGCGGCGGGGATATCGGTGAAGCTGTCGTGTGAAGGGAGTTCGGTCATCTGCTGTTCCTTGTTCTATGGGGGAACAGAGAAGATAACCTATCTGGTTATTTGTAGGAAAGGGCGGATGTGGAATACTCACAACACCGCTAAAAAACCATCACGCTGACACGTTCGGATAAACCCATAATAAGACAGATTGACCTCAATCTATATGGCGGATGCGCGGGGAAAGCAGTATTTCTATACTATAGTGTAAAGTTCGGTAGTTTTTTGCGTAAGCCTGCAGCTCAGCTCAACATGAGGACTGGTTTCATGAAGTTACGCAGCCTGAAGTCTCTTTCCACTGCCGTCAAATTCCGGAACGGTGCCCGTATTTTTGGGACTGGGGCCGCTAAGACCGGAACACATAGCATCGGTGAAATGTTCTCCGACGCGGTTTTTGCTTTCCACGAACAGGATGCGGAGAAGCTTATCCGTCTTCATCTGGAGCGTGAAACAACGGGCAATGCCAAGCCGCTCCATCGCTATTTGCGTGTTCGCGACCGCTTGCGTAATCTCAAGATCGACAGCTCTCAGATCAACATTTATTTGATCAACGATTTGGAGCAATTATTCCCCGAAAGCTTATATATATTGACGATCCGGCGGCCACTGGACTGGCTGCGTTCGATGATTGATGACAGCCTGAGGCGGGATACGACCGAAACATGGTTGCGCTTTCGCGACTATCGCTTTGGTCCCAAGGCATCTCTGCCACATGAAACGCCTTTGGAAACGCGTGATCTCTATTCTGTTGGCGGATATCTCAAATATTGGACCGATTCGATCGAAAATGTCATCAGTCGGGTCACGCCGGAGCGCCTGCTGATCATCAAAACGCATGAAATTTCGGGGCAGATCGAACAGATTGCGCATTTTTGCGGCATCCCTGCGGAAAGCGTTACGCCTGAAAAAACCCGGTCATTTGTCAATCCGGAGCGCTTTGGAGTGCTTGCGGAGCTGGACCCGGAATATTTGATCGATACGGTCGAAGCCGCGTGCGGCGATCTTACTGCCGAGCTGTTTCCTGACTATTCCATTCGGGATGCTGTTGCGGCTCTGAAAGTCGCTTAAGCGGGTTTGCGGCTATTGGCGGTGCGTGCTGTTCGCACTGGCGGCAGGGGCTTTCTGAAATGTGATTTTCTGGCAGCTTTGCGCTTCATATTTTGGCTTTGTGGAACGATCTTCAGGTAGGTCGGCGCGTTACACCCGGCCTTTCGGTCGGGAGTTTTTCCGGAAATCATCCCCGGGATGATTTCTTTTTCGGAAAAACTGGTAGCGGAGGAGGGACTCGAACCCCCGACACATGGATTATGATTCCACTGCTCTAACCACCTGAGCTACTCCGCCAATAGTTTTTGGCTACGACCAGAGTCGCTCCCAAAAATCCTTGGACCGCGGCGCTATAGTCATAGCGTTCTGATCGGTCAACAAGTTGCCGGTCATTTTCTTATGCTTGCAACGATACTGGCTTCCGCGCTAACAGTCATGCCCTTGCCGCTTGGCGGCGCAATGGGGCCAAATATGAATAAATCCTATGATATATTGATCGTTGGCGCGGGGCACGCCGGGGCGCAAGCCGCCATCGCGCTGCGTCAGCAGAAGTTTGAAGGCTCTATCGGATTGATGGGTAATGAGAAATATCCCCCTTATGAGCGCCCACCATTGTCCAAGGAATATCTTGCCGGAGACAAGCCGTTTGAACGCATCATGCTGCGACCCGAGAGTTTTTGGGGCGAACGTGACATTGATCTGCTCACCGGATGCCGCGTCTCAAAAGTTGATCCGATGGATAAGACGGTCACGCTGAGCACTGATGATGAGGTCGGCTATAACAAGCTGATCTGGGCCACAGGTGGCACACCGCGGATGCTCGACTGTCCGGGTAGTCAGGCGCGTAACATCCATGCCGTGCGATCTCGCGCCGATGTCGACAAGATCATGGCTGCCCTGCCCTCCACCGAAAAAGTCGTGGTTGTCGGCGGCGGGTATATCGGGCTTGAGGCGGCCGCTGTGTTCACAAAGCTTGGCAAGAAAGTGACGATAGTCGAATCACTGGACCGGGTTTTGTCGCGCGTCGCCGGGGAGACCTTGTCGCGCTTCTATGAAGAAGAACATCGCCGGCAGGGTGTAACCGTAGAACTCGAAGCGACGGTCGAGGCCTTTGAAACCAATGATGACGGCATGGCAACCGGCGTAAAACTGTCCGATGGCCGTGTTTTGGAAGCCGAGATGTTCATCGTCGGCATCGGCATCATTCCCGAAACTGGCCCGCTGGTCGCTGCGGGAGCCGCCGCTGGTAATGGCGTGGACGTCGATCAAACATGCCGAACCAGCCTGAATGGGATTTATGCCATTGGTGACTGCGCCGCGCATAGCAACCGTTTTGCCGACGGCGCGCATATCCGGCTGGAGTCGGTACAAAATGCCAATGATCAAGCCAAAGTGGCCGCGCTGGATATCATGGGCGAAGAATGCGAATATGATGCGGTGCCTTGGTTCTGGTCAAACCAATATGATCTGAAACTGCAGACCGTCGGCCTTTCCACCGGACATGACGAATATATCGTCCGGGGTGATCCGGCGAACCGGTCCTTCTCGATTGTATATTTGAAAGACGGTAAAGTGATCGCGCTTGATTGTGTCAATGCCACCAAGGACTACGTGCAAGGCCGCAAAGTCGTGGAAGGCGGACTATCGCTGGACCAGACACAATTGGCCAATCCCGATATACCGATCAAGGAAGTTGAGAGCGTTTAGCCGCGAAACGGCCATTCACCGATCAACTTCCAAGGACCGTCCATATAATAGTGCAGCGCCAGACCCTTGATCTGAAACGACCTTGGTTCGAAATCGAGCGACAGCCGGTTTAACAACTCTTTCGCTTCTTTGGCGGACACCTTGTTTTGCACGGTAATATGCAGCCGGGGTGTCTGTTGGTCCTGCGCAACCAATAGGCCGTGAAACCGATCGGCCATGTCCATCCGTATATCGAGAAGCTCTGGCGAATGCAGTTGATAGGCAACCCCGCTTCCAAGATGGATCAGGCGTTGCAGTGAAGTTATTGGTGGCGCGCTATATTGAGTGATTTCTTTCACCGCCTGTTTGATCTCGCTTAGCGCTTGGGGCGGCAGATGGTGAAACAAAGTGATATGCGCTGGCAGGATATTGCGCTCTGGCGGATAATGGGCGCGGCGAAGAGCATCGGCCCAGGCCAGGTCCTGTTTGCCCATCATGGCAGTCATAATGATCGGTTTGCTAATTGCAGTCATGCAACCAGACTATCCCCAAAACAAAAGGACCGCGAACGAATAATCGCTCGCGGTCCTTCCGGATTTCATGCGTGTCGAGAATTAGGCTGCCTGACGCGCGCTTTCCTCTTCGGACAGCCAGGACAGGATGTTTTCAGGTGACGTTTCACCATAAGGATCGCTGTCGACGCCATCGTCGTTGATGCCTGGTTCTTCAAACCATGCGCTAATCACGCCGTCATCCACGATCATTGCATAGCGCCAGCTGCGATCCCCGAAACCGAGATGGTTTTTCTTGATCAACATACCCATCCGGCGCGTAAAATCGCCGGAACCGTCGGGAAGGAGTTTGACTTTCTCCAGACCGAGAGATTGGCCCCACTGATACATGACAAACGCGTCATTGACCGAGATGCAATAAACTTCATCCACGCCTTTCGCTTTGAACTCGTCATAGAGGCGCTCAAATGCCGGGCATTGTTCGTTCGAACAGGTGGGAGTGAACGCACCGGGTAAAGAGAATACGGCAATGCGCTTTCCGGCAAACAAATCTTTGGTATCAACGTCTTGCCAGCGAAAGGGGTTTGGGCCTTCGATGCTGTCATCACGGACGCGCGTGCGCAAGGTTACTTGGGGGATATTTTTACTAATCATCGATATACTCCATCAGGTTGAAAACGCTCATATAGAGATGTTTCTGGAGCGTTAAAATTGATAAAGTCAATCGTCGATATTCACTGTCTCGATCACTAGAATGTGGCAGAAAATCGCGATTTTATTGACCCTCAATCGAACGCCTAATGGCTTCAAAAAATAGCGCGGATGATATCGGCAGAACAGACTCGAAGGCACCATTCCTCAGCAGGCTGATTAAATAGGAAATGCTTATATAGTTTCGCCCAGAATTCTGGTTTACAAGGACGGTTATTCGATGGATGGCCAGGCAAAATCGGCCGCAGGGAGGGTACAAGCATGACGCAAACCGGGAAGATGCCGGTCTGGTTCTGGATCGCAGGGATATTCGCTTTGCTGTGGAACGCAATGGGGGTTCTCGCTTATGCTGGCGATATCATGATGACAGCTGCGGATTTCGCCAAGCTAACCGAGCAGGAACAGAATTTATACGCCAATCGGCCCTATTGGGCGACGGCGGCTTTTGCGGTCGCGGTGATCGCTGGTTTTTTAGGATCAGTCATGCTGTTGCTGCGCAGGCCAATTGCGGTACGGCTGTTCCTGCTGTCGCTACTCGCGGTATTGGTCCAGTTTAGCAGCTATTTCATTCTCGATGGCTATGCCGAATATATCAGCAAGGACGGATGGTTCATGCCGATATCTATTCCGATTTTGGCCATTATGTTTTTTCTCTTCGCGCGATGGTCGGAGAAAAACGGACTGCTGGGACGGTCAGGTTGAGGTACTAAATGGTGTGAAGTTCGTCGACTCATCATAGATATCAACGCCTTCCCGCCGTTTCAGCCAACCGATCACCATATAGGTCACCGGCGTTAACACCGCCTCCCACAACACTTTCAATAGCCAATTGGTGACCATGACGGTCAAGACAGCGGATGTTTCCCACACGCCCCAAAAAGCCAGCGGATAGAAGATCATGCTGTCTACCCCCTGCCCCACAACCGTTGATCCGATGGTTCGCGACCACAACGCCTTGCCCTTGGTCCAGACCTTCATGCGTGCCATCACGTAGCTATTCACAAATTCGCCGGCCCAAAAAGCAATGATGGAAGCTGCAACGATCCGCGGAACCTGACCGAAAACACTTTCATAAGCGGCCTGCCCTTCCCATCCGTCTGCGGGCGGCAAGGATACTACGACCCAGCTCATAAACGCCATGAACAGCATGGCACCAAAACCCGCCCAGATAACCCGGCGCGCGCGCGCATAGCCGTAGACTTCAGTCAAAATATCACCGATCACATAGCCGAGCGGGAAGAATAATATCCCGGCCCCGTAAACCCATTGTTCACCGCTGATCGTCACAAATGTTGGCTTGGCTGCACCGATGATGTTGGAGAGCAAAAGAATGGTAACAAAGGCCGCCATCACGAAATCAAAATATCGGAAATTATGCCCCGCCTGACTGGCGGCACTGCTGCGCTTTATGGGATCGGTGCTCATCGCCTGATGATTAGCCAATCTCCCCCAAGTTTCAATAATATAACTGTTAGCTCTGAACGATGATGAAATTCATGGACCAAAGCCGCATAAAACTGCTCCATCGGGAAAGATTGTTAGCGTGGCTAAGAAAACGTGCCGTACCAGAACCGCTTGTTGACGCCTGATTCCGTCCTGTCCATAGGAATTCCAAGGGCTCTGCGGGTTACCGTCTTTTGGGCGAGTTCATCCCTCAATTCAATGTCGATATCCAGGATTTGCCCAGACTCGACACAAAATTGCCAATGATCAAAAAACTTTGCTTTGGCCTCCGGCGCGATTACATCATTGAAATCCAATTTCAAAGCAGAGACAAACCCGGCATGATCATGCCACGCCTGGTTGACTTCAATCAGGTCACCATTTTCATCAGAAACCCAGGTTACAATAGGGATTGTATCAATACGATTTCGCGTATGAGCGAGCGCTTCCTCATATTTCTCCTGCAATGATACGGTTGCAGTCATATCAACACTTAGTGCAGCAATCCCAACGCTACCGTCGGGCAAGGGTAGTGGTACTTTCGTTGATCGGAAATGACGGGTTTCGGCACCGGCCAATGTCCACTGTTCTAATACAGTATGAGGCTCCCCCGATGTTTTAACCAGTGCATCATTTTCCTCGATCGCTTTGCCTTCTTGGTCTTCAACAGCCAAATCCTCCGCGGTTTTCCCCAGAACAGCGCGCGGTTTTTGGCTAATCGTCTGGTTGACGGCTTCATTGGAATAGATAAATGCCCCGTTGGCATCTTTCGCATAGACGATGAGATTCGATGCTTTTGCGAGAGCTTCCAATATTTTTTCCGCCTGCGTTTGAACGCTGATATGCGCAATCAGATCTTCTACATCGGTGCAGGACCCTATCCAGCGGACAATATTGTCATTGCCATCTGTGACCGGCGCGCCCCTTACGATATGCCAGCGATATTCTCCGTCAAATCTCCGAAACCGATATTTGGTGTCATATTCCGCACCCTTGGTCCAGCTTTCCAGCCAGGTAGCCGCAGCTCTCTCGCGGTCATCAGGGTGAATTGCCTTTAACCAACCGTCGCCCAATATTTCGTCTGCGTCCATCCCAGTATATCGCGGAAATTGAGCATTGCTGTAGATATTGGCACCATTGGCATCGCTCACAAAGACAAGAGCAGGAATGGATTCCGCAAGCGTCCGGAATTCCATACCGCCATACCACGGATGTTGCTTGCTTTGGGCTTGTTGCGCCTGCCCGTCATTATCGTTATTTTCCATACGGCAACCACTCCAAGCTTTTATAGGCGGCTATTTATCGGGATTGCCAAAAGCGCCGGAAATCCATCTTTACATCATTGCGATATATCACGAATATCGGACTAGCCGCTATTTTTCTTTTCCGCCAGTTTGGATGACTAAATTTTACTATTCATTGCGCCGGTTTAACATATATCAGTGAACCTGTAATTTATCAGAAGTAAAGGTCCTAAAAAAGGATAATCTTGATGGCTAGTGATGAAAAAACCGATTTAAACCTGATAGAGAATCCTGATGCAATCACGATTATTGAATTGGCAAAACTGGTCCAAGATGAACTAAAATTACGAAAACGATTTTTTAGTGATCTTGTATCGGACGGACATAGCTGGGATGTTCTCCTGACATTGCTCGCTGCAAAGAATGAAAAAAAAGACTCATCCTTGACGGCCATTTCTACGCTGGGAGGCATAAAGGCCACTACTGGCCTGCGTTGGATTGACGTCTTGCGTCGTGAGGGGCTGGTAATCATAGCCAATGACGTAGATGATGGACGCAAGCAGTTCGTGTTTTTGACCGAACGAGGCCAATCGGGAATGGAATCTTATCTTGGTGCCGTTGCCGAATTGCGTCAGCTCAAAATGGTAGGGTGAATCCGCTCTGCTTGCCCCCTTAAAATATCATCATATAGTTGACATAGCCGCCGATCCTGTCTACGCGCTATGCCGCAGAAAACTGCGAATAAGGTGGTTTTTCCAAGGCGCGCGCCCGTAGCTCAGCTGGATAGAGCGCGAGACTTCTAATCTTGAGGCCACAGGTTCGACTCCTGTCGGGCGCGCCAATCCTTTCACAGCTCTAATGAAATGCTATTTTTTGAACCCGCGCTGCACGGCGTCCATGGGTTCGGATGTGATGGGATAACCAATGTCTTCCGGTATACATAGATGGACTCCATCATCGCGTTTTTCGATCGTTGGGGAAACCATTGTAACCGGATGTCGGTTGCTGTGCTCAGCCGCTTCCGCAAAGGAACCGAATTGGGCTAGCCTTTCCAGATTGCGCTTGGTCGGAAAGATGATTTTCACATCCCCCGCATCCGCTTTTTCAAGCACAGCCTGCGCGCTGCTCCAAAACAGATTGTAATTTTCCGTTTCATCGACAGTGGCTTCCGCTGCGTGATCGTCATGATTGATCATATAAAAGCGCGTATCGAAAACCCGCTTCTCTGCAAAAGGAGGACACCATCGGGTAAAGGGTACCAGCTTATCGAGACTCAGCTGCCAGTCAAACTGGCTGCAAATCTCTGACAATATCGTGCCTTCATGCAGCGCCGCTCGTGCTTCTATCACACGAGGTGCGGCCAGGTCGCCTTCCACCGCTACCGCGATACCGGTTTCTTCGATTGATTCCCGGATCGCAGCGATACGCGCTCCATATTCGCCAAGATCATCATGGCCGAGCGTCTTGGCAAAATCATAATCCGCATCATCCACACGGCCGCCAGGAAAAACCGCCGCGCCCGCTGCAAAAGCCATTTTGGCTGATCGCTCCACCATCAACAGATCCGGTGCGGTGCTGCCGGGCTGATCACGAAATATTACCAGTGTCGCTGCAGGAATGGGCTTTGGCATCGGTTTTCCGGTCAGGGCATCGATGCTGTTCGGCTTAGTATTATCTGTCATCGCTTCATATGACCAGTATGGTTCAGCAATGTAAAGCCATTGCGCGAAGCATGTTCGCCATGCTCTGATTTGCCAAGCCGAACGGTTCGTGGCAATCATGGCATATGGGGATTGTGGAAATCTTGGGACTGGCTGGTAGCGTCAGCCTTTTGTCAGGCTGGCGGCTCTATCTCACCGTCTTCGTGACCGGTCTCGCCATGCGGCTGCAATGGATCAGCCTGCCAGAAAATCTGCAGATGCTCGATGCCTTGGCCAATCCGTGGGTGCTCGGCATCAGTGCACTGGGCGCTCTTGCAGAGTTTTTTGCTGACAAGATATTATGGCTGGATAGCGTCTGGGATACGATCCACACCGTCATCCGTCCCTTGGGCGGTGCGCTGCTCGCGCTTGCCGTCGTTGATTCCGGCGATCCGGCTTGGCAAGTCATCATCTTTCTGCTCGGCGGCGGAGCGGCCCTGATGAGCCATGGCGCGAAGGCAGGCGCTCGCGCGATTGTGAACACCAGTCCGGAACCGGTCAGCAACGCAGTCGTCTCGACCGGCGAAGATATCGCGACCGGCGGATTGCTGATCCTGGCTTTTGCCAATCCTGTTGCCGCCCTGATCATCGCATCCGTGCTGCTGATCCTGTGCCTGTTTCTGGTTTACAAGGGCTATCGGCTATGGCGAAAAATTGTGTCGAGCGGCAATTGACCATTAGGCAATCTGCCTCCAGGCAGAATATATCTCGGATATAAATTTATACGCCGTCCGGTTGTTTCTGAGATTAGCGTCCGGATCATCGGCTGCGATCAACGCTCGCACCTGTGCATAGGTGTTTCTTAGATTCTCCGCTAATTCGCCACCGTTTTCCATATCCAGACTAACGATCAGGGAATCCACAATCGACAGCGCCATTACCTGCTGATCGACGATTTCCTTTGTCTTGCCGCGCTCGTGAATAATCGAGATTTCGTCAAGCAGGTTTAGCAGTTCTTCAAACAGGATCGTGATCAATTCATGCGCGTTGGCATTCAGGACCCGTGTGTCTTTTCCAGCAACCGCATAGCCAGATTGTGCCGAATGCATCATATTGATAACCTCTACCCCCAATTAGAAGACTAATCGTTATCGCCGTTCCAGACGGCAATTTGCTGGGTCAGATAACTTTGGGTTGCTTGCAACACAGCTAGCTGACGATCCATATTGGCAAAGGTCCGCCGCAACTGCGTTTCATATTGGGCGCTATCTTCATCCAGTTTGTTACGTGCTTCGAGCAGGTTTTCCTTGATTTGCTCCAGGCGATTCTGAGAAGCTTCCAGCGCGCCATCATCGCCTTGCAGCCGGTCTCTTATCGACTGTAGCACCCCGGCTATCCCCGGATTGTTGCTGTCGGCAGTCAACGGATCAAGCATATTAGATACAGCTTCTGGATTAGCGGCGAGCACTTTATCAAGCCGGTCTTTATCGATCGACAGGGTTCCATCCCGGTTGGTTTTAACCCCGATGTCTGACAGCGCACGATAGGGACCGTTATCGACAAGGGCGGTAGCACCAATCTGGCTTAGAGCGCGCACCATTTCCCGAACGCCGCTATCCCCGGAAAGCGGACCGGCAGAGCCGTCTTCCCCGCCAGGTGCCGTTGCACCATTCAGTGCAGTCCGCAATTGGTTATAGGCATCCACAAATTCGCCAACCAAGGCTGATATTGTCTTTGTCGGTTGATCACCGCTTATCGTAATTTGCGTGCCGGGTGCGGCGGCATTGAGGTTTATCGCCACGCCAGCAATCGCATTTTCGATGCTGTTGCTACCAAAGCGCAAATCGATTCCATCAATTTTAACGAGGGCGTCTGCTGCGTCACTGATCAGGTTCATCCCGCCCCCGCCCGCAGGATAGTTATAGTCGGCAAAGTCTCCGGTCACTGTGAAATTATTACCAGCGCCCTCCTCCCCTTCTAGTACCAGCCTTGCGCCGCTTGCATCCGTCACGATGGAAGCAGACACGCCAGAGCCTGACTCGTTTATGGCTTTTGCAAGATCGTTCAGGCTGTCTGCGCCATTGACCAGTGTGACGTTGAAATTACCGCTGCCAGTGTTGATCGTCATTGTTCCTGCACCGAGCGATACATTCCCGTCTGCTACGACCCCGGAGGCAAGCCGCCGCGACGAAGCCAGTTGTGTTATTTCAAGCGTCGCGGGAAGCCCTTGCGGACGCGCTCCGTCGATGAAATTGACAGTGGCAAGAGACGGATTGCTCGACACCAGATTGCCTGCAAAAGCGCGTCCATCGAGCAAGTCCGAAAGCGCTGTTGCAAAGGTATCAAGCGATGAGGACGCCGATGCCAAAGCCGAAATTTTCAAGCTATTCGCCTGCTCGCGGCTGCGCAGAACAGCCTCTTTGGGTTCACGGGAGGCAGCCAGTAGATCTGCGATTAATTGCCGGCTATTTACGCCGGTACCGGAGCCGATGAAATTGGATATTGAATCAAACATGATCCTCAAAACGGCTGTGGCCGGAATAGCTTTAGATCAATTTTCAGTATTCCCGTCACTGTCGAAACGCAGCTCATCCGGCAGATCAACATGCGGCCGCTCCAACCCATCTGAAATTTGTGCGTCAAGCCGAAACAGGAAGGCAAGCACCGTCGCCACAGCTACATAAAGACGTTCATCAATCACACCGCCGACCGGCGTCGTGAAATATACAGCTCGTGTTAGCATCGGAAATTGGAGCATTGGAACCCCGCGCTCTTCAGCCAATTCACGAATGGCTGTCGCCATTTCCCCTCTGCCCTTTGCCAGCATGACCGGCACAGCATCGATTCCCGGGCGATAGCGTAGGACGACCGAAAAATGCACAGGGTTATTAAGCACCACAGTCGCTTCTTCGACCGCTTTGCGCGTGGATTGAGACAGGGTCGCCTGCTGCCGTTTGCGCTGCTCCCATTTCACCTCGGGCGCGCCTTCGATGTCTTTATGTTCGTCCTTGACCTCCTGCTTGGTCATCCGCAACCGCTTGCCGCGCTGAAACATTTGCGCGGGCAGATCGATGCCCGCGATAATGAAAAACCCGGCAGCCATGACCATCATGATGATCACGAACAGATCGCCAAATTGTCCGACAGCACCGCGTGTGTCTTGCGCGCCCAAAGCAAACATATAGGGCAGATTGGCATAAACCAGCCATAGGCCGATACATCCCAGCAATATGACTTTCGCAAGGGACTTACCCAGCTCAATCAGTCCGCGCGTGCCAAACATCCGCTTCAAACCATTAAGCGGATTAAGCTTGTCCCCTTTGGGCTTCATCGCGGACCAGCGGAACCCCAGCGAACCAAGCAATATGGGCGTTGCAATTGCCGCCAGCATCGTAAGACCGAAAAGTCCAAGAAAGGGCAGCAATATCTTACTGACATGTCGGTAGGTTTGCTCGCTCGGATTAAAATTCTCGATATCCGCTCGTTCGATGCTCAGACCGCTGCTCAGCATTTCGGCGATCGCGTCCATCAACGAACTGCCTAGTGCAGCAAAACCGAGCGCGGCGGCTATGACAACCATTGCGCCGCCCAACTCTTTCGATTGCAGTACGTCGCCCTTCTTGGCGCTCTCCTGAAGTCGCTTTGGAGTTGGCGCTTCGGTTTTCTCTCCCCCGCCCGGCGGTCCCTCTGCCATTAGCCACCCCTTGCCAGGCTATCGCTGTATTCGAGAGACTGAACCAGCGTTTGCGTAATGCCATCCATCATCAATGGCGCTGCCATCGCAAGCATGACCAAGCCCAATGTGAGCGTCGCGGGCAAGCCGACAGCAAAGAGGTTCATCGATGGTGCGGACCGTGCGAGTAACCCAAGAATGATCTGAACCAGCAGCAATGCTGACCCTACCGGAAATGCAATGGCCAGACCTGCTACAAATAAAGAGCCACCGAAGTACGCGAGCCTGAGCGCGGCGTCCGCGGACAATAGACCGCTGCCTGGCGGCAAATGATCATAGCTGAGCACAATGGTCGATGCGAGGATCAGATGGCCGTCCATCGCTAGAAAGATCAAGGTGGCTATAATTGACAAAAACTGGCCAATGACGGGTGTTGATTGACCGGTTTGCGGATCAGACATTGATGCAAAGCCCAAGCCCATGGCGTTGCTAATCGTCTCCCCAGCGACGAAAGCGGCGGCATATCCGATCTGGATCGTAAAGCCGATGGCAAGTCCGATGATGATCTCTCCAGCAATCAACGCAAATCCTGAAAGACTTATCAGGCCATCGTTTGGTAGCTTGATACCAGAGCCGCCCATGGCTGCGATTCCGACTGCCAGGGCGATGATCAAACGCAGTTGGACGGGTACTACTCTTGCACCTGTAACGGGCGCCGCAAAAAAGGCTGCGCCTGGTCTGATCATGGCAAAAAGCCACAACCAGAGCTGTTCTTCCAAGCCTGCAAATCCGGGAGCAATCATTGACGAATGTCAAACCAGCAGCGCCGGAATCCGGTCATAAACATCAACGGTAAAATCGACGATCAGGTACATGATCGATCCGCCGAAAATACCCAGCATGATCGCCACGATCAGCAATTTCGGCACGAAGCTGAGCGTCGCTTCGTTGATCGACGTCGCGGCCTGAATCATCCCAAGCAATAAACCGCCAAGCAACGCTGGCACTAATATGGGTGCCGCTGCCAGTGCTGTTATCCAAAGCGTCTGCTGTGCCATACCAATAAAGAAATCACCGCTATCCGTCATCTGTTAAACCTCTCTAAATAGCGAATGAGCCGGCTAGCGTGCCCATGGTGAGCGCCCAGCCATCAACCAGCACGAACAGCAACAGCTTGAAAGGCATTGAAATAATGGTCGGCGACAACATCATCATCCCGAGCGCCATCAGCGTGGACGCCACCAAAAGGTCGATGATCAGGAATGGTAGAAAGATGAGAAACCCAATTTGGAAAGCGGTCTTCAGCTCACTGGTGACAAAAGCGGGCAGCAGGATTGAGAACGGAATATCCTCCGGTTTCGCGACCGGCGGCGTGTCGCCCAGTTCCATGAATAGTTTCAGGTCCGACTGCCGTGTCTGTTTGATCATGAAACCGTGCAAGGCATCGCCGGAGCGGCTAATCGCTTCTTCGATCGGTATCTCGCCTTCGCCATAAGGAGAATAGGCATCGACGTTAATCGTATCGATAACCGGACGCATCACGAAAAGAGACAGAAATAGCGCCAGTCCAACCAGAACTTGATTAGGCGGAGTTTGTTGCAATCCCAAAGCCTGCCGCAAGATGGACAGCACGATGATGATCCGGGTGAAGCTGCTCATCATCAGAACGATCGACGGCAAAACCGTCAACAGACTCATCAGCAGTAATATTTGTAGCGAGAGAGTCAGCGGCCGACCATCGCCGGAAATATCTTCCAGCGCACGCCCCAGTCCTCCCGATATGGCTTCTTGTGCCCAGGCCGGATCAGCAAAACCAAATAGAAATGCTGCAGCTAATACCACTTTCATTGCCAGTCGCATCATGGCTTTTCGGCACCCGCAGCCAGCCGATCAATACGGGTGCGGTTGACTGATATCAGAAGCATCTGGCCGTCAAATTCTATCACCGCCAATTTCGCAAAACCGCCCATCGGAAGTGTCTCGAGGATTTTGACGCGCCTTTCTTTCTGCGCGTTCATCAAGGCGGGCTGATATTTGCAATAGAGCCACAAGGCGGCAAATATAAGCCCACCCATCACCGGCAATAACAGCAATAGCTTGATGATATAGGCGGTCATCATCAGCGTCGCTCCACGGCCGGAAAGCTCAAGCCTTCATTGGCCAGTTCGGCAATACGCACACCAAAGCGGCCATCTATGGTGACCACCTCACCCTTCGCGACCAATGTGCCATTGATCATGATATCGAGCAGGTCATCCGATTGCCGGTCCAGCTCCACCACTTCACCTTCCTGAAAGGCCATGATCTCGGCAAGCCGTTTGGATATCGAACCCACTTCTACGGAAAGGCGCACAGGAATATCGGCCAGCAAACGGAAGTTTTCATTCTCAGCCCATGGCTGCTTTTCTGTGTCGTCAGCCTTTTTTACCGGCTGTGTTTCTTTCGCACCACTCATCGGGCGTCTCCTCTTTCAATATGTTCAATCTTGAAGGCAGCACAGCCGTTTTTCTCGCCCAACGTGCCTGTTGCGAATTTATGATTGGCAATGAAGAGTGGCGGCTTGACCCGCGGTGTAATCGGTATGATATCGCCAGGCTTCATCTGAAAAAGCTCGGGCAATCGCATCACCGGTTGCGCCAAAATGGTACGCAGCGGCATATGGATATGTTGCAGCCCGCGATGCCATTCGCGCTGCCAATCGGGATCGGTTGCATCCGACTGCTCCATGCTCTTATTTTGGATAAGCTCTAGCGCGCCTTCAGCTGCATCTGCGGAGTAGATCAAATCAACATCCCAGGAACTATCCGGTCCCAACGATAGTGAGAAGGACTGACACATGACCTCCTCATCTTTCTTACAGATGGTGACGTGCAGGGCGTTGCTTTCATGATTCATCATCGCTGGTTTCACGACGGTATAATCGGTAAAACAGTCAGCCAGCTGTTCGACCAGAGCTTGTCCGAGCCGCTCAATTAGCTGCAATTCTGCATCGCGGAAGCTGTCTTTCTTTCGGGCAATTATAGGGCCAAGTTTACCGCCAAAATACAACTCGACCAAGGTGCTGATCATCGTCTCTTCAAGGCGCAGGATCAACGAACCGCGCAGCGGCAGCAGACGAAAAACCGAGAGGCTCGACAGACTCTCTAAACCGCCGACCCATTCACCAAAAGATTGGAACCGAACATCTTGAACGTCGACATCGGCCTTTATCGCAGCGATCCTTTCGACGGCATCCGAAAGCCCCCGTGCATATCTATCAGACACGCGCTTCAGCGGCGATAAGTCAGTCTGACTGTGGTTCGATTTTTCTGCAAATCGATGGGTTGCTACTATGGTCATTATTGCACCACGAAGCTGGTGAAATAGACATTGTTGATACCGCCGAAACCAGTCTTTTCTTTCAGCATCTTATTAATCGCGTTGGTCAAGACGCCCTGCAACTTTTCTTTGCCTTGATGGGTGCTGAGCGCAGCTGCCTCCTGCTCCGCCAGCGTCATAAGAATAGTGGACCGGATAGCCGTTTCATGCTGCTTAATATTTTCCACAACCCGCTCATCATAATAGGTTGCAATGGAAATGGAGAGTTGCACAAAATTATTGCTGTTCTTCAGGTTGGATGTGAATGCGCCATCAATAGGATAATAGGTCGCCTTGAACGCGCTTTCGGTAAAGCTTGGAGTACGTTTATCGCCTTTCAGGTCGGACAAACTCATCGCGATATTACCCTCGCCTTTAGATACCAGCTCCGGTTTGGCGTTCCCCCTCTGCGCTACTCCCCCAATTGCCATAAAATAGCCCGCAGCCATTGCTCCGATGCCAAGCAAGATAGCGAATAGCGTTCCAAGTATCGTTTTCTGGAATCGACCACTCGCAGCTGGATTGTTCAGCCGTTTTCCAATTGCATCAGCCATTCTTATTCTCCGATATTATTTCGAAATTATACTGTGTTGATGTCAGGCGTATCGCGCGCCGACAGAGGACGAAGTCCCGCCGAAATCTGGTGTGGCCAGCAATTTTGTGTCAGCGATATGACCATTGGCAGATGGGCTTTTCCGTCCATCCAAACCAGCATCACGGCCTTGCGATTCCGTTCCCTGCTGATCCGGCTGTGATCCCGATTGTTCTTGATGCGTGACATCGACACGCACCAATTTGGAACCCGCTAGCCGAATGTCCTGTTCCAGTCGCCCTTGCGCACCAAGTATCAACAATTTTGCGGCTTCGTTGTCCGTATCCATACGCACACTATTGCCTGCTGCGTCTGACAGTATTTCAATATGCAATCTGCCAAGATTATGGGGCTTCAACTGAAAATTTAGCGTCGCTTTTTCGCCGGTCAATTTTCCAATTTCGTCACCCAATCGAGCGATCCATTGATCATCCATCCCAGTATCCAGAATTGGTTGGGTCGGAGCGGTAACGGCATGTGTCCTGACTACGGTCGCGGTATCAGCAATATTATTGATCATCGGATAAGCCGCGATCGTCGATGGTGCCTGAACGACCTGCGTAACCGATCGAGCAACTGGAAAGGCTCCATCTTCTTGACCCGTTAGTTTCGCGTCGCGTTTTTCGCCGCGAGACGAGTTCAAACGGTTGTCCAGGAATAGCTTTAGATCTGCGGGACCGACATCTGCAAAGGGCACTGGGGCGGTGGTTTTATTGTTCTGACCAATAGTCGCAGATGACGAGGTCACTGGTTTGTCCGCGGACAGCGCTTGATGACCCCGTCCAATCTGGAACATTTCTTTCTTGATCAGGGAAGCAATCTGGTTTTGATTCCCTCTAATTTCTTCTGCTTTGGCTGTCGCCGACAAAGAATTCTCACCCAGTGCTTTTGCATCATTCAACACCGCCGCCGGAAAACCCTTATCCTGATTACTCAAGGGAACGTCCATCGTCTCGTCAAGTTCACCAAAAGGCACCGGTTGGAGTGCTTCATCAAGCGACAAAATATCAGATTTGTCTTCTTCTGAAACCTCGCCTCCCGGCTGCTCGACCTCAAATATATTATCTTCAATCGCTAACGAAGCATCGACAAAACGCAGCGCAAATTCATCTCCGCCCGGCAAGCCAAAAGGCTGTCGCAGAGGGGCGGTCATGGTCTTAGCATCGAAGCTTTCTACTAAACGAAACGGGCTATTCATGACGAAAATCCTCTCTTTGCTTTGGTAAGTGCGACGCCTTGTTTCGCGACCCGGTGCGGCTGTTTCTCCAATGATCGTTGATGATGGGATTTTCTGGCATGTCGAAAATTCAAATCCGCGCGCTCTTCGCGTTGCTTCGATGCATGGGCTGATGATCGGAGCGCAGATGCCGTTTTCTCAGCCTCGGCGATCTCGTTTTTCTGAACACTACTTAATGTGATCAACCGATGTCCAAATTCTAACCTACCAGCGAGCATGGTGGATTGATCGCAATCGCGGGCGCAAAGCATTTCATTGGCCATGGCCAAGAGTTGCGCATGCGACATTTCTAATTGCGCGGCACGGCGTTCCGCATGGACCAAATCGCGCCGGGTCAATTTGGCTTGCAACCGGCATACGCCAAGTAACCGCTTTTTCGATTGCATATTATTCATGACCCAAAACCGTCGATCAATCTGCTCACAGAACTTTCCCGGCTGGCATGGGTGTCAACCGATTGCTGCAAAAACGACAGCTGGTCAGGGCGCCGAGCAATGGCCTCGTCCAGCAAACTATCGCTGCCGGCACGATAGGCGCCCATCGTGATCAGATCGCGATTTTCTGCATATTGGCTCCACAAGGATCGAAAAGATCGCAACGCCAAGCCATGATCTTGCTGAATGATATCATTGGCCACCCGGCTAATCGATTTTCCGATATCAATGGCGGGAAACACCCCCTGCTCTGCCAATTCGCGCGACAAAATAATATGACCGTCAGCGATGGCGCGAGCGGCATCGACAATCGGGTCATCAAGATCATCTCCGTCTGCAAGCACGGTATAGAAAGCGGTTATGAAACCACCGGTTGCTTCATCACATCCAGCGCGTTCCAAAAGCTGTGGAATAAGTGCAATAGCGCTGGGCGGGTAGCCTTTCATCGTGGGCGGTTCACCGGCAGCCAAACCAATTTCCCGCTGCGCATGAGCAATACGGGTGAGACTGTCGATAACAAGCAAAACGCTTTTGCCTTCGGACCGAAAATATTCGGCAATGGCCGCAGCACGCTGTGCCGCTTTGATCCGCAAAATCGGAGAATGATCGGCGGGCACGGCGATAATGGCGGACTTATCCGCGATACCGCTGGTCCGGCTCGCTGCAACAAAATCATTTACTTCACGAGCACGTTCACCGATGAGACCAACCACAATGACATCGGCCTGCGTGCCGGATGTCAGCTGCCGCATCAGCACCGTTTTCCCCACACCAGAGCCAGCAATCAAAGCCATGCGCTGACCGCGCCCAATTGGCAGAAGTGCATTAATAGCCTGAACACCAACATCCAGCGGCTGAGTTATACTTCCGCGATTCAGGATATTGCTTGGCTTACCCATTAGCGGCCATTGCTGTTCGGCCTGGATCGGTCCCATGTCGTCGAGCGGATGTCCCAAGGGATCAATGATACGACCCATTAATTGGGGACCAACATCCACTTGTGCGTTTGACAGCGCTGGCCGAACACGCGCTTCGACACGTATGTCGACATGTTGATCAAACGGCGCGAGCATGGTCATATCATCGTCGAAGCCAACAATTTCTGCGCCAATCTCGCGTCCGTAACCTGACTCGATCTCGGCGCCAACACCGATCGGATAATCGAAGCCACTGGCTTGCAATAATCCGCCGGAACAAGCCTTCACTTTCCCCCATTTTACCGGCTCGGTTGAAATAGTGCCGGTTTCCAGCAACAGCCTCGAAAGACGATCATAATCCAAATCTAGCATGGCTCACTCCCCGCAGAACCAATTCTGGATTCAATCTCTTTGGTAATTGCGATGGTCCCGGATATAATCTGTCCAGCTTCATGGGTCAGGCGAACCGAGCCTGGTAATAGTGACGGGTCGACCTTGATCGGGATATCGCAGTTATAGTCCCGCAAAATATCCGCGTCGGTCGCTGCAACATGAAGGCAAGCCTGGCCAATACCGTCCCGGAGCAAGGCGACAGCCGCATCGCATCGGCGCCGCATCAATTCAGGGTCTGCAGCAACGTGCCCTACCGATTGCTCGAAGAGGGATAGAAGGACTTTCCAAAGCAGCTTTGCAAGCTTGGCTTGATCACCAATTTTCAAACGATTCAGTGCGGCAGCCAAAGCACTTTCCTCACGATCAATCTGATCTTGATGGACCATCACTGCTTGCTGACCGTTCAGATATCCCTGAGCATAGGCCTCTGCGATTTCCTGATTCAGGCCATCATCCAACTGTTCAGTTTCATCTTCGGCGCAGGCTTTCTCGGGATGCTCCCTTTTGTTATCTTCCCGCCAATTATATCTAGGGTGAAAGCCTTTCTGAATCATCTGCAGCGAACCGGAGACAATGAAGTTCCGGTTACGTGACGGCGCAGAGAAATCATCACTAGACAAATTCGTCATTCTGCCCTCCCAAGATAATCGTGCCATCTTCTGCGAGAGCCTTTGCCTGAGCGACAACCTGCTTTTGTGCGGCGCTCACCTCATCTTTTGAGACCGGGCCCATATCCGCTATTTCATCCTCGATAGACTGTGCGGCGCGCTTAGACATGCAGCCAAACATTTTGCCGGCCAGATCAGGATCAGCGCCCTTGATTGCCAAGATAAGCACGGCATTTTCAATCAGTCGCAACACTGCGCCCAGGCTTTTGTCGTCCAAGTCCATCAGATCACCGAAGACAAACATGTCGTCCTCGATTTTACGAGCGAGCACTTTGTCACGCTTGAGCAGGGCCTTGATGATCCGCTGTTCGGTCTGTTTTGCCACATTGTTCATGATCGCCGCAGCCTCACTGGTACCACCAGATTGCTGGCTGATCGTTATGGCCGGTTGCTCCGATTGCCGTGTTATCAGGGCTTCAATATCCGCAATAGCGTTGGCCCCGATGGGTCCCATATCCGCCACGCGAAACACAACATCATCCTGTATGTCTTCGCCCAGCTGCTGCAGCACATCGCCCGCTATTTCGGGTTCCAGAAAGGACAGGATCACAGCCATCATCTGGGGATGCTCATCGGCGATCATGCTCGCGATTTCCTCCGCCGACATCCAGTCCAGTTGGCGATAGAGATGATTGAGATCCGAACGCGATTGATGGGGCGCGATACGGGTCAGCATATTGGCCGCACGACCGGGGCCAAAGGCCTTGCCCATGATGGATGTGATTTGCTGGTGCGCGCGATAGCCTATGGCGGTCCGACTACGCGCCTGCTCCACAAAGCGGTCAAAGACAAAATTCACGTCCTCTTCGCCGACTTTCGTGATGGCAAGCATAGCGGAGCCAAGGCTTTGCACCTCAACCGGCTTCAGGCGGGATAGGATATCCGCGGCTTCATCTTCTCCAAAAGTCATGAGCAATATCGCGGCTATCTCATGACCCGACCATATCGGATTATCTGTCGTCTCAATTGCTGACAGATCGTTCACTAAAGCGGTGTTTTCGATTGCAGGTTCAACCATTTGCGACATCCTTTTGAACGTCTCTATTGGTATGAACGTCTGCCAATAAATCCTGCACTGTCAGCGCTGCGTGATCAGGGTTTTGCCGCACGAAATTTTGGATCAAGGCCGCACGCTCGGCATAGCCATTTGCCGAGCTGATCATATCCAGCGACACCAGATCAGCCGGTTTATTTGCGGCTGCCAACTCTCTGTTCAATTCTTCGTCTATATCGGACGCCAGTTGCATTTGCTCTGTATCCGACAGATTGGATTTATTCGTACGGATCTTCTTCAAAAGCGGACGGCCAAGGCCGAAGATCAGCGCCAGTGCCACCAACAACGCCGATACATTACGTGCGACGAGAGAAACCCAATTGGTTTCCCACCAATTTTCCACGGTTTCTTCCACAGGCAGGAAAGTGCGCGCCTCTATCGCGACAACATCACCACGTTCCGCTTGAAAGCCGATGGCACCTTTAACCAGAGCTTCTACCGCCGCCAGTTCCTGGGCCGACCGCTGGTTTTTTCCCATTGGTGAACGCAGCGCAACCGCAACAGACAGGCGCTTCAATGAACCCACTGCTTGCTTGGTCACCGATACTTCTCGGCCCAACTCAAACTGCCGTGCAAATTTTTCAGATGTACGGCTGGTTTCTTCAGTTTCTGCAGCATCATCACCTTGAAATTCATCGGTCAGTTCGGGTTCCTCTGGCGGACGGTTGGCCAACGCGCCTGGAATGCCATAACTAGCCCGTTCACCTGGCTCATTGGACCAGCTGCCTTGCTCGGTCCGGACACGTGCATCTTCCGGTGGGAAGCTCTCGCGGGTTGCCTGGTTTTCGGAAAAATCCATTTCGGCCGTCACTTCGGTGGTAAAATTATCTGCACCGATCATCGGCGTGAGCAGTGAAGTGATGGTACGGCGATAGCGGTCTTCGACTTGACCCTGCACCATAAGATGCTGTTCCGCCTGATCTGACGCGCTGCTCGACCCATGGCGAGACATCAGGCGGCCATTTTGATCAACTACGCTAACGGCGTCAGCTGACAATCCCGGAACGGAGCTAGCGACCAAATATATAATCGATTGAACCTGCGCTTCGCCAAGGCGATTACCGCTCACAAGGGTCAGCATAACGGAAGCAGAAGGCTCAGAACGATCCCGGACAAATATACTGGGTGCTTCAACCGCAAGATGAACGCGGGCCGAGCCAATATTGTCCATCGCCTCAATCGTTCGCGCCAGATCCAATTCGCGGGCTGCACGCAGTTTTTCATTTTCTACGGCTCGGCTCGCGCCCATTGGCATGGAGGAAATTAAGCTGTCGCCATCTGGCGCTGTCTTGGGCAGGCTTTGACCTGCTAGCGTCAGTCGGGCGCGGTGATAATCATCTTCGGAGACCGTCAATGTACCGGTTGATGCATCAATGTCATAACCAATATTTGACTGCTTTAGTGCTTCAACAACCGCAGCTTTTTCTGTTTCGGGAAGGCCGCGAAACAACTCTCTTTGTGGCGGCTCCCGCAGCGCCAACCACAAAGTGGCGGCGAGCACTACGACCGCAAGCAGCGCCAACCAAGGCAAAGCACGAGCAACAGCTGGTTGTTTAACCAGAGCCTGCAGGCGATCACGCCAATCGGCCGTGCCTGTCGAATTTTTGGTTGACCAAAGTGGTGCTAATTCTTGCGCAGGCTTGTCGACTTGCTGATCTGAGGTGAGACTAAGTTCGTTCATATCACACCGGCATGCTCATGATATCTTGATAGGCTTTGAGCAGTTTGTTGCGGACCTGGAGCGTCAGCTCAAATCCCAATGACGATTTTTGTCGTGCCATCATTACACCGGCAATATCGTTGGTCTTGCCCATGGTATAATCCTGGGTGAGGTCACCCGCGGTATGTTGTACGTCGTTGATCTGGTTAAATGCTGCGGTCATTGCTGCGCCAAAGCCCGGTTGAACCGCGGCCGCCTGGCCGGATCCCATTGCTGCAGAGGCTTTTTGCAAAGCATTATTCTGCGCAATAATATCCTGACGCATAGCCATTAGTCCGGTCGTGTCGATTTTTTGCATTATTAGATACCTCCCGCCAAATCCGCTGCATATTGCTCGGACACCAAGGGGCATTTTGGCGTCATTGAGACAATATGCAGCGGCGGACCATGGCTCTCCCGGACCAGTTCGGCAGAGCGTTTGTTGGAGAAAGAAGCCAGGTCACGGTGATTGTGCCATATTGTCGGTCCGAAAGATCGCGCACCTATGTGGGAACAAGTTTTGTGCGTAGGGACTTCGATCCGGCTTATGGTTCTGCGCAAATTATGACACCAAATTTGCATTGGCATACTGTCATTTGACGCTCCGTCACTCACGTGCATTCCAGTCATTATCTTTCCCAATAGCTGGTCCTAAAAAACCGCACCTGAAACTGTGAAATGCGGCTGACAATGACTTCGCAAACGCTATGCCAGTTTTTACGCCCCAATATTTTCTATAATTCTCAAAGCCTTAGCGAAGACTGGTGCGGGCTGAGCCAAATTTCTGACTCCACTCCGTCAAACTCCTGACAAAGCGGTATTTTTATGACGCGCCATTGCGTCGTTAAATCTATTCCGGTGCGATCCGTTCTTTCTGCATGAGGCCGCCACTCTTTCAACCATCTGGCGCCCCTCTCGTTCTTGAAAGGAAAATTATATGACGATTATCGGAACCAACGTCGCGGCTTTGCGCACAAACTACGCCGCCAACAGTGCGGAAATGAGTCTCGCCAGATCCATTGAGCGCCTGTCCACAGGCCGCCGCATCAACAGCGCCAGCGACGATGCGGCCGGTCTTGCGGTGGCGACGCGGATGACAGCAGAAATCCGGGGTCTCAATATGGCAGCACGCAATGCTAAAGATGGTATTTCCCTGACGCAGACCGCAGAAGGCGGCCTGAACGAAATTAACAGCATGCTGCAGCGTATGCGCGAGCTTGCCGTCCAGTCTGCCAACGGCACATTGGCAAATACCGATCGAGTGAATTTGCAAGTCGAGGTAGCAGCCCTGATTTTGCAGGTTGAGGATGTTGCCACGCGCACCACCTTCAACAATGTGGCTTTGCTCGACGGCACCAATACGACCGTGGAAATCCAAACCGGAAACAAAGCTGCTGAAATTGTAGCCATCACTCTTACCGATGTTGACGGGGCAGCTTTGGGTATTGCTGGTTTGGATATCGCTACTGCTGCTGGTGCGACTGCCGCGCTTGCGGTTCTAACGACTGCTATGGATACAGTCACGACAGCTCAGGCATCGCTGGGTGCATCGCAAAACCGGTTGCAGGCAACAGTATCGAACCTGAATGACCGCTTGGCCAATCTTACCGAATCCCGATCGCGCATCGAAGATGTCGACTTTTCCGGTGAAACCACTGCCCTTTCCAAGGCGCAAATATTGAGCCAGGCATCTACTGCGATGCTCGCCCAAGCCAATCAGACACAGCAAGGCGTTCTGAGTTTGATCCGTTAAGTCACTGGTCTGCTTAACTGATCTTAAGGTCCCCGGCGCCGATTAAACCCCACTATCGGCGTCGGGGGCTATTTTTCGTTTAACCGATGAATTATATATGTTGATCTCGAAACGCTCCCTCATGATCCGAGCACAAAAAATTATGTCGATATCGTCGCGGAAAAAGCTATTCGCTGTGAGCCAGTAGTTTATGCAGTTTTTCCAACGCAGCCTTTTTAATCTGACAGACACGGGACGCCCCGATATCAAGCGTTTGTCCAATCTCTTCCAAATTCATCTCTTCGATAAAATAGAGTTGCAAGATCAAGCCTTCCCGTTCGGGAAGAGAGTCGATTGCATCGGCCAATATTTTTTGCCTTTGATGACGCTCGACCCGATCATCGGCTTTTTCCGTAGCATCAGAAAACCAGATGTTCTGATCGGAATAAACTTCGTCCATCGACTGTAGTTCAATCGCTTCTGCATTGTCTTTAGCTGTCTCAAAACTCTGTTGATCCATATTCATGGCGGCGGCCAATTCCACTTGACTGGGCGTGTGACCTAGCTTCTGTGCCAGATCCTCCTGCGTTTCACGCAGCTGTTTCTGAAATTGCATTGCCGACCGGCTGATACTGCTCTGCTTACGCAACTGATCAATCATGGCCCCGCGCACACGCAATTTTGCATAGTTGGTAAAACCCAAACCGCGATCCTCAAAGCCCTGAGCCGCTTCGACCAGCGTCACCATTCCGATCTGCAACAAATCCTCGATTTCTATAGCCATAGAAATACGAGAGTGGACGTGCCAAGCCAGTTTCCGAACGAGCGGCAAGTGGCTGTTGATCAACTGCTCCTGATCAGGCGCGGATGGACTAGGTCCGTAGGTAAATTCTGACAGCTTTGGGTCAAGATATGTCACGCTAGGTCCTTTTTATGATCGACGGTTTCGGAATTAATTGTTTCGGAAGGTGATGGTTTTGATGATCGACTGCCAACAACAGCGACGACCTCTATAGCCTTGTCATCCGGCAGTTCTTCAAAAGACAATACCGGTGTTCCCGGGAAACTGGGCTTGAGAATTTTCAACAGGGTTCTGCGCGCGATTGGTGAGGTCACAACTGCAAAGCGCCGTGCCTCTGCCATTATCGGACGGGCTGCCTCTTCGACGGCCGAAACGATTTTTTGCACAAGCCCAGGCTCCACGGGACGAGACGCGCCGCCGCCAGCTTCGATCGCCTGCGCTAGAAGACTCTCCAGCTCTACATCCAGTGTAATCACGGGTAGCGGCATTTTGACGGGAACCAACGATTGAATGATAAGCGATCCAATGCGCCTTCGAACACCATCAACAATATTTTCGAGTGATGGGCTATCGCTGGCGCTATCGTCTGCTGCAGCATGGATCATCGCTTCGCTAAGCCGGCGGAAGTCTTTCAGCGGAATACCTTCACTCAGCAAAGAGCGACAAATCGCTGTGACCTGAAATAGGCTGAGTGGTTTTGGCGTTAGTCCTTCGACCAATTGCGGTGCCGTTTCTTTCAGATTGTCGAGCAAGCCTTGCGCTTCATCCATGCCGAATAATTCAGCCGCATGAAGCCCGACAAGATGATTGAAATGCGTCGCGATAACCGTTGATGCGTCGACCACCGTGTAGCCTGAGACAACGGCTTCGCTACGCTTTTCTGGCGCTATCCAAAGAGAGTCCAGGCCAAAGGTTGGATCTTGGCAAGCCTCTCCATCCACGATCGAGTCAATATCACCGCTATCGAGCGCCAATAGATCATCCGGCCAAGCCTGATCTTCGCCCAGTGTCACGCCGCTAATCTGGATGCGATAGGCATTTGGTGGCAGCGCCATATTGTCTTTCACCCGGACCAGCGGAACAACGAAACCCAGCTCTCGTGAAAGTTGTCGCCTAATCCCCGTCAATCTTTGCATCAATGGCGCGCCTTTGCGGTCGTCGACCAGCGGTACCAATCCATAACCAATTTCTATCGCAAGTACCGCTCCATCAGTGACATCACTCCAACCAATATGGTTTTGTTGTTCGGGCAGTTGTGGATGTGGCTCCGGAAGATTGGCCTTTTTCTCTTTGTGCGACATACGCCATGCAAGAAACCCTGCCACGGCTGCAATAGGAAGGATGATGATATGCGGCATACCGGGCAACAAGCCCATCACCACGAGTATGGCCGCGACCGGAATCCAAGCCTTTGGATTACCAAATTGACTTCCAATCTGTCCCGGCAAGTCCATTGGTGATGCCACTCTGGTGACAATGGCGGCCGCTGCGATGGACAAAAGCAAGGCTGGGACTTGCGCCACTAACGCATCGCCAACCGCAAGCAAAACATATGTCTGGGCCGCATCGCCCACCGCCATGTCGTAGCTAAATACGCCCAAAATCATCCCGCCAATGATGTTGATGATGAGGATCAATACACCAGCAACCGCATCGCCCTTTACGAATTTGGACGCGCCGTCCATCGATCCGTAGAAATCAGACTCCGTCGCCACATCCTGACGCCGCTGCTTGGCTTCCTCTGGCGACAAAAGACCGGCATTCAAATCTGCATCGATCGCCATTTGTTTGCCGGGCAATGCATCAAGCGTGAAGCGAGCCGTGACTTCGGACACACGGCCTGCGCCTTTCGTTATGACCACGAGATTGATGATCATCAGGATAGTGAAAACGAATATACCGACGACATAATCGCCGCCAATCAGGAAATTGCCAAACGCCTCGATGACTTGCCCGGCAGCATGAGGACCGGCGTGCCCCTCCACGAGAACTACTCGCGTCGAAGCTACATTCAAGGCTAGGCGCAACAAAGTGGCAAATAAAAGAACCGTGGGAAAACTCGAAAAGTCGAGTGGCTTGGCAACGTTTAACGCCACCATTAATACCGCCAGCGCTATCGTGATATTGGCGATGAAGCCGATATCAAGAACTGTAGCCGGAACTGGCAACACCATGAAGATGACCAGAAGCAGAGTTGCAACAGGCAGTATGCCTGCCTTGGCCGTATCTCCTAGCCACTTATGACGGGAAGACAGAAACGCTAGCATGGTGATGCTTCGCTAGCGATAGATGTTGGCTGGCTTTGCCGCATAAATAATCCCAAATATTGTTCAATTTGGGTTCAGCAAAGCCTGTGCCAATCGATCAATGAGATTTCATTTAAATCCCAAAACTGGCTGAAAATTAGGTGCTACCATTATTTTTATAGGTTGGTGATATTCCGGTACCCAACGCATGCGACAAATTAATGGCGCGCTGTTCATTCAAATTCGTCAATTTATTGACGCGAAACCGAGCGGCATCGATATGTTTTGTCAAATCAACCAACCGGTCTTTAAGCCCTTCACCATCATGCCAGACACCAGATTTCTCGATCTCGGAAACCAGCGGCCGAATGGCGGCTGCAGCTGCGATGATCAGTTCCGGGTCTTGTCCATCAAGCGCGCCATTCAAATCCCTAAATCCTTGCTCGAGACGATCCAACAGCAACATATTTATGAAATATCTGCGCCAGATCGATCGAAAGCGATCATGTTATCCGCGATCTTCATTGGATCTAGCGGATATTGACCACCCGCTATCGCATTCCGGATGGAGCGGATTCGCGGCGTATCAATTGGCGTTCCTTGCTGCATCATATGCTCAACTGCTCCGACCAGGGAACTATTTGTCTCGGCGATGCTGGCACTTTCCTGGACGACGGCTGCGGGCTGTGACCCAACATTATGAACACGCCCCTTTCCAATCGCTAGGCTATATGATGCGTTTGTCTTGTCTATCATATCAGAGACTCCTTTTAGCATGCTTGCGTTCTAATACGGGTTCCGCACGCTCAGTTTTAATTCTGTTGATGAGAGGGTAGCGAAACCCGTCCCTGCCCTGTTATTTCTGCAAGTATTGGCGATGATTTTCGTGACGCCCGTACAGGAATGATATCACCAATGCCGCCATTGCGATCAGCCTGCATCTGCCGCGAAATCATGAACCCGTCTTTTTCGATGACCAACAATACCGGTTGTCCGCGCTTTACCATCAACGGGTTTCGGGAAGAGGGGTCACCATTATTTGGCGACTGTTCAAGAGCCACGGGAACACGCCAATTCGACGGTCCGCAGCTTATGACAACCAAGCCCTTTCCTCGCATCTGGAAATCGATGGGCCGGGTACATCTATTCAATCGCAACCTGCGATCAATGTTGCTTCGCGCACCACCAACTTCGCCTTGTTGCTTACCGAGGAACAACGCGAGTTGCCTTTCGAGCGCAGGAAGAGATTCCATGGCTTTCGCGTGCAAGGGTACACTCACTGTCCCAATCAATGCGCTGCCGGTTAAGATAATCTGTTTCGCTATCCTCATAGTCACTTCTCCATTCTTGGTGACTAACGAGAAGCAAGCCCTGTGCCATCTGCTGCCGCAATATTTGAATGATTGTGTTGGATAGAAACAATCAGCTGTTGCGGTGTATCATCGTCTGACTGGCCCCTCTCGCCAAATATGATGGCCGACTCCTCAACGCCTTCAGCCTTTAACGCTCGCGCAAAAGAAGCCATTCGAGCAGCAGACAGTTCCCAGGCATCAAGCCTTGCCGATCCAGCAGCACTTCCGGTGATCGATAATATTACCCGACTAGCTCGCTCGTTTGCTGATCCTGCAACCGCTTTCGCTTTTTCTTTTCCAGTAGCCGTGAGCATCGCTTCGCTGGATTCATAAAGCGAAGCAGTTGGCCATTCGAATTTCTTGGAAGGAGCCTTTATTTCGGCAACGTCAGCAAAATTTTCCGGACGCACAAACGACAAAACTACAAAGCCCAACATCAATAAACTGAGGTCAGCAAAAGCAAGTGACCACCGATTGGCCCGCTTCACGGACAAGATCGCTTTTCGCTATTCTGTGCCATCGCGACGAGTTTATCAATCAACGCGCGTTGCCATTTCAGTTCCTCCAACGATAGACGTTGGAAACGATGAGATATTGGCGCTGCCACAACATTGGACAGCAGCAAGCCGTATAAGGTCGTCAGCAGCGCTAATGCCATGGCAGAACCAAGATTTGTCGAGTTATCAAGGTCAGAAAAAAGGCGGACAAGACCAATGATTGTTCCGACCATCCCGATTGCAGGTGCAACATCGGCAACTGCCATCCAGAAGCGGATCACGCCGTGATGACGTAATTCCCGATCCTCTAGATTCACTTGGGCCCAGTCCGAAAACCGACCAGCATCCTGGTCGCTTGCGAGCCGTGCTGCGGCATGTGCCACAAAGCTGCTATCGGTCGTGATACGGTCTATACATTGCAACCCCTTCACATTGATGACACCCTCGACCCGGCGAAGCGCTTGCCGAGCCAGCTGGGCATCGCGTCCAGGGTTCACATATAAAATGGTTTTCCAAGCCAGAAAGCTGCGCAGCAAACCGTGACGCCCTTCCTGCAAACTGACCACAGCAAAGGACCCGAGCCAAACCAAAGCCAGAGCGAATGGATCGAAAAGGTCAAGCAGCGGCTGCAAAGTGACCTCCTGACCTGTGAAACTTTGATGTGACAAAAAATTGTCGCGAGATGACAAAAAAATGTCGCGTAATTTTGACGCCTGGACAGGGCCGCTTTGGCAAAATAGCAGAATTGCTGGGCATTTGAAGTTTGGCACACCCTTTGCTGAGGGACAGGGACACGTTCTCTGCCTTTCAAAACGGATGGCACAGGCGCTCGTTTAACCTTGAGCAAGGGAGCATTGGGTCCGGCTATGGACAAGATATTCGGCATTTACGGCGACGCGCTAGCGCTGCGATCACAGCGCCTAAATATGTTGGCATCCAATATTGCCAATGCGGCGACGCCGCATTTCAAAGCCCGCGACTTGGACTTTGACAAGGCAATCGCATCGGTTCTTGATGGAACCCCGCTCAATGACAGCGTGGCTAGCAATAGCCGCTACCGAGTACCGCTGCAGCCTGCAATGGATGGCAACACGGTGGAACTTTCCACTGAACAAACGCTCTTTGCTGAAAACGCTGTGCAATATCGCAGCACATTGTCCTTTCTCGAAGGACGCCTTGGCACGCTTCGCCGGGCGATGAAGGGCGAATAGATGGCCAACCCGATCAGCATATTTGAAGTATCCGGGCGCGCCATGGCCGCACAATTGACGCGTCTGAATACGACGGCTTCAAACATGGCAAATGCCCGATCTGTTGCGCGCAGCGAAGCGGAGGCGTTTCGCGCGCTGAAACCTGTGTTTCGCACCCACGTCGATAGCCCTGACATGTCCACCGTGGATGTCGAACTTATTATCCAGTCAGACACTCAGCCCAAAAGACGGCATGACCCGACAAATCCAATGGCAGATCCGGAAGGCTATGTTTGGGAAGCCGGTGTCGATGAAGCCACGGAAATGATCGAGATGATCGAAGCTGCACGGCAATATCAGAATAATGTGCAGGTGCTGCAAACTGCGAAATCACTAATCTTGGAAACCATAAGGATGGGTAAGTAATGACTAGTATATCCGACATCGCCTCTTCCAATTCCGGAACTGCGGGAACGAGCCCGCTTTCTGGCAGCAACCTAGACCAGGCCGCCTTCCTGCGCTTGATGACCGCACAATTAAAAATGCAGGATCCTTTCAAGCCGTTGGACAGCAATGACATGGTTGCACAAATGGCTCAATTCTCGACTGTCGCTGGCATCGAGGAAATGAACGGTTCGCTCAAAAAATTATATGAAAACAATCGTATCGGCGACGCATCAAGCTGGTTGGGAAGAAATGTTCTGGTTCCTGGAAATATGGCTGTGCCTAATGAAGCGGGTCAATATGCTGGCGAATTTTATCTAACGGCACCAGCCGAGGATTTATCGATCGATTTCCTGAATGATCGCGGCGAAATAGTTCAAGCCATAGAACTGGGCGAACAGAAAGCCGGACCGATTGTATTCGAATGGGATGCTCTGGACGGCAATGGCAAGCCGCTGGAACATGGTCCACTCAAAGTCAGGGTGAATGGCGGCGTCATCGCCGGGCTGTCTTCATGGACAATAGTGGAAGCGGTTCAGTCGCCAACTGATGGAGCCAACGCCCGTCTGATAACCTCGCGCGGAGAGTTCTGGCTCTCTGACGCCATTCGCCTCCGCTAAATCGCACCATAAACAAAGGAGAAAACGCATGTCTTTCTATACATCTTTATCCGGACTCAAAGCCTCGCAAACCGATCTGTCCACCATTTCCAACAATGTCTCCAACGCCGGATCAGTTGGTTTTAAGCGAAGCCGTGCGGTCTTTGGTGATCTGTTCGCAGCAGCACCGACACAGTCAACAAAAACTGTTGCCGGTCAGGGCGTCAGGTTGAATGGAATTACACAACAATTCTCGCAAGGTACTTTGGAATCAACCGGCAAAACCCTGGATGTCGCGATTGCTGGCGAAGGTTTTTTTGTCGTACGCGGCCAGCCCCCTCGTTCAGACGTAAGCTTCACGCGTAATGGTGTCTTTGGGATCAATGCCAACCGCGAAGTCATAGATACACTCGGTAGCAAGGTTCAGCTATTGCCTGTCGACGCGAACGGCAATGTAACTTCGACCGCAATTGGTAGCATGTTCGATTTTGAAGTTCCGGAGTTTGATCCTGCGGACCCGACTGCCGTACTTGCCAATGTCTCCATTGCAAAAAGTGGGCTTGTGACCGCAACCTTTGCCAATGGTAACACGCTGAATTTGGGTTCGATGGCGATGTCCTCTTTCACCAATGCAGAAGGCCTGCGTCCGATTGGCGATGCCCATTGGCAAGCCACTGGCGATAGCGGTGATCCGCAAATTAACGCCGCTGGTCAAGGACCGATGGGCGAAGTTCGGTCTGGTGTACTAGAACGCGCAAATATCGATCTTACAGAGGAGCTTGTCTCTCTTATCGGCGCACAGCGCAATTTCCAAGCCAATGCTCAAGCAATTGAAACAGCCAATACACTGACCCAAACCATCATCAACCTTCAGATCTGATAACGTCCAGGGAATTTGAGAATGGATAAAATGATCCATAATAGCCTGTCTGCAATGCAGGGCATAATGGCTCGGCAAACGGCTATTGCCAATAACATGGCTAATGCCGCGACGACTGGTTTTCGTGCCGAGATCGTCAACGCCAAGGCCAAACATATCAGCAGCGCGGAATTTAGAAGTCGGGCCCTCGCCTATGAACGCGTATTTACGGCTGATCTTAATTCGGCAGCGGTTACCAAAACCGGTCGCCCGCTTGATATCGCACTGGACGCAGATGCAATGTTGTCCGTCCAGAGCCGAGATGGAGAAGCCGCCTACACAAGACGTGGCGATCTACAACTGAGTGAAACCGGATTGGTCACAACCGGTGCCGGAGATCCGGTTCTGGGTGAAGCGGGGCCGCTTATTATTCCTCCTTCTGACAAAATCAGCATTGCGAAAGACGGTGGTGTCTGGGTTTTACCGCAGGGTGATATTGGTGGCGAGATGCAGCAAATCGACCGGTTAGCTCTGGTTTCCTTCAGTGGGAGCGATATCGTCAAAGGCCACGATAATCTGTTTCGGGTTCGAGATGGCGGTATCCTGCCCCAAGATGTCGACGCCAGTCTGACCACCGGATCGCTCGAAGGTTCAAACGTCAATATGACGGCTTCCCTGGTCGATATGATCGAAGCGAGCCGGGCGTGGGAAACGCAGGTCAAGCTGCTTTCTACCGCCAAGGACATCGACAGCAGCGGCGCCAGCCTGATGCAACTGCCCAATAATTAGAAAGGAACGGAACATGAGTAACGGAGCCCTGCAAGTCGCGCGTACCGGACTGGACGCGCAAAATGTAAAAATGCGCGTGATCGCCAACAATCTGGCAAACGTGAACACCAGCGGTTTCAAGCGGCAACGCGCCAGCTTTGAGACATTGGCTTATCAGCACAATATTACACCCGGCGCGCCTGTAGATGAGCAGAACCGATATGCCATTGGACTATCGCTTGGCACGGGTGTCGCAGTGCAAGGAACTGCACGGATCGAAACGCAAGGCACTTTGCAAACCACAGGCAATACGCTTGATATAGCTATCGAAGGCCCCGGATATTTTCAGGTGGAAATGCCGGACGGAGAAATTGGTTATACCAGAGCTGGTAATTTCAGCCGGACATCCGAAGGTATTATTGTAACCGCAGGCGGCCTTCCACTAATTCCCGAAATTCAGATTCCGGAAGATACGACAGGGATTACTATCGGAAGTAACGGGACTGTTTCTGGTGCCCTGCCCGGCGATACCGCAATTACTGAACTTGGTCAGATCGAAACAGTATCCTTCGTAAATCCGGCAGGCCTCAAACCCATTGGAGACAACCTGCTCATAGAAAGTGAAGCCAGCGGTGAACCTCAGGAAGGACCTGCTGGCGAAGAAGGTCGCGGAGGGCTGCGGGCGGGGTTTCTGGAGCAATCCAATGTCAATATCGTCGAAGAGCTCGTCGACATGATCGAAACGCAACGCGCTTATGAAGTGAACAGCAAAATGATCTCTGCCACCGACGAGATGCTGCAATTTGTGAACCAGCAATTATGAGCCCGTCTAAAATGAGAGGCTTTTCCATCATATTAGCCACCGCGGCGTTATCGGGTTGCTTTGCGACAACCGACGATGGGCCACGACCAGGCTTTTCACCAACCATTGCACCGTTGATGGCGACCACAACGCCAGGCAATGGTGCAATATTTCAGGCGGCAAATGGATATGCTGCATTGACTAGCGGTGCCCGCGCTTCACGAATTGGTGATGTGTTGACGATCCAGCTTGTGGAAAGGACATCGGCTATAAAAAGCAATAGCGCAGCAATGGATAGAGGCGGTGAATTTGGCCTTACCCCGCCAACAACCGGTCCGTTGTCATTCTTTGAATCGAGTGATGTAAATATGGGCGCGGATCAGTCGTTCTCTGGATCGGGACGGGCGGCACAAGCCAACAGCCTGTCCGGCGAAATCAGTGTCACAATTGCGGAAATCTATCCCAATGGCACCATGAAAGTGAAAGGCGAGAAATTGTTAAACCTGAATCGCGGCGAAGAATATATTCAGATGACGGGTATCGTTCGCGCGGCGGACATCAGCGCGGACAATCGCATATTATCTTCCCGGGTCGCCGATGCCAGAATTGCTTATTCCGGTTCGGGCGAAATCGCACGCGCGAGTAAACAAGGATGGTTGCAGAAATTCTTCTCCGCAATCTCACCTTTTTAGGCCGATATATGACCGTGAAATTTTCCCTCCTTTTCTCGTATGCACAATTGGTTTTCGGCATATTGATGGGCGCAGCTTTGTTATCGAGCGCACCGGCTAGTGCAACACGCATCAAAGACATTGGCGGTTTTGAAGGCCTGAGAACCAACCAATTAACGGGCTATGGCATTGTGGTCGGATTGGCCGGAACAGGTGATAACAGCTTGGAATATGCCACCCAAGGGATCAAAGGAACAGTTTCGAGATTTGGGCTCACACTACCGCCGGCGATCAATCCATCTTTAAAAAATGCGGCCGCTGTCATTGTCACGGCAGAGCTACCGCCGTTCGCGAAGCCAGGACAGAGAATCGATGTCACGGTTTCGGCACTAGGAAAAGCAAAGTCGCTGCGTGGTGGCACCCTTATCATGATGCCCTTACTTGGCGCTGATGGCCAAATCTATGCGATGGCTCAAGGAAATTTGGTGATTGGCGGATTAGGCGTTGATGCCAATGATGGTTCACGGACTTTAGTGAATACTCCAAGCGCCGGACGCATCCCGGGCGGCGCAACAGTTGAGCGTAGTGTGGCAACGGATTTCGCCGATGCTCCTTATCTGACGTTTAACTTGGCCGAGCCCGATCTCACAACGGCGCTGCGTGTTGCGGACGCCATTAATCGAAAAACGGCCGGTCAAATGGCCGAGGCGATCGACGCCGTCTCGATACAAATTCGCACCGAACCGGGCGCAGCACAGCGCATCATGCAAATGGGCCTGATCGAGAATATAGAGGTGCAACCGGCAAAAACGGCCGCACGCGTCATCGTCAATGCGCGTACCGGAACCGTGGTCATCAATGACATGGTACGTATCACTCCAGCAGCGGTCAGTCATGGAAAGCTGACGGTCAAAGTTCAGGAAAGCCCACTGGTCGTACAACCCGCACCATTTAGCCGCGGCGAAACCACCATAGAACCCGATAGTGAAATTGACGTCGAAGAAAAAGCCGCGCCCATGTTTACATTTGATCGCGGCGCTTCCCTTGCGGAAATTGTTGAAACCATAAACGCAGTCGGTGCGACGCCAGGAGATTTGGTGGCAATCCTGGAAGCCCTGAAACAGGCTGGTGCAATGAAGGCGGAGCTACTCATCCAATGACACAGATAACATCCTCTAACCGAATTAACTCTCGTCCCGATATCGCGATGGATCAGCAAAAGTTGAAACAGGCTGCTCAAGCGTTCGAAGCCATTTTTGTCCGCAACATGATCGGGGCCATGCGCTCGGCCAACCTTGGCGAGGATCTGATGGGTAATAATGGTTCTGATCAATTTCGCACGATGATGGACGATCGGATTGCCGACCAGATGGCAGAGCATGATGGTCTCGGGATAGCAGATATTCTGATCGCACAATGGAAGGATAAGATATGACGGATATGTACTCAATCGGCACTTCGGGCATTCGCGCTTACCAACGCGCCCTGTCCACGATTTCGGTCAATATCAGCAACGCCGAAAATCCCAATTATGTCCGCCGCAATTTGCGACTAGCTGAATTGACTTCCTCGGCTGGCATCAATCCCTATTTCATCCATCAAACCGGTTTTGGCGGTGTAGAAATTGGAGGTATATCGAGATCGACAGACCCGTTTCTGGAAGCCAATGTAAGGCTAACGGGTGCAGCCTTATATGGAGCCGAAACGCGTTTCCGGTGGATGAAGAACGCCGAGACCGCGCTTGGTGATACCGAACATGGCGTAGGCGCAAAATTCAATAAACTATTCGCCATCGCCGAAGAACTCGCCAGCGCACCGTTCAACAGTGTTTTGCGCAATCAGTTCATTAGCGAAATTGATGCCTCCGTCACAGCGATTAATCGCACCGCGAATGTTCTTGCAACATTGTCCGGTCAAATCAGCGGCGCGGCGGAACAGGAAGTTATCACGTTCAATGAAGCGATCGAAAATTTAGCAAAAACCAATCTGGCATTACGTATTGCAACCAACGGTTCGTCAAAACAGGCAGCTTTGTTGGACCAACGCGATGCGGCTCTCGCTGTGCTCAGCGAACGTGCGGATGTTACGATCAGTTTTGCAGACAAGGGTGTTGCCAATATCAGCTATGACGGCCAGTCATTAGTTGACGTCGGCCAAACCAACACGCTGTCAGTGATAAGCGGAGCCAGCGGCAATATCAGTTTGGCAGTTAACGGCATTTCGGTGACAGCACCATCGCGCGGTTCGCTCTCCGCGCTGCTATCGAGTGCGACGACAACAGTTCAGCGTCGCACTGAATTGGACAATCTGGCCAATCAATTTGCAGTCGACATTAACGCTTGGCAGGCGGCTGGAGAAACCAACGCAGGCGTAGCCGGTCCGCCGCTATTAAACGCGGCTGGCGGAGCCACCGCTTTGACGATGATAACGCGCGATCCTGCCGACCTTGCTCTAGCGACGGCGGGCGGCGCAACCAATGGCAATATCGCTAATTTTTCTGCTTTGCGCGGTTCGACCGGTGTTGAGCAGATTTGGACAAATATCGTCGGAGCGCAAGCCATAGTGACGGCTTCCGCGCAGAGCGAAAATGCTGCAGCAAAAGCACAATATGAAGCCGCCCGTGAAGCGCGCGACAGTCTTTCTTCGGTTGATCTCGACAGAGAAGCCGCTGATCTGCTGCGCTATCAGGAAGCGTATAACGCCTCTGCTCGCGTCATCCAGGTTGCCCGCGAAAACATGCAAAACATCCTCGCCCTATTCTAGATCCGGAAGGAATTTATGATGCAATCCGTAAATCGTAACCGCGCGCCCAGCGCAATCGTCCTGCAAAATGACCTGGCGCAGCTTATCGCCGATCGCCAACAACAAATCGCGACCAGACGCCGGTTAGAACGCGCTTCCGAAGATCCGGCAGCTTGGTCGCAAATTTCGAACGTTGCCAAGGTTCAATCTAGCATGGATGCGTGGTTGCGAAATATCGATCGAGGACTGTCAATCGCCGCGCAAGCTGATGGTGCCATGAAAGATATTAGCTCTCGACTCATCAGAGCCAAAGAGCTGCTGGTGCAGGCAAGCAGCGAGACGATTTCGCAAGCCGATCGCGACACCATAGCAGAAGAAATTGAAGGTATCGGTGACACAATTTCAGACCTATTGGGACAGGATAATGCCTTTGGGCGACCCTTGTTCAGCAATGGCATTCCAATCGAAATTCCCATTGATGACACTGCAGTGGTAACGGCCGCGCCATCCCAAACGGACTTTAATACACTGGCTCCGTTAGTGACCATCATAGCGGCTACAATCCGAACCGGCACAGCCGCTCAGCGCAGTGCATTGCTAACGCCGCTTGATACCGAAATATCTACCTTGGCCAATGTGATGGGTAAGCATGGCATACAGGGTGATAAACTCAAACAAGGCGCGGCACGCCTGGAAGATCGGAAAATTGATGTCAGCGAATATAGGACCACTCTTGAGGAAACTGATCTGACCCTGGCAATTACGGAAGTGCAAAAAATGCTGATTAGTCTGGAGGCTGCGCAGGCGGCCTATGCTCGGATTGAACAGTCAAGCCTGTTCGATCAGCTCCGCTAAAAGCTAAACAGACCCATCCGTTTTATGGACAGGAACGGATGACCCCGAAAGTGTAAATTCGCTCCAAATTTAAATGGCAGGAAACATCTATGTTCGCAGCGATTGGTATCGTCATCCTATTGGTCATGGTTTTCGGCATATTCACGCTTTCTGGCGGGAATATCAGCGCTGTGCTATATGCTCTTCCCATCGAAATGGGCATTATCGGCGGTGCTGCAATTGGCGGGTTGATTGTGGGTAACAACGCAGCCGGATTAAGGGATCTGTTCGGCGGAGTTACCAGCGTTTTCAAGGGGCCCAAATATTGCAAGGCCGACTTTCTCGATTGTATTTTTCTGATCTCGAAACTGATGAAAATATTGCGATCTGAAAGTCCGCTGGTCCTGGAGAAACATATTGAAGACCCCCATGGCTCGCTTATTTTCGCTGAATACCCAAAACTGCTCGCCGATGAAAAGCTGATCTCTTTGATCTGTGACACGCTCAGGCTGGTGGTGGTTTCTTCGGGTATAGTCGACCCTTATGCGGTCGAGGACATCATGGATAACAGCTTGAAAACCGTGCATAACGAGACAATCGCTCCGGCAGACAAACTCCAAAATCTTGCAGATACTTTGCCTGCATTAGGGATTGTCGCCGCCGTCTTGGGTGTTGTCAAAACCATGGGAGCGATTGACCAACCTCCCGAAATTTTAGGTACGATGATAGGGTCCGCATTGGTCGGCACGTTTCTGGGTGTGTTATTGTCTTATGGTTTCGTCGGTCCGATGGCAGGGCGCGCACGGCAGGTCGTCGAGAGCGACAACGCCATTTATCATATTGTCAAACAGGTGATCGTCGCGTCTCTGCATGGTCATCCGCAACCCATGGTTATCGAAGCGGCCAGATCTGGCCTGACACGCACAAACCAACCCGCCTTTGCCGATGTTTTTGATGGCATCCGCGGGAGTTAATCATGGCCCGTGGCAAAAATCTTGAAAAACCACGGCCCATCATAGTCAGAAAGGTGGTCGCGGAAACACCGCATCAGCGCTCTGCGGGAACTTGGAAAGTTGCCTATGCGGATTTCGTAACCGCCATGATGGCCTTCTTTCTTTTAATGTGGTTGCTCGCGGCAACCGATGACGAAGAGCGAAAAGCTTTGGCAGAATATTTTACGCCGACTTTGGTTCAAATGCGGGATCATAGTGCCGGTGCAGAAGGCCTGTTCGGTGGAGAATCGATTATATCTGACGAGAATTACCACAACCGCGCGATGCAAATGGGCGAGCGCTCTCTAAGCATCCCAAGACAGAGCAGCAAAGAGAATGAGGTCGGCTTCGGCATCACAAGACAACAGGATCGAGCCCAGTTTGCGGAAATAAAAGCTCGGATTGAGCAACAACTCAGAGAAAGTGATAATCTCAAAGAGTTGCATACAAATATCCGCTTCACCGAAACGCGAGAGGGGTTGCGCATCGAACTGATTGATGAAGCTGACTTTTCAATGTTTGACTTGGCAACGGACACTCTACGGCCCCGCGCCCGCCAACTGCTGAAAGAAGTCGCTGAGGCCATTAAACCGGCGCCGAACCCATTGATGATAAGAGGCCATACTGATGCCCTTCCCTTTTCCTCGGGGCGCACCATGAATAACTGGATGCTATCGACAGCGCGTGCAGAAGCCACCCGGAAGGAATTACAGCGAAACCAAATAGGCTCTGCCGCGTTTTTCAAAATAGAGGGCGTGGCCGATCGTGAGCCCTATACCCCTCATGATATTTATGATCCTCGCAACCGCAGAATTTCCATTACTTTGGGTTGGCAGACAGAAGTTAATCCAAATTGAGCATCAGCGACGCTCGCAATCCGCCTTCCTTCCGGTTTTCAAGTATCACATCACCGCCATGATCGCGAACGATCGCGCGTGCTAAGGTTAGCCCCAGACCCGATCCGCCCGTTGCTCGGTTGCGGGATATCTCTGCGCGGGCAAAGGGCTCAAACATGGCATCAATCTGCTCAACGGGGATCCCAGGGCCTTCATCATCAACATGAATTACCAGCTTATCACCGCTTTTATCCACAGTGATGGCGGCTTGCTTTCCATATTTTACGGCATTGCCGATCAGGTTTCGTAAAGCACGGCGGATCAAAGTCGCGCGAATGTTGGCCGTTATCCGGCCACTACGGGTAAAGGACACTTCCTCGCCCATATCAGTATATTCGTCGGCCACTGTTTCGATCAACGCGCTGATATCGGTTGGTTCCGTTCGCTCATCCGACCGTCCCAAACGCGCCAGCGACAAGATGTCATCCAGCGTCCGATCCATGTCATCAATGCCCGCGATCATCCGTTCGCGCTCATTGTCATCCTCAACACTTTCCACACGCACACGCAGCGCAGCTAGTGGCGTCCGCAGATCATGTCCAATCGCTCCGAGCATCACATCCTTTTCATCGAGCATCGAACCGACGCGGCCATTCATGGCATTAAAGGCTGCCATGAGTTGCCGGGTATCGGGAGGACCGCTCTCCACAACCGGCTCGCTTACGCCCGGTTTGAAATCCTGAGCTGCTTTGGTCAAAGCCTGCAACGGACGCGATATATGGCGCCCTAACCAGATTAAAGGGATCAACAAAATCAGATATATCACAGCAGTCTGAAACAATAATGTCCGCATCAGTCGCGGATTACGGTCGCGAATAGCCGAGGCAATGTTCAACCATTGGCCATCCGCTATTTGCGCTGACATTATGATATATCCATCGATAACGTTCGGTAGATTGCGATACCCCACAGCGCGCAATGTCTGCTGTCGTCCTCTGCCCCGCCCGATAACATTGTTGATCATATTGGAAGGTAGCTCATCCACCCGCGCGACCTCTACCGCCAAAACATTCACACCCATGTTTTCGAAGGCCAGCGCCGCGCGCCCTTCTAAGACAGGAAGTCGCTGTTGCGTCGAGCCAATCATAGTTTCTGCGGTGACGCTAGGACGGTTCCTGCGCCCCCGCCGGCTGCCATCACGCCGGGGCCGAGGCTCACGAAAGCCGCGTTCGTTTATCCGCTCAATTTCACCGGTAATGCGGCCGACAGCAGATACCGAAGATTCAATTATTTTCTGATTCTGAACACCACGATATAGCAATACCGTATTGATTCCCTGTGCGATAAGCAGAGTGACCGCAACCAGCATCAAAAGCTGGCCGATCAGGCTTTTAGGAAGCAATCGCGTCATAGCGTTTTGACGTCTCCCGCAAGAACATATCCGCCACCCCAGACAGTTTTGATGATTTCGGGATTTTTAGGGTCCGCCTCAATCTTGCGCCTCAAACGGCTGATCTGATTATCGACGGCGCGGTCAAAAGCATGCGCCTCTCGCCCCTGCGTTATGTCGAGCAATTGGTCGCGGTTGAGCACTTGTCCAGCACGCGAGAGCAAAGCCAGCAGCATCTGATATTCGCCGCTGGAAAGGGGAACGGCGACACCTTCACTATCCAGCAAGTTTCGCTGATCGGTTTTTAGCGTCCAGCCAGAAAACTGGTAGATTGAGCCGCTACCCGGCTTCACGCCATTACCGTTGTTAGTCCGACGCAAAACAACCTTGATCCGTGCGACCAATTCTCTTGGGCTAAACGGCTTGGTAACATAATCGTCCGCCCCGAGCTCCAGGCCAACGATCCGTTCCAGTTCCTCGCCTTTGGCACTGATGAAGATCACCGGTATTTCGGTCTTTTCGCGAACGTGCCGGCAAAAGCTTAAGCC
This sequence comes from Parasphingorhabdus cellanae, assembly GCF_017498565.1. Lineage (NCBI taxonomy): Bacteria > Pseudomonadati > Pseudomonadota > Alphaproteobacteria > Sphingomonadales > Sphingorhabdaceae > Parasphingorhabdus > Parasphingorhabdus cellanae. Next base: position 516,528 of record NZ_CP071794.1, read on the forward strand.
ATCCTCACCGGGCATCATGATATCCAATAATATGATATCAAAATTAAACGCGTTCATCACCGAACGCGCTTGGCTGGCATCACTTGCCTGTTGGACACGATAGCCCTGTTTGGTAAGATATTCGGCCAATGGCTCGCGCAAGGACGCCTCGTCATCGACCAAAAGGATATGCGATTGTCCTGACATTTGGCTTACCTAGCATGGGTTTAGCAAAAAGGAACGGATCACCGGGCTGTTACGGGAGGGAGATTGCCGGTGACCCGTTCACAAAAAGAGTGGTTCAGGGATTAACCGCCTCTTTTATTCCGTTCACCGCGGCGCTCTTCACGGGCGGCTTTCCGTTCTTCTGCGGTCACTGTGCCATCTCCATTGGCATCGGCTTTTTCAAAGCGGGCCATTGCTGCGGTCTCAAATTCAGCTTTGCTGATCATTTGATCACCATTGGTATCGGCGCGTTTCATCATGCCGCCGCGCTTGCCTTTGCCGCCGCGTTTGCCCATGCCTTTACCACCACGCTTGCCGCGCATGCTCTGCATTTCTTCCTGGCTCAAATTGCCGTCGCCATTGACGTCGGCTTTGGCAAAGCGTTCGGCTTTACGGTTAGCGCGATATGCTTCCATCTCGGCTTGCGACACGCCGCCATCGCCATTGGTATCCATTTCGGAAAAACGCTGTGTTTTGCGGGCTTCACGATCCGCTTGCGAAATCTGTCCGTCCTGATTGACGTCCATTTTTGTCCAGCGCTCTTCCATCGCAGCCGTCATTTCAGCGCGAGTGATCTGATTGTCATTATTGGCATCAGCTCGCATCCAGCCTTTTCCGCCACCACCACCGGGGGCTGCAATGGCAACACCGCCTGCAATCAGAAGGGCCGCTGCACTCGAAAATAAAATTGTCTTTTTCATAATATTCATCCTTATCTACTCATTCAGGGAGGCGGCTTTTTGTTCCCGCCATGAATATGTTTCTAAGGGTGATATGTCCCCCAAGTTTGTCAGAACAGGATAAAATTGTCGCAAATTGTATCAGTTGCAGCAAACCGTTCATTTGATTGACAGTTTGCCGGGATGGCTCGACCATCATGACCTTTTCTTGCTTCCGCTTTTGACGCTTTCCTACAAGCTTGCCGCTATGATATTATATGGCTCGCTCTTTTTCTCCCTTGAATATCAAAAGGCTTTCGCCTGCAACAAATGGTGCATTTTTTGGTCGATTCTGTGTATAAGCTGTATAATCTCGTTTAGATTCAGAGCCCAATATCTGAATAATTTACACCAAAACTATTATATTCTGATGCCTTTCAAATAATTTCTAATTCAAAATCGTATCTGTGCTGATCAGTTCGATATCGTGCATCATGTCGAGATAGGCTTCGAAATAAGGTTTGTGCGAAGCACCGACTACCGAGAGAACGCGGCCCCCCGGAACTGTAGCTCCTGCCGCGACGACATTCGACACCATCCTAAGGTTTCTAACCTGATACCAGCTGTTGTAAGCGCGCCCAAATTGCGCGCCTTCGCTGTCGTTCATGGCCTTGCGAAAGTCGTTATTAATCGCTTGGCGTTGGGTCTCCGGGCTGTTGTAAAAGCGATAGGCTGCCAGAATGTCGCCAGCGACAATATCATTCTCCGCTTGTACGTAGCCATCCTTAGATGACGGATCGTTTGTGTCCCAAATCTCGCGCATACGTGCCCATAACGCTAGGCCATGCGGTTTCAGTACCAGATCCGAACTGTGATCGTCGGCGGTGAACACTCTCTCCAGACCTAATCGTGCGGCAAGTCGCGCCGCGATCTGCGTGCTCTCGTTCATTGATGTCGCTCGATTTTCAAGATATGCGACCGACGCCATTCCAAGACCGTCTCCGGAACGCCGCTCAGCCTGGTCAAGCTGCCACCACTGGACTAACGCAGAGTAAGGCTCACCTGCGGCGAGGAAGGCAGCCGCCAAACTTCTCCGTTCGGCAGGTGCAGGTGTGCTGGGCCAGTCTCCCAAAAGCGCGCGAACGCGTGCTGCTGCTTCAGCTGCATTCATAGCAGATTCGGCGCGAAATGGAGCGACATCTGTACAGTAGCTGTCCAGAGCAGCGGCATATTCGGACGGGTATGCCCTCATCATTTCGCAAGTCTCGCCTGGGACGCCCTCGATAGTAATGGCTTGTGGATTGTACACGGCTAGGCGGTCGAGCAGCGAATCAATATGTCGCGGTTCGACGTTGTCAAAGGCGGCAAGATGTGCAGTTCCAAGCACCATCACCTGTGTTGGTTCCACAATGAGCGCCTCATCAACGCCGCGCAGATTGATAGCGGGCATTTGCGCATATATTGGGACTGCCCAAGCCGTCGCGATCAACGAAATCACTAACGCCAAATATTTCACAGATTAAGTCCTCTTGCTATAAGCATGATTGATGGCTGAACTTACCGAGCGAAAACGCGGCTGTAAATGACCGCAATTGGGGTCGGAAAGAGACAGACGGCTTTTGTATCGTTGATGTCAGCCATAGCGGCCATCGGCATAGCAAAAAATGCCTCGCCAAATTGCTCCCGCGATACACCGGAATGCGTTACTGGCGATTACCGATGGCCAGACGCTTCACGGCAGCGCCTTGTTCAAAGCTCATGACTGGTCCAATGTCTATTTTACCTAGGCTGTAACCAATCGGGCTTGCGGATCGAATAGACTTGACACCCTGGAGACCAAGGAGACATCATGCCACAAACGACGCGTCCTATCGCAATCTTTGTATCAACCCTGCTGATACTCACCGTTATTTCACAGCTGGTTTACACCGCGACCCTGAGCGGTGTGGGGATTATCGAAGGCTGGCCGCTGCGATCGACGATCTGGACCGCCGAAATTCTGCTATTTAGCGCCATTGCGATCACTTCTCTTGTTGGCCTGGTCCGCTCCTCTGATATGCAGCTGGGCTGGTCTGCACTGATGGTGGCGGGGTTGATGAATATGGTCCAGTCGGGCATCGGACTGTCCATGTTTCTGCCGGCTACCAACGCTGGTGAAGAATTTGCACCCCTCATGGGCACCGTGCTCGCCGGATCGTTTCTGTTCTATTATCTGGCCAAGGTCGTGCTTGGACTGACCGCCGTCTTTTTCGGGCTGGCGCTGTTTCGGGGTATAGACACCATTGGCCGCGCCCTCGGCCTCGTCAGTTTGATTACCGGACTGATCGCGATTGTCCTGAATATTGCTGCGGTACGTTCGGGACTGGGCGCCGTACCGCTGGCCGGAGCAAGCGGAGCCATTGCGACGTTTTTTGCCGGCTGTGCGGTCTGGTATGCCCGCGAAAATCCGGCCACCTTGTCAAACGACAGTTAGTCCGACGTCGACATTGCCGCGCGTAGCGTTTGAGTAGGGGCAAACCTCATGCGCCGCGTGAACCAGTCGCTCGGCATCGGCCCGGTCCACGCCCGGCATTGCGATCTGCAGATCAGCCGTAATGCCGTAACCGCCTGCATCACGCGGGCCAAAGCCAATGGTTGCTGTTACCGTCGCATCGTCCGGGACTTTGACCGATTCCTTGCCCGAGACAGCTTTCATTGCGCCAAGAAAGCAGGCCGAATAACCGGCGGCGAAAAGCTTTTCCGGATTGGCGCCGACACCGCCCGGCCCACCCATTTCTTTCGGCACGACCAGTTTGACATCGACAGACCCGTCATCGGACTTTGCCGACCCATCTCGTCCGCCCGTGGCGGTAGCGCTGGTTTTGTAGATCACATTCACAGACATCAGCTTTTCCTTTCAGGCAATAATGATGGTGGGCATCTTAACTGCTGCGCCATCCGAGTCCACCCGGGTGTCTTGCCTGGTTACGTTCAGCCGACCGTTTTGTCATCCCAAGCGATCTGTCACACTAGCTCAACAGATCAAACTCCCCCGCTTCAAACGCTTCGGCCAATTTGAACTTCTGAATCTTTCCGGAGCCGGTGAGCGGCCATTCCGAGACACTGATCCAGTAGGCTGGCGTTTTCTGCGGCGATAAACGTTCTCGGATGAAGGCTTTGAGATCATCAGCCTGCAATATCTGGCCGGAACCGTTACGGAAAAAGCAGGCAACCTGCTCGCCCCATTTGTCATCGGGGATGCCTACAACTGCGACCTCGTCAATTGCGTCATGCTCCAGCATGACGTTTTCAATCTCGGCCGGGAACAAATTTTCGCCGCCACGAATGATCATCTCTTTAACACGTCCGGTGATCTTCACGTAGCCGCGTGCATCCATGCGTCCCAGGTCGCCGGTATGCAGCCAGCCTTCGCTGTCAATGGCAGCAGCGGTAGCCTCGGGATTATCGTTATAGCCCAGCATCACGCTATATGCTCGCGCGCAAATCTCACCTTGCTCCCCAACCGGGAGAACGCCGTTGGTTTGCGAGTCGCGGATGGAAATCTCGGTATGGGCCGCCGGCTGGCCGATAGTCTGGGTCAGGTCCTCGTCTGAATCCTCATACCAGGCCTGCGTCAGCACCGGCGATGTCTCTGTCTGTCCATAAACGATCTGGATCGGTGCGCCGAACACGTCCTTGGCATCGCGGCACAGCTGGGGCGCGACCATAGCTCCCCCAGACATGATCCGCCGCGTCGATGATACGTCCTGACCGGATCGGCGGACTTCGTCGATTAGGGCAACCAGCATTGTGGGTACGCCCAAGATGAACTTGGCGCGTTCGCTTTCGATGACATTCGCAATCATGACTGGATCAAACATCGGGGCGAGCAACATGGTGCCACATCGACCAAAGCCGCCCAGCACCAGAATTGCGCAGCCCGTCGTATGAAAAAGCGGCATGGTGTGAATGAAAATATCACCTTGCTCCATTCCGCCCCGGGCCATCGTATCAACACCGTTGCGGACCAGGCCATTGTGATGAAGCACCGCGCCTTTCGGGAAGCCGGTCGTGCCGGACGTATATTGCAGCTGCACCGCGTCCTGAGGCTTGGGATTGCGCAACGCGCCTTCCTCTTCACCGGCGTAAAGCGCGTCATGGTCGCTTAGCAATATGCGGTGCTTGATAGCAGGAATTTCATCGCATACGGCATCTGCAATATCCTGCATCGGGTTACCCCGAAAATCGGCAACATAGTAAATCGCTTCGGATCGCGACTGTTCCAGAACATATTTGAGTTCGCGTTTCTGATAAGCTGGATCGACCGTCACCAGAGTGATTCCCGCCAGACCGCAAGCCAGCTCCAGCAGTACCCACTCCGGCACGTTATTGGCATAGACTGCGACCCGGGTCCCCTCAGCATGGCGACTGGCCAGCGCACGGGCGAGCCGCTCTGAATCGGCCAGCAGCTCCGCGTAAGTCCAACAGCGGGCAATAGCGCCATCATAGGTCAATTCTTTAAGGGCAGCTTGGTCCGGCGCAATTTTGGCCGATTGGCGCAGCATATCGCCAATTGTTATCGGCGAAGGTTCAGGCCCGCCCTGCGCTGGAAAATAGGATTCGGTTAGCGCGACGTCATACATAGGCTGCCTCCTGATTATACTTCAGGCTAACTGCTGTGGAGAAGCATGTCTAGCGCAAGCCCGAGACTTGTTCTTGACGACCATCATGACATTTTGGGCTATTGGTAAAGTGGAGCGGGTGAAGGGATTTGGTTATTATAGTCCTTTTAGAAGGCAGTGGTTTAGCAAGATATCTCACATATTTTCCAATGTCCGCTTTTGCGCGGTGGTTTCAACTGATCGTCGCAACACTTTAATCTTTAGATTTGAATGCTGACCAGTCTCAGCGGATAAAGTACCCAACTGCCTTCCAAGTGCTTCCTTCTTGTATGAGCACAAGTGTCTCTATAGCCCCACGTTTATTCGCAAAGTCCGACTGAAATTCGATTAGTTCGTACTCACCATCAGGAGCGCCCGGCAGCGAGGTCGCTTTTGTGACCTTGAGGATCGAACGAGATAGCAGGGTTCCCAAAGGATCACGAACTGACAATATCTTCGAGGACCAATCTTTTTCCGAGATCTTTGAGCGGAAAAAAGAACCTGCGGTGTGCCAGCTTTCTCCCCACTTTTGATCGTCAACTAGCATCAACCATTCCTTGCCGGATGCAATGCTAGCGGCTTGGGATACATCAATGTTTGTCATAGTTTTTTGATCTGTGGAATCTACAGACGTTTCGCCACTAGACATAAAAATGGCAGCTGCAACAATTACTGACAACACGGGCATTCCTCCTCCAAGCCAAGCTAGAATAAAGACCAGTTTGCGGTTTTTGGCGGGCTTTTCATTTCTATGAGCATCAGTTCCGGTATCAGATACCCCCATTTTCTTGGCCACAAAAATATTGGGGTCTGCATACTCTGCGAGAGCCAAGATACGGGCAGCCTCTCGGCTGCTTGTAACACTCAATTTCCTTCGAGCATCACGTAATCGATCATTAATGGTGTACACCGAAAGATTAAACTCACGAGCGATGGACTTTGCGTCATGGCCAACAAGAAGAAGCCGCAACGTCTCTTTCTCCTTTTCTGTCAGTGCACCAATATCGTTTCGCATTCTCATGATTCCCAATTCACAGAGCTTTTTTATTCTAGGTAAGGATGAATATCCACCTTGCTTTTGTTTTACGAAATGACTGTGGTTTGTGGCATTCGTTAGTATCGTCGCGGACCAACTAAAATCTAGTATCCGTTTACTCCTGCGACGATCAATTGAAATCGCAGGATAAAGCGGATATCGGTGGACTGATTCACCGGGCTTTTTCGCGAGATTATAACGCACTTTTGTCATCTCGCTAACCTCAATAGGCGCAAGACTAAACAATATGCTTTGTTTTAATAACTTGGAGCGGGTGAAGGGAAGTGGTTACTATAGTCCGTTGCAGAAAACATTGGTTTAATGCAGCCTTTAACATATTTGCCAATGTCCGCCCTAGGCGCAAAAGCGGACATTAGAAATCGGGCTAGTTAAGAAACAGTCTCCGTAATCTGCTTAATTTGATAGTGTTTGGGGATACGTAGACCTCCCTCAGCGATCTCAGCCTGCAATTCATCTGAAAAACAGATTAGCCACTCGCGAAATGCTCGTTCCCGCCACAGGTGGGCACTGCCAAATGTAGCCTTGGCAAGAGCTAATCCGGTGACGCCCTTTTTTGATTGCTCAAGACTGTAATAATTGGGGTAACTTGGACCGTGATTACGAATTGACTCTCGTTTGCTTTTCTCCGGCAAAAAGCTGTCAAAATATTGCCCGATAAACAGAGTATAATAAGAACTAGGGTAAACTTTGTTCCTTGGCATTCTAACTTCTATGGAAGAAAACTCATGCTCGCCCGGTTCCAGCCGTTCAATTATCGTCTTTAGCGCCTCATCCACCGCCAAAATGCGACCATTTAACATGATAAGGGATCCGAGTGATTTATAGCCTTTTTCGGTCACAAAAGACCGTGGCGGTTCATGAGCCTCGATCGGACAAAAAGGTGGCTTACCAACGCCCGATACCATCCCACGCTCGCTTATGAATTTTTGTGCAACATAGTATGAGTATGCTCCTGGTCCATTTCCCATACCGTCATCGAACAGCGCCTTCTGCTCCTCAGACATTTTCTCCTTGTAATAGGCCTTCAGGCGATCGCCCCACTCATCGTCGTCAGAATCGATATGCGCCTCGAAGTTGCCCATCGGAAAAAACTCACCAAAACCCGAAGGTAAACTCATTCCCCAAACCATCACCCAATCTCCCGCATCTCTGAGTTATAAGCCTGCCCAATCCTAACGTCCGCTTTCGTGATAAAACAAGTATTCGTTAAAAGATGCTATTTTATAACGATACAAACTCGTGCTACCAAGCATAGGGAAAAGTTACTTTTTTTCACAAAGGGAATCGAACCCTCATATTTTATCTTTTTATTTGAATGGATTAAGGATTTCGTGGAGCGGGTGAAGGGAATCGAACCCTCGTCGTAAGCTTGGAAGGCTTCTGCTCTACCATTGAGCTACACCCGCCTATTTCCAAGCGCCGCTATTGCCATCGTGATCGCGGCGCGTCAATCAGGAAACGGTGCTAGATGCTTTTGTTTTTACGGCCGGAGCGGCAAACCATTCTGCAACCGATGTTTTCTCGGCCTCGGTCATATGCAGGCCAAGCTTGGACCGGCGCCACAGGACATCTTCTGCTGTCGTCGCAAATTCATGAGCCATCAGCCAGTGGAGTTCAATCTCGTAAAGACCCGCCCCGAAATGACGGCCTAAAGCGGCGGCATCGCTGACCTCGTCAAGCATCTTAGCGACATCAGTGCCATAGGCTCGTACTAACCGGGCCATCACCTCTTTATCGATAAAAGTCCAGCGCTTGCAATATTCCGCGACCAAATCGTCAAAACCGTCTGCCGAAAAATCACCGCCGGGCAAAACCGTGTCCTTGGTCCAGTCGTCCGTCTCTACATGCAAAGCCGCCTTGAGTGTCTTCATCGCCTGTCGCGCAAGAACTCGATAGGTGGTTATCTTCCCGCCAAAAACCGACAACACTGGCGCGCCATCGTCATCATTATAGTCGAATACATAATCCCGCGTTACGGTTGAGGCGGATTGGCTCTGGTCGTCAAATAGCGGCCGTACGCCGGAATAGGTCCATTGAACATCGTCTCGGCTCACGGGATCGGCAAAATATTCGCTCGCCGCGGCGCAGAGATAATCGATTTCGCTATCGCTGATCTTTGCAGGACCTTCATCATAGCTCCACGGTTGATCAGTGGTGCCAATCAACGTGTGGTTGCCTTCGTAAGGAATGGCAAAGATGATCCGGCCATCCTTGTTCTGGAAAATATAGCTGTGGTCGCCTTTAAATTTGCGGGCGATGACAATGTGGCTACCTTTGACAAGGCGCAGTTTCGCCGCGTTGCTGCTCTGATCATAAAGCGCTGTTACCGGGTCGACCCAAGGGCCAGCTGCATTGATCAGAACTTTGGCTTTCTCTTTCACTTCGCCGTATTGCCCATGTAATTGCAAGGACCAATGGTCGGCGCTTCGCTCAATCCCAACACATTCCGTTTGTATCCGGATATCTGCACCACGTTCCTTGGCATCGCGCGCGGTCAGCGACACAAGCCGTGCATCCTCGACCCAGCAATCGGAGTAAGCAAAGCCTTTTTTCAAACGCTTTTGAAGAGGTTCCCCACGCGAATCCTCAAGTAAGTTAAGGCTCTTCGTACCTGGCAATAACGATCGCGATCCCAGATGATCATAGAGAAACAGCCCAAGCCTCAAGAACCAAGCCGGGCGCATCCCTTTATCCACAGGCAAAACAAAGCGCATCGGCCAGATGATATGCGGCGCATTGCGCAGCAGCACTTCGCGCTCCTGCAATGCTTTGCGAACCAGACTAAACTCATAATGTTCGAGATAGCGCAGCCCGCCATGGACTAACTTGGTGCTGGCTGATGAAGTATGGGCCGCAAGGTCGTCGCGCTCCACCAGTAAGACTTTCAGTCCCCTGCCCACTGCATCCCTTGCGATACCGACGCCATTTATGCCGCCACCAATGATTGCCAGATCATACATCAGCCGCCTCATATAGCTTCTAGCCAGATGTTCAATGTTGCAGTGCAATATATTTTGTAAACATTGGTTTATCCTGGGGATAATTTAGCGATTAGAATCGAATAAAGTGGAAGAAACACTGAATGACAGCGGATGGTTACCGTTAACTATTACAGCCCGCGATAACAGCGTCTTCTTGCTTAAATCTGACGGCAAATAGTGCAAAAAATCAAATGTAGGGGCTTAAGAATGGAAACCCAACAGGGTCAAGCAAGCGAACGGGTAAGGCTCGATATTTTGCATCGATTCGATATTCTGGACAGCGCGCCTGAGAAAGCTTTCGACAATATTGTGGAATTGGCTGCAGACCTTTTTAGCGTTCCTACAGTACTCATCTCTCTCGTGGCAGAGGAAAGGCAATGGTTTAAAGCAAAAGTTGGCCTTGATGTTTGCGAAACTGACCGATCAATTTCCTTTTGCACCTTGACGATCAAAGAGCCAGATATCTTGGAAGTCTGCGATACCTATCTTGATTCAAGATTTGCAAATAATCCCTTAGTTACGAAAGCCCCACATATCCGCTATTATGCGGGCGCGCCATTGATCGTCGAAGGAGGTCATGCAATTGGGACGCTTTGCCTTATAGACCAAAAACCAAGACGCCCGTTGAGCAAAGCTAAACGGAAACTTCTGCAGCGGCTTGCAGATCAAATAATGCAACAGATAGAGTTACGAGCCTTACGCGCGGCTGGACATATTGCGAAGCTGGTATCTGCGACGACATCCGATGCTATGATCCTCGCCAACACTGAAAACGTGATCACCGAGTGGAACATGGCTGCGGAAAAAATGTTTGGATGGTCACAAGCGGAAGCTGTTGGAAAACCTTTAAGTATCATTATGCCAAAGCGGTTAGCGGCCAAGCATGAGAACGGATTGCGCGGCGTTGTAGCTGGAAAGCGAGCTAAACTTTTCCAACAGACAATTGAATTGCCTGCCCTGCACCGCAACGGTCAGGAATTTCCGATCGAACTGTCGTTGACGCGATGGGATAATCCCGAAACTGGCGTGCTCGACGGCTTCGCCTCAATTATCCGGGATATCTCCGAACGCAAAGCGCTGGAAGAAGAACGATCGCAAGCTCGTCAGTTTCTGGATGAAGTGATAGAAAATCTGCCAGCGATGGTTTGGGCAAAGGATGTCAAGTCGCGCAAATATAAGATACTCAACCGAGCTGGCGAAAAATTGATCGGTCGCAAACGAGAAGACATCATCGGAAGGGGCGATGACGAATTATTCCCAGAGGCTTCTGATGCCTATCGTTCCCGAGATGAAAAAGTTCTGAAAAACGGCAGTGCCTCGATTTATGAGGGGGAGTTCACTCGCCCCAATGGAGCAATCCGTCGCATGCGAACGAAACGGGCTCTAGTCGGAGCAGAGAGCGATGCACCTTATATTCTTGGTATCTCGGAGGACATTACGGAACGCTATCTTGCTGAACAGAAAATCGCCCACATGGCTATGCACGATCCGCTGACAGGGCTTAGAAACAGAGCGGGAATAGCCAAGGAATATGAGTTGTTGAAAGCTAGCCCTGATAAAAAGGACATTGCCATCCTTTGTATCGACCTCGATCAGTTTAAAGCGGTTAATGACTTGCATGGTCATACTATAGGCGACCAGCTTTTGAGTGAATTTGGTTCCAGATTCACTCAAATACTGCCAGATAATGCGACAGCAGGTCGTATGGGTGGCGATGAATTTATCGCGATTTTACCAGCCCGGAATGTCGAGGCACGAGCAGCCTATGTCGCAGAGCAGGTCCTCAGTCAGCTATCGAAAAATTATCATATAGGAGGCAAATCTATTCATGCGGGCCTAAGTATTGGCATCGCAGTTAGCATGGATGACAAAACTGATTTTGAGGCGCTTTGTCAAAGCGCGGATCGCGCGCTTTATCGAGCCAAAACACAAGGTCGTGGCCAGTTTTGTTTCTTTGACGAAGCGATGGATCGGCAAGCAACCGAACGACGACAATTGGAACTGGAATTGCGTCAAACCATAGAAGATCGTGCTTTACAGGTGCAATATCAACCACTCGCCTGCCTGGAGACTGGTCAAGTTAACGGCTTCGAAGCGCTGGTTCGTTGGAATCACCCAGAGCAAGGGTATATCGGCCCCGATGTGTTCATACCGATTGCAGAGGAAAGCGGCCTGATAAACGAATTGGGAGATTTTGTTTTAGAAACCGTTATTCGTGAAGCCGCTTCATGGGTTCCTCCCCTTCGCGTGGCTATCAATTTGTCACCAGTTCAATTCCGGAACAAAAACCTGATTACCAAGATAAATAAGTTGCTCGAAGAAACGAAACTGGATCCTGGCCGACTGGAACTAGAAATCACGGAAGGCGTTTTGATACATGACACCAAAACAGCTTTATCCACTTTAGAAAGCCTAAGGAATTTAGGTATTCGAATTGCCATGGACGACTTTGGAACCGGCTATTCTTCCTTGAGCTATTTTCGAATGTTCCCATTTGACAAGGTGAAAATCGATCAGTCTTTTGTTCGGGATATGATCCAAAACCCGCAATCATTGGCTATTGTGCAGGCTGTTATTGGACTCGGTAAAGGGCTTGGACTCAGCGTCGTTGGCGAAGGCGTGGAAACGGAAGAGCAGCTTGCGGCACTGCGCGACGAAGGATGCTCGATGGTTCAAGGTTTTCATATCAGTCGTCCGCAACCCATCGAATATTTTGCGAGTGTTATTAAAAGGTCAAAAGTTTTTACCGAAAATCAGTCAGGCAATGACAGCCAAAACTCGACGTCGGAGAAAATGGCAGCGAATCTAGGGTAGCAAGCAATTGGAACGACGGACAGATTCAAGGCCACTTTTACTTGCGTTTTGACTGTGGCAAATTAGCGTGATCGCCACATGACGGGAGCAAGGTCTGATGGCAGCAAAACAAATATTGGTGATTGACGAAGGGACAACGTCGACGCGAGCCATGTTGTTCGGCGCGAACGGAAAGCTTCACGGGTCACAACAGGAAGAGCTACAGCAATATCATCCCGCCGCTGGACTGGTAGAACACGATCCAGTGGAGATTTGGGACAAAACGCTGCGCTGTTGCCAGAAGATTGTCGAGCAAGCAGGCGGTGCGGAAAAAATTGCTGCTATAGGGATAACCAACCAGCGCGAAACCATTGTTGCATGGGATAAACGAACCGGCGAACCTCTATGCAATGCTATTGTCTGGCAGGATCGCCGCACAGCCGATATGTGCAATAGCTTGAAAGCTAAAAATCTAGAGCCGATGGTTCAGTCCAAAACCGGATTACTGCTCGACCCCTATTTTTCCGGCAGCAAGATCAATTGGATGCTACAAAATTGGCCCAAGGTCGCTGCGGCTGGGGACAATTTGGCATTTGGAACCATTGATTCCTATCTAATCGTTCGCCTGACTGAAGGCGATCATATAACCGACGCCAGCAATGCTAGTCGCACGATGTTGATGTCCCTTGATGGGCGGGATTGGGATGACGAATTGTTGAAACTTTTCAGCATTCCGCGAGAGACATTGCCCAAAATTGTCGATTGTGCAGGAAACTTAGGTAAGACATCAGCACGATTATTCGGTGCACCCATTGCCATATGCGGATCAGCCGGAGACCAACAGGCAGCAACTATCGGGCAAGGCTGCCTAAAAAAGGGGCAAACCAAAGCCACTTTTGGCACTGGCGCGTTCATCTTGACGAATAATGGCGGCAAACCTCCTCGGTCGACGCACCGCTTGTTGTCCACCGTACTCTATCAGTTGGATGGCAAACGCACCTATGCATTGGAAGGGTCCGTCTTTGTAGCTGGCAGTTTAATGCAATGGCTGCGCGACGACGTCGGTTTGATTAGCTATGCGGGGGAAAGCGAGGAGCTCGCTAGATCAATTCAAGATAATGGGGGAGTTTATCTGGTTCCTGCCCTTTCTGGCCTTGGCGCGCCCTATTGGAAAGCCGATGCCACTGCAACAATTACCGGACTTAGTTTCTCCACAACAAAAGCGCATATCGTGCGTGCGGCGCTTGAAGCCATGGCCCATCAATGTAGCGATTTGAAAATCGCGTTTTCTGCTGATGGCACCGACTGGCAGAGTCTGCGAATCGATGGCGGTATGGTGGCCAATGACTGGATGGTTCAAGATTTGGCTGACATGTTGAATCTAACAGTCGAGCGTCCAGAGTTTTTTGAGACCACTGCCCTCGGCGCAGCGATGCTTGCAGCAATGGGCGCCGGTATTTATAAATCACTTGAAGATGCTTCTGTAATGATATCTGGATTGGAGACCTATGAAGCCACGATTCAGCCGGAGCAGCGCAATGTAAGAATGGCGGGCTGGAAGAAAGCAATCGACGGAACGTTGAGCAATTAAGCTAACCTTTTCATTTCTTGCGAAATCCCGGCCTCTTATGTGAATCGGCGGTTTGGAAACCGTTCCATACATGTCCATTATCGATCTTTTTTAAGAAATGCCCTCTGTCATTATCACGGCCGAAATTGAACTGATCAATATTGATCGGCTCATCAAATTGCATTCCGAATTCTCGTCCACTAACCCAACGTACCGTTCCAGACACGCTGCCGAAGCCCGCCTTTTTAATTTCGACTAATTGTCCAGGTTGCAGAGTAACCGGCGAAGTGGCCCGAACGCCAAATGTGGAGAGGTTACGAACAATAGAATCATGCGGCCCTGAATCATCCGCAAACAGCTCTATTTTGACGAGCTTTCGTATCCGGGGTTCACGAGAAACGGCTTCTTTCTCGTTAATCCTTTTGTTTTCAAGTGCTTTAATCATCTTAGCGATCCGATACTCCGGGTTCGCCAATATTTACGGCAATTTGCATCGAATCTTAAGCTTTTGAAGGTTCGAATCGCCTGAATGAAGCGTCGAAAACTGGCATTATGGAGTTGATGATTCGGTCTAAACTCTCATTATTAGTGCGCCTTCGTCTGTAACGTTTACATATTCGTACAGCCATTAGATCTGCGTTCGCCATTTGATTTCATTTTTCGATCGCGGCTTGTGGACTCTCCCTACATTTTCCGTCACTATGTCATTGGGCAGCGTTTACACGCTTGGGTAGGTTATTGTGACCAGAATGATTAGGGGTGGCTTCGGCCAACTGGGAAAAATTGCTTTAACGGCTGGCGTTGTCGCTGCTATTTGGGCATGCCTTTGGTTCGTGGCAACCAATCAAATATCTGATCAAGAGCAATCAGCAATCATATCTGCAACTTCCGGCAATGGAGCTCCCGCTGCGACGGGCCTGACTACTGGTAATAAACGGGAATAAGTTTCAACGCAGCATTCTCGAAAGCTACGCTCCCTTAGAAAAAATCTACCAAAAAAGGCCCACCAACCGGCAGGCCTTTTCAAAATATCTAAAAAAGAGGTTCGTTCAGGCGTCTTTTTTCTTTTTCTCAGCTTTTACGTCTGCCCAAATTGACTTGTAGGACAGGAAAGCAAGGATCGTTGCAATCAGCAGAAACGCAATCACAGCCCAACCTGTTTGTTTCTGTTTGATCAACGACGGCTCTGCCGTCCAGATTAGGAAGGCCGAAACGTCTTGCGCCATCTGAGACATTGTCGCCTTTGTACCATCGGAATAAGCAACTTGATCATCAAGCACAATTGGCTGCGCCATTGCGATGTTAAGGTTCGCAAAATATGGATTATAATGCAAACCAGGCCCAGGACGGTTAGCTTCTGGCAGTTCTGCCGGTGGTTCAGTATAGCCCGTCAACAATGAATAGATATATGGCGCTCCACCTCCACGCGCTTTTGTAATGAGCGAGAGGTCTGGTGGAATGGCATTATTATTGGCTGCCGCCGCTGCGACATCATTTGCGAAAGGTTCAGGAAAGGTATCAGCCGGAACAGAAGGACGCGACGATGCCTCACCAGTATTCGGGTCAATATCAGGCGTTTCAATTGGCCAGTTTGCCGCAATGGCCTTTACTTCATCTTCGCTGTAGCCGAGCTCTGTGAGGTTCCGAAAAGCAACCAGGCGGATACCGTGGCAAGCGGCGCAGACCTCTTTATAAACTTGAAACCCGCGTTGAAGCTGCTGATTATCGAACTTCCCAAACGGACCATCACTCGTGAACGAAACGTCTTTCGGTTCCTCATGAAATGCATAATATACCGGTTTCTCTGGAGGATTGGTGGCATATTCCACCGCACCGCGTCCAAATGAGTAGACCAGCAATCCAGCAAAGAACAAGCCAATCAATATCCCGAAAAATCTTACCATTACTTCAAATCCCTATTTCTTAGCTGGCTTCAGGTAGTGGTTTGCCGGTCACTGCCTCGGTAATCGAATTTGGCAGTGGCTCTGGTTTCTCGATCCGAGAAAGTAGCGGCAAAACTATCAGGAAGTGCGCGAAATAATATGCACTCGCAAGCTGACTCAGCATCACATAAGGCTCTTCCGCTGGCGCTCCACCACATATACCGAGTACGACAATACAAGGGAGCAGACCGAACCAGAAAAACTTCTTGAACCGCGGACGGTAGTCGCCTGACCTTACGGGTGATTTGTCCAACCAAGGCAGGAAGAACCAAACCAATATCGCGGAGAACATTGCCAACACACCTAGTAGCTTCGCTGGAACGAAAAAGAAGTCGAAGGTGAAAGCCCGCAAAATGGCATACCATGGCCAGAAATACCATTCCGGAACAATATGCGCTGGAGTCGATAACGGGTTTGCCGGGATATAATTGTCGGCGTGACCCAAGGCGTTTGGCATGAAAAACAGCATAGCCGTGAAGAAGATAAGCGCGAGACCCAAGAACCAACCATCTTTCGCCGTATAAAACGGATGGAAAGGAACAGTGTCCTGTTTACCCTTTACGCTAACGCCCGTCGGGTTGTTGGAACCGGGAATATGCAAGGCCCAAATGTGCATGATGATTACACCTGCAATGACAAACGGCAATAGATAGTGCAATGAGAAGAATCGGTTAAGAGCCGCATTATCCGGCGCAAATCCGCCCAACAGTAGTTCCTGAATTGGCTTACCAACAAGTGGAATGGCTTCAAACAAACCGGTAATCACTTTAGCACCCCAGAAGCTCATTTGACCCCAAGGCAGAACATAGCCCATGAACGCTGTTGCCATAGCGAGCAGATAAATAACCACGCCCAGCAGCCAGATCATCTCCCGAGGCGCTTTATAAGAACCGTAGTAAAGGCCGCGACCGATATGCAGGTAGATTGCAATAAAGAAGAAGCTTGCACCATTGGCATGCGCGTAGCGGATCATCCATCCACTGTTGACGTTGCGCATGATATGCTCAACCGAATCAAAAGCAATGTCCGCATTGGCAGCATAGTGCATTGCCAAAATAATGCCCGTAACAATCTGAACCACCAAGAAAACCCCAGCGAGCGAACCGAAGTTCCACATATAGTTCAAGTTGCGCGGAGTCGGATAACCAGCACCAAGGCTGTTATAAATCATTCGACCGACTGGTAGTCTGTCGTCCATCCACTGACCGAATTCAGTAGCTGGCTTATATTGCTGTGCCCAAGGAAAACTCATATTTCTTGCCTCTAGCCGATTTTCACGACGGTATCTGTCAGGAAACTATATTCCGGTACTTCCAAATTAGTTGGCGCAGGACCTTTGCGGGTCCGGCCTGCTGTATCATAATGCGAACCATGACATGGGCAGAAATACCCTTCATATTCGCCTTTGATTTCGCCCTGCGCAGCGCCAAGTGGCACGCAGCCAAGGTGAGTACAAACGCCTAATGTAATTAGCCAGTTCTCTTTGCCTGGCTGTGTCCGATCCGCCAATGTCTCAGGATCGCGGAGAGCTGATAGATCAACTTTGTTCGCAGCTTCAATTTCTGGAGCGGTCAGATTACGGATAAAAATTGGTTGTTTGCGCCAACTGGATTTAATGGCTTGGCCCGGTTCAATGGCAGATATGTCGACTTCGATTGACGACAGAGCAAGAACGTCCGCGCTGGGGTTCATCTGATTCACCAATGGAAAGACGGTTGCAACAACACCAACGCCGGCAAAACTCACTGCCGCAATATTAATGAAGTCGCGGCGGCGAACACCACCAATTTCTGGTTCCGACGCAGACGAATCGCTGGGTTCAACCGCGGTATCAACACTAGCCATGCAAACATGCCCTTACGTTTGTTATAATCCCGTTCTGCCAGATTGAGGCCGAACCCTCAATACGTTTCAATAGGCAGGTATTGGCGCGCCTGATAGCCGCGATGACTATGGTTTGCCAACAGTCAATTTTTGATTGACCGAACATTATAAACAACCCCATGTTAAACGCCTGATGAGAATAGCTCTGTACCAACCCGATATCGCCGGAAATTTAGGAACGATTTTAAGGACATGCGCTTGCCTGGATGTGCCTGTTGATATCATCGAGCCGTGCGGTTTTCCGTTTAGTGATCGAAGCCTGAAGCGCGCAGGAATGGACTATTTTGACCATGTTGATTTCACCCGCCATACGGATTGGGATGCGTTTCTTAAATATGTCGATTCACAATTTGCGCGCATCGTCTTGCTTACTAGCAAAGTTGACACGGCCTATCATCGGTTTGCCTTTCGTTCCGATGACATATTATTGTTCGGGTCCGAAAGTGCAGGCGTGCCGATTGATGTCAATCAACGCGCAGATGAACGAATCACCATAAAAATGAAAAACGGTATGCGCTCATTAAACCTTGCTGTTTCTGCAGGCATGGCATTAGGCGAGGCACTTAAACAAACGGGACAATTTTCTAAATGACAGTACAGCCCCCCATTCGAAAAAATGAAAAACCATTGGATGACCAACAGTCACGGGCGCAAACTTGGTTTGGCGAACTGCGCGATCAAATATGCGCCGAATTTGAAGCTATCGAAGTCGAAGCGGATAGCGATGCGCGTTTTGAATATCTACCTTGGGATCGCAAAAATCCGGATGGCAGCCCTGGCGGCGGCGGCGTTCGCGGCGTTATCAAGGGCAAGGTTTTTGAAAAAGCTGGCGTCAATATTTCGACTGTTGATGGCACTTTTAGCGAGGAATTTGCCAAATCAATTCATGGAGCAGCAGAAAATCCACATTTCTTCGCTACCGGGATCAGTCTCGTCGCGCATATGGCCAATCCGCATGTGCCTGCCGTTCACATGAATACGCGATTTCTTTGCACGACAAAACGCTGGTTTGGTGGAGGCGCCGACCTTAATCCGCCAATTCCCTATGAAAAGGATACGGCTGATTTTCACACCCGCATGAAACAGGCATGTGATGCCCATGACCCAGCCTATCATGAGAAATATAAGAAATGGGCGGACGATTATTTCTATATTCCGCACCGACAAGTTCACCGCGGTGTCGGCGGTATATTTTATGATCATTTAGAGCTCGAATCTGACGATGACTTCGACAAACATTTTGCCCTGACCCAAGATGTTGGCCGCGCTTTTCTGGATATTTTCCCCAAACTGGTGCGGCGGCGCATGGGATTGCCTTGGAACCATGAGGAGAAAGAACAGCAGCTGGCTTGGCGCGGTCGCTATGCAGAGTTTAACCTCGTATACGACCGAGGCACGACTTTTGGACTGAAAACCGGCGGCAATGTTGATGCCATTTTGATGAGCCTGCCCCCCGAGGCAAAGTGGAGTTGATGAAAGGAACAGTTTGATCATGGATGTACCAAAAGGCCATGTTCCGACCATAACAACCTATTTTGAGATGACGGAGCGTTCCTTGCTCCTAAAGCAGGATGCGGTGCCCCTTGAACTAACTCGTTGGCAAGCGCCAAGACCTTCTGAATATTTACGGCTATTCCGTGAAGTAGGTGAACCTTGGATGTGGACCTCACGTGTTTTGATGGACGAAGACGAGCTGCGTGCTATCATTCATGACAATGCAGTTGAAATATGGAAGATTGAAAACGAAGGTGTTACCGTCGGTCTGCTTGAATTAGACTTTCGTACACCAAAGCAGTGCGAGATTGGTTTTTTTGGACTGGTTCCTAGCATGAATGGCAAGGGATATGGTCGCTGGCTTATGACGGAAGCATTAGAACATGCTTGGCGCTCTGGTATTTTAAGAGTTTGGCTTCATACCTGTACCGAAGACTCTCCGAGCGCGATTCCGTTCTACATCAAATCAGGTTTTACCGCTTATAAACGCGCGATTGAAATTCACCCCGATCCGCGCTTGTCTGGTCACCTGCCAATGACTGCTGGGCCTCATATTCCGATTATCAACTGAATACCTCACTCACGTCCGAATTTGCGCCGGTCAATTGATAGTATATTGATCCAATCACGACCGTAAACAAAACTTGCAGAGCGGCACCACCAAGCGCCGATACTAGATTTTCGATCAAAGGCCAACCTGCCCCGCCTGTAGCGAGACCGGTGATAACACCAATCAACATCTGAACAACACCAACCGTAATTGCGCCGATAATTGCGATCATAAGAATCAGTAAAAGAATGGAGAAACCATTGTCCTTTGTGTGATCCCAGCTTTTTTTCAGGGCTTCAAGGGGATTTTTCTCTCTATGGTCTGCGATAATGATCGGCACCAATATCAAGCGGCAGGCCACATAAAGCCCTGGAATGATCAGCAACAAAAATCCAGCAAATGTTGCCAGCCCTGAAAGGATATTCGCGAGCAAGAATATCAAGAATAACCGTAACGCTTTACTCAGATCATCTGCTACTGTGCCACTGTGCGAGGGAGCAATGGTAAAAAAGATCACGAACCCGCCAAAACTGATCAAGAGGTTTGATACGATGACTGACACTGCATTTTCGCTAAAGAACGTTGAATAAGCAGCAGTAATCGCGTTTAGATCTTCGGTACCTTCTAGAGCGGGCTGACCTACAAATTGGGCCATCAACAGAGTGGGAAGAAATACAAAAACGCCGGCTATCGCAAGAATAGCTTCTTTATGATCACGCAACAATGCCATCGCACCGTTCCAACATTGCATATAATTGAGCTTCATTGGCTAACCTTCAGGTTTCGAATTTCGTCAACCGCACCCTTGCCACCAGCGCGCCAATTGTGCACGGAAATTTTATGACTAACTTGTCTGACATTGAATGGCGTATTAGCGATGAGCAAATCTCCTACCCCGACGCATTATCGGAAATGGAGCAGCGCTACGCTGCAATATATGCGGGCGAGAAATCAGAACTTATCTGGTTACTGGAACATCCTCCGCTTTATACAGCCGGCACAAGCTCAGATCCCTCCGAATTGTTGAGCCAAGATTTCCCCATCTATAAAACTGGCCGAGGCGGACGGCACACTTATCATGGCCCGGGCCAGAGGGTCGGCTATATCATGCTAAACCTGAAAAAACGGCAGACGGACGTTCGCAACTACGTACATGCGTTAGAGGATTGGGTGATTGAAGCGCTAGCGGAATTCGGTGTCAAAGCCCGAGCGGTTGAAGGCCGTGTTGGAATATGGTGCGATACTCCAAAGGGTCAGGAAGCAAAAATTGGTGCGATTGGCATTCGCATTCGCAAGTGGGTAACAATGCACGGTTTTTCGGTGAATATCGATCCCGACCTTACACATTTTGGTGGCATTGTCCCTTGCGGTATCAGCGAATATCCCGTGACTAGCCTTAAACAGCTTGGGATAGACGCTACCATTGGCGATTTTGATGCCGCATTGAAAAAAAAAGCCCCTGCCTTTCTATCAGCGATTGATAAACCATGATGAAGCGATATGCTTCTGGCTAAATCAGATTAGGAAAAATAATGAAGAGACCTGCAAAAGCAATATCCGTGATCCTTGCGACATTGTCGGTTGTGGCATGTTCTGATGAGCCTGATGCTCCAGAGGCTGGCACTGTTACCGAGACACGCATGGATGAAGTCGATGTAATTGATGGAACGATTAGCGACGATATGGTTGATGTCGATGCACAGAAAGTTGGCGACGAACTGGTCAACGAAGAAAGCACTAATGAAGAAAGCAACGATACCGCAAGCGAGAGCGAAGATTCATCCGAAGCTGAACAATAAGTTCTAGGCTAAACCCAAAATCTTGTGTGTTTGCAGAGACAACCGCCATTTCGGATGAGTCTGCACGAACGATATGGCTTCGGCCAAATTCGCTTTATTGGCGGCTTCATCGGCACGGGCATCCATTGGTTGCAGCAGGTGATTAGCGAAATCCCAATCTTGCATAGCCTCCCAATTACTGCCTGATTGCGGCCATACCAGTTTCAGCTCATCGCCAGAGCGTTGTATGGTCTTACTGCCTGCTTTCGGGCTGATACAAATCCAGTCAATTGAGCGAGGCACTGCCAAAGTGCCATTGGATTCAATCGCAATTTCAAATCCAACCGCATGGAGCGCGTCAATCAGCGCGTCATCCACCTGCAACATTGGTTCACCGCCAGTGAGTACGACAAAACGAGCGTCCTCGCCTGCACCCCATTGCGCGGCAACCGCTTTGGCAAAAGCTTTGGCATCCTGAAAACGTCCGCCGCCCTCGCCGTCCATTCCGACAAAATCAGTGTCGCAAAACTGGCAGACAGCGGTTATGCGATCTTTTTCGAGGCCCGACCAGAGATTACAACCAGCAAAACGCGCAAAAACGGCCCGGCGCCCAGCCTGCACGCCCTCTCCTTGCAACGTCAGGAACATTTCCTTGACTGCGTAGGTCATGGTATCAACGCATAGCGGGTAGGATCCGCGATCCCTGCTTCCTCGAAGCCTTTTTGCCGCAGTCGGCAGCTATCGCAGAAACCGCAATGCAAATTACCTTCTGCCGGATCATAACAAGACCAACTCAACGCCGGATCGATATCCAACCGACGCGCTTCTTTTGCGATGTCCGCTTTGGTCATATATTGGAGCGGCGTCTGTATTGTAAAACCGCTGCCCTGATCGCCTGCTTTTGTGGCAAGGTCAGCGAGCTTCTCGAACCCCTCGATAAACTCGGGGCGACAATCGGGATAACCGGAATAATCCAGGGCGTTGACACCAATGAAAATATCACGAGCATCGCGCGCTTCAGCCAAACCGAGAGTGAGCGATAGAAAAATCAAGTTCCGCGCGGGAACATAGGTTACAGGAATATCGTTGGTCACACCAGATTTGGGTACATCAATATCATCAGTCAAAGCCGACCCGCCAAACCGGCTAAGATCTAATGGCAGAACAATATGCTCTTGGACTTCCAGTTTCGCGGCGATTTGCACAGCGGACTGAAGCTCAATTTTATGCCGCTGGTTATAGTCAATCGTTAACGCAACAATATCATAGCCCTGCTCCCGTGCCATTGCGGCAGATACCATAGAGTCAAGCCCACCGGACAGCAGGACAATCGCCTTTTTTTGATCTTGATTCATGCTCGCCCCGCTAATCCTCTTCGCTGTGACAATCAAGTGCGCAGGCAAGCATCAAAAAAAGACCACTGATCGCAAATGTCAAAAAATAGGCCGCTATTCCGATGGAATGCGGCCCAGTAGGGGTTCTAGTCAAACCCGAAGGGAGAAAGTCATGCCGAAGCATGATGATTTCTCTACTAGACAAACATGGTAAATATCTGGTTAACGCTGTACATCCACACCACTTCTACTCAACAGGATCCGGTTCTACGACCTTCTACATTGAAAGAGAACGGCGCGTTGTTTTGGATGCCTTGTGATTGGATCTGCACCAATCCGCTGGATTCGCGCTTGATCGTGGTCACGCCATGATCTGAACTACCGCATTTATAGCTGACTCGAACACTATTCGGCGTATCCTGAATGATATATCGGGAACAAGCTGCCCCGCCATGCTTGATTTGCAGCAATATTCCAGGGTCTCCAAGGCAAACCTTCTGGCCATCACTGGCGGAACTACGAGTTTTCAGAGTCCATTCGCCTTTTTGCAGACCATTTAGCAGTTCTAATTCAGGGGCCTGCGCTGGCACCGAAACAGAAAATGCCAGAAACGCAACGGTCGATGCGCTGATAACCTTTATCAGTGTTATGCCCTTCATTCCCTGATTTCCTTTATTGTCCATGATAGGTGATCAATTCACTTTATTGATCGTTTAGTAGAAGATTATGGCCAATATCGCGCTCAATTGCGGCGATTAATTGTATGATTTCGACAAAATTTAAAAGATATCGGTCTATTTACCTAGAATTTCAGTTATTTAAGCTTGCACTCGTAATAGTGAATTTCTTACTGCAAAATGCGCAATCGATAGCGATTGTTCCGTCCTCACTGACCATATCCTCCTTATCCTCTTTCGGGAATCGTGCGATCACGTCCCGGATATGATCTTCATTACAACGACAACCCTTAACGAGCGGTTTACCGCTCATAACCCTCACTTCGTCGCTCTCGCTAAACAGGCGCCAAAGTAGATCTTCCAAAGGTAGTGCGGTATTTACAAGCTCTTCCGCTTGAACACTGCTGCCCATAATCGCAACATGTTCCCATTCGGGATGATTCATTCGGACATGAAGTCGTTCTTTACCTTCCTCTCCATCAGGAAGGTGCTGCACGAGTAAGCCTCCTGCAATCGTTTGCTCGCCTTCAATATCAAGCGCGACACGGATTACCGTTGGTATCTGCTCCGACTGCATAAAATAATTTTGCACGGCTTCTGCGAGGCTCGCACCTTCCAACGGCACGATGCCCTGAGATCGTCCGCGTGGTTCGGGATGATCGAAGGTGATGGCCAAATAGCCCTTACCGAACAAGGCCATCAGACTGGGTTCCAGAGGCTGACTAACAAGCCGTTCCGTATCAAACTGAATATATCCACGGACATCGCCATCTTTATAGTCGCAGGCAAGCAAGCTGATGACACCGTTTTCGGTCTGCGCCTGCAATGTTAGCTGTGCCTCTTCCTCTTTCAGTAGAGCGCCGAGCAAAGACGTTAGACACATGGCTTCAGCCAACAAAGCTTTTATCTGCGAAGGATAATTATGAGCTGAGAGGATATCATCGAGAACTGGACCAAGTCTTACGGCTCTGCCCCGGCAATGCTTTGCGGGAATCGAAAAGGACAGGTTTTTGTCGATAAGAGTCTGAGTGTCTGGATTTTCCGCCATTAGATTTGACCAAAAGCCCAACGCAGAATGGATTTCTGTGCATGAATACGATTTTCCGCTTCATCCCAAACCAAGGATTGCGGACCATCGATAACGGATGGCATCACCTCTTCCCCGCGATGAGCAGGAAGACAGTGCAGAAACACCGCATCGGCTTTGGCTGTTTCCATAATCACGTCATTGACCTGAAACGGCATCATTGCATCCATCTTGGCATCAGCGTGCGCCTGCCCCATCGATACCCATGTATCGGCGACTATGACATCAGCGCCTGCAGCAGCCTCCATTGCATCGCGATAAATGGTGACATTGGCGCCTGCAGACTTTGCAGATATTATAAAGCTCTGGTCGGGATCATATCCTTCCGGGCAACCGATCCTTACGTTGAACTTCATTAAACCTGCAGCCTCAACGATAGAGTTAAGGACGTTATTGGAATCTCCCAACCATGCGACTTCCAACCCCGGCAATGCCTTACCATTCTCGATCAAAGTTAGCAGATCGGCAACTATCTGACAGGGGTGCGATAAATCCGTCAGACCGTTAATCACTGGCACAGTAGCATTGGCCGCCAGCTCTTCGATTTTGGCATGATCATCCGTCCGGATCATGATCGCGTCGCACATCCGGGACAAGACTTTAGCCGTATCAGCAACAGTTTCGCCGCGACCGAGCTGCATCGAGCCGCTGTCCATCACTATACTGGACCCGCCCAATTGGCGGATCGCTATGTCAAACGATACACGCGTTCTGGTGCTGCTCTTTTCAAAGATCATCGCCAATACATGTTCGGCCAGCGGTGCGTCTGCATCCACTTGGCCTTTAGGCCAATTTTTGCGCGCTTCTTTGCGGTCGATCGCGTCGTTGGTCATCGCGGCGATTGCGTCGCCACCAGCATCGGCCAGATTCAGGAAATGCCGGGTCATGATTCAGGCACTTGATAATCAGCTGCACCTGCCGACAGTTTTTCGATAAACGTCGCAATATGGCTTTCGTCTATATTCAGTGGTGGCAATATCCGCAGGGTGTTGTCCCCCGCAGCAACTGTCAGCAGCCCATGATTATCGCGCAAATGCGCTACAAAAGAGCGTGTTTCCTGAGTCATCGTAATACCGAGCATGAGGCCGTGTCCCCGAACGCCCTTAAACAAAGCAGGATAATTACCGATAAACTGCTCAATTGCCGCGCGCAATTTTGCACCTATGTCTCGAACATGTCCGAGAAACTCATCATTCGCAACGATATCCCAGACCGCGTTGCCCGCAGCCATAGCCATAGGATTACCACCATAGGTTGAGCCATGGGTGCCCGGCACCATGCCGCGTGCTGCTTCTTCGGTCGCCAAACAAGCGCCAAAGGGAAAACCGCCACCAATACCCTTGGCACTCGCCATGATGTCGGGCGTAATGCCATAAAGCTCATGTGCATAAAGCGCACCGGTCCGTGCGACGCCGCATTGCACTTCGTCGAGTATCAGTAATATGCCATGCTTATCGGCCAAGGCACGAAGGCCTTTCATAAAGGCTTCAGATGCCGGACGCACCCCACCTTCGCCTTGCACAGGCTCAACCAAGAAAGCAGCCGTTTTTGGCCCTATCGCGGCTTCTGCGCCTTCCAGATCATCAAAATCTACGTATTTGAAACCATTAAGAAGTGGAGAAAAGCCATGATGCATCTTCTCTTGATTAGAAGCTGAGATAGTCGCCATTGTACGACCATGAAAGGCGTTTTTAAAAGTAATAATTTCAAACCGATCACTACCGTGTGACTGGTGGTAGACTCGAGCCGCTTTAATTGCACATTCGACCGCCTCGGCACCGCTGTTGGTAAAAAATACCGTGTCTGCAAAAGTCGTATCAACCATCCTCTGAGCCAGTTTTTCACCTTGCGGACTGCCATACAGGTTTGACACATGCATAAGCGTCGCTGCCTGTTCTTGTATCGCCTTGGTCAAATGCGGGTGGCCATGACCCAACAGATTCACCGCGATACCGGTAGCAAAATCGAGAGCGCGACTGCCGTCTTCAGAAATCAGCCAAGCACCCTCGCCTCGCACGGGACGAAAACCACACCGAGGATATACGGGCATGAGCGGCGTAATCGTCATCTTACTTTACCTTCCAAAAATGGTCGAAGAAAAACAGAAAAGGCGACCCGATTGGCCGCCTCTGTCAAGTGGTCGTTCTTATATGCTTGAATAGGATGACGGTCAATCACCGCAGCACATGGCTAGCAATCAGTGATCACTCGCGAGTTTAATCGACTTAGGCAATCAAACAGAATGTTTTAATTGATTTAGCAGGCTGGCAATTTTGTATTATAAGCACACATCATTCAATGAAATGTGCCCCCTATAAGAATAAGGAGAGACTAAAATGGACATGAAAACACCCGGCGCCAAAATCGAAGGCTGCCCAATGGGCTTTGACGGCGGCATACGCTCGCTTCTCGGTCGCCAGAACCAGGATTGGTGGCCCAACCAATTGCAACTTAGCATTTTGAGCCAAGGTGGAACTTCCCCTGATCCGATGGGCGATGATTTTGACTATGTCGAGGCATTCAAGTCTATCGACTATCAAGGGCTTAAAGATGATTTGACCGCTTTGATGACTGACAGTCAGTCTTGGTGGCCTGCGGATTATGGCCATTATGGCCCGTTCTTCATTCGCATGGCATGGCATGCTGCCGGAACCTACAGAACTGCTGATGGACGCGGCGGCGCAGGAGAAGGGCAACAGCGTTTTGCTCCGCTCAATTCATGGCCTGACAACGGTAATCTGGATAAAGCGCGACGGTTATTGTGGCCGATTAAACAGAAATACGGCCAGAAAATCAGCTGGGCCGATTTGTTCATCCTGACCGGTAATGTTGCCATCGAGTCGATGGGTGGGCCCGTTTTTGGTTTCGGTGGCGGTCGCGCTGATACATTTGAGCCTCAGCGCGACATTTATTGGGGCAATGAAGACAAGATGGTCAATGAAGGCGTCCAGACACGCATCGACCCTGACATGGATCTCAAGCTGGAAAATCCGCTTGCAGCCATCCAGATGGGTCTGATCTATGTTAATCCAGAAGGCCCCGGCGGTAATCCCGAACCGGCCCTCTCGGCTCGCGACATGCGTGAAACTTTTGCACGCATGGCAATGAATGACGAAGAAACGGTTGCCCTTACCGCTGGCGGCCATGCATTCGGTAAAGCCCATGGTGCGGGTGATGCCAGCCTAGTCGGTGTCGAACCGGAAGGTGGTGATATCACCGCGCAAGGTCTCGGCTGGATCAGCAGCCATGCTACGGGCATTGGTGCTGATGTTATCACATCGGGCCTTGAAGGGTCATGGTCTTCTACCCCGACGCAATGGAACGGGAACTATTTCCGCCTTCTGCTCGACTATGAATATGAGCTGGTAAAGAGCCCCGCAGGTGCGAACCAGTGGCAGCCCATTGACCAGAAGGAAGAAGATATGGCGCCTCACGCGCATGATCCTTCCAAGAAGGTTCCGACAATGATGACCACGGCCGACATGGCGCTGAAAGTGGATCCGGAATATCGGAAGATTTCTGAACGATTTCGCAACGACCAAGCGGCACTGGATGACGCCTTTGCACGCGCTTGGTTCAAACTGTGCCACCGCGATATGGGTCCAAAAGTCCGTTATCACGGCCCTGAAGTTCCATCAGAAGACCTGATCTGGCAAGATCCTATCCCTGCTGGTCAAAGCATTAGTGATAGCGATGTCGCCAGCTTGAAAACGGCTATATTGGACAGCGGCCTGACGGTCAGCGAGTTGGTCAAAGCGGCTTGGGCTTCGGCTTCTACCTACCGCGATTCCGATCATCGCGGCGGCGCTAATGGCGCGCGTGTTCGTCTGGCTCCGCAGAAAGACTGGGCAGCCAATGATCCTGCCGAGCTCGGTAAAGTTGTTTCCAAGCTCGAAGAGATTAAGGGCGACAACAATGTCAGCATTGCCGACTTGATCGTTCTGGGCGGAACCGCTGCTGTAGAAAAAGCGGCGAAGGACGCTGGTTTTAACGTTGACGTACCATTTGCAAGTGGACGCGGCGATGCGACAGACGAGATGACCGATGCGGAGAGCTTTGAACCACTTGAGCCCAAAGCCGACGGTTTCCGGAACTATCTCTCGGCCAAGCATAGCGTTCCAACGGAAGAGTTGATGCTCGACCGCGCGTCGTTACTGAAGCTCAGCGTGCCGGAAATGACGGTGCTGGTTGGCGGATTGCGTGCCCTTGGTGCCAATAGCGGCAATAGCAATCATGGCGTTTTGACGGATCGTCCAGGTCAACTTACAAACGACTTCTTTGTGAACATGCTCGACATGAATACCGTCTGGGAAGCGGTTGACGGTAGTGACGAAGAAGAATTTGTCGGCAAAGACCGGAACAGCGGCGAACAACGCTGGACCGGGACCCGCGCCGACTTGGTCTTCGGTTCTAACTCTCAGCTGCGTGCGGTTGCTGAAGTCTATGCGGAAAGCGGCCATGAAGAGAAGTTCGTCCAAGATTTCGTCGCGGCATGGACCAAGGTCATGAACGCAGACCGCTTCGACCTCGCGTAATTCGACCTAAAGGTTACAAATGAGAAGACGGCTCGCTGGGAAACTTGCGAGCCGTTTTATTTTCAAAGCTTTGCTTTGGATGCTTCCCAATTTTGCCCATCAAATTTCGTAATATTGGGCTGCAAACCGTGCCCCGCGTCCAGACAGTTATAATTGACGCTCCAGCTATCTGGATGGGATCGCGGCTGATAGAAGCTTTTGATGCCGCAATGCCGACAAAATAAATGGTCCGCCTGCCCGCTACCAAATCTATAGCTGGTCAAGTCATCCTCACCTTTCTGCAGATTGAATTGCTCATGCGGTATGAACAGGTGAAGAAAGCCCGTCCGCGCACAAATCGAGCAATTGCAATCCAGCATTTCCGGCTGTGCATCCGCTTGAGCGGTGAAACGGACTGCGCCGCAATGACAACCGCCAGCAACGTCCATCATGACCGCACTTCGGTAGAATGAATGTCGATACGATTTTCCAGTGTCCGATGGACCGGACATTTCTCTGCAATTTCTAGCAGCTTCTGACGCTGCTCATCCGTCAAGTCCCCGCTTATGGTAATCGCGCGATCAATGACGTCGATCCGGTTGTCATCATTGTTACAGGTGTTACAATCATCAACATGGTCGCGGCTATGCTCCAGCTCGATATGTACGCCTTCTAAAGGGATACCTTTACGATCCGCATACATTTTCATGGTCATTGAGGTGCACGTCCCTAACGCCGCGAGCAACAGATCATATGGCGATGGCCCGCTATTTTCTCCACCGAACGATACCGGTTCGTCGGCAAGGAAAACATGTTTGCCGACACGGACGGTTTGTTGAAACTTGCCGCTGGCAGTTTCGACCGAAACGAGGGAAGGATTTGTAGCCATATTCTATTCCACAGTAACCGATTTCGCGAGATTGCGCGGCTGATCAACGTCAGTGCCTTTTGCAACGGCTACATGATAGGCGAGCAACTGCACAGGCACGGCATATACAAGCGGCGCAATCAGTGGATGAACCTTGGGCATCTCGATGGTCGCCATGCAGCCTTCACCCGCTTCGACCAGACCTTCAGCATCCGAGATCAGCACCACCTTGCCGCCCCGCGCGCGCACTTCTTGCATATTGGATACTGTTTTTTCGAATAATGGACCAGATGGAGCCAGCACAATTACTGGTACGGCCTCGTCAATCAAAGCAATCGGGCCATGTTTCATCTCGCCGGATGCATAGCCTTCGGCGTGAATATAGCTTATTTCTTTGAGCTTTAGAGCGCCTTCCAGTGCCAATGGATAATCAGGACCGCGCCCTAGATAAAGCACATCGCGCGCGGGAGCAATCAGATGCGCCATATCTGCTATATCGTCATCATGGGCGAGCGCGGCATTTAGCGCCGCGGGCGCCTCGGTCAGATGTTCAACAACTTCGCGTTCTTCGTCCCGCGTCATCTGGCCCTTTACGACAGCGAGATGTGCCGCAAGCGCCGCCAAGACGGCAAGCTGACAGGAAAAGGCTTTGGTCGATGCAACGCCAATTTCCGGACCGGCATGGGTTGGCAATAGCAAGTCAGCCTCTCGCGCCATTGAACTGGTTGGAACATTGACCACAACTGCAATTTTTTGGCCATTTTCCTTGGAGTGACGAAGCGCAGCAAGCGTATCTGCTGTCTCGCCAGACTGCGAGATAAACAGCGCCAGGCCACCAGGCTCAAATACCGGGTCACGATACCGAAATTCCGACGCAAAATCCAGGTCTACCGGCACCCGGGCAAAGGTCTCAAACCAATATTTCGCGACCATCCCGGCATAATAGCTGGTGCCACAAGCCACGATGGTGATCCGTTTGATATCGCGCAAATCGAAATCCATTTGCGGTAGCGCCACTTGCTGCTCCAGCGGGCGAATATAGCTCCGTAGGGTTTGCGCGACTACCGTGGGCTGCTCAAAAATTTCTTTCTGCATGAAATGGCGGTAATTGCCCTTTTCAATAGTCGCAGCGGATACGCCAGAAGTCGTAACTTCTCGCCCTACAGCATTGTTATCCTTGTCGTAAATTGCAGCGCCTTCACGATTGATAACGACCCAATCGCCCTCTTCGAGATATGCTATTTTCTGGGTCAGCGGTGCCAGCGCCAAGGCATCAGAGCCCAGATATGTCTCGCCATCACCGTAGCCAACCACCAAAGGTGACCCCAAGCGCGCACCGATTAACAAATCCGGCTGCGAACGAAAGACAATCGCCAGGGCAAAAGCGCCGCGCAGGGACGGCAAAACCGCTTTAACCGCCTCTTCCGGTGATTTTCCGTTTTCAACTTGCTCGCTCACCAGATGCGCAACTACTTCGGTATCAGTTTCACTTTCAAACAACCGTCCGCGCGCGCTGAGCTCTTCGCGCAGGGCCTTGAAATTCTCGATAATACCGTTGTGGACCAATGCCACTTCGCTGGTCGCATGGGGATGGGCGTTGCTAGTAGTTGGCGCGCCATGCGTCGCCCAACGGGTATGCGCAATGCCGATATTACCGGCTGCGTCGTCGGTCTTCAGCACCGATACCAGATTGGCAAGCTTGCCCTCTGCGCGGCGGCGGATCAGTTGGCCGTCTTCAACCGTGCAAACACCAGCGCTGTCATAACCGCGATATTCCATACGTTTCAGGCCATCGACGAGACGATCCGAGACAGATTCCTTGCCAACAATTCCAATAATTCCGCACATCGTATTTTGGGCTTTCTTCTAAAGGGTATAAGGAATTCGGATACCCGGCATCTCTGACGGAAAATCCTTTATATTGCGCGTGACGAGAATGCGACCAGATACTTGAGCCGAGGCCCAGATAATCGCATGGGGAGAACTGAGAGATGGGCGCTGTTGCCGCATCAGCGCCGCGCGGCGGGATATTTCTTCGTCCAGCTCGCTAATCGCGAATAGCCTCAGGAAAGCTTCGGTTTCCGCCAAAACCAGCTCCGGCGCGCAGGCCATGATTTCGATCCAGCTGATCCGGCTAATCCACGGGCGGCTTGTACGCTGTAATTCAACGCCAGCCCGTGGTTCGTTCTGAAGGGCATCCAGAACGATGCCAGTATCAAAAAACGCTTCGATCATTCCCGCACACCATCCCAGTCGCTGCGGACCTTGCCGTCATAGTCTAGACCATCAACGTGCGAACCATGGCGCGCCCAAAGACCGAAATATTTGGCAATCCCATCCTGACTTTCCCGCGCCCTGAAAGCCTCTACCGCCTCGCGCAGCAAGGCCGCACGCGACTTGCCCTGCTCTGACGCAAGAGCATCAAGCCATTCAACATCTTCTTCGGGCAAGTCGGCAAGGATACGAGTCATGATATATTGATATCATATCGCGATATCATATCAATCGTTTTGTTAGATCTTCACGACTGCTCTTTGCACGTGGCAAGCCGATGTTATGAGCGAGGCCGACCTCCCCAAGCCACTTAATTACCCACCATGCAGGATCATGCTGGTCATCCTCTAAGCCAATTCGCGCAGACTCTGGAAACGCATGATGGTTGTTGTGCCAGCACTCACCATAAGTCAGCAGACCCAAACCCGGCAAATTTGATGCTTGTACTGATGCACCCTTTACATCCCAATCCCCTTGTCCAGGACGGTGACAGAAATGGGTGATTGTCCAATGCCCGGCAGCGCTGACTATTACTCGCATACATATTCCCCAGATCACCCACGGAATTCCGCCAATTGCATATAAGAGGATGGCTAATAGAATTTGATGCCAGCGCCATGTTTTCTCCAGAAAGATATAGAACCGATCACTTGCAACATTAGCTTCAATGAAAAACTCTGGCGGCTTTTCAAACTCAAACCGGTAGAAAAGCTGCCAGCGTAAGTCTTTTAGTAGCGAGCGACGATGGGAGAAAAAATCGTGGCACCTTGGCTGTCGCTGGGCCCAATCGCGGATGTCATGAACGCGCAATATTCCATGAGGGCCCGCTACACCCACCAATGTCCCGATATAGATTAGAAAACGCTCGACAGGCTTCGAACATATGAAAGTGCGGTGAATCAACATCCGGTGCATACCCACGCTATGGCCCAAAAGCAGCGTTGCATATGTGAGGCAAAAAAACATCAATAGGGCGCTGAACGTGAAATAGGGAATCGCAAATATGATTGCGAAGACCAACATCGAACCGTTCCACACAAGTTTTGGCGCATCCAGTACCGGCTGACCCAAATCCGCAGACGCCGATGAACCATCAATTCGTATGACCGGTTCCATCATGGTAGTTAAGCTACTTCCCCGCCTTCTTCATTGTCATCGTCTCACGAAATTTCTTCGCCCAACCGGCTTTTCCAGATTGTTCAGCCCGCACCAATGCCAAATCATCCGCAGCCACATCCTTGGTCAACGCCGCACCAGCCCCAACAATAGCGCCATCACCAATGGTCACCGGAGCAACCAATGCGCTGTTGCTGCCGATGAAAGCGCCTTTGCCGATCTTCGTTCTATATTTAAAAAAACCGTCATAATTGCAGGTAATCGTGCCCGCGCCGATATTGGCGCCCTCGCCCACTTCAGCGTCACCGAGATAGGTCAGGTGATTGGCCTTGGCGCCTTTGCCGAGTGTAGTTTTCTTCATTTCGACAAAATTGCCGACCTTGGAGCCTTCTTCCAACACTGCACCCGGCCGCAATCGGGCGAACGGACCAACATTGGTATCGGGGCCGATTGCCGCGCCTTCAATATGGCTGTGGCCATAAATCTTTGCACCGCTGGCGATCGAAACACCAGGACCGAAAATCACATTCGGTTCTATTACCACATCTGAAGAAACATCGGTATCATAGCAGAAAAAAACGGTTTCTGGTGCAATCAAGCTAACGCCATCAGCCATTGCTTTTGCGCGGCGGCGGAACTGCCATTCGCTTTCGACCGCAGCCAGTTCCGACCGACTGTTTACACCGGCAACCTCCGCTGGATCATCCACTTCGATCACAGCGCTATTCTGCCCCGGCAGCATCACGATATCCGGCAGATAATATTCGCCCGCAGCATTATCATTGCTGATCTGGTCAAGCAAAATGAACAAATCCGTCGAGCGTACCGCCATCAGGCCGCTATTGCACAGGTTGACCGCCCGTTCCGCTTCATTGGCGTCTTTAAACTCGACCATTTTCTCGATTTCGCCCTGATCATCAGCGATAATCCGGCCATAGGAGCCGGCATCATCTGGGCGAAAGCCCAACACAACCGCACGCGGATCTGACCCGTTATTCAGGCGAAAAATCATCTCCTGCATTGTCGCGGCGCTAACCATCGGAACATCACCGTAAAGGATCAGAACATCACCAGCGAAACCTTTAAGCGCATCATGAGCCTGCGCGACCGCATGGCCGGTGCCCAATTGATCGTCCTGTATAGCAATTGCGACATTGCGCCCTTCAACGCTCGCCTCAATCTGCTCGCGCCGCGCACCGACGACCACAACCGTGCGCTCGACACCGATAGAATCAACCGTATCGAGCAAATGATGAAGCATGGGCTTACCGGCAATCGGGTGCAGCACCTTGTGCGTCTCCGATTTCATCCGCGTGCCTTGTCCGGCGGCTAATATAATGGCTGCTAAAGGACGGTCACTCATGCCAAAAACTCCGAATATCCTGTTCCAAACGCTGAATTTGCGCCCCATGCCATGATGCGGTTGCTTATGCCAGCAAGATCGGTTCTATGCAGAGGCTATGACAGAAATTTCTTTCGATATCATTGGCTTTGATCTGGACGGCACTCTGCTCGACACCAGCATGGAGCTGGCCGCCTCTCTCAATCACGCGCTGGACAGCGCTGGCCGGCCGCAAGTGGACGAACAATCCATCCGGTCCTTGGTGGGCATGGGCGCGAGGCATATGTTGGAAATGGCACTGGAACAGTCCGGCGGCAGCGACAAGGATCTGGTCAAAAGCCTGATGCCTGTCCTGATCGACCATTATGAGGCCAATCTAGGTCAAAATGCACCGGCTTTTGCGGGACTGGTCGAAGCCATGGATGCGTTGCAAGACCAAGGCATCAAACTGGCGGTGGTCACCAATAAATTTGAAAGCCTGGCGGTGAAGCTGCTCACCACCGTTGGTATGATTGACCGGTTTGTCACGGTTATCGGTGGCGACACCATGGGCAAAGGACGCAGCAAGCCCAAGCGCGATCCGATCGATGAGATGATCCGGCGCTGTGGCGGCATGGTGGATCAAACGCCCGCTGCCTTTATTGGCGACAGTATTTTCGACATTAAGGCCGCACAAAATGCTGGGATTGCCAATGTTGCGGTGAGCTTTGGCTTTCTGTATCAGCCAGTGGAAGAACTGGGTGCTGATGCGATTATTGATCATTATGATGAGCTTGTTCCCACGTTGGTCAAGCTGGGGTCTTAAACTAAGCCTTACGCCACTTCGTCCACAAATGCTGCATTAACATAAGCGGTGGCATTCTCAGCCAGTGGGACCGGATATAGAAGGCTTGCCGTGTGAACTTTCGGGTTTCACGCCCCCACCCGTCTCTCGCCAACAGACGTCGAATATAGAGATAATCGGTAAACTTCGTCTGGCCCGCGCGATATTTATAGACAGGCGTTCCATATAACCGGACCGCCAATCGCAGAGCGCGCGCCAAATGCGGCACCAGTTGATGCAATTTTGCGCGGGTGCCTAATTCCGCCCAGAATTCCTCACCCGATTCGGAAAATCGCCGGACCAGCCGGTCAATATCCCACAGATTTCGTAGCCCTCCCGCCAGATCGCCATCAGCGAACAGATGGGCGACCGAATGGAGCAGCATATCAGCAGGGGCCATCACATAAAGGCCAGAGTCCAGCCTTACCGAAGCATCCAGCATCGCCTGCGCATTGGGTGTCGGTCCTGCGGTCAGCGGTAAGGTCGTATGGTGAACGTCAATCATCCGGTCGCGCTCGCGGTGGATTAGCGGGGGCAGTTCGTGCATGTGATCGCGATAATATTGATCGTCATAGGCGTCAGGCTTCACCCATTCCCAACCTGCGTCCAACAATGCTTCTTCGGCAGCGGGTAACTGATCGCGCGCAACCATTATGTCAAGGTCACCAATGCTCCGCCCGATACCGGCATCAAGATCCGCGGCGACATAGGCTGTGCCTTTCATCAGCACCGTCTTGCAGTTTAGTGGCACAAGGGCTCGTTGTGCACTGTCCGCCTCCCAAAGAGCCTGTAATCGCGCTAAGTCAGTGGTTTGAATCGCATCTTTCAGAACCGGTTTGACCTGCTCTGGCACTTCGATATTCGTCAGACGATGAGCCAAGCTGCCGATTAGCGACTCTGCCCGGGCGATACTAATAAGCTCAGTCCAGCCTCTCCTGTCGAGCGAAAGGACTGTCTCAGGCTTACGCAACGCATCGACCAGAGGTTGAGCAT
Organism: Parasphingorhabdus cellanae; assembly: GCF_017498565.1. NCBI lineage: Bacteria > Pseudomonadati > Pseudomonadota > Alphaproteobacteria > Sphingomonadales > Sphingorhabdaceae > Parasphingorhabdus > Parasphingorhabdus cellanae. The sequence goes on from NZ_CP071794.1 coordinate 553,109, forward strand.
TGCGCATCATGGTAGCTGGCTCCACAAGCTGTCGATCAGTTCTTCGGCCTGCTCGCCAGATTGATAGTCCATCGCTTTGGTCGGAACCGTATCGACAAATTTGGTCAGCGCCCGAAAACCAGACTCGCCCAGAGCCACATAATTGGTCGAAGCTTGTGTCAAGCGGACAAAAATCTCGCTCTTACCCATATCTCGCAATGCAGGATCATAACCGAAGCGCGGAAACAGCAGCAAAGCAGGCTTCGCCGTGTCCGCCATTTTTCGTACGGCCTCCAACGGCGGGACAATATGACGAATGTCACCTTTCGGCGTACCCCTCATCAAGGGACCGAAACGACCCTCGGATACTATCGACTGCATCGCTGCAATCGCTTCGTTTTTTAGGCTGATCAGGCGGGGAAAGCTGTGCGCCATATCAGTGTCTGGATTGAGCAAGGCAAATTCGTCTCCCATGAAACGCCAGCCTTTTTCGGCAAGCATTGCAGACAGCGTGGATTTTCCGGAACCCGACAAGCCCGTCATTAACAAAGCCTTGCCGTCTTTTTCCACGCTACTGGCATGCAACAAAAGGTGCCGCCGCCAGCCCAGTGCCATTTGTAGATTCATACCCATTTCAGCTGCCAAGAGGCTCTGGCTCAATGGCAACGGTGCTGCATCCGGGAGCCAATAGTCACCTGAAATATTCACTGATGGCCGGATATACCGCCGCCACGGCTTTTCCGGTTCCAATCGAACCGTAAAATCCGCATAACCATCTGACGATGCCGGATAATCTTTATACAACGCCGCCAATTGATCCAGAGGTTGCCGCCAAGTGGACGCTACCCGAAATCGCGCCGGTCCCACTGTCAGGTAAAGATGATGAAGACCTGCCAATGGCCCTAAACCTGTTCCACCAGACCGAGCAAGTGCAATTCGGCCAGCCTTGCCATTACGATATCGGCTACATGGGTGCTATCTTCCAAATCATAGCTTAACGAGAGCCTCTGTGCGATATCGTCGGCGGTTAGAGCCTCCTCAGCCATAACCTCTAATATTGCGGGTATAGGATCGGCCACCATATGCGTAATCCCCGATGACTTCTGAAAAATTAGCGTCATACTGTCCAGCGGATGCTGGATAAGCCCTTCAGAGGCTGTGGCGCGATAAAGCTGGCTCATGGGCGGTTACACTATTCCTGACCACGGTAAATCATTCGAAAAAGCTATTAGCATGAATATGTTAATAAGCATTGGCGTTGAAGCCAAAAATCAGCGCAAAACTATCGCGGCATTTGCAGAGATGCGTAGCAGGTAAAGCCGCTTTGCCCGGACTGCAGGCGCCGGATATAGTTCACATAGGCTTTGGACTGATCATAGGATGTTCCCGGCAAAGATCGTCCATTCATCGCGCGCTTCACTTCTTCACCAGTAAAATTGCGACCCGCTGGCGGAAATGACCCTGGTGTATCAGGAGAAACAATTTTACCGTCAGGACCAATATAACCGCCTGCAGCATGATTACCTGGCACCGGAATTTCGCAGTGCAACACGGAACCTGCGGCTTGCGCCAAAGCCGGCTTTATACTGACAACCGCCGAAGCTGTTACAGCGCCCATCATCAACGCACGGCGACGCGTTACAATAGCAGAATTCCCAGAATTACCTGTAGATTCTGATGGTCTGTCATTCTGGTTCGAGCTGTCCGTCATGGCGTAAAAAATTTCCTCTGAATTTCGCCTTTAGAGAGTAAAACGATTAAATGCGAGTAAACACTCGACCCCGTAAGTCGCCGTCCTTAAACGGGACAAATTGGCGGAAATGCTTAATAAAGCTTATGAAAAAAATTCAAAACCAAGACGGTTCGCCACTATTTTGATATAGCCATTGCTGTTTTTGCGAAAACCCGCCTAAACATAACCCACAAATTTTATTGCAACGGCAAATATGAACACAATTTCTCCATTTCGCCTGATTTTTGCGATCCTTCTTATCATTGGAGGATCAGTTCTGGCCGCACAAACCTCAGCAGCAATGATGAAAATTGTCATTATGTCTGCTTTTGGTATCGTGGCATTGGCAACTATCGCGTTGGAAGACCATGCTCCGCCGACGCCGGATTTCAGTGCCTTGGAGCGACAAAAGAAACGGATCTTATATCAAGGACGAGCCGAAGCTTATCAAGACGTCATTGACCCGATAACAGACCCGATTCTGCTTATTCGGAATGCCAAGGTGGCCGCAGCCAATCCAGCAGCGAAAAACTTTCTCGGTAATCATATTATCGGAGAGGATGTGCGGGTTGCCATTCGCCACCCGGCGGCGGCCGACAGACTTGCCAATCCCAACGCCGAACATAGCGGGGAGCCGATTTTACTCGTCGGGGTCGGTAGTGCTAATCAGCGTTGGGAGTTACGTATTCATGCGCTCGACGACGGATTGAAGCTGGTTCAGCTATCCGATCAAAGCAGCCGCTATGCCGCTGAACGGATGCGAACCGATTTTGTTGCCAATGCAAGCCATGAACTAAGGACCCCTCTGGCTGCCATAAAGGGTTTTATCGAAACGCTGGAAAACCCCGAAGCTGGTAAAGATGAAGATACTCGCGCACGATTTCTGCAGATCATGTATCAAGAAGCGGACCGTATGCAGCGTTTGGTCGAAGACCTCATGTCATTATCTCGCATCGAGGCGGAAAAATACCAACTCCCTACCGAGCCAGTTGATCTTGCTAAACTGGTGGCTGAGACAAAAGCGGTATTTCTTAATGGGCGTAACAAGAAAGACGATAATTTTTTTGTTTCGCTGCCAGATAATTTGCCAATGATCCAAGGAGACTATGCCCAGCTGTCCCAATTACTCCATAATCTCGTCAGCAACGCTTATAAATACGGGCGGCGAGGTAGTCCTGTATCGGTGATGGTTGAGCCCAATAGAAGCGGATCCATGCTCCGATTAACCGTTACCGATCAAGGTGACGGTATCGCAGCAGAACATATACCGCGACTAACCGAACGCTTTTATCGCGTTGACAAAGGGCGCAGTAAATCCATCGGTGGAACCGGACTAGGACTTGCGATAGTCAAACACATCACGGAACGTCATGGGGCCGGATGGAAGTCACAAGCGAGGAGAACGTAGGTACTACCGTCGCGATATTCCTACCGGTTATCAAACCGCAGGGCGATAATGCCAATGCACCGCCTGTAACATATTTGTCATAAATATGTAATCATTAGGACACTGGCGACTTTTAAACCGCGCTCAACCAGTCGAAAATCATGATCGATTCTTGGCCGATATTTTAACACTCCATAGAAAACGGGGACAGCATAATGTTTAAGAAAATCGCTCTTTTGGCGGTATCCACTCTCGCCTTGGCAGCATGTCAGGATCAGGCTTCTGGCGGACAAGGCGGCACACGTAGTGAAGTTCGGATCGTTGGTTCATCAACTGTCTTCCCATTTGCCAAAGCCGTCGCCGAACAATTTAGCGCCAGTGGTGCGAATACATCCCCCATTTTAGAGTCAACCGGTACGGGCGGCGGAATGAAGCTGTTCTGTGCAGGTGTTGGTGCCAACACTCCTGATATTGTTAATGCCTCAAGAAGGATGAAGGGCACCGAATTTGAAATGTGTAAAGAAAATGGCGTTACGGATGTAGTCGAAATTCAGGTCGGCATTGATGGTATCGCTGTTGCGCAAGCCAACGAAGGCCCGGCCATCAAACTGACGCCTACTCAAATTTACGAAGCAATTGCAGAACGGCCGTTTGGTAAAAAGAACGAAACCAAAAACTGGTCAGACATTGACTCTTCACTGCCTGATATCGCGATCAGCGTCTATGGTCCCCCATCAACCTCGGGAACGCGCGACGCTCTTACAGAGCTAATCATGGAAGTAGGCTGCAAGACTGACGCTGCCACAAAAGCGCTAAAAGAAACCGATGAGGACGAATATGACGCCATTTGTCATGATGTTCGAGCCGATGGTGCCTATATTGATGCAGGTGAGAACGATAACCTGATCGTTCAGAAACTGAAAGCCAATCCAAACAGCCTCGGCATTTTCGGCTATAGCTTCCTTGAAGAAAATACAGACTCCGTCCGCGGCGTTTCTGTTTCCGATGTCCAGCCTGAATATGATGCCATAGCATCAGGCGAATATCCAGGTGCACGTCCACTCTACATCTATGCCAAAAAACAGCATGTTGGCGTTATTCCTGGTCTTCAAGAATATCTGACGGAATTCGTAAATGCAGGCGGAGCGGACGGCTATCTTGTGAAAGCCGGCCTCATTGCTTCGCCTGATGATGTTCGTACGCAAATGACTGAGACTGTTAAGAATCTACCAGTCTTGACGGGTACTGAACTGAAATAAATTTCCATAGGCATGCGGGCTGTTATTCAAACAGCCCGCATGCTGTCATATCTATCCCCAATCGAGGATCAGTTATTTTATCGTGACAGGCTCTATTCTTTTCCTGCTGATCATTATCCTCGGAGGCATATCGTGGTTTTTTGGCCGCGTTAAGGCGAGGCGCTTTGTTACAGGTAGCGCTGCAAGGGGAGCGGTACATTCACTCCCGAATTATCATGGCTGGTACGTCGCGCTGTGGGCCGTCGGCCCTGCCCTGTTGTTTCTTATGATCTGGAACATCGCGAGCCCAGCTTTGGTTACCGATGCCGCACTTGCTAGCCCGGCCGCTGAACAATTGCCGCAAGACCCATTTGCACGTGGCTCAATACTAGCGGAGGCCCGTTCAATTGCATCGGACCAACAGGTCAAAGCGTTTAATCCGCTCTCCCAGACTATGGTAGAACCCTACAAGACGGCAATATCCTATTATCAAACACTAGGAGCAATTGCTGCGCTGTTACTGGTATTTGCAGGCGGTGCTTATTCCTGGCTGAGATTAAAGCCAGAGCTGCGAGCACGGACCAAGATCGAACGCATCACTATGATGGCATTGCTTTTGGCATCGCTGATCGCAACTATCACCACCATAGGCATATTCGCATCGCTCATCTTCGAATCCGCTCGCTTCTTTTCGATGGTGTCCCCGATAGACTTTTTGTTTGGAACGGAATGGAATCCAAAGGCCGTAGCTGGCCCACGTGGAGAAACCGGATTTGGTGCCATTCCATTATTTTGGGGCACGGTATTTATCGGCGCAATCATTGCGATGATTGTCGCTATCCCCCTAGGTCTGATGAGCGCAATTTATCTTACACAATATGCTCCGCTCAACTTCCGCGCTTGGATGAAGCCGATTCTGGAAGTCCTGGCTGGCGTTCCAACGGTTGTCTATGGATATTTTGCAGCACTAACTGTTGCTCCTGCCTTGCGGGACTTTGCCGTTTCAATCGGTATTTCCGGTGCTTCGTCGGAATCGGCTTTGGCGGCAGGCGTCGTTATGGGCATCATGATTATCCCATTCGTGTCCTCGATGGCTGATGACAGTATTGCCGCAGTTCCGAGCGCTATGCGTGATGGGTCGCTCGCTATGGGCGCTACCAAAAGCGAAACCATAAAAAAGGTTTTGATCCCCGCGGCGCTACCGGGTGTAGTTGGTGGCGTGCTGCTGGCTGTTAGCCGCGCTATAGGAGAAACCATGATCGTTGTAATGGCCGCAGGCCTGGCAGCGAATATGACAGCCAATCCGTTTTCCAGCGTTACGACCGTAACCACCCAAATTGTCCAACTGCTGACCGGCGATCAGGAATTTGATAGTCCCAAAACCCTTGCGGCATTTGCATTGGGTCTGGTGCTATTTATCGTAACCTTGTTGCTCAATCTCATCGCCCTGAGAGTCGTCAAGAAATATCGGGAAGCTTATGAATAGCGCCGCCACCTTTATTGATGAGCGCAATCCGACGGATTGGCAAAGCGACCAGATGCAGAAACGCATCCGCAAGCGCTATGCTGCCGAACGTCGCTTCAAGGCTTTAGGTCTAGGTGCGATTATATTGTCAGCCAGTTTTTTGGCGTTCTTGCTCGTGGTTATGGTTGGCAATGGATTGCGGGGATTTACTCAAACCGAACTTCCGGTTGCAATAGATTTTCCAGCCATGACAGGCGGCGCTTCGGCGAGCCAGTTTGAAGGTACAAATGCTGAGGCTAACCTTCGAACATTGGGTGTGCAGGATATAGTCAACACCAGCATAGAAATTCAATATGGAGAACTAGGCGGCGAGCTGTTTTCAGCCGGCGGCTGGCAAGCAGTCAGTGCTGCAATTTTGGACAATCCCGACATCATAGAGACGGAAACTACACTCTATCTGCCTGTAGAATCAGAGATCGATGTGGCTTACAAGGGCAGTGGCAGCGCCTCCGCAGAACAGAAAATCACAGAACTAAAAGATCAATTCAGTACAGGGTTTAATTGGAATTTCCTGAGCAATTCCGACGCAACCGATCCGATGCAAGTCGGGATATGGGGAGCCTTGAAGGGCTCGCTGATAACGATGTTCATAACATTGATGATCGCCTTTCCGATTGGTGTGCTTTCTGCGCTCTATCTCGAAGAATACGCGCCTAAGAATCGCTTCACAGATTTGATTGAAGTGTCGATCAACAATCTTGCCGCAGTTCCGTCCATCATCTTCGGTTTGCTTGGCTTGGCTGTGTTTCTCAACCTCTTCGGCCTGCCGCGATCTGCCGCCTTGGTTGGCGGCCTGACGCTGGCCTTAATGACAATGCCTGTGATCGTTATTTCGGGACGCAACGCTGTGAAAGCTGTCCCCCCCTCTATTCGCGAGGCCGCATTCGGTATAGGTGCGAGCCAGATGCAGGTTGTATTCCATCACGTGCTGCCGCTTGCACTACCCGGTATCCTTACCGGAACCATTATTGGTATGGCCCGTGCCCTCGGCGAAACTGCACCTCTGCTGATGATCGGCATGCGCGCCTTTATTGCAACCCCGCCGAGCGGTATTGTCGAGCCTGCTACGGTTCTGCCAGTGCAAATTTTCCTATGGTCCGATGAGGTCAATCGCGGATTTGTGGAAAAAACGTCTGCGGCAATTATCGTGCTACTCTTGTTCCTTCTGACAATGAACGCCCTTGCAATATATTTGCGCAATCGTTTTGAAACCCGCTGGTAGATGATGATATGACCGAATTAATAGACAGCACCAGTTCCAGTGAAAGTCCGACCATGACAGAAACCACAGCTCCTGCCATTTCTGCCGGTGATGGCCCATTGAAAATGACCACCCGCAACGTGGATGTTTTCTATGGCGAGAAGCAAGCCATTAACGGCGTTTCTATTGATGTTACGATGGATAATGTCACAGCGTTTATTGGTCCTTCTGGTTGCGGAAAATCGACCTTTCTACGTTGCCTCAACCGCATGAATGACACGATACCGATCGCAAAAGTGACAGGTGAGATCACCTTGGAAGGCGAAGATATCTATGCGCCAAAAATGGACGTGGTACAGCTACGCGCTCGTGTGGGCATGGTTTTTCAAAAACCAAATCCTTTTCCAAAGTCAATCTACGACAATATCGCGTATGGCCCTCGCATTCATGGGCTTGCGAATAGCAAAGACGAGCTCGATAATATTGTGGAAACGTCGCTCCAAAGAGCAGGTTTATGGGGTGAAGTGCAAGATAGGCTACAGGATAGCGGAACCGCTTTATCTGGCGGTCAGCAACAACGATTGTGCATTGCCCGCGCCATTGCAGTAGATCCGGAAGTGATCTTGATGGATGAGCCCTGTTCGGCGCTTGATCCTATTGCGACAGCAAAGATTGAAGAGTTGATTCACGAGCTTCGCGGCAAATATGCTATCGTTATCGTCACACACAATATGCAGCAAGCTGCCCGTGTGTCGCAACGTACCGCCTTTTTCCACTTGGGCACATTGGTCGAATATGGCGTAACGTCCGACATATTCACCAATCCTACCGAGGAAAAAACGCGGGATTATATTACCGGACGCTACGGTTAAGCGGATCGAAAAGGGAAGGAACCCGAAAGATGGCAAATACCGGCACAGAGCATACCGTCAAAGCCTTTGACACTGACATTAATGAGTTACGCGGAATGGTTGCCGAAATCGGTGGTCGCAGCGAACAAGCAATTGCGAAAGCAATGCGCGCCTTGGAAAAGCATGATCTAAAACTGGCTGCTGAAGTGGTTGCCGAAGATAAGCTGATCGATGACCTCGAAAAACGCATCGATGATCTCACTTTCCAGACCATTGCTTTGCGTGCTCCAATGGCAGACGATTTGCGCGAGCTTATTGCCACATTCAAGATATCGGGTGTTGTAGAGCGCATTGGCGACTATGCTAAGAATATTGCGAAACGGGTACCGGTTATCGCCAGCACACATAGATTGGGACCGGCTTCTTTATTGCCATCTATGTCAAATGTGGCTTCGCAACTTGTTCGCGACTCTCTGGAAGCCTTTGCCCGACGTGATGCGGATCTCGCTTTGGAGGTCAGTGAACGGGACCAGATTGTAGATGATTTCTACACCAGTATTTTCCGGTCTGTCATCACCTATATGATCGAAAACCCCAAAGATATTGGGGAAGCAGCCCATCTGCTCTTCATCGCCAAGAACCTTGAACGTATTGGCGATCATGCCACGAATGTCGCTGAAATGGTCTATTTTGCCGCCAAGGGCGAACCAATGCCGGAACGCGATCGCGGCGAAAATCCTACTGATTTCATAGACGAGCCTACTAACGGAAGATAGCAATATGTCCAATGCAAGACTTTTACTGGTAGAAGATGATGCAGCACTAGCCGAGCTTTTGTCATGGAACTTTAAAAAAGAAGAATATGACGTCATTCATACGGCGGACGGCGAAGAAGCTCTGCTATTGGTCAAAGAGAACCGTCCTGATGTTATTCTGCTGGATTGGATGATAGAAAACCTGTCGGGCATAGAAGTATGCCGCCGCCTGCGCCGGTCACCTGAAACAGCTAATATCCCGATCATCATGCTCACGGCACGAGGCGAGGAGGAAGATAAGATCCGAGGTCTGGAAACAGGAGCAGACGATTATATCACCAAACCATTCAGCCCGCGCGAGTTGATCGCGCGCGTAAAAGCCGTATTGCGCCGGGTACGCCCTGCCCTGGCTGGTGAAAAGCTGGCTTTTGGAGATCTGGAAATGGACACCGTCGGCCACAAAGTGAAGCGGGACGGGGATACCATACCACTGGGGCCGACTGAATTCCGGTTGCTGCGCCATTTTCTGGAGCACCCCAATTGGGTTTTCTCCCGCGAGCGACTGCTCGACAGCGTCTGGGGTCAGGACAGCGATATCGAGCTGCGGACGGTGGACGTCCATATCCGCCGGCTGCGCAAAGCTCTTAATGCGAACCAGCGCCCAGATATTATCCGAACCGTTCGATCTGCAGGCTATGCCCTGGACACGGAAGCTGCCTGAACGACCTCTTTTTTGGCTAGAAAAATGGTCGGTTAAATCGAGCTTTCTGTTTTCTTGACGGCTATATTTTAGAATGAAATTTGCGCACGGGCTCCGATAACATCGACCGAATAGTCTTCGGGTGCTCCGGTCACGATACCAAGCGCATTGCCATAAGAAAGATGCCCATAGTTCACCAGAAAGCGAACATAATCCACCGGCGTCCAAATCAATGACGCCATATATCCGTCTTGCGTACCACCAATGATACCGGCGTCTGTCAGATCAAGCCGGTCATAACGCACATTGACCTGCCAAGCGCCGGAACCGCCGGAACCAACAGGGTTATTTACCTTCACGCCTTTAAATACACCGCCTCTATATTCCCGTGTGTCGTCGGTAAGAAACAGGCCCGCCTCCACAGAACCACCAAAAAAAGTCGGGTTCGCCAACCCAGGGCGACTGACTTTAGCCCAATGGGTTTCGGCAGCAGCATGAAAACGGCCAGAAATTACCGCCGCTTCGAGACCATAGGTTAGTTGTTCTTCAGCGGTAATATTTCCAGTGTTAATAAAGCGCGTGTCGACGCTGTGGATCAGAGGCCGCTGACGATAGCGTACAGAGTCGATGCTATCGCCAAGATCAGTCCAGTGCACTGATCCGCCAAGATGAAGCTGAGCATCCCCCAGTTTCGGCGCATAAACGATCCGCCCATCAAGGTTGATGCTATCATTGCCGTCACTCAAGTCGTCAATATTGTCAGTGAACACACCGCCTTGTAACAGTATATCACCTGTCTTATAGGCCGCTGAAACGCCAACTTTACGTTGGAAACCGAAAGCATCCGTGAAAGCAGAGCGTTCGATAAAGCTGGTGTCGTTGCTACTGGATATTTCTTCTAACGACTGGAAATTATTATGCTGTCCGATAGTAATAGTCAGGCCGCCGCTTTTGTAGTCGAGATAGGCGTCGGTTAGTTCAACACCATCCAAGAGATCCGCCTCCAGTTTATACCCAAAGCCGCCAGGAATTTTACCCTGTACACCAAGTCTCACGCGGCGTGCTTCATTGGAAAAGCCTTCTCCCGGGATACTGATAGTGGATGGTACCGATGAAAGATTGTTGAAGTCGTAAAGAATACGACCGCGCGGTTTGAAGCTCCAGCCATCATCGGTTTTAATTTCCGGTGCACCTTTAAATTTGATGCTTGTTTGCTCTTTTTTCTGAGTGACCTTCTCAACAGCGGCAACTTGCTCGCCTTGCTGCTGTTGCACGGTTTCGACGTTTCCAAGCTGCGCGCGCAGACTGACCACTTCCTGCTCAAGCTGATTAAGCCTTTCCAACAGTGCTGCGGCCTGTTCTTCGGAAATTTGTGCTGCAAAGGCCTGGCTCGGTAAAAACGCCAGAATGGCTGCGCCAGTTGCAAGAGTGGATTTAAGTGTCATATTCATAGAGTCCCGCGCCAAAGTCTAAAAAGATTGATGACGGCTCTATGATCAATACGTTTCGAAAAAACGTCATTTTTATTGCAGTTTTTTTACGAAACCACATTCAGGAAATATATTGGATGGAAGCGCGTTAGTCTGCGACTAGTTTCACGAGACGGCGCTCCATAGGGGCGAGCACCCCAGCAAGATCATGACCGCGTTTCAATATCTGTCCATGCTCTCCATGCAGCGTCCACATGCCTTGCTTGTTACGATCCGCCGGACGCTTTTCAATCCGCATTTGCGGTCTTTCCGATGTACGGCGAAATGCCGCAAAAATCGCAGCATCCTTACCCATATCCATTGCATAGTCGCGCCAGTGACCAGCAGCAACCATCCGACCATATAGGTTTAGAATGCGTTCCATTTCTTTTCGTTCAAAGCCTACTTGAACGGGTGACGCGTTCCTATTGGGAAAAGATGAGATGTTAGAATTTCCAGAGCGCATCAGGCGCTATCTCGTTTGCTCTCGGATGCGTCATCGTCGGCCTTTTCACGGCCGTCTGCATAGGCCGCGATGCGCTTTTGTAATTGCTCCATTTCACATTGCAAGATTTCCAACTTCTGCGTCGAAGGATCAAAAACCTCGCTGCAAGGAGTACCATAGGGAGTAAATTCTTCCTGATACTGCTCCACTTGAACCAGCGTGGGGCGCGCACGAACGCCGACCATCGTTGCTCCCTCTGGAACATCCTGCGTCACGACTGCATTGGCACCGATACGAGATCTTTTCCCGACAATAATCGGTCCCAGTATCTGCGCACCAGAACCCAAAATAGCATCATCCTCAATGGTTGGATGTCGCTTTCCACCGACGCCGTTTGCGGGATTGGTTCCGCCCAGCGTCACGCATTGATAAATCGTTACATCATCGCCAATTTCAGCAGTCTCGCCGATAACTGAGAAGCCATGATCAATAAATAGATGGCGGCCGATCTTTGCACCGGGATGGATATCAATAGCCGTGAAAAGACGAGAAAAATGATTCACAAGCCGAGCGAAAAAATATAGTTCCCCCTTGAATAACCAATGAGCCACTCGGTGCAATCCCACAGCTAAAACGCCAGGATAGAGTAAGACTTCCCAACGCGAACGCGGTGCAGGGTCACGTGCCTTTATAGAGTCCAGATATTCACCTAAGTCCCGAAACATATTTTTCTCCGGCGATTTTAAGAGCTCCAAACTAAGGTTCGGCGCACCATATTTCCAGTCCTTTCTTGCAACTCATTTAAAACCGGCCTTTTTGCACTCGCATTCATCACCATATTAAATTACCGAACGCATGTTCATCGAAGGACTAAATGATGTCAAACTATCTCCCGACGCTCAAACAGCTCCAATATCTGGTCGCTCTTGAGGAGAATGGCCACTTCGGGCGGGCTGCAGAAGCTTGTTACGTGACCCAATCAACCTTGTCCGCTGGAATCAAGGAATTGGAGACATTGCTCGACGTCATGTTGGTGGAACGCACGCGCCGCGTCGTACGTTTTACGGAACTTGGCAAACAAATGGTTGAAAAATCACACCGTATTCTGCGCGAAGCCGAGGAGCTCTCGGATATGGCACGCTCTGCTGGTCAACCGCTGGTTGGCGATGTTCGTATGAGTGTCATTCCAACAATTGCTCCATTCCTGTTGCCTCGTTTATTGCCTCGCCTGCGCAAGGAACGACCGGACCTTAAGCTTTATTTGAAAGAAGAAACCAGCCAGGCCGCATGTGATTCGTTAAGTCATGGAAAAGTAGATTGCGTTTTGCTCGCCCTTCCCTTTCCTTGCGGCGATATAGAATCAGAAATATTATTCAATGATGAGATTTTTATCGCCTTTCCAAAAGACGATCCGCGAGATCCTCCTGAATTGGTGGATCCTGCCCTGATTGATGAAAACCGCTTGTTACTACTCGAAGACGGACACTGTTTGAAAGATCATGCGCTCGCGGCCTGCAACCGCCCCGAATTGAGAGCGTCTGCCCGCATGATGGGTACCTCACTGCACACACTGGTCCAGATGGTAGACAATGCGCTTGGCCTTACATTATTGCCCAAAATGGCGATTGATAGCGGCATTCTCGCGCACACCGATATTATCGCACGTGCGATCAAGTCCGACCGCGCGTTCCGGGATATTGCCCTGGTTTGGCGCAAAAACAGTCCGCGAAGGGATGAATTTGAGCTCCTGGCTGAGATTATGCGGCAGAGCCAAAGCTGGGTAAATGAGGGGGCAACTTAGTCCCGCCAGCTTTTTGCAGCCTCTAAATCAGATTGCCGTTCTTCGACCCAATTTTCAGTGCCATTTTGTAATATTTCTTTTTTCCAGAAGGGTGCGACTGTTTTCAATTGGTCCATAATGTAAGAGCAAGCTTCAATCGCGGCTTGCCTATGATCAGAACAGGTACAAACCAAAACAATTTGCTCTCCTACTTTCAATCGCCCCACGCGATGGACGATCGTGATACCATGCAAATTCCATTGATTTGACGCTTGAACAGCAATTTTACGCAGCGCTTTTTCTGTCATTGCTGGATAATGCTCCAGTTCCAGCACAACCAATTTCCCATCGCCTCTCACCTGTCCGATAAAACTGGACATTGCGCCACCGCCTCGCGTTGCCAATCGTTTGATTTCCAAACCAGAATCAAAATCGCTTTCTTGGACTGTTATGGAAATCATCCGCCTGTCACCGGCGGGAATACTGCCAGTTCCTTTGCTCTGCCAATCGAAGCATCCGGCCCGACAAAATCGTGATCTAGCGCAAAACGAAGCTTTGTAACATCAGCAAAAACAAACTGATAGGCTGTATCTTTGCCTTGAAGATACTCAAGAAGCTGGCCGACAGTCTCAACATCTTCCGGACAATTCAACGATTCTTGCTCGCGACCAATCCGTTCTTTGACCCAAGAAAAATATACAAGGTTAAGCTCATGCGACATATTAGTGATTACCTAGTCCATATGCTTGAGGCCGACGCGAAGATAATCCCAACCGGTTATAAGCGTCAATATCGCAGCAGCCCAGAGCGTCCAGATACCGACAGTCTGAATAAACTCAAATTGCGGCAAACCGCCTGCCAGAATCAACGCGCCAAGTGAAATTAGCTGAAATGTTGTTTTCCATTTAGCAAGTTGAGAAACAGGTACACTGACCTGAATCCCGGCTAAAAATTCACGCAGGCCGGATACCGCTATTTCCCGTAGCAAAATAATGAGTGCTGCAACAACATTATAACCTTCAATGTCGCCACTGGCGCAAAGAATAAGAACAACCGATGCCACCATAATCTTGTCAGCAATCGGGTCCAGGAATATACCCAGTTTTGAAACCGTTCCTTGGGACCGTGCAAGATAACCATCAAAATAGTCGGTGATCGCCATCAAAGCATAAAGTACTGTGGCCAACAGATACCCTAATTTCCAACCCGGCCACCATAGCAAAGCCACCAAGAAAGGCACTGTGAAAATCCGCGAAAGCGTCAAAATATTTGGAAGATTCAACATATTGTCCGCAGCCATAACGGGATTTCGCAAAAAGTTAAATCCTATCCTCGTTATCCTGGCACTAGTGATGAAATTATCGAACATTCAGCGCCTTGCGCAATTGATTAACATCGCTAGGGTATCGATTAAATTCGTCCCCTGTCTGACAATGTTCAACAACAGGAAATCCCCAGCATGTCATCAGCTCTCCGTCTATTGGCCAAACGACGTTTTTGGCCACTTTTTATCACGCAATTGCTTGGCGCTTTCAACGACAACTTATTCAAATTCTCGATGGTAATCTTGGTCACCTACGGGATTTACAAAGACCCGGCGCAGGATTTTCAATTCAATGCGCTCGCGTCTGGGATATTTATCCTGCCGTTTTTTCTTTTTTCCTCACTGGCAGGACAATTGGCCGACAACTATGATAAGGCGCGAATAACAAGACTAGTGAAGACATTGGAGATCGCAATAGCGATTATTGGCGGCATCGGCCTTTGGATACAATCCATCCCGATCATGTTGACTGCGTTGTTTCTTCTTGGTTTGCAATCGACATTTTTTGGACCAATAAAATATGCCATCTTGCCACAGCATCTTGAAAAAGATGAAGTTCTAGCCGGAACTGGATTGGTTGAAGCTGGAACTTATATCGCAATATTGGCGGGAACGATACTAGGCGGGATCATCATCGATAGAGATGGCAATGGCGTCGAACTGGCCGTTATTTCGGTGTTTTTTGTGGCGTTGATTGGACGCGTTGGTGCGCAGTTTCTTCCAAGCGCGCCGCCTCAAAAAGAGGTTGAGAAAATTGACTTTAATTTCATCCGCTCATCAATCAAATTAATTTCGGCAACGCTTCACATAAGACGGTTATATCTCGCTATTGTAGCAATCAGCTTTTTTTGGACCATTGGCTCGGTGTTGATCATTCAGTTTCCCCCATTAGTTGAAAATGTACTCACGGCAACTCCCGCTGTCGCCAGCCTCTTCCTTGGCGTCTTTTCCATTGGCATCGCGGTTGGATCCATCTTGATAAACCGCTTGCTGAAAAGCCAAGTGTCTGCTCGCTATGCACCATATAGCGTTATAGCTATGGGTAGCTTCGTGCTAGTACTGTTCTTTATTGCGCGCGGTTGGGAAGGATTACCCGATGGTGAACTTTATACTTTCCAGACATTTATGATGCATGATGGCGCATGGGCGTTATTGGGGACATTAGCCGGTGTTTCGGTTTTTGGCGGCATGTTTGTTGTGCCGCTTTACGCTTTTTTGACTACGACCGTCGATATTAGCGAAACAGCGCGAACCATAGCGGCCAATAACGTGGTCAATTCGGGATGTATGGTGCTGGGCGCTTTAGCCGCATTGGGTTTAAGCATGCTCGGCGTGTCTACGACTGAGCAATTGCTGCTTGTCGCAGGTATGTGCATCGTCGCGGCATGGTTGGGCCAACAATTACATCTTGCCTGTGACTAGACAGCTGGCGATACAATTCAGAATATAAACATATAAAATGCTGTGAAAAACGCCGAAAAGCTGAGCATGAATAGACTTACATCCTCATTGAACCATTTTGCGGGTGGGGTCGTAGCCTCAACAACGACACCTTCATCCTGCGCTACCGTAAGGGTTTCCAAAGGCAAAGAGAGCCTAAATGGATGTTTAGCACTTTCATTGTGTAGCACGAGGTCTCTGGTCAGCATTTTTTTCATGCACTATTGTTAACAAATTATTAGCTATTAAATCTATGCCAAAATCGGCGTTGAACTTCGGTGTCATAGGATGGCACAGTTATTCAGGCGTTCCCCAGTACTGAATTCCAATCCAAAATGGACTAAAAAATGCGATTGTGTGATCTTTGCAACAATGGGCGACAATCGGTACCAAAAACCTCAAATGCTGTTGATTTCAAACAATTGTTATGGCAATGCGCTCATCGTATTGAATGAAATGCGAAAACCCTGAAGGAGCAAATTATGCGTTTCGGTAAAATTGGTATGGCTGCAGTTGCAGCCTCAGCTTTGGTTGCTACACCTGTGTTCGCACAGGCTGCTCAGCCAGTTTCAAAAGTTTCTCAACCTGTTCGTGCTGATGCATCTGCAGACAAAGAAGAGAACCTTGCAGGCGGATCGGGCATTATCATTGCTGTTCTCGCTGCTGCTGCAGTAATCGGTGGCATTGTCATCGCGGCTGACGGAAGCGACGATGATCCAACAAGCCCCTGAATATAGGCGCTAAACTGATTTAAAATGGCGGCCTTTTGGCCGCCATTTTTTTGCTCGCTCACTAAAAAAGAAACTGGTTCCCATACGAAACTGAACACACCGGTTGCACTTGATCGTCAGATTTCCCATATCCGTTTTATGACAAAAAATCAGCAACATGGCATGCAGCAATGGCATGGCACCACCATCCTCTCCGTCCGTAAAAATGGCAAAGTCATCGTCGCTGGCGATGGTCAAGTTTCTATGGGCCAGACGGTTATGAAACCCAACGCGCGCAAGGTTCGGCAATTGCACGATGGTTCGGTAATCGGCGGTTTTGCAGGTGCTACCGCGGATGCTTTTACCTTATTCGAGCGTTTGGAAGCAAAACTGGAACGCCATAACGGCCAACTGATGCGCGCGGCCGTGGAACTGGCAAAGGATTGGCGAACGGACAAATATTTACGTAATCTTGAAGCTATGATGATCGTGGCCGATAAAGACGTCACACTAATCCTCACCGGAAATGGCGATGTGCTGGAACCCACCCAAGGTATCGCGGCGATCGGATCGGGCGGGAATTTTGCACTTGCTGCTGCCCGAGCTCTGATTGACTATGAAAAAGACGCTGAAAAGCTGGCACGCAAAGCCATGACGATTGCCGCAGAAGTCTGTGTTTATACCAATGACCAGGTCACGGTCGAAATACTGGACAGCAATGGATAAGTTTCTATTGTTTAGTCGGTGATATCAGCTCCACCTCTTAACCGCAGATCGTTAATCGCAAGCGGCGCATCACTTCTCGGAGCTGCGGCTTTGTCGGGATGCACAACCACCGGCCAGCCCTCAGCACTGCTTTCGCAAAAAAAATGCCTTTCTCCGGTAAGAGCAGCCCCCGGCAGAGTTATTCGTGAAATAGTAGGGCTGCGTCCGTTTCGCAGATCTGGGTTCGTCGTGCGCCGACAGGCACTGGGCGACCAACAAATAGTCCATAATTATGGCCATGGCGGCGGCGGTATCACCCTAAGCTGGGGCAGTTCTCGGTTAGCGGTGGATTTGGGCTTGCCGGGTCATCGGGGGCCAGTCGCCGTTCTTGGTGCTGGCATTATGGGCCTCACTACCGCGCGACTGCTGCAGGAAGCCGGCCAGGCTGTGACCATTTACACTAGTAAATTACCGCCCTTCACAACCTCTAATATCGCAGGCGGCCAATGGTATCCCAGCAACGTATTTCGGCATTCTGCCCTTACTCCTGAATTCCAGCAACAATTTATCGCGGCTGCGGAATATAGCTATCAACGCTATCAACTGCTTGTCGGCGAACGATATGGAATACGCTGGATGCCCAATTATGAGCTATCGTCATCGCCAATCAACATGGGGCGAACCAGTCGGATGATTGCATCCATGTTGCCGGATCGGCGAACGCTAAGCCCAGAAGAAAATCAATTCGCCTCAGCCCATGTTGGTGTTTGGCAAGCCATGTTCATCGAACCCGCACGGTTCTTACGAGAACTGCAACGCGACATATTGATCGCTGACGGACAAATCAAAGTCCGCCATTTTGCAAACCGCGCGCAAATATCTGAATTGCGGGAGACACTGATCTTCAATTGCACCGGTTTGGGTACCGGACAATTATTCGATGACGAAGAACTTATACCCTTACGCGGTCAGCTTTCCATTCTATTACCACAACCGGAAATCGACTATGCCTATACCACATCGAATGGCCTCTATATGTTTCCGCGATCTGACGGAATTGTTCTGGGAGGCACGAGCGACGCAGGCAATGCCGATCTGACGCCGAGCTCTCAAACGACACGCTATTTAGTGCGTGGCCACAACGCCATTGCCGACGCTATGCGCTGTGGTTGATAAATAACAATAAACCCCCAAATCTGCTTCTCAATAACATTCTCACACTGGATATATATGAACAACGAACTTACCCCAAAGGCCATTGTCAAGGCGCTAGATGAACATATTGTAGGACAAAAAGACGCCAAACGTGCGGTTGCTGTCGCGTTACGCAATCGCTGGCGAAGGCAGAATCTCCCGGCCGAGTTGCGTGAAGAGGTTACGCCTAAGAATATTTTGATGATCGGGCCGACTGGTTGCGGCAAGACCGAGATATCACGCCGCCTTGCCAAACTTGCCGATGCGCCGTTTATCAAAATTGAAGCGACGAAATTTACCGAGGTTGGCTATGTCGGCCGCGATGTGGAGCAGATTGCTCGCGACCTTGCCGAAGAAGCTGTGCGCTTAGAGCGCGAACGACGTCGGTCAGCGGTACGCGAATCAGCCACAGACGCGGCGATGAAGCGTTTGCTCGACGTACTTTGCGGGGAAAATGCCAGCGAAGCGACACGGGAAAGCTTTCGTCAGAGAGTTGTCGATGATCATATGAACGATACCGAAATCGAAATTGAAGTGGAAGATACGCCAACTGCACCGATGGATATTCCAGGCATGTCTGGCCAGGTCGGGATGATCAATCTGTCGGATATGATGGGCAAAGCATTCGGTCAGAACCCTATGAAACGACGAAAAATGCGGGTTGCTGACGCTTGGGATAAATTGATCGAAGAAGAATCCGACAAGCGCCTGGACGATGACGATATTGCTCGGGCTGCGATCACTGATGCAGAGTCAAACGGCATTGTCTTCCTCGACGAAATCGACAAAATAGCGGTTAGCGATGTTCGTGGAGGGTCGGTTAGCCGTGAAGGTGTGCAACGTGATCTGTTGCCACTGATCGAAGGTACAACGGTTGCGACCAAATATGGTCCGATGAAGACTGATCATATATTGTTTATTGCATCCGGTGCATTCTCAATCTCCAAACCCAGCGACATGTTGCCTGAGCTGCAAGGGCGGCTGCCTATCCGCGTAGAACTACGTGCCTTGACGGAAGAGGATTTCGTCCGAATTTTGACCGAAACAAAAGCGAATTTACCCAAACAATATATCGCTCTTTTGGGCACTGAAGACGTGACTATAGATATCACGAAAGATGCGATTGAAAAGCTGGCTCAGATTGCTGCGAACGTAAACGAGACCGTTGAAAATATCGGAGCACGTCGACTGCAAACGGTGATGGAAAAACTGCTCGAAGATATCAGCTTTGATGCGGAAGACCGCAAAGGAGATACAATTGTTGTAGACGCTGGTTATGTCGATAAACAGCTATCCGATGTTGCCAAGGATACGGATTTGTCAAAATATGTGCTATAAATTCATCCGTATATCAACATGGTGGAGGACTAAATGGCTGAGGGTGGATGTTATTGTGGGTCAGTGCGTTTTGAAATTTCTGGTGAACCAGTCAACCAATCGATCTGTCATTGCCGTGATTGCCAGAAAAGCAGCGGCGCAGCTTCCGTGGCCTGGATCATGCTCGGACAGGACGAATTCTCAATAACCAATGGAGAACTCAAAGCGGTAGAAGGTCAAGGCGGTGCCCAGCGTCTTTTCTGTGCAAATTGCGGGACAGGAATTGCTTATAAAAACGCCAATATATTGCCAGGCATGGTAGATATCCAAACTGCTACTCTCGATATGCCGGATGCCTATATTCCAGAAATGAATATCCAGCTTGCTGAACAAATAGGTTGGGAAAAAACAGCCCATGAGATACCGGGCTTTGATCGCTTTCCGCCACAGGAATAGATTTATTTGTAACCTTTTGACATCGGCTTGCGAATAACTCAGACTAACTATCAGGAGTGTTTATTTTGAAACGGATCGCCTCACTATTTGCTTTAATCCCTGCCCTTGCCTTTTCGGCCTGCTCCGAGCCTGGGCCGTCACAAACCAACAGCGAAGAAAACACGGAGTCCACGGAAACAGAAACAGTCGATGAAGTTGTTGAAGTACCGACGATAGACGCAGGTTTAGCTATCGGAGCGACAGCACCACTAGCCGCGAAGTTTCAAACCGGCGACGGCGAAAAAACGCTCGAAACTGTTTTGGAAGATGGACCAGCTATTCTTGTCTTCACGCGATCCGTCGAATGGTGCCCGTTCTGTCAAACGCAATTAAAGGGCATTGATGCGATCGTCAGTGACCTACAACAGCGTGGCTATAACCTATATGGGGTTAGCTATGACAGCGTCGAAAGCCAGGACCGTTTCTCCAAGAATCAGATGCTTGAATATACCATGTTGTCTGACGAGGGTTCCAAGGCAATCGACGCCTTCGAATTACGTGATCCGCAATATACCGAAGGCAAAGCTGTCGGCGTTCCTTATGCTTCTATTATTGTCATAGACAAAGACGGCAAGATTGTCGCAAAATCGGTATCGGGTGACTTTAAAAAGCGCCCTACGAATGATCAACTATTGGCTATAGTAGACGCCATTTAAATCTGAATCATCGCGAACGCCCAGTGGAAGCCGCGTCTTTTGCGACTGCGGCTTTCGCATTTCCCTCTGGTAATACCAAAAGCTTCCATTCCGTCGAATCCTTCAGATATTTCTGCGCGAGTTGCTGCACTTCTTCGGGCGTAATCACGGTATAATCGCTCAGCAATGTTCTCAGGACAGTGAACTTCTTGGGGTTATAGCTTGCACCTTCCAGCTGGCTCATCCAGAAGCTGTTACCGCTGCTTGCCCGCGCGATAAGTTGCCGAAGTGGTTCGACAATTCGTTTTAACTCATCCGGACTGACCGGTTTTTCGCGCAGGTCTTTGGCAATAAACTCAGCGACCCCGTAAAATCGATCTACATTACTTGGGGTCAATTGGCTCGACGCGCTAATATAGCCGCCACTCTGAAAAGCTACCGGCCAGCTGTTTACTACCTGCGGACTATAGCTGGCCCCTTCTTGCGACCGAAGGATCTCGAACATCCGGTCATTGAAAATGGAAACCAACACCTCCAACCGCCTGCTTTCTCTTATGTTTTCCAGTCCGCCGCCGGTAGGCCATGCAATTAACGCCGCCGCCCGTTCCTGATCTCCCTTGTGCACCAATATTTCGGGCGCAGACTTAGATTCCGGGAACATCGGTGATTTGACACCATCAGGCATGTCGTCAGGTTTCCGCTTTTTTAGCGCGCCAAAGGTCTTGAGTACGGCCTCTACAGCTTCATCACGATCAAAATCGCCAAATAGCATCAGCTCAATTGGGCCGCTTGCCAAAATCGGTTTCCAGAATTTTTTAAAATCCTTGGGGGTCAAGGCATTGAAATCGTCTTTGTCAGGGGTTTTCCAACGCAGATCCTTACCTCGCACCAACCACTCCAGATCTCGCTGCAATACAGCCTGCGGCGAAGCAGCAAAGCTATCATAACCGATTAATGATGCGGCACGTCCACGAATGACAGGAGCCTCGTCCCAGCGCGGGCGGTGTAGCTTAGCAGCTATAAGATGAAGTTGGTCCTCTAGGTCAGCCGCGCGCGTATCAGCCTTGATTTCATAAGCGTCATCATCAATTTCGAACCCCAATCCGATCCGCCGTCCAGTCGTGATTTTGTCCAGCTCTTCCTGACCTAACTTGCCGATACCGCTGGCCATCAAAGCCATTCCGCCAGTCCAAGCTAGATTTTCTTCGCTAGGATCCAATCCACTATATCCTCGGCCAAAACGCGCATTGACCATTATCTTGTTTTGCTCCGCCTTGTTGGGAAAGAGCAGAACCCGAACGCCATTGGACAGAATGAGTTTCTCAATATCAAATCGGGAAATTTTTTCCGATGATTTGACTTTCCCAGCGCGGCCGATTCGAGGCAGCGCATCAAAGCCCAGATTGGCCTGCTTCACTCGTACATTGCTCGCCGCGCTAACTTCTTCATTCAACGCCGCTGCAAGTTTGGTTTTCCCGTCGTCCACCACGGTCGGCGACGTCAGTAACACCCGGGTCGCCGTTCCATCGAACAATTTCTGCGTGGATTCCAATAACCGCTGAGGTGTGTAGAGATTGCGCATTGACCGAAAGACATCCAGTGCTGTCTGAGGCGTTGCGACGGTTTCTCGAATATCTACTGCATTAACAATATCGTCGGCCTGCTTGCGAGCCGCTTCCGTCGCATAGCCCTCGGCACCGATTGCAAGAGCAGCGTCAAATTCCGCTATCTCTCTGGCAATATCCTCTTCAGACGGCGCCTGTGTTGTGGCGTCGGCGATCACTCCTCTTACATCCTTAAGCGCCGCAGCCCAGTCTTCGCTCAATGGTACAATGTTAACAAATGTTCCATCGATCGAACGGCTTACATCTTCCTGATTTACATTGGCCTGAAGATAGCTACCCCCTGCCCTGGCCCGCGCTTCCAGCCTGCGATTAATCATTTGAAGGGCTAGCAAATCAATCAACAGTTGTTGGTTATAGGCAATAGTATCATCAACCTGTTCCCAAGGACGGGCAACAACCATCGAAATATACCGCGGTAGGGTAGGCTCGATAACAAGCCGACTGATATCACTGTTGCTATCAGGATCACCAAAATCGGGGGCAACACCAGCCTCTCCCTTGCCCTTCCATGCGGAAAAGTGCTTTTTAATTAGCGCTTCAAATTCAGCTGGCTCCCCATCGCCAGCAATAACGATCACTGTATTTTCCGGACGATACCAGCGCTGATGAAACAATTGCAGCATTTGCGGTGTTGCCGCTGCCAGTGACTCGGGCGTGCCAATGGGCGCTCTGCTCGCAAGACGCTGACCAGCAAAAAATAGCTCGCGCGTCGCGTCTTGAACCTTGGTCTGAGGCCCCTGCCTTTCCTGCAGTTCCGCTAATACAACTGGGCGTTCGGCATTGACCGCTATGGTGTTAAGACCTGGTGCACTAACCATACCCGAGATGATTTTGATACTCTCATCCAGGCTGGTGGGATTGGCATTTGGCAGATCAAGCTTGTAAACAGTCTGTGTCGGTGTCGTTTCGGCATTGCTGTCACTACCAAAAGTAGCACCCAATCGCTGCCAAACGCGCTTTGCTTCACCATCGGGTACATATGTAGACCCACGGAACGACAAATGCTCCATGAAATGCGCAAACCCCTGTTCGTGGTCTTGTTCCATCAAAGAGCCGGCATCAATCCGAACCCGAATGGACACTTGCCCTGGAGGGACACCATTATTTTTGACCGCATAGCGCAGCCCGTTATCAAGCACCCCGAAGGTCCAGCTCTTGTCAATCGGAACGTCGCTACCCTTGTAAAGCCAAGGCTTTTCAGCGCTAATCTCCGCCTCAGTTTCCTGCACTTGCGCAAAAACCGACGATGGAAGCGCAATTGCGGCAAAAATAGTAAATTGGGCGAAAAAGCGGCAAAATGCGCGGGTGTGTATGTTCATATTACGGGTTATAAGCAGGGCCTATCTTACTGGCCAGTGAATAAAGCCAGTTAGATTCATGCAAAAAATTGATCGATAGGGCTGCATGTTTTGATAGCAAGGAGCCAAGTTTAACCTTGATAGCCCGCGCAAATGCTCCCACATATTAGAAATGTTGATAGAAACTGAAAAAACTCCGAACCCGTCCACGCTCAAATTCTTGATGGGCCAGACCGTTATGGCTGACGGGACAAGAGATTTTGCTTCACCAGAAGATGCTGAAATCTCTCCTCTTGCAGAGGCTCTGTTTACCTTAGGCGATGTAGCCGGTGTCTTTTTCGGATCGGACTTCGTGTCGGTTACCGCCGGTCCCGGATCAGAATGGACGGATGTCAAGCCGCAAGTGCTGAGCATTTTGCTTGACCATTTCTCTGCAGACTTACCACTGTTCAAGCCCGGATCTGCCGGAGACATTCATATTCCGCCCGAAGAAGAAGTGCATGATGATCCTGAAGATGCGGATATCATTGCACAGATTAAGGAATTGATTGAAACCCGGGTTCGCCCTGCCGTTGCAAATGACGGTGGCGACATCGTATATCGCGGGTTCAACCGCGGTATCGTATTTCTGAAGATGCAAGGTGCTTGCGCAGGATGTCCATCATCAACCGCCACACTGAAACACGGCATCGAATCTTTGCTCAAACATTATGTGCCGGAAGTTGTAGAAGTCAGAGCCGCATAACCAAACTATAAATCAAAACAAACATACGGGGACCGAATGAATCAGCCACTTGATGATGCTGCACTGGATCAGCTTTTTCGTGAAGCACGAACTTATAACGGATATCATGATAAACCAGTAACTGTGGAGCAGCTTCATGCGATATGGGACCTGATGAAGATGGGACCAACCAGTGCTAATATGTTGCCGGCTCGGATGGTCTGGTGCCATAGTCAAGAAGCAAAACAACGCCTTGCGGACTGCGCTGGTGAGGGAAATAAAGACAAGATTGTCAAAGCCCCCGCTGCTGTCGTCATTGGTATGGACCAAAATTTTCACGAATATCTGCCGGAACTCTTCCCGCATACCGATGCAAAAAGCTGGTTTGATGAGGATCCTGAAGGCCGGGTTGAGGGCGCGATGCGAAATAGCTCTTTACAAGGGGCTTATTTCATTCTCGCGGCCCGCGCTATAGGGCTGGATACCGGCCCGATGTCAGGCTTCGACAATACAGCGGCAGACAATGCTTTCTTCGGTGACCAGCCAAATGTGAAATCGAATTTCATCTCGACGCTTGGCTATGGTGATCCTTCGACGATTTTTGACCGTAGTCCACGCCCTGACTTCGACAAATTTAACACGATTATCTGACGGTTAGCGCCAGATTAATGGGCAAGCGCATACTCGCAATCGACACTGCTACAACGGCTTGCTCGGTGGCTCTTTTCGAAAATGGAAAGTCTATAGCCCATAGCTACGAAGAAATTGGCCGCGGTCATGCGGAAAAGCTAGTGCCAATGATCGCGCAATTGCCCGGCAAAGGGCGCGCTGATCAGATCATGGTCAATTGCGGTCCAGGGAGTTTCACTGGCGTTCGCATCGGTCTTTCTGCCGCAAAGGCTCTGACTATGGCTTGGCATGCGGAAATTTCCGGATATCAATGTCTGCATCTTGTGGCTGCACAGGCTTTGGTTAAAATGAAACAAGCTGCCCCTATTTTTGTCGCTATGGTCGGCGGTCATGGTGAGTATTTTGTCCAGAATTTCGCTTCCGACGGAAGCGCCACGGATGAATTGTTATCACTGTCCCCGGAAGCAGCTTTGCGTCATGCACAGTCAGATGTGTTTGCAGGCTCCGCAGCAAAGCCCTTAGCCAAACTGACAAAAAAAGCTATATTTTACTCGATCTTGCCCGACGCCGCTAAGACGATATTGTTGAACAACAACTACGAATTTCTGATAGCTGCGCCCGTCTATGGGCGTGCCCCCGATGCTCAACCGGCGCATTAGGCTTAGCATATGCCTGAATTTAAACCAGATTTTGAAGAAGTTGCGGCACCAGATGGGATGCACGATGCAATCGCGCTTGAATATAGTGGATATGACCAGCTGCAAGTAGTTATGCGCATTATGCGCTCTGCGTTTTCGAGTATTTACGGAGAATCGTGGAACGAACACCAATGCCGGTCGATGCTGTCTTTACCAGGTACTCGATTGATGCTTGCCCGCTATGCCCAGCAACCTTGCGGATTTGCGATCAGCAGAGAAATAGCCGGCGAAGAAGAATTATTGATGATTGCAGTCGATCCAAAATATCAAAATGCGGGTATTGGCCTGGCGATCTTAAAGAAACTTATCTCAGATGCCGAAAATAACGGAACTATAGCCGTGTTTTTGGAGGTGCGTTCCAACAACCCTGCACAAAGCCTATATCAAAAGCTGGGGTTTAAGAAAATTGGACTTCGGCCGGCATATTATACAGGTAGTAACAAAGAAAAGTTTGATGCCATCACGTATAAGAAATCTTTGTGACGGTTAAAGTAACGCAAATTCAACACACTATATAGTTTGATCGTTGATAATCCCCATTGCCCGTGCAAATGGCTGCCCAGCAAAAAATTGCTCAAAACCATAAAATGGTCGCACTAAGAGGTATATATGACAGAGGAAGATATTGCTCTGAATGAGACGCTCATTACGCTCACTTCAGATATTGTTGCCGCGCATGTCAGTAATAACAGCGTCGCTGTTTCTGATTTACCGCTCATCATTAATAATGTGCATGGCGCACTAGCCGGTCTATCTGGAAAAGCTGCTGAACTGGCACGCGCTGAACCCGCCGTACCAATTAAATCATCGATCAAGCCGGACTATATCGTCTGTTTGGAAGACGGTAAGAAATTGAAAATGCTCAAGCGGCATTTGATGACTCATTATGGTATGACGCCAGACGAATATCGCGTCAAATGGGGTTTGCCGAGCAACTATCCAATGGTTGCACCCAATTACGCTGAACAGCGCCGGGAACTGGCAAAAGCCATAGGTTTGGGGAAGAAAAAGAAAAAGCGCTAAACCGCCTCTCTTTTCGATTTTTACCAAAGGGAAAATTGCGGATGGTTTCGCAATTTTCCCTTTGCTTTATTGTCAACCGAGAATAGGGTATTATGTAACTATCGGAATGGAGCAAATGCCGGACAAAATTGATCTTGAAAAGTTATGTGCCGAAAAAGGCCTTCGAATAACCGACCAGCGCCGGGTCATTGCCCGAGTTATTTCTGACGCAGATGACCATCCCGATGTGGAGACACTGCACGAGCGCGCTTCTGCCGTTGATTCTCGTATATCCATAGCCACTGTTTATCGCACCGTTCGCCTATTTGAAGAAGCTGGTATCCTTGATCGCCATGACTTTGGTGATGGGCGTGCACGCTATGAAGCCGTTCCCGAAGCACATCACGACCATCTGATCGATGTGGAAACCGGTAAGGTTATTGAATTTGTAGATCCTGAACTCGAAGCCCTGCAAAAGGTAATTGCTGAGAAACTCGGATACAGACTAGTCGACCATCGTATGGAGTTATATGGCGTATCCTCTGACCGAAAGAGCTAGCGCCAATCAGCCTTTGACTTCGGTGGTGGGGGCACTGCTTATCGGATTACGGACTTTGGGCATCTTGCTCAGCTTACTCATTTGCTTACCCATGCATTATCTCTGGCGGCTATTGCGTTTACCTTCGCCATGGCCGCGCTTTTTCCTTCAGCTGGTGGCGACCAATTGTGGCGCTGTGATTAAAACAAAAGGCAACCGGTTGAAACATGACGTTTTCTACGTCTCCAATCATATCAGCTGGTTTGATATACCGGTGGTTGCTGGGGTCACGGGCTGCACATTTGTAGCCCAAGACGGTATCGCCAGCTGGCCGATTATCGGATGGCTTTGCCGCATCAACAAGACGATTTTTGTCTCTCGAACCGATCGGATGCAGGTCGGTGATCAAATTGATATTATTCGCGAGGCCATTGAAGAAAAATATCCAATCACCGTATTTCCCGAGGGTACGACTACGGATGGGCATAGTTTGCTGCCGTTCAAGCCCTCCCTATTCCAAGCCATGGCACCACCGCCTAAACCGACCATGATTCAACCTGTGCTCTTAGACTATGGGGACGTCAGCAAAGATATTGCATGGGTCGGCGATGAGTCCGCCGTCGATAACGCCAAGCGGCTATTCGGTCGATGGGGCATCATTCCGACAACCCTGCACTTTATTGAACCCTTTGATCCGGCTGACTTTGGTGATCGGAAGGCGATTTGCGCAGAGGCAGAACGACGGATTGCTAAGGCGCTTTCCGCTTCCCTGTCGGGAGAGCCCGTTGTATAGGCTGCGGTCATGAATCGATCCAATCCTAAGAAGTTCCGTGTCAAATCCTTCGGCTGTCAAATGAACGTCTATGACGGTGAGCGCATGTCGGAAATGCTTGTCGATCAGGGCATGTCGAGTGCCGCCGATGGCGAAGATGCCGATTTGGTGGTCCTAAACACTTGCCACATTCGTGAAAAAGCAGCTGAAAAGGTCTATTCCGATATCGGGCGCTTGCGCGGCAAGGATGGTAAGAGCCCGATGATTGCTGTCGCAGGTTGTGTGGCGCAAGCGGAAGGCAAAGAAATTTCGCGACGCGCGCCTAGCGTCGATATTGTCGTTGGTCCGCAAGCCTATCACAGACTGCCCGAACTGATCGAACGCGCCAAAACTGGCAAAAAAGCGATCGATACTGACATGCCCGCGGCATCAAAATTCGATATCCTTCCAACCCGCAAGAAACAGGCTCGTCCGACGGCCTTTTTGACCGTGCA
The DNA here is from genome assembly GCF_017498565.1 of Parasphingorhabdus cellanae. Classification (NCBI taxonomy): domain Bacteria; kingdom Pseudomonadati; phylum Pseudomonadota; class Alphaproteobacteria; order Sphingomonadales; family Sphingorhabdaceae; genus Parasphingorhabdus; species Parasphingorhabdus cellanae. Next base: position 581,772 of record NZ_CP071794.1, read on the forward strand.
GGAAGGGTGTGACAAATTTTGTACCTATTGCGTAGTACCCTATACAAGAGGTGCAGAAATTTCTCGGCCTTGGGCTGACCTGGTCAACGAGGCACAGGCGCTTGTTGATGGCGGTGTGAAAGAGATTACCCTGCTCGGTCAGAATGTGAATGCCTGGACCAGCGAAGATGACAAAGGCAAGCTGCAAGGCCTCGATGGTCTGATTCGCGCATTGGACGGGATCGACGGCCTGGAGCGGATAAGATATACAACCAGTCATCCCAACGACATGACCGAAGCCCTGATAGCTGCACATGGTGAGATACCCGCGCTCATGCCTTACTTGCACCTTCCGGTACAATCAGGCAGCGACCGTATCCTAAAGGCTATGAATCGTTCGCATACGACCCAGAGCTATCTCGATATTCTAGCCCGTATGAGAGAGGTCAGACCGGATATTGCCATTTCTGGTGATTTTATCGTTGGTTTTCCCGGCGAAACAGATGCGGATTTTGAAGATACCTTGGCTGTGGTTCGAGAAGCCAACTATGCCCAAGCCTATTCATTCAAATATTCACCGCGCCCGGGCACTCCGGCGACTGTGATGGATGACCAAATTGCTCCTGAAGTCATGGACGAACGGCTCCAACGGCTTCAGGCATTGCTGAACGAACAGCAATATGACTTTAACAAGCTGGCTCTTGGCCGTCGGACAGATATCTTGCTGGAGCGCAATGGCAAACTTGACGGGCAACTGGTCGGCAAAACCCCATGGTTGCAATCGGTCCATATCATCGCTCCTGAATTGGCGATTGGTGATATGGTTGATGTCACAATCGAAAGTGCTGGACCCAATAGTCTGCAGGGGAAAATGACACGGAGAGAAGCTGCTTAATGGCCAAAAAAAATATTGCTGAAGACAAGATCAATCTGGTGACGTTGGACGTCGAATTTGAAGACCCCCAGATCTTAGGCGACCTTTTTGGTGAATATGACCGCAACATCGTGGCGATTGAAGATCGCTTGGGCGTTTATATTGCAGCCCGAGGCACCAAGCTAAAAATTGAAGGCGAAGAAGAAACGGCGACACAAGCCCGTGATGTTTTGATCGGCATCTATAAACGGCTGGAAGAAGGGCAAGAAATCGATGCGGCCGTCGTGGAAGCGATTATTGGTATGGTTGCGGATCCCCGATTATCTAAAATAGCAAAATCTGATAATGCTCGGAAACCGGTTAAAACCGACCTCTCAGCGCCGCCCAAGGTGATGATTAAGACGCGCAAAAAAACCATCTTTCCGCGCTCTGTTCGTCAAGCCGACTATATGGAAAAGCTGGCCCGTGACGACATGATTTTTGCGCTGGGTCCTGCGGGTACCGGCAAAACCTATCTGGCCGTAGCGCAAGCCGTTTCTCAGCTAATTACAGGATCAGTCGATCGCCTGATTCTATCCCGCCCAGCGGTAGAAGCTGGCGAGAAAATCGGTTTTCTGCCGGGCGATATGAAGGAGAAAGTCGATCCTTTCCTGCGCCCGCTTTATGATGCGCTCTACGATACACTGCCGGCAGAACAGGTCGAACGGCGGATTGAAAGCGGTGAAATTGAAATCGCACCAATCGCGTTCATGCGCGGTCGGACTTTAGCGGATGCCTTTGTGATATTGGACGAAGCGCAGAACACAACGACAGCGCAGATGAAAATGTTCCTTACCCGTTTCGGTATGAATAGCCGGATGGTCATTTGCGGGGATCCGAAGCAGGTCGATTTGCCAAGCGGCGCAACCTCTGGCCTGGCCGACGCGGTGCAGAAACTGGACGGGGTCGATAGCGTCAGCATGGTGAAATTCGGCGCTGCTGATGTCGTTCGCCATCCGCTGGTTGGAAAAATAGTCGAGGCCTATGAAGGCAAAGATGCTGCGGATTGAACTCAACAAGGGCGCGAATTGGAGCGATGAGATTGATTGGCAGGAACGAAGCGAAAAGGCTTCAACTGCCGCGCTTTCGGTATCTTCTTACGGCCAACTGGCTCAGCAAAATTTCGCCTTGGAGATCAGTGTAAAGTTGTCTGACAATGATGAAGTCCAACAACTCAACGCCGCTTATCGCGGTAAAGACAAACCAACCAATGTTCTATCCTTCCCTCTAGTGCCGCATGACCTTCTGCAATCCCTGTCTAATAGCGATGATGGCGAAGTGCTGCTCGGCGATATCATCATGGCGCATGATGTTTGCGCTCAAGAGGCAGATGAAAAATCGATAACGATGGCCGACTATATGTCGCACCTGTTGGTCCATGGCGTTTTGCATTTATTAGGCTATGATCACGAAACAGAAGCAGACGCTTTGATTATGGAAGCTTTGGAAGTAAGAGCGCTCCAAAATTTGAGCATTGCCAACCCTTATATCGATCGACATACGGAATGAGTGACGAAGAATAGAAATATGCCAGAAGATAATAATAACAACGGGAGCGGCGGGCGATCTTCATCCACGCCTCTTAACGAGGATGATGAACCGGGGCGAATATGGCGCAGCCTGAAAGCCATGGTTTTCGGGGAAGCGGAGGATAACTCGCTACGCGCGCAACTCGAAGAGGTCATCGACGAACATGAAAGCGATGGCGAAACCGACAAAAACGGCGATCCGGACATCTCTCCGGTTGAGCTCGAAATGCTGCGTAACCTGCTCCAGTTTAGCGACCACCGGGTGGATGACGTAGCTGTCCCACGAGCAGATATAATCGCAATTGAGGAAAATGCTCCCTTCAGCGAATATGTCGAAATATTCTCAGAACATGGGCATAGCCGTATCCCGGTATATCGCGATAATCTCGATACGATAATCGGGATGATCCATATCAAGGACATCTTCGCGCTGGTCGCAAAGGGCGGTACACCACCGACCGATATAACACCCTATCTCCGCCAACCCAGATTTGTTCCAGAATCAATGGGGGTATTGGATTTACTTGCAGAAATGCGGGCAACTCGAACCCATTTGGCAATTATTTTTGACGAATATAACGGGACGGAAGGCCTCGTTACGATCGAAGATCTTGTTGAAGAGATTGTCGGCGATATTGAAGACGAACATGACGATGAACCAGTCCCGATGCTAAAACCACTAGATGGCGGAATTTGGGAAGCAGATGCGCGCGCAGAGTTGGAAGATGTCGGTGAGGAAATTGATCCGGCCTTGGCCGAGATTGACGAAGACATTGATACAATTGGCGGCCTTTCGTTTGTTTTAGCCGGGCATATTCCAAAAACTGGTGAAATGTTGGACCATCCCAGCGGCTGGCAGCTTCAAATATTAGAAGCCGATGATCGCCGTGTGACCAAGCTGCGCTTGTTGCCGCCTAACCCCGATATGGCTGCTGCTGATCACATAGGTTGAATATCTGCCAGTTGAGCGGCGCGTTTGCGCCATGTTTCGGCCAATACCGGTATATTCGATAACGCACGCAATTCTGCCCCCTGCCCTTTATGTTTGCCGCCGATGATTAAACCAAATAGTCGGTCAAGCGGCCAATCGGGATGATGACGGTCTTGCTGGATCATATCATCCCCTGCACGAACCTTTCCAGTCTCTAACACTCTAAAGTAACTGCCAGATTTTCTTGTTTTGATTACCGTTTTCAAGACGTCCGGATGTCCAAAATGATGATTGAGCTTCCAGCATGGTTGCCGCGCATGACTGCACTCTATCAAGGCTTCACCAACACGAAAAACATCGCCTAAACACAGCTTATCCTCAGTTAGCCCAGAACAACTAAAGTTTTCGCCAAAAGCTCCGGGGCGATTCAAAATGTCGAGATCCGGATATTTATCTTTCCAAAATTCGTAATGCTCAACAGGATAAAGATGCACTGCCTTATCTCGGCCGCCATGATGCAACGGATCAGCGACTTGATTGCCTGCCAAGCCAAGTGGCCCCAGAACAATTGCCTGATCGACTAGCTGCTTGGCTATCGCGCTCATCTCGCCATCTTCGCGAAATGGCTTGGGAGTGCCAATTAAAAGGTTATCAAGCTTTGTTTCAATCATTTACTACAGCTAACGACCCAAGTTCATATTGGCAATTTCCGTTTGATTATGCTTGAAGGCGCGAATGGAAATAAGTGACCTTCGCATTGCCTTATATAGTGGCAATTATAATTTTGTGCGCGATGGTGCCAATCAGGCTTTAAATCGGCTAGCGGAATATCTACTCCGCAAAGGGGCTGCTGTGCGGGTTTATTCGCCCACAACGGATACCCCGGCTTTTGAACCAACCGGTGATTTGATCAGCGTGCCATCCTTTGCCTTTCCCGGACGTGGTGAGTATCGTTTTCCGACTCATATTTCCAGCAGTGCAAAGAGTGATCTTGCTGAATTCAATCCGAATATAATCCAGATTTCGAGCCCCGACAGAGTCGGTCACCGGATGGTCAGCTGGGCACGGAAAAAAGATATTCCTGTACTTGCATCCGTTCATACCCGGTTTGAAACCTATCCGCGCTACTACAACCTGGCCTTTTTGGAACCAGTAATCGAAGCGATATTGCGTCGTCTTTACCGCCGCTGCGATGCACTTGTCGCGCCATCGGAGTCGATGGCACAGGTCCTGCGCCAACAACGGATGAACTATGATGTCGGGATATGGTCGCGCGGCGTCGATAAGGATGTCTTTAGTCCGTCAAAGCGGGATATGTCCTGGCGTCAATCCTTTGGCATCACTGATGATGAGCCGGTTATTGGTTTTCTTGGCCGATTGGTGATGGAAAAGGGACTCGACGTGTTTTCCGATACGATCGATGAATTGAAACGGCGCGGGATCAAGCACCGGGTCATCATTATCGGCGAAGGCCCGGCGAAGCAATGGTTTGAAGAGCGGATGGACAATGCGATTTTTGCTGGTTTTCAGCAAGGACATGATCTTGGCCGTGCGGTTGCGAGCATGGATATGCTGTTCAACCCATCAGTTACTGAAACCTTTGGTAATGTAACACTTGAAGCCATGGCATGCGGCCTGCCCGTCGTTGCCGCCAAAGCAACTGGTAGCCAAAGCCTCGTTAAAGATAAAGAATCCGGTATGCTGGTGACACCGGGTGCAATACAGGACTTTGCCGATGTTCTTCAGCTTTACTGCCAGGATGAAGCCATTCGAAAAATCCACGGTTCAGCTGGCGAAAAACGCGCCGACCAATTCAGCTGGGACCAGATTAATCAGACTGTGGCCGAAACGTATATCCGCCTGATCCGGCAACGTCAGTCCGGACAGAGCCCGATCAAACAGGCTGCGGTGCGCTAGATCCGCTTATCGCAAGATACCCTTCGCGGTCATCGTGCGAGAATACCAGATCAACAAAATGATCGATAACCAGATCAAGGCGGTAAAAACCCAGATGCCGGGCGAGCTTAGACTTGGCGGCATATCAGCTGTCATCTGATAAATTGAGGATCCTATTAATCCGGCCAAGGATATTGCGAACGCGACGATGGCATGGCGGCTGCGGAATAATATCAGCAAAGAGCCAATAAGGGCACCCCAAACACCAAGCGCCCAAACTGCGTCGGCCCAAGCCGGAAAAGCGTAAAAATAGTCGAGCTGTTCAGGGGTGAAACCACTCATGTAAGACTCATTGCGCGTTTGCGTCATCGTATAGTCAAGCGCTCCGCCAAAATTCCAAATTGTAGCAACGATGCCAACAACCCATAAGTGCCATGGCGTCGCTGGTCTATGACCGCTTTCAATTGCGGTTTCCACTGTTTCAGACATGTTTTCCCTCCCTGTTCTCCAAAGACATCATATCACGAGCTGTGCTGACAACAAAATTTAGCGGAAGCACAGGAACATGCTGGTTTTCAGACCAGAAAATGCCATAACAACACCCAATGGAAGATTTTTTCGCCACCGATGACGCTCAGACTGATCAGGACGTGATCCCGGCCAATGCACCATTGGCCGAACAGCTCAGGCCGCGAAACCTTGAGGATGTAGTTGGCCAGGATCATCTGGTGGGAAAAAACGGGGCATTGAAACGCATGATCGTGGCCGGAAAGCTGTCTTCGATCATTTTCTGGGGTCCACCAGGAACCGGCAAAACGAGCTTGGCTCGGTTGCTCGCCAATGAAACGGAGTTGCATTTTCACGCGATATCAGCCGTTTTTTCCGGTGTCGCCGATCTAAAAAAGGTTTTCGCAGAGGCCGAGAAGCGACAAAGGATCGGCAAGCAAACCCTGCTATTCGTGGACGAAATCCATCGCTTCAATCGCTCTCAACAAGATAGCTTCCTGCCCTATGTCGAGAAAGGCACAGTTATACTCGTTGGGGCAACTACAGAAAATCCGTCGTTTGAACTCAATGCCGCCCTGCTCAGTCGTACGCAGGTATTGATCCTCAATCGTCTGGATAGCGTTGCTCTCGGTCAGCTTTTGACCAAGGCCGAAGAATTGACAGGCCGTCCTTTACCCGTGACCGATGGCGCACGAGATGCTTTAATCGCTAGCGCAGATGGTGATGGTCGCTTTCTCCTCAACCAGGCCGAAACGCTGTTTTCGCTCGAAATTGAGAAACCGCTTGATTCTGCTGCTCTCGCGGAGCTGCTCCACCGACGCATGGCCGTCTATGATAAAGACCGCGAAGGCCACTATAACCTGATATCCGCTTTGCATAAATCGCTGCGTGGTTCTGACCCCCAAGCGGCGCTCTATTATTTGGCGCGTATGTTGGTGGCGGGCGAAGAACCGCTCTATGTCCTTCGACGCATTGTTCGCTTTGCGAGTGAGGATATAGGATTGGCTGATCCACAGGCGTTGGTGCAGGCGCTTGCCGCAAAAGATGCCTATGATTTTCTCGGGAGCCCGGAAGGCGAACTCGCCATAGCGCAGGCTTGCCTCTATTGCGCCACAGCCCCTAAATCCAACGCCGCTTACAAAGCTCAGAAATCTGCCTGGAAATCAGCGAAAAAGACGGGATCTTTAGTGCCGCCCCAAAATATCCTCAACGCGCCAACTCAGCTGATGAAGGACATCGGTTATGGCGAAGGATATAGCTATGACCATGAGAGCACTGAAGGCTTTTCGGGCGACAATTATTGGCCAGAAGAGATGGAGCCAGAGCGATTTTACGATCCGGTCGATCGCGGATTTGAACGTAAAATCCGTGAACGGTTGGACTATTGGGAGAATTTAAGACGTGAAATGGCACGCTCATAATGTCAATATCGGCAAACCCTGTATCATGAAGGCTAAGGGTTGATGACCAGCATCTATCGCGCCGCTACTTGCACCGCTTTAACTGGCCCGGACTCTATCCGGATCAATGAGATAGAGACAAAACCGCTACAAACTGGAGAGGTTCGAATAGCTGTAAAGGCCGCCGGCTTAAACTTTCCCGACCTGTTAATGACCTATGGCAAATATCAATTCCGCCCCGACCCTCCCTTCGTTCCCGGGCTAGAGGTTGCCGGCGAGGTAATTGAGATCGCGTCGGATGTGACCGCTTTCGCCATTGGCGATCGCGTAATGGGGGGCAGCAAAGGAAATGGATTTGCAGAACAGATTGTTTTGCCAGAAACTGCGGCTCGGCCGTTGCCGGAAGCGTTATCGTTCACTGAGGGCGCATGCTGGCACGGCGCAGCTATTACAGCTTGGCATGCCTTAAACGACAAAGCCGCTTTGCGTGCCGAAGAAACTATCCTCATATTGGGGGCGAGCGGAGGCGTTGGAATGGCTGCTGTCAAACTTGCCAAGCACAAAGGCGCTGTCGTGATAGCCACTGGTTCTAACAACACAAAGCGCACAGCAATTGAGGAGGCCGGAGTAGACCACAGCCTTGATCCCGCCGACCCTAAGCTCGCCGCCAAAGTGAAAGCCTTGACCGATGGCAAAGGCGTTGATGTGGTATTCGATCCCGTCGGCGGCGACTTGGCAATAACCGCAACCCGATCCATCAGCTGGGGCGGTCGGTATCTCATCGTTGGCTTTGCCAGCGGAGACATTCCTGCGTTCCCAGCGAACCATGCGCTGATCAAAGGCTATAGTCTTATCGGACTGCGCGCCGGTGAAAGCGCCAGGCGTGATCGGGACCTAGCTGAGCGCAGCGAGCAGGCGCTGAGTAGCCTGGCAGCCGAAGGGGTGATGCGGCCCCACATTTCACATAGCTTTACGCTCGACAATGCGGCTGATGCTTTGCGCATCTTGGAACAAAGAGCCGTCATTGGACGTGCTGTGATCGACATGACGCTTTGATCTTTATTGTGGATAATACTTAGTTTTACATCGGTTAGGCCATGTTGCGCACTATCGCTTGGTCAAATAACGTGATATTAACATGATCATACGAACTTGTTCATAATAGGGGAAATTTAATGGATGGAATGAGAATAGGCAATTATGCGCTCGATACCGAGCTCATGATGGAGTTAGGGGAGAAGGCTGGCCTTGCGCTGCTCGTTCTTCTCGCGACCTGGTTATTGGCAAAAGCAGCGAAATGGGCTTTCGCCAAACTCGTTGACAACGTTAAATTCCTGCAACGCGATACATCCGCTGGTAGTTCTGTAGGTGAATCTCTCGGCAAAATTGTTTCATTGCTAATTTGGCTGTTTGGCTTGCTGATTATATTGCGTGTGCTCGGCCTGGGCGGTGTAGATGCCCCGATACAGACGCTGTTGAATAGTATTATGTCATTCGTTCCCAATCTCTTGGGCGCTGCGATAATATTCTTCATCGGTTTGGTTGTGGCACGCATTGTACGTGACCTTCTGGTGACAACATTGCAGACTGTAGACTTCGACAAATGGGCCAATCGCGGCGGTGTCGACACTGTGACAGGCAATACTCAGATCAGTAAGACTCTAGGCACCATCGCCTATGTTTTGATCATCATTCCGATCGCAATTCTGTCGCTTGAAGCGCTGCAACTGGAATCTGTTTCTGGTCCAGCCAGCGATATGCTGCGGATGATTCTTGCCGCTATTCCTAACATTATCGGCGCTGCAATCATTCTCGGCATTGGGTATCTGATCAGCAAATTCGTTGTTCAGATCATCAAGGAAGTTCTGCCGGGTCTGGGCGTTGATCAATCGGTTGCTGCGATGGACATATTGCCTAGCAGCACATCGCTTACTTCGATCCTGGCGCGTATTGCACAGATTGCGATCATGCTATTCTTCGCAATCGCCGCGACGCGCATGTTGGGCTTTGCTGAATTGACGGTCATTCTGGATCAGATTCTGGAACTGGGTGGACGGGTCATCTTTGGCGGCGTGGTTATCGGTGTTGGCTTCCTGATCGCAAATTTGCTGGCACGGGTTATCGGTGGAACCGGTGAAAGCCCGATGGCGGCAACGATTGTACGCTATGCTGCAATCGTGTTGTTCACTTTCATGGGCCTTCAGTTCATGGGTGTCGGTGAGGAAATCGTCGAGATGGCGTTTATGGCGCTCGTCATTGGCGGCGCTGCGGCAGCGGCCCTGGCCTTTGGCTGGGGTGGTCGAAACGTGGCTGGCAAGGTCTTGGAAGACTTGCACGCCAATCCGCCAAAGCCAAAAGCGCCGGCTGCGCGCAAACCGGCAGCGCGCAAACCAGCTGCAAAAAAATAAGCGGACAGACTATAGAAAAGCTAAGGGCGGGTCTTTGGGACCTGCCCTTTTCTTTTGCCTATCTCGTTCTGCCCATTTCCCTTCAAATGCGAGATGGGTTAGGAATTGATGATGCGCCGCTTCTCTCATTTCACTTGTGTTGACTGGTCTGGTGCCAAGACCGAACGACCTGGCGGCATTGCGCTTGCAACGATAGGACCGGACGGACCGCCTGCCCTGCTATCAGCTAACCCCAGATGGTCGCGCGAGAACGTCCGCGATTGGTTGCTTAAGCTTGCGTTAGAAAAACAGGATATGCTGATCGGTTTTGATCTGTCTATGGCCCTGCCGTTTCATGATGTCGGAAGTTACTTTCCAGAATGGGAAGCCAGCCCTTCCCATGCAACTGATTTGTGGCAATTGGTTGATACCTTATCCGCCGTCGATCCTTATTTAAACGTTCTGTCATTTCTTGATCACCCCGAAGCGACACGCCATTTTCGCCATAGCCGCGATCATGTTGGCGACTTGTTTATCGGCGGCACTGGTCGGTTGCGTGTCGTTGAGCAACATCAACGTGAAACCCGTCAGGCCAATAGCGCCAGTTGTTTCAATCTGGTCGGAGCCGCGCAGGTTGGAAAGTCCAGCCTCACCGGAATGCGAATGCTGCATCAACTAAACGGCGCTATTCCGGTTTGGCCGTTCGATCCTATTCCCGATCGCGGGCCGATGATTGTGGAAATCTATACAACGATCGCCGCCCTGGCCGCTGGACTGCCGAAGGGTAAAAGCAAGATCAGGGACCGTGATGGACTGGAGGCGGCACTTAACGCACTGCAAACGCCTCTACCCGCCATGTTGTCGCGATATGATGATCATAGTACAGATGCCCTGATCACCGCGGCATGGCTGAAGAATGCAAGCACAGACATGCGCTTGTGGCATCCGCCCATGCTGACCGATGAAATAGCACAAAAAGAAGGCTGGACCTTTGGCATTTTTTGAAGCAAAGAGCGCTCGTTATTGGCTATAGCCATCAAACCAGCGCCGAATTAGCTCAGCTGGTAGAGCAACCGCCTTGTAAGCGGTAGGTCATCCGTTCGAGTCGGATATTCGGCACCATTTTTTCGGAAGAAGCAATCATCCGGCGGATGATTGCCCGAAAAAATCCCGACTGCAAAGGAGGGTGGCTGGAAATAACAGTGACGGCCGCCAAGACCTACAGAGCGGCCCAATTCCAAACGCACCCGAACCCTTCGACAAACTAAGGATCAGCGCTCTTTCGTCCTTGACAAACCGCCGCCCCAAAAAAAGCCCCACCAGTTTCCTGGCAGGGCTCTTTTTCACGCGACGATCTCTTTAAAATTTAATGCCAGCCCCGATGCCGTAACGGCGTGGGTCCAATGTAAAGATATTCGTGAACAGACCGGAAGACGCATCAGTTAGATAAAGGCCGGTCGTGGAGTTGCTATCGAAGATATTTTGAACGAAGGCCTTAACAAACCATCGATCATCACCGCCATTCAGCTGAATTTGGGCGTTTGCTTGAGTAAAGCCTTCGATCTTGTTGACGTTACCGTTAAAAACGCTGCCGAATTGGTCCCCGGTATAAGCGATGTCGACCCGCGGTACGAGAGTCCATCCGCTGTCGAAATTGTGGGTATATTGGACACCGGCAGAGACCTTAACGTTCGGTGCCTGTGGCAAGTCATTGCCTTTCAAATTGACCTGAACACCGGGGCTGAGAACTTCAATACCGCCAAATCCCGCACCAATGGCCGCGGCCTGAGCAGTCAGCGCCGAACAGATGCTGAAGGCACCGGTCGATGCGATACCCCCATCAGCAGGAAAAGCTTCTGGTGCTCGCAAACCTAGGCCACCATTAATAGCGGCTACAAAAGCATTTGCACCGGCTGCATTGCCAGCGGTCGTAGGAACCACCGCACAGTTCGCACCGTTGGTAATATCTTTGACAATCACTGCATCTGACCGTCCACCGCCTGGATCACGTGGGTTGCTGAAGAGCTGGTCACCGACCACCTTGGTTTTTAGATAACTGAAACCAAGATTGATTAACCAGTCTGGATCAGGGCGCAGAACCGCTTCAATTTCAGCACCATAAATATCGGCATCTATCGTATCGTTAACCGATGTCCGTGCGATAATCCGACTGAGCTGCAAGCCCTTATATTTATAGTAAAACGCCGTTGCATTCAGCTGAAACGTGCCACCAGCAAAGGTATTCTTTGAACCGATTTCGAAGGAATCGATCTGCTCTGGACCAAATGATTCAGAAACATCAAAAATGGGCTGCAATGGAGGATTGATACCGCCCGATTTATAGCCACGGGCATAAGAGACATAAAGCAAATGGTCATCGCTGATCTTCCAGTCGATTACCGCACGACCGGTAATCTCATCAAAGGCGACACTGCGGGTTTGAACCGCTTCACATCCCTCAGCAGAACCAATTGCTCCTGGAGCGCTGGTATTTGACGAACCGTCCGGGTTGTCATTTACGCAAAGGGTTGCAGGATCAGCATTAAAACCAGCTCCAAATGGTGTGTCAAACGCGTTGCCGGTCTGATCGAACGGAACCAGGAAACTAGCTAAAGTCGAGCGCGCTGTTATCGATTTTTTGTCATTGTTATAGCGCAAGCCAACCGTAAACTTCACGTCATCACTAACATCAAGATAACCTTCGCCAAATATCCCATAGGATTTCAGCCTGAAATCCTGGGTATTATTTCGGAAATAAGGTGTACCCAGATATCCAGCACCGCCCCCTAATATACCGACAATATAATCAATCGCGAATGCGTTCACGTAATAACTGTTTTGGCCCAGATCGTCCTCAGCATAGATGCCGCCCAACAGGAAATTAAATGGGCCATCGAGATCACTGGAAACGATGCCTTCTATGGACCAGCTGGTATTATCTTGGTTGGAACGATCGAAGGAAAGCGGCGAATCTGCGCAAATCCTGTTACCGCCATAGGCCCCAAGGCCACTGGTATCTGTATCAGATGTACAGAGTTGACTGCCATTTGTTACAGCAGCAAGCACTGGCGCAAAAGGGCCAGCAAATAGTGGTGCATTTGCTGGATTGTTTAAAGTAGCATCATAGCCCGACCGGTCTACAACCGACAGGTTATAATCTTGGCGGGAATCGACTGCTGTTTCTTGATACATGCCGGTAACAGCGACATTAATTGGTCCAAAGTTATGCTCTATATGCGCTTGCAGCTGCAGCTCATCGGTGAAATATTCTGGTGTAAAATCAGTGTTCACTGTTCGTACATCATCGGGTTCATCAAAATTGGCATGCCCATCAGGACCATAGAGGCTGTTCAATCCCAGTCCTGCTGCGGCGGCAGCAAGCGGAGAGCCAGCGAATGCGATGCTCAAGAACTCTGAAGAGCCCAGAACGCCAGTGAAGTTGGCATTCAGATTATTCTTGTCGAAATCGCGGCGATTGTTCAGGCAACCCAGAACACCAGTCGGATCCCGTTGACAGACCTGCTTCTGGATACGCAACCGGTCATCATCCTCGCGGAAATAATAGGCCATCAGGTTGACGGTGGTATCCGGTGTCGGTTCCCATTTAATCGAACCGCGCACTGCAAACATGTCACGGCCGTCGATCCGCGATCCATCGAACAGGTTTTTCGTATAACCGTCGCGGTTTAGGTAAAAACCGGCAGCACGAACGGCTAACGTCTCACCCAGTGGCACATTGATCATGCCCTTAAGTTTAACCGACTGGAAATTACCATATTCGCCTTCAATGGAAGCACCCAATTCACCAAGCTCCGGCTTAGCGGTCACCACATTGACCACGCCGGATGTTGCGTTGCGGCCAAATAAGGTACCCTGTGGGCCACGCAGCACCTCGACCCGTTCCAAATCAAAATATTCTGTTTCAAACAGGCGAGTGGTAAATAGTGGTGAATCGTTCAAATGAATGGCGGTCGCTGAGTCGCATGACACACCCACACAAAGGTCACCAATCCCGCGGATTGTGAAACTTGACGCGGTAAAGTTGCTTTTTGTGAACGAGACATTGGGCAGAGTGAGTTGTAAATCCGACGCATTCTCGATCTGCTGTGCTTCGAGTGCTTGTGAATCAAAAGCGGAAACGGCGATAGGCACTTCTTGAAGGCTCTGTGCCTGGCGTTGTGCTGTTACGATAATGACATTGTCATTAAAATCATCATCCGCCTGTTCAGCCTGTGCCCATGCGGGTGTTGCCGCTGCTGATATAGCTGTAGCGGCCAATAGTAACGATTTACGCATTTTTCTCTCCCAATCCCGAACCATCATCCTGGAGAGTGATGCTTTTGCTCATCCCCCAGATGACCTAATCTTCAACTAATCGATCGATTAAGTCCAGACGGAAATGATAAAAATGCACCAGCGCATTACATTTTTGCACCTTTGTTGCTGAAATCAATGGCAAATGGGCAGAAAAAAAGCCCCGCCAGTTTCCTGGCGGAGCTCGTTTTTTATCGAAATTGGCTGCGATCAGAACTTGAAGCGTCCGGTGACACCGTAAGTACGTGGCTGGCTTGGGTAGCCGCTGATGCTGCCATTCTGTGCCACTGACGGGAAAATTGTCGTAAGATATTCGGCATTGGTCAAATTGCGGCCATAAACCGACAGCTCGAAACCGCTCGTATGCTGGAATGTCAGCGAAGCGTTCAACTGATTGACTTCCCGCTGCAGGCTTTCAGCAAAACCATTGGGGAAACCTGCCAGGCCGTCTACAAGATTGACCGAGCTTTCATACAGATAGTCACCGCGTCCAATTAATTTTGATCCACTGTCAAATTCATGCGTATAGCTTGCACCCATGGAAGCAGAAATACCCGGGATTCCTGCTGGAGTTTCACCGGAAATATCGCCGAACGCCGAGTTGACAAACGAATCATATTCTGGATCCAGGAAAGTTACTGCCAGGAACAGTGTCAAAGGCTCTACAGGTGTTACCGTACCATCAAATTCAATTCCGAAGGTAGACTGCTTACCGGCGTTTGCCAGAGCGAAGCCCGTTCCAGTAAACACATTGCTCTGGAAACCTTCGATGGACTGCTTGAACGCCGCGATATTAACTGCAGCGTTATCAAACTGAGCTTTCAAGCCGATTTCATAAACCTCGGCATTTTCCGGTCCGGCAAAACGCGAACCTGACACCAGATTTGGGGTGGTCAAGCCCGCAGCCGCAATAGCCGGCAAATCGGCTGCCAATGGCCGACTGTCACGCGAGAGGTTAATCGAACTCGCTTTAAAGCCTGTTGCATAAGTTGCATAAACATTCAGGTTTGGAGCCAATTCCAGCGAACCACGGATCGACCAGGCCAGGTCGTCGTCATCTGTACGGCCATCCTCAACGGCATTCGGTACGTTCAGAAAAGGTGGCAGAAATTGAAAACCTTTTAGGCCGCTCAATGGATTGGCACTGGAACCATCTGGTAGAGTGACTGTAGGGTTGGCCGCTAGGAACGCCGCCGTTGCGGCATCGACACCTGCACCGAGCAGCAATTGCTCACGGAAAGGTGTATATTGCGGAGCGTCAAGGTCGATACTCGAGAAAACGTCAGAGCTGACGATATTTGTCGAAAACCGTTTTTTGTCATTGGTGTAATTGAACCCAGCTGTCAGAGTGAAAGAATCGGTAACCTCGAAATCTAACGTACCAAAAATAGAGTAGGCTTCGTTGCTGAAATCAAAGGCTTCTATCAAACCGTCACCGGAACGGAAAAAAGCATCAGTATATTGTGTTGGATCACCGTCCAGCGCACCCAAGGTGCCCTCCAGCAGGGCAACATTTAGACCGCCGCCAGATGCCGCCTGTACCAGCGCGTCACCATAGGCACGAAACTGGCTACCAAAAAAGAATTCGTTGTTCTGGTCAATATTCTCATCGAAATAATAGCCGCCCAACAAGAAGTTCAGCGGACCGTCAAAGTCGGATGCAAGACGCAGTTCCTGTGTGAAGGTCTTGATCCCGACATCAGCAAAGTTCCGCCCAACAAGGTCGGCGCTGGTAAAGTCTGAATCCTGGTTGGTCTGAGAATCGACGCGGCGATACGCGGTAATCGAGGTTAGACTCAGTGCACCAAAGCTATAGTCAATTTGACCGGAAACACCGTAGTTCTCGATTTCGTTGGACGATAGGAAGTTGTTGTAAACATCATAAGAAAACGGATTTTCCGCATCAATACCGACGCCGCCTGCTAGCGCATTTACGATAGCACCTGTGGGGCCATTGACGATATTTGCAGCGATACAGCAATTCTCGTCAATGCGATCATAGTCGGCAATCAAACGAACCGAAAGGTCATTGGACGGTTCAAAGAACAATTGGCCACGTGCGCCCCAGCGATCACGATCGTTCACGTCAGTGCCAAGCGCCAGATCCTGGGCATAACCATCACGGCGGTTATAGTTGCCGGCCAGACTGAAAGCGATTGTATCGGAAATCGGACCAGTTACGTCAGCTTTGGCGACAATCGTATCAAAATTACCGTAGGTTAGCGACGCCGAGCCACCGAAAGTGAATTGTGGTTTCTGCGTAACGACACTGATCACGCCAGCAGATGCGTTCTTGCCAAAAAGAGTAGATTGCGGACCGCGCAATACTTCGATCCGTTCAACATTTGGCAGATCACCAATTTGTGCAGCAGAGCGGGAGCGATATACGCCATCAATAAAAACACCAACAGAAGGCTCAATACCGGCATTGTTTGCACCATTACCGAAACCGCGGATAACAAAGTTTGTATTAGCTGAGCTTTGCAGCTGCGAAACGCGCAGCGAAGGAACAACTGACTGCAGGTCAAGCAAATCACGAATTTCAGCTTGCTCTATAGTTTCTGCACTGGTCACCGAAACAGCAACAGGAATTTCTTGGAGCGTCTGCTCGCGCTTGGTCGCGGTCACGATGATGACATTATCATCAATTGCTTCGTCTTCCTGAACATCCTGCGCATAGGCAGGGACGGCAGAAATCAAGCCACCGACAGCGGTAGCAGTCAAAAATTTCGTAATTTTCATATTACACTCCTAAAAACCCATCTCGCGAGGCCCTATCAAACTAAATAGTCCCGCGCCCGTGGCACGCATTTATCGAAATAGATTAAATAGTCCACAGCTTCTCATAGTTTACGGCACTGTAACTATTATTATTGCAGCGAAGTGGCTCGAAACGTTGCGCGGAAGCAACAGATGTGTCGAAAATGTCGTTTATGGTGCCCCTGGCCCGACTCGAACGGGCACTCCTTGCGGAACTGCATTTTGAGTGCAGCGCGTCTACCAATTCCACCACAGGGGCTAATATGCGTTGCCGTAGACAGGCATTTGCAAAATCGACGTCCTGTTAGCGGAGTGAATTTGTGCTGGCAACCATCTTTATGCAGGCTGCTGTCCTAAAGCAGATTAGTTTCGATCGTTACCTGTATGATCCACAGCGGAAAGGCCGAAACCGCCATAAAGCTGCCGAGCGGCAAGGCGCTTTCAACGGTGATCGCTTGCCCCCGCGCGCGCATCGACGCAATCGCCAGCAGTCCCACAAGCCCTGCGCCTAGCATAACCAGCGGTAACGCTGACCAACCAAGCCAACACCCAATCGCGCCTAACAGTTTTGGATCACCGCCCCCCAGTCCCTCTCGCCCGCGTAACTGGAGGTAGGCCCATCCAATGACAAACAGCAAAGCAAAGCCGGCAAAGCCTCCGATCAACCGGCTTGGCAGATCAGGGCCATTGTCAACGAACGAGGCGACTAATCCGCTGATGGCCAATAAAAATGTCAGCCGGTCAGGCAGCCAATGATGCTGCGCATCCAGCGCAGCCAAAGTTAGCAAGAACCAACCGAATATCGCGCCGAGTATTCCGCCTAGTCCTGGATCGGCGAACAATGCGAATCCTCCAATCAGTCCAGCACCCAACTCGATTACGAGATGATCCGCTTTGATCCTGGTGCCGCAATGCGCGCATTTTCCGGCGCGCAAAACATAGCTAATAACAGGTATTAAATCGATGGCTCGCACGGTCCGCCCGCAATGATCACAGCGCGAACGCCCTTTCATAGCCGAACGCCCTTGCGGCCAGCGAATGATGATCGTCGCCAGAAAACTGCCAATGATCAGTCCGATCAGGGCTCCTGCAATAGGAAAGGCAAAGATTGGCACTAGCGGCTCCGGTAAATCGCGAAACAACCGATTGGCATGACGAGGCCCGTTGTTCAATGCCGCGATTGAAAAAGCGAAATACCGCGCCTATGTGAGGAGCCAATGAAAGATGCTGCAAAAGCAGCAACGAAAAAGTTTGAAAGGTAGCCTGCATGTCTCAATCCGATCCCGTCGTCATATTGTCCTACGCCCGTACACCGATGGGCGGTATGCAGGGCGCTTTGGGCGATGTCAGCGCGCCCGATCTCGGCGCAGTCGCTGTTCGCTCTGCGGTAGAACGGGCTGGTATTGATGGCGCGGATGTAGAGCGCATTTACATGGGCAATGTTTTGTCCGCTGGACAGGGCCAAGCCCCTGCCCGTCAAGCCGCGATACTGGGCGGTCTGCCGGAATCGGTGGAAGCCACGACCGTCAACAAGATGTGCGGCTCTGGCATGCAGACGGCGATCATGGGCGCAGAAGCTTTGGCCGCCGGTTCGGTGGACCTGATCGTCACTGGCGGCATGGAGAGCATGACCAACGCGCCTTATCTACTGCCAAAGATGCGTGGTGGCGCGCGGCTAGGCCACGCGCAGGTTATCGATCATATGTTCCTTGATGGACTGGAAGATGCCTATGATAAAGGCCGGGCAATGGGCAGCTTTGCCGAGGAAACCGCGGGTGAGTATCAACTCACCCGTGAAGCGCAGGATGAATATGCGATTGAATCGCTCGCCCGCGCCAAAGCAGCCGTTGAGGGTGATGCATTCGATGACGAAGTCGTGGCCGTCGAAGTCAAGACCCGCAAAGGCAGCGTGACTGTCGATAAGGACGAGCAACCGCTTAAAGGCAATCCTGACAAAATTCCGCAACTGCGTCCTGCATTCGCAAAAGACGGCACCATTACCGCCGCCAATGCATCGTCTATCTCTGATGGTGCAGCCGCAATGGTCCTAACACGAGCCAGTGTTGCAGAGGCAAAGGGCTTGAAGCCGGTGGCGCATATCGTCGCCCATGCAGCTCACGCCCATGCCCCTGCCAAATTCACCACTGCTCCGGTTGCAGCCATCCAGAAGGTTCTGAAGAAAGCCGGATGGGATGTCGCTGATGTTGATCTATGGGAAGTCAACGAAGCCTTTGCTTGCGTTGCGATGTTTGCGATGCAGGACATTGGCATCACGCGCGACAAGCTTAATGTCAACGGCGGCGCAACCGCTTTGGGCCATCCGATCGGCGCCAGTGGCGCACGGATCATGGTCACGCTGATCGCTGCGTTGAAAAAGCAAGGCCTGAAAAAAGGCGTTGCCGCTTTGTGCATTGGCGGCGGCGAGGCGACCGCCGTGGCTATCGAATTAGCCGACTAATCCCTCTTCGAACACGATATAGAAAGGGGCGGGAAAGCATTGCTTTCCCGCCCCTTTCTACGTGACGAATTTCTGTTTAGGCGAAGCTGACCGTCTGACGGTTCTTCTTGCGGCGCAACGCACCGCCGACGGCGCCAAATCCGAAGATCATGAACGCCCACGTAGCCGGTTCGGGTACAGCAGCCAGATTGAAGTTCACATCCCAATGCCGGGGTTGTTCGCCATTTGCGCCTTCAACAAGCAACCAGGACGAACCGCCAAAAGCGCCATTTTTGGCATTGGCACCCTGACCATATTGAAACGCATGTCCGCCGGCGAAAGGGTTCGCGCGCAGCATGTAGGAATAACCGTCAATCGCAATCGATCCGCTCGCAGAGGTAAAAAAATCAACGTCCTGCGTATCGGTCAACGGGTCATAGGCCAGCCCGTTTTCTTTTTTATAGGTAAAAGCTGAACCCAGCGTGGTTTCGAGGAAACCGCCAAGCCGCAAGTTAATTTCGGCAACGTTGTTCGATCCGTTGATGGCTGTGCCGACGAGAGAGCCAGTCCCGGTATCGGTATCGACGGTGAAGATCGTACCCGCTTGAAAAGAATAAAAGCGATCTGCGCCCTTATTCGTATTGTTGGTCCACAGACCGTGCGAGTTATTACCCACCTTAAAATCGCTGGCGTTAAAAATGAGCACTTCCGCCGAGGCAGCCGTAGCCGACAATGTTGTTGCGGCGAGAGTCATAGCCGACGCCATCAAAATCTTTTTACTCTTGTTCATACTTACCCCCAAAAATTCATACGCAACCAGCCCTGAAACAGTAAAACTGTCACCATCACCAACATCCAAAGAATGTTAAAGATCGGATCCGCACGATATTCGGCTTTCGCCCTACTCTTCGGCAAGAGTGATTCTTACCTTCGACCCGTGCATAATTTAAGACAAAATTAACCTGATAAGCAAATGCGTAGCGACCGAATTTATAAAAATTTACCAATATTGACACAGAGAGAGCCGCAAAAGGCCGGTTTACCGTGCGGTTACCTGATGAGATGCTCCATTTTGAGACAACTATTGTTAACTATCATGCCCCGCTCATTGCGGGACGAGTCCGACAATATGCTATTTCAGCGGCTCGTCGCCCCAGATCAGGTCTTGATCAACATAGCCGCGTCGTCCGGTGACATCCAACAAGCACCAACCATTTTCACATTGCGTGATTTTGCCGACAACTCCCGGTTCGACCCGCCAGATAACTTTCGCATCAGATTGCGGGTTGGATCGCAACGGTTGCGCCTGCCCTTTTTCGCCAAGCACTATTGCGGTCTGTGTTGCACTTAAAAGCCGGGCATGCATCCATCCCTGCGCACCGTCGGGATCCTCGACTTTGCGCCATGCCTTGTATCGGGCGAGGATTTTTATCGGGAGCCGTTCCCGCTTATATATCCACATGGTCGGATACTCGGTACTTGGTCCCGTGCGCATCCGTGCTTCCGGCTCGTCAATAGATGCCCAATAAGGTGGCTGCTGTTGAGCCATAGCTGGAGATGTCAGTGCTAGACTTAACGCCATCAGGCAGGGAACCGCTGTTATTTTCACTACAAATCTACGCATGTCTCAATATTTGCCCATTCCCCCGAACTTGGATAGCCATAAACATAAAGCCAATCGCGCATCAAGCGTCACCTGCTTGACCTGATGTAAATTTCAGGCATAGCAATCGCCCTATGGCAGAAACAACCGAAACCGAAACAATCCGTCCTGCAAAGCCGCGCGTCATTGTGACCCGTGAATTGGCTGATGCGATCCATGACCGGATGGGTGAATTGTTCGACGTTGTTCCCAATCTGACGGACCGCGCTTTTTCGCGCGAAGATTTGATAGCTGCGATGGCAGACTGTGATGTTCTGGTTCCCACGGTGACTGATCATATCGATGCGGAAATGATTGCCGCGGCGCCTGATCGCCTGAAACTAATTGCCAGCTTTGGTGCAGGCGTTGATCATATCGATTTGGCTGCAGCGCGGGCGCGCAAAATACTGGTAACCAACACCCCGGGCGTTTTCACGGAAGATACGGCCGACATGACGATGGCGCTGATATTGTCGGTTCCCCGCCGCTTGGCGGAAGGTGAGAAATTAATGCGTTCCGGCCAATGGGAGGGATGGAAGCCTTCCGGGATGCTGGGCCATTGTATCGGCGGCAAAAAACTTGGCATAATCGGCATGGGCCGCATCGGACAGGCCGTCGCTCGCCGGGCCTCCGGTTTTGGTCTCTCGATTGTCTATCACAACCGCCGCCAATTGCCGCCTGCGGTGGAAGAATCGCTCAATGCCAGCTATGTCGATGATCTCGATGAACTGATCCAGACTTGTGATATCATCACCATCCATTGCCCGCGCACCCCTGAAACGCATGAATTAATCAACGCTGGCCGAATAGCGATGATGAAACCATCAACCTATTTGATCAACACCGCCCGCGGCGATCTGATCGACGAAAATGCGCTGATTGAAGCCCTGCAACAGGAGAAGATCAGCGGCGCAGGATTGGATGTTTATACCCGTGAGCCTGCAGTAGATCAGCGATTGCTGAAGCTTAAGAATGTCGTACTGCTGCCGCATATGGGAAGTGCCACTTTTGAAGGACGAGAGGCATCCGGAGAGCGCGTCATAGCAAATATCCGGGTATGGGCAGACGGTCACCGGCCGCCGGATCAGGTGCTTGAAGGCTGGGCCTGAAAATAGGCGCCGTATGTTGAACCCTCAATGACAACCGGAAAGACCAGCGGCGGGTTGCCGGTTGAGTCTCAAGCAGCTCTCGACTAGACACCGCCGCAATATGATTCGTTTCAGCGGACATGCGTAATAAAATTATATCCTTGGGGGATCTGATGAAATATCTGAGTAAGTGTCTGGCCACCATCAGTGCTGCGGTTTTGGCGTCGGTCCCTGTGGCTGCTCAGGATATCATTGATCCAACCGCTGATGCCGCCAATAGCGGAGATACAGCATGGGTTTTAACATCGACCGCTTTGGTTTTACTGATGACCTTACCGGGTCTCGCACTATTTTATGGCGGCCTGGTCCGGTCCAAAAACTTTCTGTCAGTCCTCGTCCAATGCATGGCCATCGCCGGCGTCGCTTCTGTGCTATGGGTAGTGGTGGGATATACGCTGGCTTTCGGAACCGTGACCAATGGTATTTTAGGCAATGGTTTGAACTGGATGTTCGGCAATCTTGGTAATGTTCGTGAAGGAACATCCATCCCGGAATCGGCTTTTGCAATGTTCCAGATGACGTTTGCGGTGATCACCCCTGCCCTGATGGTCGGCGCTTGGGTCGATCGTGCCCGCTTCGGCTGGGTCATCGCCTTTTGTTCCCTATGGTTGCTGGTCGTCTATGCGCCGGTTACCCATTGGGTTTGGGGCGGCGGTTGGCTAGCCGAACAAGGTGTCCTTGATTTTGCAGGCGGTATTGTGGTGCACACCACCGCGGGCGTTTCTGCGCTGGTCGTTGCGATCATGATGGGCAAGCGTATGGGATGGCCAAAAACGCTTATGCTGCCGCATAGTCCTGCACTCACTGTTGCCGGTGCTGGCTTACTCTGGGTGGGCTGGTTTGGTTTCAATGGTGGTTCTGCGCTTACAGCGACTGACGATGCGTCTTCTGCTATTATCAACACCCATGTGGCGGCCTCGATGGCCGCGTTGGTATGGATATTGATTGAACGGATCAAAGTCGGCAAATCCACTGCTGTTGGTGTGGCAACGGGCGCTATCGCCGGTTTAGCCACCATTACACCGGCAGCAGGCTTTGTTGGCCCCGGTGCAGCCATTATTATCGGCGGCGCTGCTGGTCTCGTCTGCTTCTTTGCTGTTGGGCTAGTCAAAAACGGTTTCAAAATCGACGACAGTCTTGACGTTTTCGCCGTTCACGGCGTTGGCGGCATATTGGGTACGCTCCTGCTGGCGCTGTTTATCAGCGAGGGCCTGGGCGGCACCGGATATGCGGACGGCATGGCGTTCGGCAGCCAGTTTGTCGCGCAGCTTATTGGTGTCGGAGCCGTCGCAATCTGGTCAGCCGTCGCTACAGCAATCCTCGGCTATGGTATCAGCGTCATTCTGCCCATGCGGGTCAACGAAGATGATGAGCGTGACGGGCTGGACATTGCAAGCCATGGCGAACGGGCGTGGGATCTGGATTGAGCCGACTACGACCCGGTAGCTAAAAGTTGAAAAACTCCGGCCGCAGCACCGATCCGGCGCGGGCAAAAAGCAGGTCAATTTGCACCAGATGATTACGCGGCCTGCTGAAACCTGAGACTTCGGTCGGCAAAAAACCGCGATCGGCCATGAACGTCACCACTTCCGGTAAAAGCGGCGCGCCTTCATTATATTGCAGCATCGCGGTTTCCAGCTGCACCAATCCCGTGCGTTCCAAAAGCTTACTCGCGCCCTGCAGGACTTGCAGTTCCGCGCCCTGTACGTCAATTTTCAGGAATACGTCATCCACAGGCTCAAGATGTTCTTCGACCACATCATCCAGCGTGCGGGTTTTCAGTTTTAATTCGTTGCGCGGAGCATCGCTGGCTTCGGGCAGAAAGGATGATCCTGTGCCCATTTCGTAAAAGGTCACGTCTTGTCCTGCTATCGCGCCCAATACCGCAGACTCGCATTTCACATGCGGCAAATCCTTAATGACGGCATCGAGACCTGCCCGCATTGCTGGCTGAGCCTCGACCATCAGCATCGGCATGGCGCCAAATGTCCGGCTGGCCAGCCTGGTCCAGTCGCCCTTATAGGCACCAACATCAATAATCGCCTTTGGCTTGAAACCGTTTTCAATCAAACGATTATAGGTGATCTCTTCAGAAGCTCTGGCAACCATATCGGCTACATGTCTTTGAAGTAATGGCGAACCTGTACGGAACAGACGGCCGATGATGCGTTGGGATAAAGAAGGCGATGACATTTCGTGGCTATTGCCAGAAATGCCGAAACTGTCAAACAAACTGAAATTCTGTAACCATCTTCGTTAGTCTTCGGCTCCAAAACTCTGTTTTAACTCGAAGAAAAAGCCTTCCAACCAACAAAGGCCAGAAAGGGAAGGCCGATAAGATCAACGACAGCGATAGAGCGCAAAACATCCGGCGCACCATGGATGCTGTAAATGATGAGAAAACTGACCATCGAGAGCGCCGTTACAACAAATGATAGCTTACGCACGCCCGGATCAAATGCAGCCCATAGACAAGCTATAACCAAAATACCGAACAGAGCGGCACGATGATGCAGCAATGCAAAATTCACATCATCGGGCGCGACACCATATAGACGCGTGATTAGCGATGGCATGAATAGAGCAGCGAAGGGCGGTACGTGAATAACCAGACCCAATATGATCCAGCAAATCCGCTCGCCCATATCTCTTACCCTTCGTTATAGCTCCAGATGCAGAAACTGATTAAATTCACTCGCAACATAGTCGCCAAAAGCCGCACCATTTTCAAACCCGCGCTTGCGATAGAGGCGAAGCGCCGGTTCAAACTCATCCCCTGATCCCGTTTCAAGGCTTAGCCGCACATATCCGCGCTGTTTTGCTTCTGCAATTATGTGGTTGAGAATTGACAGACCGACTCCCTGTCTAAGGTGCGCCGAAGCCGTGCGCATGGACTTGATTTCGCCTGCGGTCTCCGTCAGCTGTTTGAGCGCGCCAATACCCATCAGATCATCGCCATCCCACGCCGCCCATAGCGAAACATTGGGTGCTTTCAGGCCAGATAGATCAAGCGCATAAACGCTGCCCGGCGGGGAGTGTTTTTGCATGCTCGACAGATGCGCGGCTAGCAGCGCCTGGACCGGCAGCCCGGAGAGATCGTCCAATCGTATGTCCATCACCGTCACCCTTTCCTACAGGCCCTGAAAGATGCTAAATGATCATCTGGCTCTTTGACAATTTAAATCTTTTCTTTCTGACTGTTACGCCGCGGCACGGATAACCCACTTTTTTGCGCCGAGAGCGATGAAAGCGCGTGTGATGTGTGTGAACTTTGATCAGTGGTCGAGCAAACCGGCCTGCCATGAAACCGAGAAAAAGCTGTGTGATCTGTGTGAACTTTGGAGCCGTGAGCCATTCCTATCAAATATCTGTGCTCCGGGCGCAGACCAGGAGCTCAGAGCGTCTGTC
This sequence comes from Parasphingorhabdus cellanae, assembly GCF_017498565.1. Lineage (NCBI taxonomy): Bacteria > Pseudomonadati > Pseudomonadota > Alphaproteobacteria > Sphingomonadales > Sphingorhabdaceae > Parasphingorhabdus > Parasphingorhabdus cellanae. Next base: position 607,023 of record NZ_CP071794.1, read on the forward strand.
ACGTCTGTCGACCCTTAGGCTCCGTATCAAGTGCAGAGCACATATCTCTCGGTTAGTTTGGCGATGATGTGATTTGTGTGAACTTTGGGCTGTCACCTTAAGAACGCTTCAACAAACCCAAGACCAGCAGTATGAGCAAATGAGATCAGGTTAAGCTGGCTGTGATGTGTGTGAATTTTGAAAACTGAGCGGCATCCCGCTAAACTCAGGAAGCCAGTGTCAGTGTCCGTAGAATTTCCGTATCAAGCGCATCGGCAAAGCGGCATCCGGCCTGTTTTGTTTTCTGCCACACCAAAGTCGCTTTAAACGGTGCATGCTCATCAACGGTGACAGTAACTTTTTCGCCTTCCTTGAAGACAGCATCCGCTTCGAAACGGCATCCGTAGATTGAGATATCGAGCAGGGTCGCGGCAATTGACATATTGCCATTGCGTTTCAAGGATGCGCTGGAAACATAGACTTCGTGACGCGGCGTAGTGCGCCGGTTCAATGCTGCCGGTTCCACTTTACGGTATCTCGTCGACTTCAGCGCCATGTCTACCCTCCTGCGTGTCTCCACGTGTAAACGGAAAATAGTAACAATAAAGTTAACGGCCCTAAAGCATATCTAATCCCCGGTCAGAATGCGATCGACCAGTTGCTTGACTGTCGGTACAAAGCCATTGGAATAAAACGGATCTTTGCCGAAATTATAGGCACCGTGGCCAGCAAACATCAAATGCTCTTCAACCGGCGCACCATGTACGATTTCCTGCAACGACTTCTGGATACAGAAACTCCGCGGGTCAGCAAGTCGTCCAGTGCTGAAATTATCGTGATCCTTCCAAGCGGAAAAACCGCAGTGTGACAGACAACCCATGCAATCGGCCTGGTCCTTGCGGATCATCTTGGCTTCCTCAGGTGTAGTGAACACAATTGTGTTGTCCGGTGTCTTGAGCGCCATGGTGAAACCCAGACCGTCCCATTCCCGCGCACGCAGCAAGTCGTTGCGTGTAACCCAAAAGTTTTTGCCCTTCACGCCAACATCCAGTTGATGCGTATGCTCACCGGCCTTCTCGGTCGAATAAGGAATCTGGCGTTCGGAGCGCGCTTCCAGGCTGCGCAGGAATTCATTGCGAACGGCCGACGAATAGAAACCAGTGGGCGAGAATTTGTGCAACAGCACATCGCCTTCCTTGATCTTGATCAGCTCATTCTTCCAGCTGTCCGGGATCGGGCTTTCCTTGGTGAGCAGCGGACGGGTGCCGAATTGAAAGGCAATCTGACCGAGCTCGTCATTATCAATCCAATTGTCCCAGTCTTTGAGAGCCCAGACGCCGCCCGCCATGATGATTGGCACGCTGTCGGCTATGCCCTCGCCGCGCATGGTTTCGCGTAAGGCTTTGACACGCGGATAAGGATCTTCGGGTTTGCGCGGGTCTTCGGCGTTGCTGAGGCCATTATGCCCGCCAGCCAGCCACGGATCCTCATAAACCACCGCCGCCATAAGGTCTGAAACCTTGTGATAAGCGCGTTTCCACAAAGCCCGAAAGGCACGAGCAGAGCTGATGATCGGTAAATAATTCACCCCATATTGCTGCGCAATTTCTGAGAGCTTATAGGGCATACCGGCACCGCATGTGACACCCGCCACCATGCCTTTGGTCTGTTCAAGCACGCCGTGCAGTACCTGCTGCGCGCCGCCCATTTCCCAAAGCACATTGATATTGATTGCGCCTTTGCCGTTGGATATTTCGAAAGCACGCGTAACCTGGGCAACCGCACCGTCAATCGCATATTTCACAAGCTCTTCATGCCGTGCGCCGCGGGTTTTTCCGTGATAAATTTGCGGGATAACGTTGCCATCAGCATCATAGCTATCAGCATTGACGGCAGATACAGTGCCGATACCGCCTGCGGCAGCCCATGCGCCGGAACTGGCATGATTGGTAGCGGCAACTCCTTTGCCACCCTCAATCAATGGCCAGACTTCACGACCACCATATTGGATAGGCTTGACCCCTTTAAACACTATACTCTCCTTATACCCCAAGCACGCCTTATAGACAGCGCATGGCAAAATTGTTCGAAAAAATTAGCAAATGCCCAAACTATTTTTAATCGTCACATATTAAGTAAATTTCGGCCTTCCCAGCGCATGGCCATAAAGCAACGCATAGCGCGCCAACATCTTGCTTTCATTATATTCTGCCTGCGCCTTCATCCGGTTTTGTGCGCCAATATCATTCCGTAATTGTTCGTGCTGGACCAAGGTTGTGAGCGCTTCGGCAAATTGCGCTTCGTCATCTGCGGGCTTTATGGACCCTTGATTTGCCCGACATACCATAGATTTGATGTCTCCGACATCGGTCGCTGCTACTGGACATCCTGCTGCCATGGCTTCCATCAAAGAAATCGGAAATTGTTCGCTGTCGGAAGATAGAGCGAAAATATCGAAAAGGCCGACATAGCGCGAAGGCTCTGGCAGAAAACCTGGCATAAGCAAACGATTGGCCATATTGCAGCGCTCGGCCTCCGCCAATATCGCAGCCTTTTCAGGCCCCTCGCCGACTATCACAAGGCGAACATGGTCGCCGGCTGCGGCGCAGGCTCGCACCAACCGCGGAAGGTTTTTGACAGCACGCAGACCGGCAATTGTCCCGACAACAATCTCATCCTTGCCCTTCTTGAAACCCGGTAAAGCGCCGCGTTGTGGCTTCTTTTCAAAACGCTTCACATCAATACCATTAGAGACGCGATGGATCTTGTCTGCCGGTTGCTTCCAAACCGATTTGGCAATGTTTTCCAATCTTTCGGAAGGAACCACCAAGGCTTGACTTCCCCCAAGAGCAAAGGTGCGGAACATGTTGCGTTTCCAATTCAGCTTCTTGCGCTCGTCTTCGTTAAAGCCGTCTTCATGGTGGATGAGCGGCGGTAACCCTTCCACCCGGCTGAACAACGTTCGTGCCATCACGCCATCCATAGCCCCCCAATTATAGGACAAGATCAAATCAAAGTTCCGGAAATAGGCGACTAGCTCACGATAGCGTTTTAACGACGGCTTGCCAGCCAGAGCTGGTGCGTCTTTGGGAAAATGCACTTTGATCTTGGCATCAATCGCGTCGCGTGCAGACAGGCTATCGGGCTCAGCGGATAAAATGGTGTGCACCGCTTGCCCACCGAAATGGTTCATCAATCGAACGGCACGTGCTTCTTTGCCGCCCAGGTTGAACGTACTGTGCAAATGCAGGATTTTAGAAGATTTCATCAGCTATATTTGGTTTTTCAAACTATTGGAAAATCAATCGACTCGTTGAAGCAATGCGGCAATTGCGTCAAGCGAAGTTGGCTCTTCCAAACTGGGCGCATGGCCGACGCGGGGAACGGTAACCAGTTCCCCTTGCTCCAATACACTCAGCATCTTCTTTGCCGTCGCGTCGCTGAACAGATCCGACAACTCGCCGCGCAGGATAAGCGTGGGGATGTTCTTCAAGGCTTCCAGCATCCGCCACATCGCTGCATTATCCCCGCCTTTGCGCTCAAACGGTTCCGATATTTTCATATCATAGTCCAGCTTGATCCGACCGGAACTATTCATCCGATAGACTTTCTTTGCAAACACGATCCAGTCTTTCAGGGTGTAATCTGGAAATATATCGCCGCCAGATTCAGCGAGATCGCGTGCAGCATGAGCCCAAGTGTCAAAACTACGCCCTTGCCCCACATATTCGCCGATCCTGTCCAGCCCACGTTGATCGATTTCGGGACCAATATCGTTGAGCAACGCACCTGCAACGCGGCCTGGATGCAGCGATGCCATAACCATCGTAACGATACCGCCTAATGATGTTCCAAAGAATATGGCTTCAGGGATTTCAATCTCATCCATCAGCTTCACAATATCCGCGACATAGGACTTTGGGTTATAGGTCGTGCTATCTTTGGGATATTCACTCTCACCGCGCCCGCGCAAGTTGATCATGATGATACGTCGCTTACCATTGATCCACTGCCCCAGATGTTCAAAATCACGGATATTGCGGGTTAAACCCGGCACGCAGAATATTGGCGTTTTTGTACTGGACGAAGGATAGTCGCGATAATGTAGTTTCAAGTCGTCATCAGATTGCCAATACTGATCCTGATAAATTTTCTCTTCGGCCATATTTATGATTCATCCCCCGGTTATGACTTGCCGCTACCCCGATTAGTCCCCACTATCAGACAATGCCATATAAACCGCAAGCCGAACCCACCAAATCTTCCTATCGCGCTGATGTCAAAATAACCGACCTGGGTGAAAAGATTGGAGATCCTGTCAGCGCAGCCCAATTTCCAAAGCATATCCTGCGCTTTCGCAATGATCGCTGGGATCAGACCGTTGGTTTGTCGGACCTCGACCAAGAAGAGTGGCTCAATCATTTTGGCAGATTTGAAACCTTGCCAGACAATTTGGACCCTCCGCTGGCTTTGCGCTATCACGGCCATCAATTTCGCAATTATAATCCTGACATTGGCGATGGCCGTGGGTTCCTATTTGCCCAGCTGCGCGACCACGAAAACCGGCTGATGGACCTGGCTACCAAAGGTTCCGGTACGACGCCATGGAGCCGTTCGGGTGACGGGCGATTGACATTGAAAGGCGGTGTCAGGGAAATTCTGGCTACCGAGATGCTGGAAGCTCTTGGCGTTGAGACATCCAAGACTTTCTCGCTTGTTCAAACGGGAGAGGAGCTTGAACGCGGCGATGAACCGTCCCCTACCCGCTCCGCCGTCATGACCCGGCTCAGCCACAGCCATATCCGCTTCGGTACCTTTCAACGGATCGCTGCGGAACAGAATGAAGATCTAATGCACGCGCTGATCGACTATTGCCTCACCCATTTTTATGACGGCACGAAAACAGACAATCCCGCCACCGAGCTGTTTCAAAATGTTGCCACCAAAGGCGCGCAATTGGCTGCCAGTTATATGACAGCGGGGTTTGTTCACGGTGTCCTCAACACTGACAACATTAATGTCACAGGCGAGAGCTTTGACTATGGGCCCTGGCGTTTCACACCCTATTGGGAACCCGGCTTCACGGCCGCCTATTTTGATCATGAGGGACTCTACTGTTTCGGCCGGCAACCCGAGGCCTTGCATTGGAACCTTGCCCAGTTGGCCAGCGCACTAAGGCTGGTTTGCGATAGTGATCCGTTGGTTGCAACACTGGAAGCTTTTCCAAAATCCTATGGCAAAGCGTTTACGGAACATTTCTGTTGGAGGTTGGGTGTCGAAAGCGAAGGTTTCGATAAAGACAAACCTCTGGTCGTAGCAGCCGAGCAAGCACTAAGTTTGAAAACGGTAACGATTGATCAGTTTTTCCTGGACTGGGGCAAAGGCACATCCACTGAAGCGCAAGGTTATGATTCGGATGAATTCGACCTATTTGCGAAGGAGATGGCCAAACGAATGCCAAGCCGATCGTCAAATCACAATTATTGGCAATCAGACTCTCCCTGCTCGCTGCATATAGAAGAAGTCGAAACAATCTGGGAAGCGATCGCCGACAATGATGATTGGCAACCGTTAACCAGAAAAGTTGAGGCAATAAGAAATATGGGCAAGGCACTTAGAGGTTTGTAACGGAACATAACTGGATGTAAGGAAGCCTTGGAAAGAAAATAGCTTCATGGTTACTGGATTTTTAAGCTGTATCAGCTAGTTAGGGTTCGACCGAAGAAAGCCCTAAACCGGCTCCAATAGAATAATTTTGTAACGGATTGATTTTGACACAACTTATTTCAGTAGAGCCCGCGACAGGCGCAATCCTATGGCAAGGCGAAGCAGGAGATGCAGACGCTGCCGTTGCGAACGCACGGCAAGCCTGGCCGACCTGGGCAGCATTGCCGCTCACGAAAAGAATAGAAGCGGTTCGCCGTTATTCCAATCGCATAAGAACGCAGTCGGAACAGCTTTCAGAATTGATCGCCCGGGAGACTGGAAAGCCAATTTGGGAATCCAGAACCGAAGTCGAAGCGGTCATCAATAAAATCGATATATCTGTCAGGGCCTATGCAGAACGCACCGCGCAACGACAATTGCCCAGCCAGCCAAATATGCGCGCGGCGATGCGGCACAAACCGCACGGCGTATTGGCGGTGCTCGGCCCCTATAATTTTCCGGCCCACCTGCCGAACGGACATATCGTACCGGCGCTGATCGCTGGTAACGTTGTTGTCTTCAAGCCTTCGGAGAAAACGCCAGCTGTTGGAGCATTTCTGGTCGACGCTTTTTCTAAATCCGGCTTGCCTGATGGAGTGGTAAACATCCTGCAAGGCGGCCCTGATGTTGGGAAAGCACTGACCGCAAACGACGACATTGACGGTGTATTGTTCACCGGCTCGGCACAAACCGGCGTCGCTCTCAACCGCCAGTTTGCATCGCGGCCGGACAAGATTCTGGCGCTGGAAATGGGCGGCAACAACCCGATCATTGTTTGGGATACCGATGACATTCACAGTGCTGCCGTATTGGTGGTACAATCAGCATTTCTGTCCGCTGGGCAGCGCTGCTCTGCCGCAAGCCGGATGATCGTTAAAGACGAACTTTATGATCGTGTGGTGAAAGAAGTGAAACGGATAGCAGATCGCCTGATTATCGATGAACCGTTCAGCAAACCTGCGCCGTTCATGGGGCCTGTTATAGACAATGAAGTCGCAGACGGACTGACTGAGAGCTTTCTCGCGTTGATGACCCATGGCGGCCGCCCCATCAAGCACATGGCGCGACCATTGGACGAACGCCCCTTTCTAACACCGGGTATTATTGACGTTACAGATATGGAGGAGCGACCTGATATTGAGCTGTTCGGTCCTATATTGCAGGTCATACGCGTTCCCGATTTCGAAAGCGCAATAGCTGAGGCTAACAACACCCGATACGGCCTTTCCGCCGCTTTGATCGGCGGTAGCGCCAAGCAATATGATCAATTCTGGTCCAATAGCCGTGCCGGAATTGTCAACTGGAACAAGATGACCGTTGGCGCTTCCTCTGAGGCCCCATTTGGCGGCATTGGTCTTTCCGGCAATCATCGCCCAAGCGCCTTCTATGCTGCGGATTATTGCGCCTATCCCGTCGTTTCGATGGAAGCGGAACAGACCCGGGCATCTATCGGCATTGGTTTAAAGGATGAAGACTAAACCGAAGTCGACGCTGCGCTGACATCTGGTCAATAGTATATCTTAGGCCGCTAAAAAAACTTCTGCTTTGATAATGGCGGCTTACCGGCGCATATCGGCTTTATGGAAAAAAATAGACCATCCCCAGAGCGCGCACCGACCAGAAATGGTATAGTCTATCTTGTTGGTGCTGGGCCCGGTGATCCCGAGCTGCTGACCTTGCGAGCTGCCCGGCTGTTATCTGAAGCTGACATCATCGTTCATGATGGGTTGGTTAGCGCTGATATATTGGCCATGGCACCAGAAAAAACCCAGCGGGTTTCGGTTGCCAAGCAGCGTTCTCGCCACAGCATGCCGCAAGAGGCGATCAACGCATTGTTGATCGCTCAAGCCCGGAAAGGCCATAAGGTCGTCCGGCTTAAGGGCGGCGATCCTTTTATTTTCGGCCGTGGTGGCGAAGAAGCAAGCGATTGCATCAAAGCCGGCGTCCAAGTGGAGGTCGTGCCCGGCATCAGTGCAGCCCTCGGCTGCGCGGCCCAAGCGAAAATACCGCTCACCCACCGCGATGCATCGAGTGCCGTTTCCTTCGTTGCAGGACAGTGCAAAGGACTGTCTGATCAGAACTGGTCAGGATTGGCTGGAAAAGGCCGTACGCTGGTTATTTATATGGGCGTTGCCAATGCTGAAGCGATTGTGGAAAAATTAATTGCCGACGGTGCATCGCCCGACTTGCCAGTAGCCGTGCTCGAAAACGGAACACGGGATGATTTCCGGGCGCTGCAGACATTGCTGACCGATCTTGGTGATCTCGTACAAAGAGAAAAGGTGAAGAGCCCTGCCCTGTTGGTGGTCGGCGAGGTTGCACGTTACGGTGACGCAACCGATAAATTTTTTGAATATGCGCAAATGGCGGGAGTGGAATTTTGAAGATACTGACCGGAAATGACTTGAAGACAGGTGATGTGACCTGGTGGACCGGCAGCGACTGGTCCCGCCATGTCGAAGATGCCATTGATGTCGGTGAGAATTTCGAAGGCATTCTGCAAGAGGAAGAAGCCGCGCGGCGGGTCAATGTGCCCTATGCGATCGAAGCTGAGATGACCGACGACGGCCCTCGCCCCGCCCATATCAAGGATCGCGTGCGTGCATTGGGACCAACCGTAAGACCGGATTTAACATTAAAGCCAGCCGATCCTGAGGCTGGAAACTGGGTGATTTAGCCATGTATCAATATGACAAATATGACCAGCAAATGGTCGATACGCGGGTTGCGGAATTTCGCGATCAGGTGGAACGCCGCCTCGCCGGTGAACTGACCGAAGACCAATTTAAACCCCTGCGGCTTATGAACGGTCTGTATCTGCAGCTGCACGCCTATATGCTGCGTGTCGCCATCCCCTATGGTACGCTCAACAGCAAACAGATGCGGATGCTCGGTCACATTGCGCGCAAATATGACCGCGATTACGGGCATTTTACCACCCGCCAGAATATTCAATATAACTGGATAAAGCTCGAAGATGCGCCAGATATCCTCGCCGACCTGGCATCGGTCGAGATGCATGCGATTCAGACTAGCGGTAACTGCATTCGCAATATCTCCTCTGACCAATATGCCGGGGCAGCGGCTGATGAAATTGCCGATCCGCGCCCTTGGGCAGAAATCCTGCGTCAGTGGTCGAGCTTTCACCCTGAATTTTCTTATCTGCCCCGCAAATTCAAAATCGCGGTCATAGCCAGCGATGAAGATCGTGCGGCAATGCGCTTGCACGATATCGGCATTCAGCTGGTCCACAAGGATGGTGAATTAGGCGCGAAATTCTTCGTCGGCGGCGGTATGGGCCGAACGCCGATGATCGCTCCGGAAATCCGTGACTTTGTGCCTGCAGATGAACTGATCAGCTATGCCGAAGCCTGCCTGCGGGTCTATAACCGCTATGGACGGCGCGATAACAAATATAAAGCGCGGATCAAGATCCTCGTCCACGAACTGGGCAAGGAAGAATATACCCGTCAGGTCGAAGAAGAATTCGCCCATATGAAGACATTGGGTCTTAACCCTCCCGTGGAAGAACTGGCCCGGATTACCGAATATTTTGCTGATCCTGCCTTTGACACCAATGCGAGCGACGATCTCGATCTATCGGATCCGGATTTCAACCTTTGGGTGGACCAGAACACGGTTGCCCATAAGCAACCTGGCTATGCCATTGCGACGATCAGTCTAAAACCAAAGAGCGGCATTCCCGGTGATGCTTCATCATCGCAGATTGATCTTATGGCCGATCTCGCCGAGCAATATAGCTTTGACGAAATGCGCGTTACGCACAGCCAGAATATCGTTCTGCCCCATGTTAAAAAGAGCGATCTTTACGCATTATGGCAGAAACTGGATGAAGCCGGCTTGGCTCCTGCCAATCTCGACTTGATCACCGACAGCATTGCCTGCCCTGGTCTCGATTATTGCAGCCTTGCCAATGCGCGCTCTATCCCGCTGGCACAGAAGATCAGCGAGCGGTTTGCCGATCTCGGTCGTCAGCGCGAATTGGGTGAGTTGAAGCTCAAAATTTCCGGCTGCATCAATGCTTGCGGACACCATCATGCAGGCCATATCGGCATATTGGGCGTCGACCGTAAAGGCACCGAAAATTACCAATTGCTGCTCGGTGGTTCGGCTGCGGAAGACACTAGCCTAGCCAAAATTACCGGCCCAGGCTTTAGCGAAGATGGCGTGATTGACGCCATTGAAACCGTCACAGACCTCTATCTGAAAGAACGGCAAGAGGACGAACGGTTTATCGATACCTATCGGCGTGTCGGCATGGCTGCGTTCAAGGAGGCTATCTATGGTTGAGGCAATCCGTTTTCGCGATGACGAAAGCCATGAAGAGCCAGCGGTTTCGCTTGAGGCATTTTTGGATCAATCCAATGCGACCGCCGTACGGATCGAAGCGGGCGAAGATGCTCGGCTGCTCCTCCCGTTGCTGGATCGCTTGGCCCTGATCGAAATCGACTTCCCGGTCTTTGGCGACGGTCGCGGCTATTCCGCAGCGCAAATCCTGCGTGAAGCCGGCTATATAGGCGAATTGCGGGCCAGCGGTGATGTGTTGGTCGATCAAATCGCCTATATGCGCCGCTGTGGCTTTGATGCATTCACGCCTGATGCGCCGATAGATGCCAAGGTCATGGACAAAGCGCTGGAGCTTTATGACGCAGTCTATCAAGGCACCACAGACAGTCGCACGCCGATTTGGAAATTGCGTCATGGGTGAGCCAGCACGCAAAATTGATATCATCGACGCGCGGCCTGATTTTACGCAGGCAGATGCCGACGCCCTGAATGCGCGCTTTGAAGGGGTGCATGCTTCAGCGATGCTGAAAGCCCTTTTCGAAGAAGATAATCTTGGTGAAGTGGCGGTTGTTTCTTCCTTTGGGACCGAAAGTGCCGTTTTGCTGGACCTCGTGGCAAAAGCCGATCCCGCCATTCCGGTGACTTTTGTTGATACACTGAAAATGTTCCCCGAAACGCTGGAATATCGCAAAACACTGATCCAAACTCTGGGCATTCAAAATGCGAATGTTGTGAAGCCGGACCCTGTTGTTCTTGCGGCCAAAGACGGGAATGAGCTGCGTTGGTCATTTGACCCTGATGGCTGCTGTGAAATCCGCAAGGTCGAGCCATTGGCACGCGCCAAGTCCGGTTTGAACAGCTGGATTTCAGGGCGCAAGGCCTTTCAATCGGTTACGCGCCAAAACCTGCCGCGCTTTGAAGTCGAAGACGGCCGGTTGAAAATCAACCCGCTAGGCGATTGGATCAAGGATGATCTCGAAGCCTATTTTGAAGAGCATGACCTGCCCCGCCACCCGCTGGAAGAACAAGGCTATCTCTCCGTTGGCTGTGCACCTTGCACGTCCAAAGTCAAACCGGGCGAAGACCCCCGGGCCGGCCGTTGGCGCGGTTGGGACAAGACCGAATGCGGTATTCATGAAGATGTTACGCCATTGCCGGCTCCGGAAGATGATGAAAGTGGCGCAAACGATCCGATTTTTTAGACACTTCTACCGTTCGATTATCGGCTGCAAGAAGCCTTGTAACATAATGTAAATATATTTCATGGCGGGCCATTGTTGCGAATGGAAGAAACACCTATTTTGGAGGCTCCCCCTGTCCAAAATAGGATAAAAAATGCATCAAACTCTTCGTGATCAAGTCGATGTTGTGATCGTTGGAGCCGGCATGTCAGGCCTTTCGGCGGCGGCCCGGCTGGATCAAGCGAATATAGATTTTTGCCTGATCGAAGCACAAAACCGTGTCGGCGGTCGTATCGAAACCGAACATACCGCCGATGGTGAAATTATCGAACATGGCGCACAAGCGCTGAACACCGATATGCAAAAGCTGTTTTCAGCAGTAACCAGGTCTGGCCTCCATCCCGTTCCCTTGCCCAATATTGGCCGCTATCTATGCGACGGGGCGAGCGGAGCATCCGCAATTACTGCTTTTCGTAAAATGGAAACTCTTTTCGAAAAGCCAAATCGCGACGATGCTGAACTTGCCCTGCTATATAACGATCCTCAAAAATCCGCCGCAGATCGGTTATCTTTACTGTCTTTAGAATCGGAGATGCGAAGCCTGATCGCATCGCAAGTCGAAGAATTGTGGGGTTTGCCGATGCACGAGCTCCAGTTTTCCCATGCTGTTGACATCTTCGAGCGATATGATTCAGATCGCGAAGATTGGGAATTTCATGTTCAGGAGGGTCTTAGCGCGCTGGCGACTTCCCTTGCAGAAAAACTCGGTGATCGGTTGGTGTTACAAACACCCGTGCAATCGGTCGACGTGGGCAGCGAAAGCGCTGTGATAGACACTGTGTCGGGCTCCATCAAAGCAAAGGCTGTCATCGTCGCGGCCCCGCCAACAATCGCCAAAAAATTCATGCCACCCTCTCACTGGTCCCAACCAGCATTGAAGGCTTATCAAGCTGGTGACATGATCAAGATGACTTTATGTTATGACCGCCCGTTCTGGCGCGATGCTGGCAATTCCGGCATGAGTAGCAGCATTAGCCTTTCTGGATTTGCCACCGCTGATACAAGCTTGAAAGAGCACGGTAAACCTCGCTTGACTGTGTTTATCGGCGGACCAAATGCACGGCATCTTGCGGGTTTGTCACGTGAGCAGCGATGGGAACGGATCCAGCAACCGTTGGTCCGCTTATTCGGAGCGCCTGCGGCGAACCCGGTCGCACAATTCGAACGCATATGGGTAGATGACCCATGGGTGGGCGGTGGCTACAATGCTCATGTGATCGCTGGTCAGATGCTTGCTCCGGACGTGGTTCTGCGGAAGATGGAAGATCGCGTGACATTCGCGTGCTCAGAAATTGCCACGCAATTTCCCGGCTATGTCGAAGGAGCGATACACGAAGGGCAGCAAGCCGCAGGTCGCATAGCCCATATGTTAGGTTTTAGTGAAACAGCTGTTACAGCGACGAAAAGGTTAGAGTCCTCAGAGCGGAAAGGCCTCTGGTCGCTGTTTAAGCAAATCGCTAAACGGTGATCTAGCCCGCGACGCTAAACACCCACGGTCGGATCAATAATCATCCGGCGCATCACCATAAGCCAGATCGCCAAATTTGGTGAACTCACTCAGGAAGCTCAGTTGGATATTCCCAGTCGAACCTTGGCGGTTTTTCGCGACAATGACGGTGGCTTTGCCGACCTTGCTTTGATGATCGGTTTCCCACGCGAGATATTTGGCTTTCTGTTCCTCGGTCGAATTTTCGTCCGGATCATCGGGCTTCACGGCAAGATGATAATATTCGTCGCGGAAAATGAACATCACGATATCGGCATCCTGCTCGATCGAACCGGATTCACGCAGATCCGATAGCTGCGGGCGTTTATCTTCGCGGCTTTCCACTTGCCGGCTCAGCTGCGACAGCGCGATAACCGGACAATTCAGCTCTTTCGCAAGGGTTTTGAGCCCTCGGCTAATCTCGGAAATTTCGTTGACACGGTTGTCGTTGGCGCGTCCGGACCCTTGCAAAAGCTGAAGATAATCGACCACGATCAAGTTGATACCGCTGCGTCGCTGCAACCGGCGCGCGCGGGTCCGCAGCGCCGCAATGGTCAGAGCTGGTGTATCATCGATAAACAGCGGCAAATCCTGCAACTCCCGCGACGCCAATGCCAGCCGGTGCATCTCGTCACGGCTAATCGCCCCCATACGGAGTTTTTCGGAGCTGATTTCTGCCTGCTCGGACAATATTCTCGTCGCCAGCTGGTCCGCGGACATCTCAAGACTGAAAAACACCGTCTTGGCGCCCAGTGAATCGATCGGCTCAATCCCGTCCTGCATATCGCGGCGATATCGGTTGGCTGCGTTGAATGCGATATTGGTCGCGAGCGAGGTCTTACCCATGCCGGGACGTCCCGCCAATATCAGCAAATCACTTTTGTGCAGGCCGCCCATTTTTGCATTTAGGTCCGTCAGGCCCGTTGTAATGCCAGACACCTTGCCGCCGCTGTTAAAGGCGCGTTCGACATTGGTCAGGGCCTCGGTAGATGCAGCCAGGAAGGATTTAACCCCACCTTCCTGCGCTTCGCCCTCGGAGACCCGGTAAAGTGCCGACTCCGCTTCTTCAATCTGGGTCTTGGGATCGACCGTTTCGCTGGTATCGAGAGCGCTATCGACCAAAGTGCGACCAACGGTAACCAGTTCGCGTAAGAGCGCGAGATCATAAATCTGGTCTGCAAAATCCCTCGCGCCAATCAAGCCCGCACCATCGCCGGTCAATTTGGCCAGATAGGAAGGTCCGCCGAGCACCTTCATCGCTTCGTCCGCCTCAAAATAGGGCTTTAGCGTGACGGGGGTGACAACCATATTGCGATCGAGCAGCTTCAACGCCTGCTCATAAATGCGTCCATGAAGCGGTTCGTAGAAATGTTCCGGGCGCAGCTTGATCTGCACGTCTTCGGCGACACGGTTATCAATCAATAACGCACCGAGAAACGTCGCCTCTGCCTCAACATTGCGGGGCAGGCGCTGGGTTTCTTCTTCGACTGCATCAAAACGAACTAACTCGGCCATTTGCTCATCATTCACGCTCAGGCGATTCAGGGCAAGAGCGTTCGGGTAAATTTTCAAATCAAGCGGGGACAGTCTTGTGGATAAATGCCTTTGTTTTTGTGCCGCACTGCAAAAAAACTTGTCCTAGCCCCGGTGCTGCGGCAACAGAGCCTGAATGTCCGATCCACGCATCATAAATATTGAACTCGACGAAGCGACCATCCTTTGGCGCAATGCCGATATTGAGCAGGAAAGACGTATTGCGATCTTCGATCTGATCGAAGAAAACCACTTCAAGCCCCTGCGCGAGCATGAAGATGGTTATGCCGGCCCCTATAAGCTTCACCTAAGCGTACAAGAAGGCCGACTAGTGCTTTCCATTGCACGCGAGAACGGCGAAGCGCTGGAAACCCTGATCCTTGCGCTCGGTCGTTTTCGCCGCCCCATCCGGGATTATTTCGCCATTTGCGACAGCTATTATCAGGCTATTCGCAAGGCCACAGCGCAAGAGATCGAGACAATCGACATGGCGCGGCGCGGTGTGCATGATCATGGCGCCGAACTGCTAACCGAAAGATTGGATGGTAAAATCGAAGTCGATTTCAAAACCGCCCGTCGCCTCTTCACTTTGATCTGTGTATTGCATATCAAGAATTAAGCGATTCTCTGCTCGTTAGTTGCAGGTGACCAATCGCCCAGTTGAGTATGCGTCAGGGAAAAAGGGTGTCCACACAGAGCAAGAAGAATACCGTGCTGCGGTACGGTTTAAGCATCATTGCGTTGCTGATCATCGCATTTGTCCTGCGCAATATTGCCGTAGGCTGGGCGCCACCGCGTGACCAATATCCAGTCCAAGGCATTTCGGTAGATGCAAGTCATGGCCAAATCACTTGGCATGTGGCCGGTGCTACTGGTGTGGATTTTGCTTATGTCCGCGCAACCAATGGCGCCGAGGAACGCGACCCTGTCTTCGCAACTAATATCAAGGGCGCAGGCGACGCAGGGATCCGCTATGGTGCAGTGCATGAATATAGCTTGTGCCGTCTGGCCAGTGATCAGGCAACGATGTTTGTCACGACCGTGCCGCGGGAAGAAAATATCCTGCCGCCAGCGGTCCGCCTCGCTTATGACAATGGTTGCAAAGATCGACCCGGACGCGCCTTGGTTCTGAGTGAATTGAATACTTTTCTCAATCAAATTGAAGGGCATAGTGGAAAGCCTGCCGTCATCATCGTCTCAAAAGAATTCGAAGAAGACTATAACATAAGCAGCGGTATCAGCCGGACTTTCTGGCTGGAAGGCAATTTTTTTCCGCCCGACTACGCGACCAAGCCTTGGGTGATGTGGCGCGCGTCCGATATGCGCAGGGTCAGCGGAATAGATGGCCCGGTGAACTGGAATGTTGTGCGGCCTTAAGCTTGCTGGCATGAAGCGCCAAATCCTAAAAAGCCAAACGCCCGGAGACAGAGTGATATGAGCATACTTTCCGACAGATGGATTCGCCAAGAAGCCAATCATAGCAGAATGATAGAGCCCTTCGTAGAGGGACAAAAGCGTGATGGCTGTATCAGCTACGGCCTATCCTCTTATGGTTATGATGCCCGGGTAGCCGACGAATTCAAGATTTTCACCAACGTGAACAGCGCTGTCGTTGATCCCAAGCAATTTGACGCCAACAGCCTTGTGGATCGCAAGACCGATTGCTGCATCATTCCGCCGAACAGCTTTGCCCTCGCCCGAACAGTCGAATATTTCCGCATCCCGCGCGATGTGTTAGTTATCTGTCTCGGTAAATCAACCTATGCGCGTTGTGGGATCATCGTGAATGTGACACCGCTGGAACCGGGCTGGGAAGGCCATGTCACGCTGGAATTTTCCAACACGACCCCCCTGCCCGCCAAAATCTATGCCAATGAAGGCGCCTGCCAGTTTCTGTTCCTCAAAGGCAATGAGCCTTGCGAGACCAGCTATGCGGAGCGCGCGGGGAAATATATGGGGCAAAGAGGCGTGACTCTACCTAAGCTCTAAGTCATAAGCACGTTTCGAAACACAACCGATAATCAGGAGGGGCTTTATGTCCGACGCACGCGAATTTGATGTCATTATTTATGGATCGACCGGTTACACTGGCCGTCTGGTCGCTGAATATATGTCCCAAAAATATGGCATTGGTGGCGACGCGCCAAAATGGGCCATGGCCGGGCGTTCGCTGGAAAAGCTTGAAGAAGTGCGTGATCTGATCGGCGCGCCAAAGGACACCCCGTTAGTTGTGGCGGATTCCGATGATGCTGCCTCTATCGATATGATGGCAAGCCGCGCGAGCGTGATCCTGACCACCGTTGGACCGTACCAGCTCTACGGCAACGAACTGGTTAGCGCCTGCGTCAAACATGGCACGCATTATGTCGACCTTTGCGGCGAACCCGGCTGGATGCGCGAAAAAATTGACGAGCATCAAGAAGCGGCAGAAAAATCTGGCGCACAGATATGCTTTTCCTGTGGTTTTGATTCCATCCCTTTTGACCTGGGCGTATTGGCTCTGCAGAAAGACATGCAGAAACGCTTCGGCAAGCCTGCCACGCGCGTAAAGGGGCGCGTTCGCGCAATGGAAGGCACTTTTTCTGGCGGCACAGCGGCAAGCCTGAAAGAAACAATGAAGGCGATCGCCAAAAACCCTGGTCTCGTCAAAATATTGGCGAGCAGCTTTGGCCTGACTCCTGGCTTTGAAGGACCGGATCAGCCCAATATGATGATCCCCAAAAAGGACAAGACGCTAGACAGTTGGGTCGCACCTTTCATCATGGCTCCGATCAATACCAAGAATGTGCATCGCACCAACTTCCTGCTTGATTTTCCTTATGGGGACGATTTCAAATATGATGAGATGGTCGTAACCAGCCCGGGTGAAATGGGCAAACAAGCAGCAGAAATGCTGGCTAAAGCCAATCCTCTGGGTGGCGATGACGCACCCAAACCCGGCGAAGGCCCAACCAAGGAAGAACGCGAGAATGGCTTTTACGATGTCCTGTTTCTCGGTGAAACGGCGGACGGTGAAACCGCCACTCTCTGCGTCAAAGGCGACAAAGATCCAGGCTACGGATCAACCTCCAAAATGATTGCCGAGGCTGCGCTATGTATCGCGCAAGATGGTAACAAACATGGCGGCGGAATTTGGACACCAGGCGCATTAATGGGCAAAAAGCTGACCAAGCGACTGGAAGCCAATGCTGGTCTCAGCTTCACGGTGGAGAGTTAACCGCTGACAGGAGCTATTCAGGTAAAACCCTATATAGACAATGAGGTGGGCGCTAAACTAGCGCCCGCCTCTTGAAATTTTAGCAAATGGAACGAAGTTCGTCGGCACTATGTTGAAGCGCCTGTTTAGTAAGAAATTGGAAACCAGCCCCTTGGAGACTGCCTGTGTTCCCGAAGGTCGGCGTGTCTATGCCATTGGCGATATTCATGGCCGCAATGATTTGCTGCAACAACTCATCGAGAAAATTATCGCTGATGATGCTGAGCGCGGCGATAGCAAAAGTGAGATTATCTTTCTTGGAGATCTGGTCGATCGCGGTCCGGATAGCTCCGGCGTTATAGAGACAGCCATTCAACTCAAGGAAGAGTTGAATGATGTTCGTTTCCTGATGGGCAATCATGAGGAAGTCTATTTGAAAGCTGCAACCGGAGATGAGAAAGCAACTCGCTTTTTCAACCGCATTGGCGGCAAAGAAACTATCTTGAGCTATGACATCAGCATGCGAGATTATATGGAGCTTGATAACGCTGACCTAGCCGAGCGCTTGCCGGACCTGATACCAGAGCATCATATCGACTTTGTAAAAACGTTTGAGAACCAAATTATTGTTGGCGATTATGCCTTTGTCCATGCCGGTATCCGCCCAGGAGTCGCGCTCGACGAACAGAAACCAAAGGATTTGCGGTGGATCAGAGAAGAATTTCTCTCCGTCAACGAGCCACATGAAAAGGTAATTGTGTACGGCCACACGATCAACGATGATGTGGTCGAAAAAGGCAACCGCATCGGCATAGATACCGGGGCCTATTATACCGAAAAGCTAACCGCGCTTGCATTGGAAGGCAATCATCGCTGGTATCTCGACACAGCGCTCCCGCAATAATCTGCCATAACAAAAACGGCGGAACCGTTTGGGTCCCGCCGCCGTTTTTTTTGGGTAGTGAGTTAAAAAGTCTTAAGCGACCTGAACCTCTGGTCCGACTTCTTCTTCCATGTCGCGAAGGACATAGCCGCGGCCCCATACGGTTTCGATGTAGTTTTCGCCGCCGCAAGCCAGAGCCAGCTTTTTACGCAATTTACAAATAAACACGTCGATAATTTTCAGTTCCGGCTCGTCCATGCCGCCATAAAGGTGGTTGAGGAACATTTCTTTGGTGAGAGTTGTGCCCTTACGCAGGGAAAGCAGCTCAAGCATCGCATATTCTTTACCGGTCAGGTGAACGCGATTGCCATCAACTTCAACGGTTTTGGCATCAAGGTTCACGGCCAGCTTGCCGGTACGGATAACAGATTGCGAGTGGCCCTTGGAGCGGCGCACAACGGCGTGAATACGGGCAACCAGCTCTTCCCGGTGGAAAGGCTTGGTCACATAGTCATCGGCACCAAAGCCAAAGGACCGCACTTTGCTGTCCATTTCGCTGATACCGGAAAGAATGAGAACGGGCGTCTGCACCTTGGCGACACGCAGTTTTTTCAGAACATCATAACCATGCATATCTGGCAGGTTGAGATCGAGGCATATAATGTCATAATCATAGAGCTTACCCAGATCGAGGCCTTCTTCACCCAAATCCGTTGTGTATACATTAAAGCCTTCGGTCGTCAGCATTAGCTCAATTGCTTTTGCGGTTGTTGGCTCGTCTTCAATCAGCAGCACACGCATTGGGCAGCCCCTTTTCTTAGTTTACGCACCGGCGACAGGTACATTCCCGAAGCCCCTCGATCATTTATTAACCATAAGACAGATGAACGTAAAAGGTTAATTTTAGATTAATGTAGGATTAAGCACGAGTCGCAAGAGGGGCTATGACTCTGTAAGCCGCAGAAATGAGTCGTTTAGAGACTCTGGAATGGTCCGAAAAAAAATTAACTTTTCTTCATAAAAACAGATAAAAAACTGGCTAACGAAAGTTTTTCAACATGTCTCTCGTGCAAAATAGTGGCATTTGGGTCACCAAATTGCACAAGGTAGTGTTGCATATACTCTCTCTATCCGCCCCCTTCGAAATCGACTAAACAGCCACAATGACCTTTGACATTCCCGAAAGCGCGATTAGCGAGACGTTCCTGGCCGCATCCGGTCCCGGTGGGCAGAATGTTAACAAGGTCGAGACCGCTGTGCAGATCCGCGTTAATATATACGCGCTCCGACTGCCCCCTTTTGCCTTTCGGAAACTACGTACGTTAGCAGGACGTAAAATGACCAACGGCGGCGAGCTCATCATGACGGTACGTGAGCATCGCACCCGCGAAGCCAATCGTGCTGAGGCACGCAAACGGATCGAAGACATGATAGTAGAAGCTCATCAACGTGATGCTCCCCGGATTAAGACCCGACCAAGCCGAGCGGCCAAAGCACGGCGAGTGGATTCCAAGAAAAAGAAGTCGAGCGTAAAAAAAATGCGCGGGAAGCCAACCCTGGACTAATTGCTGCGGCGCTTCTCAACGCACTGGATTACCGGTCGATCTCATAGCAACCAAATCTGTCGCATTAACAGGCCGTTACATCCTATGCCTAATATCGGTTAACCATAAGTCAACAGGGCCGATTAAATGATCGCGCGTAATGCGTTACATCATGAACAACTCGAAAAGCATATTTGCCGATGGGCAATCGAAACCTGTATTTCTTGCCTTAGCGATAGCCCTTGTCGGTTTGTCCGGCTGTAAATCGCAATCAGGTGGAAGCAGTGAAAGCAGCGTGACACTGCCCAATTCGCCAACAAATGTGCCGTCAGGGCCAGTGACCACGCCGGCACCTACTCCCACCCCGACACCATCACCATCACCATCACCATCACCAACACCAGCGCCAACTCCCGCCCCTACACCGGCACCGGTTCCCGCTGGCTCGCTGGCTGGACTGCCCTCTATTCCCAGCAATTTTAACGTTGCGGATTACCTGCAGCCTTCATGGGGTCATGGCGACGTACCCGTAAGCGCAGCTCCGGATGTTGTTGGCGCTTTCCGGTTTCTGTGCATGCCGAGTCATAATGCCTATGACGATCCTATCGTCTACCCCGGTCAATCTGGGAAATCCCATCTGCATACGTTCTTTGGTAACACCAAGGCGGATGCCAATTCGACCTATGAATCGTTGCGGACAACTGGGGAGAGCACCTGCAACAATATGTTGAACCGGTCGGCTTACTGGATTCCCTCGATGATGAATGGTCAAGGTCAAGTTGTCATGCCGGATTATGTATCCATTTATTATAAACGCCGTCCGGACAATGATCCCGAATGTCAGCGCATGGGAAAAGCCTGCGTCGCCCTACCCCGCGGTCTGCGTTATGTCTTCGGCTATAACATGCAGGACCCAGCAAATGGCTCGAAATTTCATCTGAATTGTCAGGGAAAAGGTGCAAAATCGGGAACCTATGCGAATATTCCCGAGGCGGCCGTCAATTGCCCATCCGGAGCGCAACTAGGTGCTCTGTTGTCTGCACCGCAATGTTGGGATGGCGTAAATCTGGATAGCCCTGACCATCGTTCCCATATGGCTCAAGTATCTTACGGCAACTGGGGTTATGCCAAATGCCCGGACACCCATCCTTACGTAATACCAACATTCACTCTAGGTGCGTGGTATACGACCGACGATACTCTGGACCGCACTGGTAATATGGATCCGATGACCGAAACATGGCATTTCTCATCAGACCGCATGGCCGGGATGATGCCACATATACCCGGATCTACTTTTCACTCTGATTGGTTCGGCGCATGGGACGATACCATTATGGATAAATGGACAGCGAACTGCATCGACAAATTGCTGAACTGTTCCGGCGGTGACTTGGGAAATGGGGAACAGCTGAAATTCTTTGATGGTTACACCACGAAAGCAAATCCACGCCTGGTGGCTCCTCCGGAGCGAACATAAAAAGGCAGTTCGAACAAGCAATGCTTGGCTTGATGGCTGAATGTGGTTATGGAAAAGGCTAACGTCGTAAGAACATCTTAGCAGGGTTCACAATGACGAAAGCAGACCATCCATGGCCGAACCCGGCGATGACGATTATATAAGTTCAAGCTTTAGCGATGTCGTGTGGTTGCATGGTGCCGGCCTTTCGAGCAGCACTTGGCGCAATGATTTTGGCGGGATCAAACCGGACTTTCCCGGCCACAATCATGTGGCATGCATTACAAACCCATCGGTCGAAAGATATGCAGATTATATCGAGCCGCAACTACCAGATCGTTTCGCACTGGTAGGCCATTCGCTCGGCGGAATGGTTGCGTTGGAGCTCGCGGCCCGCCACCCCCAAAAGGTGCGCGGATTGGTGCTTGCCGAAGCCGTTCCAACAGTGCGTCAAACCACTAGCTCCATTCTTCTGGCTCGTCTTAGCAAAGCCATTATGAGTCACGTCAGCCCGAAGCGACTGGCTTGGCTTTCAGGTCTCGCAGAACCCGAAATCGTGAGGCAACATCTTCATGAGCAGATAGGGCAAATGGACGTACAAGGCATAAAGGACGGACTGGAGGCCGCCATACAATATGATGGTCGCCCGCATCTGCCACATATCGAAGCGCCCACATTGGTCATCACCGGTGAACGGAACAAAGCGACCAACGCAGGCGCAAAGCTATTCTGTAGCAGCATTGGACATGCGCGACTTGTAACAATGCCAGGCGGGCACATACTTCATGTTGAGAATGCTGATCAATTTTATGCCGTCATTTTTCAATTTCTAGGAGACAAACCATGAGCCTTCATTATTTGACCCGCGGCAATCCCGAAGGCGATCCGATTGTCTTTCTGCATGGCGGCAGTTTCACCGGACGCATGTGGCTCGACATCGCCGGGATGCTGCCGGAATTTCATAACATCATTCCCGACCTTCCCGGACATGGCAAAAGCGCGGATCACCCGCTCACCTCGCTGGAACAGGCCGCAGACGCTGTCGCGGACGTGATCAGAACCCTATTTGCAGGAAAGCCAGTGCATTTGGTGGGTTTGTCATTTGGCGGATATGTCAGTCTGTATCTGCTGATCCGGCACCCCGATCTGATCCAGCGCGCCATGATTAGCGGCATACAAGCCGGCGCGATGCCGCATCCCAAGCTCGTGCTATTGGCGATAACCCTGTCGTCGCCTTTCATGCGGTTTCAATGGTATCGGGAAAAAATGGTCGAGATGATGGGTCTTGATGATTATAGTTTGGCATCAGACGAAGAAAGCCGCGCAAACGCCACTCCAAAAACAATGCGTCGGGTGGGAAAGCTAGCGGTGGAGTTTGATGTGCGGGATCAGATTTCCGCGATTGCCACACCGACATTGCTTGCAGCAGGCACAAAAGAACTTCCTACAATCCTTGAAGGATTAAAACTTTTTCAAACGGAAATGCCTAATTGTCAGGCCGTACGCGTTCCTGATTTGGGTCATGGATGGTGCGGCGAGGACCCTGAACTATTTGCCGACACGGTCCGTGCTTGGCTCAACGACCAACCGCTGCCCGATAGACTTAAGCCCGTTTGAAGCAACCATTCGAAGGACTGCCTCTATCGTCTGACAAAATACTCCCTAAGAAGGATATTTGCTTGAACGCCTGCCCGGTGAACTGGTAGCGGCTCTACAATGCATGATTTTTCAATTTCTCAAGATCAGTCTCCGGAAATCTTATACCGGGATCTAATCTCTGCCGCTCGCGCGCTCACCGATGGCGAACCGGATGCCATTGCCAATATGGCCAATGTCTCAGCGCTTATCTGGCAATATGTTCCC
Organism: Parasphingorhabdus cellanae; assembly: GCF_017498565.1. Classification (NCBI taxonomy): domain Bacteria; kingdom Pseudomonadati; phylum Pseudomonadota; class Alphaproteobacteria; order Sphingomonadales; family Sphingorhabdaceae; genus Parasphingorhabdus; species Parasphingorhabdus cellanae. Next base: position 630,221 of record NZ_CP071794.1, read on the forward strand.
GACCTCAATTGGGCGGGTTTTTATCGTGTGGTCGATGACGAACTGGTGCTCGGACCGTTTCAGGGGAAAACCGCCTGTATCCGCATTTCCATGGGCAAAGGCGTTTGCGGAACGGCAGCCGCCACCGATAAAGTTCAACGGGTTGCTGACGTCCATGCCTTTCCGGGCCATATTGCCTGCGATGCCGATAGTCGCAGTGAATTGGTGGTGCCGGTTAGCAGCAGCGGAAAAGTGATTGCGGTGCTTGATCTTGATAGCCCCCTGCCCGAAAGATTCTCCGCAGAGGACGAAACCGGCATGACGGATTTAATCGCTGCGATCGCTAACAGCCTTGGTTAACAGCGGTTAAACCATATTGCCCCATTTCGAGACAGTCTGACAAAACACCCCTATTTTACAAGCTGCTAATGGCCAAATAACCCTTCAAATGGTAACTATTCGTTAGCCATTGCGCGGCGGAACGCGCCAGCCGCTCGTTCCAAAACAGGGAGTTGTTAACCATGAAGATCCTTTTATTTGCTGGCTTGACTGGCGCTATGGCAATGCTGCCAGCAGCCGCCTCTGCAGCCATCGAATCGGTACCTGCTAGCGTCCAAGCCAAGGCCCCTTTAGACATATCATTTGCTTCCGCGACAGCGCTTGCCTCTACCGCACAAGGCGCAAAAAAAATAATGAACCGTGTGGGTGGCAAACAGATCCGCCATGGCGTGCATGCCGGTCGCAAATTCCGAGACGGCGCTCAAGTTCGCATGGGGCGCATTGGTGATCGGCGCGGCTATCAGCGCCCACATCGGGGGTTCCGTTTGCCTAGAACCTTCATTCAGCCGCGCTTCTTCATCGCTAACTACGGTAATTACGGCTTGAGACAGCCATCTGCCGGATATGGTTGGTCACGTTATTATAATGATGCCGTTCTAACCGATCGCCGTGGTGTCGTTTATGATAGCGTCAATAACCTGGACTGGGATCGTTACAATCACGGCTATAATGATGGCTATCGGGCTGGTCAGGCCACTTACGACAATAGTGTGTTCATGAATGACGACCGCGTTGTGGCAACGCCGAAAGCCTATCGCGGATCAACAACTTATCAAGGTGATTGGGACGGTGCTTATCGTGAGGACGGCAGCTATCGAGGCGATTGGAAGGGTACTTATCGCGATGCTGATGGCGCGGTGTATGAAGGCCAATATTCCGGTACCTTCATCGGTGACGGCAACGCCGCTCAGGTCGGCGCCAGCTATGCCGACGGCCCGCACTGGAGCCGTAGTGAAGGGCCGGTTCGCGCTGGACATGACTACGAAGCACCTCGCTACGAAGCGGAACGCTATGATGGCCGTGATGAAGAACTCGCTTATCTCGAACGCTGCAAAAAAAGCAGCGGCATTGGCGGCGCTGTTGTCGGCGGCGCTATTGGCGCTTTAGCTGGCAACCGGATTGCCGGACGCGGTAACCGTCTTGGTGGATCGTTAATCGGTGGCGGAGTTGGCGCTCTGGCTGGTGCTGCAATTGATCAAAGCACAGATCGTTGTCGCAAGCTGCTCAAAAAATATGGCCAAGATTCTCGGGAGCGCCAATCATATTCTCGCGCACAACGGCCTGAATATCGCGTACCGGTTCAACAGCCGCACTATCGGACACAATATGTCTATCCCAGCGGTTGGCAGGGCGGCTATTACTACCCACAGGCGCAACCGATGGTGACAACAATCGTGATCCAATCAGCACCGGTAACGACGACAACCACGACGACTTATATTGATGAAGAAGTCATCTACACCAAAGCTAAACCAACAAAGAAGCGCTGGAAGCCTGCTCCGAAAAGGGCGTGGAAGCCAAAGCATGTGCCAGCACCGGTTAAAGGTTGCCAGCAGGAATGCTGTCTGTACTGCGATTGATAGGTGATAATGAAATCGAAGAAACCCGTTGATCAGAAGTGATCGGCGGGTTTTTCTAAAACGCAACTTTTTCGGCGGAGATGTAAGAAAAGTAGCAAATCATCAGATGGTTTTTTTCAGATTGGCCTTGGGATTAAAACGCCGCCATCCATCAGGTCCCAATTGTTCCAAGGGCTGAAAACGGACCTTATATTCCATCCGGCTCGATCCATTTACCCAATAACCAAGATAGACGAACGGCAGTCCCGCTTTACGTGCACGTAATATATGGTCCATGATAATGAAATTGCCCAGGCCAGCGCGATCCGGATGATCCGCATCGAAGAAACTGTAAATCATCGATAGGCCGTCACCCTGTTGATCCGTCAAACAGGCTCCAACCAAACGGCCTTTAACGCCATCTACAGTGGGTTCACGATACTCAATGACATAGCTTTTGACCGGTGATTGCTCGATCATGTCAGAGTAATCCATCTCATCCATTTCGGTCATGCCGCCGCCTGGGTGCCGTTTGGAAAGATATTTCTGCAACAAGGAAAACTGTTCTTCGGTTGCCCATGGTTCACAGGCTTCAACAACAATATCCTGATTGCGACGGAGCAATTTGCGTTGTGTGCTATTGGGTTGAAACTCATCAACCACCACGCGAACTGAAACACATGCTTTGCAATCGAGACAGCTTGGCCGGTAAGCGACATTTTGACTGCGACGAAACCCGATCCGCCCCAAGGCATCATTCAGCTCATCGGTATGGGGACCACTCAGCTCGGTGAAAACTTTCCGCTCGCTTTTGCCAGGCAGATAAGGGCACGGGCTGGGGTTTGTGACAAAAAATCGGGGGAAGCGAACGGGTGCGGTCACAGATGAGAGCCTTAAGTTACCTATTTAAGAATCAGTAAACCTAATATGCCTCGTGCCAGCACACATTAAAAGGTAATTTACCATGATGTGAAAAACGCCACTGTCGGAGGTCGGTTATTACGATAATCAGGCAAAAAAAACGGGGCGATAAACGCCCCGCTCTTCAAATATTTAATCAGGCCTCAGGGGCTTGTTGGATCGTCATCATCGTCATCAGCAATGATGATGATACCAGCGATAACCGCTGCAGCAGCCAAAACACCGATGATGATGCCGGAACTACCTTCAAGCTTTTCAGCTCCGGTATCAGCAGTAGCACCGATGCGTTCTGCAACTGGAGCTGTGCTCTTGACAGACTGAGCCATTGCGGGGGCGGTTATGAGGGAAACGGCGGCTACGGAAGCGGCCAACTTGTTGAACTTCATTATATACTCCAATCAGAATATTTACATTTATCAAAGGACAAGTCGAACCCCGACTTAAAACCCCCGATAGGGCAACAACGCTGCGCGACTCTTTATTGGGTGCATGCGCTATTGCCTGCGTGATACGTTCAGACTGTTTCAAACGCAAGTAATAAACTATAAAAACAGTCGAGCTATATGAATAGTACGACGCGCCGAAAGTTATTGCTGTTTTATGACATAGACAGGTCGCCCCGCTACCCACGTCTGCTCGACGATAATATTTCTGATCGCTTGCGGCGCTGCCAGCATTAAATCCTCGCTGATTATCACGAAATCTGCCCGTTTACCTTTAGTTAGACTGCCGATTCTATCCTCGGCAAAAGCCGCATAAGCTGCATCCGTCGTATAGGCTCGCCACGCCTGCTCACGGGTTAATTTCTCTTCTGGCATCCAACCACCGAAAGGCTGACCGTTCTCATCTTCTCGTGTTATGGCAACCGCCAATCCGGGAAATGGGTTGGACGACTCAACCGGCACATCGGTGCCAAAGGCTAATTTTGCACCCGAATCGAGTATTGATCGCCAAGCATAGGCGCCATCAAGGCGGTCAGCTCCCAACCGTGCCTCAGCCATCAGCCGATCAGAGGTCTGATGGACGGGCTGCATCGAGGCGATGGTCCCGGTTTTCGCTATTCGGGGAAGATCAACAGGATCAACAATCTGTGCATGCTCTATTCGCCAACGGCGGTCGCCTTTGAACGTATATTGCAATTCTTCAATCGCAGACAACAGTTCTTCATTCGCCTGATCGCCTATGGCGTGTACGGCTGTCTGAAAACCATCCATAGCAGCACGGCTCATCTTATTCTTGAGCTGCGCTGACGTGAGCAACGCCAGGCCTTTTTCTGGCGATTTGTCAGAATATGGCTGCTTTAGCAATGCCCCGCGCGAACCCAGTGCTCCGTCGATATATAGTTTCACCCCTGCAAGCTTCAGATGATCGTCATAAAGCCACGGTGAAGGTCCCGGCCCGCCAATAGCAATCATATTGTCAATTTCGCCGGCATAAGAGATGATCCGGACTTTCAATTGGCCTTTATCCCCTGCCCTTCGAAAGCTCTGCCATTGCTGCATGGTAGTTCCCATGTCGGCAATTGTGGTTACACCTTGCGATAGCAATATTTCCTGTGCTTTCATCAGCGCCAGATCATTTTCCACAGGACGTGGTGCCGGAATACTCTTCGCAAATAGATCCTGGGCTTTATCGACAAAAATACCGGTAGGCTGCCCGCCCGCCTTTTCTATCGCGCCGCCGGACGGCGCCTTGGTTGCAGCACTAATACCCGCCGCTTTCATACCAGCACTGTTGACCCAGGCGGCATGGCCATCAACCCGCTCCAGAAAAACAGGACGATCTGGAAGGATTGCATCAATATCCGCCGCGTTGGGAAAGCGCCCTAGCCCCCAAACTTCCTGATTCCATCCCCGCCCGATGATCCACGGGCGATTGGGGTATTTCTCGGCATATTCGCGAAGCGCCTGTTGTGCCTCAGCCAGCGACTTTGTGTCAGAAAGATCAAGTGTCAGCGCGGCGAAACCTAGTCCCATCACATGACCATGGGCATCGACAAAACCCGGAATCAGAGTTTTACCCTTACCATCAAACTGGAAATCAACATCTTTGGGCCGCTTATCTTTGCGATCCAGCAACTCTTTCACCCTGCCGTCATCATCAATAACCATGGCAGCAAACCGAATGACCTTGCCATCTTCGTTGAGTGTCATGCCGTTGACATTCTCAATCAGGCTATCGGCCTGTGCGGGCACGCCCGCAAATATTAAAGTCGCACATAAGGCACTACTTGACTTTACCATCGAAAAAATACGCATCACTATCCCCTAATTTCAATCGCCGTAAAACTACGCCCGGTTCTTCGGCAATCGAGAAACCAGCGAACTTGTATCATGGCGGCCACCACCTGCAGCTTGTACTTCGGCATAAAACTGATCGACCAAAGCAGCCACTGGCAAGGTCGAACCGTTAGCCCGAGCTTCTTCCAGCGCTAATCCGAGATCCTTGCGCATCCAGTTGACCGCAAAACCAAAATCAAATTCATCTTTGGCCATTGTGGCCCAGCGATTGTCCATCTGCCAGCTTTGGGCCGCCCCGCCAGAAATCGCGTCGTAAACTTTGTCGAGGTCCAATTTGCCCGCTTGGGCAAAGCGCAAGGCTTCGGACAAGCCTTGCAGCACGCCCGCAATCGCAATTTGATTGCACATTTTGGTGGTTTGTCCGGCCCCCGGTCCGCCGACATGGACTATACGGGCAGCATAAACCGCCATGATGTCTTCTGCAGCCGCAAAAGCGTCCTTGCTTCCACCGCACATGATAGACAGCTTGCCATTTTCGGCTCCCGCCTGCCCACCCGAAACCGGCGCATCCACGACTTGTATCCCGCGCCCCTGTGCTTCAACGGACAATTGCCGAGCAATTTGAGCTGACACAGTGGTATGATCAATGAACAGACTGCCGTTCTGCATTACGCCAAAAGCACCCTCACGGCCCATCGTGACTGCGCTCAGGTCGTCATCATTACCAACACAGCTAATCACAATTTCAGCCCCTTGGGCCGCTTCCACTGGACTGGCAGCAAAGGTGCCACCATTTTCCGCCACCCATTTTTCCGCTTTCGATTTGGTACGATTATAGACTGTCAGGTCATGTCCAGCCCGGGCCAGATGGGCTGCCATAGGACCGCCCATCACGCCAATTCCGATAAATGCAATTTTTGCCATAGGTTACTCGCATAATCATTGTTTCCCTGATTGACCAGATGCGTTAGGGGCCTTGGCATTATGACAAAAGAAAACACCGCTCCGCTTCCGACTTTCAGCCATGATGATGTCAAGGCCGCCCATGCGCGTATCCGTGACCGGGTCGTGCAGACACCGACACTGAAGAGTATTACGCTATCCGAGATGGCAGGCGCAGAGGTTTATCTGAAGTTCGAAAACCTTCAGTTTACCGCCGCTTACAAGGAACGCGGAGCCCTGAATGCGCTGCTTCTGATGGATCAAGACAAGCGGGCAGCGGGCGTAATCGCGGCATCCGCCGGCAATCATGCGCAGGGTCTCGCTTATAATGCGAAAAACCTGAACATCCCTGCGACTATTGTCATGCCCACAACCACTCCGATGGTAAAGGTTGAGCAAACCCGTGGACATGGTGCAGAAATCGTCATGGCGGGCGGCAATTATGACGAAGCCTATTCGAACGCACTGGAACTCGCCGCACAGCGCGGGCTTACTTACATTCACGCCTTTGATGATCCGCGCGTCGCCGCTGGTCAGGGTACGGTTGCCATCGAAATGCTCGAAGCCGTCCCCGATCTCAATCGCTTGATCATCCCCATTGGCGGCGGCGGATTATTCTCGGGCATGGCCACAGCGGCTCATGCGATCAATCCCAATATAAAAATGACGGGTGTGCAGGCTGCGCTTTACCCCAGCATGTATGGCAGGATTAATGGCAAGGAAGTTACCGCTGGCGGTGACACGCTGGCGGAAGGCATCGCGGTGCGAAATCCATCGGAATTTACCGCCGCGATCATCCAGAAACATGTCGATGAGATTTTGCTAGTGGGCGAAGCGCAACTGGAAGGCGCGGTCAGTCTATTGCTTCAAATCGAGAAAACCGTTGTCGAAGGCGCTGGCGCGGCCGGCCTCGCAGCCCTGCTCGGTAACAAGGATAAATTTGCCGGCGAGAAAGTCGGTCTGGTTCTGTGCGGCGGCAATATTGACACCCGGTTACTCGCCAATGTGCTGCTCCGCGACCTTGCCCGCTCCGGCCGCCTTGCGCGCCTCCGCTTACATTTGCGCGATCAGCCCGGTGCGCTGTATAATGTCGTGAAGCAATTTGCCGAGCATGAGGTCAACATCATCGAAGTCTATCACCAGCGTGTTTTCACCAACCTGCCCGCCAAGGGGTTGATTACCGATATTGAATGCGAAGCGAAGGACAAGGCGCAACTGGACGGCTTGATCGCTGACTTAAACAAAGTTGGCTATGATGTGCGGCAGGTGGAACTGGCGGATTAACGACTTAGAATAGTGCTCGCCTTAGTAGCGTATGAATATATCGGCATTGGCTTATCGAAGATCAAATGCTAACCAATAATAATGTGGCGTTTTATTGGCTTTCTAATATCGTTAATGATTGTTTCTTCAATAGAACTGTTCGCTTTCGGGTTTGTAGGCCTTTTGGCTTGTTGGGACGATTCCAAATGCTGGGAGCCAATCGAATATGGATTTGGCGGTTTCTGGACTATAACGATGTTCGTTTTGACATTTGTTTTCATAAGGCAAATGAAAGACAGCGAATCCCAGAATGATGCCGATGCTTAAAACGATCCCAATCTAGTTTTAAACCAATAGATAAACGCTAAACACCAAGCATCGCAAATCCCGCGCCACACCTGCGTGATCCGTGGAACTGGTAGACTAGCCCTGCTTCGCTGCTAGTAGGAAAAAACCCTACTTCTCTGCCTTTACAGGATCATATTTGGCAAACCAGCCCATGATATTATCCACCTTGGCAATCAGGTTGCTAGGCCTGCCAGCGATTAAATGCGGCGCATCCGGAATTTTAACCAATACGGTATCGACATTCTGGACTTTCAAAGCCGTATAAAACTGCTCTGCTTCCCAAGCGGGGGTGCGCCAATCGGCCTCTCCCACCATCAGCATTGTTGGCGTCTTCGCGTTGCTCACGATCGATAAAGGAGATCGCCGCCAATATTCCTCAGGTTGTTCCCAAGGTTGCGCACGAAACCAGTGCCGGCTGACAAATCGCGAAATATCCGCTGCTAACGCCATGGTGGTCCAGTTAATCACGGGTTTGATGGATGCAGCGGCGGCAAAGCGGTCGGTCTTCCCAACCGCCCATGCTGTCAATATACCGCCTCCCGAACCACCCGTTACGAATAAACGATCTTTGCTAACATAGTTTTTCGCAACCAGGGCATCAACAACGGACATCAGGTCGTCATGATCTTTCCCCGGATAGTCGAGATCAATAAGCTGCGCAAACGCTTCGCCATAGCCGGTTGAGCCGCGCGGATTGACATAAACCGTCACATATCCTTCCGCGGCAAAGCGCTGAATTTCAGCGGCAAAAAACGGACCGTACATTGCGTAAGGCCCGCCATGGATTTCGAGGATCATGGGATAGGACCCGTCCGCCTTGAACCCGGGCGGAAGCGCCACCCATGCCTGAATATCCCTGCCATCATGCGTGGATTTAGTCGTGATTTCTTCCACTGTGGCCAGTTGAAGATGACCGAGCGCATCGTCGTTGAGATTGGTCAGAACTCGGCCGCTTCTCCCGCCGCGGGAGAACGCCACTTCCGCCGGACGATTGGTACTGGCTTTGGTGTAAGCAATGACAGGCGAACTTCCACCAGCCTTTTGGGCCACGGAAAAGCTACCCGATGCATAAGGACGCCCGATGGCCGTTCCGCCGACATCCCGCACAAGGGTTTTGACATTTCCCGACAGGTCGATCGACAATAGGGTCAGCAGACCGTCGACCTCCGCTTGCGCAATCAGTGCCTTACCATCGGCGCGCCAGTGCACGGCATCTATGGACCGATCAAAATTCGCCGTCAGACTGCGAATATTGGCACCATCGGTGTTCATCACATAGAGCTCGGTATGCTGATAGGATTTCAGTTTATCATCATAGCCGAGATAAGCGATTTGCGACCCTTTGGGCGAGACTTTGGGAGCAAAATCAGGACCGTCGCGCTCTGTCAGAGCTGTCATGGAGAGGTCCGACAAGTTCACCCGATAGATTTCGCTTTCAATCGGATCGAGATAGGCGTCTTCCACATCATTGCCTGTGACAAGAAGCGCGCCATTGCCGAGCCATTCGGGGGAACTGAAATCATTTTCACCCTTGGTCACCTGACGCGGCGTTCCGCCTTCTGCGCTCAGTATAAACACATGGCTTTTTCCCTTGGGCAGATAGCCGGCCCCGTCAAACCGAAAGACCAGATCATCGAATACCCGCACTGACTTCGCCCATTCGGAGTCTTCCGGGCCTTTCGGCGGCTTGGTAAAGGATGCCGGCTCATCAGGTACGAACATCGAAAAGGCGATTGTTTTGCCATCCGGTGACCATGTTGGCGCGCTGGGATTAACGCCTAATTGCGCGAGTGAAAAGCTCTCACCGCTGTCCATATAGCGCACGCGCAGGTCAGGCTTGCCGCCCGTTGTGGTGAGATATACTAGCCGATCTCCGTCGGGTGACCAGCGCACGGAAGAGCTCGATCCCTTGCCCGACACCAAAGGTCTGTGTTCCCCATTTTGCGTGGTGATGGCCCACAGATCTCCAATCACGCGGTCGCTGCGTTTATCCATCGATTTGCGGGCATAGACGATAGTTTTTCCGTCCGGAGATATCTGCGGATCATCAGCATATTCCAAGTCAAAAACACGCTCGGAAGTGAATTTGCTCGCGTCATCGGTGGTTTCGGCCAGCCCTGCGCTGGTAATGGAAAGAAGCGAGCAGGCGGCGAGCAAATAGCGTGTTTTCATTACAATTCCCTTCGTTTCGTCCGATCCTATGGCCGTCACGTGCGCTTTGCCAGCGGGAATTTACATTATTTGAAATTGAAGAGTGATGACGCTGTTAAACCTGCGCGGTCACCCCTGCATCGCGCATTCCGCGCCAGACTTGCGCGGCTTGTACTGTTTCCGGCACGTCATGGACACGCACGACCTGCGCGCCTTGCTGGATTGCGTGATGGGCGAAGGCAATGGAACCGCCTAGCCTTTGATCAACAGGCGCTTCCTTGGACAGCGCGCCGATCATGCGTTTGCGGCTCGCACCGATAAGCAACGGCTGACCAAGCGCATGAAATAGCGCGATATTGTTCATCAGCGCCAGATTGTCGGAAAGGGATTTGCCGAAGCCAAGGCCCGGATCGATGATAATCTTTTCTCGTTCAAAACCAGCTGCGACGACATCTGCGACACGCTGTTCCAGCCAGTCAAACGTATCGGTCACGACATTGCCATAACCGTCGCTCTTATGCGGGTCTTTCCCACTAGACGGCGCGTGCATCAGCACCACGGGCCTGCCGGACACGCCAGCGACTTCCAGCGAACGTTTATCGTGCAGCAAAGCGGATACATCATTGATAATATGCGCGCCCGCTGCAATGGCCGCTTCCATGACTGCGGCCTTACGCGTGTCAATGGACAGAGCCGCACCGCATTGGGTGAGTTTTTCGATTACCGGAATAACGCGTTTGATTTCGTCGCCTTCCCATACGGTATCTGCGCCGGGCCGCGTTGACTCGCCGCCAATATCGAGGATCGAAGCCCCTGCTGTCGCCATATCAAAACCGGCATCCGCTGCGATTTGCGGATCACCGTCATGTTTCCCGCCATCGGAAAAGCTATCTGGCGTCATGTTGAGAATGCCCATGACATGCGGCTGATCAAAGCGCAGCACCCGCTCTCCGCATTGCAGCGAACTATGGGATTTGGTCAGATTAGCAAACTGTGTCGCTGCGCGCTCTTGCACGGGCTCTGGTAAACGCGATGCGATTTTATCCCATAATTCCACAGGAACCAGGTTTCGAAACGGCGCTTTATTCTCTTCGAATATCGAATATTCTACATGAGAAAACCATAATAAACTATTGTTTAAACGCTTATTTTGTTCATCAAAATATTGCGGACTGTCAAGAAACCCACCGGGTTTCAGGTAGATTTTTGCATCAGAACCAATATCCGCCATGAAACTATCCTATGGCTCCGTCGCCAGCAAATAGGTTTGCCGCAGATTATCCACCTGCCGCAACTCTTTGCCATCATCATAATACCAATAGGTCCAGCCATTGCAGCTTGGCGCGTCCTGTACCGTCGCGCCGATTTTATGGATTGATCCCTCATGCCCGTTCCACAGCAGTGAACCATCCGCACGGACCTTCGCCTTGAACTTGCGGTTCTTGCTGCAAAGCTCCGTACCCGGCTTCAAATAACCGGTTTCGACCAATGTGCCAAAAGCCACTCGCGGTTTGGCCTTAGGCGACTGCATGGTTTTCAGTTCACTTTCATCCAGTGGCAACGCCGCCTCGATACGCTCTTCCGCCACTTCGCAGTAATTATCTTCTTTCTCACAACCGATCCAGTGACGGCCCAGACGTTTCGCCACCGCTCCGGTGGTGCCTGTCCCGAAAAACGGATCAAGGACAACGTCACCCTTATTGGTGGTCGCCAACATCACGCGGTACAACAAAGCCTCTGGCTTTTGGGTGGGATGGGCCTTGACGCCATTGCGTTTCAGCCGTTCCTGCCCGCCGCAAATCGGCATCACCCAGTCGCTGCGCATTTGCAGTTCGTCGTTGAGGTTTTTCATCGCGCGATAGTTGAATGTATATTTCGCCTTCTCGCTTTTCGACGCCCAGATCAGCGTTTCGTGGGCGTTGGTAAAGCGTGTGCCTTTGAAATTCGGCATCGGATTGGCTTTGCGCCAGATAATATCATTGAGGATCCAGTAGCCGAGATCCTGCAACGACGCGCCGACCCGGAATATATTGTGATAGCTGCCAATCACCCAAAGCGAGCCATTGGGCTTCAATATACGCCGTGCTTCTTTCAGCCACGCCTTTGTAAAAGCGTCATAAACGGCAAAGCTGTCAAACTGGTCCCAAGCGTCGTCCACAGCGTCCACCTGTCCGCCTTCGGGCCGATAGAGATCACCGCCGAGCTGCAGATTATAGGGTGGATCGGCAAAAACCATATCGACGGATTCATCGGGCAAGGACTTCATCGCCTCCACACAATCCATCTTCAAAATCTGGTTCAGCGGCAGATCGACCGCGGGCTTTTTCGAAGCGGTCTTTTTTGCGGTGGTCTTCGCCTTTGCTTTGGTTTTGGGCGTGTCGATACGCTCAATAATACCCATGAATTTTTCGCCTTTTTGACTGAAGTGACGCTCAGGGTGAGTCCTCAGCGGCCAACGGTCAAGGCCGTTAACTTAGGTTAAAGGCGTGTTTTTATGGTTAACAGAAAATCGAAAAGGAGAACGAAACGAGTCCCCCACCAGATATGGAGTCTTGGCGCACCCAACGGACTCAATCCCTAGTGGTGTGTCCCAAAGGACTCGCCAGCAGCCCCAAATACGAAAAAAACAAAATTTTCGTATTTCACAGAGACTAACCGTAAAATTTGGTTACGCAGTGGTTAACTTGTTTGCCGGATTTCGTAAAATATGGTTATATCGACCCAATATTTGAATTGATGCTTATATTTGATCATGCGGGGGCGCATAATGACTGTTGATACCAAATCAAAAAACACGGGCGATACTGTAAAATCAGCAACCCAGAATGATCTCTTCAAAGCGAAAACCAATGACAACGAGCAAGGGCTTTTAAAGGCCGAAAAGGACGCGGTGACCGTGCCTTTTGGCGCAAAATATGGCGGCAAGGCGGCCCGCGCAAAGCTGCGGGAGCATGCCATTCTCTCCACCACCAAAATCGGTGGTTCTATCGCAGCGGTCTATTGGATGTTTGCTTACGGCTCCGGCTGGGTGGAATGGTCCGCCTTTCTGGTCGGTTATTTCCTCTCCATGGTTGGTTGTATTGTCGGTTATCACCGCTATTTCTCGCACCGCGCTTTTGAGACATCCAAGCCAATGGGCATATTCATTGCGATATTGACGCAGTCAGCGGCGCAGGGCTCCGCTCTCCATTGGGCCGCCAATCACCGGCGTCATCACGCGATGACGGATAAAGTCGGAGACGCCCACAGCCCGCATTTCGATGGCTATGGCAAACCGTTAAAGGGCTTTGCGAAATTTCATCATAGCCATGTCGGCTGGCTGTTTGACCGGACAACCACCGATCTCAGCATTTACGGCAAGGGTCTGGTTGATGACGAAATCGTTATGTTCGCCCATCGCACCCGCTGGTTCTGGTATTTTGTCTCCGCGATTATTTTCCCGACGCTCTGGGCCTTGGCCTTTGCTGGTCCAGAGGCGATTATCGGAACGATCCTGATCGCCGGATTTTTGCGAATTTTTGCCGTACTCACCGTGCTGCAAAGCGTGAACAGCATTTGCCATCTATTTGGGTCCCAAAGATTCAAAGGCCACGATACGGCCAGGAACAACGTGCTGATCAATATCCTCACCATGGGCGACGGCTGGCATAACAACCATCATCAACATCCCCGCTCTGCCACATCCGGCTTGGTATGGTGGGAATTCGATCCCTGTGCCAATATCATTCGCCTGTGGGAGAAAATGGGGTTGGTTTGGAACGTCAAATGGGCGCCGCGCTATACCAAAGATGAAAGTGGCGAATGGGTTCAGGAAAAACCCAAAGCCCCTGCAAAACAAGCCGCCTAAAGCAAGGAAAATTGCGCGACAGGTGCAAAGCTTTTGCGATGTAGCGGTGTCGGCCCATATTCCCTGAGCGCTGCCAGGTGCTCTGCCGTGCCATAACCCTTATTCCGTTCCCAACCATATTCGGGATATTGCTCCGCCGCGGCGACCATCATGCGATCGCGATATTCTTTGGCCAGGATCGAAGCCGCGGAGATACAGGGATGGATGGCGTCACCGCCGATGACAGCTTCGGCATCATGGCCCCATTTCGGCAAGCGATTACCGTCAACCAATATGTGATCTGGCTTCTGTGATAGGCCATCAGCCGCGCGCGTCATAGCCAGCATCGTCGCCTGCAAGATATTAATAGAATCAATCTCAGACTCTTCGCATAATGCTATGTGATATATTGTTTTTTCCAAAATTTCAGATTCAAGAGTCGCACGCTTTTTGGCCGTCAGCTTTTTACTATCATCCAGCCCCTTGATGCTATGGCCATCTGGCAAAATCACCGCCGCTGCAACCACAGGGCCAGCCAGCGGCCCCCTGCCCGCTTCATCGATTCCGGCAATGATCTGCGACATCATATCTTCGGTACGCCCATCGGACCATGGCCCGCCCCAAAGCCGGGGGCTGCTTTCAAGCTCGCTCGGACATAGTCCCGCGCTTTACCAATTGCGCCGCTTATGCTGTCGCCGCTGGCCAGATAAGTCGCGATCGCGGCTGACAAGGTGCAACCGGTTCCGTGGCTGTGCCGCGTATCAATGCGACTCCCCTCCCAGCGCTCCTGCTCACCATCCGAACCGATAAGCCGGTCCACCAACACCGCGTCCTCGCCGTGACCGCCCTTGATTAGAAACGGCACCGGCAAGCCAGCGATCATATTCTCCCCGCCCAAGCGCTCCATTTCGTCCAGATTGGGGGTCACCAGACTGCTGAGCGGGATGATCTTATGGAACGCCGCAATCGTCCGGTCATCCGCCAATGTCGCGCCGCTGGTTGCCACCATGACAGGATCAAAGACCACGGGCTTGTTGCGTAAGGATTTCAGGAAGCCTGCAACCGCGAGAGCAATTTCCGGCGAACCCAGCATTCCGATCTTAATTGCATCGGCATCAAAATCATCCATCACTGCCCAGATTTGCGCGAGCACCATATCGGGGGACATCAGATCAACAGCGGTCACGCCTGCACTGTTTTGCGCGGTAACGGCCGTAATGGCGGTCATCGCATGGCCGCCGAGATTGGTAATTGTCCGGATATCCGCCTGTATCCCCGCCCCTCCGCCACTGTCGGAACCGGCGATGGACAGGATCCGGGGGCAGCTAGCCATTAAGCGACGCCAAAGAACAGCACAACAATCGCTGCAAACATCAAAAAATCAGCAATGCCGACGCCGATAATCACCGCGTTACGATTGGCACGAAACCAGTCCGGTACAATAATGAACAGCGCCAATCCCACCGCGATCGGGATGAATAGCAACATGACAATGATCGCCAGAAATATCACGCCCGTAATCATCCTTTATATTTGCGTTCTGTCGAAGCTGGGAATTTCTTTAGCAATTCCGCCGACCGCGTCGGCCTAGGCACCAACTCACCGCCACAATTGGGGCAAGTGCCCTGATGCGTCGCGACATTGCAATCATCGCAAAAGGTACATTCGAACGAACAGATATACGCCCCGCTCTGGTCAGCGGGCAAATCTTTGCCACAACTTTCACAATCGGGCCGCATGCTGAGCATCAGGCCGCTACCTCTGCGACAACATCGCAAATGCGGTCGACCACGGCATGGACCTGATCACTATTATCGCCCTCTACCATCACCCGGATCAATGGCTCCGTACCGGACGCACGGATCACGAGCCGCCCTGTCCCGTTTAGCTCCTTCTCCGCCTCGGCAATGACCGCCTTGACGCCATTATCATCCAGCGGCGCTCCGCTGGAGTAGCGGACATTTTTGAGCAATTGCGGGACCGGGTCGAACAGATGGAGCAACTCGCTGGCTGGCTTGCCGCTCTCGACCAGTTCCCGTAAGACCTGCAAAGCCGCGATTGTGCCGTCACCGGTCGTGCCGTGGTCGAGCAGGATCATATGGCCCGATTGCTCGCCGCCAACGTTGAAACCGCCTTTTTTCATCTCTTCCAGAACATAGCGGTCGCCAACTTTTGACCGGATCAGGGCAAGCTCTTGCGACGCCAGAAAACGTTCGAGCCCCAGATTGGACATCACCGTCGCCACGATGCCCCCGCCGCGCAGCAGACCATTGCGGCTCCAGCTCGACCCGATCAGAGCCATTAACTGGTCACCATCAACAATCTCGCCCTTTTCATCGACGACAATCAGGCGGTCTGCATCACCGTCCAGCGCAATACCGATATGAGCACCACTCGCGACAACGCTTTCCTGCAAGGCAGCAACGTCGGTGGACCCGCATTTATGATTGATATTCTTGCCATCAGGATCAACACCAATGGTAATCACCTCCGCGCCCAACTCCCAGAAAGCCGATGGGGCCACCTGATAAGCCGCACCATTGGCGCAATCCACGACCAGTTTAAGGCCATCAAGCCGAATGTGGTCCGGCAGCGACATTTTAATCGCATGAATATAGCGACCTTTGGCATCTTCAAACCGCTTCGCCCGGCCAATATCTTCGGCTGGCGCCAGTTTTGCGTCTTCGGACAGATAGGATTCAATTTTCAGCTCATCTTCATCGGAAAGCTTGAAACCATCCGGACCGAATAGTTTGATGCCATTGTCATAATAGGGATTGTGGCTAGCCGATATCATAACACCCAGATCGGCCCGCATTGAACGCGCCAACAATGCCACAGCCGGTGTCGGCATTGGCCCGACCTGCACGACATCCATGCCAACGCTGGTAAAACCAGCCACCAAGGCATTTTCCATCATATAGCCGGATAACCGAGTATCCTTACCGATTACAACCCGATGGCGATGCTTGCCACGCAAAAAATGACGGCCCGCCGCTTGCCCGACTTTCATCGCGATTTCGGCGGTCATCGGGCTCTGGTTGGTTAGCCCCCTGATGCCGTCGGTCCCAAAAAATTTTTTTGTCATACTCTACCGATCAATAAACTGGTCGTGATTTAAATAAAATTTGGCTCGGATCAAACCTTACACTAGGCACAGTGAAGTCCAAGGGGGATTAAGTGCACATGATAGATTTTTTAAGCGACATAATCGGTAAAGTTGCAACGCTGGTTTTCTCGAAAATACCTTTTTTTGGCGCTGAAATCCCGTGGATCGTCCTCTGGCTGGCTATCCCGATGCTACTTTTTACATTGTGGATGGGTTTTTTAAATATCCGCGCATTGCCGCTGTCGATCCGGATCCTTCGCGGTAAATATGATGAACCCGATGCACCGGGGACGATCTCGCAATTTTCGGCACTGACCACGGCGCTGTCGGGAACAGTGGGTCTAGGCAATATCGCGGGCGTGGCCATCGCAATCGCCACCGGCGGACCCGGAGCAGCGTTCTGGATGTTCATCATCGGGTTTTTCGCGATGACACTGAAATGTGTGGAAGTCACTTTGTCCCTGATGTTTCGCGAAGTCGATCCATCCGGCGCCGTGCGAGGCGGGCCAATGTACAACTTGAAAAACGGCTTCAAGCAAAAGGGTTGGCCGAAGCTGGGCCTTGTTCTTGGCGGCATTTACGCCGTCCTTGTGATGTTCATCGCCATACCGATGGTGCAAGTGAACCAAAGCCTGGCAACTGTCAGCGAAGTTTCCGGGTTCCGGTCCAATTTCGACAACAACCTGACATTCGGTGTGATCATGGCCTTTTTCGTCGGGCTCGTGGTCATTGGCGGCGTCAAATGGTTGGGCCGCGTTACGTCCATAATGGTTCCACTCATGGCGCTCGTCTATTTATCCGGCGTGTTGACCATAATCGCCTTCAACTTCGCGCAAATCCCCGATGCCATTGCTTTGATCATCCGTGACGCCTTTTCCGGACAGGCCGCTGGTGGAGGTTTAATTGGCGCTTTCATTATCGGCATGCAACGCGCTGTCTATTCGTCAGAAGCAGGTGTTGGCTCGGCTGCTATCGCCCACTCCCAAGCGCGAACGAAAGAACCGGCTTCGGAAGGACTTGTTGCCTTGCTGGAGCCCATGCTGGATACGGTTATCATTTGTTCTCTTGGCGCTATCGCGATTGTCCTGGCGGGCACGTGGCAGGGTGCCGATCAGGACATACGGATAACAGCCGCCGCTTTTGCCCAAATTTCCGACTGGTTTCCCTGGATGCTGACCATCGCGGTTCTGCTTTTTGCCCATAGCACGTTGTGCTCCGTCGGCTTTTACGGCCTAAAAGCTTATGAATATCTGTTCGGCGAAGGTCCAATTCGGGCAATGATATACAAAATTGTCTATATCGGAATATTGCCCGTCGGAGCGTTGCTGGAAATAGCAACCGTCATTGATCTCGTCGATAGCGCCTTCTTCCTTGCCTCCATTCCCAATGTTATCGCTCTTTATCTCTTTGCACCTCAGATCAAACGAGAGCTATATGGATATCTGAAGCGCCAAGCGGAAAGCCAAGAGTCGGAGAGTCACAATGAAGTATCGCAAACTCGGTAAAGAGCTGGAAGTATCTGCCCTGGGTCTCGGCTGTATGCCGATGTTCGGTATCGGCAGCGGCATGTATGGTCAGGCTGACATGACCGAAAGCCTTGCGACTCTGGATCGCGCAATCGAGCTCGGCGTGACTTTCTTTGACACCGCCGAGGTTTATGGCCCCTACAAGAATGAAGAATTGCTCGGCCAGGCAATCCGGGGCCGCCGCGACCGCCTGATCATCGCCACAAAATTTGGTTTTGATCTGACCAATCCGGCGAAGATCGGTACCGATTCATCTCCTGCCAATGTGCACCGTGCCTGTGACGCTTCACTCCAGCGACTGGGCGTTGATGTAATTGATCTGTTCTATCAGCACCGGGTTGATCCCGATGTGCCCATTGAGGAAACGGTTGGCGCGATGGCAGAGCTCGTCCAAGCGGGCAAGGTGCGATATCTCGGCCTGTCCGAAGCGGGCGCCGATACGATAAAGCGCGCCCATACGGTTCACCCGATTGCGGCGCTGCAATCGGAATATTCGCTCTGGGAACGCAGTATCGAAGAGGAAATCCTACCGCTCTGTCAGGATTTGGGTATTGGTTTTGTTCCTTACAGCCCCTTGGGTCGCGGTTTCCTGACGGGACAGATTACCAGTCGCGATGATCTCGATGCAGACGATTATCGCCTACGCGACCCGCGCTATTCGGTTGAAAATTTCGGTCAGAATCTGAAAATGGTCGACGTCGTAAGGCAGGTCGCGGGACGCCATGGTGTCTCGCCGGCCCAGATCGCGTTGGCATGGCTGTTGGCGCAGGGCGATTTCATTGTCCCGATACCCGGCTCCAAACGACGCGCGACGCTGGAGGACAGCATGGCGGCGGTTGACGTGGTCTTGACGGATAATGATCTGGATGAACTCGAAAGGGCAGCGCCGGTCGGCGGCACATCTGGTCCCCGCTATGGCGAAGCGATGATGGCGATGGTTCGGCTTTGATCACAAGCTAACGCTTTCCTACAGGGCTGGCGCTATGGTAGGTGTGACGGGACTTTTCGGCAATTTCGCATAATCGCTGTGCTGTGTGAACTGTGTGAACTTTGAATTTTCGCGAAAAATCTTGAAAGCAAAACTAGGGAGCAAATTGTTCTGGAGTAAGTCTGTGGATGGCGGGCTGTGATTTGTGTGAACTTTGGGATTGGGCAGCGCCGCTCCTGCTAACAGCGCGTTGCAAATTACCGGTGTGATGTGTGTGAACTTTGGAAGGTGATTGCCGATGTAGCTTCGACTTTCAAATGCGTGAAGGTATTGCTCGCGCGAAGACGCGAAGACGCAAAAAAATTGTGGGGAAACGCAGATTGGGCATTGAGAATTTGCTCTCATCCAAGCGAAAACTGGGGTCTCCTTCAGCTCCTGCTTATCGCTAAAAAGCAAACTCAACCCACAGGTTTTCAATAGACTTGGAGAATAATTGTAATCTATATCAATGGCTTAGTAGAACTATCGATATTTCCAAAGCCGCTTTGCGCCTTCGCATCTTCGCGCGGAAATCCACCTGATCGCCCCTGTGATCTGTGTGAACTTTGGGCCGGTCACATCGGCTCAAACACCATCACCGATCATAAGCCTTTGGCAAAGCGCCTGGGGTCGGATTGCGATAGCGCTCGCGCAGACGCTCCTGCCGATTGGACAGCGACTGCTCGACACCGTCGATAAACACCCTTTCAACTTGCGTGGAAAGCTCCAGTGGATCACCGGTCCAGATCACCACATCTGCTTGACGCCCTGCTTTGAGGGACCCGAGCTGTGAACCCATGCCCATAATCTCGGCCGGTTTGGAACTAATCGCAGCAAAAGCTTCGTCCCAGCTCAAGCCGGTTGCACGCGGTACCCTGTTCAAAGCGACCAAATTTCCGGCATATTGCATCGAATAGCGCAATTGATGGGCATCACGGTCATTGATCATCCCGATCGCCACATTCACCCCGGCTCGCTTCATCCGCCCAATATTGGACTGGGTTGCCGAAAGATCTTCAAAACCCTCCGGCAAGTCGGTGAGCGCGGATGCCAGCACCGGAACGCCAGCGGCTGCAATCTCATCGGCCACACGCCACCCCTCGTTCACCCCGACGAGCACCATGTTCAGCGACGGGAAATCCTTACGCAAGCCGAGCACTTTCAGGATATCATTTGCGCTCTCGACATGGACCAGCAGGCGGGTCGAGCCATTCATCACTGGCAGCAAAGCCTTGGCATCCGACGCCTTCATCAAGTCGCTGTCGAATAGCGAAGGACTGCGAGAATAAGTCCGCGCTTCTTCAAGCATGGCCCGGAACAAGATGTGCGCAGCCGAACGGCTACCGCCGGCCCGGCGATGACCGGTTTCGCCAAGTTCGACAAATTGGAACGCTTTGGCTTTTGTAATCGGATCATTGTCAGCACCCAAATCAACAATCGCGCCATAGCCGCCGAAAATCGACTTTGCCGTGCTGGGCGACACTACCGCGCGGGTAACACCGGCAGCCCGGTTTACTGCTACAGGCGCTGCAAAGGGATTGATGGCATATTGGACATCAAGCGCGGCAGAGAAAACCGATTCCTCTGCGCTGGTATCATTTGTGGAACGCACCGCATTTACTTCGATCAAACCGATCCGGCTGAAACCGGCAAAAATACCAGGCGTCACCCATTTGCCCGATGCATCTATCCGGCGCGCATTGGCAGGTATAGCGACACTGGTTCCAGCCGCGACCACGCGGCCGTCACGGATCACAACAGTGGCATCGTCCATCGGCGCGCTGCCGTCGCCAACGACGACTTTACCGCCAGTAATCGCGATGGTTTCCGCCACAGCAGGCGCAGCCATGAGCGCGAGAGACGAGACGAGAATCGTTGCAAAATGCTTCATTTCACATCTCCTTCACCGGGCTGACCAAGTTCAAAATCGCTCACCGGCCGGCGGGTTGGATCACTGCTGTCATAGAGCATAGCACCATCAATCCAGACTTTTTCCGGGCGGGAATAAACGCTCAGCGGGTTATCATTCCACAGCACGACATCTGCCATCTTGCCGGGTTTCAAACTGCCGGTTTTGTCTGCAATGCCCATGGCTTTGGCTGGGTTATATGTGATCCACTGAATCGCTTGTGCGTCGCTAATCTCGATGCCCATAGCCCGACCATCAGCCAGCGCTTTTGACGCTTCCTGATTGAGCCGCTGGATTTGATTTTCGTCATCAGAATGGATGATCACGCAGGCGCCGGCCTGTTGCAGAAGGGCGGCATTTTCAGGAATTGCATCGTAAGCTTCCATTTTGAAACCCCACCAGTCGGCCCAGATTGCCGAACAAATCTCCTCTTTCGCAAGGATGTCAGCGATTTTATAGCTTTCGACGGCATGATGGAACGCGGTCACTTTATACCCGAATTCCTTGGACATATCGATAATCTGATTGAGTTCGTCAGCGCGGTAGCAATGATTGTGTACCAAGATATCACCATCGAGAACGCCTGCCAGCGTTTCCATCCCGATATCCCGTTTCGGCGGCTTCGCGCCCTTGCGTTTCTTGCGATATTCTTGCGCGTTAATCCACGTTTGACGGGTCAGCGACAGGCTTCCCATCCGTGTTGCGGGTTTGCGGTTACGGCTACCATAAACCCGTTTCGGGTTCTCGCCGCAGGCCATTTTCATCCCATAAGGGGCGCCGGGAAATTTCATCGCCTGCACCGTGCGTGCGGGTACATTCTTAAGCGTCACCGCCCGGCCGCCAAACAGATTAGCCGAGCCAGGAAGAATTTGCAGCGATGTGATCCCGCCGTTAGCCAAAGCGCGAGAGAAACCAGGGTCCTGCGGCCAGACGCTATGTTCTGCCCAGACTTCCGGGGTCACTGGCGAAGTCGCCTCATTGCCATCGCTATGCGCGGGCACGCTCGGCGTCGGATAGTCTCCCAAATGGCTATGCACATCAATGATACCCGGCGTCACATATTTGCCGGTTCCGTCAATGATAGTGCTGTCGGTTGGTATTGCTGTTTCAGGCCCACCGACAGATACGATCTTACCGGCGGACATGAAAATCACACCATCGTCGATCCGCTGCCCTTCCCCATCAAATATCGTCGCGCCCGTGATAACGATATTGTCAGAAGGATAAGCTTTATAGGTTGAAGGGAAAGCGGCCTTTGCCGAACGTTTGCTTGAACTGCTGGCCGAAGCACTGGCTGTTTCCGGTTCAGCCGCCGTAGCCGCGCAACCCGTCAACAATGCCCCGGCAGCGACAACTGCCAGCAAATTCCCAAATTCCATAATCAACCTCTAAGCTATAAGTGACCTCGTTAAGACTTCGTCGTCGGATGAATCCCGGCGGCCGCAGGTTCACCAAATTCGCTTTGACCTTCCAAGTTTTCGTTAGCGTCATCATCCTGCAGCGTATCAAGATGCATGAGTTTCTTGATCAGAGGCGATATCGCCAACACCGCGATACCGACAACAACCGCAGCCCAGCCAACAGTTGAATAGACATCAAGGACGACTTGCTTGCCAGCTTCCTGGCCCACGCCTTCTGCACCAGTCGCAGAAGCTATAAGCCCAGCAGCGAAGTTACCTGTCGCGGAAGCAAAGAACCAAGTACCCATGATTAAGCTTGCCATATGCGCCGGAGCAAGCCGGTTCATTGCCGATAAGCCAACCGGAGACAGGCAAAGCTCGCCGGTCGTGTGCAATAGATAGATAAGGAAAATGAAGATCACCGGCGTAGCATTTTCCAGTCCAACCGATTGCGCACCCCAGACGAGAACCAGAAAGCCCAGTCCAACCTGCACAACACCCAAGCCAAATTTAAAAGGAGCGGAAGGCTCTTTTCCTTTGCGGCCCAGAACAGTCCAAACCGTCGCAAAGACTGGTGCTAGCAGGATGATATATATCGCATTGATGGATTGAAAGGTTGATGCCGGTACGCCAGCACGATCCACATGCCTGTCGGTGAACAAGTTCAATGAAGAACCAGCCTGTTCAAACAAAGCCCAGAAAATGATGGATGTTACAATAAGGAACATCGCTGCAAAAATTCGGTCTCTCTCCTCCGAGGACAATTTGGATACCGCGGTGTAGAGAACGTATAGCACCAGTCCACCACCGAAGACGCCAAGCACATAACCGACCAGGTCCTGATACTGGATAGCCAACCAGCAGATGCCAACCATCGCCAAGCCAGCAATGTACATCCACCATTCAAGCTTGATCCCAGCCACTGGCTGCTGCAACTTTTCAGGGTCGGAGGGCTCGCCGCGGCCTAACAAGAGCGGCTTACCCCACATAAACACGACCAGGCCGAACAACATACCAATGCCGGCCAGACCGAAGCCATAACCCCAACCATAGGTTTCGCCAATGTAGCCGCAAAGCAGCGAACCTAGCGCCGCGCCTAGGTTAATACCCATGTAGAAAATCGTATAAGCACTATCCCGGCGAACGTCGGTTCTTGGATAAAGCTGTCCCACAATGACCGAGATATTCGCCTTCAGGAAGCCGGAACCAACAATGATCAGCGCAAGCGCCAACCAGAACACACTGATGACCGGATTATCAACGTGACCAACGGCCGCGTCTCCCTCGAAAGCCATAAAGAAATGGCCCAATGTCAGGAGTATCGCTCCGAACAAAACCGCTTTTCGTTGGCCCAAATATCGATCAGCGAGATACCCACCGACCACCGGTGTAATATAGACGAGCGCTGTGTAAGCGCCGTAAATGATGCCAGACTCGCTGTCAGAGAACAGCCAATGCTTGGTAAGATAAAAGATAAGGAGAGCCCGCATGCCATAATAGGAGAAACGCTCCCACATCTCGGCGAAAAACAGGACAAACAGACCTTTTGGATGACCGAGGAACGTTCCTCTTGCATCTCCGGGTTCTTGATACGCACTAGCCATTACATCGGCCTCCCTTGCAATTATGCGAGCCGTCTATCGCAACTCAATTGCACCGCACCCTAGTCAAAAAATGTCGTGTGTGAAGCATATTGTTGCGCTTGTGACCAGTTTGTGACCAAAAAGCCGCTTGCAATCATCTGTCATCAACACAAGATGACGGATATGTTCAATGACCTTTCCAGCCTTGATAGCTACTTATCCTCTCGCCGTTCCGGTCGTCCGCGCAACATGATTGAACCGGGACCGAGCGATCAGCAGATTCAAGAAATCGTAGCAACCGCGCTGCGAACACCGGATCACGGGAAATTGGCCCCTTGGCGGGTCATTCGCGTGGATGGCGATCAGCGGGAACGGCTGGCAACCGAACTCACCGGCGCCTATAAAAAAGAGAAACCAGAAGCCGGGCGGCTCGAATTAGAAGCCCTGGAAACGATGGCGCGCCAAGCCCCCGCTTTGTTGGTGGTGCTTTTCTCTCCGGTCACCTCAACCAAGATACCGCTGTGGGAGCAAGAACTCAGTTGCGGCGCCTTTTGCATGAATATCATCCACGCTATCCATGCCGAAAATTTTGTCGGCGGGTGGATTACCGGCTGGCCCACTTATAATGACGATGTCAGAGACCTGTTTGGAAAAGCGCCAGAACGCATTGCTGGTTTCATATTCGCCGGCACTGCTGATGGCGAACTTGCCGAGCGCCCGCGCCCCGATCTTGCCAATATCCTGTCGAAATGGAAGGCTGAGTAAACAGAATTGCTGATTGCGCCCAAACGCAAGTATCAAAAAAGATCGGACTTATCCCTTGCCTGCGTCGCTGTATTATGGCAGTGAGGCAGTATGAATAACACAAGCAAACCAGTCTATTTGAAATTGCGGGATATAATCTCGGAGTCAATTCTTGATGGCGAGTATGATGAAGGCGACATGCTGCCATCGGTCCGTGCTTTTGCGGTAGAGCAAGGGGCTAATCCGCTCACAGTCGCGAAAGCTTATCAGGGTTTTCAGGAAGACGGATTGGTCACGGTAAAACGCGGCGTAGGAATGTTTGTGGCGACCGGGGCCAAAACGAAATTACGCGATGCGCAGCGTGCCGATTTTATAAAGAATGTCTGGCCTCCGGTAAAACGCCAGATGAAGCGCCTGAATATCAAGCTGGACGAACTTCTCGAAAACAACGCCTGAATTGACCTCAGGATTTTTCCTGTGCCTGATTGTGCCGAACCATTAAAACGGCATTTCTAAGACTGCGGCGATAAACAGGGTTTTCCGGAGCTATCGTCACCGCTTTGTCGATTAGAGCGATAGCATCCCTGCCCCGCGATGTATCGGCCAGGAGCGCGAGGCCGTATAGATGGGAGACGACCGGACTTGAAGGCTGAACACGATAAGCGATACGACCGGCACTGATCGCCTTTTTCGTCTCTCCCTGCCCTGTGTAAGCCTGCGCCAACCCAGCCATAATCAAAGCATCATCGTCACCAATTCGCTGGTGCAAACTCTCTAATATGCGCCCTGCGACCTCCCAGTTTTCGGTCTCAAGATGGGCATAAGCCATCCACCGCAAGCCAGAGACATTATTGGGATTATAGCTTAGATATTGCGCCAGAACCTCGCCTGACTGCTGCATGGCGCCTGTCGATCGAAGAACATCGACCATGCGCAGCATGACTGATTCAGAAAAATGGATCTTTCGGGCGCTCTCAAGCGCTGCCAAAGCCGCGTCATAATCGCCAAGCGCTAAGGCCGTATCTGCAACCAGGATATGAGCATCGCTTGCCCCTGGATTTCCAGATTGCAACTGCTTTGCCCTTGCAAAAGCCGCGCTGAAATCACCGCTTCCATAAAGCGCACGGATATAGGGTATAACCACACGCGCGTTTCGCGGCTCACGGATGGCCGCAGCCTGCAAAATTTCCATTGAGGTGTCCGGTCGAAAAGCGATTTTCGAGCCAACATCATGGCGGGCGGCACGATTAAGTAAGCTGGCCGCCTGTTCCCGTTTGTCCAACGCCTCTAATGCTCGCCCAGTCAACCAAAGCGCATAGGGATCCGCACCACTATCATTCACTTGTATAGTTAGCGCCTCGACAGCATCGCCAGCATTACCCGCCAAATAGTGTGATCGCGCCAGCAAATTCTGTGCTTGCCGGTTATAGGGTTGAACAGAAACCAGTCGCGTGAACTTTTCGATCGCGGCATTATAATTGGCTTCACCATGCGCGATTATTCCCTGCACGAGCATAGCTGCTGGCACGTCGTCAAGCTCACCTTCCGTTTTCTGCATCAATATCCGGGCGAGGTCATATTTGCCCGCTCGCGCCGCCAAAACAGCCTGCATGAAAAATGCGCGCGCGTTGCGGCCATCCAGCGAAATAATCTTGCGAGCGACGGTCAACATATCCGTCATCCGTCCCATATCCCCCAAGGTTGCGGCATATTCAGTCAGCAAGGGCACATCATTGGGATCAATTTGCAATCCCCGTTCAAACCAAGGCAAAGCTGCCGAAAGACCGAACTGAAAGCGCAAAAGCTCTCCGCGATATTGTAAGGCGCGGATGTTGTTAGGCTCTAACGCGACGGCTTCGTCGACGGCTGCAATCGCGCCAGCTTGGTTACCGGAGTTGGCCCGAAAACGAGCGATATCTACCCAAAGATCAGGATCCTTTGGATCGAGTGCAATGGCACGGTCAAAAGCCCTTGTTGCAAGCGCATCATCGCCCGTTTGCAAGGCTACACGTCCCGTTATACGCGCCGCATAAGCCTGATGCTCCATCGGAATATCGTTGGCGAATAACTGATCCTTGGCTCTGTTCCATTTTCCTTGAAGCTGAAAGGCATGGCCATAGAGATGGCGAACTTGAGACGGATGAAGCCCAAGCTCAAACGCACGCTCCAATTCCGCTTGAGCGCCAATGCCATCGAACAGTTCCAGCAGGATTTCGGCCTGCAATACCCGCGCATCAATCCACTGCGGATCAGCCTTGATCGCATTCAACAATTCGATGCGAGCAGATCTTACATCGCCATTCGATCGATATTGCTGCGCCTTTGCAAAAGCATCGCGCGCAGTTTCACTGCCCTCGCTAGCCGCATGAATTACGGATGATAAGCCCACAAACGAAATGCCGAGCAGCATTACCGCGGCTAATAGTCTTAGCCTGTGCGTGTACACATTCCAAAACAGCGACCACATAACCTTAGCTAGCTTGCTGTAAATTATATTGTTTCAATAAGTCGTAGAGCGTCGGCCGGCTAATCCCCAAAAGCTTGGCTGCATTTGAGATATTGCCGTCGGTTTGCGATATCGCACGGATGATTGCAGCCCGATCTGCCGCCTCTCTCGCCGCTTTCAGGTTCAGCAGGTCGACCGGATCATCTTCACCAGATTCAAGATCCAAATCCGCTGCCGCGATCAACTTGCCATCAGCCATGATCACCGCCCGTTTTATACGGTTTTCCAGCTCTCTCACGTTTCCTGGCCATTTCCAGGCTTCCAGCGCGGCCAAGGCATCAGGAGCGATGCCTTTCACCGCAGGATTAATTTCGTCGGCAAATTTTTTCTGAAAGTGGCGCGCCAGCAAACTGGCATCACCGGATCTCTCAGACAGTGCGGGTATCTTTATGACGATCTCGGCGAGCCTGTAATAAAGATCTTCTCGGAAACTGTTATCGGCTATCATTTCGTCAAGATTCTGATGGGTGGCACAAACGATCCGTGTGTCCACGGCTATCGCTTTACGGCCGCCAATACGCTCGATCACACGCTCTTGAATGAACCGGAGTAATTTGACCTGAAGCGGCAGCGGAATATCACCCACTTCATCGAGAAACAATGTGCCACCATTGGCCTGCTCAATTTTGCCTTCAGTCGTTTTGATTGCTCCGGTAAAGGCGCCTTTTTCATGGCCAAATAGTTCGGATTCGAGCAGATTTTCAGGAATTGCTGCGCAGTTGATGGCAACAAAGGCTTGCTCTCGTCGATCGCTGGAATCATGCAATCCTCTCGCCAACAATTCTTTGCCCGTCCCGCTAGCACCAAGCAACATAACGGAGGCATTCGTATTGGAAACACGTTCAATCATCTCGGCGACTTTGAGCATTTCAGGTGCGCCGGTAATAATTTGTCCCAGTACCCGATGGCTGTCGTCTTGTTTGGCTGAAAGCACCGTATTTTCAAGCTCTAGCTTGCGTACATGAAAGGCGCGGCGGACGATCAGACCCAATTCGTCAATATCGACCGGCTTCTGATAAAAATCCCAAGCTCCGCTCGCAATCGCACGCAGCGCGCTGTCCTTTTCTCCATGGCCAGAAGCGACGATAATCTTGGTATCGGGTTTAAGACTTAATATGGCGTCCATCGTCGCAAACCCCTCGGTGGTGCCATCAGGGTCTGGGGGCAATCCGAGATCCAGTGTGACAACATCCGGTTCCTCCGCACGAAGCATATTAATCGCTGTCTCTCGATCACCGGCTAAGATGACTTCAAAGTCCTCATAAGCCCATTTTAATTGCTTCTGTAATCCTGGATCATCTTCCACGATCAGAAGTTTCTTCAAAGGCTGGTCAGTTTTTCCGGCCATGTTACGCGACCCTTTCATCTGCTAGTTCACTGTCGGACAGTTTGCTTGCCAGCGGCAATATCAACGTAAAGCGGCTGCCCGCGCCCTCTTTACTCTCAACTTCTAAACGCCCATTCATCGCCATCGCCAGCGAGCGCGCTTCAAATGCACCAATTCCGAATCCGCCATCCTTGCTCGACGCAAAGGGTTTGAAAAGTTGACTGCGCATAAACTCGCTGGACATGCCGTTGCCGTGGTCGAGCACTTCAATTGCAACACTCAGATCGCGGCGGCGTGCGTTCAACGCGATTGGCTGGCCTTCAGGGCTTGCATCAATCGCATTTTGAATAAGATGCCCCAATATCTGATCGACCCGCGCAGGATCTGCCATAGCCGTCAGATCGTCTATCTGATTGCTTTCAATCGCATGTAGCAGGCGCTTTTTCTCAATGATGGACTGCAACAATGCGGCCACTTTCACTGGCTTGGGCTCTTCGGGCCTGGCCTTATTATGTTGTGACAAACGTTCCAGCAAACCGTTCATTTTATCCGCCGAGTCCTGCAAAGTAGCGATCATGTCAGTTTGAAATTCTGGATTATCGGCATGCCGCTTTGCATTGCGCGCCAGCAGACTTAACTGGCTGACAAGATTTTTTATGTCGTGCATGATGAACGCCATCCGCCGATTAAACTCGTCAAAACGCTGGGCTTCTGAAAGGGATTCCTGGCTGCGCGCCTCTGACAGGTAGCTCGCCACCTGCCGGCCGGCAACGCGCAACATGTCCAGATCTTCCCAGTCCAAAGTCCGGTTTATACGGGGCCGAGCCAACAAGACGATCCCAGCAAGCCGATCAAAATGAACTAGCGGT
The DNA here is from genome assembly GCF_017498565.1 of Parasphingorhabdus cellanae. Classification (NCBI taxonomy): domain Bacteria; kingdom Pseudomonadati; phylum Pseudomonadota; class Alphaproteobacteria; order Sphingomonadales; family Sphingorhabdaceae; genus Parasphingorhabdus; species Parasphingorhabdus cellanae. Next base: position 659,729 of record NZ_CP071794.1, read on the forward strand.
ACGGCAGCCCATGTTTCTGGATCATTGGTCATCCACTCGGGAATTGCCCCTGGATCTATTTCTTCAACTTTATCCGCCCGCAAAGCATCAAATTCAATAATATGCCCGGTCTCTTCAAAAAACGGAACCGTTCTCGTGGTACAAGCGCGCGCCGGAACTTGAATGGTCTGCCAGTTCCACCGAGATTGCAACGTCAAACGCCCGGAATCATCAGGCATGAGCAATATCCCCGCCGGAGAGTCGGTAATGTCCGCTATGGCTTTAACAACACGCTCGTGAAATGGCGCGCTCTCACTTCCCGGCCTGCCAATTGTATCGGTAAACCTTATCCACTCGGCCCGATAATCATAGCGGTGCTGAAAGAAGTTTTTGGCCATTTTCACTTTAAACCAAGCGCGAAATTTTCCGGATGGCAACAACACCAAGGCAGCAACCGTTGTCCCAAATAGAAAGCTGATCTGCGCCAATCGAGCATAGTCGCCACCAATAATCTGTAGCGCTGTGGCAATGATGATCATCATCAACAGATATCCGCCAATGGCGACGAGCGATAGCGACCGGAACGCAACACTTCGCGATAGCTTGATCGTCCACTCAGTATTACGAGCGGAGGCCAACGCCAATATTGGAGCAACGCATGCCATTGCCGGTCCACGCATTGCGTTTAATTCGACCGAGAATTGCTGCGTCAAATAAGTGATCGTAAAAAGGTTCAGATCATATGTCCAAATCGCTGCCAACGATGCCATGGGCAGTCTTATCCCCCAACGTGTTTCCGGAGCCGATATGGAATAGAGATTGTGTACAAGCACCAGAGCACCAACAGCAAATAACATGCGCAAGACCAAGGCTGTGTAGGCCGTCATACTCACGAGTCTCGGGCTTCCGGCAAAAACCGGGATCAGCGAGTCCACCACTATCTGGCCGATCAGTACTATCGCCAATGCGACGTAGATTACCTTTACAGCGTTTGGTTGGTTACGCCCTTCGCCATTTCTCAATAGGACGAACATGAATAGTAGCCACCCCATGTTTCTTATAGACTCGCCAAAATTCGCGATCGGCGAAAATGCCCCCTCAACAGCAACGGATAGAGCCCAAAAGCTCGTCAAAGCGAGAGCTGCAACAAGCGATATTTGGGTGTGATTACGATCCGTCTTTCGTTGGAACTGCCAGATCGTAAGCGCAGCAAAACATGCGGCCGCTAGCCCATGTCCGAAAACACTGATCTGGTCCAATATCGCCAACATCTCAGCGTGCACCCTCGGGCCAAAGAACAACCCGAATAGTTTGCAGCAAAATCAATATATCGAGAAAGGGCGTGTAATTTTTGGCGTAATAGAGATCATATTCCAGTTTGTGCCGGCTATCTTCGATAGATGCACCGTAGGGATAATTGATCTGCGCCCAGCCGGTAATGCCAGGCTTCACCATGTGGCGTTCAGCATAAAACGGCATTTTCGTTTGGAGATCGTCGACAAATTCCGGCCGCTCGGGACGCGGTCCAACAAAACTCATTTCACCCTTTAAAACGCTCCATGCCTGAGGCAATTCGTCAATACGGACTTTGCGAATGAAATTTCCGATCCTTGTGATCCGCGGATCATTCTCGCTAGCCCAGACGGCTTGACCAGCAATTTCAGCATCCGCACGCATGGAACGCAGTTTGAGGATGTTGAACTTCTGTCCGTATAATCCGACCCGTTGCTGTTTAAAAAACGCCCCTCCACTGCTTTCCAATTTTATCAAGGCAGCAAAAACTAAAATAACTGGCCCGGTGAACAGCAGCAGCAATAGGCTTAGAAAAACATCAAAGCTGCGCTTGAAGGCAGTTGAAATTCGCCGTCCCGACGAGAAACCATCAGAAAAAATAAACCAGCTGGGGTTAACAGTATCGAGATCCACACGTCCGGTTTCCCGCTCCAGAAAACTGGACATATCATTGACGTGAACACCGGTTGTTTTGATGGTCAACAGATCGGACACAGGCAGAGAATTGCGCCGTTCCTCAAGCGCTAAAACAACCTCACTAACTTCCAAGTCAATCACATGCTGTGGTAAGTTTGAAATGTCAGACCGCTTTACCGCTGTACCAACGATCGCCGGGCCTTCATTCATATCGACAAAACCGCTGACAATGAAGCCACTTTCCGGTTTACCCGAAAGGTCAGCAATACGATTTGCGCGAGGACCAGCGCCAAGAATTAGCAAGCGACGCTTGAACACGTCGCTATCCAATATTTTACCCAAAATTATACGCGCGGCCATCAACAGAAAAATCGACAAAAGCATCGCATATAATGAATTGGATCGCCAAAGCGTTATGCCAGGCAATATGAAGGCCATAAGAGATAAGAAGATAACGCCTAAAGAAATGGCGACCAATATTCGCGCTGCGGCAAATCTCAGCGATTGAAGAGCTTCTGTACCATAAACACCGACAGCGACTAGCGCGACTTCCAAAGCCAGCGCAAAGCTGATGATTGGTGCCGGGCGATCAAAAATCGAGCCCGTAGCCATTCCGATTTGGTTAGCGCGAAAAATCCAGCTGATTTCTGCAGCAACCACGAGCAGAAATACATCCAACAATCCCAAAAAAAGGAGCGGATATGGGATGTAATGTTTGAACAACCTTATCATCGAGGGCGCAGACTTTCGTTTATCCTCACTCGCGATAAACAAAATTAGTAAGCTGTCGGTTAATTTTACACTCTATTTCAGGAAAAATGCCGAGATTTCATGAAAGTTGTTCAGTTTTCCGACAGAATACCAGCTAATCGGTGACAAAATCATAAGGCGCAAAACCTCTTTCTTGAGCGTCGAACTGCAATGTCCGACTCTTGGGTGGTGCGGATCGTTGAGAACATTGGGACCGTGTGCAGGCCGGGCAGCCCAACCCAATTAAATCGCCATTTTCTGACGATAGATCGACCCCGCGGGCATCGGATAGCGGCGAGGCGAGTTCAGCGGAAACACCTAATCCAATCGCAAATTCTGCCGCAAAACCGCCGGCACCAGAACCGATGCCTTGAACGGCGCGAGACAAGGTGAACCAATTGGACCCATCTTCCAACGCAACCAATTGGGATTGTATCTCCAAGGGCCGTTCAAACGCTCTATGAACATGCCACAATGGACAGCGATATAGGCTTTGAACCAGCGAGGCGTTACTGGCTCCAGCGAAGCGTTTTGAGACAAATCCTGATCGATCTATTCTTATCATAAAAAACGGCAAACCGCGCGCACCGACGCGCTGTAAGGTCGTTAAACGATGCGCAACTTGCTCGAAACTGGCACCAAAGCGCCTCTCCAACAGTGATAGTTGATAACCTGTTTGTTCGCATGCTCTTAGAAAACGAGCATATGGCATTATCAAAGCTGCTGCAAAATAGCCTGTCAGGTGTCGATGATAAAGACGCTTTGCGGTATCATCCTGAAGATCCGCACCGGCTATCAGGGCATTAATTTCTGACTTGGCCTCTATCTCGGCTAGTAAAGCCGCAGCCTGAAACGTGCGAGAGGCAGGGTCGAGCATTTCCGACAATTGCAACTGCCGCGCATGCAAATCCAATCGTCTCAACAAATCTGGCATCACAGATTCTGGCAGAATTCTGATCGCAAGTTGGTGTTTTACGCGAAGCCGCTCTGTAATAGCGCCATAGAGATCTGCGGTACCCAGGCGCAATTCATCTGCGAGAGTTTCTGCCATGGCATCCAGATCAGCGAAATGGTTCCGCCACCGCTCGATTTCTTTGCGCACGAGCTGGATAGAGTCTGGCGCTTCTAACTCGCCTCCTCCCTGGTTCCTGAATTTATTGTCGAAAACTCTCACGAAGGCTTCCGCTGTATTTGGTGCCATAGCCAACCAGTCTTCCAGTTCAGATCGATCTATCGATAGATCATCAAACATGGAATCCGCCAGCCGTCTGCTGACCCCTTCAACGCCACCGCCAGGTTCGTCAGTGGCCAATTGACGTGGATCGAAGTCAAATCGATCTGCAAGCAAAAGCATCAGACGGGCAGAAAGAGGGCGCTGGTTACGTTCGATCAGGTTTAGATAGCTGGGCGAGATATCCAGCGCATCGGCCAATGCGACTTGGGTCATTCCTGCACCACGTCGCAATCGCTTGATGGATGCACCTGCAAAAAACTTTCTGTCCGCCATATGCAGCGCCTATGTAAATAAATTTACATATTTACAACGAAAAATCGATTTGGCTCGCAAATTTACACAAATATCTGTAAATTTTCGTAGCTTTGACATCGGCAATTCGACTACCAAGATAAAAAGAGATCATAAATCAGGTCATTTATCCAACAGTTTCCTGGGGAGGAAAATCTATCCGTCGGAGCCTTGCCGCTCCGACGGATTTTTTATGTGACCAGGAAATCACATGGGTAAACATTTTTTAATCCACAGACATTAAGGCTTAAGGTGATTTCTTAGCAATTGGATGTTCCAAATGATCAAACAAGCTGTTCTTTTTGTCGCTTCGACAGGCTTGCTAGTATATTTTATAATGCCTGCAGATAAAGAAAAACCAAGCCAGCCGGCCGTTCAGGAAGCTTCTGGATCAAAGTCCAACAGCCAGAAGGAAATAGCTGACTCGTGGTATGCTGACAGCGGCGACGAGGAAGATTTCGTATTTGGTGAACCATTGGTTTATTCTGAAGAGGACAAACCTTCGTCAAATAATGTCGGTGAAGAAGAAGGCGGAAGCCAGCCTGTCGTCAATGACGTGGCTAGAATTGAGAAAAAACGAAATTATGTAAGCCCTGCGGTTTATAACAAAGCTCCAAAACCTGGTGGCCTTGGCAGCAAAGAACGCCCAATTGACATGTCACCTCCCGGTGGAAGACAGAAATTCTAATATCCGTCCGTGTCCTATCGCGGGAGCACTTGGTTTTCGCGGCGGGGGGTCAACATTAGCTTGAATGAACAATTTTCCGTGATTTTTTCGCACCGGCAACCAAATGATCTTGCTATTTGCAGCGCTTCATAACGTAATCATCCGGCTCAATCTTCAGTATAAATTGATCCGGTCCGGATATTGAAACCGGACCCTCCATCTGAAAACGGCTACCCTCTTCTTCTGTTTCTTCATCCACCGCCAAGTCGATGAGATTAAGTGTGAGTTGTCCTCCATACCATTGCCAAGTTCCCGTCAAATCTTCCGAGACGAAGTTGCCGCCGGCCAGCAATGTCCAATTGGTTGGCTGATCACATGCCTCTTCAGCGAATGCCCAACGTCCTTCAAAATAATCTGGACCGACACCGTCATCGGAGTCCGAGGACTGACTGTTGGCGATTAACAGCAACCCTGCAAAAACACCGGAAACCAGAATCCCCAAAGGCTTCACCGGCCTAGCCACCCTTTTTCATCAATTTAAGGGCGGCTGCGGTGAGTGCTTCTGCACCGGTTGCGACCACTTTTTCCGCGTCGGGTGCCCAATGCGGACTGTGGAGTGAGGGCAATTTCCGCCCCTCTTTCTTAGCCGCCTGATATTCGTCCATCGGCACACCACCGACCCAGAAAATCATGCTTTTGATGGATTCGTCGGCCCGGCGATACCGGCTAAAATCCTCACCGCCCATCACTGGTTTCGATTGTACGACCCGCTCCTTTCCAAAACGCGCTTCAAACAGCTTTGCCATTTCCATGCTAAATTCCGGGCTGTTATAGGTGGACGGCGTGAACTCGTCATCGCGTACGCGGATGACTGGCATTCTATCCTCAGGAAGGCCGGCAGTCACTGCTTCCCCTTTCGCAATCCGCTTGATCCCATCAAGCAATTTCGCACGCGTTTCGTCTGAATAGCTGCGCACAGTAAGCAGCAAGTTCGCCTTGTCGGGAATAATATTATGTTTGAAGCCCGCCTGAAAACTGCCCACCGTTACAACGGCCGGGTCCTGCGGATCTATTTCTCGGCTTACCAATGTTTGCAGCGCACCAACGATACGCGAAGCGACAACAATCGGATCCTTGGTTGTGTGCGGATAAGCCCCGTGTCCGCCGACACCTTTGACTTCGATGTCGACACTATCGACATTGGCTAATGCATAGCCAGGCGCATAACCAATGAAGCCAGCAGGCGCGCCCGCAGCGTCATGAAAGGCCAGCACATATTCCGGCTTCGGAAATCGTGTATAAAGACCATCATCCAACATCGCCTTAGCGCCTTCGCCGGTTTCTTCAGCGGGTTGCAGGATCATCACCAACGTGCCTGACCACTCGGCTTTGCGCGCCGACAATTGCCGAGCGGTTCCGACCCAGCCCGTCATGTGGGTGTCATGGCCACAGGCATGCATCACACCCGTATCATTCCCTTCACGGGTTTTAGCCATGACTTTAGACGCAAACGGCAATCCGGTCTTCTCGACTAATGGCAGAGCGTCCATATCCGCGCGGATCATCACGGTTGGGCCAGTGCCATTTTTCATCACTGCAACCACGCCGGTGCCGCCTACTTTTTCCGTAACATCAAAACCTAAGCGACGCGCCTCGACTGCCAGCTTTGCGGCGGTCTTAAATTCTTCACCGCTTAGTTCGGGATTGGCATGCAAATCACGATAAATTTCCATCAGCGATGGCAAATCCGCTTGGATCGCATCCTTCAATGGATCGGCGTGCGCCGGTGTACAGAACAAAACAGAAGTGGCAGCCGCCAAAGCGACTTTTGAAAATTTACCCATCACTATCCCCGAGCTATTATGTGACTGCCCGGAACCTAACCGCTGAAGCGACGCTTGCAAGGCATAAATTCATTCGGTGATCGGTGTCAGTTCCATCACATCGACCGTTGACTCATAATAGGGATAAGGAAAAACCATTCGCCATCGTTCTGGACCTATCCGCTGTACCACAGCTGCCTGATCACGCTCTGCGCTATTGCCATAGGCGATCAGCTTGTCTTCATATCCGTAAATCAGTGATCCCAAATAAATGGAATGGTGTGTACCCGCTTCATAAAGCCACCCGATGGTGCGCTGCGATCCTGTCAATTTGGTGAAATGGCGGCGGCCAGCGTCGACTGTTACCCGGCAACGGAAAGCGGGATAGGCGATATAGGGCAAGCCGCCCGCTGCATATCCGGCGAGCTTGCTAATCGAGCAAGCGTAAAGGCCAGCCGGAATATTACTGTTTGGAAGAGCCGCTGATTCTTGGAACAACGGGTCTCGTTCCGAGATTTTGTCTGCTTCACCACGCTGCACGGCACTTTCACGGCCGAGCCGCAACGCTTTTTGCCAATCGTCCAGTCGTTTTTCATCCGCTGCCGTAACGAGCGTACGCCATTGCGAAGGCGGTTTGGCCTTTTCCTCGGCAGCGACAACAGGTGAAAATCCGACTGCGGCCAAGAATATCGAGGCCAGAATCAAAACTATCGAAAAAACGGAGCGGATCATTGTGCCGTCCAGCCTCCGTCGATGGAAATATTAGCACCGGTTATTGCACTGGCTTCATCTTTACAGAGAAAAACCGCCAGTGCGGCTATCTGCTCAATCTGAACAAATTGCTTAGTCGGCTGACCAGCCAGCAGCACGTCATTCATAACCTGTTCGCGCGTCATATTCCGAGCTTTCATTGTGTCGGGTATCTGGTTTTCAACCAATGGTGTCCAAGCATAGCCGGGCGAGATTGTATTGACCGTAATACCCTCTTGAGCCACTTCCAGCGCCACCGTTTTGCTAAAACCCGCAATCGCATGCTTTGCGGCATTATAGGCTGATTTGTAAGGGCTAGCGACCTTGCTGTGCATCGATCCGGTGTTGATAATCCGGCCCCAGCCTCGTTCTTTCATCCCGGGCAAAACCGCTTTCGTTGTGTGGAAAGCGCTGTTGCAGATGATATCCATAATCGCATCCCACTTCTCTTCGGGGAATTCATCCACCGGCGCGACATGCTGGATACCGGCATTATTGACGAGAATATCGACGGCGCCCAGTTGCTCTGCGCAGTCGGCAACCATTTGACGAATTTCCTCCGGCTTGGTCATATCGGCTTTGCTGTAAGCGGCCTTCGCTCCGCTAAGGCTTTCCAATTCTTGCCGCAATGCGTCGATTTCGCCTTCATCACCAAAGCCGTTGATCATCACCGCTGCGCCCTCGGCCGCCAATGCTTTGGCATATCCCCCGCCGATGCCAGAGGTCGAACCGGTAATTAGCGCGGTTTTGCCGTTTAGAAACATCCATTTTCTCCTTTCGGCGACCTTAAAAGAGTCGAGAATGACTGCAACGGCTTTTTGTAAAAGAAATGCGCAATACTTGCGCTTTCGTTCGATTCAGGCGAATTGGGTTCCAAGAGGAGAAGAAGCCATGCGTTTAGATGATCTGGATCCGAGCAAAAATGCCCGTGACCACGGCCGTGGCGGTGGACGTCGAGGATTTGGTGGTGGCGGCGGCGGAGGCGGCCTTGGATTGCTCCTGAGCTTCCTTCCCATGTTATTGGGCCGCAAAATGGGCTGCGGCACGATCCTGTTGATCGGTGGCGCCGCACTGGCCTTCATGTATTTTGGTGGTGGAGCGAGCATGTTAACCGGCGGCGGCACCCAAGCCGGCGGTTCTGGCGACGCTGTTGCCTATGACACGCAGGACGAAATTTTTGCCGGTCAGGTCTTAGCCTCAACCGAACAAACATGGTCCAAATTGTTTCAGGCGAACGGATCACGCTATCAACCCACAACGATCAACTTCTATCAAGGTGGCGTCAGCTCCAACGGTTGTGGTTCGGCAAGCTCGGCTGCAGGTCCATTTTACTGCCCGGCCGATCAGGGCATTTATCTTGATACCTCGTTTTTCAACGAGCTGGAAACCAGAATGGGCGCCAAAGGTGATTTCGCCAAGGCTTATGTGATTGCTCATGAGGTTGGCCACCACATCCAGACATTAAGCGGCGTTTCCAAACAGGTCCGCCAAGCACAAGCCCGTTCAAGCAAAGCAGAAGGAAACGCGCTGCAAGTGCGCATGGAACTTCAGGCCGATTGCTATGCAGGTGTCTGGGCTGCGCAAAATGCCGACCGCATGGAGCCCGGGGATGTTGAAGAAGGCCTAACCGCTGCGCACGCTATCGGTGATGACACTTTGATGCGCGGCGCTGGACAGCGTCCGGTAGAAAGCATGTTTACCCATGGTAGTTCCGAACAGCGCATGGCGTGGCTGAAAAAAGGGATGCAAACCGGCGATCCGGCCGCCTGCGATACATTCGCAAGCGGCGCGGTTCGCTAGGCTGTTCGCTTAGGTTGCGTTGGTCTTTTGCAACGAACGCGACCAATCCAACCGGCGGGTAACAAACATCACCCCGGCCAGAGCGGCAAAGATCAACAGTGAACCGATGAGCAGAGAGTAAGCCTCAAGGCTCAGCAGGATGTAGATCACACCGTAAAGTGCAGCGAGCAAGCCGCCGATAATCGATGCCCTTCGCCAACTGGACAGAACCGATGCGGCATAGGCCGTGATCAATCCAATCGTGGCTACCGATGCCGCGACATAGGCAAGCGCAAAGCCGATAATCTCGGCAAAGGCGAGCAGCAGGATGAAGAACAGCACCAGCGCAACGCCAACCAGGATATACTGGACGGAAGAAATCCGTACGCCACCGATCAGATCGAACAGCAAGAAAGCGACAAAGGTAAAGCCGATAAACAGGAAACCATATTTGGTCGCCCGGCTGACTTGATCATAAAGATCAACGGGCTGGATGAGATTGACGGTCACGCTGGATGCGCTCTCCGCTCCACCGCCGCCGTAGGAGTCAAATGATCGGTTACTATTTTGTGGAAAAACCTGCTGCCCCGCTTGCGTGGAGGTCAGCGAGCTACCCAGGGCCAGATTGGATATACCATATTTCGCGGTGAAGCCTGTTTCCGTGACTTCATTATCGGGCAAGAAACCGCCCGTAAAGCTTGGGTGCGGCCATTTTGATGTGACGGACCAGTTGGTCTGCCCCGCATCTGGCACCATTGTCAGGCTCTCCGTTCCGCGGAATTTTACGTCAAATTCTATAGCCATTTCACCGTCTGCCAAAGCGGTCGCATCCAGCCACGAAAAGAAACCGGTGTTACCGGTTTCGCCAAGGCCTTTACCCGGCTGTAAAACCAGCGGTTGGCCATCAACGGTCAGCTTATTGTCAGCCGACAAGCCTCTTGCATCCGAAAGGCCGAAGCGAATCTCAGCGCGGGCAAAATCGATATCTGCCGGATCAATACCGGAACGATCAAAATCCTCGGGCAATTTGAAGGAAGCAGAACCGGTTACATTGGTGTTGTAAATCACGACTTCATAGATGGAGCGGCTTTTGACTTCGGTCTTGATGTCGCTGTCAAAAGTCATGACTTCTGGCGAGATATAGAGTTCGCGTGTAACCACATTGGTGCGGGTAACAGTCTTGCCGTCCTGTTCCACTGATTCCTGAACCTTTGCTCTGTAAGGCAAAACGATCTTCGGCCCGGCGAACACTTGCTGACCACCCCAACCCGTGACAATGGATCGCTCCGCCTGCTCGCTCTGGTTTTGGCGGTCGTAAATCAGCAGCCAGCTAGCGAATAACGGAATCGCAAGCAGGAAGCCCGTTAGCAGCACCAAAAGAAATTTAGCGCCGGGCGATCTTTCCGGTTTTGCCGTTTGCTCCGGCGATTGAATAGGTTCGGCGTTTTCAGTCATCGTGAACTTTCCCTCTAAATCCCTGTATTTGGATGGCCGCCGCTCTTGCAAGCCGCTGCCATTGCTCTAATCATAATCCTCATGCTCTTCCATCCGAGCGACGAATCGAGGCCTACGTGCGACGAATTAACACATTAGGGGATTGCCACAATGTGAACGACTTTCGTTCGCTGGCGAAAAAACGTCTTCCTTTTCCGATCTTTGACTATATTGATGGCGCCGCTGATGACGAAGTGACCCGTCGCCGTAATACCGAAGCCTATGAGGCGTGCGACCTTGTACCCAATGTCCTCGCCGGGGTCGAGACAATCGATATGAAGACGACAGTCATGGGCCAGGAACTCGCTATGCCTTTGTTCCTTTCACCCACGGCCTTGCAACGCCTGTTCCACTGGCAAGGCGAACGCGGCGTGGCGCGAGCCGCCGAGAAATTCGGGACATTTTTTGGTATCTCTTCGCTGGCGACGGTCAGCATTGAGGAAATCGGGAAGAGCATCAGCACACCCAAAATGTTCCAGCTCTATGTTCACAAGGACAAGGGCCTTAACAGATCGATGGTCGAACGCTGCAAGGCCGCGAAATTCGATGCGATCACCCTGACCGTCGACACCATCGTCGGTGGCAATCGGGAACGCTGCCTGCGCTCCGGATTTACCAGCCCGCCCAAAATTACACCTGCCAGTTTCCTGAGCTACGCGACCAAACCGGCCTGGGCCGTCAATTATATGCTTCGCGAGAAATTTGAACTGTCCAACCTTAAAGACCATGTCGCGGAGGGTACCAATGTTGCACTATCGGTGGCGGAATATTTCTCAACTATGCTCGATCAATCACTCGACTGGCGCATGGCGGAAGATGTGCGCAAGGACTGGGGCGGTGAATTTTGTTTAAAAGGCATTATGTCCGTGGAAGACGCCAAACGCGCGGTAGATATTGGCGCAACAGCGATCATGGTTTCCAACCATGGTGGACGGCAACTGGATGGATCCCGCGCGCCTTTTGATCAGCTTGCAGAGATCTGCGAAGCGGTAGGCGACCGGATAGATGTCATTTGCGACGGCGGGATCACCCGCGGCAGCCATGTGCTGAAAGCGTTAAGCGTTGGTGCAAAGGCCTGTTCCGGAGGGCGGCTTTACCTCTATGCCCTGGCAGCGGCGGGGCAGGCAGGGGTTGAACGCAGCCTCGGCTTGCTGCAAGCTGAGATTGAACGGGACATGAAACTTATGGGTGTGACATCCGTTGATCAGTTGAACCGTGACAACTTGCGGTACCGGACTTGAAGACAAACAGGGAATTGATGATGCGAAACTCCATAAAACTAGCAATCGGCTCATGTGCGACAGCGCTTCTCTTTTCCGCACCGGCTCAGGCGCAAAAAGCTGACCCTGATCAGTCGATGGAAGAACATGCGGAGGATGCAGCGACCACACCGGCCAGGGATGTCGGTTTGAAGAAAACCAAAATACCCGAAAAACTGATCGCCATTCAAGACGATCCCTATTCTCTCGATGGTCTGCGGCGCTGCGCCGCGATCATCAATGAAGTGGAAGAACTGGATGTTGTACTGGCGCCCGATGTGAATGAGGAAGTCGATAAGTCCAAAGCGGAAAAACGCGAGGAAACAGCCGGGCGTGTGGCGGGTGGAATAATTGGGGGACTGATCCCGTTTCGCGGCATCGTCCGAGAAATATCCGGTGCGGCGGGAGACGAACGCAAATATAATGCAGCGGTCTACGCAGGTGTCGTCCGGCGCGGCTTCCTGAAAGGTGTGGGCCGGGAAAGGGGTTGCAAGGCACCCGCGCGTCCGTAAACTGTAATAGCGGGGCAAAAAACTTAAGGGGGCACTTGGGGAAGGACATCATGTCCACCAACAAAACCGCAGCCAGCCTGTTTACAGCTATATGTGTTAGCTTTGCTACCAGCGCGCAAGCCGAGATGCCGCATAAAGACCTTTCCATGGAAAGACACGCTGAAAACGCGCTGATGCAGCCGGTAAAAGACGTAAACTTGCGAAAAGACCAAATTCCCGAGAAACTTTTGGCTGTTCAAAACCACCCTTATGATCTTGAAAATATGCGGGGTTGCCGAGCGTTAGAGGCTGAAATTACGCAGCTGGATGAACTTCTCGGGCCTGATATCAACCAGTTGCAGGAAAAAAGCCTGACCGAAAAACGTGAGCAAGGTGTAAGCCGAGTGGCTGGTGCAATGATCGGAGGGCTGATCCCCTTTCGGGGGGTCGTCCGCGAGTTAAGCGGTGCCAATGCTGCAAAGCGCCGGTTTCTGGAAGCAATTGCAGCGGGCAATGCACGGCGAAGTTTTTTGAAAGGCGTTGCCGTGACAAAAGGCTGTTTGACCGCGCCGCAGCCACGCGTGCTGGCATTGGCCTATAATTTTCAGGGATTTTAGGTAGCGTTCTTAACGCTCAACGCGCTCGTACAATCCAAATACCGCCTGGCAATGCCACTCGGCCACCATCATCATGGGGTGCGAGGGCCTCTTTCAAGGCCAGCAGAAGCCGGGATTTCAGCTCGTCGTCAACTTCTCTCAGCGCCCGTGATGCCGGTCCGATCTGGGATGAAAAATAGACCGCATCATCGACGCCGCCCGATTGCGACAGGCAAATCTCAACGGGATGCGATGTCATCGTAACGTCTTCAAAACCCGCTTTGGTCAATATGCTTTGCAACCGCTCGCCATCTGCAAATGCAAATGGCCCGGGCGCATGCGGGTCTGTTTCCGGCGCCTCTGGCAACAAAGGCTTGATCGCCGCCATGGGAACCATCACCCACAAATTGACCTTCGGGCTCTGCCAGCAAGCAAAGACCATCCGGCCGCCGGGCTTCAGATTGGCTTTAATATTTGTGAAAGCAGCCACCGGATCTTCGAAAAACATCACGCCAAAGCGTGACATGATCAGATCAAAACCTTCATCCGCCCGATATTCGGCAGCATCCGCCAGCAGGAGTGTACCGCGACCATTCGCGCGTGACCGCGCCCGTTCCAGCATGGGTTTAGACACATCAACGCCAGTTACATCCGCGCCAGCATCCATCGCAATCAGCGAAGTTTCACCGGTGCCGCAGCCAATGTCCAAAACGCGCTCGCCGGGTATAATGGCGGCGGCTTCCAGCAACAGGGATGTGACTGGCGCCAGCAATGCGTCCATGACATCCTGCTGCTCCGTCCACTTCACACCAGCATTGTCATTCCAATATTCGATCTGCTCTTCATTGGACATTACCGTGCTCCATTTTATTTATGGGGTCCACAGCTTGCAAGACCGGGACTTACAAATCTTTTAGAAAATCGAACTCATCATCTTCGCGCGGATCGGGATTGAATAAAATTTTCAACCTTTGCGGTGACGAAGGGATTGCTTTTTTTGGATCAGCGAAATGCAGTTTGATATCGGTATGCTTAAACGCAGCTTTCAGCTGGTGCCAATATTGCCCCTCAATTACAATCAGCGCCCTGCCCCAACGAAAGTCCCCCGGATTCGCATCTGCAGCGATGGCAGACAATAACTTCAGCAGGTTTTGTTGGTCAGACGAGGCAATGGAAAGCTCAGTATATATCCAATCCGTTTCATTCTTGCCTTCCACCATCTCGGCAAATTCATCTTTAATCCATTGCACCGACTTTTGATAATCGGCGTGGTCAACCGGTCTCAAATGTTTGGTGGCGCTGATATCATCGGGTTCAATCATGCGAAACCAAGCCTCCCGCATGTAGTGATGCCAGTCGCGCTCCGTCATGGGGTATTTCGCTATAAGCGGCGCCAGCTCGGCTTCTATCCTGTTCGCTTCCCAATCCAATTGGCTTTTTTGTACGGCGAGAGCAGACAACATAGCGTCTATCCATGCATCGGTATCGCTTTTCGAGACGTATCCGCTGTCCAAATCAATTTTAAACTCGACAGTCTTTACCTTTGAATGATCGCCTCGGGAGTCAAGAACTGGAGAAATTATGGCCAGCTTAAATCCTTCATGGTCAAATACTGGATCGCCTTTTTTCCAAGACCGGGAACTCACACTTCGCGGTAAGGCCTGCAAGTAGTAGGGCGGCAGGAACGACTCCAAGTCGTGAGCACCCAATAGGCCCTTTCCACGCTTATAACGGACTATTGTGGCCGGGCCATAGCCTACACTATGCCAGTTATCGAACGTAACCAGATACTGGCCATCATCCGAAAGAATTGCCGTGACTGGAGCCACTTCATTAACAAGGTCCACCTCCCAATTGGTTAGCCAATTGCCCGATCCATCTTTCATTTCGATGACCGCCAAAGCCCTAACAATGGAAGCGTCAGGCGGAAGCCCCGGATCTTTCCGTTCATCCAGCTTGTCGCGAAAATACTCTAGGGGACTAGACAGATCACGCGGAATGATGGTGACGCGAGCAGCACCTGAATCTGACTCGAACACAGCCTGTCCAGGTGGTGCCCAACTGTCAGCTAGAACCGGCTGAGAAGCAATTGCACTAAACAGGAAAAAACACAGATACTGAATTGATTGAGCAAAACTAAAGCTCAATCCTCTTTGCATCAATAAACCCGCTTCTTGGGTTTCACATATTCCGCTTCGTCAGTCAGCGTGAAGTCATGAACCGGACGATAGCTGATATCGACTTTACCGGTACCGCGCGCCTGATCGGGGCCGCCCCAGCCGTTAAATGTTGCAACCGTGTGCTTCATCCATTGCTTGTCATTCCGGTCTTCATAATCCTCATGCATATGGGCACCGCGGCTTTCCTTGCGGTTAGCGGCGCTTTCCATGGTGACGACCGCTTGACCCATCAGGTTGTCAAGTTCCAGCGTTTCGATAAGGTCGGTATTCCAGATCAGTGAGCGGTCGGTGACGCTAACATCGCTGAGCTTTTTGTTGACCGCCTGCATCTCTTTAACGCCTTCGGCCAGCAACTCATCGTCGCGGAACACAGCGCAATTTTTCTGCATCGTTTTCTGCATCTCTGTGCGCAGTGAGGCGGTTGTTGTACCGCCTTTCGCATAGCGGAAATGATCCAGACGAGAAAGTGAGAGATCGGCTGAGTCTTTGGGCAATGGCTTGTGCGATGCCCCCGGTTTTAGTTTGTCTTTCAGACGCAGGCCGGTTGCCCGGCCGAAGACCACCAGATCGATCAACGAATTAGAGCCAAGGCGGTTTGCACCGTGCACAGACACACAAGCCGCTTCGCCTACGGAATATAGTCCGGGTACTACCGCATCCGGATCATCCTTCGTCGGGTTCACCACTTCGCCATGATAGTTACAGGGTATGCCGCCCATGTTATAATGGACCGTCGGCACCACCGGCAGAGCCTGACGCGTCAAGTCGACACCAGCGAAAATCTTGCCGGTTTCGGTAATGCCAGGCAGCCGTTCGGCCAAAACACCTGGATCAATATGATCGAGATGCAGATAGATATGATCTTTCTCTGGTCCGACACCGCGACCTTCGCGGATTTCGGTGGCCATGCAGCGGGAGACCACGTCGCGAGACGCGAGATCTTTTGCGCTCGGCGCATAGCGTTCCATGAAACGCTCGCCTTCGGAATTGGTCAGATAACCGCCCTCCCCGCGCGCGCCTTCGGTAATCAGCACGCCCGCACCGTAAATACCGGTCGGGTGGAACTGCACAAATTCCATGTCCTGCAAAGGCAGGCCAGCGCGCAGCACCATGCCGCCACCGTCACCGGTGCAAGCATGGGCAGAGGTCGCGCTGTAGTAGCAACGACCATAACCGCCGGTTGCGAGCACGACTGCATGCGCACGGAAACGATGGATCGATCCGTCTTCCAAACAGATTGCGATCACACCGCGGCACTCGCCGTCTTCCATGATCAGGTCGATGGCGAAATATTCGATGAAAAAGTCCGCGTCATATTTCAGGCTCTGCTGATAGAGCGCATGAAGCATCGCGTGACCGGTCCGGTCGGCTGCAGCGCAGGTGCGCTGAACCGGAGGTCCTTCACCCATATTCTGCATATGACCGCCAAAGGGGCGTTGATAGATCGTGCCATCTTCATTGCGGGAGAACGGTACACCGGCATGTTCCAGCTCGTAAACCGCCTGAGGTGCTTCCCGGACGAGATATTCAATCGCGTCCTGATCACCCAGCCAGTCAGAACCTTTGACCGTGTCATACATATGCCAGGACCAGTGATCCGGCGTGTTGTTACCCAGCGAAGCGGCAATACCGCCTTGCGCAGCGACTGTGTGCGAACGTGTTGGAAAAACCTTTGTAATACAAGCGGTTTTCAGGCCCGCTTCGGCGGAGCCCATGGTGGCGCGCAAACCGGATCCACCGGCCCCCACGACGACCGTGTCGAACGTATGATCGATAATCTTGTAAGCGGGTTTTGAATCTGTGTCAGTCATTAAGCGACCACTCCGGTAAAGGCGACCTTGGCGACAGCGAATATTCCCAGCGCTGCTCCGCCAATGGCGAAAAAGTTAAGCAGGATGATGAGGCCAAATTTCAGGCCGTGATCAGGGACATAATCTTCGATCAGTACCTGCAGGCCAAGCCGCAAGTGCCAAAAGATGCTCACCAGCATCAACATCATCGGAACCGCAACCAGTGGCGAGGATAACCAGCCGATCAAAAGTTCATGTTCGTAATGGGGTAGCCTCAACAAAGAGATAAGAAGCCATCCGATTAGCGCGAGATTACCGACAGCGGTAACGCGCTGAATGATCCAGTGATGGGCGCCTTCCTGAGCAGAACCAAGACCGCGGACTTTACCAATATTTGTTCCTGATCCCATCGTCTTATCCAATCAACTTTGAAGAGATGAAAAACCAGAGCGCAGCGGTTGAAAGCAACGCCAACACGGGCACAGCGGCCGACCATAATTTGTTCGTCTGGAGTTCATAACCCGCGCCCGCATCAAGCACGAAATGGCGCAGGCCGGAATATGTATGTTCGAACAGGGCAAAGGTCATACCGATCATGACAATGAAGCCGGGAATGGTCGTCATGATACCGACGAAAAATTCGTAAGATTCCGGTCCAGCGGAAATGCTGTACAACCACCAAACCAGTATAGGAGCGCCGAGCAAGGCGAGTGCATCACCCGTGGCGCGGTGGAGGATGGAGACCAGCATATGCGGCCCCCATTTATATATTCCCAAATGCGGCGATAATGGCCGGTTCGTTGGCTTAACCAATTTTAGTCCCCTGATCAGAAACTCCGCGTCTAGCTGGAGTCTTCGTAAACGAACCAGTGCTTTAGCGAAAACATGGCGGCATGCAAACAGGATAGCTGGCTTTTTCTGCGCTGCTTGTCCAGTTTCTGGATGCAAAATGCCGTCGCACTCATGCAAATCACAAAAGCGCTATTAAAATTATCAGCCTTTCGGCATCTCTTGTTGGACCTTTGGCTGTGCTCGCCCTATTCCTGCACAGCATGACAGATACAAAGACACATATTTTGGTAACAGGCACAAGCCGCGGCATTGGGAAAGCGATATTGGACGGTTTTGACCGGAGCGATATTCTAGTGGTCGGGCACAGCACTTCCGGCGAAGCAGGACTGTTAAAATCGGATTTTGGGAACTCAGATAATGTCTCGCGATTGTGGCAAGACGCTTTGGATCGGCTAGACGGCCGCATTGATGTTCTAATCAACAATGCCGGCATTTTTGATCCTAACCCTATCGCTGGCAGCAATACAGACTGGCTGGACAGCTGGAACCGAACCATGCAAATCAATCTGACGGCGTCGGCGCAGCTTTGCCGGTTG
This sequence comes from Parasphingorhabdus cellanae, assembly GCF_017498565.1. Classification (NCBI taxonomy): domain Bacteria; kingdom Pseudomonadati; phylum Pseudomonadota; class Alphaproteobacteria; order Sphingomonadales; family Sphingorhabdaceae; genus Parasphingorhabdus; species Parasphingorhabdus cellanae. The sequence continues at coordinate 678,129 of NZ_CP071794.1, forward strand.
GCCGTGCGGCATTTTCAGGAGCGGGAAACGGCGGGACGGATCGTCAACATCGCCAGCCGCGCCGCCTATCGCGGAGACAGCCCGGATCATTGGCATTATGCGGCTTCAAAAGGCGGAATGGTCGCGATGACCAAAACCATCGCCCGCGCCTATGCCAAGGAAGAGATATTGGCTTTTGCCATTTGTCCTGGCTTTACGATGACCGGCATGGCTGAGGATTATCTGGAAAGCCGAGGCGGTGAAAAACTGCTCAAGGATATCCCGCTAGGCCGCGTGGCCCAGCCAGAGGAAATTGCATCCATGGCCAAATACTGCGCGCTCGACGCCCCGGCTTCCATGACTGGCGCGGTGCTCGATGCCAATGGCGCGAGCTTCGTCCGGTGACACCGCGTATTTTACTCGACACGGCGGATGTTCCAAATGGCGGCGGAGAGCTTCGGCTGTTCCAGCGCGGTCAGGAATTTTCGATCATGCTGGGCAGCAATGAGCTGATGAACAGCCGGCTCAGCGGATCGGAGGAAGCGCTCGCCACCCTGCCCTGTAAACGCTTGTCCGACCGGACCGAAGCGCGCCTATTGATCGGCGGGCTCGGCATGGGCTTTACCCTGCGCGCCGCGTTGCCGTTATTGGGCGCAAAGGCGGAAGTCGTAGTGGCAGAACTGGTGCCAGCCGTCGTCAAATGGGCGCAGGGACCAATGGCAGAGATATTTGATGGCAGCCTGGCTGATCCCCGCGTCACCATCGAAACCGCAGATGTGTTCGACCTGATCTCTCAAAATCATGGGTCTTATGATGCGATCCTATTGGATGTGGATAATGGCCCGGACGGGATCACCCATGCGTCAAACGACAGACTATATAATAGCGCCGGTTTGAAAACCGCGCAAAAGGCGCTGCGACCCGGCGGCATATTAGCGGTCTGGTCCTCTGCGCCGGACACAAAGTTCACACGGCGATTGGCGGATGCTGGCTTCGCAGTGGAAGAGACACCAGTCCGCGCACATGGCAAACGCGGAGCGCATCATATAATCTGGCTGGCTACGAAGCGCTAGTATTTGCTAGCGGTCGCTTTGGGCGCAAAATCGGACATGAGCAATTTGGAAAAGCCGGAACGGTTCGTCTATCGAATGTTGACGGGGGATATTTTATTGTATCAGGGGCTGGCAAGCGGCTGCGTATGATGTAAATCACCTGAAAATTCTCTCTGATCAGGATTTCCCTATGCGCATTCACGTCTCATTTCTTATATTGCCGTTTCTACTCCTCCTTGCCGGCTGCGGTGACCTGGTCTCTCAGGACACGGCTCAACGGGGCGAAATCGCGCCAATATTGACAAGCAAAGAAGCGTTTGATGATCAGACTTTTGCAAAGCCTCAAGAGGCGCGTGTAACGCATATTGACTTGGATCTGGCGATGGACTTTGATGCGAAGACGATCGGCGGAACGGCCACTTTGGATGTGCTGGCGGCGGATGAGGCCAGCGAGATTATCCTCGACTCCAATGGGCTTCGCGTCTCTGCGGTCACCGATGAGGCTGGCAATGCTCTGATATTTGCCCTTGGCGAGACGGTCAAAGGTAAGGGCGAACCCTTGACCATCCAGCTTCCGGCTCAAAAACTGGAGCGAGATGCCGAGCTGGCAGAGGGCGCGCTTGCTGCAACACACCGGATCGTGGTCGAATATGTCTCTGCTCCCGAGGCCGAGGCCTTGCAGTGGTTAAGCCCGGAGCAGACAGCGGGTGGCAAGCATCCCTTCATCTTCAGCCAAGGACAGGCGATCAATAACCGCACTTGGATTCCCACCCAGGACAGCCCCGGAATTCGACAGACATGGCAAGCGACCATCTCGGCGCCCGAGCCTTTGAATGTCGTCATGAGCGGTGTGATTCAGGGCGATCCCGAACCAGAGGACGGGAACCGCCGTGATTTTCGCTTCGTGATGAACAACCCGGTCCCTCCTTATTTGATTGCCATTGCAGCGGGTAATATCGAATTTCGCGAGCTTGGCTCGCGTTCCGGGGTATGGGCAGAGCCCGAAGTCATCGAAGCGGCCGCGCAAGAAGTCGGCGATACAGAAGAGATGATCGACGCCGGGATTGCATTGTTCGGTGACTATCGCTGGGGCCGCTATGACATGATCATCCTGCCGCCAGCCTTCCCCTATGGCGGCATGGAAAACCCGGTGATGACCTTTCTCACACCGACGTTCATTGCGGGTGATCGCTCTAACAACGGATTGGTTGCCCATGAACTGGCCCATAGCTGGTCTGGAAACTTGACCACCTATTCGAGCTGGCGCGATGGATGGTTGAACGAGGGGTCACGTCCTATTTCGAGAACCGCATCGTCGAGGAAGTCTATGGCAAAGAGCGCGCCGAGCAGGAATATGCTCTCAGCTATGCCGGTTTGGTCGGCGGCATCGATGATGTCGGCGCAGACAATCCAGGCACAGCCATGCGTACACCCGATGCGATAAGCCCGTTCGATACGAAGGGTTTCGCGATTTACGACAAAGGGACAGTGTTCCTGCGCACGGCGGAGAATATCATCGGCCGCGAAAAATTTGATGCCTGGCTGACTCAGTGGTTTGACAGTCACGCATTTGAGCCGGTGACATCCGAAATGTTTCTGGCTGATCTGCGCGAGAAGCTGATCGGTGATGATGCTGAACTGGAAAAACGATTGATGTTGGACGAATGGGTTTATGGCACCGGCCTGCCGGAAAACGCCTGGAAACCTGATCCGCAGGCCTTTGCAGAAGTGGACAGCGCGGTGGCAGCTTATGCGAATGAGGCAGCGCTGCCCAATGTCAAGGTCTGGCGCGACTGGACGGCGGCAGAGCAGCGGCGCTTCCTTGAGGAACTCCCTCAGGATTTGTCTGCCGAGCAACTGGCAGCACTGGACACGACCCTGGGGCTTTCGCAAACTGACAACAATGAAGTGTTGTTTCTGTGGCTGGAGGCAGCGCTGCGCAATGAATATGCTCCGACCGTTCCGCAAGCCGAACGCTTTTTGGCGACAGTGGGACGCAATAAGTTTGTCAGCCCCTTGTTCACAGCACTTAACGAAACGGATTGGGGCAAGCCGATCGCTCAGCGCATCTATGCCGAAACGCGTAGCAGCTATCACGCCTATACGCGCGGCAATGTAGATGAGACGCTTCAATATAAGGTATCTGCGGAAACGTCGCTGTCAGAGTAACTGCAACCTGTCTCTGATTGGTTTTGTCAGACTAAACCTACTTTGCTGTAAATCGGGCAAGCCGCGATCGGCTGCGTTCATGCCCAAGTGTCGGCTTCGGGATGAATCGGCCACGCAACTCTTTCCTACAGCCCCTGTCATGAGCTATGTTCAACTTGGCTCTTTGATATTGGCGAATATGCGATGATGTTGTGGATTGGTGGTGCTTGCGGAAGGTCACACTCGACGGAGCAGGTCTATTGTTAGTGGATTTATATGAAAGGGTTTTTATTCATCACCATCGAAAACAAAAACCGGCTTTGGGTGTCAACATAGGGCGCGAGACTATCATCGGCCTTCGAGATTGTAATGGATAGTTTGATAGGACAAAGTTCCAAGCAAGTGGTTTCGGTGTAGCAAACTTCACTCTCACTAGCCGAATCCCCAAAGCTCCGCTAACGAGCGGCCATGCTGAATTTTAGCAACATCACGGTGCGCCTTGGCGGTGCGGTTATCTTGGACGGGGCGACCGCCGCCCTGCCCCCCGGCGCGCGCGTGGGGATGATCGGCCGCAATGGGGCCGGCAAGTCCACTTTGATGAAAGTGATTGCAGGATTGCTCGAACCCGATGATGGCAGCGTGGATATGCCCAAAGGCGCGCGCATGGGCTATATTGCGCAGGAAGCCCCGGCAGGCGCAGAAACGCCTTTGGATACAGTTCTGGCGGCGGACACAGAGCGCGCAGCCTTATTGGCAGAAGCGGAAACGGCAGACGAACCGCACAGGATTGCCGAAATCCACGAGCGTCTTAACATGATTGAAGCGCATAGCGCCCCGGCTCGCGCCGCCAAAATCTTGATCGGCCTGGGTTTTGACGAAGAAGCACAGCAACAACCGATGGACAGTTTTTCCGGCGGTTGGCGCATGCGTGTCGCACTCGCAGCGCTGCTGTTCTCACAACCTGAATTGCTGTTGCTCGATGAGCCGTCAAACCACCTCGATTTGGAAGCCACCCTATGGCTGGAAAATTTCCTGACCAGCTATCAAGCGACCATCTTAGTGATCAGCCATGAGCGGGATTTGCTCAACAATGTGGTCGATCATATTCTGCATCTGCAAGGTGGGAAGACCACGCTTTATCCCGGCGGCTATGATGCGTTCGAGAAACAGCGCGCGGAGCGTCAGGCACAAATGGCTGCCTCCCGTGAAAAGCAAGTTGCTCAGCGTCAGAAACTGCAAGCCTTTGTCGACCGTTGGGGGGCCAAAGCCCATAGTGCAAAACAGGCGCAAAGCCGTGTCAAAGCACTATCACGCATGGAACCGATTGCGGCCGCGATTGAAGACCCGTCCCTCAGCTTTCATTTCCCCAATCCCGCGGAACTCAAGCCGCCGCTGATTACGCTGGACGATGCCGCTGTCGGTTATGGCGATAATATCATCCTTTCCAGTCTGAACCTGCGCCTCGATCCCGATGATCGCACCGCTTTGCTCGGCCGCAATGGCAATGGCAAGACGACCCTTGCGCGTTTACTGGCCAGTCAGCTGGAACCCAAAGCGGGCGCGATGAACAAGTCCGGCAAGCTTACCGTCGGCTATTTCACCCAATATCAAGTCGAGGAACTCGACGCCACGGATACCCCGTTGGAGCATATGACGCGCCTAATGAAAGACGCAAAGCCCGGCGCCGTGCGTGCGCAGCTTGGGCGGTTCGGTTTCTCGGGCGACAAGGCGACGATGAAAGTTGGCAAACTGTCTGGCGGTGAACGCGCGCGTCTGGCCTTAGCCTTGATCACGCGCGATGCGCCGCATCTGTTGATCCTCGACGAGCCGACAAACCATCTTGATGTCGATGCCCGCGAAGCCTTGGTTCATGCCTTGAACGAATATACCGGCGCGGTCATTTTGGTCAGCCATGATCGCCACATGCTGGAACTGACCGCCGACCGTCTGGTCATGGTTGATGGCGGAAAAGCAGGTGAATTTACCGGTTCGCTCAATGACTATACCGATTTTGTGCTGGGGAAAAATCAGGAAGCCAAACCCACAGCCGGAGGGGGTGGTGGCGGTAATCGCAAGGAAGAACGCCGGTTGGCTGCGGAACGCCGCAAGCAGCAATCGGAGCTGCGCAAGACCGCCAGCACAGCCGAAAAGAAAATCGAAACGTTGGGCAAGAAATTGTCGGGCATTGATCGGGCGATGTTTGATCCCGCAAGTGCGGAAAAGGACTATGCCGATCTGACAATGACCGAATTGATGAAGTTGCGGGCTATTGTGCAGGATGAACTGGAGCAAAATGAAGCGGCTTGGTTAGAGGCCAATGAGGCGTTGGAGATGGCGAATGCTTAACCAAACCATTGATCCGGTTCTGATCCGGTGACCAATACATGGAAAGTCACCTTGCCCTGCACCCGTGAAGAGGCCGACAGCCTGTCGGAGGACAATCTTTTCATCAGCTCTACCGATAGCGTGCCGACTGTGGTCACACGAGAAGCGGACCCCGAAAGTCCGGACGATTGGGTGATTGAGATTTACTGCGATGCCAATCCTGATGCGGCGTTTCTGAAAGAAATTGCTGAACTGTCGCCATCTGCCAAACTGTCCAAAACCATACCAGCAGTCGAGGAACTGGGAAACGAAGACTGGGTAACAATGAGCCAGCAAGGCCTTGAACCTCTGCGTGCCGGCCGCTTCTATGTACACACATCCAACAGCCCACCGCTGGATGACAAAAGCGTCCGGAATATCTGTATCGACGCTGGTCAGGCCTTTGGCACCGGCCATCACGAAACAACCATGTGTTGCTTGGAAAGTCTTGATCGGCTGAAACGACTTGGTCAGCAATATGACAATATCATTGATGTTGGCACCGGCACGGGTTTGCTCGCTTTTGCGGCCCGCGATCTCTGGCCAACCGCGCAAATCATAGCCAGCGACATCGACCCGGTTGCCATCGAAGTCAGCGCCCAGAATGCTGCGGTCAATAATGTCGCGATCGGCCATTCGCGCAGGGCAATTAGATTGGAAACGAGCAACGGCCTTGACCACCCGGCAATAGGTCAGCGCGCGCCTTACGATCTGATTATTGCAAATATATTAGCGGGCCCGCTTATCGCGCTGGCCCCTCAAATTGCTGCGGCGGCGGCATCAAATACAGTTTTGGTTCTGGCTGGATTGCTAAAGGCCCAGCGCCTGGATGTCTTGCACGCCTATATTCGCGTCGGCTTTCGTCTGCGTCATAGTCGCGTGGAAAATGAGTGGCCCTGCCTTACGCTCGTCAAGGCCCGCGAATATGGCCTCGCGAAAACGCACAGGATCATAAGGTCTCCGCTGGCTTCCGACTATTTTGGTGAATGCTGAACGCTTAAACGACAACCGCCGTGCCTGATTGTGCACTGGCATGATCCTGCTTCCCGCGTGTAATCACGTCATCGCTCTCGATGATATCAGCAATAGCAATATCGGGCATATCGGCAATTTTCTCATAAACCGGCTTGAAATCGGTCTCGACCGTTACCCGCAACAATTCGTCCAGGCTGGGGATGACAAAGTAATTCTGCTGAAAATCATCAATTCGATATTCGGTGCGCAAAACCCGTTCGAGATTAAACATGATGCGATTGGGACTATCATTATCCAACGCAAAAACGCTCTCGCCATAGCTGGAGACAATACCGGCACCATAGATTCGCAGCCCTTCTGGTTCTCGAATCAGTCCGAACTCCACCGTGTACCAATAGAGCCTGGCCAGCTGCTTCAGCGTTCCGAATTTGAGTGCCCGAAGCCCGCCGCGCCCATAAGCTTCCATATAGTCCGCAAAACGCTGGTCTGCCAGCATGGGCACATGACCAAAAACATCATGGAAAATGTCGGGCTCTTGCAAATAGTCGAGCTGGTCGGGCTGCCGGATAAAATTACCGGACACAAAGCGCCGATTGGCGAGATGGTCGAAAAATACGTCATCCGGCACCAGCCCCGGCACGGCAACCACCTGCCAGCCCGTGGCATCCATCAATATTCGGTTGAGTTCCTCAAAGTCAGGAATACCGGGCTGCGAGAGATGTAATATGTCGATACCATCCAGAAACGCCTGCGCCGCACGGCCGGGCAGCATTTCCCGCTGGCGTGCGAAAAGCGTGTCCCAGGTGGCATGTTCCTCCGCAGTATATGCGGACCAATTCTGGTCGATCGTCCAGTCCGCATTTGCGTGTGCAGGCGGCTTGTCATAGACATGGGATTCTGGGTCGGGGGCTGTCAGCATTTTGGCATCCTACAGCAGAAAAGGTTTCAATGGCAACTTATCGAATGAAATGGCCCAAACGTATTTTTGCTGGCTTGTTGGCGCTAATAATAACGTATCTGGGCGCAGCCCTGTTCGGCAGCATATTTCCCGCCAATCAATTCTGGAAGAGTCCTGATGATGGTATAGAATTATTCATAGAAACCAATGGCCTACATACAGGCATCATCATACCCATCCAAAGCGATGTTCATGACTGGAGTGTCTTGATCCGGCCCGAGCATCTCGACGATCCCACAGTATATGGCAGCCATGTCCTTGTCGGATGGGGCCATGAAGGCGTCTATCGCAACGCAGAACACTGGCGCGATCTGCGGTTGAAAGACGCAGCAAGTGCGGTTTTCGGGAGCAACGATGTGTTGCTGCATGTTTATCACCTGAAATACCCACAGACTTATCCCCACTATCGGCGGAGCTTCAAAGTGAGTGAGGCGGAATATCGCCTGATCGTGGAAGCCATCAATGATCGCTTCGTTCTCGATGAAACGGGTCAATCCATTCCCTCGAAAGGCTATGGAAAATATGATCTGTTCTATAGATCCCAAGGCCATTACAATGCGTTTTATACCTGCAATAGCTGGACTGGCGACGTTTTACGCCAAGCCGGTATCAGAACCGGTATCTGGACCCCCTTTCAAGGCGGCGTAATGCGATGGTTTTTGGAAGCCGAAACGGACAATTAGGTACGATTTGAACCAAGAAGTGCGTTCCAGTCTCGCACCATGATCTGCCCATATTGCCGCTTTATCAGATCATCTGCCTCCATCTGCGCAAGAGCTTTGCCGAGCGAAATACGCGAAACACCCACCAGATCAGACAGTTCCTGCTGCGTGACGGGTATCATGGCATCGTGATCTTCTTCACTGCGCAACTGAAGCAAAGCCTGCGAAACGCGCTCGACTGTGGATAAATTCCGTCCGGCATCGATGAGATCGAAAGCCTGCTGGACCATATTGGCCATGGCTTTCAGCATTATCCTTGCAACGCTAGCATCAGATGCAATAGCCGCTAGCAATTCCGCTTCGCCAATCTCAATCAACCTTGCTTCGCTACCGGCAATTGCATCAACCATACGCGGAAATTCGCCCAAAAAGCCTTGTTCGCCAAAGCTTTCTCCTGGACCTAGCAAAGCAAACAAAGTCAATTTTCCATCAACAGAATGTCGGCCAATCTGAATAATGCCGTGATCAATATACCAAAATTCCTTAGCCGTATCGCCGCGCTGCTGGATCAATTCCCCTTTAGCGAAGCGCCGGACGCGCCCGCGGTCCAGCAAAGGGCCACGCACATTCTCGGGCATCAAGGAGACAAAACCGGCAGCTGCGAAGGTCGATTTAGTATTTTGGCGCGATTCACCCAATTGCAAACCTCTTAGCATTTGAAAGACCGGCTATCTGCTACAAAACAAATGTAAGCAAGTAATGTTTCGGTCAAAGGGCAAGTAATGCGGCCAGAAGTTTATGCGATTATAGCGGTCTTCGCGCTTTTTGGCGTGCTGGAACTGTTTCGTACTAAGCTTTTCGCGAAGCCCGAACAGACTGTTGACGATGCGATGGTAGAGATTATCGGGTCAGCAGCTTTATTGCTTTTCACTCAGCCAATGATCATCGTTTCCGCACAATTTCTGATGGGCATGGCAGCGCCACAATGGGCCGGAGTATTGGCAGGCATCCCGGTCATTGCAGCCATCGGGTTATTCCTGATCTTTGACGATATGACCCAATATTGGTGGCATCGCTTGTCTCACCAGATTCCGTTTCTCTACAATCTTCACCGCGCGCATCATAACGCGAAATATATGAGCATTCGTCTCGTCTATCGGAACAACATTTTCTACTATTCAATCATGCCGGGCATCTGGTTTTCCGGTATTCTTATCTACTTGGGTCTCGGCTGGGTCTATGTCGGATATATCATCGTAAAAATGACGGTCATTATCGGTGCACATAGTGACGTCGCCTGGGACGCACCGCTCTACAAAATTAAGTGGTTGTCACCTGTGATGTGGCTGGTGGAAAGAACTATTTCGACACCCGCCACGCATCATGCCCATCACGGTCGCCACTTGGAAGATGGCGCGACCAACTACAAAGGCAATTACGGCAATCTTCTTTTCTTCTGGGACGTCCTGTTTGGCACGGCGAAAATTACGCGCCGCTATCCGGATAGTTATGGCGTCGAAAATCTTGCACCGGCCACTCTTGGTCAGCAGCTCGCGTGGCCGTTGTTCCCGGAGAATAAGGACGGCGGTTATGGTGTGAAAGAACTCGCAGCCAAAGAAGCCGCAGCCCGAGGAAATATCCAAGGAGATAAGAGTTTGGCCGGATAACGAGTTGGGGTGGGGATCAGGGCGGCTGACGGATGGGGGAAACTCCGTCAGTCGCCTTGAATATTTTCCAGCCTATATTGCCGCTAACAAGTTCGGGTGGGGCCGGGGGCGACTGACATTCGGGGGAAACCGTCAGTCGCCCTTACTATTCAGCAGGCACCATTCCTATAAACTGCGCTTAATTTTCAGGATATTCGGGCTTCTTACGCGTTAGCGGATAAGCAAATTGCTTTAGATAGCCCCTGGGTACATCTTCCGGAATGCCATATCCCTCCGGCCATTTGGATGGCGGTAAATAGAAAGTCCCGAACAGCTTGTCGATCCACGGAAAATGGATCGCAAAGTTCACATCAAACGCTTCGCGCTCCAATCCGTGATGCCAATGATGGAAACGCGGGGTCGCGATCCAATGGCCAAGCCAATTGAAATCACCCTTGATATTCGCGTGCAGCAGGGATGAATAAATATAGACAAATGCGATATAAGCCTGAAGCACGGATGGGCTGAAGCCCAATGTCATCATTGGCAGCGAGGTTATCCCGCGCAGCAAGATAATTTCGATAAAATGCATCCGGGCGCCAGCCAGCCAATCCATCGATTTGGCGGAATGATGCACCGCATGGAATCCCCAAAGAAACGGCCATCGGTGGAATGTCCGGTGAAAGAAATATTGCACCAGATCCGTCAGAACTAACACGATCAGAAATTGCAGAACCCATGGAATGGAAGCGACCATCAAGCGAAAGGCCTCCCAGCTATTTGTATTGGCCACAACAACATTGGACGGCGCAAGCGCAAGAAAGGTCAAAGCCTGCACCATCATAGAGCTGATCAGATAGTAGAAGAGATCCTCTCGCCACTCGATCCGAAACAGCCGCTGCGACCGCTTATGCGGCAATATCCGCTCAAGCGGCGCGAACATCAGACCGGTGGCGACCATATTGACGATGAAGAAGTCGAGGCCGAAGAAAATACCCCAACTCCGCGTATCTTCCGGCTGCACATTAGCGCCACCGAGAAACGCAGCTGTTATACCTATGGCCAGTGCTGTAAAACCTAAAGCCCTTCGCGGACGGAGCAGCAAACTCAGCAAGGCAAGTGCATAAGAACCAAGCAACAGAATATGAACCGCACCGCGAAAGCCGGTCCAATCTTTGACCGCTTGCAGTTCCGGTGTCGCGAACCATTCGGGAAAGCGTAGCGCAATGACCATACCGAGACCGGCAATCGCCATCACAACGGCGAAAAACCCGGCGAACCAACCGCTGCCAAAGCGGCGCACCTCGGGTGGTGCCTCCAAATCTTTGGCGAGCTGCTTTAATATTCCATGCTTCTTGGCCAAGTCTAACCCCTACAATACTTGCCTTATCCGGCCGCTTTCACAATATCCGCCCACGCTGCTTCGTCGATCACTTCAATACCGAGTTCCGCGGCCTTCTTCATTTTTGATCCCGCGCCGGGTCCGGCGACAAGTAAGTCGGTCTTCGCGCTGACAGAACCGGAGGCTTTGGCTCCCAGAGCTTCGGCCTGTGCCTTGGCTTCGTCGCGGCTCATAGTTTCCAGTTTGCCAGTGAAAACAACAGTCTTGCCGGCAACGGCACTATCCCGTGTCTCGACAATATAATCGGGCGGCGTGACCTCACTCAGCAGATCCTCCCAAACTTCGCGATTATGCGGCTCGTGGAAAAAATCGGCCAACGCCTGCGCTACCGTCGGTCCTACCCCATCAATCTCGGTTACCTCGTCACGCACAGCTTCGTTGTCACGCGCTGCCATTCCGATTTCGGCCAATTTCGGGAGTGTTGTGAAATTCTTCATCAAATCACGGGCTGTTACCGTACCAATATGACGGATGCCGAGACCGAAGAGCAGCCGCGCCGCATCGGCAGAGCGTTTCTTTTCCACTGCCGCCAACAAATTATCCACAGACTTATCCTGCCAGCCATCCCGCGCCAAAATCTCTTCGCGATGCTGGTGCAGGCGGAAAATATCTGCGGGGCTTTCAATAAAGCCCGCTTCGATAAATTCCGCGATGCTCTTTTCGCCCAGCCCGTCAATATCAAGCGCGGCCCGCGATGCAAAATGGGCCAGTCGCTGAAATCGCTGCGCCGGACAGATCAAGCCGCCGGTGCAGCGGACATCCACTTCGCCCTCTTCCGCGACGGCCTCGCTATTGCACTTCGGGCAATGGTCCGGGAAAATATAGGGCTGACGATCTTCGTCGCGTGTAAGGTTTTCAGCCACTTGCGGAATGACATCACCTGCCCGTTGGACCAATACCCGGTCGCCAGGACGCACACCGAGACGTTCGATTTCGTCACGGTTGTGCAGCGTCACATTGGACACGACCACGCCGCCGACCGTGACCGGTTTAAGCCGTCCAACCGGCGTTAATTTGCCAGTGCGCCCCACTTGGATATCGATACTTTCCAACGTCGTCTGCGCCTGCTCCGCTGGAAATTTATGCGCCAGGGCCCAGCGCGGTGCCTTGGCAACAAAGCCCAGCCTTTGCTGCCAATCGAGCCGATCGACTTTGTAAACAACCCCATCGATATCATAAGGCAGGTCTGCGCGTTCCATCTCAATATGCCGATAGTGATCCAGCATCTGCTCCAGCGTTTCAAACCGCTTGACCAGCGGCGATAGCGGCAGACCCCAACTCTCAATTGCCGTCATGACGTCAAAAGCCGTCTCGCCAGGTACCGCACTTGCCACGCCCCATCCATGCGCCCAAAATTTCAGCGGACGCTTGGCGGTGATATTCGCATCCTTTTGCCGCAACGAACCCGCTGCTGCGTTCCTGGGGTTGGCAAATTGGCGAATTTTTCCCGGATCGAAATCTAAATTTTTCGCCGCAGCATCTGCCTTGCCCTCATCCATCAAGCGCGCGTTAAGGCCTTCAAAATCGCTCTTGGCCATGTAGACCTCTCCGCGAATTTCAAAGACATCCGGCACTTTACCGGCTAAGGTGTGGGGAATGTCGGCGATCATTCGGACATTGGCCGTTACATCCTCACCAATCTGGCCATCGCCCCGCGTAGCAGCCAGGACCAGTTCGCCTTTCTCGTAACGAAGCGAGCAGGAAAGACCATCGATCTTATCCTCCGCCGTGACCGCAACCATTTCATCCTCTGGCAGATTCAAAAACCGCCGCACCCGCGCCAGCCATTCCGCGATATCTTCATCCGAGAAACCGTTATCGAGGCTCATCATACGCTGTTCATGCGCCACTTTTGACAGCGGCGAATTGGCCACCGCCGCACCGACCAGCTTGTGCGGGCTATCATCCCGCACCAGATGCGGAAACGCCTCTTCCAGCTCATTATTCCGCCGCACCAACGCATCATATTCTGCGTCCGCAATTTCCGGCATATCTTCAGCGTGATAGAGCCTGTTATGCTTCGCGATGGTTTTTGCGAGGCGCATCAATTCATTGGCGGCATCCGCTTCCGAGAGGTCAGTCACTAAACCCCCTCCAACAACCGGTCTGCCTGAGCCCTTGCTTCATCCGTCACATCGGCCCCGGACAACATCCGCGCAATCTCCTGACGGCGGCCTTCACGGTCCAGCGCGTTCACATCCGTGCGGGACACCGTACCGTTGGAGCTTTTGTTGATCAGCATATGGGCATTGCCCTTGGATGCCACTTGCGGGCTGTGGGTCACGACCAGCAATTGTGCGCTGTCCGACAATCGCGAGAGCCGGTCACCAATCGCCGAAGCCACCGCACCGCCAACGCCGCGATCGACTTCGTCAAAGATGATCGTCTTTGCCCCGCCCTCTTCCGCCAAGGCAACTTTCAGCGCCAGTATGAATCGCGATAATTCACCGCCCGAAGCAATTTTGCCGAGCGGCGCCAGTGGCGCGCCGGGATTGGTGGAAATCAGAAACTCAATCCGGTCTATGCCATTGGCACCCCAGCGCTCTTCCTCCAATGGCTCCAAAAGGGTCTCGAACTGCGCTGCATCCAGTTTCAAAGGCACCAGTTCCGCAGCTACCGCTTTGTCCAATGCTTTCGCCGCTTTCGTGCGCTTGAGCCGCAAGGTTTCCGCAGCATCCACATAGTCTTTCTTGGCAGCTTTCACATTCGCTTCCAGAGTGCCTAACGATTTCCCGCCGTCGCTAATCGCCGCCAGCCGGGTTTCAAGGTCAATCAGCAATTGCGGCAAGGCATCACCTTCCACCCGATGCTTGCGGGCCAAAGCGCGCAGATCAAATAGCCGCGTTTCCATATCGTCGAGCCGCTGCGGATCAAAGGTCAACGCGTGGGCAGCGTCATTCAGTTTTTCTTCCGCTTCGCTAGCCTCAATCACGGCGCGGTCAATTGCCTGCAAAGCCTCTGCCAACAACGGATGGTCTTCTGAGATGCGGTCGAGCCGCCGTGCCGCCGCCCGCAGGGATGCCAAGCCGCCATTGGAACCATCAAAAGCTGCCCTGATCGCTTCAAGATCGCCCGTCAGCTTTTCGCCCTTCATCATGGTCGCGCGCTCCAACGCCAATTCCTGTTCTTCCCCTGGCTGTGGCGCGAATTTGGAGAGTTCCGCTACGCTATGTTCGAGATACTCGCGGTCTTGTTCTGCCGCTTCCTGATCGTCGAGCGCTTTTTTCAAGACCGACTTGGCGGATTGCCAGCCTTCAAACGCTTGCCTGACCTTCGCACCATCAGCGCCGGCATAAGTGTCGAGTAAAGTCCGATGCCCCTTGGGGTTGATCAGACCGCGATCATCATGCTGCCCGTGAATTTCGATCAGCTTGCTACCCAGTTCCCGCAGTAAAGTCGCAGAGCAGGGCTGATCATTTACAAACGCCTTGCTACCGCCATCGGCTTTGACCGAGCGTTTGATGATCAGCGGCTCACCAGGTTCCACATCGATGTCATTATCATGCAGATATAGCGCCAATTTGCTGCCCACGATTGGTGTATCAAAACTCGCCGTGACCTGGGCTTTCTTGGTTCCTTGCCGAACTAATCCGCTATCCGCGCGATTACCAAGCGCAAGGCCAAGAGAATCCAACAGGATCGACTTACCCGCTCCGGTTTCGCCCGTCAGCACAGACAGACCAGACCCAAATTCCAGGTCAAGCGCCTCAATAAGAACAATGTCACGAATGGATAAGGACTGCAGCACAGCCCTCTCTTAAATCACGTTTATCTTAGCTGCAACGCTCCATAGTCATGGATCGCGGCAATTTACACGAAATCAGGTCGAACCCTGCTTGTTACCGTGCTTATTGACCAGATCATAAGCGCGCTCATACCATTTCGAACCGGGATAGTTAGCGCCCAATACCGCAGCAGTCTTCTTGGCTTCAGTCGGGATACCCAATGCCAAATAGGATTCCGTCAACCGCATCAAGGCCTCTGCCGCATGCGTCGTCGTTTCATATTTTTCGATGACCGTTTGAAAACGAATGGTCGCCGCAAGCCATTTGCCGCGTCGCTGATAAAAGCGGCCGATTTCCATTTCTTTACCGGCAAGATGGTCATTCACCAGATCCATCTTCAACGTAGCATCAGCGGCGTAGCGGGTATTGGGATAACGGCGCGCCACTTCTCCCAATGTTGCTAGCGCTTGCTCGGTAATCTTCTGATCCCGGGTTACATCGCTAATCTGCTCATAATAGCTCAACGCAATCAGGTAAAATGCATAAGGGGCATCTTTGTTACCGGGATGGATTGACAGAAAGCGCCGTGAGGTTTCGATAGCCTTGTTGTAATCTCCAGCGACATAATAGCTGAAAGCACTCATCTGCTGTGCGCGGCGCGCCCAAGGCGAATAGGGATGCTGACGTTCTACCTCATCAAACAGAGCCGCAGCGATTTTATACTGGCCTCGATCAAGACGATCTTTTGCAGCATTGTAAAGTGTGTTTACATCACGGGCAACATAGCGCGTGTCTGCACCGCCGCCACCGCCGCCACCGAGCAAAGCACAGCCTGAAAGAGTGGTAACCGAAAGCCCCAGAAGAGCTGCTTTGATGATCATGTTTTTCATAACACTTCCCTTAACCACTAATCCGCTGCCCGCCAATAGCCTAATTATTGGTTCGGTCTATCTGTTGGCGACATAACCGCCTCTTGATATCTGGAAGATGAACGGTCAGATATAAAGACATGACCCAGCCCGAAAAAAACCCGCAAACCCCTTCCCCCAAAATAATAGCGGCGTCCCGTCTGTTGATGGTGCCGATCCGTATCAACGTGAGGAACAGACCTTTCCGACCCTGAAAGAAAGTCATCTCAACCGCATCAGTTCCTTCTGCGAAAAAGAAACGCTGAAAGATGGCGCATTATTGTTTGAGCGTGGGCAACGCAGTGTAGATTTTTTCATCGTTGTTTCCGGTGCAGTAGAGATTTTCGATACGGACGAAGACGGCAATGCCAACGTCTTTACCGTCCACCGCGAAAATCAGTTTACCGGTGAGCTTGATTTGTTCAATGACCGCGAAATTCTGGTCAGCGGCCGCGCATCCGGTGTTACCGAAGTTTTGCGTTTCAAGCGGTCTGATTTTCAAAGAATGGTTGTGACGGAACCTGATATTGGCGAAATCATCATGCGGGCGTTCATCCTCCGCCGCGTTGGACTGATCCAGCATATGCAAGGCGGCGTGACCGTTATTGGAAGGAAACAAGACGGTATAACTCTGCAAATTGATCGCTTCCTGACGCGCAATGGCTATCCCCACCGCATGCTCGACATTGACGAAGACAAAGACAGCGCGAGTGCAATGGAGGGTTTCAGCATCGACCGCAGCGATCTGCCGGTTGTTATTTTACCCGATGGGCGGCTGCTAAAAGCACCTTCAGACAAGCAATTGGCCGATGCGCTAGGTTTGACCGAAGAACTGCACCCTGACCATCTTTACGACCTAGCTGTCATAGGCGCCGGACCATCCGGTTTGGCTGCGGCCGTATATGGTGCTTCGGAAGGCCTGGAAACAATTATCATTGAAAAGCTAGCGCCCGGCGGCCAAGCTGGCACCAGCTCGAAGATCGAAAACTATCTCGGATTTCCGACCGGAATATCAGGCCAGGCGCTCGCTGGACGTGCTCAGATACAAGCGCAGAAATTCGGCGCGAGGCTGGCTATTTCACGTAATGCCATCGGGCTGGATTGCGGCGGCGATTATAACAAAATCAACCTGGAAGGCGATGAAGCTATCTGTACGCGCGCCTTGGTCATCGCCACAGGTGCGAGTTACCGCAAACTCAATCTGGAAAATGATGAGAAGTTTGAAGGCCAGGGCATTCACTATGCCGCTACTCCTATGGAAGCAAAGCTATGTCAAAATGAGGAAGTCGCCGTCGTCGGTGGCGGCAATAGCGCGGGACAGGCCGCGATGTTCCTAGCCCAAACGGCAAAGCATGTTCATCTGCTAATCCGCAGCAACAGCCTGGCGGCCAGCATGTCCAGCTATTTAATCGACCGCTTGGAAGCCTCACCTAAGGTCACGATAAGATTCGGCACAGCGATCACCGAACTGGTCGGTGAAGACTATATGGAATCCGTTCGCTGGGAAGGACCGGATGGTCTTGAAAAGAGAGATATCCGTAATGTCTTTGTCATGATCGGCGCGGTGCCCAATACCGAATGGATTGGCGATTGCCTGCAACTTGATGATGGCGGCTTCGTCCGTACCGGCAGCGACTGCCAAGGTGAACCAACAGATAGTCCCTATATGACCAGCCGCGCCGGAATTGTAGCCGTTGGTGACGTGCGATCGGGGTCGGTCAAACGTGTAGCCTCCGGCGTCGGTGAGGGCTCCGTGGTCATTCAGGCAGTACATAAATATCTCTCTGACCAAAAAGAAGCCGAAGCGCTGCAAGCTGAAACCCAAACTGAAATGGCGTGACAACCGCCCTTCCCGCCCCTTGCGATGAAAGCCTAGGCTTTCCGCCGGCGGAGAAGGATTCTACGAACAAAACTGGCGTTTTGACCGCTACCATATTGGGCTCCAGTCTGGCCTTCGTCATGGGGTCGATCGTCAATGTTGCTCTGCCATCGATGCAGGCGGATTTCGCAACCGATGCGCAGGGCGCGCAGTGGATCATCAACAGCTATTTGCTGCCCGTTGGGGCACTGATTTTGTTGGGCGGCGCGCTTGGTGATCATTATGGCCGCAAGCGGGTTTTTCAGGCTGGATTGATCATCTTCACCCTCGGCACCATCGCCTGCGCTCTTGCGCCTAACCTTGGCTCCCTATTGGCGATGCGCGCTTTACAGGGACTGGGCGCGGCTCTGCTTGCCCCCAATAGTCTCGCTATTATCTCGACTAGCTTTACCGAAGCCGAGCGCGGGAAGGCCATCGGGACATGGGCCGGCATGGGAGCTTTTGCCGGAGCAATTGCGCCAGTACTAGGCGGCTGGGCTGTGGATCTGGCAAGCTGGCGTTGGGCCTTTGCGCTTATCATCCCGCTGGGCTTATTGGCGCTGGTCATTGGTCAGCGGGCCATCGCTGCAGATGACAATGGTGATGCTGACAGCGCTCCGCTTGATTGGGCGGGCGCGTTTCTGATCACCATCGGGTTGGCCGCTCTGGTGTGGACGCTGACCGCCCTGCCCCAAACGGATATTGCCAGCGGGGCGAAATGGCTGGTCGGCAGCGCCGCTGTCGCAGTCACTGGCCTTTTTCTGATCGTTGAAAAACGCAAACAGGATCAGGCGATGGTGCCGCTCAATCTCTTCAATACCATTAGTTTTGCCGGTATCTCGCTGTTGACGCTTTTCCTCTATGCCGCGCTGGGTGGATTGCTGGTTTTGCTGCCCTTTCTGCTGATCAACGCAGGAGGCTATTCGGCGACCGAAACAGGTTTTGCGATCCTGCCTTTCCCGCTCACCATGGCTTTATTGTCGCGCTATGCGGGCGGGCTGAGTGATCGTTTTGGGGTGCGGATGATCTTGACGGTCGGCCCCGCAATTGTCGCGGCGGGATTTTTCTATTTCAGCCGTCTGGACAGCGCCGAGATCAATTACTGGCGGGACATTTTCCCGGCACTGATGATCATCGCTCTCGGGATGACCGCCAGCGTCGCTCCGTTGACCACGGCGGTCATGGCGAGTGTCAGCGATGAACATGGCGGAATCGCTTCTGGCATCAATAACGCGATATCCCGGTCCGCTGGATTAATCGCGACGGCATTGCTTGGTTTCGTATTGGTCGGCAGCGATAGTGGGAATGGCGCGCTGGTCGCCGGGTTTGCCAATGCGGCTTGGGTGGGTGCACTATTAGCGCTGGTCAGTGCCGTTGCGGCTTGGTTGTTAATCCGCCTAACACCCGCCACATAAAAAAGGGCCCCGCTTTCACGGAGCCCTTTTCATTATATCTGTAAGCAGACCTAGTCTTCGGTAATCGAGCTTGGCAATGGAATATCGCCGCCGCCATCTTTTTTGCCGCCGTCATTGTCGTTGTTACGACCACGACCGCGTCCACCGCCGCCATCACGACCGCGACCACGGCCACCGCCGCCGTCACGGCGCGGGCCGCGTGGTTTGCTTTCGCGTGGAGGACGTGTGTCTTCCAGCTCTTCACCGGTTTCCTGATCAACAACCCGCATCGACAGGCGAACCTTGCCGCGCTGATCGATTTCGAGAACCTTGACCTTGACTTCCTGCCCTTCGGACAGTTCGTCAGCCACCTTCTCGACACGCTCATTCTTGATTTCAGAGACGTGGACGAGGCCGTCTTTGCCGCCCATGAAGTTCACAAATGCGCCAAAGTCGACGAGGTTCACGACTTTACCATCATAGATTTTGCCAACTTCGGCTTCTTCCACAATGCCAGCAATCCATGCCAGAGCCGCGTCGATCTGGGATTTGTCAGAAGAAGAAACCTTGATCAGGCCTTCGTCATCAATATCAACCTTCGCGCCGGTTTCCGCAACGATTTCGCGGATCACTTTACCGCCGGTTCCGATAACGTCGCGGATCTTCTCTTTGTTGATCTGCAGCGTTTCGATACGCGGAGCATGTTCGGACATTTCAGTACGAACCGATGACAGAGCTTTGCTCATTTCGCCAAGGATGTGCGCACGGCCGCCACTGGCTTGTTCCAGAGCAGACTTCATGATTTCCTGCGTAATGCCGGCTACCTTGATGTCCATCTGCAAGGAGGTGATACCTTTTTCGGTACCGGCCACCTTGAAGTCCATGTCGCCGAGATGATCTTCGTCGCCGAGAATGTCGGAGAGAACAGCGAAATCTTCGCCTTCAAGGATCAGACCCATCGCAATACCGGAAACCGGACGCGCCAAGGGCACCCCTGCATCCATCATCGCCAATGAACCGCCACAAACGGTCGCCATCGAAGATGAACCGTTGGACTCGGTAATGTCGGAGAGAACCCGGATCGTGTACGGGAAGTCTTCAACTGTCGGCAATACCGGACGCAGCGCGCGGAAAGCGAGCTTACCATGACCGGTTTCGCGGCGGCTGGTGAAACCAAAACGCCCTACTTCACCAACCGAATAAGGCGGGAAGTTATAGTGCAGCATGAAGTTGGTGTAGCTCAATCCGTCCAGACCATCGATCATCTGCTCGGCATCTTTGGTGCCAAGCGTCGTGGTCACGATTGCCTGTGTTTCACCACGGGTGAACAAGGACGAACCGTGGGTCCGTGGCAGCAAGCCAACCATGGCTTCGATCGGGCGAACCTGATCCAGCTTACGGCCATCAATACGGGTGCCATCTTTGATGATCGCTCCGCGAACGATTTCCGCTTCCAGCTTCTTGACCATCTTGCCAGCGGTCATTTGAACCTGGCCTTCTTCTTCGGCATATTTCTCTTTGGCTTTTTCACGAACCGCATTCAGCGCGTCTGAACGCTCTGATTTGTCGGTTTTCTTGTAAGCCGCAGCAATATCGTCACCAACCAGCTTGCGCAGGTCTTCCTTGATATCGCTATTATCTTCGGCAGAAGCCAGTTCCCAAGGCTCTTTCGCAGCCTGTTCAGCCAGATCGATGATGAGGCCAGCAACATCCTTGGATGCTTCATGCGCGAACTGAACAGCACCGAGCATGACGTCTTCGGAAAGCTCTTTAGCTTCCGATTCCACCATCATCACAGCGCCAGGTGTGGCCGCTACAACCAGGTCGAGTTCGCCTTCGGCAACTTCTTCCATGGATGGGTTCAGCTGATATTCGCCTTCTTTGTAACCGACACGAGCCGCACCAATGGGGCCCATGAATGGAACGCCGGAAATGGTCAGCGCAGCAGAAGCCGCAACCATCGCCAGAATATCGGGTTCGTTCTGACCGTCATAGCTCATCACCTGACAGATCACGTTGATTTCGTTGTAGAAACCTTCGGGGAACAGCGGGCGGCAAGGACGGTCAATCAAACGCGATGTCAGCGTTTCTTTTTCCGTCGCACGGCCTTCGCGCTTGAAGAAACCGCCTGGAATACGACCAGCGGCTGAGAATTTTTCCTGATAGTGGACGGTCAGCGGGAAGAAATCCTGTCCTTCGCGTACCGATTTGGCGGCTGTCACTGCACAGAGTACAACCGTTTCGCCGAGGGTCGCGAGAACCGCGCCATCAGCCTGACGGGCAATACGGCCCGTTTCGAGGGTGAGGGTCTGTCCGCCCCACTCCATTTCAACTTTCTTTACATCAAACATTCGTATTTTCCTTTGTCCCGCCTGCCCTATGCAGTGCGGGGGCTTTCATTTGTCCAGCAATCCGGCTGAACAGCGGTTAGAAGCTATTAGCGCTTCCGAATCTTGGCAATCCCCACCTTATTGTGAAGATATGCCTTACTTGTGCCCCCGCGAAGGCGGGGGCCTATCTCCTGAGCCAGCGGCTATAGGCACCAGCTAGAGATGGATCCCGCCTGCGCGGGGATGACCCAATACGTAATCGGCCCGCGAAAGCGGGCCGAACGATTGCGTCATTTCCGGAGACCAAGGTCTTTAATCAACTTGGAATAGCGGGCCGCATCTTTCTTGCGGAGATAGTCCAGCAAGCTGCGGCGTTTGTTGACCATCATCAGCAAACCACGACGGGAGTGGTTGTCCTTGTGATGGCCTTTAAAATGCTCGGTGAGGTTCACAATACGCTCGGTGAGGACTGCAACCTGTACTTCCGGGGAACCGGTATCGCCTTTTGTCTGGGCGAATTTTTCAATCAGTTCCTGTTTTTTTTCTGCGGTAATCGTCATAATCTTATTTTTCCTTCGAACATCTTTACATATTAAATCCGCGAACAACCTTTACGGTTCCAACAACAAGCTCTGCCAAGGCAACCGGAGAACCATCTTCGGTCGCTAGAAAAAGCCCGTCATTTGGCGGGTTCCCGATCAATTCCTGTTCGTCCAGCACTTGGCCTTGCCGAAGCAGTCTTGCCTGATCAGGAGTGAGGTCAACAGCCGGGATGTCGTCCAGCCCTGCCTCAAGTGGCAAGAGATAATCTTTAATGTCCGCGCCCTTACCAATTTCATTGAGTTTGTCCAGCGAAATCGCATGTTTCAGCGTAAACGGCCCCGCCTTGGTGCGGCGCAGCATCGTGACATGGCCGACGGTACCGAGTGCGCGCGCGATATCCCGGGCCAGAGAGCGGATATAGGTGCCTTTGGACACATTGGCGATGAGGGTAACAGAATCTATCCTCTCCCCTTGAGGGAGAGGAAACGGAGACTTGGCAGCTTGCTGCCCTAGTCGAGTTGGAGAGGGGTCTGGCTGGGCGCTCTCTCTCAACCCCTCACCAAGCTTAGCTAGTTCGCTCCGCTCACAAGCATCGCCGTCCTCTCCCTCAAGGGGAGAGGAAACGGAGAGAGCATATATCGTCACACTCCGCATCTTCATCTCAACCGCTTCACCGGCCCGCGCCAGATCATAAGCGCGCTTGCCATCAATTTTCAGAGCGGAATATTGTGGCGGTATCTGATCAATCGGCCCGGTAAATTGCGGCAATATGGCCTCGACCTCCGCCAGTGTCGGCAAATGATCGGAAGCCTCGGTCACCTCCCCTTCCGCGTCCAGCGTCTCGGTCTCGCTCCCAAAAGCCACCGTAAACTCGTAGACTTTCGACGCATCCAGCATCCGCCCGCACAGCTTTGTCGCCTCACCCAGCGCTATCGGTAAAACCCCGGTGGCCAACGGGTCCAGCGTCCCGCCATGACCGACCTTGGTCTTATCCTTGCCCTTCCCGAGCAATCCGGCCTCACGCAAGTTGCGCTTCACCGCGCCAACAGCCTGTGTCGAGCCTAGCTCCAATGGTTTGTCGAGTATGATCCAGCCATGCGGTTTCAAATATATTTCCTAGAAAATAGTCTCACGATTTCGGCCATGCCAAACCAATAGCGTGATCGCGGACAGAAGCCGACCATTGCTTGGAAAGCAATTCAAAACGTTCCCGGTCATCTGCATATAGGGCCCGTATCGCTTCCTCAAATTGCGGCCAATCGCCCGCAATGACGGTCAGAAAATGGTAAGCTGCATCCTGCCCGGTTCGTTTGTCTGTACCGGTTTTCCGCGCCTGTTCAACCAGTCGGCGTAATGTTGCCGATGCCCCGCCGGATTGTTTAGCAAGCCAGTCCCAATGCCGCGGAAGCAAGGTGACTTCTTTGGAAACCACGCCAAGCTTGGGACGGCCCCGCTTTGCCGGTGCTTCTGTTTCACTGGTAGCTCGCAAATCAAAGTCAATTTGATTGCCGGTCTCGTCATCGAAAACCAATATGTCCGAGCTGCGTTTGACCTCGGGCAGAGCCCGCAAGGTGTCAATAATTTCTGAGCGAGTCCCCGTTGCTAACCAATTTGCTTCTGAAAATGCTGTGTAAGTGGTCATGACCAATCCTTTCGGACGTGCATTTATACCCCGATAATATTCGAGTCAATATACCCGGGTAAAATATTTACTCGCGCCGCCTAAATCGGCTTCTTCCACTCCATGACCAGAAAACCAGGAACCCGCGTGTAACGGTCACTTTTCGAGTCATTCTGGTCGGGCGGTGTTGGTTCTGAAAAATAGGTGAGCTGCAATCCGTTACCCAGAAAAGCCTCAAAATAGGCGCTTAGGGGACGATGCCAATTGAGGATATCAATGCCTGCCCATTTTTCGCGTGTTGCACGCTCTTCGGAATAATTATCCATCTGAAAGCTTTTCGCGGAGCCAGTCAGGCCGCGATTCCACTTTCCGGCGGTAAAAAAGCTGGTCAGATTGGCGATAAGCAAAGATCCGCCAGGTTTTGTTACGCGGGTCATTTCTGCAATGGCTGCACGAAAATCTTCAATATCAATCAGCGATAAATAGCCAATGGTCAGATCGAAACTGGCATCTTCAAAGGCCAGCTTCTCGCCAATGCCGATAGCATAGTCACCCTCTGGATCGCGTTTTTGCGCTGTTTCGATAAGACTTGATACCGGATCAATGCCCGATCCGGACATACCACGTTCTTGCAGCATGCGGACAAACCGCCCTTCCCCGCACCCCACGTCGAGAAACCTGCCACCAATTGCAGTTGCACGATCAAGCATGACAGCATCCAAAAAGGTACGCCGCGTCCAGTCGCCTTGCTCGCCGATGGAAGCAATCCACGCGTCGGCCGACTGTACCCAGCCATTCACATCATCTGTCATTACCGGTTCGCCCACTCCTCTTGGAGCAAGCCAAATACAGCCGTGTCGCGAATAAAGCCAGTCCAGGTGATCCGGTTCTTCCGCAGCGTTCCTTCATGCTTGGCACCCAATTTGAGCACCGCCGCCATGGAGCGTGTGTTCCGTGTATCCACGCGAAATTCGATGCGAGTGAAGCCGCAGGCAAAGGCATGGTCGATCATGAGCTTTTTCATGACATCGTTGAAACCGCTACCGCGGACTGATGGCGCGATATAGGTGCCGCCTATCTCGATGACTTTGCTGTTGAAGTCGGGATTAATATAGTTGCTCATACCGACCAGCTTTTCGGTCTCTGTGTTTATCACAGCGAGCTGCACCCAATTGTCGGTGCTGTGGAATGTCTTCATCGCCTCATCGAAATGGTCATCCAGCATCGAAACCGGGTAAATATCCCAAATCTCCTGATCCTCTGCACAGGCAGCGCGCAGCGGTTCGATATGATGTCCGGCCAAGGGTTCCAGACGTACCGGAAATTCTTCCAGTACTTGAGCGAGCTTTGCCATTCTCTCTACACCGTCATCCCAGCGCACGCTGGGATCTCGTCGAAATGGTGCGCAACCTTAAGGAGAACCCAGCTTCCGCTGGGATGACGAAGGCTAACCATTAAGTTTTTCCATGAAGTGCTTGCGGCAGAGCGCGACATAGAGCTCGTTGCCGCCAATTGCCGTCTGTTGGCCGGCCAGCACAGGATTGCCTTCTTCATCGACGCGCATATTCATCGTCGATTTACTGCCGCATTCACAGACTGCTTTGAGTTCAACAAGTTCGTCGGCAATCGCCAATAACTGTGCACTACCGGGAAATAACGCCGCCTGGAAATCGGTGCGCAGACCATAGGCGAGGACCGGTATGCGGAGCTGATCGGCGACCAATGCAACTTGAAAAACCTGATCCTTGGTCAAGAATTGCGCTTCATCAATGAGCACGCAATCCAACGTTGTATCTTCATGCTGCATACTGATCGCTACCAGCATATCTGTCTCTTTCTCAAACAGATGCGCTTTCTTTTTCAGACCGATGCGCGAATGGATCCAGCCTTCTTCCTCGCGATCATCCAATGCTGCCGTCCACAGCATCGTCTGCATGCCGCGTTCGCGATAATTGAAATCCGCCTGTAGCAGGGTGGTCGATTTGCCCGCATTCATCGAGCTATAGTAGAAATACAGCTTGGCCATCGGATCGCCTCAGTCTTTCGTCATGCTGAATGTGTTTCAACATCTCGCGAGACCCTGAAACAATTTCGCGGTGACGATCAACCATTAATTGGGATTTTCCGGTTCAATCTTCCTTGCTCAAATCCTGAGCAACCTTTGGATTGTTCAGTAAATTCTCGATATGCTCGGCTGTATCAAAGCTCTCGTCAGCGAGAAATTTGAGCTTTGCGGCATATTTTATCTTCACCCGGCTGGCGACTTGCTTTTGAAAATAAGCAGTATTCGTTTTCAGAGCCTTGAGCACATCCGCTTCATTCGCGCCCAGCAAAGGTTTCACAAATACCGTCGCATGGCGCAAATCCGGGGACATGCGCACCTCAGTCACGCTGACCGAGTGAGAAGTGAGCACATCATCATGCACTTCCCCACGCATCAGCAGCTCCGACAAGATATGCCGGACCTGTTCGCCCACACGCAGAAGCCTTACCGAGCGGCCTTCAGGAGATGTGTCGTTATATTTTGCCATTATTTTATACCTATTATGCGCGCTGTTGACGTAGCGCGAGCCAATAGCTTGTCGGTTTCATCAAACAATTCTGCCTCCAGAAAAGCAGTCGTTTTTGTTCGCGATATAACGCGCCCTTTTCCTATAACCCGCTCCAACGACACAGGATGGATGAAAGTCACGTTCATATCGATCGTGATCGGCGCCTCTTTTCCGTCCGTCATCGACACCAGGGCGGGGCCCATTGTGTCATCCAGCATCGCCGCCACGAATCCACCTTGCACTGTTCCACGCGGATTGAGCATCGTGCCATTGGGACGGAACGCTATCTCGATGCGGCCCTCTGACGGATATTCGGCTAACAGCTCCCACCCTAGAGTCTTCGGTGCCGGTGGAATGGGATGCCTGTCAAAAAAGCTGTCACTCATGGCATCCCTTTCCAATCAGTATCTAGATCAAAGAACGCGTTCTTTCTCTTCAACCTCAAAGACTTCCAGCATATCGCCCGGTTTGATGTCGTTAGTGTCCTCGAGCACCGCACCACATTCCATGCCAGCGCGAACTTCCTCGACATCGTCCTTGAAGCGGCGCAGCGAAGCGATGGTTGTCGCGCTGACGATAACATCCTCGCGGGTAAGCCGCGCGAACAGGCCTTTGCGCAGAGAGCCTTCGGTGACCAGCAGTCCAGCGGCCTTGTCGCGCTTGCCGGACTTGAACACCTCTTTGACCTCGGCGCGGCCCATGACATTCTCGATCTTCTCAGGACCAAGTTCACCGGCCATTTCGGCGCGGATTTCATCGGTCAGATCATAGATGATGTCGAAATATTTCAGCCTGACGCCATCGCGCTTGGCAATTTCGCGGGCCTTGGCATTGGGGCGCACGTTAAAGCCGATAATCGGGGCCTTGCTGGCACTCGCCAAGGTCACGTCGGATTCGGTGATCGCGCCGACACCGCTGTGCAGGATGCGGACCTTGATATCGTCATTGGATATCTTGTTCAGCGCCTGGACAATCGCTTCGGTACTGCCCTGCACATCGGCTTTGACGAGCAGCGGGAATTCCACTGCACTGTCCGCAGCCGCAGAGAACATGTTCTCCAGACTCGTCGGCGCCTGCGTCGTGCGTTGCAGTTTTTCTTGCTCTGCACGGTAGGTCGCGACTTCACGAGCGCGCGATTCATTCTCGACCACGGTCAGCTTGTCGCCGGCAGACGGTACGCCGGACAGACCCAGTACTTCGACCGGAACCGATGGACCGGCTTCCTTGGGCTGTGCGCCCTTGTCGTCGATCATCGCCCGGACTTTACCGGTTTGCGAGCCCACAACAAAGATATCACCGCGTTTCAGCGTGCCGCGCTGGACCAAAACGGTGGCCACAGGACCGCGGCCCTTGTCCAGCTTTGCCTCGATCACAATGCCTTCAGCCGGACGATCCGGACGGGCTTTGAGTTCAAGCAATTCTGCCTGCAAGTGGATTTTCTCGATCAGCTCTTCGAGATTGGTCTTTTTGAGCGCAGAAACCTCGACATCCTGCACGTCACCGGACATTTCCTCGACGATCACTTCATGCTCCAGCAGACGCGTGCGCACCTGCATCGGGTCAGCGCCTTCCTTGTCGATCTTGTTTATCGCCACAATCATCGGCACATCGGCCGCCTTGGTGTGGTTGATCGCCTCGATCGTTTGCGGCATCAACCCGTCATCGGCAGCCACCACCAGGATCACGATATCGGTCGCATTGGCGCCACGAAGACGCATGCTGGTAAAGGCCTCATGGCCCGGTGTATCAAGGAACGTAACCTTGTCGCCTGACTTCATTTTGACCTGATACGCACCAATATGCTGGGTAATGCCGCCCGCTTCGCCAGCAACCACATCGGTTCCGCGCAAAGCGTCGAGCAGCGATGTCTTACCATGATCAACATGGCCCATGATTGTCACCACCGGAGGACGCGGCTTCAGCGTTTCTTCCGGATCGACATCCGATTCCGTATCAATTTCAACGTCGGCCTCGGACACACGCTGGATATTGTGGCCAAATTCCTCGACCAGCAGCTCGGCTGTATCCTGGTCAATTGTCTGGTTGACGGTCACCATCGAGCCCATGTTGAACAGGGATTTGACGAGATCAGCACCCTTTTCGCCCATACGCTTGGAGAGTTCCTGCACGGTGATCGCTTCCGGCACGATCACATCGCGAATCTGCTTCTCACGCGGTTCACGCGGTTGACCGGACATTTGCGCCCGCTTTTCTTTTTCACGCGCGCGTTTCAGCGCCGCAAGCGAACGTGCACGTGCTGCGCCGTCTTCCCCGCGTAGCGCGCGGTTAACGGTCAGCTTGCCAGACTGACGGCGATCACCACGATCACTGCGTCCGGTTTTCGGTTTCTGCTTCGGTTCAGGCCGTTTCGGAGCCTCAACCGGTGTAAATTTGCGTGCAGGCGGATGTGACGTGCCGCTGGTTGCTGGCTTGGCTTCGGCAGCTTTTGGTTCCTCTGCCGCTTCGGCAGCCGCAGCAACAGCGGCTTCTTCCGCCGCCTTAATTTCTTCCTGAGCCTTTTTAGCGGCTTCTTCTTCCGCCTTACGCTTGTCTTCGGCGCGCTTTTTCTCGTCGGCGGTCTGGTCTTTCTTGGCCTTGGTATCGCGTTTGCGCGCTTCTTCCATGGCGGCCAGACGGGCTTCTTCGGCCTCGCGTAGCAATTTCGCCTGCTTTTCCTGACGGGTCAGCACGTCTTCCTGCTTCGGCTTAGGAGCCGGTGCCGGCTTCTTCGCTTCAACAGGCGCGGGAGCCGGTGCCGGGATTTCCGGAACGACTTCCTTGGCGGCCTCCTGAGCACCAGGCTTACCCACCAGCTTGCGGCGCTTGACCTCGACGACGACCTTGTTGGTCCGTCCATGGCTAAACGTCTGTTTGACTTCACCAGGCTCTACCGAACGCTTTAGTCCCAGAGGCTTGCGTGCAGGCTTTGCGGTATCTTTGTTATCATCACTCATCGAACAGACTTAATCCTTAAAAAATTCATTACTTCAATATCTTAACTGATCAACTTACAATCAGTTCACGCAACTTTCTTCTCCGCCTCACCACCGTCATCACTGGCACCACCTACCTTATCAGACCCGATAAAGTGACGCCATCTATCCAGCATGTGCGATATTCGCCCCGCTGCGCGCTTGTCGGTTATTCCGATATGCACGACATTTTGACGGC
This sequence comes from Parasphingorhabdus cellanae, assembly GCF_017498565.1. Lineage (NCBI taxonomy): Bacteria > Pseudomonadati > Pseudomonadota > Alphaproteobacteria > Sphingomonadales > Sphingorhabdaceae > Parasphingorhabdus > Parasphingorhabdus cellanae. The sequence goes on from NZ_CP071794.1 coordinate 707,417, forward strand.
CCAATGCCACAGAAAGGCCCTGTCGGTCCACCGGCAATATCTGACCCCGGACATCCTGTCCTTCACGGTCGCTGCCGACGCGCCAGGCCTGATCCAGTTTCGCTGACCCGTCACGGCCGGCATCAGCGGCGTGCAAGAGCATATTTAAATCGCCCTGCCGTGCCGCCGTTTCAATCTTTTCAGAACCGGTTAGGAGCATCCCGCCGCGCGATTCCAGCCCTAACCTGTCTAATGTGGCGCGTTCGAGCGCTTTTTCAACCTGCCCCGCCAGATCATCGGGTATAGTGAGCGTACCGGTTTTGAAAGCACGGGCCAATGCGCCTTTCAAAATGCCTTTGGCTTGCGCCGTTTCCAACGCACTGCGATCCACACTGATCCATGCACCCCGACCGGGCGCTTTGGCCCGGACGTCCGGTGCAATGGCATTGTCAGGGCTGAGCGCCAGACGCACCAACGCTTCCTGAGGAAGGCTTTCCCCAGTCAATATGCATTTACGGTGTGGTGCGCGATCTAAAGGTTTAGAAGGCGTCTCATTGGGGAGCTTCCGCATTAGCGTCCTCCCCTGTTTCTGCCTCGGCGTCAGCAGCCGGAGCCACCTCTTCCTCGTCGTCAAACCAGTGCGCACGAGCGGCCATGATAATCTCATTGCCCTGCTCTTCGGTCAGACCATATTGCGCCAGCACGCCATCGGGCTCTGGCTTGCGATTGTCATTGCGGCGGCGTGGTTCGGCTTTGCGCTTCAGAACCAGCTCGTCGGTTGCCAGATCGGCAACATCGTCGAGGGTCTTAAGGCCTGCTTTACCCAAGGTCACCAGCATCGCTTCGGTCATGTAAGGCAGTTCGGCAATGGCATCTTCAACACCAAGCTCGGTACGCTCTGCCTTGGCAGCCGCCTCACGACGCTCCAATGCTTCCAGCGCACGGCTTTGCAGCTCGGCAGCCAGTTCATCGTCAAAGCCTTCGATATTCGAAAGCTCTTCGGGCGCGACATAAGCGACTTCTTCCATCTCGCTAAAGCCTTCAGCAACCAGAAGCTGCGACAAGGTTTCATCCACGTCGAGATCTTCCTGGAACATCGCGGTGCGTACGGCAAATTCGGCCTGACGCTTCTCGCTGCTGTCGGCTTCGGTCATGATGTCGATAGCCAAACCGGTCAGCTGGGACGCGAGACGGACATTCTGTCCGCGGCGACCAATGGCGAGGCTCAGCTGATCATCAGGAACAACCACTTCAATGCGGCCTTCCTCTTCGTCGATCAGCACGCGGCTTACCGTTGCGGGCTGCAATGCGTTCACTACAAAGGTCGCGATATCGTCGGACCAAGGAATGATGTCGATTTTCTCGCCCTGCATTTCCTGCACGACGGCTTGCACACGGCTACCCTTCATACCCACACAGGCGCCGACCGGATCGATTGAGCTGTCCTGGCTGATCACACCGATTTTGGCGCGGCTGCCAGGGTCACGGGCGGCGGCTTTAATTTCGATAATGCCGTCATAAATTTCAGGAACTTCCTGCGCAAACAAGAGCTTCATGAAATCAGGATGCGCGCGGGACAGGAAAATCTGTGGCCCGCGGTTTTCGCGGCGGACATTCATGATCAGCGAACGGACGCGGTCGCCAACACGGGCGGCTTCGCGTGGAATTTGCTGGTCGCGGCGGATGACGCCTTCGGCGCGGCCCAAGTCAACGACGACATGGCCGAATTCTACCGACTTCACGACACCAGTGATGATTTCACCAGCGCGGTCTTTAAACTCTTCAAACTGCCGCTCACGCTCTGCGTCGCGGACTTTCTGGAAGATAACCTGTTTCGCGGACTGCGCATCAATCCGGCCAAGATCAACAGCAGGCAGTGGGTCAACGATAAAGTCACCCAGTTTCGAACCCTTTTCGAGCTTTTCAGCCTGTTTCAGGTCAACCTGCTTGAAATAGTCTTCGACTTCCTCAACCACTTCAACCACACGCCACAAACGCAGATCGCCGGTTTGCAGGTCGAGCTTGGCGCGAATATCATTCTCGGCGCCGTAACGGGCCCGCGCAGCTTTCTGGATCGCCTCTTCCATCGCTTCGACCACAATAGCCTTGTCGATCATCTTCTCCGATGCAACGGCATTGGCGATAGCTAGCAATTCAGCCTTATTTGCAGAAATGGCACTGGCCATGATTAGTCTTCCTGTTCTTCGTTTAGAGTGTCTTCTTCAATTTCGTCCGCGCCATCGGCAGAAACCGGGATGGTCGCAGCAATCAGGGCGTCGGTCAGAATCAGCTTCGCGCTATGCACGTTGTCGAGAGTGGTCGTTTGACGCCCCGCCTTCTTGTCGTCAATCGCTATTATCTCACCTTCGATGCCGTCTAGCAAGCCGCGCAATTGTTTCTTGCCCGAAACCGCCTCGATCAGATTGATCCGCGCTTCATGCCCGGCCCAATTCGCGTAGTCTTTTGCGCGGGTTAGCGGGCGGTCGATACCGGGCGAGCTGACTTCCAGCCGATAAGCATGTTCAATCGGGTCAAGGCCCTCTTCTTCCAGCTCATCAAATTTCGCCGAAATACGGCGCGACAAGGCTGCGCAATCGTCAATGCCCAGCTGTCCAGTTTCCGGACGCTCTGCCATGATTTGCAATGTGGGCTCATCCGAGCCGGAGACAAACTGCACACGCACCAGCTCAAAACCCAAAGCTTCCGCTTCCGGTGTGATCAGGTTCATAATGGCAGTCATATCAGTCAAATTTGGTTCTTTCTTTCATCGTCATCCCAGCGAAAGCTGGGATCTCCCTTGGCAGTGCGCCTCTCTTAAAAAAGATTCCAGCTTCCGCTGGAATGACGAATAAGTCTGCGCTGCCGGCCCCGTCTGGCGCCAGCCCCTTCAAAATCTCACAATGTCGGGATGACTGCTATTTAGGGACTGATTCCCAAATTTGCAACGCCTTAATTTTGATGCTGCGTCTGGGCTCCGGGCGCAGGATCAAGCAACCAGCGCGCCAATAGCCAGGCCAATGCCGCGCCGACAAATTGGGCAGCGACAAATCCCGCCACATCCATGGGCGCGATTCCGGCGAAGCTGTTGGAAAAAGCGCGGCCCACTGTGATTGCCGGATTGGCAAAACTGGTCGAACTGGTGAACCAGTATCCCGCCGAGATATAGAGCCCTACCGCTGGTGCCACCCAATCGGGGCGAAAGCGCACTGTACCCAATATCGTGAACAGCAATCCGAAAGTCGCGATCAGCTCGCCGAGCCATTGGCCGCCACCGGTTCGGGTTTTCTCGCTCAGCTGGAATACCGGCATTTCGAACATGACATGCGCCGCCCAGACGCCAATCAGACCACCGATTAGTTGCGCAATGACAAACAAAACGCCACCTTTCAGTGTCAGTTCTTTACGCAAGACCATAACGAAAGTGACTGCCGGATTGAAATGCGCTCCGGATATCGGCGCCAATATCGCGATCAGCACAAATAATATCGCGCCGGTTGCCAGCGTATTGCCGAGCAGAGCGATAGCGACATTCCCGTCCGCCAGATTTTCGGCCATGATCCCGGAGCCAACCACGGTGACAAACAGGAAAAATGAACCCAGCGCTTCGGCGCCGAGCTCCTGCGCCCTTGAAAAATCCCCCATTTTCCGCGCCTTAGTTCAAGCAGCACGCAGCGTCGGATTGACCGCTGCCAAGGTCTGGTAACTTCCCATAATGGGTGACCTGTCCGTCGGTGTAAAAGGCTTCCCAGATCAGGCCGTCAGGGTCCTGTGTCCAGTTTTTCTCTGATGAGGCATAGCAGCAGGTGGTCGCGCCTTCCTCAAACCGTGGACCGGCGGCGTCCTGTATGCGCTCATAGACCCCTTGCAATTCCTCCGGGCTTTCCGCCTGCAGGCCGACATGGGCGATGCCGATTTCATCGTTGGCGGGCTCGATCGAGAAATTGATAAACGGATCGTCCAGCATCCACTTGATATAATCGGGTTTCACCACGGCCGGTTGTTGACCGAACAGGTTCGCATAGTAGGCACGGGATTTTTCGAGATCCGAGACTTTCAGGTTCAAGTGAAATCTTTTCATGCGTCTTGTCCTTCCATACATGCATCAGCTGCATCGGCCGACTCACAGCCGTCACCTTCGCAGCAATTTTCCAAGAGAAACGCCATCAGCTGGTTCATCGCCTGAAAATCGGCGCGATAGATGATCGATCGCCCATCCCTTTCGTCACTCACTACACCGCCATTTTTAAGGTGCGACAGGTGAAAAGATAGCGAACTGGCTGGCATATCGAGTTGTTTGGCGATCTGCCCCGCCGGCAATCCGCCGCGCCCCGCCTGCACCAGCAAGCGAAATATCGCCAGGCGATGCTCCTGCGCCAATGCAGAGAGGGCATGGACGGCGGTATGGTTTCGAATCGTTTCCATATTTCCAGTAATATCGAAATATAAACGCAGAGTCAATCTCCGCGGCCCTTTCGTAACCTTTAACAGCCGTAAAAGGGCTTAAACAGCCACCACATTGTAAACGAGCTGTACAATATAAATGATCAGGAGGACCGCCCCCTCCCACCGCGATATTCTCCGCCCGGTAGCAGCGAAGATCATCAGCAGCACCGATGTCGCAATCAGCAAGGGCAACCCATAATTGGTAATCTCTGCCGGGATCGTCCCCGGTGCAATCACCGCCGTAACGCCGCCAATCAGCAGCAGGTTGAAGATATTCGAGCCCAGCACATTGCCCAGCGCAACCGCACTCGCCCCCTTGTAAGCCGCGATGACCGAGGTCACCAGTTCCGGCAGTGAGGTTCCGATAGCGATGACCGTCAGACCAATGACAGCCTCGCTCAGCCCCACCAGCCGCGCCAGGTCAACCGCCCCTTCCACAAGCCAGCGGCCACCCGCGACGATTAGTATAATCCCGCCGATAAGGATAAGAATGGAGCGCCAGAGCGGCTCCTCGTCGTGCAGATGGGTGTCGGTAACTTCCAGCGACTCTGCCTTCTCGTGCAGAGCACTTGCGCCGACGGGTTGGGTTCGTTCGGCCCAATAGGCATAGCTGAGATACGCGCAAAGAAGGATAAGAAAACCGGCACCAATGGCGACAGTGATCCCACTTGTTTTGGCCACAAACCAAAGGACAACAGTCGCAACCAACGCCAGACCACCATCCCGCCATAACGGCCCGCGCGGTACAGCCATGGGTAAAATCAAAGATGCCGTGCCCAAGATCAGCAGGCTATTAGCCAAGTTCGATCCCACAACGTTACCCCAGGCGATACCGGGCGATCCTGCCCGTGCCGCCTCGACACTCGCCACCAGTTCAGGAGCCGACGTCCCGAAGCCCACAATCGTGAGACCAATAAGCAATTCCGACATGCCTGCCCGCTCGGCGACCCGAACCGCACCACGTACCAGCAGTTCACCACCGACGATGAGGACAACGAAACCGACCAACAATAAGAAAAGCGCGATTAGCATGTCAGATCAGCTCAACCGTCTCTTTTGCCCAGCAGCCGCAACCGCAGGGCGTTAAGTTTGATAAAACCTTCAGCATCCTTCTGATCATAAGCGCCAGCGTCATCTTCAAAGGTCACCACATCTTCACTATAGAGATTGAAATTCACGTCCGCCTTACGACCGACTACGTTCACTGAACCTTTGTAAAGCTTTAACCGAACCGTTCCGGTCACACGTTCCTGACTCTTGTCAATTGCAGCCTGCAACATCTCCCGCTCTGGCGCGAACCAAAAGCCGTTATAGACAAGCTCTGCATAGCGCGGGGCCAGTTCGTCTTTCATATGCGCAGCGCCGCTGTCGAGGGTCAATTGTTCAATCCCGCGATGGGCCGCGTGATAAATGGTTCCCCCCGGCGTTTCGTACATACCGCGTGATTTCATACCGACAAAGCGGTTTTCGACTAGGTCGAGCCGGCCAATGCCATGCTCACGACCATAATCATTGAGTTTTTCCAACAAGGTCGCAGGGCTCATGCCTTCGCCATTAATCGCAACACCATCACCGCGTTCAAAGTCGATGGTGATATATTCCGGCTTGTCCGGCGCGTCTTCGGGATTATTAGTCCGCGAATAGACATAATCCGGCACTTCTTCCCAAGGGTCTTCCAGCACTTTGCCTTCGGACGATGTGTGAAGCATATTCGCGTCGGTTGAGAAAGGCGCTTCACCGCGCTTGTCCTTCGGCACAGGGATTTGGTGTTTTTCAGCAAATTCAATCAGACGCGTCCGACTGGTCAAATCCCATTCGCGCCATGGCGCGATTACCTTCACATCGGGGTTCAAGCCATAATAGCCAAGTTCAAAGCGAATCTGGTCATTACCCTTTCCGGTTGCACCATGGGATACAGCATCAGCACCGGTCAGCTTGGCAATCTCAATCTGGCGCTTGGAAATCAGCGGCCGTGCAATCGATGTGCCGAGCAAATATAGCCCTTCATAAAGAGCGTTGGCCCGCATCATCGGAAAGACATAATCTTTCACAAATTCTTCGCGTAGATCATCAATGAAAATATGCTCGGGTTTCACGCCTAGCATCTCAGCCGTCTTACGTGCCGGGCCTAATTCTTCGCCCTGCCCCAAATCGGCAGTAAATGTTACGACTTCGCAGCTATATTCCTGCTGCAACCACTTCAATATAACACTCGTGTCCAGACCGCCAGAAAAGGCCAGAACCACACGCTTTACGGAATCGCTCATTTTAGTACTTTCGAAAAAGGAACAGAGGCGCGCCTAACAGGCTGAAACAAGCGGTGCAATATGATATGGGAGAGATTGGAGGAGGAAATATGGCAAAAACACAGACCGAGAATAAAACTGTCGCAACAACGGCGGATGTGCAGGCTTTTATTAATGCAGTCGAACCAGAGTGGAAACGAGATGACGCAAAAATAGTTGCCACAATGATGGAGCGCTTGTCAGGACACAAACCTAAAATGTGGGGGCCCTCTATGATTGGCTTTGGTCAATATCACTACGTTTATGACAGTGGCCGCGAAGGAGACATGATGCGGACAGGGTTCAGCCCGCGCAAGACTGCGCTAACACTTTATTGTATCGGCGGCTTCAAGAATAAGGAAAAACTGCTTGCCAAACTCGGCAAGCATAGCCTTGGCAAAAGCTGCCTCTACGTAAAACGCCTATCCGATATAGATATCAACATACTTGAGGAAATTATCGCCAAGGATCTAGAATATATGGCAAAGAAATATCCCGGATAATCAGCCTTTCAGCTGTTTTTCCGTTTCGCCGATATAGTCACGTATTAAAGGCAGCGTGTGCCGGTTGCGACTAAACTGAATTTGGTAATTGCACATGCTGCCGCTCTCAAAGGCCGCCGTCGCACCCGCCAGATAGAATGTCCACAAGCGGAAAAATCGTTCATCGTAAAGTGCAACAATCTTGTCTTTATTCGCCACTGTCCGTTTGTACCATTCGCGCAACGTCAGCGCATAATGCAGCCGGAGTGTTTCGATATCAGTTGCCATCAAGCGAAAATGCTCACTTGCTTCAACCGTCTCGCTTAGAGCAGGAATATAGCCGCCGGGAAAAATATATTTGCGAGTGAAAGCATCAGTCGTTCCTGGCTTTCCCATCCTTCCGATCGTATGGAGCAGCATTACCCCATCGTCAGTCATCAAATTTGCTGCACAGCGGAAAAAGGTCTTAAAATTGGGCGTCCCGACATGTTCAAACATACCAACCGAAACGATCCTGTCAAACTGACCCGCCTCGCGTTCTGCCAAATCACGATAGTCGATCAATTCAAATTTGACCTTGTCCGCGACGCCATCTTTTTCGGCACGCTCCTGTGCGACCTTCAACTGTTCTTCACTCAGCGTAATACCGAGCATCTCTACACCGAATTTCCGGTTGAGATATAGCGCCATTCCGCCCCAACCGCAGCCGATATCCAGCAAGCGCTGGCCAGTTCTCAGGTCCAACTTCGCCGCAATATGTGCTTTCTTATCCCGTTGCGCTTGTTCCAGTGTGTTGTCCGGATCTGTCCAGTAGGCACAGCTATACTGCATGTCTTCATCGAGAAACAACTCATAGAGATCGCGGCTCAAATCATAGTGATGCGCCACATTCGCTTTCGATCGAACTTGTCCGTTGATCCGATCCAAACGACCTGCAATCAAGCTTTTGGCTCTCTTGAAAGCACTGGGGTTATTTAGACGACCGCCGCGATCCCATCGTCTGTTGGCGCGCAACAACTGAACCAGCTCCATGATATCGCCTTGCTCCATAATCAGGCGGCCATCCATAAAGGTCTCAGCCGCTCCTAAGCGCGGGTCGAGCAATATCTGACGCATAACAGCTTTGTCGGCAAGGCGCACAGTTACGTCCGGAAAGCCAGTTTCCGGACTTCCAAATTTTTCTGTGGATCCATCGGCGTGGATAACGGCGATCGTTCCCTTTTTTACGACGCTTCCCAAAAAGCGACCCAATATGGACATTCACTATATCTCCGCACAAGAACAGACCCGCGTCAAATTCCGGCATACCATTCATAATTGGCGACATCTTCCCAATAGCCGCCTTTACCTGAACCAATATTGTCCAGGGTAGAAACAGCCTCAATCTCGGTCACATATTTGGCATGTTTATAACCAAGCTGCCGCTCAACCCGAAGGCGCAAGGGTGCGCCATTTTCAATCGGGACAGCCTCATCATTTAGCCTGTGCGCCATGATCGTTTGTGGATGAAAGGCGTCAAGCAGGTCGATGCTTTCATAATAGGGCCGCCCGCCAAGCAAGTCCGCACAGTGGAACACCAGAAATTTGGCTTTGTCCTGCAATTGCGCCAAATCGAGCAATAATTTCAGTGGCACGCCGGTCCACTGGCCAATTGCGCTCCAGCCCTCAACACAATCATGCCGGGTAATTTGCGTGCGCTGTGGCATGGATAGCAAAGCAGACATTGAGAAGCTTTGCGGCTTGGCGAATAAACCTGTCAATCGCAATTGCCAGTCAGCGAAGCCCTGAGCCGCACTCTCAGCATAGACAGGGGTACCAGGGTCGCGCGTCCCATTGGCGCGGAACTTGGGTGACAAGTCAGCAACACTATATTCGCTAGCCAATTCCATCCGATCACCAAGTGCCCGTTGCACGAGGAAATTCGCATCCTCAGCACTGGCAAGAATGTTTTGAAAGCCCGAACTACGGCTCAATGCATCACAGCCGCTTAACAGCCCACCGGCACCAAGGGCAGCGCTGGTAATAAGTGACCGGCGCGTCAGAAATTTATGCATCGCCGCTTCCTTTCCGTTTACCGCCGGTGATCATTGCCCAGGTTTGTCTAAACGGGCCAGCCAAGAGCAATGTCACCATGTGGACAATGAAAAACAGTATCAGAAGAAACATGCCTAGAAAATGAATAGACCGGGCAGACTGCCGACCACCAAAAATATCAGTGAGCCAAGGCCAATTGGCATCCATTGCAGGTGACATCGCCAGCCCTGTAAAAATCATGAGAGGTAGTATGATGAAAATCACCCCGATATAACTGAATTTTTGCAGAATATTATAGATATTGACGGCATCGGCTTCATGAAACCGTAACCGCGTATGATTTTTTATATCTCTCCAAATATGGGAGGGTCGCCAATCTGAACGGGTTAAGTGTAAATCTTTTTGCACATGCCGGTCAAACAATGATCGGATCATGAAAAAACCGAGTCCAACACTGAATATCCAGGCAAAAAAGAAATGCCAGCGCCGCCCTTCTGCCAAGCTGTAATAGGAAGGAATGGTCGCCCATCCGGGGAAGGCCCAGGTCTGAATATTTCCGTTGCTGTCGCGCCAATTACCGATGAAGCCGGTGGTCTCGATCTTCGTTTCACCTAAACGAACATAGCCGAGTGTTTCAGACGACCCGACAGCGGCCCAAGCATAGTCATCATTGGCGCCATATTCGCCCCAATATAACCGGGGATGCGCATTGAAAATGGTCAGCCCGCTCATCACAAGGACAAGGAGGCACAGCGCATTGATCCAATGCCAGAGCCGGGTTGTCAGCCGATGGCGCGTAAGCTTGTTTTTTGCCGCTCTTGTCATTTCGATCTTCATTCTAATCAGTTGTTCGACAAAAGAAAGTTAGTCGTTACACTGCAACAAAAGAAACCTGTTCCGAGACACAATTAATTTTCTCAATTTCGAGGTATCCATGACCAAAAACCGCCAAGTCATCCAACTCGACCCAGATCCACTCGCCCCTTACGCAATTGCGCCAGGCTGGCGGGTCGGCGATTTCCTGTTCCTCTCCGGTCAGGCAGCGATTGACGAGACAGGCAATATTGTCGGTGCAGCGGACTTTGATCAGCAAGTCGCTCAGACGTTTGTCAATATCGACCGCGTGCTCGCCGGCGGCGGCAGTAGCCGAGACAAAGTCGTCAAAGTCACGATCTACCTAACGGACATGGCTTATTTCTCGCAGATTGTCGAAGCTAGGAAACAGTATTTTTCTGCGCCCTACCCTGCTGACACGATTGTTGAAGTTAAAGCTCTAGCGTTGCCTGATCTGATGGTCGAAATTGACGTGATCGCAACGGTTTAAAGCCGAAACCTTACCCTAAAGCCGCCTGTTTTTCTTCGGCCAAACGATCAAGTTCGGCACGGCTTTTCTTTTCGCTGGCAGATTTTAACTGGCCACAAGCGGCCATGATATCACGGCCACGAGGGGTACGCACAGGAGCGCTAATCCCGGCGTCGAAAACAATCTTCGAAAAGGCTTTAATACGTTCTGGCGAAGAACATTCATATTGGGAACCAGGCCACGGGTTGAACGGGATCAGATTTACCTTGGCCGGCAAGTCATATTGCCGCAAGAGATTGACCAGCTCGCGCGCATCTTCGTCGCTGTCATTTTTGTCCTTTAGCATGACATATTCGAAAGTGATCCGCCGCGAATTGCTGGAACCGGGATAATCGGCACAGGCTTGCAGCAATTCTTCAATCGAATATTTGCGGTTGAGTGGGACAATCTCATCGCGCGTTTCTTTATTTACCGCGTGGAGCGATATGGCCAGATTCACACTTATCTCTTCGCCAGCGCGAGCGATCATCGGCACCACCCCGCTGGTCGACAAAGTAATCCGGCGGCGTGACAGAGCCAGACCGGCGCCATCCATCACAACCTTCATCGCATCCCGGACATTGTCAAAATTATAGAGTGGCTCCCCCATGCCCATCAGCACGATATTGGTCAGCAAGCGGCCGTCTGATTTATACGCCTGATTATACTCCTTGGTATTTTCTGCTTCTTCTTCATCAGCGAAATCCATGACACCTTTTGGCCACTCGCCCAGGGCATCGCGGGCCAGCATGACCTGTCCAACAATTTCGCCGGGCGTCAGGTTGCGTACCAGCCGCATTGTCCCGGTATGGCAAAAGCGGCAATTCAGCGTACATCCGACCTGCGAAGAAATGCAGAGCGTCCCGCGGTCTTCATCAGGGATGAAAACCATTTCATAATCCTGTTTGTCGGCAGATCGCAGCAACCATTTGCGTGTGCCGTCCTCGGACAGATGGGCCTCGACAATTTCCGGCCGGCCGATCACAAACCGTTCAGCCAGCCACGGACGCAGGGTTTTGCTCATGTCGGTCATCACCGCGAAATCACTGATGCCGCGATGGTACATCCAATGGAATAGCTGTTTCGACCGCAGCTTACCTTGTTTCTCTTCCAGACCAGCTTCGATTAATACATCTCGAATTTCAGCGACGCTTAAGCCAATAAGGTCCACGCGCCCATCTTCACGAGGCGTAACTTTCGCGGGAAGTGGAACAGGATCTATGTGGCCGGGAATCTGCATGAGGGCGCATATAAGGAGAGATGCGGCGAAAAGCTAGGTCACTTTAGATCGGCGCCTACCAACGCCCATGAAGCTAGCGAAATATTCTAGACAGCAGATGGTGGCAGCCATATGGCATCGCGATGCGTTTTGGTTTTCAGGAATGGATTGCGGCTGCAGCGATTTTATCGGTGTCGCAACCAATCCATGCGCAGACCCAGAGCACTCCGTCTATTCCGCCAGCAGCAGCGTATGAGGAGCCGAAGCCAGTAAATCCCGACCTTCCGTTGATAGAGCAACAGCGACCTGAGATTCTGGATTATAATATCCCCGTCAATCTGCGCAGTGATACATCGTCCTGCCAAGCCGATGCCACCTATGAACTGGAAGATGTCATCAAAACATGCTGGCCAATATTGCAAGCTGCCCAACTTTTCGTCCAGCTTGAATTCGCGGTTTACGAAGCACGAGAGAGTCTCCGAAAAAAACAAAGATAATATCGCATCAAACAAAGCAAAAGCTTTGAAATTTGCTGAACAACTCCAAGAATTGATCGGAGACCCGAAATTTCCGCTTGAGCACTATTATCTGGAGAAAAGCTATCGGGCAAAGGGGCAATTATACGCTGCATTTGGCGAACATGAACAAGCGCTTCAAGCCGCAAACAAGCGCGTCAACTTGCTCATCAACATGCCGGTCTATGATATGGAATTTCATCTCGCCTTCGCCCAGCATGATCGCACCAAATATCTTTTAAAACTCAACCGCCCCGAAGAGGCGCGAAAAAAATTTGACGCAAGCTTTCCGCTGCTATTTACGCACAGCGGCTATAAGAACGGCTTGCCGATATCCAATCATAGCGAAACCATCATAACCGACGCGTTGCTTAACGGGGATGATGATTTCGCATTGGGGAGCGTTAACAGGTATCTGGCAGCTGCACGGAATATGGGCGAAGGCATGCAATTTGGTCTAATTGACCACATCGACCTGAAAATCTATATTCTGGCGGGACGTGGTCAAGTAGAAGACGTAATCGCTTTGATTGATGAGCGGAACACCGAAAACGCCCGTAATTATTCGCTATGCCCCAATGGCGAGCGATATTTCCCCTATGTCCTGGCACCGCTCCACAACAATCCGAAAATCGCGGCAAAGCTCGAAATGATGAAATGCAGCGCAAAATCTTTGGCAAACATCGATGATGCAGCGGCCAATGGCATTTTTAGCTATGATCGAAAAACGTTGCTACTACCGCCGCGACGTCCTCGCCTTTAGACACAGGTCATTGCAATCGCGAACAGCCTAATGATGCCGCATCAATGGCAGTAGCCGCGCCACGCAACAGATAAGCATCGACAATTGGCTTGCCATCGCGACCGGTGCTTTCAATTGTCATGCTGTTAGAAGAGCGCAGTGCGGCAACAATCGCTGCATCCATCCGTCTGTCCTGAGACCAACCATCTGATCGATTGGCGGTTAACTGGAAACGTCTACCCCCAATTCCTAACATCACACGGCTATTGGTGGATCGATCACGGCTCAGCCGCACATGAAATTGTGCGCGGATATTTCGTTTGGGCCAAAAACCGACTGACGCATAGGACTTGCGCTCCGCCTTGCCCCTGATTTCCTCCGACTCCGCAAGGGCATAGCAGCGCGGGACATCAGCATCGCGAAATGCGCCCCAGCTATTGAAAATTCCGAGCGAGTCTTTCGCCGCAACAGGCCCCGGCAACGCTGCAACGCATAGTGCCAAAAAAACGCTTAAAGTCCTCACGCTTTTTCGCCCTCTCCTGCACCCATATGAATGATTGTTTCGACACCATCGACGATCTGCACCATTGATCCCTGCGGCAGACTATCAGCCATCGGCGCATCAATTGATGCTAACGGAGGCAGTCCAGTCAATAGTCCGCGCAAAACGCGACTGGTCATGCCATGGCTGATCAGTAGAATGTCCTGTTGAAAGGACTGGTCGGAGATCCATGCCTTTAACCTGTTCACAATATCACCATAGGTTTCCCCGCGCGGCGCTTGAGTAAGAAACAAACCCCGGTCATGGTCAATCTGCAACTGTCCATCGAGATCGCTGTAATAAATGCCCTCCCAGTCACCCATGTCGATTTCTCTGAGACGCGGATCCGCTTTGACTTGATGCCAGTCGGTCTCGATATGCTCACACACGACAGATAGGGTTTGCAGCGCCCGTCCGGTGTCGGAAGCGACGAGATTTAACTCAGAAAATCCATTTAGATAGCGCGCCAGCGCCCGGCCCATTTCATCTGCCTGTGCAAAGCCGCGTTGCGTTAATGGCGTATGGGCATCATTTCCTTGAATCCGCCCTGCCAGATTAAAAATCGTCTCTCCATGGCGGGCAATGAACAGCCGTTTTCCTCTTGTATTCAAGTTGCTGCTTAAACCATTCATATCTATGATCAAACTTGTCCCTATGCGGCGCGTCCGGCGAATATCGTTAGCGGGTTTAACGGCATTGTCGGTTTTTTCCACAGATTTTCACCGCAATATGTTTCTTAGCCTCGGTATCGGGCTTGCCCTATTGGTTGATATTGTTAATGAAGCGATGACTATCTGTGAATTGGACGGAGTCTTTTGCCGTGTCCGGACACAGCCACTAGGGTGGAAAAGACCGCCCAAGGACAGGAAATAAAGGACGGTTTATGAAAGCGACAATTGAACGCGCAGCACTGCTAAAAAGTCTGGGCCATGTCCAGTCGGTGGTCGAGCGGCGCAATACCATCCCTATCTTGTCGAACGTCTTGATCGAAGCCAGCGAAGGCGGCGGCATTAAATTGATGGCAACCGACCTCGATTTGCAGGTGGTTGAGACCGTCGAAGCTCAAGTTGAAACAACAGGCTCTATTACCGTTTCCGCCCATACTTTGTTCGACATCGCTCGCAAATTACCCGATGGATCTCAGGTCCAGTTGGATGCCGCCGACGGCAAAATGAAAGTCAATGCGGGCCGGGCGCGGTTCAACCTTCAAACACTGCCTCGCGATGATTTTCCGATCATTGCGGAAGGAGACCTGCCGACCAGCTTTGAACTTCCAGCGGCGTCATTGGTTCAAATTATCGACAAAACCAAATTTGCAATCTCGACCGAAGAAACGCGTTATTATTTGAACGGTATTTTCCTGCACGTGCAGGATGAGGAAACACCGGTTCTTAAAGCAGCCGCAACCGATGGCCATCGGTTGGCCCGTGTCACTTTGCCTCGCCCTGCCGGAGCAGAAGGCATGCCAGACGTGATTGTTCCGCGCAAATGCGTGAATGAGCTGCGCAAGTTGCTGGATGAGAATAGCGACGCGTCGGTCCAGATTGACTTGTCAGCGAGTAAAATCCGTTTCACGCTTGGAACAGCAATCTTGACCAGCAAGCTGATCGATGGAACTTTCCCGGACTACACCCGTGTTATTCCAACCGGGAATGACAAGATCCTCAAAATCGATCCCAAAAGTTTTGCGCAAGGCGTGGACCGTGTATCTACCATTGCCACAGAAAAGACCCGTGCGGTCAAAATGGCGCTGGGCGATGACAAAATCACGCTTTCCGTCACCTCTCCTGAAAATGGTACTGCGGCAGAAGAAGTGCCGGGTGCCTATAAGGAAGATGGCTTTGAAATAGGCTTTAACTCGCGCTACCTGCTCGACATATTGAGCGAAATTGAGGGCGATAATGTCGAACTTCATCTCGCCGACGCGAGTGCGCCAACGCTCATTCGCGAGAATGATAAGTCACCCGCACTCTATGTATTGATGCCGATGCGGGTTTGACGGGATTCTGATGGGTTTGAGATTAACCGTGTGGATCAATAGCGGTTCACGCCCATTATCGATACTATACTCGCTGGCGATGCTGGCTATCCTCCTAACCGCATTAGTCCCTCAGGGCTTCATGCCTGCGCAAACCGCAAATGGTTTCTCAATCCAACTCTGCTCGGGCCATGAGAATAGCAAACTAGCCATAACATCTGAGCATCCGGACTATGCCATGCTCGCGATGGTGTATGGCGGCCCCGAACAACCGGAAAGCCCTGCCCCCGAATCCGAAAGCCCCATCTGTACTTATGCGGCTGCTTCTAGCGCTAGTCTCTTGGCATCCGCTCCGGCAATTGCACTAGTCGACCGGATTTCTGCCTCTCACCAACCCGAAACGCGTAGCCATTTTGCGGTCCGCAACCGCATCAATATTCCGCCAGCCACTGGTCCGCCTGTCATCGTCTGAACTCCATTTATTGGTCCTTCGGGGAAAGTGCCAATGATCAAAAAATCAGACAATTACAGGAAATGTCCATGAAAAACTCACTGCGCGCAGGGGCGCTTATCGCCGCCTGTTTTTCTACCCCCACTCTCGCCCATGATGTCATGGCCGATGACCATGCTCCCATTGGTGTTATGGCCGACCATGCCCATAAAAAGGGTGAAGTCATGTTCTCCGTTCGCCACATGCATATGGGGATGAGCGGCAATCAAATCGGAACCGACAACGTCTCTCCCGAAGAAATCGTGACCACCATTCCCAATCGCTTTTTTGGCGCTCCGGGACAGCCTCCTACCTTGCGCATCGTGCCAACATCGATGCGCACCGACATGACCATGGTGGGGGCGATGTATGCGCCTACAGACTGGGTCACGCTGATCGCCATGGGCAGTTATGTCCAAAAGGAGATGGAGCATACGACTTTTGCAGGTGGAGCCGGAACCAACGTACAAGGCGAATTTACCACCAGTCCCGAAGGCTTTGGTGATATTACCCTTGGCGGTATTTTTCCAATACTCGGCGTGGCTGACCGCAAAGGCGATGAGCAACGCGAGTTGAATGTCCGCGCCGCCGTGTCGATCCCCACCGGTTCGACTACCGAAACAGCCCAAATCCTCACGCCAATGGGCGGTGAGCCGACCGTGCGTGTACCTTATATGATGCAAATCGGTTCGGGGACATGGGATCTTAAACCATCCGTAACCTATAAAAGCTGGCGCGGGTCGATCGGGTTGGGCTCGCAATATGCCGGAACGATCCGGACAGGAACCAACGACCAAGGTTACCGATTTGGCGATGTCCATGAGCTGACCACCTGGATCAGTTACCGGCCAGCACAATGGATAAGCCTGTCTGGCCGCGTAAAGGGTCGCAGCACCAGCCGGGTTAAAGGGATTGATCCGATGATCATGGGACCGGTGCAGACCGCAAACCCGGATTTTCAAGGCGGCGAGCGCGTCGACCTGATCGGCGGCATCAATCTGGTCGGCACCCATGGTCCCTTGGCAGGTCACCGTCTGGGCATCGAACTGGGCGCGCCCGTATACCAGGATCTTAATGGTCCTCAGATGACAGGTGACTGGATGTTTACCATCGGTTGGCAGAAAGCTTTTTAGCCCACACGACATTATGCTCCGCACTTGATACCGAGCCTAGAATGGTTGTCATACACTTCTGTTCTAGGCTCTTCGTCAGGTGCGGAGTATAAATTACAAAGCTTGTCGCCAAACGCCCGAAAACCAGAAGAGAAACGGATAACTCAGCACAATTGCAATAAATGTTGCCGCAATGCCCCAAGGGACTTGATCAGATTTGCCAGCCGCGATCAATGGCAACGCAAATACCAGCAACCATAAGGTCTTGTAGAATATCTGAATGAGAATAATCGGCGCAAAGAAACGCGGCGCATAAAGGCCTGCGGCCGAACCGACCAATATCGCTAACCACAAGCTGCCGACCAGCAACCGCAAGCCAGCTGATTCTTCAACCTTGCCTTCAAAAACGCTAGCGACACCGCTGCCGAGAAACATATTCCAGCAGATCGGTACAAGGATCAGGATATTGGCGGCATAAGCCAGCCGCAGCAGGCCAGCGCCGGTCAACATTTTCTATTCCGCTGCCTCCAGCATCTCAACATGTTGCGGACCACGGATGAGACCGCCAGGGCGTTTATCGGTCACAATACCCCCTTTGAACGTTACATGCCCCGACTTGATGGTATAATCATAACCATCCGCCTTTTGCAGCAAACGCTTCCCGCCCGCAGGCAGATCAAAGGCGAGCCATGGTTTGCCTAGCTTAATCCGGTCCATATCAATGACATTTACATCCGCCAGATAGCCGGGTTTCAATAGACCGCGATCATTCAAACCATAAAGGCGCGCTGTATCCAAACACTGTCGCTTGATTGCATTTTCGATCGTGATCGTTCCACGCTGGCGATTTTTTACCCAATGTTCGAGCATAAATGTCGGACTGGCCGCGTCACAGATCGTGCCGCAATGCGCCCCGCCATCCGACAGGCTATTCACTGTATCGTCCGCATGTTGCAGCGGATGGAGAAAGTCCAGATTTCCATCGATATAATTAAGAATGGGAAGATAAATCAGGCCCTTACCATCATCAGACATCAACAGGTCATAAGCATATTCTGCCGGCGTTATGCCCGCTGCATTGGCGCGAGCGTTGATGCTTTCTTCGGCAGTCGGCTCATAATTAAAGCCATCATCCATCTGATAATGCATTGCCCAGCCATCAGTGACGATAAACTGCACCGGGGCCATATCGACATTTTCTGCAGGAAGGCTGGCTTCGGAAAGCAACTTCACCCTAAATTCGGGATCGCTGAGGCGCGCATATTTTTCGTCCCACGACAGGTCCGCAATGGTCTCCCAGCTTGGCTTACGAACAAACGGATGAACCGTACCCTGCCAAGCCATGATGATACCATTTCCTCGCAAGGCAATCTGAGCAACGATATTTGCGCCATTGTCGTTTTCCGCACGCATGTTGGAAATCTGCTCTTCAAGCGGTTGATCCTTGGCAATGGATTGCAAGGCAGCGAATGTCACCGGCAGGCCGGTTTCTCGGCTCAGGTCACCCATCCAGCCAAATTCATCCCATTCGCGGTTGAGGTCAGAAGCCATTTCAAACACACCATAACCAACCCGACCCATAGCGCGGCCAATACCGATCAATTCCTCTTTGGTCGCCGTTGTGCCGGGAACCAATTCGCCGTCAACCGAGCGATGCAGCACCGTGCGAGAAGTTGAAAACCCCAAAGCGCCGGCCTTTAATCCATCTTCGACGATCTTCGACATTTGCTCGACATCTTCGTCCGTTGGCACCGCACCGGGCTTTTCCCGATCACCCAGCACATACGCGCGAATGGCGCCGTGCGGAACATGGGTCGCGACATCAATTGTGCGCGGCAGCTCCTCAAGCGCATCCATATATTCGGGGAATGTTTCCCAATTCCACTTCATCCCCTCTGCCAGAGCGGTTCCGGGAATATCTTCCACGCCCTCCATCAAGCCGATCAACCATTCATGCTTATCCGGCTTGGCGGGCGCAAAACCGACACCGCAATTGCCCATCACAACCGTCGTAACACCGTGCCAACTGGAGGGAGCCATTTCATCATCCCAGGTTGCTTGCCCGTCATAATGAGTATGCACATCCACAAAACCAGGAGAAACAATCTTGCCAGTCGCATCAATTTCTTCTCGGCCTTTTTCTATCACTGTTCCGACCAGAGAAACGCGGTCACCATCAATGGCAACATCCGCTGTAAAGGGCGCGCCACCTGTACCATCAACCACCGTACCGCCGCGAATTACCAGATCATGCATCGAGTCTCTCCTGTATATTTTCCAAAGGAGTAGCAGATTTAACTGGATGATTAAAGCCGCCACCTGCTAGTCTGTACCGATGACACAAACGCCATCCTGGAATCCTGACCCTGACAGCGGAGTCGCAATCCACTGGGTCGAAGCCAATGGGCAAACATTTGAAGTCGCACAAGCCGGAGACGGTAATAAACTTGCCCTATGCCTGCACGGATTCCCAGAACTCCATTATAGCTGGCGCTTCCAAATCCCAATGTTGGTAGAAAAAGGATATCGCGTTTGGGCACCGAATATGCGCGGTTATGGTGGGTCAAGCAAACCTGCAACGGTGCGGGATTATGCACTGGACCATCTTTGCGCTGATGTCGCAGCCCTGATTGATGCCAGTGGCGCAAAAGAATTTACACTTATAGCACATGACTGGGGAGCCATCGTCGCATGGGCATTTGCCATCCAGAAAATTCGTCCGTTGAAACACCTGGTGATCATGAATGTGCCGCACCCCATGGTCGGGCGGCGCGAGATACGCCATTGGCGGCAGCTTCGTCGCAGCTGGTATATCTTCTTTTTCCAATTGCCTTGGTTGCCCGAATTTCTGATCTCTCGCGGCAATGGTAAAGCCATCAAGGATGCATTCTCCAACATGGCTCATGACCAAAGCAATTTTCCGGATGAAGCATTGGAGGTTTTTGCAAAAGCTGCAATGCGGCCTGGATCCATAACGGCTATGATTAACTATTATCGCGCGCTGTTACGCCATCGAGAGACGGTTGATGTTGATAATAAAATTCTCGACACGCCAACCCTTATGATCTGGGGCGAAGAGGACAGCGCTCTTAATATTCGTTGTACAGAAGGTACCGAAAAATGGGTTCCAAACTTCGAGCTCCATCGCTTGCCGGACGTTTCCCATTGGGTGCAGCAGGAGGCACCACGAACGGTCAACGCCATTTTACAAGACTGGTTGGTCTAGCTTTCTTGGTTCAGTTTTCTCGGGCCGCAATCATATCTGCAATTTCGGTAAATTTTTCTCGTGGGGCGCCTTCGCGGGCATTGGCCACCTCGGCTTCTTCAATCTTCTTCCAGTCGCGAAATGTTACCGCCTCTACACCGCGGCGTTCGAACAGGCGGTCCAGACCTTTGCGACCTTCTTTATTGTTCCCTGACCCAATGTCTTCGGCAACCGCTTCGATAATAGCAAAGCCATCGGGTTTATTCGTACCGATGGTTCCGCTTGGCCCCGCCTTGCCCAACCTACGCAATAGAGGCCCGGCAATATCCGGCCATCAACATTGGCAAAGCGCCCACGGCCATGTTCATAGGGCACGCCTTCAATCGGCGGTGTGCGGTAGCCAATGCAACTGATCACCATGGAACAATCCAACTCATAGCGCTCACCAGTTCCTTTAGAGCGAAGGCCAGCATCGAGTTCGGTTTTCTCAACGATCAGTTTTTCAACTTTTCCATTACCCTCAATTGCGATGGGCATGGCGAAAAAGTCAAAATCAATCTTGACCGGCTTTTCGCGCAGTTCGCCAGCACGGGTAAAAAAGCTTCGCAAATGCGTGACGGACTTTCGCATTCCCGGCTCCAGCATTGCATCCGCGCCCTCATCGGGAAAATCGAGCGTGTCGATGACTGGTCGGGCCCGTTCGAGATGACCCAGTTCACCCAGCTCTTTGGGGGTCATTGCGATTTGATGCGGACCGCGGCGCCCAAGCAGGGTAATTTTTTCAACATTGCTCTGCTTCAGCTGATCCAATGCATGTGCGACGATATCACTCCCGATAAACTCATTGGCCGTCTTCGCCAATATACGAGCAACATCCAATGCAACGTTACCGTTGCCAATTATCGCTACGGACTTTCCGTCCAGCGGCGGGTTCAGGTCATTGAAATCAGGGTGCCCATTATACCAACCAACAAAGGCCGCGCTTCCAATGACGCCTGGCAAATCACTACCTTCAATCTCTAACGGGCGATCATTTGGGGCGCCGGTTGCCAATATCACTGCATCGTAAAAGCCTTGAAGCTCCTCGATGCTGACATCTTGTCCTACAGTCACGTTACCGGCAAAATGCACATTATCGCCGAGCGCAGTTTTTTCGTAACGCCGCGAAACAGCCTTGATCGATTGATGGTCGGGAGCCACGCCAGTGCGGATTAAACCAAAAGGAACGGGCAGACGGTCAATAATGTCGACACGAACATCATCACCATATTTTTTTTGCGCCGCTTCGGCCGAATAATAGCCCGCAGGCCCCGACCCGATGATCGCGATATGCCGCATGCATGTTCCTCCCAGACTCATGGTCTTTTGTCTTTCCACACATGCTAACGGCATAATTATAAAAGGAAAGAGTTACGGGCCAACCCTATTGCTTTGGTTGGCAGGCAGATCACATTAAAATGTCGAAAACGTGCTATAGATCACATTCAAGGCGGCCTATTGGACTATCATATTTTTTGAAGTCGCTCGATGACAATAGATCAAACTATCTGTCGCTAGTAATTCTGGGGTGGTAAAATATTTCCTCACGTGACAGTGTCCGTCCGACTCAATTGGTTGTATTAATAGGGTATTTTGAAACACAGGGGAATTTATGATTAAGAAACTCATCACTGTTATCGCTGTATCATCTGTCGCACTTTCAGGCGGGACCGCATTGGCGGCTGGGAAATCAAAGGGCCAGAAAGCACAAGAACGCGGCGTCGCTGAAATCCCTGTCTGCTATAAAAAGCTGGGCACAATCGCTATTGTTGAACCCGAACAACGCTGGTGGGTCAGCTATAAACTGGGTTCCCCTGAAGCACTGATCAAAACATTTGTCGCGCGTTCAGGCTGTTTCGGTCTGGTAGACCGTGGTCGTGGCCTGGCGAGCAGAGCGGTTGAGCGCGCGCTGGCTGACTCCGGCGAATTGCAGCGTGGGTCCAACATCGGTAAACGTCAAGTGAAGGCAGCTGACTATGTCATCGTGCCCGATATTATTTCTGCTAATGCCAATTCAGGCGGCGGCGGTGTTGGCGGCGCTCTTCTGGGCGGCCTGGGACGCCGGGCCTTTGGCGGCATATTCGGCGGTGTGAAGATCAACAAAAAGGAAGCTAATGTCACGCTTTCACTGGTGAATGTCCGCACCACTGAAATGGAACGTATTACCGAGGGATATTCCCGCAAATCTGACCTTAAGTTCGGAGGCGGCGGCGGAGGCTTCTTTGGCGGCGCATTGGCTGGAGCAGCTGGCGGCGGGTATACCGATACGCAAATCGGCCGGGTCATGGCGCTGGCGTATCTCGACGCTTATACAAAAATGGTGTCTCAGCTTGGCGGTCTTCCCGAAGATGCCAGCGCTGCTGCACCAGAAGCAGAATAGGCACTGCTTGACCAATTTGTGATAAAATCATCCCCGGCACGGTTTATCGCTTTGTCGGGGATTTTTTAAGGAGGCCGCTGGAATGAAAAGATTTGCAATCGCTCTGATATCGGCATGTCTATTAGCTTATGGCAATGCCTCTGCAGAACAATCGCCGCCTTATAAACATCATCCCGCTGAAATCTTGCTGGTGGGGAATAAGGGCGAGGATAGTCTCAGCTTCATCGACTTGAAGACGGGCCGCGAAGTCGCTCGGCGCGATACTGGCAAGAACCCTCATGAAGTCGCCATATCGCCAAATGGTCGCTTGGCTGCCATTGTGTCTTATGGTGCTGAACATATTGATATTTTCGACATAGCCGCACGCGAAAAAATCGAAACCATTGCGCTCACCCCTAACAAGAGCCCTCATGGCATTGTCTGGCTTGACGATGGCCGGATCATTGCCTCCACCGAAGGCAGTGACAGCATTGCCATTGTCTCTCCACCAAAGGGCGAGAGCCAAACCCGCGAAATCAGTCAAATATCGACCGGTCAAAAAGGCAGCCATATGGTTGTGGTGACACCCGATAAAAGCCGCGCCTTTGTTAGCAATATGCAGTCCGGCACAGTGAGCGTGCTAGACTTGAACAATAATCGCAAGATCACCGACCTGCCCGCTGGCACCGAACCAGAAGGCCTCGCGATCACACCGGATGGCAAAACCATCTGGGTCGCTGATCGCCGCGGAGACAGCTTGCGTATATTCGATACCCGAACTTTTGAGGAACTGGCTATTCTCAAAACCGGCAAGTTCCCGATCCGCGTGGCAATCAGCCCCGATGGAAGAACGGCGGTGACGTCCAACTATGCCGACGGTGCGCTTGGCCTCTTTGATGTAGAAACGCGTAAATCGAAAGGCGGAATAACGATTAGCGGCACTGTCAAAGCTGGACAAGTTACCATTCTCTTCTCACCCGACGGCAAGCGACTTTACGCGGCCGAAACCGGTTTGAACCGGATTGCTGAGATTGACATGGTCGAGGGCGAGTTGATCGGCCGACTGGCCGGGGGAGCGAACGGCGATGGCCTTGGTATCACCGGATTCGTAGGAGCACCCGAAGCCGATTAGGGTAATAGCCCACTCATATTTTGATGAAATTATTTTTCTGGGGTCGCACTTAGGAAGATAGACATGCAAAAACCGTTTAATCCCCTTCAAGCGCGTATGTTGAAAGCACTAACACAGGCGCTTTTTCACAATACACCAATGGCTATATCGTCGTCTCAGGTTGTGGAGAATTTGCAAGAACATTTCTCCAACATCGATGGTGACAAACCAAAAGAAATTGGTCTCGCGCTCTATGCCTTGTTCTTTATCCTTGGCGGTCCATTTTTCTTTCTTGCGACGCCGAAACTCCGGCAGAGCCTGATCCGCCGCCGCCTGCAAAACTCACGCGTTGATCTTTTCCAGGATATCGCAAGGACCAAAGGCGTCATTCTGGCCGGCTATTATGGCCATTGGGAGCGCGGTGATGAGGAGATGAATTTCGACAATCCGATTTACCAACGGCTGAAATATCTATTGCCCGGCCAGCGTGATCGCTCTGCGCCCGGCGAACTGCCGGTGAAGCGGGAGAACCGGCGCGATCTGAAAGCCGAAGTCTTTGTTGGTCATGACGCGATTCCGGAAATAGTTGACGTGATCATTGTCGGTTCCGGCGCAGGTGGAGCAGTCGCAGCAGCCTCCGTAGCGGATGAAGGCCATGAGGTACTGATCATCGAGGCGGGTCACAACTACCCCTCCTCGCGCATCACCCATGAAGAAGCACGAATGACGGCGCGATTATTCAAAGATGGCGCCTTACAAACCACCAAAGATCGTGATGTCATCGTATTTCAAGGCCGCGTTGTTGGTGGTTCGACAGTGATCAATAACGGTATCTGTCTGCGGATGAAGCATGCCGGCCTCGTGCACCCCCAGGCGGAGGATGTTTACGAAACTTGGGCCAGCCTTGGTGCGCCCATAACCGAGGCAGAGCTGACCACCAGCTATGAGGCGGTAGAAAGTGCACTAGAGGTATCCGAGATATCAGCAATATCCGGTCGCAACAACGGGCCGCATCTGGTCGACGGATGGAATAAATATGCCGCCCAATCCAGTGACCCGATGGACAAACAAGCCATCACTGCCTGGTTCCAGAAAAACTACGGTCCAAAGACACCTGACAGCGAATGTGTCTATTGCGGATATTGCAACACCGGCTGTCCCTACGGACGCAAGAAAGCGATGCCGGAGAGTTTTTTGACCCACGCCACAAGTGCTGATCGGGACACGCCGGCGCGGATATTGGACGGTGCAGAGGCGACCGAAATTATCTGGAAAGATGGTAGCAATGGGGACCGCGTAGCGGAGGCGGTAGAGATTACATTGCGTGATGGCCGCAAACGCAAAGTAACAGCGCGAAAGGGCGTTGTGGTGGCGGCCGGAGCGCTGGCATCCAGTAATTTGCTGATCAACAGCGGCATCAAAAATAGCGGCAGCGACATATCACTAAATATTGCTTGTCCGGTGGTCGCGCTGATGCCTGAAGGACAGGAAATGAACGTCTGGAACGAAGACCAGATGGCGACATATGTAGATCGCGGAGACTATTTGATCGAGAGCCATTTTCAGCCGCCAATGAGCATGGCCACGCTTGTTCCTGGCTGGTTTGATGAACATTTCCGGCGAATGCTTAACTTTAATCGCCTGGTTTCTGCAGGCGTACTGTTCCCGGCTGACCGCCTGGGAAAAATGGAGGATGGCAAACTGAAGCTGAAGATAGGAGAACCGGAACTTGCCCTGCTCCGGCGTGCGCTCGCAGCGATGACCAAAGTTCATTTCCTCAACGGTGCGATCGAAGTGTACCCTGCCTTGCTCAAAGGTCAGACGCTGCGCAACAGCATGAGCGATGCGGAAATCGACGCCTTCTACGAGGAAGCAATTGTCGAGCCGGATGATGTGGTCTTGTCCAGCTCCCACCCTCATGGCGGTAATGCGATCAACGCTGATCCGGCAAAAGGGGTCGTTGACCTCGATCAGCGCGTGCATGGCACGGCCAATGTCTATGTAACCGATGCCAGCGTAATGCCCAGTTGCATTCGTGTGAACGCACAGCTTACTACCATGGCGATGTCCCATAGAGCGATGGCGGGAAAAAAGCGCTTTGGGTGATGGCGCGCTAAGATCAAGAATTTCTTAGCTCAAAATAACCATTGATCTGCAAATGAAACGAGACGCCGAGGTTAATCGGCGCCTCGCCCCTATCGGTTAGCCTCCAAAGGGAACCGAACTGTGATGTAGGTTGATTTTCAACTCACCGTCCGCACCGCGCACATATCCAAAGCTATATTCCACTTTGGTATCGTTACCATCGGTGTCGGTGAAGTAATAATTGCCCATGGCCATCGCGCTGTCGCTGTCAACAACTGTGCCTTCATTTTCCCAACGAACGGCGGTCCATGGCTTGATGGCGAAGCCTTTGTCTTCCGAACCTTCGGTGCCGACAAAATAGCTCATGGCCTCTTCAAAAGTACCGCGGAACTGGTCTTCGGCTGCAAGAGTTGGCTTGAAAAGAATCGTTGCTCCATCGCCATATGCATAGAATTTCTTGATATGCTCGTCAGCGGCGGCCCGGAAATCACCTTCTTCAGTAAACGCTTTTCCGATTGCAACAATGCCTTCGCCCCATGCTGTTTGCGCAGCAGTTACTTCTTCAGCGGTGATTGGTGCTCCAGCTTCTGCACCTTGAGTGGCATCAGCTGCGGCGTCAGCTGTCGCTTCCGATGTGCAAGCTGTGAGAGCCAGTGGTGCGGCCGCAAGCAAGATAGCAATTTTCTTCATAATAATATCCTTATCAAATACGCGCCTGATCAAAAGTTACGGCGTCATGTAGGGACAAGACCGTGTTCACTGATCCGGCAAAAAATATATCCCCTGTGCCTTGTGCAAAAAAAGCAGACTATTCAGGGTTTATGTTTCACTCCAAATTTGCATGGCATAATCTTATATCATGCACGCCGCATATCGACGCGATAGGCCAAAAGAGCAAGTATAAAACATTTGGCATTTTCAATAGAATTCATCAATGATCTGAAGCTTCCGCATCGATGGAAAGCTTCGATCAAATCGATATGTTTTGAGACGGTTAGACCGCTGGAACCGATCGATACTTTACTTCACCGCCATATCGTCTAATCGAAGCGCCAAGAGATATTTGGAGACTTTGTAATGCGTGCGGAAGCTCAGGCGCATGTGGACCGGATTAGCGCAGCGATCGACCTGTTGAAAACCTCGCTTAACTGGGATGTCGCCCTGCGCCGGCTTGACGAGCTCAATGCGCGGGTTGAAGATCCAACCCTGTGGGACGACCAAAGCGCCGCACAAGCGGTAATGACCGAACGACGCCGGCTGGATGAATCCATTACAGCAGCCAAAGAAATCCAGCAAGAAATGACCGACGCGCTCGAATTTATCGAAATGGCGGAGGAAGAAGGCGATAATGGACTGGCCGACGAGGGCGTCGCAACCCTCGCCGCGCTTGCCGATCGCGCCGATCGCGACAAGGTGCAGGCTTTGTTATCTGGCGAGGCGGACAATTTCGACACCTATCTCGAAATACATGCCGGTGCTGGTGGAACCGAGAGTCAGGACTGGGCCGAGATGCTGCTGCGCATGTATCAGCGCTGGGCCGAAGCACGTGGCTATAAAGTCTCCATGGTCGATTATCAGGCCGG
Source organism: Parasphingorhabdus cellanae (assembly GCF_017498565.1). Classification (NCBI taxonomy): domain Bacteria; kingdom Pseudomonadati; phylum Pseudomonadota; class Alphaproteobacteria; order Sphingomonadales; family Sphingorhabdaceae; genus Parasphingorhabdus; species Parasphingorhabdus cellanae. The sequence goes on from NZ_CP071794.1 coordinate 734,961, forward strand.
GGATCAGGCGGGGATCAAATCCGCAACGCTCGAAATCAAGGGCGAAAACGCCTATGGTTTCTCAAAGACGGAAAGCGGCGTCCACCGCCTCGTGCGCATCTCTCCCTTTGACAGCGCGGCCAAACGCCATACCAGTTTTTCCAGCGTCTGGGTTTATCCCGTCATCGACGACAGTTTCGAGGTCGAGATTAACGAAGGCGATCTGAAAATCGATACTTATCGTGCATCCGGTTCCGGTGGTCAGCATGTCAACACGACCGACAGCGCCGTACGCATTACCCATCAACCCACTGGTATTGTCGTCGCCTCACAAAATGACCGCAGCCAGCATAAAAACCGCGCCACCGCGATGGGCATGCTGAAAGCACGGCTCTATGAAGCCGAACTGCAACGCCGCGAAGCCGAAGCGAGTGGGGAATATCAGGCCAAGACCGACATCGGGTGGGGTCACCAGATCCGGTCTTATGTCCTGCAGCCCTATCAAATGGTCAAAGATTTGCGCACTGGCGTCACGAGCAGCGCACCATCAGATGTTCTGGATGGCGCGCTTGATCCGTTCATCGCCGCCGCCCTGTCCCAGCGCGTGACTGGCGAAACGGTTGATGTCGAGGATGTGGATTAAACGAACACCGCTCCAAATCCGTAGCAATTTTATTTGCCAGGTTTTGAAGCGGTATACGTGTGATGGAGAATTTATCGAAGTGCGTGAGCGCGTCTCAACCGCTCACCGTTAGTTTGCACTACTATTTTGCTACAATGTCCGCGAAATCGAGATCGTAGCTTTTCGAACCGATCGTCGCCTGAACGCGGAAACTATCACCGCATTTGCAAATCGATACCTGTTGCGGTTCCAATGCATCGGCGCCAGTCTGTGCTTGGAAAAGAAATGCCCGCACGTCTTTACTGACTTTGCCGTCAGGGGCAAAACGCACCAAAGTTCTTTCCTCTTGCGCACCCCTGATATTTTTCATCGTCATGCGGTCACCCTCGATAAAACGTCCGAAATACCGATCGTTCTTCATATATTGCGGCGCACCCATTTTCAGTTTTGCTTCTCCGGTCAAGGACGCGGCCGTCATCCGGCCCGCAGATTCTGCAGTCTCCTGAACGCCCAGGACCATACAGCGCGGGATATAATCCACTGTATTTCCTTCTTGATGAATGACATCAACATGATAGCTCAATTGCCCGCCTCTGGCGCATGTCAATATATCGTCCGCTTTTGAGAACCAGAACTCCTGTATCTCCGATGCCTTTCCGTCTTTGGTTTCGAAATCATCGACGATCAGGAAATTGCCGTTGTCGAGCGCAATCATGTAGCGGTCGAATTTATTCAGCCATCCATCCTCCTCATCTTTGCCGTAGACTTTCGCTCCATCAAACTTGACCCCTTCAAAACCCTGAAGCGTGAATTGCGACCGGGAACCTACCTTACCTCGTAATTGGCTTATGTTTGTGCGCTCTGGTGACGGGTTGTTGGGATCGGTAAATCGCGCATCGGGAATGATAAGAGTATTCGCACCGATCGCAAAGCTGTCTATATTATTGACAATGTCGCGGTCCGCGGGCTCATCCCTATAATAGAGCCCCAGACGTCCGGTGGCTTTGTTCAAAGCGCTGATCTTCAACCAATTATTGGTACCATTGGCTCCACCAGATACCTGCGGTGCAGCCGAAATATCCTTCAAATAATTGTAGAATAGCGCGTCACCTTCAACAGATCCTTCATAGTCGTCGCCAAACCATGTCAGTGCTTTCGATGGCGAAACCAGCTTTATCTCATCGACGCCAAATTCGACATCACGGGCAGCAACGCCGTTGGCAATTCTAAAAGTAACCAGACCGACCCCCTTGCTTTCAGAATCTTGGTCAACAATGACATGATCCCAGAAACGAGGCTCAAACTCAAAATCCCCAATCGGAATAGAAACTTTGGCCCATCCATCTTCGTCCGCCGGCCCCATGTAGGGACCGATCGGCACCCGCTGCTCGCTGTAACTGACCTTCAACGCAACAAAGGCTTGCGACATGTTCATATCGGGCTGCAGCTCTTTGATAAAAAATTCCAACTTATCGTCGGCGCCGGTCTTCTGGAAAAAACCTCTGGAACGCTGCGTGTCATAATAGTTCATACTCTTGGTGAAACGCCCATAGTCCCAATCCTGGATCAGCCGGCTTCCATGAGCCGACCAAATCACGCTGCCAAAATCAACCTCGCGATGTGGGAATTGATTATCGACGCCTGTTATCGCCATCAACGTCTGATTGGATTGCTGAAAACCGACTGGTGCATTCGGCGCCTGAGAGACATCTGTTTTACGATCCGTATTAACCCGGAAAACGGCTTCACCATAGGGTTCGTAGAGATTATAGGTTGTATCCGTAATGCTGTCACATTGACTGGCAATGCTATACCAGTCCCGCGCCATACTGACATCTATTTCCCAGGGGTTTTGGTAGCCGGCTTCATGATAATGATTGGCAAAGAATTTCCCCGCATCGCATGGTTCGATGGTTTCTGTATTATATGGAACTATGCCGGTAACTTCTTTCCACAAAGCCATATTGAGCGGAAAAGTGTTGGTGAAACTCCGCCGCGCCCAGGTGTCGCCAAAGCTCAGGATATGACCGTCCGTAGACATTGAATCCAGATACCATTTCGCCGTATCGTTCATAACGCCCCATTTCATCGCGTGAACAGGCTCACCGATGGTCCGTTTCAGCATATTGTTCATCTGCATGACGGCGACGAAATCGGTGGCAATATACCCGGCCCCTTCTTTATATTGCCCTTGGTCGAGGTAGATATCGCGGTGAAGCCAGTTGGTTTTTAGCGCCGTGCGCAGGACTTCTTCGGCAAGCGGCTCCTCATGATAGAGTGCCAGTGCCCAATGCATGGCGGCACTGTTGAGAATAACCGTCCAGTTGTTCCCGTTATAAAGCGTCCAGCCAAGACCATCGATATTTTTGGATTGGTTCAAGTACATTTGAATATATCGGCGCAACTCGTCAGCAACGGCTTTCTGGTCCGCCGCAGACAGGTATTCTGGCTGATCCCAGTAAAAATCGAGAGTAAGCGACCAGACTTGGAAGGGGTTAATTGCGCCGAGATCAAAAAAAGATCCGCCGCCGCCATAGTGCCAGTCTTTCCGGTTTCCATCGTCGTTGCGGTTAGTGCGTCCCGTTTCGTGAAAACGCCCCACTTCCTTGTCGATAAACGCCTTTTTTATGTAGTCAAATTCCAGCTCGCTATATTGACAATCCGGGTCTTCCTGCAAACAAGCCTCTATCCGGCGCATGAGGTGAAGAACGCGCAGCGCCCGGTCTTGATTCCATTTCGCACTCGTGTTCGTCGTATAATATTGCAGATCTGGATTATCCGCAAAACTGGTTGGGATATTGCCGTTGCATATCCGTCGACCAAAATTAAACCTGTCCCATAGAGCTTTTGTATTTTTAATGGTGCCAATGCCATTCTTCCCACCAAAAGAACAAGTTGGGTCCAGGTCATCAAACCGTTTTATATCTTCAGCAAATTGCGCATGATTTCCGAAGAGGCGGGGATGCGATTGAGGCAGATTTTCTGCTGCGGTCACAACCCGATCATCGAGTTCCTGTTTCCGAGCATCGCTAACCGGTCCAGGGAAAAAATGATCATAATTTTCCGTGGACTCGGTTTTGTGCTCTGTCAGCCCAGACTTTGCGGCGTCAGTGTCTATTATTGCGTCCGGAGATGGTACAGTCTCTGCACCGATAGCTTGCGTATGGACTGCCAGCAGAGAAGCAGTCGCTAATAAAGTCAGTTTAAGCATATAATATTCCTTTCAACATCCCATCGCCCACAGCGCGAGCGTCATCGAATCTTCACATTTCGAACCGGGAATATTGAAAGTTTTACTATCTTCACCGTGCTGTAGGAAAGCTATTTTTACCTATTTGGTTATTTATTTTTGCTGCACGATGATTGATGCCTTTAACATCATGATATTGTTATATATTCGGAATTCGCTTTTCCATCGTTGCAATATGACTAGCTTATTTAATTAGATTATCTTTCATCACCAAATACTCATTATCGGCCGTGCATAGTCAGGAAACAGGCAGATAATCGTTCAAGAATTATGGATCGGACTTGGTTTTTCTTTCTGATAACCTATGGATCATGAGAGCAATGCCAAGATCATTCTTAAACGGCAACCTCATTATTACAGGCTATCGATTAAGCGATAAACTATTAGACTTATTTCGAAAATCACATTCCTATAATACCATATTGGTTAGTTTAGTATCTCACTCTCAGGAGATGCGCCACAATCCGAAAGTATAGTGTGGACGTCCACTATCCGCCAGCTTCATTCCGATCCGGAAGAAATATTGCGGTGATTACAAGTAGACACTGGAGCGGTGACGACCGTCACGGAGTTGAAAATCTGTTCGGGCTTTATAAAAACCTCGTCGACTCAATCACAGTCGACGGCAAAAAGAAAATCAGCTAGGTTGTTCGCAATCTGAAATGCAGAGCAAAAATAGGCTCCGACTGGATCAAAGCGCACTTTGTTCTGAAATCCATTGCCCCGATCGTCGCCCTCGCCTAAATCTCTTTGCATGAGTATGTTCAAGCACCAGTATTTCACCCTGCCCGTCATGACATTCGCTGCATTGGCGATCACCGTTCCGGTGGCGGGATGTAAGCGCATCCCTGATGCGGATGAAAACCGGCCCGAAACTGCACGGGCCTATCCGCCCGCCTCTCGGCCGGTATCTGATCTTGCCGGCAACCAGTGGTCGACAGAGACCGCGCGGGACAAGCGGGGGGAAGCGGAAGAGATTATGAAGGCCGCTGGGCTAGCGCCGGGTATGACTGTCGCTGACATCGGCGCCGGCGAAGGTTATTATACCGTGCGGTTGGCTGACAAAGTCGGCGAAGAGGGCCGTGTGCTTGCGCAGGATATTGACGAGGAAGTGATCAAGCGGCTTGCTGATCGTGTTTCCCGTGATGAACTGGACAATGTTTCGATCAAACTGGGCGCCCCCGATGATCCGCGTCTGCCAGAGGATAGTTTTGACCGCATTTTTCTGGTCCATATGTATCATGAAGTGCGAGAGCCTTATGCTTTTCTTTCGCGGCTGCGCCCCTCCATCCGGCGGGATCAAGACGGCGGCACTTACGATGGAGGCGAGGTTATCGTGGTCGATGTTGATCGTCCCTTTGTCCAGCACGGCATCCCGCCCAAACAACTTTTTTGCGAATTTGAAGCAGTGGGCTATCAGTTGATAGGCTATATGGAGCGGCCGGAATTGGGCGGTTATTTCGCGCGCTTCCGTCCTGTTGGTAAATCTCCGCTGCCAGGAAAGATTAAACCCTGTGAGTTGCAGCAGTAACCTGAAAAATATTTCGATTTTTTAGCGACTGCCCTTAACTCTCGTCTCCCATTTTCAGCGCCGCAATAAAGGCTTCCTGCGGGATGGAGACATTGCCATATTCGCGCATCTTGGCCTTGCCCTTTTTCTGCTTGTCGAGCAGCTTCTTCTTTCGGCTGATATCACCGCCATAGCATTTGGCCGTCACGTCCTTGCGCATCGCGGCAATTGTCTCGCGCGCGATGACCTTGCCGCCAATCGCCGCCTGCACAGGGATCTTGAACAGATGGCGCGGGATCAGGTCTTTAAGCCGCTCGCACATATGCCGGCCGCGTGCTTCTGCAGCGTCGCGGTGAACAATCATGCTGAGCGCGTCTACCGGATCGCCGTTGACCAGAATGTTCATCTTGACGAGATCGCCGGTCTGCAAGCCAACCTGATGATAATCAAAACTGGCATAACCGCGGGAGATACTCTTTAACCGGTCATAGAAGTCGAACACAACCTCGTTGAGCGGTAACTCATACACGACCTGCGCGCGGTCGCCGACATAGGTAAGGTTCTTCTGCACGCCGCGCCGGTCCTGACAGAGCTTCAGGATGCCGCCGAGATATTCATCCGGGCAGTAAATTGTCGCTTCGATCCACGGCTCATCGATATGGGATATCTTCACGACATCCGGCATATCAGCGGGATTGTGGAGAAACTGTTCGGTCCCGTCGTTCATCACCATCCGGTAAACGACAGACGGCGCGGTGGTAATCAGGTCGAGATCATATTCGCGGGTCAGGCGTTCCTGGATAATCTCCAGATGTAGCAGACCCAGAAATCCGCAGCGAAACCCCTGCCCCAAGGCCGCGCTTGTTTCCATTTCAAAGGTGAAGCTGGCATCGTTCAACCGCAACTTGCTAATGCTTTCGCGCAGCTTTTCAAAATCCGCTGCATCCACAGGGAAGAGGCCGCAAAACACAACAGATTGCACTTCTTTAAAGCCGGGCAGAGCCTCGGCCGCGCCGCCTTTAACCGTCGTGATCGTATCACCAACGGCGGTCTGCGACACTTCCTTGATCTGAGCCGTAATGAAACCAATTTCACCCGCAGCCAATTCCGGCAACTGTTCGATCTTGGGGCTCATGCAGCCAACGCGGTCGACCAGATGCTCTGTGCCCTGCGCCATGAATTTGATCCGCTGCCCTTTGGTCAGTACGCCGTCAATGACGCGAACAAGAATGACAACGCCCAGATAAGGATCATACCAGCTGTCTACCAACATGGCCTTTAGTGGTGCATCACGGTCGCCGCCGGGGGGCGGAATTTTCTCGACTATCTGTTCCAAAATATCTTCAATACCAATGCCGGATTTGGCTGAAGCCAAGACCGCTTCAGAGGCATCGAGACCGATGATTTCTTCAATTTCGGTACGTACCCGCTCGGGTTCAGCGGCGGGCAGATCGACCTTGTTCAGTACCGGAATAATCTCGTGATCATGTTCGATGGACTGATAGACATTCGCGAGTGTTTGCGCTTCCACGCCCTGCGCCGCATCAACGACCAACAATGCGCCTTCACAAGCTGCAAGACTGCGCGAAACTTCATAGGCAAAGTCTACATGACCCGGCGTATCCATCAGGCTGAGTTCATAGGAATCGCCATTTTTGGCGGTATATTTCAGCCGGACTGTCTGTGCCTTGATCGTAATCCCCCGCTCGCGCTCGATATCCATATTGTCGAGCACTTGCTTGCTCATCTCGCGCTCGCTCAACCCGCCGGTATATTGGATCAGCCGATCCGCTAACGTGGATTTACCGTGATCAATATGCGCGATGATGGAAAAATTACGAATATGGGAACGTTCAGTCATGTCCGCGCCGATAACAGAGGTTTTCGCCGCTGTCAGCAGGGAAACGCGTAAAATAAAATGCAAATGCGCGCCGCCGGTCGAACTGTGACAGGCGGCGCGCATCTATTTAGTGTAAAGCTTTGCTACCAAAGCAAAATCAACTGCCGCCACCCAATGGGATACGGAAACCGACATTGAATATGGATTGCTCACTCTTTACGCCTAAAGTCGCGGGCAACAGATTGACATCATAGTCACCGCGATCCGTGGCACGGTATGTATATTGACCGAAAAGCTCGAAAGACGGGCTCAATCGATAACTTACACCGGCCATGCCTTGATAGGCGAACCGTGTTTTCTTATCATCCACCACATCGATTCCGGATGGTGCATATTCGACATCCTGCCGCGCAAAGCCGACGCCAGCACCGACATAGGGCACCAGACTTTCGCTGATCTGGAAATCATAGAAAGCATTGGCGAACAGACCATAGTTTTTGATCTGTCCATCATCGGTACTTAATACTGCACCTACCGTCGGATTGGCCGGATCAGCCGCGCCGCGCGTCAACACGGCAGAATCAACAGCGTCGATCACAGTTCCGCCGACCGCTAGATCGCGGTGCAGATCCACACTGGACTCGTTGTAAAAGCCTTGCAATTCAACGCGGAAGCCGTTGTCAAAACGGTAACCAGCCAACAGATTGAGGTCGAGGCCATTATTAAGCTCTGTCGTCCAATCGAGATCTGTGCCTGACGGGATCGCGTCAAAGTCTGCTGTCGCCGCCACATCGGCTTCAAATTCTCCACGATTTTTCGAATCACTCGGTAAATTAAGTCCCGCCGATGCGCCCACATAAGGCTCTCCGGCATGAGCGGCACCGCTAAACGCAAGCGACGTTCCTGCGGCAAGGACTGCAAATAGTTTTATCGAACTACGCATATTCAACTCCAAACCCCTGTTCGGTGTTGCCCCGCTGTCGGTTCAGTTGGGGATGCCAATATCGTTTTCAATATCAACGACACTCAGTTCGTCGTAAAAAGACCTGCTTTTCCATGGTTTTGTGATCAAAAACCGGCAAATGTGACCTACTTGCATCAATAGAAGAAGGCGCAAAAGCGCAATAGCGGCGCGATTTGATAGCTCCGCTATTGATCAAAAACCGCGTGAAATGCCCTAGTAAATCCCGCCTTCATCCTGCAGGAAGTCATTATCATTCTGAGCCGGTCTATTCCTATTAGCATCGGCTGCTGCCTGGTTACGCGCCGCGAGTTTCGCGGCCCTGATCTGCGCTTTTTTCGCTTCCAGACGCGCCAGTAATTCTTCCTTGCGGATTGATCGTCTGGGCTCGGTTTCCGGTTTGAATACATCCCAGATCACCGCTGATCTTGGATCGTCAGAAGGCCAGCCACCAAAGACCCGCTTACCACTTTTCCGATCAACTCTTACCATGCGAATACCGCGCGGCGCGACAAAGGGCGTTTTTGGCATCCCAGCCATCGCCTTTTCTGCAAATTGCTTGAATATCGGTGCTGCTAATGTACCACCCTGTGCATAGCCGCCCATATTGGCAGGCGTATCAAAACCCATATATACTCCAGCCACCATATCAGGCGAGCCGCCCACGAACCATACGTTGGTCGGTCCGCTCGCTGTTCCGGTTTTACCAAATAGCGGCCGATTGAGGCTTTTAAGATTTTGTGCGGTTCCGCGTGTGATAACGCCTTCCAAAATGTTGACCATCTGATAGGCCGTCATCGGATTCATGAGCTGCTTTCCTGCGGGTCTTGGCCGCGGCATCGGCTCGCCGTCCCAATCAGATTGATTGCAATCTTCGCAAATCCGTTTGTCGGCGCGAAAGATGACCTTTCCTTGTCGATCCTGAACAAAATCGATGACCGTCGGCTTTAGCTCCCGGCCATGGTTGACGAGCATGGAATAGGCGTTGGTCAGCTTCGCCACCGTGGTATCACCTGCACCCAGTGCAAAGGATAGATAGGGCTTATAGTCGCCAATTCCCATTGTCTTGATGGTTTTAACGACGTTGTCCATACCTGAATCGTTCGCAGCGCGAACCGTCATCAAGTTACGAGACTGTTCGACGCCCCAGCGCAGAGTCTGCGCCCCGGCACCCCGCGCACCACCGAAATTACGGAAGCATTTGCGCCCCAATGCAGCGGATTGGTAAACACAGAAGGGGCTGTCAACAATGATCGTTGCCGGCGTCATCCCCTGATCGAGCGCAGTCGCGTAAACAAATGGCTTGATCGTCGAACCTGGCTGTCGTTCGGCCTGTGTCGCGCGGTTGAATGAACTCATCCGGTCATCAAATCCGCCCTGCATCGCCCAAATTCGACCATTTCGTGGGTTTTGCACGACCATACCACCAGATACTTTCGGTACGTTGCGCAGAATATAGTTGCTCCCGCCTGCCGGACTGACGGCGATGATATCACCAGCCGCCAACTTGCTGGGTGCATTACCCAAACGACCGGTGGTGCCATCTGTAAAGCCAATTTCAGCGCTATTGCCTTGGCGGCTCAAAGCGACGGCAATCCGCCAGTCGGCATAGTCGGTATTGATGAACGTGGATGCCAAGCGCCGGGCCCATTTATCATCCATTTCGATTTTATTGATCGGCCCGCTCCAAGCCTTGCCGCGGCTATACCGTAGCAAACCGGTGCGTAGAGCGTCTTTGGTATATTCTTGCAATTCGGGATTTAGTGACGTCCTGACCCAAAGCCCGCCGGAATAGACGCTATACGGTCCTGCGTCTTCGGTCTCGCCAAATTGTTCGATCAACTGACGGCGCACTTCTTCGATAAAATAACCACCCACACGCTCAAATCGAGCGCCGCGAGAGCGAATAGCTCCTAGCGGTTGAGCAACGGCTTGATCATGCTGTACCTGCGTGATCCAGTCATTGTCCAGCATCCGGCCCAAAGCCCAGTCGCGGCGATTAATTGCGCGCTGTTCGTTATTTTCCGGCCTATAGTTGGATGGTCCTTTTGGAAGGATTGCGAGATAAGCCATTTCATGCAGGGCCAGCTCATCGACATCCTTGCCGAAATAAGCCTGTGCCGCAGCTTGTACACCGTAAGCATTTCGGCCGAGGAAAATCTGGTTGAGATAAAGTTCAAGAATTTCCTGCTTCGTCAGGACTTCTTCGATGCGATAAGCAAGCAACGCCTCGCGCACTTTCCGGCGGTAGGAAACTTCGTTGGTCAGCAGCAGGTTTTTGGCGACCTGTTGCGTGATGGTGGACGCACCGATGGGCCTGCCGCTGCTGGAAATATTGCTGACGATCGCGGTCGCAATACCCGGATAATCAAGCCCGCCATGTTCAAAAAAGGTCCGATCTTCCGCCGCCAGATAGGCGCGCACCAACAACGCGGGATATTCGGCATATTCCAGCTGCACCCGACGTTCCCGCGCATAGCTGTGCACCGGCTCGCCATCATAAGCCCGCACCATGGTCGGAAGCGGTGGTTCATATTGCTGAAGCATTGTCGCGTCAGGCAAATCGCGTGCAAAAAGCACCCAGATAAGTAACCAGCCCAGCAAACATAGCGCCACAAAGGCCAGAAACAGACGAAACAGGCGTTTTTGCCACAGCTTTTCTATCCGGCTTATAAAACCGCCAGTATTACGCTCCAGCTTGTAAGCGAGACTTTCCGCTGTGCTGGCGCCATCTTTATCGGGTGTATTTTCGACCATATACCGGGCTATCTAGCATTATCAGAACCATTTTCCAGCGAATATCGACGAAAAATTTTATTGGCCCAGCGCAAGACAGAGGAAGTACCACCAAGTATCGCTTATTCGAGAAAAAACGGTTCAGCAGTTAACGTCTAGCGCTGCGCCAGTTTTCTCGCGAAATGTGCTTCAATCGCGTTGGCAATGCCAATAGCCACTTTCGATTGACCAGAGCTTGAGCTGAGCAGCGCAACATCTTCCTTGTTGGTTAGATAGCCCGTCTCAAACAAAACCGACGGTATATCCGGCGCTTTCAGGACAACCAATGAAGCAAACCGATGGGGATTACCGCGAAATTTTATCATACGCTTGCCTTCTCGGATCAGCAATTTTGCAAAATCGGCAGAGACATTCATTGTCTCTCGCTGAGTCAAATCGATAAGAATGGACGAGACATCCTGATTGGCACCGCCCAAATTTACACCGTTGATGATATTTGAACGATTTTCCCGTGCCGCCAATTTGGCAGCTTCCCGGTCAGAAGCGACCTCCGACAGGGTGTAAACCGTCGCACCGTTGGCGGACTGATTGCCAGCGGCATCAGCGTGAATGGATATGAACAAATCCGCATTGAGGCGCCGCGCAATGCCGTATCGCTCTTCGAGAACCAGATATTTGTCGGTGTCTCGCGTCATCGCTACCCGGACCCGTCCGCTCGAAACCAGCTGGTCGCGCACGGCCTTCGCTATGGCCAGCACCACACTTTTTTCATATTTTCCGCTATGTGGCGAAACCGCTCCGGGGTCATGACCGCCATGGCCGGCATCAATGACGACCAAAGGCCTGCTCTCATCTTCGGGGCCTTCAATTTTCGGCAGAGCCACCTTGTCCTGTGGTTTCCCGAGCGGCATTTTCACACTATAGGACTTCTTCGGTGGTTCTGCACGCAAATGAGCCGGTGGAAGGAAGGACTTACGACCGGTCCCGATCGCATCCCCCCAACGGACTGCATATTCAGTTTGAGACTTTTTCCATCAGCAGAAAAACTCCCACCGGTGATGACAGCCGGACGATCCAAGTCAAAAACGATCCGCGCTGTGTTGGGATTATATTGCCCCTGACGCACCGATTTAACCATCCCTGTGGCACGACCCCCGCGCCCCGCTTTACCACCCTTTATATCTACAGCAATCCGGTCCGGGCCAAGCAGCGAAAAAGTCGATGCACTCTCAACAAAGCCATCAAAAGAAACAGTGATTTGGCCACCATTCGCATCAATACGGCTCACTGAACCCGCATTTGCAGGGTTTCCAATCAATAGTGAGGTAGCTAAAATTGCTGCGAAAGGCATAGCCGCCTTATGCAATGCGCCAGCCATATCGGTCCAGTTAAAATTCATATCGGCAGCATCGTCCTTGGTTTCTTGCCATACAACGCAGTAAAAACTCGGTTAAGGATGAATTTATAAGCTCTCGTGAAATGACATGGTTAACAACAAATTTACCATGTTTGCGATGAACTTAACTCAATTTATAACTTCGCAATAATTGTGATCCGGTCTGGAGATAGTTTGTGTTGCCGATTTGCTATTGCGGTGCTAGCACCCCATTTGTGTTGTTATAAAACGTTATAAAACGGCACAAATTAAACTGGATATTTATCCGGTATATACAGGTTGAAGCGACATGAGGCATGACATCTCCGGCTCCGGAACTCTTCCACAGGGAAGCGTTTCTATGGACGGAAAGACCCTGGCTAACGGCCCGGGCCATGCATTTGTCGCAGACACATTTTTTTCAGAAACAATTGAATTTAACCGGATGACGCCGCCCGCTCCCCCTATTTTGGCAGCGCGCAAGAAGACGTCATCCCTTTTATATTGCATGGCCCCGCCGGGTTCCGATCCGGCGCGCTATGCCAGGAGTATATTGAATGACAACGCGCATGCTAATCGACGCGCGCCACCAGGAAGAAACCCGGGTGGCGGTCGTAAAAGGGAACAAAATTGAAGAGTTCGATTTTGAATCTTCGGACCATAAACAGCTAAAAGGCAATATTTATCTAGCAAAAGTAACGCGAGTAGAACCCTCCCTACAGGCGGCTTTTGTTGACTATGGCGGGAACCGTCACGGTTTCCTGGCATTTAGCGAAATCCATCCCGACTATTATCAGATACCAAAAGAAGACCGCGAACGCTTGCTTGCCGAAGAAGCCGAACATGCAGCGGAAGAAGCGCAGCTGCGGGAGCGTGAAGAAGAAGAAGGTGAAGGTCCGGCCGACGTCATCGCATCAGAAGCGACCGAAGAACTGGATGACGCAGTCGAGGATGTCGAAAAAGACGAAAGCGTTGATACGATCGATGTCAGCGAAGGCGAAGTTCCTACCGAAGACGCTAACGAAGATGATGACGGAGACGACGAAGACGCTAGCGATAGCGATTCTGCTGACGAGGATGTTTCCGATGAAAATACCAAGCCCAAGGGCCGTGGCGGGCGCGGCAAAGGCCGCAATCGGGGACGCGGCGGCCGTGGCGGCAAAGGCAATGTAGCCAAAGCCAGTGACCAAGCGCGTCAAAAACGCATGGCGTTGCGCAAGCGTTACAAAATTCAGGATGTTATTCAGCGCCGTCAAGTTGTATTGGTTCAAGTCGTCAAAGAAGAGCGTGGCAACAAAGGCGCAGCCCTCACCACTTATTTGAGCTTGGCCGGACGCTACTGCGTTTTGATGCCCAACACATCCCATGGCGGAGGCATCAGCCGGAAAATCAATAATGCCGGCGACCGGAAGCGGTTAAAAACGATCATCGCCGATCTCAAATTGCCCAGCACCATGGGCTGCATCGTGCGGACGGCCGGTCTGTCGCGCACCAAACCTGAAATTAAACGGGATTTTGATTATCTCGCACGGCTTTGGGACGAAATTCGGGAAAATACGCTGGGAGCAGTGGCACCCAAATTAATCCACAGCGATAGCGATCTGATCAAACGCGCGATCCGCGACATATATAACCGCGAGATTGAGGAAGTTCTTGTCGAAGGCGCTGAAGGATATGCTGCCGCGAAAAACTTCATGAAATTGCTCATGCCCAGCCATAGCCGGCGGGTCAAAAGCTATGCCGATCCGGTATCATTGTTCCAGCGCTATGGCGCGGAAGATCAATTGTCCGCGATGTATCAGCCGGAAGTCCAGCTAAAGTCTGGCGGTTATCTGGTCATCAATCCGACAGAAGCTTTGGTATCCATCGATATCAACTCAGGCCGTTCCACCCGCGAACACGGGATTGAAGCGACCGCAGTGAAAACCAACCTTGAAGCAGCGGCGGAAATTGCCCGTCAACTGCGGCTGCGCGATATGGCCGGGCTGGTGGTCATCGATTTCATCGACATGGACCGTAACGGGAATATCCGCAAAGTCGAACGGGCCATGCGCGATGCTTTGAAAAACGACCGTGCACGCATTCAGGTTGGCCGGATTTCAAGCTTTGGCTTGCTTGAGATGAGCCGCCAACGTTTGCGTACGGGTGTCTTGGAGGCATCAACCAAAGTCTGCCCGCATTGCGAAGGCACAGGGTTGGTGCGTACAGCATCCTCCTCTGCTCTCTCAGCGCTGCGACTGCTTGAAGAAGAAGCGGCTAAGGGCAAAGCCAGCCAGATTACGCTTACTGCCAGCCAGGAAGCGACTATTTATGTGCTGAACAGCAAGCGTCATGAAATTGATGACATCGAAAAACGCTATGGTGTTTCGATCGAAATCACACCGGATGGTGAAACAGAAGGCGCCCGCATGGAAGTCAAGGGCTCCGGCGGTCCTCCCAAAAATGCGCCGAAATTTGAACCAATTGTCGACGAAGAAGATGATGATGACGACATTGTCGATGCGGCCGAACAGGCAGGGGAAGCCGAAGACCGTCCCCGTAAACGGCGGCGTCGGCGCGGACGGCGCGGACGCGGTTCCGATCGCAATAACGAAGCCAGCAACGAATCTGGCGAAGGCGACAACCGCAACGACCAAAATCAATCAAAGAGCGATGGCGAAGGCAAAGCGAAGACCTCAGAAGATGGCAGTGATGATGGCGATAAACCAAAACCGCGCCGGTCTCGTGGTGGCCGCACCCGTAAGCCAGCAGGCGATGCAGTCGCTGTTAAAGAAGGCGCGGATGCACCGGCGGCAGAAGCCAGTTCCGATGATACTGCAAAACCCGCGGAAAAGCCAAAAAGAGCTAGCCGCTCGCGCAAGAAGACCGATGCTCCGGCTGATGGATCAGGCGACGCGCCAGCAGTAGATGATGGTGCAGCGAAAGATGCTGAAGAAAAACCGAAGCGCCGCCGCGCCCCGCGCAAGGCGAAAGCGGCCTCTGAAGCATCGACTGAAACGTCAGGTGAAGCAAAACCCGCAAAACCGGCGGCCAAAAAAGCGCCACGGTCGAGAGCGAAGAAAGCTGATACCGACGGCACTGATGCAGCCGAGAAGCCGGCAACAAAATCTGCGGCTAAGCCAGCTGCAAAAAAAGCGGCGGCTAAAAAGCCAGCCGCCAAAAAAGCAGATGACGAAGCTGCAAAGGAAACCGCGACTGAAAAAACCGGTACGCCCCGAGGCGGCTGGTGGCAACGAACATTCGGTTGATATTACCCAACCGGCTTTTGCACTATTATGAGTAGAAGCCGGTTGTAATTTCATCGAAGGTTAAGCCTGCTCATGCCAATAGAAAGGTATATTCGCCCGAGCTTTATCCAGAGGAAATTCATGTCATTGCCGAATGATAATAAACGCAAAGCTTTTGCCCGCTTTTCACTGCCTCGTATCGGGCAGGTGATCACCGCCCTGTTTGCTATGATCGCGATTACTGTTCAACCGGTTGCGGCCCAATCCATACTCCGCGATGCGGAGACCGAAGCTCTGTTCAGCGATATGGTTGCGCCTCTGGTTGCGGTTTCGGAACTGGACGCCAAAGATGTTGAAGTCATCCTGATCAACAGCAACCAGATCAACGCTTTTGTTGCGGGTGGCCAGCGCATGTTTTTCTATTCGGGCACAATTGCCGCAGCCGATACCGCTGTCGAAATTCAGGGCATTATGGCGCACGAACTTGGCCATATTACGGGCGGTCATATCATCCGGTTCGATGAAGGCATCAAAACTGCGACAGGCATTACCATTCTCAGCCTGATCTTGGGCGCGGCGGCCATCGCGGCCGGCGCTGGTGATGCTGGCGCCGGCATCTTGGCTGCTGGTCAACAGGCTGCAACCGGTAAATTCCTCGCCTTCAGTCGGGTGCAGGAGCGTGCCGCTGATAGCGCTGGCGCTCGTTACCTTTCAGCCGCGGGTATTACGGGACGCGGCTCGATTGATTTTTTCAAAAAGCTGCAAAAT
The DNA here is from genome assembly GCF_017498565.1 of Parasphingorhabdus cellanae. NCBI lineage: Bacteria > Pseudomonadati > Pseudomonadota > Alphaproteobacteria > Sphingomonadales > Sphingorhabdaceae > Parasphingorhabdus > Parasphingorhabdus cellanae. Next base: position 751,229 of record NZ_CP071794.1, read on the forward strand.
TACGAATTTCGTTTGGGTATCCCGCAAGAGGATAGCTATGGCCGCACCCACCCGCTCTCTGGCGAACGTGTCAGCTTGCTCCGCGATGTTTATCAGGCCGATCCCGCATGGGACACGCCCCCTGATCCCAAGATTGAGGCCCGTTTTCAACGCGTGAAAGCAAAGCTGCTCGGCTTTACTAATGAACCGAACACGACACTGCGTGAATTTCCTGAAAGCGATCAAAGTGTCCCGGCGCGCTATGCGCGTGCTTATGCCTGGCACAAAAGTGCTTATCCCGACCGCGCCCTGATGGAGGTGAATAACCTTCTGAAAGACGCACCAAATGACCCGTATTTTCTGGAATTGCATGGGCAGATTTTGCTCGAATCCGGCAGACCGGATGAAGCCCTTGAATCGCTGCGTAAAGCGGTACGGCTGACCAACAATCAGCCTCTCATTGCCAGCCTCTTTGGTCATGCGCTTATCGCGACCGAAGATGAAACCCATTTTGCAGAAGCGCAGCGTGTGTTGAAAGCGGCCGTCGTTAAAGATAACCGCAATCCATTTGCCTGGTATCAGCTCGGCGTGGTTTATTCACAGCAAGGTGACACAGCCCGGGCACAGTTGGCAACGGCGGAAAGCGCCTTGTTGCAACGCAACTATGGTAGCGCCATTCGCAGCTCGCAAATTGCGATGGCCGGCATCAAGGAAAATACGCCGGAATGGATTCGGGCGCAGGATATTTCTCTAATAGCGAAAAATGAGTTTGAGCGATCGGACCAACGTCGCCGCTAAAGCCCCGCTTCATTAAATTCTCACCCCGTCTGTAACAATTGTGGACAAGCGAACGAAGCTTCGACATGGAGGCTTTATCCTCAGGGAATGGTAAAACGTGGAAAATAATAGAAAGTGGATGATTATGGCAGGTGGCGTTTTGGCCATAGCAGCGGCCGCGACCGTGTGGTTTATGCAGTCCAGTGGCCCATCGGCAGGCGAAGAGGCCACACAGGCCGCTTTGGCAGCTGGAATCGATAGCAAGGAACAGGCAGCGATCGAAGCTATTGTCCGCGATTATATTCTGAAAAACCCGGAAATCATCCCCGAAGCGGTTGAGATATTGCAAACTCGGCAAAAAGCCGCAGCAATTAATGAAATCCGCAAGGACATAGAGACACCATTTGCCGGTGCCGCTTTTGCAGGCAATCCCAATGGTGATGTTATTATAGTTGAATATTCCGATTTTGCCTGCCCCTATTGCAAACAGACTACGGCCGATATTGATCGGATGCTGAAAGAAGACAAGAATATCAAAGTCGTATTCCGCGAACTTCCTATCCTGAGCGAAGCCAGTAACGATGCTGCCTTGATGGCTTTAGCGGCGGCGAAGCAAGGCAAATACTACGCCTTTCACAAAACAATGTTTGCAACCGGACGCCCTACCCCGTCGACGATTGAAAGTGCGGCCAAAGAAGTTGGTCTGGACATGGCCGCTGCGCGCAAATTCATTGCCACGCCCGAAGCGCAGCAGGAAGTGCAAAGCAATATCGAAGTCGCCCGCAAGCTGCAATTTACCGGCACACCCGCTTTTGTTGTTGGCAACCAGACCGAGGTCGGAGCCGTTGGTTATGATGGCCTGAAAGAAATGATCGCCAAGGCGCGCGGCTCGAAATAATCTCGTACTCAAGACTGGCTCGCCGCTGCATTTTGCGTTCACCCTTCAACAGGCGCCGGGTGAGAGCCGTGAGCGGCCCGATAATGAAGGAAAAGCCTTTCCTACAGGCCCGGATTGATAGTAGAATTCATATGGCTCTTTCTCAGTTCTAAATCTTGATTACCAACGCAAATGCTGTGTGATTTGTGTGAACTTTGAAAGAGATTTGCACAACAGAAAGTCGCTGTATGGACTGCACGCAGTTTGTAAAGTTCGTCCAAAAATGAAAATCGAGATCACTGTGACTTGTGTGAACTTTGGAAAATATCGGTCAGCAGAACGGCGCCCTCAAGCACCTTGTACACTTTGTAAACTTAAGCTGAATTTAGGTGCTTTCCGCTCGCCCTTTAAAGCCCTGTGCGACCACATACCACTCGGATGATCCTTTGCGGCTCGCAGGCGGTTTTGCATGTTTTACCGTCTTGAAATGCTTCTTGAGCAGAACCAGCAATTCGTTGTCGGTGCCGCCGGCCAAAACTTTCGCAACAAATGCTCCGCCGTCTTGCAAGTTTTCTACGGCGAAATGGGCACCTGCTTCAACCAGACCCATAGTCCGCAGATGATCGGTTTGCTGGTGACCAACGGTATTGGCTGCCATATCCGACAATACCAGGTCAGGCGCGCTGCCCAGCGCATCGATCAGCTTGTCCGGTGCGCTATCGTCCATGAAATCCATTTCGAAGATTGTAACACCTTCAATGGCATCCACAGGCAGCAAATCGATACCGACAATCTTCGCTTGCGGAACAAATTTTCTGATGACCTGCGCCCAACCGCCGGGTGCAATGCCCAAATCGACCACCGCCTTGGCTTTACGGACAAATTTGAACCGCTCGTCCAGTTCCAATATTTTATAAGCGGCCCGAGAGCGATAGCCGTCTGCCTTGGCTTTTTTGACATAAGGATCGTTAAGCTGCCGTTCCAACCATCGTGTAGACCCGATCTTGCGGCCTTTAGCCGTTTTTACGCGTTGTTTATTGCCGGAGCGCCCCCTGCTCACGATCGCCGCCTTTGTTCGTTTGAAGACATGAGCGAGCGCAATATGCCTTCTCTTATACCGCGATCAGCTACGCCCACGCGGCTTGCCGGCCAAATATCAAGGATAGAATCCAATATAGCGCAGCCGCCAACCACGAGATCCGCACGCTCTTTTCCGATACATGGAATATCCGCCCGCTCTTGCGGAGAACAGGCCGCCAGCATCGCGCTGATATCGCGCATAGACTCGGCTGGCACAATCAGACCATCAATGACTTTGCGGTCATAATGCGGCAATTTAAGATGCAGGCTGGCAAGCGTCGTTACGGTGCCGCTCGTGCCCAATAGTCGGAAATCGGAAGTGTCAGATATCGGCAAGCGGCTGGCAAATTCCGCAAAGCTCTCCGCCACCCGGTCCCGCATATTTTCAAACGCTTGCTCGCGTGCCGACGGATCATCAGCGTTGAACTTTTCACTTTCTGTCAAAGACACTACGCCCCAAGGTGCACTTAACCAGTCAATTATCTCAGGGGCGCTGCCAGAAGTATCGACCAGCACAAGCTCGGTCGATCCGCCGCCAATATCGAATATTAACGCTGGTCCTTCGCCCGGTTCTAATAGGATCTGACAGCCCAATACAGCCAGCCGCGCTTCTTCCTCTGCGGTAATGATATCAAGGGCAATGCCGGTTTCTTGCCGGACCCGATCGATGAATTTTTCGCCATTGCTGGCTCGGCGACAAGCTTCCGTCGCAACCGAGCGTGCCAATGTCACATTGCGTCGTCTTAACTTGTCAGCGCAAATCGACAAGGCGGCAACGGCCCGGTCCATCGCGCGATTACTGATCCGGCCGGTTTCGACTAAGCCTTCACCCAATCGCACCACGCGCGAGAAAGCGTCGGTTACAATGAACCCGTCAGATGAGGGCTTTGCGACTAACAATCGGCAGTTATTGGTGCCTAGATCAATTGCCGCATAGGACCGTAGCTTTGGCCAACGAGAGCCATTTTTATGGGAAGGAGACGCATTTCGCCCCCCGTTCTTATATGTCGCCGCATGTTTCGGGCGGGCTGTCCTTGCGGATTTTCCGCCGTCCTGTCGTTGCGGCGATGGGGATGCTTCATCCGCCATGACCGTTACTCTTATATTCTCCGGATCGGATAATACCGCCGGTACTTGGGCATAGAGATAACCGTAGCCCGGCCGATGTGCAAGGGTTTAGCGACAAACCATCATTGGAAAACACCCTTGAAAAACTCTTGACCAGCCCCTGTCCTCAGCCTATTGCGCGCCCCGGCACTCCCCTGTCGTATAATGGTAATACCACGGACTCTGACTCCGTTAATTGAGGTTCGAATCCTCACGGGGGATCCAAAGGCGGGGGTTCATTGTGAACAAAAACAGACCGGTTCTGGCCAAGTGACACAGATGCACAAGCCAGATGATCAGAACGCTCCGAATGGCGGGACGGGAACCAATGCTGAAGAGACAACCATCAGTTTCTCGCTGGGCCTTGCTGATTTTCTAGCGGCCAATGACATTTCGATTGGCTTTACTTCATACCAAACGGGACGGCTTTATCTGGTTGGCCGCGGACCTGATGGCAAACTAGCGGTCCATGAAGCATTATATCCACAGGCAATGGGCGTCACCGCCAATGAAAACCGCATATATCTCGGCACTTTGACCCAAATTGTGCGGCTGGAAAATGTTCTGGCTCCCGAACAGCTGGCCAATGATGTGCATGATAAAGTCTATGTTCCGCGCAATATGCAAACGACGGGCAATGTCGATATTCATGAACTGGGCATTCGCGAAGATGGCCAGATCATATTCACCAATACACTTCACAATTGCCTCAGTATACCAAGCGTAACGCACAGTTTTAAGCCAATCTGGAAACCTGAGTTTATTTCCGCTCTGGCAACCGAGGATCGTTGTCATCTCAACGGCTTTGCAATGGTGGACGGGCAGGCAAAATATGCCAGTGCGGTTTCTCAATCAGACCAGAAAGACGGTTGGCGCGACAGACGGCATGATGGCGGTGTCATTATTGACATCGAAACCAACACAATACTAGCGGACGGATTGTCAATGCCGCACAGCCCGCGCTTTCATGTCGGACGCGTTTGGCTTTTGAACTCCGGCACCGGAGAACTGGGGTGGCTACACCCCACCGACCATGCGTTCACGCCGGTTGCTTTTTGTCCTGGATTTTTGCGGGGTCTGGAATTTCATAACGATCACGCCTTTGTCACTCTCTCAAAACCGCGTCATGGTCATTTCGAAGGCCTGGCACTGGACAAAAAACTCGAACAAGCGGACACAGCAGCCTGGTGCGGCATCCAGATATTGTCACTCTCTACCGGTGAAGTCGCTCAATGGTTGCGCTTTGATGGCCCGATTACGGAATTGTTCGATATTTGCGTCCTGCCCGGCGTTAGAAACCCGATTACGTTGGGGCCGCAATCCAACGAAATCAGAGATTTTATTACGATAGAACAGCCGAACTGGTAATCTGTTTTCTCTGCTATTTACGTCTTTTTCAACAATCTGTGGTCTTTTGATCCTATGGCAGCGCCATTAGACCAGATTATTGCTTCCCTTTCAGGCGTTCAACTCGTTGATTTCTGGGCGATTATTGCCGTCGGTATTCCTGTGATAATTGTGACAATCTTGCGTTGGCGCAAGCCAAAGACCATGACTTGGTCCCGCGAAAATGGTTTGATCAACAGTTTGAAATATCGAACTAAAAACGCAACGCCCGAAGAAATTGAGAATATGTGCGCCAAGATGAAGATCAGCCGCGAAGAGTTTGAAGACCTTGTCAATCGCAAGTTTTAAACGGGTCTTTTGACGCGGTATGACCAAAGGCGCTAACAGTATCCCGATTTTCGTCTCAATTACCAGAAATCGTCTTTGTCGCTCCAGCCTACAAATACCGACCAAATATCCGTTCTGATCACCAGGATCAACAATCTGGACGGAAAAATGCCACAATCGCACAGCACAGATGAATATCAAACGCCGCCGCCGAATAATAGACGGGGCTCTCTGCAAATCGTCGAAGCAGAGATATTTGTCAAACAGTCGAACTCTCAACTTTTTCGGGCAACGCTTTCGGATTTGTCCGTTTCTGGTTTCAAGATGACGAGCTATACCGACCTTGATCACGAGAAGCCGGTCCATATTCGATTACCTGGAATCCAGACCCTCAGTGCGTCAATCAAATGGGCTGATTATGAAGATTATGGATGCGAATTTTCAGACGAGCTTCACCCGGCGGTGCTGGAGCATCTGATAACGCGGTTACGAGGATTTCAGCAGATTGAAAGAGCTATTCCGCCTCGCCTGTCTTATCATATTTGAGCTCAAGATAACGGCCGCGGATCGAAAGATTGTCGATATCGCCTTTGGCTATCTGTTGCGTAACGCCGGAAATCTCTTTTTCAATTAACGACAAACCGCTGATGAGCTGTTCATCCGGTGATTTACCAGTATCGTTACTCTTTCTGCGCATCGGTTCGGGAATGGCGCGATAGCCGGAAATAAGCTCCGGTAGATGTTCACCCATTAGCTTCCGTACTTCATAAGCTGCGGGCTCTGCTTCATCGAGTTTTTGTAATTGCGGAGATAACATATCAAGCTGTGTGCCGATGTCATTGATGATCTTCACCGCAGGCTTCGGTAACGCAAGGCGTTGTGTTTCCAGCCAGATTTCAGTCTTTCCGGCCAGTGTTTTCAAGTCTGATTGCACCAACGTTTCAGGCGTCGGAATCTTCATTTTGGGAAATTTCATTGCCGCCCATACGCCACCAGCGATCAGGCCGGCAGAAATCATCACACCCCAGAAACCGATACCATTCATAATGCCGCCGACGACACCGGCGCCGACTAGCACACCGACGGTTATCAATGCGGCTCGCCCCAACTTTTTACGAAAATACCCACGTTTCAAGCCTTTGGATCGCTCGCCAATAGATTCGGCAAATTTATAGCTGCGATAATAGTTCGCTGCGTTATCATAAACTTGCTGATTACTTTCGCTCATCCGTTTATCCCTCAAGCGCGCTCAACGGGTTTTCTGAAGGCGCTTCAAGCGCTGCCTTATCCTGCCCTTCAGCCCTTGCGATATAGCCTTTGGATTTCTCAATTTCGCCGGACAAGCTATTGACGGTGGTTTTCATATTTTCCAACGCCTTGATCTTGAACGTGTCGATATTGTCCATCGTGTCATAAATATTTTGGAACGCACGCTGCAATGTCTCGAGCGGGATTGTCGCCGACGCCGCTTGCTCATGAATTTGTGCGGTCTGGTTTTTCAGCATATCTCCTGTGCTATCGATAATGCCCGCCGTAGTGGTGTTCAAAGCCGTAACCTGATCAAGCACCAGCTTCTGATTGGTGAGCGCCTGCGCTACGGTTACACCAGTACGCAAGGCGCTGACTGTGGTCGTGCTGGCGCGATCGACACCTTTCACCAGTTCGACATTGTTTTTCTTGACTAGATCAAGTGCCAGATAGCCCTGCACCGTCACTGCCATTTGAGTCAACAAGTCCTGCGTCCGCTGACGTACATAAAAAAGCGCGCTTTCTCGTATGGCCTTTGCTTTGGCAGGATCAGTTGCATCGAGGTCTGCTGCCTTTTCCTCCAGCCGTTGATCCATAACCTTGGATACGTGGATCATCTGCTCCAGCCGACCCATTGCCGCCCAGAGGTTTTTACGCTCCACGTCAATCGCGGCATTGTCCATTAGCAACTCATCTTTGCCGCCTTGTAAGCGGTTGAGAATAGAAGCAATATGACCTTGTGCACTCTTATAACCGTCAAAATAGTTGCGCAGCTTGGAGCCGAAGGGAATGATGCCGAATAATTTGCGCGGTGCGAGCAAATTGCCGCGCTTGCCGGGATCGAGATCCTCTACCGTACGGCGAAGTTCGGATAAATCCGCACCAATACCTGACTCCTCATCCATCGACCGGACGGGGCGATCCAAAAAGCGGTTGGATTGGCCCGCCGCATCAACAATTTCCTTACGGCCCATATTCGTAATCTGGTCAACTTTCTTACCAAATTCCGGGCTATTTTCATCCTGCGCAATCAGATCATCAATAAAGCTATCGACCTTCTCTTCCAGCTTTGACTTTACTTCGTCGCCAACTGGCACAAGCCCAGCGGCCTTTGTAGGCGCCACGGCTACCACCGGATCAGGTGGTGTCAGGGTCAATTCTTCGGTTGCGGTAATCGTCTCGGTCGCCATTGGCTCAATCTCCATCTCGCTGCTTATCCTGCAGCACTCCGTTCATAAATGGATGCAAATGCTGCGCTTTTCAAGCGTTTCCCTACTGTATTATAAAAATAACACAGTTAATGCAAGATTGGGGATTGTCCATTCAGTGCTTATAGTAGTTTGACCAATGATTTAACTGGGCTTGTGCAACTATCCCTGCAGCGCCATTTCGACACTTGGCGTAATTCTATCGACAATCACATCCACTCCCTCTGCATTGGGGTGAATCCCGTCTGGCAAAATCAAGTTGGACCGGCCCACTACACCATCCATGAAAAACGGATAAAGGTCGGCATCATATTTTTTGGCTAGCGCTGGATAAATTACATTGAATTGATCGCTGAATTCCTGGCCCAAATTAGGCGGAGCCAGCATCCCCGTCAGCATCACCGGGATACTCTGGTCGGACAGTTTCTTCACCATGGCCTCCATATTTGCTCTCGTTTCCGATGGTTTAAGACCGCGCAGCAAATCATTTCCGCCCAGTCCCAACAATACCAGATCGGGTTTGCGGGGGAGACTATCCAAGACAAAGTCCATGCGGCGCAGACCCGCCGCTGTCGTATCACCCGATACTCCGGCATTGTGCACCCTGACATCCTGACCAGCATCGTTGAGCGCTTTCTGTAGTTCCGGCGCAAAGCCTTCATTCGGTGATAATCCATAGCCTGCATAGAGACTATCGCCAAAGGCCAGTATGAGCGTTTTTGCCTCTGCGACCGGTTCATCAGGCGTGTCGCTTGCCGCTTGCTGCTGCTCGACGATGGCAGAATCTTCTTCAACTGCCGGAGCGCAAGCAATCAGAAGTTGAAGAATTGCAAAGCAAAACCCATATGTCGTAAACCTGTTCAACATCGGATACACCTTCCCACCATGTTACAAAAAACCGCCGCAACCAGCGACGCCGCTAAATCTAAGTCTCATATTGCCATTGATGCACAGAATGTCACCCTCTCTTTGGGAGAAGGCGATGCACGGGTGGATATTTTGGGCGGGATAGATCTTTCGATTAAGTCCGGCACTACGGTTGCTTTGCTTGGCCCCTCTGGGTCAGGAAAATCGTCATTAATGGCTATATTGTCAGGTTTGGAACGAGCAACTGGTGGAACCGTGAATATTGCCGGTGCGGATTTTGGTGCGATGAATGAGGATGAACTCGCCATCGCCCGACGCGGTCGAGTCGGGATTGTTTTACAAGCCTTTCACCTGTTACCGACCATGAGCGCACTCGAAAATGTCGCAGTGCCGTTGGAATTGGATGGTCAAGCCGATCCATTCGGGATTGCGGCGAAAGAATTGGAGGCTGTTGGCCTTGGCGACCGACTTGGTCATTACCCAACGCAATTATCGGGCGGTGAACAACAAAGAGTTGCCATTGCCCGCGCCATGGCCTCGCGCCCCTCGATCATTTTCGCCGATGAACCCACCGGCAATCTGGATGGGGCGACCGGTGAGATCATTATCGAGTTACTCTTTGAACGTCAGAGGGCCAGCGAAGCAACCTTGCTGATCATTACGCATGACCCGGAGTTAGCCAAACGCTGTGACCGGATCATCGAACTGCGTGATGGAATGATAGAGAAAGATAGCGCGGCGTGAGTGCCGATCTCTCTAAAGCTTGGACGATCGCCCGGCGCGATTTGCGCGGCCGGTTTGTTGGTCTGCGTCTCTTAATCGTCTGCCTGTTTTTGGGTGTTGCAACCCTTGCTGCTATCGGCAGCTTGACAAGCGCGATCACCGATGAACTCGCCAATCGTGGCCAGTCGATATTGGGCGGCGATTTGGAAATTTCCGTGGCCCAGCGCGAAGCAACGCCGACGGAACTTGAAACACTAAATGCGGCGGGCGAGCTGTCCGAAACCTTGCGCATGCAAGCCATGGCGCGGTTGCCCGATGGCAGCGACACCCAGTTGGTCGAGCTAAAAGGTGTCGATGCACTCTACCCGCTCTATGGCGATTTTACCCTAGCAGACGGAGCGAATGCACCCCCGCTTGGCGTCGACGATATCTATGTCACACCTGCTCTGATCCAGCGCTTATCTCTAAAGATCGGTGACTCCATTGAATTTGGCGAAGCAACTTTCACTGTAAGGGGGGTTATTGGCGATGAACCCGATCGACTAAGCGAGGGATTATCCTTGGGGCCGGTTGCTATTACTTCTTTGCAAGGCCTGCGCGCGACAAACTTGATCCAACCCGGGAGCCTGTTCCAAAGCAAATACCGCCTAAAATTACCTGCAACAGCCGATCCCGCTGAGCTCGGTGATCAACTGGAAAAACAATATAAAAACGCCGCTTGGGAAGTCAAAACCCGCGACAATGGCGCGCCGAGCACTAGGCGTTTTATAGAACGCATGGGTCAATTTTTGACGCTCGTCGGCCTCGCATCGCTGGTCATTGCCGGAATTGGCGTCGGTAATGGTGTTGCCTCATACCTGCGCGGTAAACAGGGTGCGATAGCGACGCTGAAGATTTTGGGCGCGGACAGCGCAATGGTCTTTCGCATCTATATGTTTCAGATTTTAGCGGTTGCTCTGGTTGCGATAACTGCTGGATTGGTTATCGGTGCGCTTGCGCCGCTAATCATTATTGAGGTTGCTGGCGAAGTTTTGCCGATCAAGCCCGAATTTGCACTTTATCCACTACCGTTGCTTGTCAGCGCCGCTTATGGCTTGCTCATTGCGGTTATATTCGCTCTGCCGCCGCTGTCTCGGGCGAAACTAATTCCTGCCGCCGGACTATTTCGCGGCGAAAGCCGGTCATGGCGCGAGATTGACAAGCCGACATGGATTGCCGTCTCCCTCGCCATTGCTGCGATCGTGGCATTAGCTGTAGGCAGCGGACGAGAACCGATATTTTCACTCGCCTTTATTGGCGCCGCCCTTGGAATTTTGTTGCTGCTTAGCTTGCTCGGCGTGCTGATCCGTTGGCTGGCTAGCAAGGCGCCGCGGCCAAAACAACCACTGCTACGACTGGCTCTTACCAATCTTCACCGCCCCGGCGCTCAGACCGGTCAACTGGTTGTGGCCTTGGGCCTTGGTCTGACTTTGTTCGCCACGCTGGCCGCGATCGAAACCAGCTTGACCAATGAAATCAGGCTCAGCGTTCCTCAAAGAGCACCGAATTTCTTTGTTCTCGATATTCCCGCAGAACGCGCCGACGAGTTCAAAACGCAGGTCAACGCCAGTGCCCCTGAAGCAGACATAAATATCGTACCCACCCTGCGCGGTATCATTACCGAATATGGCGGACAAATCGTCTCTGAACTCGACCAAATACCAGAGGGGGCTTGGGTGTTGCGTGGTGATCGAGGGCTAACATACAGCGCCGAATTGCCCGAAGGCAGTGAAATTACGGCCGGTGAATGGTGGCCTGCCGACTATGACGGTCCGCCGCTGGTATCGGTCGATTCAGAACAGGCGGCAGCGCTAGGGTTAAATGTTGGAGACAGCTTGACGGTTAGCCTTCTCGGCGTTGAGATTAAAACTACCGTTGCTTCGCTCCGTAAGATCAACTGGCGCAATTTTGGCTTTAACTATGTGCTAGTGTTCCCGCCAAATGTGCTGGCTAATACGCCGCACAATGTAGCGGCAACGGTTCAGTTGGACGAAGCCAAAGAGGATGGATTACTGGGTTCCTTACCGCGTGAATTTCCCTCTATTTCAATGGTTAAAGTTAAAGAAATAGCATCACAAATCGGCACAATATTGGATCAGATGGCCACTGCGATTGCCTCCGCTGCATCCATAGCCATTTTTTCCGGGATAGCCGTGCTGATTGGGGCGATTGCAGCCTCTCGCCAGTCGCGCGTTTATGATAGCGTCATTCTGAAACTGCTCGGTGCAACCCGGTCGCAAATCTTGTCGGCGCAAGCGATAGAATACGCAGTTCTGGCTTTGCTGCTATCTGCTGTTGCTTTGGGTCTAGGCCTTCTCGCAGGTTGGTTTGTAATAACCCAGATTTTCGAGTTTACGTGGCAGCCAGACTGGATGGTTGTGATGGTCACGCTAGCTATCGGAGCAATTGTTACGCTAGGGATTGGGTTATTGGGATCAATACCAGTGCTATCCGCAAAACCAGCGCGCGCACTGCGAGAGCTTTAAAGGTTTCGACCTTTAGGACTTTGACAGGCGCACCGCTAATGGTGCCGACAGCACTAGACTAGATAGATGATAGAATAGTAGCGGTATCAGCAACAATCCGGCGTTTTCTGGCGGAAATAATATGGCGGCCAGAGGTGCTCCAACCGCAATACTTTTTTGAGCCCCGCCAAATAGTAACGCCTTACGGTCATTCAAAGCGAAGCCCGCGATACCACCGAGCAGCCAAGCGCCGCCAAATGCAAACATCAACAGCGCGGTGATCGCGATAGCAACGATCAGGAACTGATCACCAGGTACCTGCTGCCAGATGCCTGCGACCACAGCGCCGGAGAAGGCGACATAAACGGCCAAGCTGATAGCAATCTTGTCAGACCATCCCACTATATTCCCATATTGCGCCACCCATGGACGCGCCCAACCCTGGATCAGTTGCCCGATTACAAATGGCAGCAACAGCATGGTTATGATTTTCACAAAAGAACCGCCCGTAATAACAATACCGACAGAGCTAGCCAGCAAAGCAAAAACTACAGGCGTGATAATGATGGAAGATAGGTTCACTGTCGCCGCAGCCACGACCGATGCTCCCATATTCCCTTTTGCGATGGCAGTATAACTCGCCGCTGATTGGATCGTGGAAGGCAGACAGCCGAGATATAGAAAACCGACCGCAATCATGGGAGCAATATGCCCGTCAACAATGCGTGAAAGGATAAATCCAGCGACCACCATTGCGCCGAAAACATATCCGAAAACGGCCGACTGCAGACGCCAATTGCGAAAACCCGCAACCACTTCTTGTCGATCCAACCGGATGCCGTGAAGTAGAAATATCCAGAAAATTCCTGCCGAAACCGCAAATGCAGCAATGGGCTCAGCTGTTCCTCTTACCGGAAACAAGGTTGCCAAAAGAACAGAGCCCCCTAACAACCAGATAAATTTATCTATCAAAATCAGTCTTATAGTTTGCATCGCGTTTTGCCAATGCTTCAACGCGGTTTCTGAAGCAAGTATAACAAGCGGATATTCAGACTGTGGTCACACGAAGGCCCGGACATCTCCCGCTGCATCGCCCTATGAATCCCGCCGGTTCAAGAAGACATCAAACCAAAAAACTATTGATAGGAGTTAAGGCCGAACGCGATGCCAGATTGCACGGGCCAGATCTATCGCCAGCCGCGGCGATGCTTTCAACACGGTCGGGGGATGGCTTGCCAAAGCCTTGCCAAATAATTTCACATCAAAATGATACCAGCTGGATAAAATTCGATGGACCAGTGCATTGGCTCGCAAGGCTTTGTCATCAACCTGCTCCAGTTCCCGCAACAGCACTTTGGATACCAATTGACGAATGTCTTTGCTCCGTTGATCGGTCAGGCTCCGATCGTGACGGCGATAGAGATAGAGGTCAACGTCAAGTGGCATCATTTCAAAGTAATGCGCCGCGCGCATCCAATAATCATAGTCTTCAGCGCCAAAAAGCTGCTCGTCATATCCTCCAAGCTTTTCAGTGACTTCGCGGCGATAGAGAAATGCTGCACCAACCGGATTCCCATACCAACGTTTATCCATTGATGGCGGTGCCACATAGCGCATGATATTGTCCGCATCATCAATAACGCTGTAACCCGCATAGACCATATCCACATCGGGTCTGTTCTCCAGTTCCTCGACCAGTTTCACTAACATATCGGCGCGCAAGATATTGTCGTCGCTCGTCCAACTGTGGAACATCCCCCGCGCTTCGGTGAAACCCCGATTAAGCGTAGCGGGTAGTCCCAAATTTTGACCATTGCTCAGATGACGTATGCGCTGGTCAGCCATCGCATGGCCCATAATTATCGCGTCCGAACCGTCGGTAGATCCATCATCGATACAGATGAGTTCCCAATCGGAATATCGCTGCTGCAAAACCGAACGGATCGCACTATCCAGATAGCGTGCGCCATTATATACCGGCATCACGATAGTAATGGACGGATCACTTACACTAAATGATGATACAGGCTGGATTTTCATTTCTATCTATAGTGCAGTTAAGACCTGGGGAACTTACTATTATCTTATCTATGTGAAAATTCCACATGTGATTTTTGTGGTGTAACGATAGACAATATCAAAGCTGGTTTCTGATGTTGCGGCGCAGCACGAAACAGGTTAAGGGCGCATCCAACACAAGGCGCGGCAGATAAGCCCCCTTTCCTCTCTTACGGCAGAATTTGATATGTCTCTTCGCAATATAGCTATTATCGCGCACGTTGATCACGGCAAAACCACTCTTGTGGACCAGCTTTTCCGCCAGTCCGGTACATTCCGCGACAATGAGCGTGTCGAAGAACGCGCGATGGACAGCAATGATCTGGAAAAAGAACGCGGCATCACGATTCTCGCGAAATGCACCAGCGTCGAATGGAAAGGGACACGGATCAATATTGTCGACACCCCTGGCCATGCCGACTTTGGCGGCGAAGTGGAACGCATCCTTTCAATGGTTGATGGCGTTATCCTGCTCGTTGACAGTGCCGAAGGCGCGATGCCGCAGACGAAATTTGTGACGGGCAAGGCACTGGCACTCGGCTTGAAACCCATCGTGGTCGTCAACAAAATTGACCGCCCCGATGGTCGTGCGGAAGAGGTGCTCGACGAAGTGTTTGATCTCTTCGTCAATCTCGATGCCAATGACGAACAGCTTGATTTCCCATCGCTCTTTGCCAGCGGCCGCAATGGCTATGCCGGTGATACACCGGAAGTACGCGAAGGTGACTTGTCTCCTTTATTCGATAAAATTGTGGAGCATGTGCCTGAGCCGGATGTAAACCCGGATGCCGATTTCAAATTCCTGGTGACATTGCTCGACCGCGACAATTTTGTTGGTCGTATCCTGACCGGTAAGGTAGAGAGTGGTAAAATTGACCTCAACGCACCGATCCACGCAATCGATATGGATGGCAAGGTTGTTGAAACTGGTCGAGCGACGAAAATCATGGCCTTTCGCGGGCTCGAGCGTGTGCCCGTGGACAGTGCCAAAGCGGGCGATATTATCTCACTCGCCGGTCTGACAGACGCCACGGTTGCTAACACCATCTGCGATCCCTCGGTCACAGAACCGATTGCTGCTCAGCCGATTGATCCGCCCACGCTGTCGATGAACTTTGCCGTCAACGACAGCCCGATGGCTGGCCGCGAAGGCGACAAGGTTACCAGCCGTATCATCCGCGACCGCCTATTACGCGAAGCAGAATCCAACGTGGCGATCAAAATCACCGAGAGCGACGAAAAAGATAGTTTCGAAGTTGCCGGTCGCGGCGAATTGCAGCTTGGAGTCCTCATCGAAACAATGCGACGCGAAGGTTTTGAACTTTCGATTTCCCGCCCACGAGTTCTCTATCGTGAGGAAGATGGTAAGCGTCAGGAACCTTATGAAACCGTGGTTATCGATGTGGATAATGAACATAGCAGCACCGTGGTTTCCAAAATGCAGCGCCGTAAAGCTGAGCTGACGGAACAGCGTCCATCGGGCGGCGGCAAGACCCGCCTGACATTCTCTGCTCCATCACGCGGATTGATCGGCTATCATGGCGAATTTCTATCCGATACGCGCGGCACCGGCCTGATGAACCGTCTGTTCGAAAAATATGGCCCTTATAAAGGCGTTATCGAAGGTCGTCCCGTTGGTGTATTGGTTTCCAACGGCACTGGTACAGCGATGTCCTATGCGCTTAACGCCTTGGAAGAACGCGGTATCTTGTTCATCGGCGGCCAGACCCCGGTCTATGAAGGCATGGTTATCGGCGAAAATGCAAAGCCGGGCGATCTCGACGTCAATCCGATGAAATCGAAACAGCTGACCAACTTCCGCTCAACAGGCAAGGATGACGCCGTGCGCCTTACTCCGCCAAAAATCATGACGCTGGAACAGGCCATTGCCTATATCGACAATGACGAGCTGGTCGAGGTTACTCCAAACAACATTCGTTTACGCAAACGACATCTCGATCCCAATGATCGCAAGAAAGCAGCGCGCAAGGCTGAAGCGGCTTAAAAAGCATTTTGTTGCCTCATGCGCTAAGATAGATCATTGAATGTGCATGACAGCAATTGTTAAAAAGATACCTTATTGGTCTGCAGCAGCCACGTTTGCATTGCTGACCGCCTGCGTCCCTGACACTGCTAATGATGCGGGAAATTTTAACATCGCGGACACATGCCGCGACAACCCTTTTGCCCTACAAGTTCTAGGCTCCGGCGGTCCGATTGCTGATGATCACCGCGCAGGTGCCAGCAATATTTTATGGATTGATGGCAAAGCGCGGCTGCTCGTTGATGCCGGTAGCGGCGCTTTTGTTCGCTACGGTGAGGCTGGTATTGATTTCAATGACCATGACGCCATCCTTTTTACCCATTTACATGGAGATCATGCCAGCGGCCTTCCGGCACTATTGAACAACGGTGCTTTCGCCGCCCGGACTGAAGCCCTCACCATAGCTGGTCCATCCGGAAATGATCAATTTCCGTCAACAGTCGGTTATCTTGATGCGCTGATCGGCAAAGATCGCGGTGCTCTACGCTATCTCCATCCCTATCTCGAAGATAATGATGCCCTGCCCCGCCTTACGATCCAGAATATTGATAGCAGCAAGACAGGATTGCAGCGAGTCTGGGATCAGGATGATTTGCAAGTTGATGCGATCGCCGTCCATCACCTCGATGTTCCTGCCCTTGCTTACATCATCCGCGCCAAAGGCAAGACCATTGTGATGGCCGGCGATCAAAGTTTTCTCAGCGAGGACTTTGTCCAAACGCTTGCTGGAACTAAACCGGATCTGCTTGTGATGCATAATGCTATCACCATGGCAGACGGACAGCCCCGCGGACTCCATCGCGATCCAAAATCAATTGGTGAAACCGCTGGGGCGCTCGATGCCAAGACATTGCTGCTAACCCATCACATGCAGCGCGCCGTAAACGTTCAAGATCAGGTCAATGCCGCAATTGCAAAAAATTATGGCGGACCCGTTCTGTTGGCAGATGATCTGTCCTGCCATCCAATTTAATGACAATAGAGCATATACGCTCAGCATTTCACTCTTTTTGAACATCATTTAGCTGTCTCATATTCAGACCTTTGCGGGTCTGGTGGCTTGCCTACGTCAATACCATGAGTGCTGTTTCGAAGATAAAATCAAACATAATTACTCTCAGAAACAACAGCTCTCGCAAAATCACATCTAGGCAAATACCCAAATATCCGGAGACTAACTTGAGTAAATTTGAGATTTCGACAGCGTTGAAAAGCTGCTTCGCTATGTTTAAGCAACATGGAGCAAAAATCGCTTTGGTGCAGGTCATTCTATCCATGGCGATGGCGGGCCTTTTGCTGTTCCTATTTTTCGATTTCGTTAAGCTATTTGCAGAAGATATTCTGACAAAACCAGAAATGATGCTCGAAGAAGTAGGCAGTACGATGGGCAATTTCATCTTTGGTACGATGATGATATCCGCCTTGTCGATGGCCGGATATTTCATCGGTTGGCGTATCGCTTTAGTGCGCGAACGGGAGAGCTTCATTAGCTCCTTTCTCTATGGCATTATAGCCGCTTTCCCCTCGATATTTTCCCTCATCATTTTGGCTGTGGCATTTGCGGTCTTGCTCGTCCTTATTGGTTTAGTTTTAGGTGCAATTGCGGGTTACACATTGACAATCGAAACTGCAACAACGGCACCTGGCGTTGCCGTTTTTATCTTTTACGCAATCTACGTCATTATGTTCCTTTTTCTATGTGCACGGCTGATTGTCACTGGCCCAGTTATGGCGGCAGAGCGCGGTTTTAATCCGTTCAGTGCCCTCGCAACATCTTGGAAGCTGACCAAAAATAATAGCATGATAATCATGCTGTATCTGTTTTTAGTTTCGGTAGCATTTACCCTGCTATTTGGTGTCGTCGGATATCTCACCAGTTTGGCTGCCATGGCCTCGATTACCCTTGCAATGATCGTGGGCGGATCGTTGTTCATGGCTTTGGCAACCCTCTACCTGCTTTTTCCTGCGGGCATCTACATCGCTCTTACTAATCCCGTTCAAGAGGTCGAACAAGTGTTCAGTTAAGAGATACGTATAGATTTAATCCGCTATCCCGATAGAATACTTAGAACTTGATTTTCAATTTCAATGGCTTAGGCTCTTTACACAGATGTAAAGAGAGGAAGAGCAATGGAATGGATGTTGATGCCGTTAAAGCGCTATGCGGATTTTAGCGGGCGGTCGCGACGCAAGGAATATTGGATGTTCGCGCTTTTTCAGGTAATTGTTGTTATTGGGATCACGATATTGGGCGGAATTTTAGGTGCCTTTTCCCCGGACGCGGCCGGCGAAATGTCTTTCGGCGGAAGCTTGATGTTTGGACTGATCGGGCTTTATTTCCTGGCAGTCATTGTACCATCAATAGCGGTACAAGTGCGGCGTTTCCATGATCAAGACAAATCCGGTTGGTTCGTTCTTTTGAATTTCATACCATATCTCGGCGGGTTAATCGTTTTTGTATTCATGTGTTTGGATGGAACCAGAGGTAAAAATAGCTATGGCGAAGATCCGAAAATGAATGAAAATGTAGGTGATGTGTTTAGCTGAACAAATGTGCCAAGCTATCACAGCTAGTGGTAGAACTTGATTTTCCATAGGGTTGTGGCAAAGCGCCGCAACCCTTTTTTGGAGATTATGATATTATGACCGACACTCCCGAAGAACCGGCAAAGACAAGCCCGTCTGGCGCAGACACCCCACCTGACCATCTCGCCATTAATCCGCGGAGCAAATATTATGGTGGTGAATTGCTGGAACGTGGGATTGGCATCAATTTCCGCGGGGAGCGCAAGCATAATATCGAGGAATATTGCGTATCTGAAGGCTGGGTCAAGGTACAGGCTGGCAAGACCTTGGACCGCAAAGGCAATCCTTTGCTCATAAAGTTAAATGGCGAGGTGGAAGCCTGGTTTGAAGATTTGGGCGAGGGTGCACCAACTATCAAGAAAGACGCTTAAAAGCAGATAGGCCCCGGATGACACCTCAGCGTATTCAATATCTTATCGCGCTGGTATTCTTCATATTGGGTGGATGGGCCACCCTTTTCCCACAGCATGTAATCGACACCGTCTTACTGCCCGAATATCGTGTCGGAGGGCGCATTTTGCCGTTTATGATGGCCTGCTTTGGCGCTCAAGCTTTGTTGGCAGGTCTATTTGCGGCTTTCGCTCGGTTCACCGCGACGACATTCTTAGTGTACGGCATTGCCTTGTTGCCCTTTTTTGGTTTCAACTATTATTTCACCTTTCATGATCCTGTGTTCACGCAAATGGGTTTGATTGACGCTTTAGGTAATATCGTAATGCTCATGCTCTGTTATATTGGCTGGCGAAAGCTGAAGGCGTCCGAAATGACGGATAAAAGGAAATAAGCGATGGACTTCACTGATAAAATAGTCTGGATCACAGGCGCTTCATCCGGAATCGGAGAAGCGCTCGCGAAGGCCTTTGCAGCGCAAGGCGCACATATCATTTTATCCGGTCGCCGGGTAGCCGCCTTGGAGGCGGTTGCAGCTGACATTACAACCGACGCATTACTGCTCCCTTTCGAAACAACCGATTATGATGTGCTCCCCGCCAAAGTTGCTGAGGCGCAGCAGTGGAAAGGCCGTGTTGATGTCCTGATTAATAATGCCGGGATTAGCCAAAGAAGCCTGGCGCTGGACACCGACCCCAATGTGTATCATCAGATCGTGAATGTTGACCTGCTTGCGCCAATCTGGCTGACCCAGCTGCTGTTGCCGCATATGATCAATGCGGGCGGAGGCCATATCGTCGGGATTAGTTCAGTGGCCGGACGCATTGGCGTGCCATTGCGGACTGCTTACTGCGCAGCCAAGCATGGTCTGATTGGCTATATGGATGCACTGCGAGCCGAAACCGAGCTCCGTCACAACATCTATGTCACCAACATATTGCCCGGCTCTATCCGTACCGATGTATCCCGCAATGCACTGACGAAAGATGGATCCAGGCGTGATAAATCGGATGCGGTGATCGACAATGGTATGGAACCTTCCGAATGTGCACGTCAAATAATCGAAGCCGTTGCCAATAAAGCGCCAGAACTCATCATTGCCGAAGGCCCGGAATTAATGCTCGCCCAATTACGTCAAAGCGACCCTGAAAAATTATTTGAAATGACTGCTGGTCTCGGGGCACAAATTGCTGAGAAATATGAAGCGGGGGACGATGACTAATGGCGTTGGTCCTGCTAAACAAGGCCGACGGCGTCGCGACCATTACGCTTAACCGGCCAGCAGCCATGAACGCCCTGTCGCACGCTCTGCGCAGAGAGTTTTTTGACGCCTGCGAAAATATCGCGGCAGATCACGATATACGAGCCGTGATTGTTACAGGGGCGGGAGAACGTGCCTTTACCGCCGGACTAGATCTCAAGGAACTGGGGTCATCTGGACTAGGAGCTGCGACAGACCAGAAACCAACGAGTAATCCTTGCCGAGCGCTTGAGAAACTAAGCGTCCCCGTCATTGGCGCGATAAACGGAGTAGCCATAACTGGCGGGTTCGAATTGGCGCTGTCCTGCGATGTGCTGATCGCTTCCATTAACGCGCGCTTTGCAGACACCCATGCCCGTGTCGGTATCATTCCCGGCTGGGGTCTGTCGCAGAAACTTTCGCGCTATATCGGCTTGTCTCGCGCTTGCGAACTCAGCTTTACCGGGCAGTTTCTGGATGCCGAGACGGCTTGTGCCTGGGGTCTGATCAATCATGTCTATACACCGGCAGAGTTGATGCCGGCAGCCCAAGTGCTGGCGGCCGATATGGCAACGATCGATCCTGAATTTCTCAAGACTTACAAAAGGCTCATCCTCGATGGATATGACCGCAATTTCAAAGATGCTATGGCATTGGAAAAGCAGGTTACGGATACTTACAACGACAGCGTAAGCGCGGAAGAGGTTGAACAGCGGCGGCTAGCCGTTGTCGAAAGAGGTCGCGCGTTAAATGACTAAGTGTCCTGGCTCGACATCTAGCGCGTAATGAAAGCAATTATCTGTTCCCGGGCTAGTTTTGCTTCTCTTATCGGCAGCAGCATCCAAACATGCTGCATCTTTTCACCGACATAAAGTGCGATATCAGCGCGGTGCTTCTTTGCTTTATCTTTCAAACGCAGAGCATCGGCATAGAGCAAGTCATGACTGCCGCAAAACAAAGCTATAGGTGGCAAATTATCTATCGAAGCGAAGAGAGGACTGACCGGAAAAGCCGATGGATCATTGCCCTCCCCGGCCCAGAACTGCCCTGCGGTCCGCGCGCCTTGTACCGAAAGCAAAACATCATGCTGTTCAAGCTCTTGTTGAGACGGATCGCTGGCGGTTGCGTCGAGCCACGGGGACAACAGAATGACCTTGCCCGGCAATGGTTTACCCTGATCACGCAGCATCTGGGTCAGACCCAAACTGAAGCCGCCGCCCGCGCTGTCACCCATGACGGTTATATTCTGCGCGCCATATTTGGCAGCTGCCTTCTCATAGGCTTGCATGACGACCGGATAGCTTTGCGACCAATCATGCTCTGGCGCGAGCGGATAAAGCGGAACCGTGACACTAGCCCCGGCGGCCTTGATGAGTTTCTTGATCGTCGCCCAATGGACGAGCACGATCTGAAAAGCATATCCGCCGCCGTGCAGATAGAAAATATGATGTCTGCTTGCCCCTTGGTTCGGTTCAATCTCATATATCTTGTGGCCATCAATACTGTGCTCATTGATCTGAGTATGTTTCTTGAACCATCGACCGGGACGTGCCGGACCGTTTTTCCGGTCCCGCGCCAGAAACTTCATCCCGGTATCATAGTCAGCCAGCCGCTGCTGAACCTTCAGCAAACGTAGGATGAAATTGATAAACCGCGCACGCTTGCTGATCACTTAGCGTTAGCCTCAAGATCAGCGTTGATGAAAGCGGCAATCTGCTGACGCGCTTTTTTTGCTTCGGGAATTGGGAATAGCATCCAGACATGTTGCATTGCGGGAAACTCGAAATAGTTCAAAAACAGATCAGCAGCCTCCGCCTTTTCTTTGAATTTTCTGGCATCAGGCCAAAGCAAATCGAATGTCCCTGTAAAAACGGCGATGGGTGGCAAATCGTCAAGCCTCCCAAATAATGGACTCACCGGTGGCGCACCAACTTCACCACTTTCACCGGCCCACCACCTGCCGGCTGCACGCAGGCCATCTATGCCCAATATGCGGTCCTTCTTAGCCAGAGCTGGCTGCATCGGATCGGTCATGCTAACATCTAGCCAAGGCGACAACAGAACCATTTTATGCGGCATTGCCTTGCCCTGATCCCGCAATATCTGCGTCAATCCAAGCGCGAAACCGGCGCCTGCGCTGTCTCCCATGATGATGATATTGTCAGCGTCAACTTCGGCGACAAGTTCGTCATAGACCGCCATCATCCAGTCATAGCTTTGCTGCCAGTCATGCTCTGGCGTCAATGGATAACAAGGCGCGACCACAGCGGCATCCGTGCGATGCACCATCTCTCCTAACAGGCCCCAATATCCCGGCTGCATATCCAGAACATAGGCACCGCCATGAATATATAAAATCCGGCGGCCGCTTCCGGATTGCGGTGACAAGGTGAATATCGGATGACCGTCTTTGACAGTTTCTGTGACATCGAATTTACGATGGATAGCCTTGCCCGGCGCAGCAACTTTCTTGGCGCGCGCCTTCGCAACATTCGCTTTCAGCTTTGCTTCATCGGAAAATATGGCTTTCAAACCGGTAAGCGGAAGGGCTTTGGCGAGCAGCCGGGCTCTTATACTGGTCATGGGGCGGTCCTAACCCGGATTACCCTCAATTTGCGGCACATTGGGATCGATCGTAACCCAATCTTGCGCGCTTTTGGTCCAAAAATGTACTTGCGGCTTAATGTAACTGGTGTCGTCCAGCGTACCGGCTTTGACAAAGGTCATACCAGGCTGTGTTAGTAACGTGGAAAGCAACGGCGAACCACATTTCGGGCAAAAATGCCGCTCGACAACATTCCCCGTTTCGCTGGTATCTTCATAGGTCGTCAAATCTCCGGTGATACCCAGTTGATCATTGGCAATACCAAACAACACCGAATAAGCACTGCCTGATTGGCGCTGACAGTTTTTGCAATGACAAACACCCGACATCTGCGGGTCTCCGTTAACGGTATAGCTCACCGATCCGCAAAGACATTGCCCTGTCATCGTCATCATATTCTCCCCTTTTATGCGACTTTTCGTACGAAAACCGTTCCTGCCGAATATCCTGCGCCAAAAGAACAAATAAGTCCAATATCGCCGCTGGCTAGATCAGCGCTATGTTTATGGAACGCAATGATCGATCCCGCCGATGAGGTGTTCGCGTAGGTGTCCAAAACCGTAGGACTTTCATCGTCATTGGCTTCATGCCCCAGAACTCTTTGCGCGATAAGCCGGTTCATCCCGGCATTGGCCTGGTGGAGCCATAGGCGCCGAAGGTCCGAAGCCTCTATGCCCAGCCGTTCCGCTTGATCAACAATCATCTGCGCGACCATCGGCACCACTTCCTTAAAAACCTTGCGCCCCTCCTGAACAAAAAGCTTGTCGGCCTCGTCCCGGGTTTCCGGGCTTGTCCGATTAAGGAAGCCGAAATTGTTGCGGATATTATTCGAGAATTGCGTCTTGAGCTTCGTCCCGACAATCTCCCAATGCGCCGCCGGAGCGATATCTTTTGCTTCAACCAATATCGCTGTAGCAACATCTCCGAAGATAAAATGGCTGTCCCGGTCGCGCCAGTTTAGGTGCCCTGAACAAATTTCCGGGTTTATTACCAACACCGACTTCGCGCTGCCCGAACGGATATAATCCGCTGCCGTCTGGATACCGAATGTTGCAGACGAACAGGCGACATTCATGTCAAAACCGAAACCTTCACCAATGCCCAACGCATCCTGTATTTCAACCGCAATTGCAGGATAGGCCCGTTGTAAATTGGAACACGCGCAGAGCACTGCATCCACATCTTCCGCTTTGCGCCCTGCCCGTTCCAGCGCCTGTTTCGCGGCCTTAACGCCAATTTCGGCGAGGATCGATATTTCCTCATCTGGGCGTTCTGGTATTCGTGGGCACATGGTCTCTGGATCCAAAATCGGATCCTTCGACAACACGTAGCGTGATTTGATGCCTGAAGCCTTCTCGATAAATTCAACCGAGCTATGTAGCAGTTCCGCAATATCGCCGGAAGAGATAGCCTCAGCATTTTCTCTATTGTGCAAATCAACATAGGCATTGAAGCTGGAAACCAGTTCTTCATTACTGATGCTGTCGGTTGGCGTGAATAGGCCGGTGGCAGAGATTACGGGGATGTTAGAGTCAGTCATAGGGAATATTCTCATAAACTATGGTAATTGGATCGTTTTCTTAACCAATATCGTAAAGTCCCATTTCGAAACTAGCAAGCAATGTCGCTGCTCGATTGCCAATCGCGGACATTTTGCTATCTGTCGAATATGACCGAAACTGATCGCATTAAATTGCATGAAAGCTGGAAGACACCGCTCACTCCCGAGTTCTTGAGTGACTATATGGCGGATCTTCGCACTTTTTTGATTCAGCAGAAAGACGCAGGCAAAACAGTTTTCCCAAAGGGTAGCGAGTATTTCCGAGCGCTGGATTTGACGCCGCTGGACGAGGTGCGTGTCGTCATATTGGGACAAGATCCTTATCATGGACCAGGACAGGCGCACGGGCTGTGTTTCAGTGTGCGACCGGGCGTCAGGCCGCCGCCCTCGCTGGTCAATATCTACAAGGAACTGGAAAGCGATATTGGGATGCCGCGTCCATCTCATGGTTTCCTCGAATCCTGGGCCAAACAAGGTGTATTACTGCTCAACAGCGTATTGACTGTTCAACAAGCCGAGGCAGCTTCGCATCGCGGCAAGGGATGGGAACAATTTACCGACGCGATTATCCGCCTGATTGCGGCGAAGGACGAGCCGGTCGTGTTTCTGCTATGGGGCAGCTATGCCCAGAAGAAAGCGGGCTTCGTGCAAAGCGTTGAGCAAGGCGGAAAGCATCTGGTGCTGAAGGCACCGCACCCTTCCCCTTTATCAGCGCATAATGGTTTTTTCGGGTGCAAGCATTTCAGCAAGACCAATGCCTTTCTGGAAGCCAATGAGTTGCCGCCAATCGACTGGTCTTTACCGCCGGTTTGAACAGCAACCCTTCACCTTATGCTGCGTATTCTTATGAGGAAGCACAAGAAGGAGAAGACCGATATGCCAGCAAAATCGAAAGCGCAGCAAAAAGCGGCCGGTGCGGCATTGTCTGCGAAACGCGGAGAAACCAAAGTCAGCGACTTGCAAGGGGCATCGAAAGATATGTATGAGAGCATGACGGAAGCGCAGCTGGAAGATTATGCCAGCACCGATCATGACGACCTGCCGGAGACCGTGGATGACGACGAATAGACCAGAGACGAACAGACCAAAGACAAATAGGCAAAAAGAACATCAAAGCTTTGCAACATTCTGGCCTTTCTATCTGCAAGAGCATGCGAAACCGGCAACGCGTAACTTGCATTATGTCGGAACCAGTCTGGTCGTGCTGATCGCCCTCTATTCGATTGTCACAACCAACTGGCCACTATTGTTGGCCATGCCGCTGGCGGGCTATTTTTTCGCCTGGATTGCGCATTGGCGGGTCGAGCAAAATCGTCCCGCAACATTCACTTATCCGCTATGGTCGCTATTCGCCGATTTTAAAATGTGGGGTCTTTGGCTAACCGGGCGTTTGAAGCCAGAGCTTCAAAAGGCAGGAGTAGATCAGGCCTAACCAGCCTCTTCCAGCTCCCCTTCCGCCGTTTTCATCGCTTCGGTTCCTTCGATCCAGGTGCCAATATCTCTAGCCACTTGATCCGGTGTTTCTTCCATCGGCAAATGGCCTGCATCCGCGTAGGTAATCAGCTTCGAACCCGGTATCGCCTGTTCAAATGCCTTCGCATGAGACAGCGGAATTACTTTGTCCTGTTCTCCCCACAGCAACAGCACGGGCATTTCTAAGGTCCCGACCTCTGTCCATTTTTCTGGTTCCCGCGCTGTTTTTCCGCGCGTTACCGCGGCTTCCCTATTGCCGGGAAAGCGCAGCAATTCCCAATAGCGGGTCACCAGTTCATCAGTCAGCCGCTCCGGCTGGGCAAAGTTTTCTTCCAGCGAAGATCGCACCAGAAATTTTGGTGTGATTTCCGGTAATAATAATTGCCCGATAGATGACTGCGCCAATCGCGCGCCAAGATAGGGCTTTACCTTTTCCTCCGTTTGCGCGCCTGAGGCATCGATTAACACAAGCCCTGAAACCCGATCCGGCACCGCAAGACCGGCGCGCCACGACAGCCAGCCGCCCATGCTGTTACCAACCCAATAAGCCTGTTCAACATTTAATGTATCCAGAACTTTCACCGCCGCAGCTATATTCGCATCGGCGCTATAATCGCCATTCGCCTGCGGGCCAGTAAGACCATGGCCATATAGATCGAGCGAGATTAATCGATATTTTTCGCCCAACAAGGCCACAACCGGTTCCCAAGTTTGGAGCAGGCTGTTCGAACCATGAATAAGCAAGATCGCTGGGCCATCTTTGTTGCCTTCGTCGCGATAGTGGATTTGCCCGCCAAGACCATCATCGAGAAATTGCGAAGCCTCATTGCTATATTTGGCGATCATTTCTGCCCGATCTGTATCGGGCGTTCGAAATATGAAAAATGCAGCGACCAGAATGACGGCCAATGCCACTAAAATACGAAACGCGATTTTCAAGATATTGCCCCTGCTAAGATCAGATCGAGATAATACATATCAACCGACCTGTAGGACAGACAAAAAAGGGCGGAAGCGCTCTTGCGCTCCCGCCCTTCCAAATTTTTAACCGAATAGTTTAGGCTTGCTGAAGGTTTACAGCTGCTTTTTTACCATTGTTGCCGGTTTCAACGTCATAGGTGATGCGCTGCTCTTTTTCGAGCGTCTGCATGCCGGCAGCCTGAACGGCCGTGATGTGCACGAAGCTGTCATCGCCGCCATCTTCAGGAGCGATAAAGCCATAGCCTTTGTCTGCGTTGAAAAATTTTACTGTGCCTGTAGGCATATTCTTATTCCTATTCATAACTTAATTATATCTGGTCCTGCTTATAGGCGGAACCAGACGGGGTCGCCAACGTCGAGAAAAAGGAAAAAAGAGCATGCGGGCCGTTTTATGGGCCGCTAAACAAGAATTTCGTCGTACGCGATTATTAGCTGCAGCGGCCCATAGCAGTCTATTCGCTGGTTAGCAAACCGCTTGGCAGCGGCGATGCGCCGATGCGAGCCATTACGGCGTTGAAATCAGTGCGATGGCCGCCATTGTCAAAGTCAATATTCCCAATCCGACAGATAAAATCCAGCGTAACGTCAACAGCCAGGCAGTTTCGATCCCCGCTGCAACCAATCGCTGATCCACCAGCGGCGATGCGATAATGCACAGGCCAAGCAACAGCATCGATGGACCCGGCCACGACAGACCCAATATCCAAGGTATGTAAGTGACAAGCGCAATCAGGCTCGGCAAAATAGCCGCCACATATACCCAATCCGGAGCGTCTTCATGCATGGCCGCCAGCCCCCACCAAATCCCGCCGAGAAAACTGAATATCAACGCAGCATAGGCATAGGCCACAGCCAGCGCGCTCCATTGCCATTCGGGCGGACCAAATAGAGCGGCCAAAGTCAGGAACAATGGCGGCAACAAGCCGGCCAGGCCAAGCACGCGCGGGGCAATGGGAATATTCTTTAACATGCCAAGCCGTTAACCGAATTTATTGCGCAATGCCACCATCGCGGCTCTTTCCCTCGCAGACGATAGAGTGTAGCGCTTTGTCTTATGAAACAGACTCTTACTATCTCCAGAGCAGTATCTGCTGCCATCCTGATCACCGCCCTTTCTGCTTGCGAGCCGGGCCCACCGCCAATTGCCCCTGATCCATCGCCGCAGGACGTCTATTTTGAGCGGCTGTCGATGCTTTGCGGCAAAGCCTATCCCGGAAAGCTTGTTTCGGATCAGGAAGCCGACGCGGATATGATGGATCAACCAATGATCATGCACGTGGCAACCTGCGATCAGAACGAGATTCAAATCCCATTCCATATCAGTCAGGCGGACGGAACGTGGAACCGGTCGCGGACATGGATTATCACCCGCACCGAGGACGGCCTGCGTCTGAAGCACCGGCACCGCCATGAAGACGGGTCGCTCGATACGGTCAGCAACTATGGCGGCGATACGGCAGACGATGGCTCCGAAGATCGTCAGGAGTTTCCGGTCGATGATGAATCCATCGCGCTGTTCGAAACGGCAGGTCTTGATCAATCGGTCACCAACACTTGGGCGGTTGAGATCAGCCCACCGGGTGAGCAAGAAGCCCGTTTCGCTTATGAATTGCGCCGCCCCGAAACATCGGGTGGCCGTTTTTTCCGCGTGGCGTTTGATCTGGCCCAACCGGTCGATGCACCGCCGCCGCCCTGGGGGGACTAAGCGCGATCATCGCTTGACGTGAACGTCGGTCTTTGCGCACAGTCTATTCATGCTTCCAGCCCTTCTCGTTAGCACCGGCATGGTTCTGCTTACCGTTATCATTCACGGGACCGGAATATTTGCGCTGGCCCGCTTTTTAAGGATCGAGGCCCGCGAGGAAGCGGAAGAGCATATACATCCCATGTCGCTGCGCGGTGTCGGGGTAACCTTGACGCTCGTACTTGGGCTATTCGTCCTTCATGGCATCGAAATATGGGCTTATGCTTTTGTTTATTTGGTACTCGATGCGTTACCCACTCTTTCGGATGCCGTCTATTTTTCCACCATTACTTATGCGACCACGGGATATGATGATGACGGATTTGCCGAGGCCTGGCGAATGGTTGCTGCGATTGAAGGCGTCAATGGCATCATCCTGCTCGGTTGGTCGACCGCATTTTTTGTCACAGTTGTCGCGCGTATGGGGAGAAGCCGATGAACAACCACCAAAAAGACTCGATTTTGCGTAGAATTTTCCGGCTGTTATTAGCAGTCTTCTACCTGCTCGCTGGGATCGCGCACATTCGAAGCCCCGGAGGGTTCCTGGCAATTACACCCGACTGGGTACCCTTCCCTGAGCAAGTCGTTTTCCTGACCGGCGTGGCAGAAATTGCCGGAGCCATCGGCCTGCTCATCCCGCCGACACTGGTCCCGCACATCCGCTATGCCGCAGGGATCGGGCTGGCACTCTATGCGCTGTGCGTGTTTCCGGCGAATATCAACCATGCGATCAACAATATCGCGGTTGGCGGAGAGACCGCCAGCTGGGCCTATCATGGCCCGCGCCTGCTGTTTCAGCCTGTCTTCATCTGGTGGGCCCTTATCGCTGGCAATGTCATCAACTGGCCGTTTCACCGCAAGAAACCACAGCCTCTGGCCCGGCCCTGAACAATTTATCAAAACTATGTTATGCTTCGTCCAGAAGCGAAATTTTGGAAGGAAGGCCCAATGGAACGCCACGGAGATGAAGTCTCAGTCACGGAGAAGGAAGCCAGCAACAAAACCAGCCCCCACGGGGTGCGATGGGTATTGGGAATTTCCCTGCTCGCCGCGCTGATTGCGATGTCGCTGGTCTGGATCATACCTGCCCTGTCCTGATACCGCACCAAGCCTCGTCACTTGTTGATCCCGGTCAATTGATCAGCTCCTTATCTCCCATATAATCCCGCAAGGAATTTGCAGCAGGAGAGCGAAGATGACCAATACCGCCAAGACGCCCGAAACAAGCGAACACAAAGGCCATTGCCTGTGCGGTGCCGTCCAGATCACCGCGCATCAGGCCAGCAGCGAGGTCGGTGCCTGCCATTGCGGCATGTGCCGGCGCTGGGGCGGTGGCCCGGCCTTTGAGCTGGATTGCGGCACCGATGTCACCATAACGGGCGAAGACCATATCGCCATTTATAACTCCTCCGAATGGGCGGAGCGGGCTTTTTGCAAAGCCTGCGGCACCAACCTGTTCTACCGCCTGAAAGAACCCGGCCAATATATGATTGCCAGTGCGATATTCGACAATGAAGAGGGTCTGAACTTCACGACACAAGTCTATATTGACGATAAGCCGGACTATTACAGCCTGGCCGAACAAACCGAAAATCTGACCGGCGCTCAGGTGGAGGCGCTATACGCCCCTCAATCCGGATAGGGTTGCGACCGGCCCGCTACCGGCCGGCTATCGGATCGCCACCGGATTGATTACCATCTGCACCGCGCCTTTAAATCGCGGCTGGCCCAGCACGAACATAAACTCGGTCGCTCCATCTTTGGCCAGCTCTGCCGTGTTGATACTCTCAAGCACATGCACGCCATGTTTGGTCAATAAAGTCTGGTGCACGATAAACGGCTTGGTGGGATCTTCAAACGGGATCGCCTCTAGCGCTGCGGTATCCGCTCCGATCATCACCACGTCCAGCGAAGCAAGATATTCCGCGCCCTCGACACCCAGTCCTGGCTGCTGCGCAATGTAGCCTTGCGGATCGCTGGCGCTCTTTGTCATCCAGCCGGTGTGGAATAACACCACATCGCCCTTCCTGATCGTCACGCCCGCCGCCTTGGCCGCTGCGTCAATCTCTGCACGGTTAAACGCGGTACCCGGATCAAGCACCGCCTTGCCATAATATTTCGTCATATCGAGTAGCACACCGCGCGTCGCAGTCGGCAGGATCGTTTCCGTTCCGTATTGCGTTACGCCCGCGGGGGAATAGAGCTCGTTTCCCTTCACGCCATTATAATAATGATGGTCGATGCCAAGATGCGCAAAGCCGTCAATCTGGGTACCGATGCCAACCCAGCTGTGAATAATATCATCATGCGCGGTGACTTTATTCGCGCCCATTGCGCCGCCCTGCCCGTCATTGGATTGCAGAATCGTCGCGCTATAGGATCGCGGCGGATAAGCGGGGGTCGTCGGCCCCGTCACAACGCCCAAAGCATAAGTCTTGCCGGTTTTGACCAGCTTCGCCGCCTCGATTGTGCCAGCGGGCGACAGGTTGTTCATCGCACCCTTGGTATCTTCTGCACCATATTTGCTGGGATACCAGTTCTTCTCCCCCTGCTTTTTGGCGTCTTGTGCCAATGCCGGTACGGCCAGGATCGCCCCTGCCAAAATCAATCCCAAAGCGCGCATCTTCTCTCTCCCTTTTTGCTGTCCCTAGCATTGCCAACTTTTAGTCACCAATCACCACATTTTCCTCCACCATGAAAAAACGGCTGCGGGAAAAATCGATAAAGGTCGCTTCGTCTTCGGCAAGGATTTTGCCATGACGCTGCCCCTCTTCGGTGGCCAAAGCCGCTTCAAAAGTTTCCCGACTTTCCCACCAAAGCTCTGCAACGCCATCAAAATCATGGACATTATCGCCAATTGCTATGCCCCGCGCCTCTGCCGCCGCTTCGGCCATCGGCATCGCATAGCTGTGGCACTGAACATAGCGTTTAATCCCCAGCGCTTCTTTGGCCGCCATGACCTTGGGCGCATGGTGTGTGCGCCAGTAATCCTGAAAGGCCTCACGAGGCATTTCGGGACGACGGGCAAGACAGAAAGTCAGTTTGATCATGGGTTTTCCATCACGAATTTTTCAGGACCAGAAATTCTACACATTATACGCAAAATGGTGGTGAAATTCGGTTGAACAGAGTGCTGACGGCGATGAAGCGTTTCGCCAAGACGTCAAAAAATCTGCCCATCTTATGCGGCGGGGATGATATATTCCGCTAGTCATGCGGCGAACATAACAGAAGCGCATGCCTGTAGGAAAGCAGATTGGGCAGCAAAACCGGCCATCCCTATTTCTTGAACCCATGGCTCAAGAGCTTCACCGTCACCTTCGCTTCGGCCACCGTCTCGCCGCTAACATCTTTAATCTGCATCTCGGCCAGATATCCAGCAGAGCCCTTGCGCTCCAGATCAGCCTGCAAGGCAGCAATATCATCCGCGCTCAAACTATATTCCGCCGTCACATCGCTGGACGCCGGTTTGCGGAAATCGACATATAAATCCTTGATGATCGGAAAAAAGCGTTGCTTGTCGAGAAAATCAATCGCCGGGGTCGCGGCGGCCGCCTCAGCCAGCACTGTAAAAGCGCCCATATACATCACGCCGACATGATTTTCATTCCCGGCAAGCGGCATCAGCATATTCACATAACCCGCCCGCTTTTCGGCTGGCCGCATCCCGGTGCGCTCGACAAAGGGAACGCTATATTTTTCGGTCTGGACAGTTTTGCTGTCGGTTTGCATTGGCGCGGGCTCCTTTGACCAGCAAACTGGCATGCGGCTTGGCCAAGGGAAATGCGAGTTTATGATAGTGCGTGTTTACGATAGTCGTGTTTTTAAGATAGCCCGGGGGCACCCAAGTCAACGGAACCTTCCCCTCATGTACCCGTATGTAATACGTAACCAAACAGGAGCACGTCATGGCGAACAGCAACAGCTTTCAAACCAACCAATATGTCGAGTGGGACTGGGGCAATGGTACCGCCAAGGGCCAAATCACCGACCGCTTCGAACGCGACGTCACCCGCACCCTGAAAGGCAGTGAAGTGACCCGCAACGGCAGCGAAGACAACCCCGCTTATCTGATCAAGCAAGAGGATGGCGATGAGGTTCTGAAACTGGGAAGTGAGCTACGGGCAGCGGACTAGAACGCCGGACCGACAATATAGCAGCGGTATAAACTTTCTTTTTTTATTAGATGGTTAACCATTTTTTCTGCGACAAGTGACGCCCATCACCCGGTCCAAATTATCATGCCGTCATAACCGCTCCATCAACAACGATGGAGACGATAGATGAAAAAGCTGATGATCCCGATGATTGCCCTGACCCTTGCTGCGGCTGCGGCTCCGGCCCATGCCAAATCTGCCAGCGATGATTTTAGCTGGGACCAAGTGCGCTATTATATTGGTCTGTTATTGCCTGCTGTTCAAAAGGCACGCTGATCTAGCGCCACTTCCAACCATTATATATCAAACCCGCCTGCGCTATGCTTTGGGCGGGTTTTTTTAATATCCGCACTTCGCAAACTTGATGGGCGCCAAACGCCTCAATGTAATTTTTTACATATAAAATCAGAATCTTATTCGATTTTTATGCGTGATAATCCAGAATATGTCGAATTTTGCCTATTTTCTCAAATAGCGTTCAATCTATTACATGTACATCGATCAGTTTGATCGAGAGTCTGTTGGGTCGCAACGACGAGTCGCACAAAAAACTCAAATACGGGTCGCGCTTCGGCGCAGCAATAGTGCTGCGTCAAACCCTGAACGACGGAGTTTGACGATGTTAAAACCAGCAGAATTTTTAAAAGATGTAATGATCCACGAGGCTTTTCAGCCGCAGTTGAAAGAATGGCTCAAGGCGTGGCGATTGAAGACTTATGTCGATATCCTGATCGTCGTTGATGGCGGCATTTCGATCTCGCCCAATGGCGGTTTCGGCGTCGGTGCGGTGATCGACCTGATCCGCAGTGCAGAGGTTGGTTGTATGCGATTTCGCATCGACCTTGCGACCCGTAATGGGTCCACTCCGCAAGTCATTGCCAATCCCGGACCGAACGGTTTCAAATATACCGGGTTTGAATTTGACATGACGGATGGCGGAACCGATGTGATTGATAAATATGAGCAAATCTGGTGCTTTGGTATCAATCCCAATACCGCAAGCACCAATGATGCGATCATTGATCAGGCGAGCAACAATCCGACCAATGATCAGGAGCTCGAACGGCTCGACCAATGGATGTCGGAGAAGAAAGGCGGCCTGTTCGGCACCGGAGACCATCATGTTCTGGGCGCATCCATGTGCCGGAAAATCCCCCGTCTGGGCACGATGCGGCGCTGGACCAATGCCGATGGCGTACCGCCTGTCGGCAGCCCGGACCGGATTGACACATTGCGCCCACCCGAACCGGTGGCGAATTTTCAGGCCGGCGGACCAGGATCATTGAGCAACGGCGCGCATCAGGGCGACCTGACCGTGCAACCGATCCGCTGGACCACATGGCGCTCGGCCTATTGGCCTTTCCCGTTTCGGCGCAAGCGGCCGCATCCAGTGCTATGCCATCCCACGCTCGGGCCGATTGATGTGATGCCGGACCACGCGCATGAAGGCCTGTGCGTCAATTCCCCTGACCTCAGCGCGACCAAACAGTTTAATGGTGATCTGGAATATCCCAATGCTGTTGGCGGCGGATCGAAACCAGAACCGCAGGTAATTGCCTTTGGCAGCAATCTGGACAGCGATGACTGGAATTTCAGCAAGGGTGAGCAACCCGGCCGGACCAATAATCCGATGATCTCTGTCTATGACGGGCACCCCGCCGATGTCGGACGGGTAGCGACGGATGCGACCTGGCACCACTGGATGAATGTCAATATCGACCAGATCAAGGCCGCCGATAATGATGACTGGAAAAAGATCAGCCGATATTTCATCAACCTCGCGACCTGGCTCAATCCGCCAGGATTCTCGACCCGTTGCCTGTATCTATCGGTGGTGGCGAGCCA
This sequence comes from Parasphingorhabdus cellanae, assembly GCF_017498565.1. Classification (NCBI taxonomy): domain Bacteria; kingdom Pseudomonadati; phylum Pseudomonadota; class Alphaproteobacteria; order Sphingomonadales; family Sphingorhabdaceae; genus Parasphingorhabdus; species Parasphingorhabdus cellanae. Next base: position 785,957 of record NZ_CP071794.1, read on the forward strand.
TATCGAATATCCCGGATTTCAGGAATATTACGCCAAGACGCCGACGCTGGAGCTCGGCCATGTGCTGCGCCGACACCTCAAGCTCTATTACGGACCATGCTGGGTCACCGAACGGATCTGGGATCTCGTGTGGGAGCTGGAGTTAATTCCGCGCAAGAAGCTGTTTGACATGCGCCGCGAATTTGGCCGGATTGATGTTGACGAAGAAGAGTTTGAAGCGCTCGTCCTCGGCAAGATGGTCGAGGCAACAATGAAGCCAGCCGAGCAGCTCAAAGCCACGATCAACGGCGACATGAAGGGATTGAAAGCGCTGCCAGTGCCGGAGAAACTCTTCGCGAAACCCGTGGCCGAGGCGCTAAATGCCTTTGCCAAAGACAAGCGCGCTTTGATGAAAGTGGAACGCGACGCGCTCGCCAGCTTCAAGGCCTGACGCGCCTTATCATCTAATGACAAGCGGGAGCTGCACATCGCGGCTCCCGTTCTACGTTGTGATCTGCGGCCGTCATCTGGCGCTTAATCTCAAACCACGCCGCCCGACCAGATTGGCATTACCCGCTCACCTAGCGCCACGGCAACGGCGGCTTTTGCTTGTAGGCGGGTGCTGTCCAATATCGGCAGCGGTGATGTCTCGTCGGTGATCAGCAACGGGATTTCCGTGCAGACCAGCGCCACGGCGTCACAGCCTTTGCTTTGCAGATTGCCGATGATCCGGATAAATTCCGCGCGCGTCTCATCGCGGAAATCGCCAAGGCACAGTTCGTCGAAAATCGCTGTATGAATGATCTCTCGATCATCGGCTGCGGGGATGGAACGCTCCAGTGACCGGCGGGCCAATGCATCCTTGTACACCGGGCCTTCCATCGTCCAGTTGGTGCCGAGCACAGCTATATGCCGCCGCCCGTCCGCCTCTGCCTGCGCGGCAACGACCTCGGCAATGTGCAGGCAAGGGATCGGAAAATCCGGACCGGGCTGCTCCAGCGCAATATGCGCGGTATTGTCGGGCAGGATAAAGAAATCCGCGCCTGCGGCTGCCAACCGCTCGGCATCTTCCCGGAAAATCTGCCGCAGTGCCGCCAGATCGTCGCGTTCCCATAACTCCAGTGTTGGCGCCATTGCTCCGCCGCTCATCGTGATCCGCGGATGGTCATGCGCGCCCATCTTGCGCACGCCTTCATGCCAGACCGTGCGGTAAGACAGGGTCGCGCCTTCCGCGCTATGGGCGAGTATGCCGATATGGAGCGGGTCGCTCATGGGGCTTCGGGGTCAAGCACAATCCCCTTAATTTCCGGAAAATCATCGCTCATAACATTGCCGCCGCCGTCAACCTGTTGCCCGATGCCAAGCGTCACCGTCGCGCCGCGCCCGATATAGGCTGCGGGCATTTCCTGTTCGGTATACCAGTCCGCACAGATCCCGGTGCTGCACAGCGCCGTTTTCCGCTCGCCTGTCGGCCTGTCTTTTGGTCGATAGTTGAGATAGCAATTGTCGCCGCATTCAAAGCCGGTGATGACAATATGCTCACGCTGCTCCGGTGGTGCCATGGTGCTCCATGCTGGCTCGCCGGCTGGCGATACACTGGAGGCGCAGGCGCTTAAGGCCAGCAGCGCGGCTCCAAAGGTTGGAATTTTAATCCGTTTGTTCATGACTGCAGTTGTTCCACCGCGCTACCGCTTCGTCAACCGCATCGCTTGATCAAAGCGGTCTATGCGGCAAAGGGCACGGGATAGGTCGGCAGGTTCAACATCGCCGCCGCCTGCTCCGGCGTCGCAATCGGGCGCCCCAGACGCCCGGCCAATGCTACGACTTCCTCGACCAGTTCGACATTGGTCGGCGTGCGCGGGCCGCCATAGGGCTCTATCCCGACCTGCACATGGCCGCCGCGTTTAATCGCTTCTTCCGCCAGACCGCAGCCGACACAATCATCGCCAAAAGCGGACACGGACCACGGCAGATCGCTGCCCTCAATCATCTCCAGATAGGCGTCCAGCGCCTTGGCCGTGGGCGGCAACCCGAACGACATGCTGTCCGCCCCGAAATAGAATTTCATGATCCCGCCCGGCGGCAATTTTCCGGCCCGGTGCAGCGCCATGATGAACTTTACAAAGCCGGGTTCAAAGATCGAGATGCTCATGCCCAGCTTCAACCGGCGGCAGGCCTCGACATAATAGTGGCTGTCATGCGCGTCATTGCGATAGACCAGCTGCGTCGGAGCAAACACGCCATCTTCCGTCGGCACGGACACGCTGAAACTGCCCGGGTCGCACAGGCCCTGCGCGATCAAGCCTTCCTGCGCCATCGCTTCGATATGGGCAAAGCGCACCTCCACAGGCACATTATCTGATTGTGGCCCGCCCGGATCGGCAGGCATGGTCGGCGTCAATATCGCATCGGGGCGAAGCGCGAGCAGCTTGCGCCACGGCCGCGCATAATCCTCCGCATCCATCGCCCCCGTCTTCCCGAACACCGGATCGCGCGTGTGGTTATGCACCAGCGCCGCCCCCGCTTCCATACATTCGACCGCCTGCGCGACGATATCATCATCTTCATAGGGGACATTTGGGTTCTGCTCCGGCTTGACCGAGCCGTTGAGCGAAACTTCGATAATGAGCGGTGTATCAGCCTGGATCATTTTAAAACCCTAGCAAAGATGGGACCTATTGGGAAAGTGCCTTGGTTTTCGCTCTTTCGTACCATCGCAGCGGCCATTTTTTCCGCCCATTAACAATCTGTTATCCAAAACCGCATAAGAAAGTTCCTCACTCTAATACGGGGAATGGAATGGCGAACGCCGCCTATCAGGACAGCTATACCGTTTCACCGGACATTCCCGATATCGGCAAAGACGAAGTCGCGCGCAAACTGATGCTCGACGGGCTGGAGCGGCGGATTGCCGGACAGCTTAGCGTTATCATACCGGTCGCCGTGATCGGATGGATAGCGAGCCTGACCGATAACCGCGCCCTATGGATGTTTCTGGGCCTGCAAATAGTGGCACAGCTGGCCATTGCCGGCACATCGCAATGGCTGCGCCGTGCCGTTGAGGCGGGCAAAAGCGCTGCGATCCGCAAAAGCCTGTGGATGGTCGCCGAGGCATCCAGCGGCATCATATGGGCCGCGATGATGCTCGACGTCGGGACGCTGATTGGCGGATCGGATGCGGTGCTGACCACCTGGGTCACGATATTGGTGACCATGGTCGTATCCGTCCTGCTCGCCGCGCCGATTGCCGGCATTGCTTTCCCGCTGCTTGGCGGATTTACGGCGGCGGTCGTCGCGGGGATATGGCTGTTTGGCAAGGATTTCAGCAGTTTTGCCGAACTCGCACTGGCCTTCATGTGTATCGCCCTGTTCATCATTGCCAAGGCGGTCAATCTTCAGGCGCATAAAAGCTGCCATGACGGGATTGAGGTCGAACGGCTGAGCCAGCGGCTGGCGGAAGAGCTGCGACGCACGTCGTGGCTATCACAGCATGACAGAATGACCGGCCTGTTGAACCGCTCCGCCCTGCACGAACGCATTGCGGAACTCGGAAATATCCCGACCCCCCTGATCCTGCTCGATATCGACCATTTCAAACAGGTCAACGACAGCTATGGCCACGGCCAGGGCGACGAGGTGATCGCCGCTGTGAGCGCCTGTATCCGCGAAACACTGGACAAAACGGCGCCCGATGCCCTGGCCGCGCGCTGGGGCGGTGAGGAATTTATTATCGCCCTGCCCGACTGCAATGCGCCCGACCATCAAGCAGATGCCGCCGAAATCGCAGAAACCCTGCGCAGCGCGGTGGCGAAACTGACGCATCCGGACTGGCCCGCGCGGCTGCGGGTCACTGGCTCGCTTGGTGTAGCATATGGCCCTGCGAGCGCCTTTTCCGCTATGTTCAAGAGCGCGGACAGTGCGATGTATGACGCCAAGGAACAAGGCCGGAACCGGGTTGTCTGTGCGGATGATCGGAACGGCAAAGTCATAAAACCCGCCCGCGCAGCTTGAGCATCGGCCAGAGCATCGGCGCGATCCCTATAGGCACCAAACCCCCTATTCATAGTCGGCTCACGCGCGCCTAGCTATGCTGCATCGCTATGGAGACCATCATGAAACTATCCGCCAAACTAAAGCTCTCGCTTAGCCTGATATCCTTTGCCCTGATCAGCGCCTGCGGTGGCAAGCCCGGACCCGTCGGCAATAGCGCGGTGCCAGAGCCCGCCAAGGCGGTGGAACTGGATCGCTATCTCGGCAAATGGTTTGAAATGGCGCGCTATGAAGCGCCGTTTCAAAAAGGCTGCGACGGCGTGACCGCCGACTATTCCCTGCGCGATGACGGCAAGATCAAGGTCATCAACAGCTGCACCAAAGAAGGCAAGACCACCACCGCCAACGGCAAGGCGAAAATCGTCGAGGGCAGCCGGAATGCGAAGCTGAAAGTCTCTTTTTTCGGCCCCTTTTACGGCGATTACTGGGTGCTGGACCGGGCGGAAGATTATAGCTGGGCGATTGTCGGCGAACCCAGCGGGCGCTACCTGTGGATGCTCACCCGTCAGGCGCAGCCCGAGCCGCAAGTGCGTGCCCGGATTGAGGCGCGGGTGAGAGAGCTTGGCTATGACTGGAATTTGGTGAGGGTTACGGATCAAGGTTGATTTTGCTAATTTTGATGGCGCACATCAGGTTCGCGCGACCGGCTACAGTTACCAGAGTAACGCGACACGAAGACTGCTCGCTGGCCAAAAAAACTCAGTGCTAGCCGCTAAGGTTCGAGCCAACCGCTCACGGTGCCCTGAATGACAAGATCAACATCATTTACCGATACCGCATTGGGTTCTGGCCGAAAATAGCTGAAAGCCAAACCATATTCGCCGCCGAATGGGCCAAACAAAGCACCGTTTAGTGCTGTTACCCCCCCGAAACTACCACCGTTCGGTAAGATTGTGCCTGACAGCGTAAGAAGCTCCAAACCCATTGTTGATTGCCCGGTAAATCCACCAAGGTCAATGGTATTTCCCTCCCGCGTTCCAATAAAATCGATTTCTATCGTTGCGCTACCATTGAAGGGAGAAACCTTGAGCTGGACGCTTCTCGCGTCAAGTTCATACTCCTGAAAAACGCCGTTTTCCTTTACTAGCGCAACCCCAGTAATATCAAAGGGGTTATAGGTCAGACTGGACTGATTGAGCGCGTCCGCAATAGGTGTCGGAGCACCCAAAACACAGCTTGTTTTTGTTGACTGATCTGCATTGACACCATTTAATAATGTTTCTGAAACTCGAAGATATTCGACCGGAGCATCACTGTTCAACAGCGTGCTCACCGGTCGAGTCTGAATCAATGAAAAGCTGTCGGTCCGATTGTCAAAAGCCGCCGGTTTTTCATATTGTATGACAAGCGCCGTTTGGGAAATCTGATCAGACAATGCGAAGGTTTCCGATAGCAATGTTCGGTCCCTGACGCGATAAGTTTCGCTGGATTCCAGAAAAGCGATGAGGCCATTGTCGGCAAATTCTGCTAGTGCAGCTGGCGCCGAGTTAGACAGAAAATATCCATGACAAGCTGCGAAATAGCGACGATCACCGGTTAATGCCGAAAAACGGGTATTATTGTCAGTAACCAACGTTGTCGTCGGTGTTGGGGTCGGTGCCGGGGTTGGGGCAGGTGTAGGTGTTGGCGTCGGGGTGGGGCTTGGTGTCGATGGCAGAGTAACCGGAGGCGAACTCGAAGAACTGCCTCCTCCACAACTAGCCAATGCCGTTGATAACAGCAATGCTGGAACAAGTTTTACTTTCACGAAATACGCCCCTTTATTAGTATAGTTTGTTTAGTTCCGAGGTTCAAACCAGTCAACAGCAATAGTGCGTTATATTCGTTGATAGTATCTACCGCTCAAGTCAAAATCATAGCGCTACCTCGTGAGACTGTCGCTGCTAACAAACTCATGAACTGGCAGACAAATCGTCCCGGCCTTTTATAAAGCTTCCAATCACAACCCACCCCGAAACTCCGCATAAGCCGCCATCACATCCGCAGCCCCTTCGGTCTGCGGATAATGGCCCAGATGGTCCAGCCGCCATGCAGGCACCTCCGGGTTCAGTGCCGCGACCGCGTCGACCAGATGGCCGCCGGAGACCGGGTCCTGGGTGCCGTTTATCAGCGCGATCGGGCATGGCGGGTGGGTCAGCTGGGCTTCCCAGCGGGGGCCGTGGGTGCGGCGGTCGGCGATATAGTGGAGCAGCTTATGCTGCAGCCGGTGGCCGCCATTTGTGCGGATGACGGCCCAATAGGCGTCGAGTTCCGCTGCGCCGGGCTGCGTATCCTTGCCGAAAACCTCGCTAAAGCTTTTGCCGAAACGCTCCCGGTTCATCAGGCGCACGAACAGCCAACCAAAGGGTCCGGTGAGCAGCTTTTGAATAGGCCGCGCGCGATGCTGCGCGGGGAGCAGGCCGCCGTTGAGAAAGGCGCAGCTCAGCAATTCGTGCGCCATCTTGCCCTCGCCCTGCCGCGCGAGCAATTCCTGCCCCGGGCTGACGCCATAATCATGGACGAGCAGATGAAAACCCTGACCCAATAAAGTCTCGGCCAGATAGGCCGCGAGATCACTCTGTTCCTGCAGATCATAAGGATGCCGCGTCGGCTTGTCGGAAAAGCCAAAGCCCAGAAAATCAAACGCCACCACCCGATAGCGCGCGGTGAGCTCCGCCCACATCGGCAGCCAGTCGAGACTGGAGGTCGGAAAGCCGTGGAGCAGGAGAAGCGGCGGCGCGGATGGGTCGCCACCGGTGCGGACGAATATCTGGTGGCCCTGCCAGTCGACAAATTGTCCGTCTTTGCGCCATTGCTCTACGCTTTGCGGGGTGATTGAGGCGGGGTTCTCAATGGTCATGATACTTGGTTCCCTGTTATCCGGTTGCGGCGCTGTGTCGCAGCTCACCACAAGGAACCCTTGCAACGCTAGGCTGGATTTAGGCACGTGTCAAAATCAGCGTAGCCGCTTGAATCCTCTGCCCACAATTGCCCAAAAAAGCTCGCTGCTCACGTTCGCCATTAATCGGGAAGATTTCGAGTCTTTGATTTGGCGGCACTCGTAGTCATCATCATGGAAGGTCAGGCATTTGAACTTTCGCGCCGCATATTCAATTTTGACCCAGCCATGCTTGTTATCGCGATATTTGAATCGGGAAAAAATGACATAATTGCCGTAAGCCGAGTTGCGGCTGAGCAGTTGCGTGTCATAGACACTGCCAGGCAGGTAGCTATTCCATCCCCACGAACTGGCATCCGCTCTGATGATGGCATCTACCTGATTCATCGCCTGCTCCACGGCGCGATTGTCCGCCGCGTTGCCTTTGACAACGACAGCGGTGGTCAAATCCTCCCCCGGCACGCTGCTGGCATATAGCCGCTCCAACCTGGCGGCACGTAGCTTGGCACCCGCTTTCTCGGCCCGCGCAATCTCTATCCGGCGCTCCTGCTCTGCGACTTCGGCGAGATAATATAAGCGGTCCAGCTCGTCCGCCCGCGCCTGCTCAATACGCCGCCTGTTCTCGGCCTTGGCGTGCTCAACTCGCGCCTCTTCCATCAACGCTTCATGCTTGCGATCCCGGTCTGCTTTTTCTTCCGGGAATGCCTGGTCGCGAAGTTCCTGCAGCCGTGTGGCAAAAGATTTTCCTGAGCAAAGTGACCGCAGACCAAAGCGCGCGGTTGAGACGGCAGGTCCCGGCCCTCTAACCGCATCGCGAAATGCCGTGTCGAATTCGCTTTGCGGTATGCAGGTCCGTTCGTCTTCTGCCTTAGCTGTCACTGGATGTATCAAAAGCCCAAGACTGACAAACAGACTTGCGCGTACAGATTTTATCATTGCCCACTCCCCCGAGTTTTGCTGTTGTTCGATAGGGCAGCGATCCCCACGATCGCTATAACGTTAAGAGCGTTCCCAATTTAATCAATGCAAAAATCAGAAGAAGCCTTTGAAATCGAAACAGCAATCGCTTCGCCACGGCCTGCAACAATATCCTGTATGGGATGCGCATTTGCCGGGTTCAGATATCCGCCAACACATCGCCCAGCTGGCGCACCCGTGCGCGGACCGAGGCGGTGCTGTCTTTGGCCGCGGCGCGCGCGGCATCGCGGGCGGCCGTGCCATATTCCGGGTGCTGGACAGCGATCCGGCATAGCGCGTCCACCGACCAGGCGCGCAGGAACGGCCGGTCATGATGAAGCAGCGGCGTGAGCCAGCGATCCATGGTTGCTGCGCCGTCGGCGGAGAAGCTGAGATAGGCCGCGCTCTGACAGATATGCAGCTGCGCCTGCCAGTATCGGATCGCCGGAATTTCATCCCACAAGGCTTCGCTCTGCGCCGCCGAAAGCACCTCCCCGCGTTCGAGCGCCGCCTTGATCAGCCAGGTTGCACCGCTCGACACATCCGCCTGATCATGCGCGGCGAGCGCGATCACTGCGTCGAGATAAGCGGCCTCGCCCCCATATTCGGCTTCAATCTCCCCCAGCATGCTGACCGCCCGGCCATCATAGACCTGAAGACGGGTGAGCAAGGCGGCGGCAGACAGGGCCATGGGACAGGTTTACTCCGCTGGTTTGTTGCGTTTATCCAGTGATAGCATATTCCGTCATCCCGGACTTGATCCGGGATCCAGAATGTTGGTCGGTGTATTCCGCTCTGGATGCTGGATCAAGTTCAGCATGACGAGTGATGATGTATGTCTCGTTCTTACCCACCGGCACAACTTTCACTTCGGCTACCTCATCCGTCACGCCGCCGACCAAATGCTAGAATGATCACGCCTATAATGATCAGAACGACCGCAATTCCGCCGTACATCGTGACCGCTTGCGCCTCGTAGACCACCCCCTGAGCAGCGTCGAAATAGCGACCCTGCTCATTATAGGGCAAGCTTCGACGCTGCCAGAAAAGGACGCCGGGCACAGCTGCGGCGATCAACAGGAATATAGCTGTGAATCGCCTTAGCATCGCATCACTCCACCGGTTCTTCCACCTCATCTTCGGGCAAATAGAGTCGATCGCCCTTTTCCTTATATTTCTCAGCCATTTCGCGCATGCCTTCTTCCGCTGCGGCCTTGCTTGCTGCGGCGGTATCGGCGCCCAGCTTTTCCGAGGCGATAAAGCCTTCGGCGCTCTGGTTTTGCTTGCTGGCAAAGTCGCGCACTTCCTGGCTGATTTTCATGCTGCAGAATTTCGGCCCGCACATGGAGCAGAAATGCGCGGTCTTGGCGCCTTCTGCTGGCAGCGTCTGGTCGTGATATTGCATCGCGGTGTCGGGATCGAGCGACAGGTTAAACTGGTCGCGCCAGCGGAACTCGAAGCGTGCCTTGGATAGCGCATCATCGCGGACCTGTGCGGCCGGGTGGCCCTTGGCAAGATCGGCGGCATGGGCGGCAAGTTTATAGGTGACAACGCCAACTTTCACATCGTCGCGATCCGGCAGACCGAGATGCTCCTTGGGCGTGACATAGCAAAGCATCGCCGTGCCGTACCAGCCGATTTGCGCCGCACCAATACCGCTGGTGATATGGTCATAGCCGGGCGCGATGTCGGTGGTTAGCGGGCCCAATGTGTAGAAGGGTGCCTCGCCGCAGACTTCGAGCTGCTTTTCCATATTCTCCTTGATCTTGTGCATCGGCACATGGCCGGGGCCTTCGATCATCACCTGTACGTCCGATTTCCACGCGCGGTGGGTCAGCTCGCCCAGCGTATAAAGCTCGGAAAACTGGGCTTCGTCATTGGCATCGGCAATCGAGCCGGGGCGCAGGCCATCGCCAAGGCTATAGGCGATGTCATAGGCTTTCATGATTTCGGTAATGTCGTCAAAATGTTCGTAGAGGAAGCTTTCCTTGTGATGGGCGAGGCACCATTTGGCCATGATCGATCCGCCGCGCGAGACAATGCCGGTGACGCGTTTGGCCGCCATCGGGACATAGGGCAGCCGCACGCCGGCATGGATGGTGAAATAATCGACGCCCTGCTCGGCCTGCTCGATCAGCGTATCGCGGAAAATTTCCCAGGTCAGGTCTTCTGCAACCCCGCCAACTTTTTCGAGCGCCTGGTAAATGGGTACGGTCCCGATGGGCACGGGGGAGTTGCGGATGATCCACTCGCGCGTATCGTGGATATTGCGGCCGGTGGAGAGGTCCATCACGGTATCCCCGCCCCAGCGGATCGACCAGACCATCTTGTCAACTTCCGTCGCAACGTCGGATGCCACGGCACTATTGCCAATATTCGCGTTGATCTTCACGAGGAAGTTGCGGCCAATCGCCATTGGTTCGGTTTCTGGGTGGTTAATATTGTTGGGAATAATCGCCCGACCACGCGCCACTTCGTCCCGCACAAATTCCGGCGTGACATAGTCGGGGATGGACGCGCCAAAGCTTTCGCCGTCGCGCTTATATTCTTTCAGCCGCTCCCGCCCGAGATTTTCGCGTTCAGCGACATACTCCATTTCCGGAGTGATGATGCCTTTCCGGGCATAGTGCATCTGACTGACATTCATCCCTGCCTTGGCACGTAGTGGCCGTTTCACGACATGTGGGAATTGCGGGACACCGCCGCTGCGGTCAGGGCCGAGCTGGCCATTATCTTCGGGCTTGATCTCACGGCCGTCATAACTTTCGACATCGCCGCGCGCTTCGATCCATTCGCGGCGCAGTTGTGGGAGGCCCGCGTTGATGTCGATTAACGCATTCGGGTCGGTATAAGGGCCGGATGTGTCATAAACACGCACCGGCGGTTCGCCACCTTCGAGATGAATTTCGCGCATCGCCACGCGAATGCCAGAGCCGCTATGCGCCGCCACATGCACTTTTTTCGAGCCACTTATCGGGCCAGTGGTTACGCCAATTTCGGTCTTTGCAGGAATGTCGGCCATAGTCTTTACTCCAGTTGCCGGAGTGAAGAGGCGGGATTTTTGTCTAACACCGCTCCCTCCCTCCGCCCGGGTTAACGGGATCAGGTTCAACGGGTCGCGGCTTATTCCGCTCTCAACCTGCTTTTGCGAACAGGCTCCCCGGGGATGAGTCGCAGGTTAGTGCGGCTATCGCAGAAGGTCCAGCGAAGATTATCTATGGTAGCGATAGAAGCTGCGTGACGAAGCGCGAATTTCCTACCAGCCGGGGACGAAATATTTTGGCGGGACCGCACAGCCCCAGTAAAACCCCTGCCCGAAATCCGCGCCAAGCAAGCGCGCCTGCGCCAAATGATGTTTGGTTTCAATCCCTTCAATCACCGACCGCGCTTTACGACCACGGCAGAATTCCAGCATCGACGCCAGCAGGGAGATCGGGATATCGCCGTCATAGCAGGCATTGAAAATCGTCTTGTCGATCTTCAGCTCATCAAACGGGATTTTGGCAATACGCTCCAGATTGGCGAGACCGGTGCCATAATCATCGATCGATATCGAAAGGCCATGGCCCCGAAGGGCGTGACAGACCGCAGCTAACCGATCAACATCAACCACGCGGGCCTCTTCAGTAATTTCCAACATGAGCTGGCCTGGCTTAATATCCGCATGCTTCAAACGGCTGATCAGCGCGTCGACAAAGCGGCGGTATGTCATCATGATGGCGCTGCAGTTAAAAGATACCGGCACCGGCTTACCGCGCTTGGCCAAAGCTGTAGCAAGCTTGATCGATTCATCGACCACAACCAATGTCGCCTCAACCTCCACAGCCACGTCGACCAGATCGGAAAAGATGATCGCCGGATTGAGCGCGCGGCGTGTCTTCACCCGGGTCAGCGCCTCATAACCGACAATTTTATCGTTATCCAAAGACTGTTTGGATTGAAACTCAACCGACAGGTTCGGCAACAACCGGTCGGTTTCAACCAGCGCGCAGACATAATCCAAGTCGTTGACGGTGTGACCACTAACATCCGCCATGCGTCCGATTAAATTGCACAATGTCGGCACAGCATATGGCTTTTGCAGGCGCTGCACGACGCTGGCCGCATCAAAGGCGAGTGCATCATCGCCGCTATCCTTGGGATTCGGTGTCAATATAACCGGCATCGATGGGCGCAATCCCGCAAAACGATCGAGCAGGCCATGGCCGTTTTCCCGCATGCTTTTAGGATCGACGACCAGCGCATCCGGTCCAAAGACCAGACTGGCTTCCTCATCCAGTTTCGAAAACACACAGGCGACCGCAATATCATGCGCCTCCAGATCGTCCTGCAAGGATCGGGAGAGCGCGTTTTCTTCTTCAACAATAATGACTTTGGCTGTGGACATGACAGGACCTCAATAGGATGGATTTCAGCTCCAGCTGCGCTGGGCGAAAATTTGTTCAAATGGGTAGTGGGGGCGATTGGGCGCTGTCACATTAAGTCACAAGGCCCCATAGCTGCTACGCAGTTATTTTCTGATCGCGATATTCTTGCATATGGGTGATGCTTAAACCATTCATGCCGGAACGATGAATCGCCTGCTGCCAAGAGATCAGCTCTTCCAGCGACAAATTATAGCGCTCACACGCTTCATCAGTCGTTAGCAGTCCGCCATTTACGGCGGCGACAACCTCTGCTTTGCGCCGAACAACCCAACGGGTTGTGTCTGCTGGCGGCAAATCATGTTCGGCTAGCGCTTCCCCAAGCGGACCAATGACTCGTGTTGCTTTTGGTAGTAATACGTCTTTCATACGGAACCTCAATTCTGCCTTGCGGCGTTGCCCTGTTCCTATGCCCGACGCTGAAAATGGGCCGAGAATGTTAAGCCATTTTAAATTTATGTGGTTAACAACCCTTAATGCGCGCGTTTTGTCGCAAGTGGCTTTTGGCGCAGCCAATAAGATGGATCTGGCCCCTGAAAAAGCGCGTATGACATCGCCAACAGCAACCGGATACGATGCTGTAAAGCCTGTTTGTTCGTGTGAATTATGGCTGCGCGATTGATATCAGCCAAAGCGCAGAATATATCAGGGCGTTACGATTAGAACGTATAACCTACGCCAACCGCTCCGAAAAACTGATCCGCATCGCCCCGAATTGAGGTGACCGGTGAACGTTTGGCATCTTCAAGCAACCGCGAATAACCGCCCAGTACGAAAAGGCCAAAACCGCCATTGGTCACATCGCCGTCCAGATCAATGCCAGTGAATATTGTGGCACCAACATTTTTCCAACCACCTTCTGCGCCAAAGGTCGGAAGCCCACTGGCAGTGGATCCAGCTTGGTCGATACTGAAATAATAATCCGCATAATCGTCATCAACATATTCAGCATTGAGGGCGAAGCTCACTGCCACGCCCCGACTAAGCGGCGTAAAATAGGTCAAGCTGGGAAATACAACCATACCGCTATGCGCGCCAGCAACATCCCAGCGTAAATCGACTTGAGCGGTAAGCGAGTCAAACGGGTGCAAAACCCGGTTAACCTGGATACCGGCGACACCGCCCAGTTCAACAGCGACATCAAGCTTGCCAAGACTACGTACAACATCATCTTCAATCGAATTGTTGCGATCAAAACGCGCGCGGACGACCGGCCCGAGCACGAAATCAATTTTCGCGCCATCGGTATCAGGAATGACATCCACCGCAACGCCTGGTCCGCGGGGCTGAAAATCGAGGCCAGCGAAACTGCCGATGATCACGGGCAGAGGTGATATGACATAATCGTCCGATCCGTCATAGCTGGGCCCAACCCCAACGCCCCCGCCGATAGTGACATAGTCACCATCAAAAACGCTCTCGCCAGCGGGAGGTCCCTGCTCTTGTGCGTGCGCTGCGGTTGAAAGAATAAGCGCAGCACCCAATCCAGTGATGTAGGCAGCAGCGTTAAATTTTGCGGGGGAATGATTGATCATCTGACTATAATGGTACGAACGCTAAAAAGTTCCAAGTGATTTTCGAAATCATTCACAAAATATATTTCATTTTCACAGCATAGTTCAGATTGCTACTCTCAACTGTAAACTGAGCCGATTTGAATTTGGGTGGTCCCATGCCAATTTTCGGATTACGAGAGAAACCAAAGCCTTCGCGCGGCAGAAACAGGCGCATGTCCATCTTACCATTGGCATTTTCATCGTGGATAAGGGCGACCGCATAGGTGCCGGGTTTCACATTGGCAATTTGCACATTGCCAGCACTGGATGCCGCCACTTTGATTTTACGTGCTGTCTTGTCTTTGGTGCAATCGGGAAAATATTTGGGATTATTGCTCAAACATACGAGAACATCGCCTTTTTTCGACCGCAGGTTAGAGACCGAAATATCAACCGAAGCCGTTACAACTGGTGCGATTATCGCTTGATTAGCCCCTGCTCCGCTCATTGGCAGTGCTGCCAACACGATCCCCGAAACTGCCAAGCCCAAGGTCAGTACCGCAGACTTGGTCCCAGAACCGAAAATATAATCCATAATTGCCCCTATACGCACTGTGATGTTTTTCATGATGGGTAGCGGTTATCAGCCCTTTCCCTAACGGACCGTTAACCAACCAACGCGGAAATAACTCCCACCCCATATGATTGGTCACTCCCATAATTGTCATGATAAGCAGGACAAGACCCAATACGCCGACATGAATCGGAATTACGATGACCAGAGCAGGAATAACGACTGCCCCACTTATCGCTTCCAAAGGGTGAAAACTCATTGCTGCCCAAGCAGTTGGCGGCCGGCTTTCATGATGAACCGCATGTGCAATCTCAAACCAGCCGCGCCTGTGGAGCAGCCTGTGGGTCCAGTAAAACCAAGTGTCATGAAGGAACAGATAAAGCAATAACGACAGCGGCACGTACCAAAGCGGGTACATGCTGAAATCAGTGTAAATTTTTGTCCAACCGGCATTTTGCCAGCCCCAGGCGATGATCCCGGCTGGAATGCCATAAATAGCGGCCGAATAGAGTGACCAACGAATTTCTCTCGATATCTGTGGTTTCAACCTGTCATATTGACCGGGCCGGGCGCGCTGCGTCAGCCAGGCAAAAAAACCACTGGTTATCAGATAGCGGACTCCGACAATGATGGTCATGGCGATGGCGGAGAGGACGATGGCAAGCAATAATTCCATTGGCCGTAGAATAGGTCATATCTGATCGAAGGTGAAGCCTATTAAATCTTCTCCCCAAAGACCTGGCTCTATAATGTGGTGACAATTATTTTCTTACATGCTTTGGGACAGGCTTCCCCCGCCTTCCCCATAGGCTAACCCCGGCGCATGCCAAAGAAAGCCTCTTCGCAAAATCAATATGATCTCGCCATCGCGGGTGGCGGTCTTGCCGGTGGTTTAGTTGCGCTGGCGCTGCATGAAATGCGCCCGGAACTCAATATTGCGCTGATCGAGGCGGACGAGCATTTTGGCGGCAATCACATCTGGTCATTTTTCGAAAGCGATATCGAACCAGAGGATCGCTGGTTGCTGGACCCGCTCATTTCGCGACAGTGGGAGAATTATGATGTCCAGTTTCCGCAATACCACCGGACCATTGGTAACGGCTATTATTCGATAGAGTCGGAGAATCTCGATCGCGAACTGCGCAAGAAATTGCCAGCTGAAGCTCTGAAATCAGGGCTTAAAGCCAAATCCATCAATGATGGTTTAGTGCGTCTTGAAAATGGCGATGAGATCGCCGCCAAGGCTGTGCTCGACGTACGCGGCGGCGGCGACTTTTCAGCCCTGGAATATGGCTGGCAAAAATTTTGTGGACAAATGCTCAGGCTGAAAGAGCCGCATGGCCTACAGCATCCGATTATTATGGATGCAACGGTAGAACAGATTGATGGCTATCGCTTTGTCTATTGCTTGCCGTTCAGCGCGACTGAAATATTTATCGAGGATACTTATTATTCCGACACCAAGGATTTGGCCATAGATGTCTTGCATGAGCGGATCGCGCAATATGCCGCCGAACAAGGCTGGATAGTGGATCAAATATTACGCGAAGAGCGCGGGACGCTTCCAGTACTTTACGGTGGAAATTTTGCGAAATTCTGGCGATCCAACAAAGGTCCGGATGCCCGTGCTGGAACAAGAGCCGCCCTGATACAACCGATCACCAGCTATTCTTTGCCGATGGCGGTACGCACCGCTATGCTGATTGCTCAGACGCCGGAGATTGATCAACCGGTATTAGACAAACTTCTCAAGAACCTGGCGACAAAGCACTGGAAAGACGGCAAATTCTATCGTATGCTATGCGCCTTCATGTTCAAAGGGGCGGACCCGGATAAACGCTATCGCACGCTGCAGCACACCTATACGAAAGACGAAAAATTGCTTGCCCGCTTTTATGCTGGCAGGACGACGAAAGGGGATCAGCTTAATTTGCTAACCGGTAAGCCGCCCATTCCCATTTCGCGCGCGATCCCTCTTTTACTGAAATACAGATGAGCATCATATACGATGAATGATATGTCCAAAAGCCAGCCCAAATTGTTCAAGACAGCCGCCGTAATCGGCTCTGGATTTGGCGGGCTCGCCCTCGCCATTCGACTGCAGTCAGCGGGTATTCAAACAACGATCCTTGAAAGCCGGGATAAACCGGGTGGCCGCGCCTATTATTGGGACAAGGATGGTTTTATTTTTGATGGCGGACCAACCGTTATCACTGATCCCGACTGCCTTAGTCAGCTATGGGACCTGACTGGTCATGATATGGCTAAGGATATCGAGTTGATGCCCGTGTCACCCTTTTACCGGCTCAACTGGCCCGATGGCACCAATTTCGATTATGTCAATGATCCCGAGGAGCTTTACGCAAATATCGCTGCGATCGAACCGGATGATGTCGAGGGCTATAAACGCTTCCTCGAATATAGCGGCGGGCTCTATGAAGAGGGCTATGTCAAGCTAGGCACCAAGGCGTTTCTCGATTTCAAATCGATGATCAAAGCCGCGCCCGCGCTGATGAAGTTTGAAGCTTACCGGTCGGTCTATGCCAAAGTATCCAGCTTCGTCAAAAACGAAAAGCTGCGCGAATTTCTGTCGTTCCAGTCCCTGTTGGTTGGCGGCAATCCGATGGCAACGAGCGCTATCTATGGCTTGATTCATAAACTGGAACGGCTGGGCGGTGTCTGGTTTGCCAAGGGCGGTACAAATATGCTGATCGCTGCCATGGTGAAACATTTTGAGCGGATTGGCGGTACGATCCGTTTGTCTGATCCGGTCACAAGCATTGATACCATGGGCGACCGCGCCTCTGGCATCACCTGTAAATCTGGATGGAACGAAACTTTTGATGCGGTCGCGTCCAACGCAGATGTCATGCACAGCTACCGCGATCTGCTGGGTCACAAGCATCGCAGCGACAAGGTCACAGCCTCGCTCAACAAAAAGAAATATTCCCCGTCGCTATTTGTCGTGCATTTCGGACTCAAGGGAACTTGGCCCGGCATTCCGCATCACATGATCCTTTTTGGTCCTCGCTACAAGGGGCTGTTAGAGGATATTTACGACAATGGGGTCTTGCCGAGCGATTTCTCGCTTTATCTCCACCATCCAACGATTACTGATCCAAAAATGGCGCCTGAAGGCCACAGCACATTTTATGTCCTGGCCCCCGTTCCTCATCAGGGCAAGCTGCCTATCGACTGGGAAGAAATGGGGCCGATCTACGAGAAACGCATTCTTGATGAAATCGGCCAGCGCCTGATCCCCGACATCCATGATCGGATCGTAACCAGCTTCCATTATACACCTCAGGATTTTGGTGCCGATTTGAATGCTCATCTCGGCAGCGCATTCAGCCTAGAGCCGCTGCTGACACAAAGCGCTTGGTTCCGCGTGCACAACCGGGACGATGTGATCAACAATCTCTATTTTGTAGGCGCAGGCACTCATCCGGGGGCCGGTATTCCGGGCGTTGTTGGCAGCGCCAAAGCCACCGCAGAGCTGATGCTTGAGGACATGCTGCAAGACGCCTGATGAACCGCGCCAACCTTGTCCTCCATGCCAAAGCCAGTATCGATCGCGGGTCCAAATCATTCGCGCTCGCATCCAAGCTTTTCGCCAAACAGACCCGCGAGCGGGCATGGATGCTTTATGCTTGGTGCCGCGAGTGTGATGATCTTGCCGATGGTCAGGATCATGGCCATGGAATGTCAGCCACCCCGGCTTCGGAAAAAACAATTGCCTTGATGCGTATGCTGACTCGCCGCGCAATGGGCGGTGAACAAACCGGTAAGCCTGCCTTCGATGCCATGGGTGTCGTTGCCCAGGAATCCCGCTTGCCTATTGCGTTAGCCAATGATGTTATTGATGGCTTCGCACTGGATGCGAAAGAATGGCGGCCACAAAGCGAGAATGATCTCTACCAATATTGCTATCATGTCGCCGGCGCCGTTGGCTGTATGATGGCAGTGGTCATGGGCATCTCCCCACGCGACGACGAAACACTCGACCGAGCCTGTGACCTGGGACTGGCTTTTCAGTTGTCGAATATTGCGCGTGATGTGGCAGAAGATGCAGAAGCCGGGCGCTGTTATCTGCCAAAAGACTGGCTTACAGAGATGCGGATTGATCCTGCTGATATTCTGAACCCGGCCCGGCGCGAGGCGCTAGTCCAACTTATCGCTCGGCTATGCGATTTGGCCGAGCGGTATGAAGCCTCCGCCCGCGTCGGTGCAGCGCGATTACCTTTTCGCTCGCGCTGGGCAGTGTTGGCAGCAGCCGGTATCTATGGTGATATTGCCCGCGCAGTGAGGAAGAGCGAGGGCGGTTCACTTGATAAGCGGATTATGACACGCAAGGCAGCGAAAATCGCATGGGTCGCAAAGGCTTTCGGTCAGGCGGTCTTGAAATCGAAATGGACGGATCGCGAACAGCTCTGGACCCGTGCGCCAAAGCTGGCTTAGTTCTGCCCTTTATTTTCCGAAAGAAATTTGGCGACACGCGCGACTGCTGCGTCATGAATGCCCTCTGACGTACAAAGTACGCCAAAGGCTTGTCCGTGCGTGCCGTTATAGCGGAGTTTTTTCCCATGGGCATCCGTGACCATCGCCCCCGCCTCTTCGGCAATCACGTGGGCTGCGGCAATATCCCATTCACTGCCCCAGCGCGTCGAAACAACCAGATCTGCACGATCATCAGCCACCATTGCCAGCCGCAGCGCGATACTGTTGGGTTTGGTCACAGGGGTAAGATCTATATGATCGGGGAGCTCCTCGACCGGTAAGCGCGCCCCATTATAGTTTGTGCATTGACTGGCTTTTAGCGCTTTGCCGTTCACCTCGGTATGACTACCGGCTTTTGCGGTCCAAATCTCGTTCATTGCAGGCGCATTGAGCACACCAAAAATCGGTGCTCCGTTCTTTACCAGCGCAACTGATATGCACCAGCCAGGTTTGCCCTTCACAAAATCCTTGGTGCCGTCGATCGGATCAACCACCCACGCCATGTCGCGGCCGGACAAAGATTTATCTTCCGCGGTTTCCTCTGACAGCCAACCCGCTTCTGGCAGTTGCACCTCCAACCGCTCGCGGAGAAAACGGTCCACCGCGATGTCGGCTTCGCTAACAATCTGTCCGGGCGATTTTTCCCAAGTATTTTCTGCGTTTTTACCGGCCTGCCATTGCCGCATGGCCAGATCACCAGCTTCTCTGGCTATCGCGACGATGTCATTAAAATCAACCAACCCCAATTTACTCCATTAGCCCGCAGCCTGTTCCGATCGGATGGGAACGGGGGCTTTCCTGTCTAATAAGCGCGGTTCGACAAGCGCACCACTAACGATTTAGATTTAACCAGCTTTCTTAACCGCCGGCCACTGTCATGCTATCGGTGCGCAATGTCGGTGCATTGACCGCATAGCGATATTCCAGATCATCAGCCGGGATCAGGCTCAAGAACATATCTTTCAGGTTACCCGCAATGGTGATTTCCGAAACCGGCGGTCCGATTTCGCCATCAGTGATCAGGAAACCACCTGCGCCGCGGCTATAGTCACCGGTAACGGGATTGACGCCTTGGCCAATTAATTCAGTGATATAGACACCGTGCTTGATGTCTTTGATCAACTCATCTTTGCTAACCGATCCAGCGTTCATGTGAAGATTAGTCACGCTAACACCCGGCGCACCACCAACCCCGCGAGAGGCATGGCCCGTCGGTTGCAAACCCAATTGCCGCGCTGATGCGCTTTCCATAATCCATTGAGTTAGGCGGCCATTATCAATCAGTTTTGTTTTCGCCGTCGGCAATCCTTCGCCGTCAAAGGCTTTGGACCGCAACCCGCGCTTGCGGTGCGGGCAGTCGATAATGTTGATCGCGTCGCCAAAGACTTGCGTATCCATGGCGTCGAGCAAAAAGCTGGTTTTACGGGCAATCGCACTGCCAGCAATCGCACCGACAAAATGACCGAGTATCGAATTACTGATCCGCGGATCAAACACTACGGGCATCGCGCCTGATTTAAAGTCTACCGGGTTTAAGCGTGATACCGCGCGTTCACCCGCTTCCTTGCCAATCATGTCCGGCGTATCGAGATCTTCAAAATGGCGTGTGCTGTCATAAGCATAGTCGCGTTCCATGCCGTCACCTTCGCCTGCAATGACACTGGCGTGACAGCTATAACCACTAGTGGAATACGCTCCAGAGAAGCCGTGACTGGTTGCCAAAGCGACAATCGAGCGGCCGGCACTCGCACCGCCGCCTTCACTATTCGTCACACCTTTAACCGCCCGTGCAGCATCTTCGGCCTTGAGCGCCATTTCGCGCAGCGCTTCCGGATCGGGATCAACACCATCATCACCATCAATCATATGGGGATCGGATTTCAGGATGAGTTCTTCCGGTGCCAAACCGGCATATTGGTCTTCCGGTGCCTCCCGTGCCATATCCAACGCGCGTCCAACCAACGCAGACAAAATTTCCGGATCCATATTAGAGGAAGATACGGTGGCAGAGCGCTTACCTGCAAAAACGCGCAGGCCGATTTCTTCACCTTCGGACCGTTCTACATCTTCCAGATTGCCAAGCCGCATCGATACCTGTGTCGATGCATCACAGACATAAATTGCATCTGCGGCATCAGCACCGGCTTTTTTGGCTTGGGAGATAAGGGCGTCGGCGCGATCCTGCGCTTCTTGTGGCTTTAACATGGGCAGGACATAGGGTTGACAGGCATTGAGGTCAACGCCGCGTGCGGCCTTTGTTTACAAAACTGAATTGATTAGATGATTGCGCCAATTATTTTTATGATGCCGACAAAAACAAACGGTAAACCAAGCGCCAAAATCCAGAGGGTGACCTGATCCCTGCGAAAGCGGGCAGCCAAGCTTTGTTCACCAAGGCCGCTATTGGCGACGCCTTGCCAGCGTTTTTCATATTTTCGGCAGAAGGGGACGATGACGGCAACCAACAGCACTAGTCCGAAATAGGGTGCAATCGACATGCCTTTGGTTTGAATGAAACTGAGAACAAAGAATATCTGCATCAGTGTGTAGACGAGCAAAGCCGTAGCGCAATTATTGCTCATTTTCTTTTCCCATCGCGTGGCCGACGTCGACCGAAGTTCTCGATCATCGCGATGCTTTGCAACTGTTTTACGAGAAGTTGCTGCAACCATATCCATTCCCCTTCAACATGCTCTCTCTCCGCGCCGCCGAATGTTTCCCCAAACTGGCGTTGGCCAACACTATAACCGCTTTTTTCCAAAAGCCAAATCGGCAGATTTCTGTGTTAAAATGTCGTTAATGTCACATAGGACTTGCTAAAAATTGCGCTCTCAGACAGAATCAGTTTCTAATCGCAATGCAATTTTCGGGGCAAATTCATGACCAACACTCTCGCCAATCCTCTCACCCTGCCCTGCGGCGCCATATTACCCAATCGCATCGGTAAAGGCGCAATGACCGAGGGAATGGCAACGCCCGATGGTGTCCCTACCCCGGAACTCGAACGGCTCTATGGCATCTGGTCCGATGGCGGTGCCGGGATGTTGCTCAGCGGGAACATCCAGATCGACCGCGATCATCTGGAACGCCCCGGCAATGTTGTGATCGACCAGCCAGCCGATGACGTCATGATGGCAGCACTGAAAAGCTGGGCCGCAGTTGCCACCCGCAATGGCAATCATTTTTGGGCGCAAATAAGCCATGCCGGACGGCAAACGCAAAGCAATGTGAACAAACACCCCAAAGCGCCCTCTGCGGTCAAGCTCGGCCTGCCTGGTGGTCAATTTGGTGAACCGGTTGCGCTGACGGTCTCAGAGATTGAGGAACTGGTCGATCGCTTCGCATTGGCGGCAAAAACCTGTCAGGAAGCGGGCTTTACCGGCGCGCAAATCCATTCTGCGCATGGCTATTTGCTCAGCAGCTTCCTCAGCCCGCGCGCCAATCAACGCCCCGATGAATATGGCGGCAGTCTGGAGAACCGCGCGCGCTTTCTCTTGTCGGCAGTTGCCAAGGTTCGCGCAGCGGTTGGCCCCGACTTTCCAATCTCGGTAAAACTCAACAGCGCCGACTTTCAAAAAGGCGGCTTTGCGTTCGAGGATAGCTTACAGGTTGTGCAATGGCTGGAAGCAGCGAGTGTCGATCTGATCGAGATTTCTGGCGGTACTTATGAACAACCCGCACTGATGGGCGCTGACGGGATGGAAGAAAAAGAGGAGCAAAATGTCGCGCCCTCCACGCAAGCCCGCGAAGCCTATTTTGTCGATTTTGCCAAAGCGATGCAGGCTTCGGTCACAGTGCCGCTCATGGTTACAGGCGGTTTCCGGACGCGCGCTGCCATGGAACAGGCGTTGGAAGGCGGAGCTGCCGACTTGATCGGTCTCGGTCGCCCGATGTGTGTGATGACGGACGCGCCGAAACAATTGCTCGCTGGCCTTGATGAATTGCCCCGTTATGAAAACACACTGCAACTCATTCCTGATTGGCTAGGCTTTTTAAAACGGTTTCAGATGGTCAAAGCGGTGGATGGTTTTGCTACCATCTATTGGTTTTACGAACAGCTGTTTAATATTGGCAAAAGCGGCAAAACCGATCCAGGCTTGAGCGTCTTTAAAGGTTTTCGAGCCGTCGAAGCGCGAAATAAAAAGCTGATGGCAGCCCGTAGTTAACGCGATTGATCAAATAATATTTGCATAGCGGCTAGCTAGCAGACAGAAAAACGCCATGAGACCGCTCCTGAAAATCATGGCCGCACTGACTTTCGTTTTTCTGACGATATTCTTGATCGGCCAGCTCTTCGGTATTCTGACCGTGGATAGGGTACGCGGCGTACTGGAAGCCGCTCAGCAAGTCGATCCAGTCTATATTTTCGGAGCCATTGTGATCTTGCTGCTGCTCGACATCCTACTATCTGTGCCCACGTTGGCAACAACCTTGCTAGCTGGCTTTTTCCTCGGCTTTCCGATCGGCGCGGCAGCCGTCTTTACGGGGCTAACCTTCGCAATGCTCACCGGATACACACTTAGCCGCAAATATGGGCACCGGGCGATCAGCATATTGATCAAGGACGAGACGGAACGGGCGCTTATGGCTGAAGCCTTTGCCCGCAGCGGTCCTGCGATGATCATGCTGGCCCGCGCCGCACCGATGGTGCCAGAGGTTACCGCCTGTATGGCTGGGGTCACGCGTATGCCACTGCCGCGCTATCTAATATTCTATGCACTTGGCACCATTCCCTATGTCGGGATTGCTGCCTATGCCGGTTCGGTTAGTAGCTTGGATAACCCGCAGCCAGCAATATTCACCGCTTTGGGGCTCTATGCGCTACTGTGGACAGGCTGGTTTATCTATCAGCGGGTAGAAAAGCGCAAAAAGCCCTCTAACCCGCTTCCGTGATGGAGCCTGTTTGCGGAATATAATCGGGCAGGGACGAGATTGAAGCCTCAGCACGATGTGCCAAAACGGCGGCAATAGGCCCCCCATGAGCGATAACCGCTATATCTTTGTCAGTTAGAAGCGTCCGCCAGCCGTCGAGCGCCCGATCAACCAGCTCTTGCGTTGTTTCGCCACCACCTGGCCGAAATCCTTCGGGATCATCAAGCATCCCGTCCATCGCGTTGCCGGTCGCGCGATATATTTCATTCCAGCTGCACCCTTCCCAATCACCAAAGTCCCGTTCCCGCCAACGATGATCGGCGCGTATCTCGGCAGACAATTTTTCCGCGGCTTGTTCAGCGATTATCCGGGTACGTTTGCGGTCCGAATGGACAATCAAGTCAGGCGACAATGTCACCAGCTTGTCCACCAAAACCTTCGCTATGCGCGCACCTTCACGGCTCAATCCCATATCACTGGCGCCATAACAAAGCTTTTGCCAATGGATAGCCACGGGAGGATGCCGGACCAGCCAGATCATCAACCGACCATGGCCAACAAAGCCAAAAGCAAAAGAAGTTGCCCCCCATAAACAGCAAAGCCCAGACAATCACCCGTGCTGCCACCCAACCGTCGAAGCAGAATTGCGCGGAACCAGAGCAAAAATAACACAGCCCCAGAAAGCGTCAGCAAGGCAGCGGCCGGATGCCAATAAGCAAACAGACCCAGGACGGGTGCAGCTATAAGGTTCGCCCAGATCAAATCCATGACATCGGTTCGCCCGCTGACATCTTTTGCCAGACCGCCCCCTTGCGTTTTCGCAGGAGCGACGATCGCCATGACCGCAACAGCCAGGAACCGCCCAAAACAGGCGGATGCGATTAGTGCAATCATGATCCAATCCTGTGGCATCGCAATCAGCAAAGCCGCGCGCAAACCAACCGCCAGAACCAAGCCGAGCGCACCATAGCTGCCAATGCGACTGTCTTTCATTATCCGCTGCGTCGATTCTACATCATGGCCGCCGCCAAATGCATCACAGAAATCGGCTACGGCATCTTCATGGAAAGCACCCGTTAGACGCGCCTCAATCGCAAGCGCAATGATAACCGCTACAGCGCGCGGCCAGATATGGGCGGTTGCCACCAGCACTGCCGCTGTGATGACACCAACCAAAGCACCGACCAGCGGGAACCAAATAACCGAACGGGATAGGCCATATCGCGCTTGTTCCGCAGATAGTCGGTTCAATCCGGGCACAGGTAGCCGCGTCAGAAACTGCACCGCCAATAGCGGCGGCATCCACCAACTTATCACCGGATTGCCCGTCATGGCATAATGTCTGATAATTTTGCGACATCATTGAGCAGAGCCGCAGCGCTATCAAGTAACGGCAAAGCGGTCAGCGCACCGGTCCCTTCTCCAAGCCGCATATCCCATTCGAGCAGTGGTTCCAGACCGAGATGATCAAGCGCCGCCCGATGCCCCGGCTCCGCGGACAAGTGGGCCGCGATCATTTTTTCCGTGGTTCCAGGCACCAGCCGCTCAGCGATCAACGCAGCGGATGTGGCAACATAGCCATCCAACAAAAGGACTGAAGCCTGCGCCGCACCTTGGGCATAAAAGCCGGCCATAGCCGCAATCTCAAAACCGGCCACTGCCGCAATCGCAGCGACCGGGTCGTCGTCGAGCGAATGTCTGGCTCGTTCCGCAGCTCGCGCAACGATATCCTGCTTGTTCGATAATATTGCATCGTCTGACCCGGCCCCATGTCCGGTTGCGGTTTCGGCGTCAACATCCGCTAAAAGCATCGTCAAGCAAGCTGCCGGCGTTGTATTTCCAATCCCCATTTCTCCGGCGATCAACAGAACAAAGCCTTCATCGTGCGCGCGCTTGGCTTCGGCTTCTCCCGCAGCCCATGCGGCTTGAAACTGTTCCTTCGTCATTGCTGGCCCGGTGGCTAAATTAGCCGTTCCAGCCGCTAAGCGCGCATTAACAAAGGATGACGTCTGACCGCCGGTTTCAGCTGGTTTAATGCTTCCTACGTCAACCAACCGTAGGTCGGTCATATGCGCAGCAGCCAATGCTGTACTGGTGGCCTGCTTGGCGATGATAGTTTCCATCATCACGGTGGTCACAGCCGAAGGCCAAGCGGACACGCCGCTCTCGACAACGCCATGGTCGCCCGCAAACAATACGATCCGGCGCGGATTGGTGTGGGCTGGCAAAACTTGCTGCGCGACTGCCAATTGAATAGCGAGCCCTTCCAGACGACCCATGCTGCCTTGCGGCTTGGCCAGCGCATCGAGATATTCGGCAACATATTCTGGGGTGATAGTCATCGCACGAACCGCGTCTGTTTTAAATCAATCCGGTCCTGCCACCCATAGGTGACCAATTCCGGTTCATCACTTTCTTGCGCCGGATAGCCGATGCAAAGATAGCCGATGAAATGCCATCCGGCTGGCACGTCCAGCAAAGCTGTAATCTGATCCGGCTCGCATATCGAAACCCAGCCGAGTCCGATATTACGCGCACGAGCAGTGAGCCAGAGATTATGGATCGCCATGACCACGGAATAGATCAGCGTTTCCGGCATGGTTTGACGGCCCAGACCGCGCCCTTCTTCTACCGCCATATCGCAGAACACAGCCAGATGAACCGGGGCTTCGCGCAAACCGTGCAGTTTGAGTTTCTGATATTCTGATCGCTCATTATCATCCGCGTAGGCCGCCGCCGCCTTACGATTTTCGGAGTCAACATGCGCAATAACCGCCTGTCGCCGTTCGGTGTTTTCCACGGAAACAAACCGCCATGGCTGGGCATTACCAACCGATGGCGCCAGGCAGGCGCGGTTCAGCAAGTCATCCAATATTTCGGGACTGATCGAACGATCACTGAAACGCCGCACGTCCCTTCGCCATGCCAATAGTTGGTCCAGCCCATCACGAAATCCATCGTCGAATGTCGGGGCATCATCATGTGCGTTATCGTCCGTCATAAAGCTTTTTCAGCAATCTTAAGCAGACGGTCAATACCAACATGTTTTTCCAATGCCATGGCAAGATCATCAAGCGCCTGATCAACAACCGCGGCATGTTCTTCGCCATTGGAACTTGTGCCCAGTCGTTTCAGCCACGCACGCCTTTGCGCGGCCATGTCAAATAAACCATGTATATAGCATCCCGATATCCGCCCATCGGCGCTTATCGCGCCATCCTCCCGCTTATCATTCAGCCGCAGCATGGCTTTGCAGCCCCGTTCACCGGATTGCACATGCGTATCGCCTGCGTGAATTTCATACCCGCTAAATGGCTGATTATCGGCGATGCTTTTGCCGGTAATATTGGTCAATATTTTTGACGGAGTTAATACCGTGTGCACAGGTAACAAGGCCAGTCCGTCAACCGTTTCGGCCGGGCCTTCTATACCATTTGGATCCGCAATAGTCCGGCCCAATATTTGATACCCGCCGCAAATACCCAAAACATGCCCGCCGCGCCGGACATGGGCCGCCATATCAATATCCCATCCCTGTGCGCGCATGAATTTCAAATCTGCAATTGTTGCTTTCGTACCCGGTATAATGACCAGCGACGCACTGGCCGGTATCGGATGACCCGGTGGCACCATGTGCAGGCGCACTTGGCGTTCAAGCCGCAGCGGGTCAAAATCATCAAAATTAGCGATGCGGGAAAGCATTGGCACAGCTATGTCGATCGTGCCTGTTGCCGTTATTTCGGATTGCTGCAACACCACCGCGTCCTCGGCGGGCAATTTATGAATCATGGGCAGCCACGGAATAACCCCTAATCCAGGCCATCCCGTGCGATCTGTAATAGCGGTATACCCATCGTCAAACAAACGGACGTCCCCGCGAAATTTATTGATCAGGAAACCATGGATCATCGCGGCATCATCACCGTCAATCACCGCTTTCGTGCCGGCAATGGATGCAATGACGCCGCCGCGATCAATATCCCCGATCAGAACAACTGGTACGCCCGCGGCGCGGGCAAAGCCCATATTGGCAATGTCGCCCGCGCGCAGATTAATCTCGGCGGGGCTGCCTGCGCCTTCGACCAACACGATATCCGCTTGTTCCGACAGGCGGTGATATGACGCCAAAACCGCCTCCAGCAGCGTCTTTTTATGATCCCGGAAATAGCCTGCATTGCCGGTATTGCGGACCTTGCCATGCACGATGACCTGCGCGCTTTTGTCGGATTGCGGTTTTAACAATACCGGGTTCATATCCACATGGGGCGGCACCCGGCACGCCAATGCTTGCAACGCCTGTGCCCGGCCGATTTCACCGCCTTGCGGGGTCACGGCAGCATTATTGGACATGTTTTGTGGCTTAAACGGGCGCACCGCCATGCCGCGATTGCTGAGCAAGCGGCATAAGCCGGCAACCAACACCGATTTTCCCACATCAGAGCCCGTCCCCTGTAACATCACAGCAGCCATATCAATGTCCCTATTATGGCCCCCGTAATGATCCACAGCAACAAACAGGCGCGGATATAAATAGCGAGCGCGCCGGATAATTGCTGAACCTGTGGGCGCGGCCCATCACCCAAGGCCTGCCGCTCTATCCACTCCCCATCATAAAAAGCGCCGCCGCCCATTTGCACATGCAAAGCCCCGGCCATTGCCGCCTCTGACCATCCGGCATTGGGGGAAAGATGCTTGCGCGCATCGCGAAACATGATCCGCCATCCCCCCGGTGCAGCAATACAGATCAGAAATCCGGCAATCCGGGCCGGCAGGAAATTCATGACATCATCCGCCCGCGCCGCCGCCCAGCCGAAATGGCGATAGCGCGCATCCAAATGGCCAATCTGACTATCTGCCGTGCTAATCGCCTTGAACACAAACAGCCCCGGCAACCCCGCGATCAAAAACCAGAAGGCGGGCGCAACAATCCCGTCACAGAAACTCTCCGCAAGGCTTTCGGTGGCAGCAGAGGCAATCGCCTGTTCATCGAGATGGTCGGTATCCCGGCCCACGATCATAGATAATGCTTTGCGAGCCTGCGCCATATCGCCCTGTTTCAAAGGGATCATAACCCCGCGGACGTGGATATACAGGCTGCGCTGCGCAAGGCCGGTGGTGGCAATCAAAACCAGCAGCACCATTCCGAACCATCCTATCAGAAAAACCTCCAGAATCAGTCCAATGGTAGCTGGGAGCAGGACAAGAATCACGACCACGACAATTCCGGCCCGGCGTTGCTGTCTGGCATGGCCGTTATTCCATCGCCTGTCCAATCCTGAGATCAGGCGGCCGGTCCAAACCACCGGATGCGGTATCCGGCGGTTTAAGGTATCGGGATATCCTATCACCGCTTCGACCACCAAAGCTACGAGCAGAAGCGCGCTATTCATCCCGATGGCCGTTACGATTGGCTCCCAAATTGTCACAAACGCCGAACCGGAACCACCAAGGGTTCCCCCTATCGCTGATGCCAATTTGCACCTCCACCCCATAAGCCTGCCCCATGATTGCCGCCGTCATAACCTCTTCGCGCGGTCCAGAGGCCAGAATTGCGCCTTCTTTCAGCACGATGATATTATCCGCAAAGCGCGCCGCCTGGGTCAGATCATGCAACACCACAATCACACCATTTCCAGCGATGGCATAGGATTTCAGACGCTCCAGAACATCAAATTGATGCGCGGGGTCCAGGCTTGCCAGCGGCTCGTCAGCCAATAACCATTGCGGTTCACCGGCCAGTACGCGGGCCAGCAATACCCGACCCTGTTCGCCGCCGGACAGGCGCATCGCCTTGCGATCCGCAAGATCGGTGCAATCTGTCGCTGCCATTGCCTTGACCACGGCTTCATGATCCGCCGCGCTCATGCCCCAGCGGCCGGAATGGGGCAGCCGCCCCAACCCTACGATGGTTTTAACATCCACATTCCAGTGAATATCGGGGCGCTGCGGCAATAGCCCGATGGCCCGGCCGCGTTCGCGATTGTCCAGCGACAATAGAGGGCGATCATCCAATGTCACCGATCCGCTTTGCGGTTCGCGCAGACCGACAAGACAGGATAGCAGGCTGCTCTTACCCGCGCCATTGGCGCCCAATATGACGGTAACTTTGCCCGGTTCAAACTGTCCGCTCACGCCTCTTAATATTTCCCGCCCGCGCAGCGTGAGAGTCAGATTTTCAAAGGAGAGCAACATTATGCCAGCTCCCGATGCATTTTGAACAATAGCATCATGAAAAATGGCGCGCCGAGCAAGGACATAGCGATGCCCAGCCGCAATTCGCTAACACTCGGCAAAATGCGCACACCGCTGTCCGCCGCAACGACCAGCAACGCTCCGGCCAGTGCCGATGGCAACATTACGGCGGATGGTTGATGCCCGGCAAACGGACGCACCAGATGGGGAACGATCAGACCAACAAAACCAATAATGCCGGCCACGGCCACAGATGCACCGACGGTCAGCCCTACTCCGATCACGGCCAGCCCTTGCAGGCGAAGTACATTGACGCCCATGGACCGGGCGGCATCCTCCCCCAATGTCAAAGCGTCCAGTGACTTTCCGGTGGCCATTAAAAACAGCATGCCCAATGCGATCAGCGGCACCGCCAACTTCACATCATCCCAGCTGCGATCGGTCAGCGCGCCCATCAGCCAGGTTACTATTTCGCTAGTCGCAAATGGCGTGGGGGCCAAACTGATCATCAAAGACGTCAGCGCCCCGGCAAGACTGGCGATAATCACCCCGGCAAGAGTGAATAGGATCAAACTGCCCGAACGCCCGGCAAGCATGGCCAGAAGCCCCATGCCTATAGCGGCGCCGATTAACGCAAAGGCCGGCAAAAGCCATGCGGTCATTGCATATCCAAAATAAAGCGATGTCACCGCGCCCAATGCCGCGCTGCTCGACACGCCGAAAACCCCGGGATCGGCCAGCGGATTGCGCAAATACCCCTGCATCGCCGCACCCGCCATGCCCAGACCCGCCCCGATTGCAGCCCCTAAAATCGTTCGCGGAATGCGCAGCTCCATGATGATGAGCCCGCTCAAATCATCGCTCCACCACATGGCAGGCGCGACCCACACCTTGCCTGCCATTAAAGAAAGCAGCATCGCCGCAACAAGCCCAATCGCCAAAAGACCATTTAACCGAAATGCTGTCATCGCTTCGCCTTTAACTTGTGCCTTGCGGCCGACAGGGTTTTGACCGCTTCGATCAATGTCGGCCCCGCGCAATGCATCAACCGCGCAGGATAATCGGCAATCATGATCCGGTGGGAAAGTTTTTCGACAACCGGGTGGGATAGCATCCGGTCTTTTCGCCCGGTTTTGACCTCAGAAGCGTTCGAAAACAACAATTGCGGCGGCCGCGCCACCAGATGTTCGAGCGGCAGAATATCCCATTGCTTCAGCCCGTAAGTGCTGCTGACATTTTCAAAACCGGTGCGGCGCAACAGCTCGTCAGGCAATGTGCCGTCACCAGGGGTCAGCCCTCCGCTGCGCCAGATCAAAGCGGATATCTTATCGCTGTCTTTCGGTCTGGCTTTGTCAAAAGCATTCGAAATGCGCTGGTTAACAGCCACACCGCGCTGCGTGGCACCTACTATTTCAGCCAACTGACTTATCTGCTGCTGGCTTTCCGCCACGCTTTGCGGAATCGAAAGCTGCACCATAGGAATTGCCATGCGTTTCAGCGCAGTGGCCGTTGGCCGTGCAACATGCGAACCAGCCACGACCAGATCGGGACGCATGGCCAAAATCTCTTCCGCCGTGCCCGATGTGGCCGGAAATTGCAGCGCCTGCGCCAAAGGAATAGAGGTCGCGCGCTTGTCATGCGAATAATGGCTGACCGATGCGATCTGGCGCTTGTCCGCCAATTGCATGAGCAGCGCATCGGCGCAGGGATTTATCGACACAATCCGTTTGGGATAGGCCGGTATTTTTGCCCCTGCGCTACGCGTCACAACCTGCGCATCGGCCATGGCAACCGGGCAGAACAATAGCGCCAATGCGATCAAAAAGACAGAAATCTGCTTCAATATTCAACGCCTTTTTGCGCCTTAAAACCGGCTTTAAACGGGTGTTTGACCTCTTCAAATTCGGTTACCAGATCGGCCATTTCGATCAGTTCCGGTTTGGCATTGCGCCCGGTAATGCAAATATGCTTTTCCAATGGCCGCTGTTTCAGGAATTCAGCTATTTCCCCAATATCAAGCGTGTCATCGCGCAGCACGATGTTCAGTTCATCCAAAATGATAAAATCATATTCGGGATTCATGATCAGCTCTTTGGACCGTTCCCAAGCGGCTTTAGCTGCTGCAATATCCTGCGCGCGGTCCTGTGTGTCCCAGGTGAACCCATCACCCATGACTTCAAAGGTCAACAGATCGGGATTGGCCTGAAAAAAATTCTTCTCCCCCGTTTCCCAGCTGCCTTTGACATATTGCACAACCGCGACCTTCATGCCCCAGCCAAGCGAGCGGATGGCCATGCCGAAAGCGGAGGAGGATTTGCCTTTGCCATTGCCGGTATGGACAATTAAAAGACCGCGTTCAATCGTCCGGCGCGCCTGCATTTTCGCGCGGGCGGCCTGCACGCGTTTCATCCGGGCATTATGTTTTGCATGTTGGTCACCACTGGATTCGGTCATTGCTTGTCTCTCCATATTTTGAGGGCATTTTCCAAACGCTGCCATTCCTCTTCGCTAGCTGGCAGACCAAAACGCAATTGTTCTTCATCACCATAAAATGGCCGAACCAACAGGCCCGCTTGGCCGAGAATATGAAATAATTTCTGTGCCTTATGGTGAGATACCAGACGGAACAGCGATGTCCCCCCCACAATATGCAAGTTAGAATCTTTAAGCAAATTGTCGAGCCGGGCCGCCGCTGTTTGAAGGCGCTGCCGCTGTTGGTCCTGCCAATCCCGATCGGCATAGGCAGCCAATCCGACAGTTGCCGCCACGCCCGATATGGGCCAGTCGCCCAGCATGCGACGCAGTTTTTCCACAATCGCAATATTGGCAATTACAAAACCCAGCCTGATCCCCGCCAGACCATAAAATTTACCAAATGAGCGCAGGACAATGGCATTGCCGCGCTCCGGCAAAATGCTGGCGGACGGCGCAGTATCTGCAAAAGCCTCATCAACAATCACTTGTCCGTGCAGTGCCCGCAATTTTTCGGGCGCAACGATACGACCGTCGGGATTGTTCGGATTGGCGAGAATGACCAGCTCTTTATCCGCCGCCTCTTCGATGGAAATTTCCTCCACCTCTGGCCAGGCCGCTTTATGGCCTGAATATATCGGTGTCAGCATCGCGCCGCGTTGATCTGCGAACAAGGAGCCCAACATCCGGATGGCCATATCACTGCCCGGCACGGCAATGATTTCAGCAGGATTGCTCACACCAAATGCCTTAGCTGCGGCGAGCTCCAGATCAGCGATAAGTTCGGGTTCCGGCAAGCGGCTCCAGATGTCCGGCGCCAGTTCGGGTAAGGGATAAGCCCACGGGCTGATCCCGGTCGAAAGGTCAACCCATGGCGCCGGCGCATCCGCAAATTGCACAGCCGCAGCCGCCAATCGTCCGCCATGAAAGCGGAACGGATTGGTGGCTGGACTATTGCTCATATTAGTAGCGTAACCGGACGCCGGCAAAGGCAGATCGGCCCGGCGTGCCATAGCGGAATATCGTTTCATATTCCTCGTCAAACAGATTCTCGACGCGGCCATAGACCTCGATATTATCGGTTATTGGCATAGCCGCACGCAGATCAACGACGACATAACCTTCCACTTCGCGCGTGTTTGATGTGTTGTCAAAATTCGATCCGACATGGGTGATCGTCGCACCGGTTTTGAGACCAAAGGACCAGTCATAATCCAGCGAAGCATTGATGCTATGCTTCGGACGCCGATTCAGCTTCAAGCCGGTTTCCCGGTTTTCCGCATCGACCAGCCCGTAGTTGAGGGAAAAAGCGAGTGGCTCAGCCGGTCGGACAAGCAATCCCATTTCCAACCCTTGCGCTCGCGCACGACCGACATTTTCGTAGGTACTTCCGACAAAGTTGATCAGGTTGCGGCTGTTGCGTCGGAAAATCGTCGCACTCAATTCCACTTTGCCACCGATAAGCTTTTGCGTGATGCCGGCATCATAGCTTCGCGATGTTTCTGCTTCGAGCGCTGGATTTCCGAAATTATCGCTAAACAACTGGAATAAGGATGGCACGTTGAACCCCTCGCCATAGCTGGCACGGAAAATCGTGTTCCCTTGATTGGGGCTAAACACCAGATCACCAGCAAAGGTCGTTTCACTGCCATATGTGCTGTGATCATCGTAACGCAGGCCAGCCGTGGCCGTAAATCCTTCCAGCGGCGTCACGCTCAATTGACCGTAGAAACTGTCAATCTCAGACGAAAAATTTTGTGCTGTATCACCGGAACCCGTGCGGTATTTTGATGTTTCCGTTTCCGCACCAATTGTTGTTTGGAATATTTCGGAAATATCGAAAACACCCTGATATTCAAATCGCTCATTACGGCCGAGCGCGTCAAATGTCTGCACATCGAGATTGAAATTATCCCGCTTAATGCTGGTATAGGCAAAGGCTAAGCGATTACGGAACCGCCCATCTAGCAGGTTTATATTCAGGCCTGAATATCCGACAAATTCCTCTACATTGGAAACCTCGGGTGTGTCACCGAATGTGAAATTGGGCGGTATAAAACCATCAATGTCAGTTCTGCCGTCTGAATAATAACCGCGCAGATCAATTGAAACAGCCTCGTTCAGCGTAATTTCAAACTTTCCGTTCGCACCGAAATTTCGATAGCCGTCGCTCTCCGTTGCGCCGCGCTCTTCATTAAAGGCGGAGAACCCGTCGCTGCGGTAATAGCCCGCACCGACACTGGCAGCGATCGGACCGAAGCGTCCGGAAATATTACCAACTATTTGCCCAGTATCGCGATAACCATATTCGGCGCGCGCATTGATGCTGAGGTCTTCCGTCGGCTCCCGCGTAATCGTGTTGATCACCCCGCCAATGGCCTGGCTACCCCAGATAACCGACTGCGATCCACGCAGCACCTCGATCCGAGATATATTACCGGTGAGGAGGTTACCGAAGTTGAAGCCGCCACCGGGAGATGACGGATCATTCAGTTTAACCCCGTCGATCAGAGCCACTGTCTGGTCAGAATCTGCTCCGCGAATGGATACCGATGTTGCGGTTCCAATGCCGCCATTGCGCGTAAAGGTAACGCCAGGCACATTTCGCAACAGGTCGACAACCGCAACGCTCTGGGTCCGTTCGATCCGGTCTTGGTCGATGACGGTAATGGACCGCCCGGTTTCCGATAACAGCTGCTTGGACCGAGATGCCGTTACAACGATAACCTCGTCACCATCTTCGGTCACTACTGCCGTTTCGGCCAGAACCGGCTGCGCCATGACAAGCCCCGTGGTGGATAAAATAAAACTATGAAAACGCATGAATATTCCTTTTTGACAATCATTCAAAAAGGCCACGCATATTTGACGCCCATGGGATTCCCACATGCGTAGCCCGATGGTAATCGTCGCTACGCGAGGAACTCCTCGATCATATGGCACACCCCGTCCGCATGATAGAACGACAGCCACGGGCAGGTCTCCTGGCTCTCGGATCATCGCTGGGTTCGTCCCCTTCCCAGACACAAAGTCCAGTGGGATTTGACGAGCCCGCTCACCGATCACAGTTGCGGGGGCAGCTTCGGATTAAGAAATCGCTTTCCCTTCCGAATTCCCTTTTGATCCCGTCTCCGGGAACCTGTAGCAAAGGCTTCTCTAGTCATCCCAATTCTGCGGAGCAAGACAATTATGCCGACCAAATCCGACAGAAGCAGCCATATCACGCTAGTTTTGGGCGGCACCCGATCGGGTAAGAGCAGCTTTGCACAGCGCCTGGCCGAGCAAAATGGCGACAAGCTTGTTTACATCGCAACGGCCGAAGCCTTTGACGACGAAATGACCGACCGAATTGCACGCCATCAGCAGGATCGCGGCGAACAGTGGCACACGGTCGAAGAAACGCTGGATCTGGCTACTATTATTACCACCCATAGCGCTCAAAAAACTACGCTACTGATTGATTGTCTGACGATATGGTTGAGCAATGTCATGCTCGCCGATCGGAACATTGCGACAACCGTTGACGGACTGGCCCAATCCATATCGAACGCGCCAGGGCCGGTGATCCTAGTATCCAATGAAGTCGGCTCGGGTATTGTTCCGGAAAGTGCCTTAGGACGCGAGTTTCGCGACGAATCCGGCTGGATGAATCAACGCATTGCCGCAGCAGCGGACGATGTTGCATTGATCACTGCAGGTCTGCCACAATGGCTCAAGCGCGACGGCGCATAAGTTCACACAAAATCAGGAAACAGCGTCTTCTTCATCTGGCCCGGCTCAATACCATAATGATCGGACAGCGCGCCGGTAACCATGGCCTCAAATCGCATGGTCGGACGCAAATCCCGGTTGTCCAGCAAGTTGGCGGGCGCTAGGCCCGGCCAGTCAGCTTGTACCGTACCGCCATTTTTTAGAGCACCTCCGAAAAGCATTGCAGCCGATCCGGTACCGTGGTCCGTCCCTCCCGTGCCGTTAAAAGCAACGGTACGACCAAATTCGGTTGCAACCAGCACAAGTGTGTTGTTCCAATTTTCTCCAAGGCCATCCCGTAAGGCCGCGATCAGCGCATCCGCCTGTTTCAACTGATTACCAAGCCGTCCTTTTTGACGGCTGTGCGTGTCCCAACCATTGGTCTCTAGCATCAAAACCCGCGCACCAGCGAGCCCGCTCATCAATCCGGCAGCCATCGAACCAATCGCCGCACCACCGCGCATTTGGCCTTGCTGCATATTCGCCATCGCATCGGCGGCCAAAGCATCTTGCCACAAGGATGAGAGCGCAGGATCCTCAGCATAGAGCATCGCGACCCGCTGCATTAAATCGCCATCCGGTCCTTTGGCTCGGGACTTTTCATAGCTACTCGCCGGCACCGGACCGCGCAAGATCAGCGGTACAGCTGGCGCTATCGCCATTGCCTTGGCACTCTCTGCAGGCAGTAGAGATAGGAGCCGGTTCATCCATCCATCATCTCGGCCATAGGGCTGCATCGCCCCAGATTCCATGACATTCTGGGCATCGAAATGGGAGCGTTCGCGATAACCAGAGGCCAGCGCATGGAGAAAGCGGGCTTGCTTTTCCCGATACAGTTTGGCTGATTCAACCATAGCGGGATGCAGTGTGAAAAAACTATCAAGCTTGTTGCCAGTCAGAGCTTCCTGTGCCAGATCGCCGCGCGCTGGCAGATAATCGGGATCGCCAGTCGGGGCAATCGTCGCCAGACCATCGGCTGCTCCACGCTGCAGAATGAAAACAAACCGCTTGTCGGTGGCTGCCGATGCCCATGCCATCCCAGGATATGCCACACTCATGGCTAGACCTGAAAGACCGGCGGCAATAACGGAACGACGATGATATTGCATGGCTATCTCCGCAAAAATTCTGGTGAGACAAGTAACAGCGACAGGCCTTGAGACGGGCTTTCCGCGCGAGCGACAGCTTCAACGGTATTGTTAGCGAGTACACCCGGTAAAATTTGCGGAGCTAATGCCCGCGCATCGATACGATCTG
Organism: Parasphingorhabdus cellanae; assembly: GCF_017498565.1. Lineage (NCBI taxonomy): Bacteria > Pseudomonadati > Pseudomonadota > Alphaproteobacteria > Sphingomonadales > Sphingorhabdaceae > Parasphingorhabdus > Parasphingorhabdus cellanae. Next base: position 823,355 of record NZ_CP071794.1, read on the forward strand.
CGCTGCGTCGCGCAATGCGTTCTGCCAACTCTACCCGCCGCATCAGCGCCGCACTCCCTGCCCAAGTTGCGGTTTCGTCGGCGTAGCCCGCGGGTGACCCCGGCTTCCAGACCGGTTGACCTAGTTGGCGCAACAGTTGTGCTGTTTTCATATTGGTCGGCAAATCACGCACATTCAACGCGCGTAATGATGAAACCAACCATTCCCATGGCGATTTAAATTTCGCCTGCGCACCGTTCCACGGTGTTGGCCAAGCCTCTGGCGCTTCGACCAGCGTGCGATAGAGTGATGGGAGGTCACCGCCCGTGCTCAGGAAATCGTCTTCGAGCCTATTGACCAATTTTTCCGGCGGCTTATCCGAAACGAAATGCCGCGCCAGCTTCATCGCAACGTGGCGCGCTGTGGCTGGATGAACCGCAAGATCAGAGAGAATCGCCTTGACTTGGTCAGCCCCTTCAGCACCATAGGTTTTGTCCATGATCCGCCGCTGACCGGGCTCGTGGACAGCATCTATAAAAACGGTGTCTCCCGTTTTCGCACTTTCCGCCAACCGGCGCTGCGCTGGTCCGCCCTGAAATCCTGCGATTGTCCAGCCCGTTAGCGCACGCGCCAATTCGGTAACGTCAGACTGATCATAGCCGGTGCGAACACCAAGCGTATGCAGCTCCAAAATCTCCCGCGCGAGATTTTCATTCAGCCCGAATTGCTTGCCGCGCCGCTGCGATATGCGCTTTGCCATGGGGCTTGATGGACCGACCGATTGCGCCTGATCCAAAAATAATAACATCGCCGGATGCTGGACCGCAGCAAATAACAGATCGGAGAACTTACCCATGATATGCGGCCGAATAGCTCTAAATTCATAGTTGCCCGAAAGCGCCACCACCGGCGGTTTTTCGACAGAAATGGCAAAATGATTCGACCAAAAATGGACCAGTCGCTCCGCAAAATCCGTATCGCTATTCAGAGCGACGGTCAGCCGCGCATCGACCGCTTCCATATGGATATTTTGCAGAGATTTGCGGGACTCTTTTCGTTGCGCCTCCAGCATCGCGATTTGATCTTCAGTGCCGGCCTTGTTTTTCCGCATATTCCGAAACTGCTTCGCGTCCATACGATAAGACTGAAACGCACTGGCAATAGCCTGGCGTGAAGGCTGAGCTGCAACTACCTGTGGTGAAGGATCAAAACGTATCAGCTGATCTAACAGCCACGCTTGCTGTCTATCCGAGCTGCCATAGTCCGGACGGTGGCCGAGACCGAACCGGTTCATGGCTATGGCTTTCGCGATGGTCATATTCACTCCCAATCGTGCCTGCCCCAGCCCCAAACATAGTTCGCGACTATTTGCCAGCAACCGAAAATTTGTATCACTTTGTCGCAAACATATTTAAATCATTATTTACAAAATCTTACGGGAAATTTCTGTCTGTCTCTTCAAAGAAAACTTGGTGGCTATTTCAGTATGGAGGCAGCTTTAGCGTATCACCAAAATGAATTTTGAACGCCACACGGAATTGGGCCACCCTTGGAAAGTTGAGTAAACCCACAAAGGCCCTTCAAAAAATGCCCTCTCTCTATAATTGCCCAACAGGTTAGTCGACTATGTGCGACTGTTGAACTGAGATATTGAAGCGAGCACCCGATCGATGGTGGCAGCCTCAACCTAGCGCGCGGACGGCGTGTCCCTCGCGTTGGCGCGTTTGCCAATTTTCATCTATCCAGCTCGGCGCGGTTGATGCAGACAACAAGGGGGTTCCCAAAATCATGTCCGAAGCGCGCTCGGCGACCATGATCGTTGGCGCATTAATATTCCCGTTGGTGACGGTGGGAAAGACCGAAGCATCCACGACGCGCAAGCCGTCGAGACCGATTACCCGACACTGTGTGTCAACTACGGCCATGGCGTCGCTTTCTGATCCCATTTTGCATGTGCCACAAGGATGATAGGCACTTTCCACATTATCCTTTACCCAGGCATCAATCTGGGCATCTGTTTCAACTTGTATACCGGGCTGTAGCTCTTCGTCGCGATATACATCCATCGCCGGTTGTCCGATAATCTCACGCGTCAGTCTTATGCATTGTCGCCATTTCGTGACATCATCTGAATGCTGCATATAATTGAACGTGATGATTGGCGCGGCAGCGGGGTCTGTAGAGGGGATATGCACATGCCCCCGACTTTTGGGCTTGTTGGGTCCGACATGAACCTGAAAACCATGGCCTTTTAAAGACGGTGTGCCGTCATAGCGCATCGCGGCTGGCAAAAAATGATATTGGATATCCGGTGACTTGATACCAGCGCCCGATCGAATGAAGGCACAGGATTCAAAATGATTGGTCGCACCAAGACCGGATTTAAAAAAGAACCAGCGCACCCCGATCAGAAGCTTGCTAAACCATCCCAGCTTATTGTTCAAACTCACAGGTTCTTTACAGCGAAACTGAAAATAGATTTCCAGATGATCTTGAAGATTTTCCCCGACACCAGGCAATTCATGCAAGACTTCAACACCGGCTTTGCTCAGCACAGGCGCCGCTCCAACACCGGAGCGCTGCAAAATTGCTGGCGAAGCGATGGAACCGGCGGACAGGATTATCTCCTTACCAGCAAATATAGTCTTCTGCACACCGCCATGAGTCAGAACCACACCGACAGCCCTTTTGCCTTCCAACACTATGCGATCAACTAGCGCATCGGTCCATACGGTCAGATTAGCTCGCGATTTTACGGGATCGAGATAGGCTCGGGACGTGGACTCCCGGATGCCGCCACGCACCGTCATATGCATTGCGCCGAACCCCTCCTGACGAAAACCGTTATAGTCTTCCGTGGACGGATATCCCGCCTCGACGCCGGCGTCGATAAAGGCCTGATAGAGCGGATTGCCAGTCATATCATTTCCGCCGCCGACACCCAGCGGTCCGCAGCCGCCGCGATAGTCATCTGCGCCAGCTTGCCAGGTCTCTGATCGCTTGAAATAGGGTAAGCAATTGGCATAGCTCCAACCTTCTGCCCCCGCCTGCTCCCATTCTTCAAAATCGCAAGCATTACCGCGAACATAAACCATGCCGTTGATGGAAGATGTCCCGCCCAACCCCTTACCGCGCGGACAGGTAATTTGACGGCCATCAAGCGCAGCTTCGCTCTCAGACATATATCCCCAGTTATACGTATCGGACGCCATGGGATAGGACAGCGCAGTGGGCATCTGGATCAGGATATTTTTATCGCTACCGCCAGCTTCCAGTAACAACACGCGGTTCTTGCCATCTTCTGTAAGGCGGTTGGCCAGCACGCACCCGGCAGACCCTGCGCCAATTATGATGTAATCCCAGTCAGAAGCGGTTGGCATGCGTTTTACCCTTAAAACGAAGCGGCTGCTAGTTGACGTCGCCGCTGAAAAATCAGCGCGTATATACAAGCGTAGAGCAAAATGACCACCATACCGATCCACTCAATTTTCAGCGGTGTGAATTGGTATAGCAGGATCAACCCAAAGAGCAGACCCCAATGGACGGCAATATAGAACCATCGGCCCAGTCGTTCCACGGTGAGATTAAGGTTTTCGGAATAGAGGCGGGTTAATGAGTCCAGCGAGTTCACGACGAAAATAATCCCAACCACGATCATCGCAATTTGCAAAGGTGCGGTTAGGGAGATTTCTTGGCTGTGAACATAAAATAATATCGAGAACCATAATGCGATGGGAATTGATGGCAAGACGAGCAGTGCCGCCAGCAGCTGCCACGGCCGAAGCCCCCCGACAAATCGCGCAACAAATTGGCCGATCATGATGCTCCAAGCGAACCACCAGAACAGATAAAAAGCATGATAGTCAGTCAGTGGGCTGACGAACCGGTGTAAATTGCCAAAATAGCCGCCCAGATATTGTCCGCTCTGTAAAAATTGGTCGATACCCATATCGCTATGCACCAAAATCGCGGCAATCAGGGCAAGGAACAGCACGAACGAACCCATACTCAGCCAAATAACCAATCGAATGTCGGTGCTTGATATCACAGCGGCGAGCACGACCACAGCAACAAGCGCATAGCGCGCCGCCTCCGGGATATTGGTGATATAATCGGGAAGATAGCTGAAAAAGAGAAATCCGGTAAACGCACAAGTCGCTATGATCACGAGATTGTTCATCACCTTCACCCATCCGATCTCGAACAATTTCAGCCGTGGTTCGACAACACAAAAATAAAATGTCGTGAGAAAATAAAAACCCCAAACCAAAAACCCCCAAAAGCCAAATTCGAGCGCCAACGGGTTCGTGAAAGAATATACAGCTTCCGTTTCGTAGACCGGGAATTCAGTCAAGGGGAACAGGATCAAACCGACATCCAGACCAGAAGTGAATAAAATGGCGATAAATGCCATCAAGCTACTCGGCTGCTCCCCAGTGAGTAGGGTTTTTCGGAACCAGATGATCAAGAACACTGAAGTAATCAACGTAATCAATATAGCAGTGGTCAATATGATGTGGGCGCTTTGCATCGATCGCGTTTTTTCGAGTGAAGATATTGCAATACCTATGCAAAAAACCGATGGAAGCAAAATGGAAACTTATTTTACCACCGCTTTGTTGATCCATATCGGTGCTCTATTTTACATCGTCGCCTTCCTGATCCGCGATGAAATGAAGCTGCGTCTGCTGGTATTGAGCGGCTCTATTTTTTACCTGCTATATTACTATCTGTTTCCGGACGTTCCTCTGTGGGATGCAATCCTGACTACGGTCATTTTGACGCTTGCCAATTTAATCGTCCTGTTCCGCATTGCCTTGGAACGGTCTGTGCTCGCATTAAGTCTTGAGGAAAAGCAACTGTTCGCAGCGTTTGAAGGATTTACGCCCGGGCAATTTCGACAACTGCTCAAAATCGCCGAATGGCGCACGGCCCAATCCTCTGATGTGCTCACCACAGAGAATGAACCGCTTTCCAAATTATATTATATTTTTGAAGGATCTGTTCATGCGAAGAAGGGGAAGCATGAATTTACATTGGCCGCTGGAAATTTTATTGGAGAGATCGCATTCGTTCTCAAAGGCCCTCCAACTGCGAATGTTAGCGCTCTGGCTAACACCAGATATGTCGAGTGGAATAGCGCAGAAATTGAGCGACTAATGGCGAAATCATCCAGTTTTGAAAATGCCATGATGGCGCTACTCAGTCGTGATCTTGCTGATAAACTCGCGACTAGCATTCAGCCAGGATCGGTGATTGTATAGTAAGCCTTGCTAAGCGCTAACTTTCAGGCACGTTTTTTCTAGCCCAGTTCCTCCGCGCGAAGAGTCTTGCGGTCGAGTTTCCCGATCATCGTCTTGGGCAAGCTGTCACGAACAATCACATCACTGACGCGCTCATGCTTGCCAAGTTGTGGGTTGAGCCAGTCTTTCAGAGCTGCACCGTCAACATCCATTCCCTCTTCCAAAGCAACATAAGCTCTGGGGCTTTCGCCGCGATAATCATCGGGAACACCAATGACGAGCGCTTCCTTAACAGCTTCATGCTTGTAAAGCACTTCCTCGACCTGACTCGGAAAAACCTTGAAACCGCCAACGGCGATCATGTCCTTTATCCGGTCGACAATCTTTATATAGCCATCGTCGTCAATCTCCGCGACATCGCCGGTGCGCAGAAAGCCATCGACAAATACCTCGTCATCGGCCTGCGGCAAATTCCAATAGCCTTGCATGACCTGCGGGCCAGAGAAGATCAATTCGCCCGGCTCGCCTTCGGGGACTTGTTTGGTCGGGTCTTCCTTGTCGACCAGCTTGACCAAAGTCCCCGGTACTGGCTGTCCGATGGTTCCGGATTTATTGAGGCCGGAATAGGGGTTAGCGCTCACCACGCCGGAACTTTCGGTCAGGCCATAACCCTCAACGAGCTTGGCGCCGGTCTTCGCTTCGAATTTCTTTTTGAGCTCCAGTGGCAATGGCGCCCCGCCGGATACACAGACTTTAAGCGAAGAAAAATTGGTTTTGTCGATATCAGGATGATCGAGCAGCGCCTGATACATAGTGGGCACACCGGGCATGGCGGTAATATGGCTGCGGGTGATCGCTTTCAAGGTCTGCTTGGCGTCAAAGCGCGGCAGCATGACAATCTCCCCGCCCCGCTGAACCGTGCGATTGAGCACTGCGCTATTGGCGAAGACGTGGAAGAAAGGCAGCACGCCCATCAGCCGGTCATCTTCGTCAATATAAGGATCAATACTATTAATCTGCCGCGCATTGGCCGTCAGGTTCTGATGGCTGAGCATCGCGCCCTTGGGAGTCCCTGTCGTCCCGCCCGTATATTGCAACAAAGCAATATCTTTTTCCGGGTGGATATTGGGCGCGATATATTTGCCATCATTGGCCGTCAGGTCCGCAAAGGGCGTGATCCGGTCATCCTCGGGCTGCGGTGAATTTTCCTTGCTGCGAAACAACCGGTAGAAAAGCGCTTTTGCGCCCGGCAGAGCGCCGGCTACGCTGCCTACAACCAGTCGTTCGAGGCTGGATTGCTGGAGCACTTCATAGGCTGTGGGGAATACCGCGCTTGCCGACAATGTGAAGAGAATCTTCGTGCCGCTATCTTCAACCTGATGGTTCAGTTCCTCAACCGTATAAAGCGGCGAGAAATTTACCACCGTCGCGCCAATCGCCATTGCGCCATAGTAAGCCGTTACATAATGTGGAACATTCGGAAGAAACAGACCGATCCTGTCGCCCTTTTTGGCACCGAGATCTTGCAGACCTTTGGCTACACGGACGACGCCAGCCGCCACTTCGGCGTAGCTATATTTACGCCCCATGAAATCGAGCAGATTCGCGTCTCCTCTGCGACCAGCCGAGCGAAAGAACATGCCGGGCATCGACAGGGGCGCAAAAAATTGATCCCAGTTGGTAGGATGATTATAGCGCGATTTCCAGATTGGACTGGGTTCAGCGGATGGATGGGTTTCGGGGATATCAGTCATTAACATGAGTGTAAGTCAATGGAGCGGCGGTGACAATGGGGCTTACCGTTTTTGGCGGTCACTTATCGCAGCCTGTTACTCATGTGCCACGGGTCAGACGGCCTGACTAAAGGTTCCCGCCGTTTGTCCGCGAAATTCGTCAAATGTCGCAGCGATGCTCCGCGCATAAGGTCTGGCAGAAGGCATTAATTTCATCCGCTGATCAACAATCTCGATCAGACCGCGGTTAATAAAGGGCGCGAGTCGACCGGCATAGGTCGCCGCCCCGCCAAGTGTCGCAAGGTCAGCCTCCCCATTGGTCAAAATCTGTTCAATAATCGCGCCGTGCATTTGATGGTTGAAGTTCCGGCTTATGCCCACAGCCGCTGGCAATTGGCCTTGCCCCAAGCAAGCGCGGTAGCGGCCGGTATTTTTCTCGTTCTGGACGATCAGGTCAGGAAATTCGCTGATCGCCGAAGCGCCCATTCCGATCAATATATCGCTCTGATCATCGGTAAAGCCTTGGAAATTTCGCCTAACCGTACCGCTTGCCCCTGCCTGCCCGAGGGGATCGCCGGGCAGTGCGAAATGGTCAAAGCCGATGGGTTGATAGCCCGCTCGGGTTAGAAAGTCATAGCCGAAAGCGGCCATATCGAAACGCTGCCTGGCATCAGGCAGATGAGTATCGTCAATCTGACGCTGACGGGGAATGAGGCTCGGAATATGAGCATAGCCAAACAGCGCGATCCGTTCCGGCGCGAGCGCAATCGTCTGTTCCAGCGTTTTCCGCAAAATATCCATCGTCTGGTCGGGCAGACCGTACATCAAATCAAAGTTGAGTGATGTAACGCCGGTCGCTCGCAAGTGCGCGACCATATCCGTCACCATGTCCAGAGGTTGCACTCGCCCGATCGCAGCCTGCACAGCCGGATCAAAGCTCTGCACGCCAAGGCTTACATTATCCATACCGGCCCCCACCATCAGTTCCTGCCATTCTGCCGAATAGCTTCGGGGGTCCAGTTCGATCGAGAGGACAGCTCCATCGATTTGGAAAACTGTCTTCAGTTGATTCAATAACGCCTTGAAATCACCAGCGAAAAGAGCATTTGGACTGCCACCACCAAAGGCGATCCGCTTCACCCGGCCTCGGTGATTCAGCTTGGCTGCAACCAGATCAATCTCGGCAAATAATGCTTTCATATAGGCCGTCAGACGGTGCGTCCGGTTTGCTCTGTCGGTGTTACAGCCGCAATACCAGCATATCTGATCGCAATAGGGGATATGGACATAAAGCGACATATCGTCGCAAAGCCGGACATTTTTCAGCGCGCGATCCAGATCGGGCGAACCGACGCTGGCATTGAAATCAGCGGCGGTTGGATAGCTTGTATAGCGCGGAACCGGGCGTTCGAGCAGTTCTGGATGATACTTCCACATGACAGCGGTTTATGCGGAAATAAACTGGCTGTCTTTGCGCTAGATCAAGGCGCGCTATACCAAGCCGTTCCGTCCTTCATGTCATGCACTGCCCGGCCCGTATATTCGAGATGGCGGAGCGTTGCCATCGCCTCTCCAGTTGCCATCCCGATGACATCATGGCCAATGGGACGGGAGAAAAGTAACGGAAAGCTATCGACCACCCGCATCGGTTTTTCAGCAAGGGCATCGGCGAGATCATCCAACGCCTCATTATGCCGCAACGCCAAAGTATCAAGGCGTTGATGCGCGCCCTTAAATGGCCGACCATGGGCTGGTAACACAAGCAGGTCGGGGTCAATCTCGGCCCGAAATCGGTCAATACTGGTCAGCCATTCACCCAGAGGGTCGGCTGTTGGTTCGCTCAGCATCACCGAAATGTTCGAGGTAATTCGCGGCAGGATCTGATCACCAGAAATCATCACCTGGTTTTTGTCATCAATCAAACAAGCATGCTCTGGCGTATGGCCACGCCCGATCATTACCCGCCAATGATTGTCGCCGATAGTCAGGCTATCGCCCTCATCCATGCGAATATGACCGATGGGCATCTGTGAGACCGCGCGCGCAAAGCGGCCCCAGCCGCCCTCACATTTTTCCTTGATCAGCGCTTCATCCCAACCCGCAAACCGCCATTCGTCAATTGCTTCCTGCGGCACATCAGCGCTCACGTCAGCCGTCAGCATCCGTGCCAGCAGCCATTCGGTGCGGTTCATATGCAACGGTGCTTTGAACCGATTGGCTAGCCAGCCGGCGCAGCCCACATGGTCAGGGTGGAAATGGGTGACAACAATTTTGGTGGCCGTTTTCCCGTTCAATCCAGTTTCAAAAAGCGCTTTCCACGATTCAATGACGGCGGGCATGAACAAGCCGGTATCGACAATAGCAAAACCCGGCGTTCCATCCGGATGCAGGTCATCCAATATCCAATTGTTAATATGTCCCAGAGGTCCCGGAACCGGCGTGCGGGTCCAGCCGATGCCGGGCATCAATTCGAAATATTCGCCATATTTGGGCTCATATTCGCCGAGCGGATAGGTGAGACCTTCGACTTCGATCGGATCAAAGCCGTGATCAGCCAGCGTTGCGTCATAAGCGGGTGGTGTTGTGAGAGCATCCATGGATAGACCATAGACATATCCCTTGTCGCCAAGCAACCGGATTTAATCGGTCAATTAAGGGAATTACCGCACCAAAAGTTTATTGCTCCGGACACCGCATAAAACGCGGAGCATCAGATTAGCTATCCTTGAACAACGTCTCTGCAGTCAAATCTTCGGTCGCGATTTCTTCCTCGCCAGATTCAGCGGCCAGCGCAGCTTCCGCATCACGTTCGGCCTGCGCCCGTTCTTCGTGCAGTTCAGCAATAAGCGCTTCTTTGTCGCCGCCGAGTTTCTTGTCTTCGGGCACTTCAGGCTCAATACCGGCTTTTTTCGCTGCCTTGGCAACAACAGCATCCAGTTCGCGCTGTGAGCAAAGCCCCAGAGTCACGGGATCTTTGGGAACGATATTTGCAATATTCCAATGCTCGCGATCACGGATTGCGTTGATTGTTGTGCGGGTTGTACCGATCAACTTGCCCACCTGTGCGTCGGAAATTTCCGGATGATTGCGCAGCAACCAGGCTATGCCATCTGGCTTATCCTGACGCTTAGACACCGGGGTATAACGCGGTCCCTTGGTGCGGCGCACCTGATCGGGGCCTTTTTGCAGCTTCATCCGATAATTGGGATCTGCTTCTGCTCTGGCAATTTCCTCATTGGTCAGTTCATGCGCCTGCACCGGATCGCGGCCGGTATATTTGGAACCGGCCAGATCATCGGCCATCGCATTGACTTCAAGAATGTGAATGCCACAAAATTCAGCAATTTGTTCAAAGCTCAATCCGGTATTATCCACCAGCCAGCTGGCGGTGGCGTGCTGCATGAGCGGAGTTGGGTTATCTTGGGCCACGGTGGCGTCCTTCTCAAAAAATAAGGGCCGCCCCTTTCGGGAGCGGCCTGTTGTTGAGCCCTATGTAGGGGATATCGAAAGAGTCGGCAAGATATTTGGTTGAACCATCATTTTTTTGCAAATTTTCTAGATTCAAGCCCTCGCAAAAATCGCCTTTGCTATAAATCGGCGAGATAGATGAACTGTCCGGTCCGGCTCTATTGGAACCAATCCATCGAGAAATTGACTCGCGCTTGCCCCCCAACTAAACTTTGCAGCCCTTTCCAAACAATCATTTTGATGCAAACACTGGGCAGCGGCAATCGCGCGGTTTAGATCGTCATCCATAACGCCGCTATTTCCGGTTAGTATATCTATAGGTCCTGTTACCGGAAAAGCCGCAACTGGCGTCCCGCAGGCCAGCGCCTCAATAAGCACGAGCCCGAACGTATCGGTTTTGCTAGGGAACACAAAGACATCGGCACCGGCATAACAGCCGGCAAGTTCTCGCCCCGATTTCCGGCCTAGAAAATAGGCTTCTGGATAATCCTTGCGCAAGGTTTTCAGAGCAGGGCCGTCACCAACTACTACCTTGCTACCAGGTTGATCAGTTTTCAGAAAGGTCTCGATATTTTTCTCTACCGCCACGCGTCCGACATAGAGCTGAATAGGGCGTGGTAGCTGCTTAAACAGGTCTGGTGTTGGTGCATCTGGCGAAAAATTATCAAGGTCAACACCACGGCTCCAGTGATGGACTTGCGGCAAATGTTCATCGATCAGTTGCTGACGAACACTATTTGTAGACACCATTATGGCTTGTGATGGGCGGTGAAACCAGCGGATATAGAGCCAAAAAATCCGCGGCGAAAAATATGTACGTTTTGCAAGATACTCGGGGAATTGGGTGTGATAGGCTGTCGTGAATGGCCGATGGTTGCGGCGACACCAGCGCCGTGCCGACAAACAGAGAGGCCCTTCCGTCGCCAAGTGGATAGCATCTGCATCAAACTCTGCAATCCGCTGCCCGACGCTGCGCGCGCGGGTCACGGCCAAACGGATTTCTGGATAGCTAGGTGCAGCAACAGAGCGATATTGATCAGGCGAGATAACCAACACCTCATGCCCCCAATAGCGTAATATACCGATAACGGTGTCGAGGGTTCGAACAACACCATTGACTTGGGGGTGCCAGGCATCAGTGACCAGTGCGATTTTCACGCCGCTTGCTCCAAGTCACCCTTTACGGTCTTCAGCTTTAGCGGTTGATCGCGACGCGCCTCCCGAGCAGCAATTTCATCCGCCCAATGCAATATTTCCATTGTCCCGTCGTCACATTCGACCAATGCGGTGCAACCTTCCACCCAATCTCCGTCATTATAATATTCGATACCTTTGATCTCACGCATTTCGGCCGTGTGGATATGACCGCAAACGACGCCGTCAACGCCCCGGTTACCTGCCGCTTTGGCAACCAGCTCCTCAAAGCGGCCGATAAATTCAACTGCGTTTTTAACCTTGTGTTTGGCGATTTTTGAAAGCGACCAATAGGGCAGCCCCATCCGCCCCCTCACCTTATTCACCACCCAATTTAGTCGCATCAATGTGGTGTAAGCGGCATCACCGACGAACGCGAGCCAACGATGTGCTAGCATCACGGCATCAAATTCATCGCCATGGAGCACCAACAGACGTCGCCCGTCAGCAGTTTCGTGAATAGCAGAGCGGCGTATTTCGACACCACCGAAGTTAAGCCCCGTAAATTGCCGAAACATTTCGTCATGATTGCCAGGAATATAGACAATCCTTGTATCTCGCTTGGCCCGTTTCAATATCCGCCAGATGATATCATTATGTCCATCAGGCCAGTAGAATTTCTTCTTCAACCGCCAGCCATCAATAATATCGCCGACCAGATAAAGAGTATCGCTATCCACATGGTCAAGGAAATCAATCAACATTTCCGCATTGCAACCGCGTGTTCCAAGATGGATGTCAGATATCCAGATCGTACGATAGCGCGTTCGGTCAGCCGAATTGACTTGTGTTTTTCTTGACAAACGTGCTTCGTATCTGTCGGCGTCCAGCAACGGAACACTGGACGCAGAAATTGACGGAAATTGTTTGGTCATCACTTAGCTCCCAAAGAAACCATCTATGGGAGCAGCCTATAACTGCTTTATATTACAGGATGATTCACGTTTTGTGACCATTTATTTACAGCGTCAGGCAGGTTTTAGAGCCGTTTCGTGAGGTAATCACGCAACCGGTCCTGTAAATGCGGAACGGCCTCTTGGCTCTCCAGAAAGTCGGCTACAGTCATCATTTGCCAGTGCTGCCCCTCATCACCAAAAACGATTCCAGACACTTGCTTGCGGGTCAGGCGACCAACGAAAAACAGCGCCCGCCGACTGCTAGAGCCTCGCCAATTTTCATAATACTGAATATAGTCAATGGCTGCAATTTGCACCTTGATACCAAATTCTTCAAACGTTTCCCGGACAACGCATTCAGCGCCACTTTCGCCACCTTCGCGGCCACCTCCCGGAAGATCCCACATATCGGGAAACGGAATATTGGGCTTGTTATCACGGCGATAGACTAGAAGCCGGTCCTCGACAAATAGCGCCACTTTTGCGCCGTGGAAGTCGATCTCATCATTCATCACTCCGCTCGCCTTTGCTTTGTCGTATCATCTCCTTTCCTACTCCAGTATGTAAGTCGGTGGGTTTTCAGCGCAAATGCGTTGCACAACGGTAAACCTCATGTTTGCCGCTGATATCCGGCACGCTCGGATGACGAGCCCCGTTTCTCACCCATCCATTTCAACTTAGCTGCAAGATAGGTAGTAATCGGCGTTTCAATTGAAATGTGAATTGAAATACCTACAGCCACTGCCGCCAAGATGCCAACCGGGATAAACCACACCGTCACTTCTTCATGAGTCGTCCACACGTGATAAATCGAAGAAAATACCAACATATGGAATAGGTAAATCGAATAAGATGCGTCACCGATTAAAGACAGAATTGGGATATTTGCAATCTTATGCTCAAAGGAAACCAATCCCCAGACGATTAGCATTGCGGGTACGCCTAAGGAGATCAGCCGTACATCCACCGTCGCATATAATATTGGCATCAAAACAAAGCCCAGAGGTACAAAAAACGGAGAAATCGATTTGCCTGACTTGGCTATAACCATGCCGAACACGAATTCCAGTAATATAGTTTTCGTATAAAACTCGGATATCCCGCTTACCGGTAAAAGCAATCCTGCAACTACCAGCATCGTCAGAAAAGAGGCGACGGCAAAGACCTGCCGGGCAGATGACACCAGCAGACCGGCACCGAAAATCAGATAGAAAAACATTTCATAATTCAACGTCCATCCAGGCTACAAAATAGGTAAATATGCACCATTTTCCGGATGGACGGCTGGCAAAAATAGAAAAGATGCAATGCTATGCCAGCCGGTCCAGGTGGACGATTGAATGGTAATTATGATTGCCAACCAATAAAGCGGTACGATACGGATAATTCTCTTCAAGTAAAAATATAGAATTGAATATCTCTTATTGATGGTCGATTTAACCATTATAAATCCAGATATAACGAAAAATATATCTACCCCGCCTCGCAGCCAGGTATTTGACCATTTTTCGATGAACAAGCTTCCAGTGAACAAGTGCAGGATGACGACCATTAAAGCCGCGATACCTCTAAGGTATTGAATAGATAAATAATTATGCAAAGCAGGAAAACTCCCAACACCTGAAGTGCTAGAAATATATGATCCAATACTTTATTATTTGTTACATAATTAATATTTTATATTATACAATATTGTAAAGATGGTTACTTTATTAACAAAATTATCTTCCCAACATGGTCGCCAGCCTCCATATGGGCATGAGCCTTGGCAGCATCCGCCAGGGCGAAACTTTCATCCATAACCGGCTTCAATTTGCCCGCTTCGATATCTGGCCAGACATAGCGATAGAGCTCGTCAGCGAGCAGCGCTTTGCGATCGGCAGATTGCGGACGCAGTGTTGAGCCGGTAAGCGTCAGCCGCTTCATCATCACCTGCGCCATATTGAGCGTGGCGTTCATTCCGCCTTGAACGGCTATCGTTACGTGTCGGCCATCTTCTTTCAGACAATTGAGATTGCGCGGCACATAATCACCTGCGACCATGTCGAGCACTATTTCCAGCCCCTCGCCACCAGTGATCTTCTTGACCTCTTCCACGAAATCCTGTGCCTTGTAATTAATCGCGTGATCCGCGCCGATGCCCTTGGCCGCAGTGCATTTCTGATCCGAACCGCATGTCACGATCACTTTCAGTCCAAATAACTTCCCCAGCATGATCGCCATTGTACCGATACCGCTAGTGCCGCCGTGGACAAGTACCGTTTCATCTTCTCTTGCAAAGGCACGATTGAATAAATTGCTCCACACGGTAAAAAGGGTTTCCGGCAAGGCCGCAGCTTCTTCCATTGTCAGCCTGTCCGGAACCGGGAGACATTGTCCAGCTGGCGCAACGCAATATTCTGCATAACCTCCACCATTGGTAAGAGCGCAGACCTTGCGGCCCATCCATTCAGGCTCGATGCCTTTACCTAATGCAACGACAGTGCCGGACACTTCCAGACCGGGCAAAGGTGATGCGCCTGGAGGCGCGGGGTATAGCCCCATGCGTTGCACTACATCAGGCCGGTTCACCCCAGCAGCAACGACTTGTATCAAAACTTCTCCGGCTGCTGGTTCAGGCACCGCCATAGTTTGCGGCTTCAACACTTCCGGGCCACCTGGCTCGCTGATCGCGATCGCAGTCATTTCCGATTGTAAGACCTTCGATGCCATTATGTGATCCCCCAACTGCCGCAAGGCTCAAGTAAAGAGCAGCAAGCTTTTTCTCTATTGCCCTTATTGACAGCAAACCCCGGCCGGTCAACATTGCCGATGCAGATGGCCGAAAAAGATAGGAATTATGGACATGAATGAAGATGATGATCTGCCGCGTAGCGCAAATGATCCACTCAGCTTGCTGACAAAACAGGATCTCGACCCTTTTTCTGTCGATGAACTGGAAAAGCGGATATCTGTCCTCAAAAATGAGATAAGCCGCTGCGAAGCCAAGAAAAGCTTTGCAGTGTCGCATCGCGCCAACGCCGATAGTCTGTTTAAAAGGCCATGAACTTTGATAGCTTGGTAAGGATTTGTTAACCCTATATCTTAATAGTTGGATTTAAGTTGATCCGACTTGAACCGTATAGGAGAAGATACGAGTAATTGCACATAACCTTGGCTCTACGCTTGTCCTTCTTGCTAAATGCCCTTGATGTTTTTCGGGTTACGCATAGATTAAGAAGAACACCGAATAGTTAAGGTCGGGACACCATCAGGTCCCATAGGCTTTCGGCTACCGGGACACTCATTTTGTCCCCCAAGGAGTAAATAAATGCCTTCATTCGCAGAATCGCTGGAAAAGACCCTCCATCAGGCTTTGAAAAATGCCGCTGATCGGTCTCATGAATATGCGACTCTTGAACATCTTCTTCTCGCATTGATTGATGATGGTGATGCCTCGCAAGTGATGAATGCATGCGGTGTCGATCTTGGTGAACTCGAAGACGCAGTCGTGCTTTATCTCGATAGCGAGCTGGACTCCTTGAAGGTTGAAAAATCGATTGATCCCTCCCCTACTTCCGGTTTCCAGCGCGTTGTTCAGCGCGCGATTCTTCACGTGCAGTCATCCGGTAAAGATGAAGTCACCGGTGCCAATGTATTGGTAGCCTTATTCTCGGAACGCGAAAGCTATGCCGTCTATTTCCTCCAGCAGCAGGATATGAGCCGCCTGGATGCCGTTAGCTTTATAAGCCACGGCGTCGGCAAGGGCGGGCAATCTGTTGACCCCGCCGAGCTGTCCGGTGCCGACGAAGGCGAAGAGAAGAAAGACGCCAAAGCCAAAAAAGAAACCGCACTCGACCAGTTTACGGTCAATTTGAACGAGAAAGCCAAAGATGGCCGGATTGATCCTCTCATTGGCCGCCAAGCTGAAGTTGATCGCACGGTGCAAATCCTTTGCCGCCGGTCAAAAAATAACCCGCTTTATGTCGGTGAACCCGGCGTTGGTAAAACTGCCATCGCAGAAGGGCTTGCGCTGCGCATTGTTGAAGAAAGCGTGCCTGACGTGCTTAAGCCAGCGATCATCTATTCGCTGGACATGGGTTCTTTACTGGCTGGCACACGTTATCGTGGTGACTTTGAAGAACGGCTCAAACAGGTTGTTTCCGAACTTGAAAAAATGCCGGACGCGATCCTGTTCATTGACGAAATTCACACGGTTATCGGCGCTGGTGCAACCAGCGGCGGCGCGATGGATGCGTCCAACCTGCTGAAACCAGCGCTGTCGGGCGGCATTATCCGTTGCATCGGTTCGACCACTTATAAAGAATTCCGCAATCATTTTGAGAAAGACCGCGCCTTGCTGCGCCGGTTCCAGAAAATTGATGTCAACGAGCCTAGCGTTGAGGACACGATTAAAATCCTCGCTGGCCTGCGCGGCGCATTTGAAGAGCATCACAAGGTGCGTTACGCACCTGATGCGTTGAAATCCGCGGTTGAGCTATCAACGCGATATATTAATGACCGCAAGTTGCCGGACAAAGCCATTGACGTGATTGACGAGGTTGGGGCGATGCAAATGCTGTTGCCACCTTCGCGTCGCAAAAAAATGATCACGACCCGTGATATTGAAGCGGTTATTGCAACCATGGCGCGCATACCGCCCAAATCCGTGTCGAAAGATGACAAGAAAACGCTCGAAAATCTGGACAAAGATTTGAAACGAGTCGTCTTCGGTCAAAATGCGGCCATCGAAAAACTCTCAAGCGCGATCAAACTCTCTCGCGCTGGTCTTCGCGAACCCAACAAACCGATTGGCAACTATTTGTTCTCTGGCCCCACTGGTGTCGGTAAAACCGAGGTTGCCCGGCAATTGTCATCCATCATGGGCATCCCGCTCAAACGTTTTGACATGTCCGAATATATGGAGCGCCATAGCGTTTCACGCCTAATTGGTGCTCCTCCGGGCTATGTCGGTTATGATCAGGGTGGCCTGCTGACCGATGCGGTGGATCAGAACCCGCATTGCGTGCTGCTGCTCGACGAGATTGAGAAAGCCCATCCGGACCTGTTCAATATCCTACTGCAGGTGATGGATAACGGCAAACTCACCGATCACCATGGCAAGACTGTTGATTTCCGTAATGTTGTCCTCATCATGACTACCAATGCCGGAGCGTCCGACATGGCAAGAGAGGGCATTGGCTTTGGCAATGTATCCAAAGAAGACGCCAGCGACGAGGCGGTGAAGAAAATGTTCACCCCCGAGTTCCGCAATCGTCTGGATGCGATTGTTCCCTTTGCTTATCTGCCGCCAGAAGTTGTTGAACGGGTTGTCGAGAAGTTTATCCTCGAACTCGAACTGCAGCTGGCTGATCAAAATGTCCATATCACGCTCGATGACGATGCGACCAAATGGCTGACCGAGCGTGGCTATGACAAACTCTATGGTGCGCGTCCAATGGGCCGCTTGATCCAAGAAAAGATCAAACAACCGCTGGCTGAGGAACTTCTATTCGGCAAGCTGATGAATGGCGGCGAGGTCAAGGTGCATTTGAAAGATAATGAACTAAGCTTTGAGGTCACGCCGTCAGCACCAGCAGCAAAGAAAAAGAAAAAATCAACGCCCAAGAAAAAGGCTCCGACCAAAAACAAATAACCATTTGAATAGCGGGGTGACTCGCTATTCCAAAAAACACAAAGCGGCGTGACTGGTCTCACGCCGCTTTTTTGCTCCAGTTTTATTCAATCAGGCTCTTCTGCTATAATCTTGGCGGGAGATTGAATATGGCCTATTTTCAAGGGTTTATTATACCCGTTCCAAAAAAGAATAAAGAAGCCTATCGCAAGATGGCTCAAGAAGTCGCCCCGTTTTTTGCCGAATATGGCGCTCTGCGTACGGTTGAATGCTGGGGCGACAATGTCCCACATGGAAAAACCACGGATATGTATGGCGCAGTCAACGCTGAAGAAAACGAAGATATCGTCTTCTCGTGGATTGATTGGGAATCCAAGCAAGCATGCGACAAAGCAGCGGACAGCATGACCAAAGATGAACGCATGGAGGCACCGGGTGAGATGCCATTCGATGGCATGCGCATGATCTATTCAGGCTTCGAATTGCTAGGGAAACATGGCCAAGGCGGGCCGACGGGCTATGTCCAGGGATATGTTGCCCCGGTCGCGAAAGTAAAACGCAAACCATTTGCCGATATGTGCGCGACCATGCGCGAAATCGCTGTGGATAGCGGAGCGCTGCATGCCGTCGATGGTTGGGCCGAAGAAATTGAACATGGCAAGCTGACCGATTGCAAGCGCGCAGTAAAAGCCGAAACCGGAGAAGCGATTGCTTTCGGTTTTGTCGAATGGCCCACCAAAGAGGCCTATGAGCGTGGCTCGGCGAAAATGCGCGAAGACACGCGCATGCCACCATCCGATGCCGACATGCCGGTTGATGGCGAACGGATGATTCTCGGTGGTTTTGATGTTCTTCTTGTCGCTGACAGTCGCTAGCTTTGAATATTATGGAAACACTCCTGACAATATGCTGTCAGTAGGCCTATGTCATTACCTGCTTGTCCGCAAAAATGAAAGGAACAAGCATATGACCGAAGCCAACCAAAATCGTCTCGTCTGGACGGAGATACCTGTTACCAACTTAAAACGGGCGGGCACTTTCTATGAAACACTGCTCGAAGTGCCCTTAACGGAGGACAATAACGGACCGCAGCCAATGCTCATGCTGCCTGATCTCCAAGGCAACGGTGCGGTCGGGCACCTCTATGAAGGAAAACCCGTTACTCAGGGAGATGGCATAACCGCGCATCTGGCGGTGAAAGGAAGCCTGGATGACGCGATGGCAAGGGTCGCAAGAGGCGGCGGCGAAATCGTGTCCGAAGAGATCACTATTCCTGCTGGCTCTTTTTTCTACGCGAAAGATACCGACGGTAACTCGCTCGGAATCTTCAAATACTAATATGCGTAGAGCCGACCGCCTGTTTCAGATTGTGCAATATCTGCGCGGTGGTCGGCTCATTACAGCGGCTAGGCTCGCTGAGCGTTTGGAAGTTTCTGAACGTACCATCTATCGCGACATTGCGGACCTTCAGTCGACCGGCGTCCCGATCGATGGCGAGGCGGGTATCGGCTATATCATGCGCAGTGGATTTGATCTGCCGCCGCTGATGTTCACGCGCGAGGAGATTGTCGCGCTTGTCACCGGTGCCCGCATGGTGCGCGCTTGGGGTGGCACCGCCATGGTGGGCGCGGCGGAAGAAGCGTTAGTCAAAATTGAAACCGTATTGCCCGAAAAAGAACGCGGCCGAGTCGGCGGCACCAAGATATTCGCACCCGAAATGGGGCTCGGCGATCAGACAAGAGCCATAATCGACCTTTGTGAGGCCGCTATCGAAGCGCGCAGTATATTGTCTTTCGACTATCATGATCAGGCAGGCTTAGCTACAACCCGCAATGTTCAGCCATTGGGACTGTGGTTCTGGGGCAAAAAATGGACATTGGTCGCATGGTGCGAATTGCGTGATAATTTCCGGATGTTTCGCCTAGATCGTATGGAAAAGCTTGCTAAAACAGGCCGCACTTACGCTCAGGTGCCGGAACGGTCACTGGCCGAAATCCTGAGGCAGATCGAAGACAAATATGGCAAACAGTAACTTGTTGCTGGATATCACCGTCATTCAAAAGTCTCTATCCGTAAGGACCGTGTAGCGTCGCTGATCAGAAAATTAGCTTCATCCGCCCGTATCTCCGCGATCACGTCGGGATCCGAAACACGCTCCATAAAGGCGTCATAGTCTGCCGGATGAGCAAACCAGATTTCGGTGACAACATCAAAGTCAGGATCGGCTTGGTCTTCGCGGATACCAGCATTTTCGTGATCGAGATAATGTCGCCGATAGCGCGCAAACATGGGCAGCAAGCGCCGGATTAATGGCACATGCCTGGCCTCATAATAGGCGCGAAACTCGGCAGATGTCAGTTCAGACTTTTTCGAAATCAGGAAAAACTGTTTGATCATTAGTCCCACCCCATGATTTAATCTGCGACATTATAGGGCATGGTGTAACCTGTGAGCTATCGGCTGCGAACTAACAAATATCTATACCGAAAAAAGGCTTTAGACATGCTATCGCGGTTCTTGTTATCCTTCGTGGCTCTCTCGCTCTCAACCAGTGCATGGGCGGCGCATGATCATTCCGACTGGAACTCTCTGCTGAAACGCAATGTTGTCGTTACCGGCGGAGGCACTTCGTCAAAGGTCAACTATGCGCGCTTCAAAACAGATCGGGCGAAGCTAAAAACCTATCTCGATTCCACATCGTCTGTCAGCCAAGCAACCTTCAATAAATGGTCCAAAAACGATCAGCTCGCTTTTCTGATCAACGCTTATAATGCTTGGACGGTTGAACTAATTCTAACCGAATATCCCAATTTGAAATCGATCAAGGATCTCGGCTCGATCATCCGGTCTCCCTGGAAACAGAAATTCATCCCGCTATTCGGCAAGACCGTATCACTCGATCATATCGAGCACACGTTGATCCGCGGCAGCGGACGTTACAACGAGCCGCGCATCCATTTTGCAGTGAACTGTGCCAGCATCGGATGCCCGGCGCTTCGCAACTCCGCCTATCGCGGTAACACTCTGTCCGCTCAACTTCAAACGGCGACAAAAGATTTCCTGCGCGACCGCAGCCGCAATCGCTTGAAAGACGGCAAGCTTCAGGTCTCCAATATCTTCAAATGGTATCGTGGCGATTTTGAAAAGGGGTGGCGCGGCGCGCAAAACCTCAATCAGTTTCTCGCCATCTATGCTGGGTCGCTCGACTTGACCAAGGGTCAGCAAGCGGCATTGAAATCTGGCAAGATAAAGGTCAGCTTTCTAAGTTATGATTGGCGCTTGAACCGGATCCGATAGACCATGCACAAAATCGCTCTTTCCGCCATCGCCTTCATTCTCACCGCTTCATCAGCTCCCGTTTCGGCGCAATCGGGCGGCCTCCAAAGGATCAGTAACTTCGCCAGCGGTACGGCCGGATGGCGCAGCGTACAAATCGACAAGAAAGTCCCGGCGACAAAGTTCACGGCCAAACGCATTCAGGGCGTCCCAGCCATTCAGGCCTATGCGCGCAAAAGCATGGCCCTGTTCACGCGGCCAGTGACTGTCAACCTTGCGAAAACTCCAGTGCTCTGCTGGCGCTGGCGGGTTAACGATGTTGTGAGAACAGCGAACATCGCCAAAAAGTCAGGCGATGATCAGGCAGCGCGTGTGTATATCGGGCTTGACCTGCCGAACAGCAAAATCCCGCTAGGCACTCGCGCCCAACTGGCGCTGGCCAGGACACGCGGCAGCGAAGCGATACCTGACGGAGCGATAAACTATGTCTGGGATAACCGCTTTCCAGTTGGGACTGCTCGCAACAATGTCTATACCAAACAAGCAAAGATCATCGTCGCGCAGAGCGGAGCTGCACAAGCCGGAACATGGGTGAATGAACGCCGCGACCTTGCTGCCGATATCCAAAAACAATTTAAAACCGGCAGAGCCAAAGTTACCTCTATCGCCATATCCAGTGATACGGATAATAGTGGAGAGACCGTGACAGCTGCGTTTGCCGATATCCATCTGGTTTCTGCAAACGCTAAATGTCAGTATAGATAAAGACTGACTACAAGCTGGCGACGGCCTGTTATAGCTTTCATCCTCAAATTTCGCCGCCATAGGAGACGATCATGGCTTTATCTTCATCCACCCTCACCTTCTACACCAACCCGATGTCCCGTGGTCAGATCGCCCGCTGGGCGCTTCATGAAGCCGGGGCGGACTATGATCAGAAAATTGTCCAATATGGCGAGGAGATAAAGTCTGCGGACTATCTTGCGATCAACCCTATGGGTAAGGTGCCAGCGATTGTTCACAATGGCAAAACCGTTACAGAATGTGCTGCAATCTGCGCCTATCTGGCGGATGCTTTTCTCGGTGCCGGGCTTGCGCCGACGCCGGACGAACAGGCCGACTATTATCGCTGGCTGTTTTTCGCGGCAGGGCCAGTTGAACAAGCTGTCATGGATCGCAATTTGGGATTGTCACCCACCACCGAACAAGAACGCTCGGCTGGTTATGGCAGTTATGACCGCGCGATGGATGTGCTGGACCAAATGCTGCAGTCCAATCAATATGTCTGTGGAGACCGTTTTACGATGGCAGACGTTTATGTCGGATCACAGGTGGATTGGGGCTTGCAATTTCAAACTTTTCCAGAGCGCGACAGTTTTACTGCCTATGCAGAGCGTCTGCGGGAACGCGAGAAATACAAGGAATCCAAAGCGATTGACGCAGCATTAATGCCGGAATCCTAAAACAAACCAATAAAAAACACGGGCGCTGTAACCTTATTCGGTGCTGGCCCGAAACCTTCTATGAGAGCAGCAAGCAAGTGCTGGCTGCTAACGATAGGAAGGACGAAGTCATGAAAAATGTTACCCTCGCTGCTGCAGCTGCCCTTATCAGCACCACCGCAACACCCGCATTTGCTGACTCCGCCATCGACACCGAAACCATGGTCGAGACTGCTGCCCCTCAACAGCATCAAGCGATCGACCTTCCTATCGGCCATTTCAATCTGGCAGGCGTAACAACAGACCAAGGCTATAGCTTCATGGCTACGATGGTGGATATATTTGAGCCAGGTTACAGAGTACAAGACAACGGCGCTCGCCCCGCTTCTAAACCGAATGAGAGTCTTGCTAGCCTGCTGGTGTCAGAAGAATTTTCTTACCGGTCCACTGCTCAGGACAGCGGTGTGGATGCAGTCAATCCGGGCCGCTTCATATCAAGCTCTGTCCGCTCAGACTATCTATCCGATGCCGGACCAGCTGCAGCCGACAAAAGCTCTATCGGAATACGCTTCGGCTTTTAACCTCATCCCTCCTTCTTTCAGCGCTCTCTCCTCATTTCTGGAAAGCTGAAAGACAAAGGCCAGATGGTTCACTCCATCTGGCCTTCTTTTTTGTCCAAACCCAAATAACGGCTCGGGAATAGTCAACCGCCCTCGGTCAGGCCTGTTGTATTGATTGTCTCATCAGCTGCGTCCTGGGCCTGCTCCGGTGCATATTGCCGGCGCCAAGCATCAAGATCACGCTCATATTCTTCGTAAGCGAGATAAAAGTCAGTAAACGGTTTTTCGAGTTCCATCAGCGCCTGTGCGCCGAAAGCTTCCATATCTTCTGGTTTCGTTACAATTGCGCGCTGACTCACTTGTACAGCCTGATCGCAAAACGGGCGACGGAGAGGCGAAAAGGACCAGTAATTATACAGGCGCGTCTGGTGGCGGTCATGGGCCTGCTGATAGCCATTTCCTATATCGCGGCGGAATTTACGCAGGATCGCGCTATTGGCGTTGCGCAGAAACCGCTTATTATTGCCAATAAACGCATTATAGTCACTAACGATCCGCTCATATTGTGGACCGGTGCAACTAAGCGCTGCGACATTTAAAGCGGCACGAACGTGCCACACGGTTTGTAGTGGCCCTATGTCGCGGTTAATCGTTTGCCGTAAGCCATCTGGGCGCAGTTGCGGTACAATCGTATTGATACTCGCTCCAAATGGCGTTGTTGGTGCACGCGGCGTATATTGTGGCACCACGACAGGCGCGACCGGTGGCGGCGGGGGTGTCTGACAAGCCGCCAAAACAGATACAGCTGCCGTCGCCATCAACAGACGGACTTTGTTTATACCCTGGAACACTTCACTCTCCCCTATAACAATCCAAAATCCTTATGACGCGGCTTTGTCATTGTCCAGTTATAGCAATCGAAAAGCGGTCAAAAGGCAAAAGAAAAAGCCCAGCAGTTTCCTACCGGGCTTTGTTCTAGTTCAAAGCATATGAATAGAGGCTTAGTCCTGGCTGCCCATGAAGCTGAGCAGGAACTGGAACATATTGATAAAGTCCAGATACAGGTTCAGAGCGCTCATGATGATGACCTTTCCGACCATGTCGGTGCCGGCGACATAAGCATACATGCTTTTGATCCGTTGCGTGTCGTAAGCGGTCAGACCAGCAAAGACCAGAACACCGATCGCACTGATAACAAAATGCATCATCGTGGACTGCAGGAAGATGTTGATCACCATCGCCACCAACAAGCCGATAACACCCATGATCAGGAAACTGCCCCAACCGGACAAATCTTTCTTAGTAGTATAACCGAACAGGCTAAGCCCCAGGAAAGCCGCCGATGTGGCAAAAAATGTCTGGGCAATTGAAGCGCCGGTGTAGACCAGGAAAATAGTCGACATGGAAAGACCCATCAAGGTCGCGAAGCCCCAGAACATCGCCTGAAGGGTAAATGTCGAAAATTTATTCTGTCCAAAGCTCATCGCGAATACGATTGCCAATGGAGAAAGGATAATCAGCCATTTCAGCGGTCCGCCACCAAACATGATTTCCGCTGCCATGCCAGAACTGGCAAACAGCATCGCCACAATACCGGTAAGCAGCACACCGCTTGCCATGTAATTATAGACTTTGAGCATGTAAGACCGCAATCCGGCGTCATAAGCGACATCGGATTGTGGCGTCGTGCCAACAGGTGTACGCGACATTGTCGCTCTAGGGTCAGGCCAAGCCATGATATTCAAACTCCTCGGTTATTCAGCCGCAAAAATACATGACTGCGGCGCTATCCTAGTCAATATCGGTTGATTATGTGAATTTTTCAAGAAAAACCGGATGTGTAGCGCATAAAATCAACAAACAAACTCATAGATAACATCAATCGATATTAGAAATTCACGCAGGAAAGCCGTGGTTGAGGGTGAAATATGCCACGAATCAAGACTTAATCGATGATTTCGAAAATCTGCAGGCTTGTTTGGATCGGTTGTCCCGTTACGAACATTCTACACCAGATGCCATCAGCCATTTTTAAACAGCTTGGGATCGGGACAGGCTTTTAATAAGAGCCTTGGCACCGGCAACCGCATCAGCCCAGGTCACATCAAACGCTTGATCATCTTTATAATAAGGATCAGCAACATTTTCTCCTGCTCGCCCCTCCACATGATCAAGCAACAGCGACAGGGTAGCGCTGCCATCGACAGGCTCCATGGCTTGCAAATTCCTCAAATTATCGCCATCAAGCGCTATAATGTGATCGAAATCCCGAAAGTCCGCCGTTCGAACTGGACGCGCCCTGAGATGATCAATCGGAGCGCCGTTTTTCGCCGCCACCGTCTGCGCCCGATCATCGGGCGGCTGGCCGGTATGCCAGTCATGCGTTCCGGCCGAGTCAATGATCAAACTTAGCCCGGACAGGGCAGATTGCTGACGCAGCGCTGCTTCCGCCAATGGAGATCGGCAGATATTACCCATACAAACAAAAAGAACTGAAATAGCCAAGCGACCCCCCGATAGCTAAATTTAGTAGTAAGATTTTATCGACTATATGTGATTATCGGACCGGTTCGAATTTCTGAAGCTCAAAAATACCGCAAGCAACACGCCCTCCACTTTCTCCTGACGGATCCGTCTTCATATCGTCGGGACCCGCGTGCACGACAAATGCCGCGCCGTCGCTATCCATAAGCGCATTCGCGCCCTCTTTCAGGTTACCGCCTTCAATAGTGGCCTCGATAGAACCTGATCCGTCTTCTCCAATTTCCAGATTGACGAAATCACCCATATGTGCGCCTTTCGGATTATCAAATCCATGCTGCTTTTCGGTCGGATTCCAGTGGCCACCAGCAGACTTGAAATCCGGGCCATCGCATTTCCCGACCTGATGGATATGAACACCGCGTGGTCCTGGCTCAAGACCCCGGGCATCAACGCGAACAATCAAGCCGCCATCACCTTCGCCGATAATAACTTCTCCATATTGTGTTCCATCGGCGCCAAGCAAAGTTGCTCTTGCAATACTCTCGGCTGGCGAAACTTCAGAATCAGAATTCCCGTCGCTGCAAGCGACTAATGAGATGCTCAGTCCTGCTATTAACAGCCTCAAGCTACCCGTTTTTCCAAGTTGACGAATCATAATGATGTTCCTCGGTTTGCCTTCAGTCCATTCCATGGTAGCAGCGCTTCAATGGCCGTGAAACCATTTAAGTAGCAGCATTTATCGATCGGAGTATGATGCCAAAAAGCCGCTTTCTGATCGCTTTGGGATCCAATCAGAGGCATGTCCGTCACGGCCTGCCGCCGTTGGTCCTTAACGCAGCGATCGCAGCATTGAGTGAGCGCGGGATTATAATCGTCAAACGATCATCTATAGTCCGCTCTCTGCCAATAGGGCCTTCAAAGCGTTGTTACGCCAACGCCGTTGTTATAGTCGAAACCCCGCATGGCCCCATACACATGCTAAAAATATTAAAGTCGGTCGAATCAGCTTTTGGATCAAGGCGCGGGAAGCGCTGGTCGCGGCGTGTGCTTGATCTCGATATTATTTTATGGACCAACGGTGCCTTTTCCAGCCGCCACCCGCATCTTGTGATCCCTCATATCGAGATGCGGCGGAGGCCGTTCGTCCTGCGCCCCGCTGCCGAAATTGCGCCCGACTGGAGCGATCCGGTCACCGGCCTGACGGTTAGGCAATTGGCCTATCGGATTGATCAAACCTAAAAACCTCATAAAACCGCCCAAAGCCGCTTGACCCGAAAGCCAAGCCCCACTAGGGAAGCGCTTCGCAGCAGCAATTGCGCAGTTGTGGGCCCTTAGCTCAGTCGGTAGAGCAACTGACTTTTAATCAGTAGGTCGCTGGTTCGAACCCAGCAGGGCTCACCATTATTTCAATGATTTAGGGATGGTGGGAACGTTACAGGAGGCTTGCGGGTATCATATGGTATTAGATTATGTTCCTGATATTCTATTCTATTCCAGCTTTCCGGATAGATTTAGGGGTCGATCCGGTCCATCGCTTCCCGCACCGTCAGCATGGCGCCAAACGCCGGATCATCAATTAAGCTTGTCAAGAAACACTCCCCATTTGTCGAGCGCCTCCCGCTTCTCCGGATCATAGCCGTAGCGGTTTTAGACAGCGGCTATACCGGAGATGATTTCGCTGACATGGTTCAGGACCTTTTCGACAATATCGGGAGCCAGTAAGGCTCTGGCCATGCCTGAGGCAACCGTGCGGCGCAGGTCATGCAAGCGCCAGCTGGATGTCCCGGATCTCGCCTGAATGCGTTTGAGCATTTTGTTCATGCCGCTGATGGTTGTGGTGCCCGTAACAGAAAAAACAAAATCGCAGTCTAGAAATCTAGAAATATCATCAATGACGGACAATAAGTTTCGTGATTGGAAAACTTGACTGACGACTTGTGTAATAGTGGGGACCGCAATTGCATGAACCGATTTCAGCGTTTCATTTTGCAGGCCGGCTCCCTTCCTCCTGCTCCACCCGGCCATCGTGAAATTGAAATTTCGTTATGATCTTGTCGCCGACGGTTAACACCTTTTCCGACAGTTCCAGAGGAATGGACATGGCGCGGCCTGTCACAGGCAGCGTCGCAAACTGTGCGCTGGTCACGGCTTTGCTTTTCAGCCTCGTGCCTGTGACAACGATCACATTGGCTTTACCGCCAGATGCTTCCGATTCTGTCTGCGTCTAGGCCGTGGCCGAGGACCAATAAGCCAAGACCGATAAAAGCCAGGCACCATTCGGAATTGAACGGACTTGGAAGATATCTTCTACTCTGCTGACACTACCATATCGGCTTTTTTGCCTCGATCTTTGAAGCTTGAAACGCGCAGCAGAATTGCGCCGACAGCAAGCACCAAAAAACTCGCTGTGATTGGCAGCCCTGCGGCAGTCAAAACCATTTTCTGATAGCGCGCTGCATAGACTGCCACCACCAAGAACAAAAAAGCTCCGTTTGCGGCGAACAACATCTTGGTGATGGCGGCCTTCCCGACACGCTTGCCCTGTACGACCGCCAGGGCCAGGGATAACCAAAATGCTGCCACCAGCCCCATCGCCGGAACGATATCCAGTAACGCCAAAACCAATGTAAGCGCTAGCGCAGCCGGGGTACCCCAGACGACAGCCGTCCATGCCCCTTCAAGTCG
Source organism: Parasphingorhabdus cellanae (assembly GCF_017498565.1). Classification (NCBI taxonomy): domain Bacteria; kingdom Pseudomonadati; phylum Pseudomonadota; class Alphaproteobacteria; order Sphingomonadales; family Sphingorhabdaceae; genus Parasphingorhabdus; species Parasphingorhabdus cellanae. The sequence continues at coordinate 851,929 of NZ_CP071794.1, forward strand.
GGGTGCTGGATTACCTTTTTCTTCCCTTTTGGTGAAATAGATTTTCAACCCAGAAGCGATGATCACGCAGAGACCTAGACCAAACAGCAGATAAGCAAATTTGACCGGCAAACCGCCCCAGTTGCCAAAATGAATATTATACACCGATCCTGTAATCTGTTGACCGATTGTACCGTCGGATATGCCAACATTGCCCAGATAATGGCCGTCCGCAGTATAGCTATAATATTCGCCAAAAATCAGACGATCAGGATGCTCCGCTATTATCTGGCTGTTCTGGCCCGCGGTTCCGGGATCATGTAAAATGAAATAGGTAACATCCAGATTCGGGAAAGTCGCCGCCATGTGCTTTAGCGGCTTGGCGATTGACGCAACTGCCGCTGGCGCGGCGTTGGCAGCCGGTTCAGAGCCGAAGACCGGGCTGAAAACCGCTTCTGTATCATTGTTGAACCCCGCAGCGGCAATCGCAAAGGCCAATATGCTTGCGAGCCCCAGGATCGCGCCGGTCAGCGCGTTGGACAGGTGAAAAGGCATTGTCCACACACTCAGACGGTTGTGGAGGTCAACTGTGCTCAGCCGCCCCGCCTTTCTCCGGAAAGTGAAGGCGTCTCGAAATATTCTGGGATGAGCAAGAAGGCCAGAGAGCGACAAGCCGATCAGCATAACACCCAGCGCACCGACGATGGTCAGGCCAAGGATTTGCGGCATATGCAGATAATAGTGCAGATCGAGGAGAAACTGTGTCCATGGAAAAGATTCCTCCCCGACAATATCGCCCCTCGCATCCGCAAAAAACGCCTGCGTGTCTGTGGTGACTATCGTTCGGGGTAAATCGGGTTGCGGGAAATTCACATAAAGATGCGTGGTCGGGGTTTCTTCGCTGTTAAATACGGATAGTGCGGCCCGCTCTACCGCTTTTGGAGAAATAGACACCATTTCCGGTGCATCTGGCTGCTCCCAGCGCTGCAATTCATGGTTGAATACGCTGAGCGTACCGGTGACGGCCAATATGTAGATAAGGCCCCCGAAAATGACCGCCAAAAAGCTATGCGCTTCAAGAGAGCGCGCTACGCGAATTGCGGATTTTTTTGCTGATGCCATATTTATCGATCCTCATCGCTCACTTTAAAGGGTTCAGTCTGCGAGATTATCGGCCAATCAGCGTCAAGCCCATCAATGGCACGACACCCACACTCATGAGGACCAATGACTTGCGCTTCATATTCTGGTCCGCCCCAGACAACACGGCAAGTCCGGCCCAGACCAGCGGGAAGGCAAACATGGCCACTGTCAGATTGGCAGTATGTTCCATCCCGATCGACCGGTTGGATACAAATAGCAGAGTCGAAACAGACATGGCGGACAGCCCGGCGATCGGCCCGACCAATAGACCATCCCACCATTTGACGGCTCTCGCATAGCCCGGCTTTTGCGTCTGATCCGGTTTATTCTGGCTTACCCTAGCAGCACGTCTTTCACGGATCGGGGCTTGTACAGCGGTTACGGTGACAGCGAGGACCGCGATTACAACAACCACAATGATTCCCAGCGCAGAGCCCTTATCTGCCCCGCTGGTCTGCGACCAGGCAATGATTGATCCCAATATGCACAACCAGCCGAAGACGAGCCGGGCTGGCGTTTTGTGCCTTTGTTGCCAAGAAGATCGCAGCAGAAATATGCCAGCTGTTGCAGCCGCCAGTCCCGTGAATTGCCAGATAGTGGTGTCATTCATTTCAGAAACGATATGCTACGCGGACCACAGCGGTTCGCTCTTCACCAACAAAACAATCGCCGCGTGCCAGGCAGGTCGCGAAATATTTCTCGTTTGTGATATTCCGGACGTTAAAAGTGACATCCCAGTTTTCTGTTTCGTAACCCAGCAAAAAATCGCCTAGGATATTGCCGTCTGTCACAACGCGTATCGGACCAACAGCTCCAGTACCGTTGCTTTCATTTTCGCCGACATAGCGCAAACCGAAACCCAACTTAAAACCGTCCCATGAGCCGAAACTGGGCTGATATTGGACCCATGCCGATGCCTGTTCTTCCGGAATAGAAGCAAACGGAACGCCGTCTGCCGTTTCTGTATCCAATAGGCTCCCGTTTAATTCCAGATACCAGTCGCCCAGCGTCGTTTGTGCCTGCAGTTCAAAACCTTTCACCTTTCCAACGCCTTCCTGCTGACTGTTCGGCTGGTTGATTAGAGAGGACGGGTTAGGCAGATTGGATTCCTCAATATCGAAATAGGCAAAAGTTATGTAAGTCCGCGTTCCGGGCGGCTGGTATTTGATACCCACTTCCCATTGTTTCCCTTCCCTCGGTTTAAGCGGATTATTTGTCAGGCCATCGGTTCCGATCACCGGTTCAAATGACTCAGCAAAGCTCACATAGGGCGAAATTCCACCGTCGAAAGCGTAAAGCGCGCCTACGCTAAATGATACCGCATCGTCCTTTTGGACATTGCCATCACTCTCTGTCCTGCTGTCATCATAGCGAAAACCAAAGTTCAGCTTGAGATCACCAATCGACATCTGGTTGTTGAGATAAAGGCCGTAATCATCCGTTACGGTGTCCCCTAAATCGGAAAAATTAGCGTCATCGAACAGAGCCGGCGGTATATTGCCATATACCGGGTTATAGATGTTAATCGCACCGACCCTGCGATTGGCGGGGTCGCTTAAGAAAATGAATTCATTACCGATTTTGACATTTTGATAGGCAAAACCGCCGAACAATTCATGTTCAATTGGTCCGGTATTGAACGCCCAACGCGCTCGCAGATCAAACGCGGCCTGTTTCGAAAACGCATTGCTGCGAAAGAAAGTGCGGCCCCCATCACCATTGGCATCGACGCGGGGAGGGCCAATGGGGCCGAGAAAATCGATATAGGATTGCCGGTAATCAACATCTGCGTCCTTGTACCGAAAAATGCCGTCGACCGAAAAATTTTCGGTGAAGTTATGGCTGGCGAGAAGACTGACTAAAATGGAGTTGGTATCGTAACGGTTGAAGTCCGGATCCCCCAGATATGTGTCCAGTTCAACCTCCTCGCCCGACGAGTTTACACAGACAGCAGCCGGCGTAATCGTCACATCTCCACTCACGCATCCGGTACCGGTTAATGGTAGGAACTGCTGCGCCGTGTCACTGTCCCGATCAACATATTCGAGCATCGCTGTCAGGCGGGTGCGGCCATCATCATAAGTTATCGATGGCATAGCGATGATGGCGTCATCATCGACGAAACCAATCTGCGTATTGGAATCCCGGTACAGGCCGACAAATCGAACGAAAAGGCTGTCGGAAATTTCTGCATTCAAGTCCGCAGCCGCCTGATATCGGTCAAATGTCCCGACATCGACGACAAGTTCACTCTGTTTATCAGGACCCGCCAGTTTCGAGACGGCATTTACAATACCCCCTGGAGTGCCCTTTCCATATAAAACGGATGCGGGGCCTTTTAGAACTTCGACTTGCTCCAGCACATAGACGTCTGACCGCGTATTGTTGTAAAAGCCAAAAAGTACCTGTTGCCCATCACGATATTCTGCAGCGTCAAAGCCGCGAACTTGAGGGAAGTCGCCGCGCGTCGCAAAACCGAATGTGTCGCCGACAACGCCCGGAATATAGTTCAGAACATCATCGAGCGTCAGCGCGCCTTTGTCACGAAAATGGTCCTCTGTCTCAATCGTTACAGATCGCGCCGTTTCAACTATAGGGGTTGCCGACTTTAACGCACCAAAATCAGAAAGTTGGCCGGTTACGATAATGACATCCTCTTCATTATCGGTTTCCGTCTGACTTTTCTGCTGATCCTGAGCATATAACGCGTTGGAAAATGTCAGAGCCGTTGCCGCCAACAGAAACTTTCTAATCATTTTTGATTCCCTCTATCCGATCAAGTTCGCGCAGCGCTCTAACGGCTCCCCTCATATATGTAAATAAGAATCATTATCATTTAAAATTGAACGTGGTTCTACCGTAAAAATTCAGCAAAAATAGGCTCATTTTCAGAGATTAAGCAAAATTTCGAACAATCTAATTGACAGCTTGACACTAACGGACATAGTCTTATTTGCGAATCGTTCTCATTATCAATAATTGACATAACACCTATTGAGGGAGTGCCATGAAGCAGGATGCGTCGGAGTTTGCCAGGTTGCTCAGCAGCACACCCGCCTTAGCGAACATTCCGAAAGCGCAAGTCCGTATTGTCAGCGCAATGCGACACACGATTTTGACCCATCGGCAGCAAAAAGACGTCAAGGGTTGCCTGATCGCGCACTTCGGTACACGAAAGGCCGCCTACAGATTTGCCCGGATACTTGAGGCGATGGGTGACGTTTGGCCAGAACCGATAATGGTTCATGCACCGGAATGCGGCACAACGACCTATGACGAGATGCTGCTTCTCGACCTTGTAACAGCCGTTATCCGAAATGACCCCGCCCATTTTAACGGCCTTCTCTGCGATATGATCGCCGAAGAAGATTGCGAACGGCTTCACATCACCATTTCGCGATTCATCAAATTATTTCGTCAACAGATCACATGACATGAAGGCCGTAACGGCCTTTTTTAGAGAGGAACAAACACTTATGTATGAATATGTTGATCGCCCAATCCAGCAGCTTGATTATCCCAGCCGGTTTTTCGTCTGGAGCATGCGGCAATGGGTGTTTGCCAACATGAACAAGAGATGCCCCTGCTCCACTCTCGGTCCCGCTTTCACCAAATGGAAAATGCTTGAGGCACTCCCCGACTTTTCAATGGCGATGGCCTATCTGAATGAGTCCGCACAGCAGCAACTGGTTTTCGGACAGCCGTGCTGCGCGGTGGTGCATGAAATTGAAGCGATCCTGCTGGCGGTCCACCGGGAAACACTCTCTGGCAACGGCACTGCTGCCAGAGGCATATCGGAGCAGCTTATTGCGAGCGAAGCGGTGATGGGTTTTATGATCGCCTTGCAGCGCTATTGTGATCACGCAGCAGTTTCACCGCTTAGCCTCGCGCATCTTCCGATAACGACGGAACCTCATCGTGTGAGCAAAAATCGATGAACATGGAAGTCCGTCCCCCGCTGCGAATTCCGGATGCCAAGGCTTTCAGCACCGTCGAAGTTGTGCGCGTCAAGCATTGGCATGAGCATCTGTTCAGTTTCAGTGTCACTCGTCCGAACAGTTTCCGTTTTCGGTCAGGAGAATTTGTCATGCTCGGCATGGCGGTTGATGATAAGCCGTTGATGCGCGCCTATTCCATTGCCAGTCCTGCCTATGCCGACGAGCTCGACTTCCTCTCGGTAAAGGTCCCCGATGGTCCGCTGACTTCCCAATTACAGCGGATAAGGAACGGCGACCAACTGTATCTCGGACGCAAGCCTACAGGTACACTGGTCGCCGATGCCCTTTTACCCGGACGCCGGTTGTTCTTGCTGGCCACCGGTACTGGTCTTGCTCCGTTTCTCAGCATAGCCAGAGATCCGGATATATATGAGGCCTACAGCCAGGTCATTCTGGTGCATAGCGTGCGCCATGTGAGCGAGCTCGCTTTTCGCAACGAACTTGAAGCGCAACTGGCCGGAGATCCGCTGGTGCAAGATCAGGCCCTGTTACAGTTCCATTATATCCCCACGGTCACGCGGGAAAGCTTTCGGACCACCGGACGGATCCAGCAGCTCATTCAGACAGAAGAATTGTTCGGCCACCCGGTTATCGGACCAAAATGCTTCGACCCCGGTCAGGACCGGATCATGCTGTGTGGCAGCATGGAGATGATCAAGGAGTTTTCCGAATATTTCGAGGCTCTGGAGTTTCAGGAAGGGTCCAACGCAGCTCCAGGGCAATTTGTCATCGAACGGGCCTTTGTTGGCTGAAATCTGGGCTTAAATCGGAGCAGTTGCATGAGCTACATGACCAAGTTTTTTGCCGACCATCAACGCACGGCAGATTATCATCCAGCCGACCAGCGTATCATACTGGCCGTGCGCACAGCGGTGTTCCAGACACATTGCAAACAGGATCCTGTGGAATCGATGACCAGTATTCTGGGTTCAGATAAGGCAGCTGGCGCGCTTGTGCATGTGCTTCGTGTCATTGGTGAAAACTGGCCGGAACCGTTCTCAGTCCAACCACCTTTCTGCCATATGGTCAGCATGGACGAGCGGCTGATTGTGAACCTGATCACCGCAGCGGTTCATGACAATCGCCCCGGCTATGATCATATACTCTGCGAGATGCTGGACGAAGATGTGCGGGATCATGTCTACAACGCCATTCAGGCATTCATTCGCCCCTATCTGGCTGCGCGGATAACCATGCACTGATGAGCAAGCCCGAGCCAGACCCGATATTCGGCAAGATCATCCGCCTGGTAATCACCATTATGGGACTGGGACTGCTCGTGATGGCCGTATTGAATTGGCAGACTTATGGCTGGGGCGCATTGGTCTGGATTGGAGCAATGATCGGACAGACCATCATTCGTGTTCCGCATGCTCGGCGCAATGCGCAAAACACTATCGTCCAGGACAAGAAGGACGTGCAGGAACAGGTTTTGCTTACCGCCATGTTCCTGACCATGGCTCTGTTCCCTCTCTTGCACATCGCCACCGGTCTCTTTGCATTCGCAGATTATGCCCTGCCGACTTGGGCAACCACTATCGGCTTTGTCATGCAGGTCCTTTTCCTCTGGCTATTTTGGCGTAGTCATTCAGATCTCGGACAAAACTGGAGCGCGACCCTGGAGGTTCGCGATGAGCATAACCTTGTGACCGAAGGTGTGTACGCCCGCATAAGGCATCCCATGTACACAGCAATCTGGCTGGCCGCCCTTTCACAGCCGCTGCTAATCCACAACTGGATAGCAGGCGCGCTGGTCATCCTTGCATTCGCAGTCATGTGCGTTCTGCGTATCCCACGGGAAGAGACCATGATGCGGGACATTTTTGGTGCGGAATATGAAAATTACATACTCCAAACTGGCAGGTTGATCCCGAAATTGTGAAAATCATGCAGAACTTGGCAAACCAGTGTTGTGGTACCTCATATTTGATATTCATTTGCAATAACAAAACTTCCAATGGCCTTTCCCAAACCCCCAAATCGATGAGATTATAATGACATCAGGCTTTAATCATATGCGCATCGCATTCCTCCTGTCGGCTTGCGCAAGCTCGGCATTGACTGTTCCAAGCATGGCCCAAACCAATAGACCTGCAGAAAACGCACAATCCTCAGATGCGGCGGTTGCCGAAGACAGCACCATAGTCGTGACCGCTTTTAAGCGCGACTATCTCGCTAACGAGGACCAGAGCATCGCGCTTGGCATCGATTTGAGTCAGCTCGAAACGCCGGCCGCCGTCAGCGTGATTTCGGAAGATATTCTGAAAGATCAGCAGGTGAACAATGTCGACGATGCACTGCGTAATGTGGCCGGTGTGACCAAGTTCAAGACAGGCAATGGCGGCGAGGAAAAATTCTCCATCCGTGGTTTCGACGCCTCCCAGTCGATCTACAAAGACGGGGCGCGCATCAACAATGCGCTTAACGCTTCCAACATCCCGTCAACCGAAACCGCTAATCTCCAGCGGATCGAAATATTGAAAGGCCCATCGGCGTTGCTCTACGGCCAAGGCCAGCCCGGCGGCATCATCAACTATGTGACGAAACGGCCCGAGCTATAAGAAATTCTGGCGCGGGTTCTTCAGGCGGCCGCGATGGCATCGCGACGGACGCACCTTGATGGGCGATCTTCATCGGCTCGCCGGCCTCTGGTCGCTCTGGTTCGTTGTGACGATCGGACTGACCTCCGTCTGGTATTTCGTCGAACGGGCAGGTGTCGGGCTTGAAACCCCGCCTCCCGCAGCAACAGTCACCGAGGCTCCGCTTGATATCAACGGCGCAACAATCAGAGGCTGGGTGGAACGCACTGAAGCGGAAATGCCTGGCCTTGCGGTCAACGCAGTTTTTCTGCCGTACTCGCCAGGCGATCCAACCGTGGTGCAAGGCCAGTGGCGTGCCATCCTGGTTCGAGAACGCGCCAATGCCGCTTTCTTCGATCCGGTAACCGGCGCGCTTCTTCGCATACGCGCAGCGCATGAGATGGGAGTGGGGGAGCGCATTGTTCACACCGCCGATCCGCTGCATTTCGGAACATTCGGCGGCCTCACGATCAAGCTCATCTGGGTGCTATTTGGCCTTTTCCTGATCGGCATGGCGGCGAGCGGAGCCTATATCTATGCCAAACGAACACGCGAAGCGTTCTCCACCTATGGACCTTTCAAACCGCTCGATTATCTTGGCACCTGGAAATGGCCCAGCATCGCAGTCGTGACAGTTGTTCCGCTTTACTTCTTCATTCTCTGGTAGCCGAGACAAAAGCAAACCGCGGGCATCCGCCCGCTTGGCTTTCCTCGCATAAGCTCGGGCGCGCGCCATCTGATTCTTGGCGCGCTTGCCGACGCGATGCGTCGGTTCAGCGCGACACTAAACGCTTCGTTTGAGACCATATAACCGAGCGCAGCGAAGGCAAGGCCGACTGGCCGCCGAGCCTTATTGGCGCGATAGCCAAGGGCCCGGATGGGCCCGCCCGACGCCTGAGGGAATAAATAAAGACTCCCTTCCAAAGTTCACACCATTCACACCCCCATCCCCCCCGTCATCCCAGCGCAAGCTGGGATCTCCTCGAAACCTGCCGCTCTGCTGCATGGAGATTCCAGCTTGCGCTGGAATGACGATGGCAAAAGGCGCGCCCTCAAAGTTCACACAGATCACACCGGCTCGGGCAGGTCATCGAATATCCCGCTGCGTTCCAGCAAGCCGCTGCGCTCGGCGCGGTCCCAATCGAGGTCGCTCCAGGTTTCCCGGCTCGCCACATCAAGGTCCGATACATCAATATCCTCCGGTGCCATGGCCAGGATCTGCTCCCGTCCCGCTTGCAGCTCCAACATCGCGATAATATGCTCATCAGAGCGCTGGTTTTCCTCTTCCGAGGCCGTCCGGCCAGACGCCTCTATCTTGTCCACCAGTGCTGCACAATCCTCACCCTTGCCAATGCCGTCGAGCAAATCATCAAAATGCTCCGCTGCCACCCGCGCAGGCTTGCCCGCCAGATCAATACCATCCGCCATCTTGTCGAGCCGCGCCATGGCGGCCAGAAACAAGGGCGCGCTCCAGCGGGTGCGCATGCCCACTTCCTCGCCCTGATGCCATACCGCCTCGTTCCAGCCATTGAGGCCCTTGTCGAGCAGCGCATCCTGAAAAATATCGCGCGCATGGATAAGCGCCGCATCCCACGCCCGGGCAAAGGCCCGCGCGTCCGGCCTGCGCCGCAGCTTATACGCGCTCTCCCGCGACAATCCGGTATAGGCGGCGGCTGCTTTGACATTACCGGTTCTTGCTAGGGCTTCGAGAAACACCACCTGCCGGTCCGGCGACCAGCCATCATGGCGCTCCCTGGGCTGCGCCAGATCATCAGGGGCGGGGATATCGGTGAAGCTGTCGTGTGAAGGGAGTTCGGTCATCTGCTGTTCCTTGTTCTATGGGGGGAACAGAGAAGATAACCTATCTGGTTATTTGTAGGAAAGGGGGGATTTTTGCCGAGATACATGGATAAAAACAAAGGCTATTATCCTATATCGAAAACCAGCCTTTCGCCGGTGCCGATACCCTAATTGCCCTTAACATAATATCCCCTGCTGCCATCCACGGGCACAAGCCTATCGTCCGCAATATTCAGTCGAAACTCCTCAAAAGGCGGCTTGATGAATAGCCGGTTGTCCAGCTTCACTTCGTAAACGGCCGCTTTATTATTCGGTGCGATATCGAAACTGGAGGAATATTCCTTTTCATTATGACGCAATGTCAGCGTGATGGACTGAAGCTGGTTGTTTCTGGTTTTGGGTGCGAACGCAAAGCCAAGTTCATAGCTATTCGCGCTGACTTGACTGCCGTCGGCGAAGGAAAATTGCGCCTCGATTTTTAGACGCGCATTGGGCCGCTCACGCCGGTTAACCCAGATACCTACGCCGTCATTCCAATTCACATTGGGTCTATCGTCATTTTGCGCATGAAATGGCGTAAAATCGGACAAGAAGAGACAGTCAGCAGGCAGTGGGGGCGACTGATATTCTCCGGTCTTGCCAGCGGCCCGCCCGCTGTCGGCAAGAAAGGCAACCGCCTCTCGCCAATGTTGTCTCGCCGTGCGGGCGGCTATTTCCGCGCTGTCGCTATCATCTTGCAAGTCACGATTAAAATAATTTGCTATCGCTTTTTTATAAGCGCCATGCCGTTCGCGCTCGATTTCAACAGCGGCCTCGAACCGCTCCTGGGGCGGTAGATCTTTTGGAAAAGCCAAATCACCTGACGAAGAATATTGAGCGCCATATTCAAGGAAGGCGCATGTCCACTTTGCCCGATTACGCAGCCGGATATTTTCCATCTTATAAGCGGCATCTTTTTCTTCGCTTCCCCAAGAATATTTTGCACCCAGAGCAAATACAGGCGTTTCATCACTGAATTGATGGGGGCCGAGGATCACTTGTCCATTGGTCTGGGTCCATTGACCCTCACTATACAAGTCGAGCCCACCAACAATCATCATCCATTTATAACTGCCATCGGCTTCCAACAAAAGGCGTGATGCTGTCTCCATCACCCCGGTAAGCCGATAGGAACCCACAGGGGTAGCGGGCTCTGCCTGGCCGTCCTTGTCAGGAAGAGGCTGGGCAAAGCTGTTTGATGTTAGGGTCAGCGCACAAAATGTGGCCGCGAGTTGGAGTGGCAGGTACCGCAAAGTCAAACTCCTTGCATATAGAGGCTTGTTGACCGAAGTCCGCCGGTCAAGGCTTTAAGAAAGTTGCCATATACGGATTTTTTCCGTTGCCGAGCAACAGTTTCCCAAATTCCCTCGATACGGGCACACGCCTTTATTGTTTCTTCTTCATATGATGCATTTCAAGACCAACGGCCCAGCGGCGCTGAAAGCCTTTCCAATGATCAGACTGTTCATCACCTGCCGTTTTCCCATTTAGCTGCTCACCAAAACCGATGGGCCATTTGCTGTCGTTGGAATCCACAGTTGGCACGTTCAAATAATCCGCTTTAGACGCATCACCTTTCAGCGTCATATCGAGAAACGCCGTTACAAAATGCTGATTAATCGCGTTTAAGCGGTCGCTTCGCCATACTGGCTCTTTCAGAAACTCTGCTGTCGTAAAATCGCTGTCTGCATCCAGATCAAATTCATTGCCGACAATATTATGCCGCGCTTCGCGATAGACCAACATGTAGCGATTTGATCCGGTCATATTTTCGAACAGCCACTTCACGCCTTGCTCATAGTTCACCACATCGTCCTGATTTCCAGAAATCACCAGAACCGGCTTATCAATCGCCGCGATACTATCTGCTGTCCATGCCCGGCTATCCGGCTGACCACCCCAGGGAGCGAAAGTCACCAGTGATTTAACTGGCAGGGGTTTTTGTGAGGCCTCTTCCATCGCTGTTCTGGCTGCTGCCGGGATATTGGCCATCGGATCATTGGCGAAATCATAGAACGCGCCCGCAGAAGCTATGGCGCCATATCCGCCCATAGAATAGCCGATCAGTCCGACATTGTCGGTATCAATTTGCGCCGCATATGGTTGCGATCCTGATTGTGCATCCGCCAATATCTGCATCAGAATCTGGCGTTGGTCCAAAGATCGGTCCACCAGCACATTACCGAAAGACAGGAGGAAAGACCTGATGCCATCAATAGGCATATCCGCATGATTGATCGAAGCCACGATATAACCGTGCGAGGCAATTTGTTCGGCCAAATTGCTAAATTGCGTATCCCATCCACCAAAACCGTGAGACATCAGGACTAGCGGATATTTCTCATCGACAAGCGCTGTGGCATCCGGCACCGCCACGCCGTTGGCAGAAACAGTCACCGGGTCCTTCCCTGGTGGCCGCATGATATGCGCATATTTTGCGGTTTTACTGTCACTGGTTTTGGCCGGATACCAAAAGCGAACCGAAAGCTCTCGATCCGCATCGGTCAGGTTTCCTGAAATTGCGCCCCAAGTCGTAATTTTCGTGCGGTCTGCCAGCGCAAATTTTTTGACGCTTGTCCCGATATTATATGCGCCAAGTCGCCCAAATTCCGGGGCTTCGCCGGATTGCCCGGCGTGGACAGTCGGTGAAGCAACATAAGCGGCAGCACCGCCGCCGACCAGAATGATGCCCAAAGCAATCGCTGCAATTTTTCTCTTTCTCAACCGGCGTTCCTTTTAGTTTTTGAAGAGCCTCAGAGCAAAAATGAGGCAAGCGGTCCGTGTCGCTGGTCGTTGTGATCCAAACGGGGGGCAGAATCAAATTTATATATACCGGGTCACTCCGGCTTATATCCAAACGCCTCTTTCGCCAGTTTAACGAGTTCTGGATCAGCATCCGGCAGGTCATCCGGCAACGCGGCTTCCAACGTCTCGGCCACATAGGTCAGTGCGGCAATTCGCGCAGCTTTTTTGTCATTACCGTCGATAACCTTCCACGGGGCCCAGCGTGTGTCCGTCTGTTTGAACATATCCTCGATGGCGTCCAGATAGTCTGCTCTTTTGGAACGGTTGCGAAAATCTTCTGCAGTAATTTTCCAGCGCTTGTGCGGAACATTCAGGCGCCTTGCAAAACGATCGTCTTGCCTGTCTTGCGTTACGTGGAAGAAAAGCTTGATGAGATTAATCCCGCTATCGATGCGTTGCGCTTCAAATTCGTTAATCTCGTCATAAGCGCGTTTCCATTCGGCTTTGCTGCAAAAGCCCTCAACACGTTCTACCAGGACGCGGCCATACCAGCTGCGATCAAATACCGTGATATTGCGCTTGGCCGGTAGTTTCAGCCAGAAGCGCCAGAGGAAATGATGATCTTTTTCTACCTGCGTAGGAGCGCTAATTGGGCAAACCTCAAAGTAACGGGGATCCCATTCGGCAGTCATGCGGCGGATACAACCACCCTTACCAGCCGCGTCCCAACCTTCAAACACCAACATTGTCCGTTTGCCATGAATGATATGTTCGAAATGAACACGGGCCAAGCGCTCCTGCACTTCTTTCAGTGCATCGGAATAGTCGCCATCAAATTCCTCGCCACCTTCATAATCTGATAGTTTTACATTCTTGCCCATAGTTCGCCTCAAAATGCCCTTCGTCCCTGCACTCAGGAAAAGCTGGCATACTATAAGACGGAAAAAAGAACGAATCTGTTAACCCTGTTTCGATCAATCCGCCTCAGCTGTCGCAAGCGCTTCGCTCATCATTTCTGTACTGGCATAGCGGATATCCCAATCATCCATGGCGCGCTGGCGATCTTCAACGCGGCGAATAGCTTGACTAATTTCGGTTTTACCGCCCGCCAATTGACCGGCTTGACTATAAAGCGTCACAGCCTTTTCCAGCGCGCCTTCCTGTTCGGCGCAAAGCGCTCGGTTGAAGGCGATTGATCGGTGCGGCGCGCTGTTCATTGCCGCCTGATCCCACATCCGGCAAGCTTCTCGCTCATCGGTTTTGGTCATCTTAACGGCTGCCTTGAAAAGATTAGCCGTGGCTTTATCCATGGCTTTGCGACTTTCGAACACACGGATTTTTTGCTGTCTTTCTATGGGCGCAAGATCGCGGCGCACTGAATAGGCGGCGCTGCTGATCATTCCGCGAATAATGGCCTCGCTGCTGGAAAAGCTCTCTTTTCGGCCGCACACTGTCTGTTCGTGACCGTTCGATTTTCGCTCAGAATAAATAGTCTGCCCGTCCCTAAAACGGGAAAGACGGATCTGCGCCTGAAAATCAATCACTCTTTTGAGGCAGGACACTTCGATGCTTTTGCGCTTCTTGCATTTGCCTTTATCGTCCCGTTTCACGCAGCGATCGCGATATCCCGTGGTCGGGAATTCCTCTATGCCAGCCGTGGCAGTCCCCGACAACGTCGCCTCTGGCTGGATGGCGGAACGCCCTGCCATGATTTTGAAATAAGAAGCGCCATCAATCTTAACATCGCTGAGCTTATCTTCGATTGCGAAAGCCAAAGCGATGCCATCATCACCGCCAAAACGATCTATCGCGATGGATTTAATCTCTGCGATATTATCTACACGAGCCGGGTAGAGGCCATCTATCTGCAATGTCTCTGCTTGCGCCGTTGTGGCCAAACACAGTGCGGTTAACCCAACCGAGCCCGCCTTAATCAATGATAGAATTTGATTCATATTATCCCTCTAAGTCATTCACTTATAGGGCTTATAACAGCATGCCTGAACGCGCTATTACAGTGTCGTTCATAGACCGCTATCGTCAAATATGCGGATCAATTCCATTGATAATATAGCCCGCTATCCGCTCAGGATCCTGCATCGGCATAAAATGTGAAAGCTCGGGGATGTACAACTCTCGCGCGTTAGGAAAGATGCCCACCAGGTTTGGCCAAGTCGGGCTGTTCGCAAAGTCACGCGCCGCTGTGACGTCATCACTCGCGGTCTGCGCCCGCAATATCGCGACTGGCAGTTTATTCCGTTTCACCAAGGGATAGGGATCAACAGAACGAAAGCCTTCATAAACGGATGCTTCGAGATAGGGCGGACAGGCCAAGACAAATCCTTCTCCGTCATCGGCGGGCAGCAGGCCATATTGGCAATAATCGATGAGCACATCGGTTTGCCAAAGGCTGAAAGGATGGCGATCCTTGAATGCGTCAAACATCGCTTCGGGAGATACCCAATCATTGCGGCGGCGCGAAACAGGGTTCTGGTTCGGATCAATATCTGCTGGTGGAGGCGGATTTTGATAGGCGTCTGGCTCCGTAATAGTCGGATCAACCAGCACCAGTCGTTCCAATCGGTCTGGCATGACATCGGCAATCTGCACCAGCACATGCGCGCCCATGCTATGACCAACACCGATCATCTGATTCAGGTTAAGCCCCTCTACGAGCCTACCAACCTCGCGTGCCATTAATCGCCAGTCGCCAAGGCTATCCGGTTTGGCGCTGCGCCCATGGCCACACTGATCCACAGCGATGATGCGATATCCGGGCGGCAACGCCGCGATCGTCTTGTCCCAGCAACGCGCATGAAAGCCGGTGGCGTGCACCATCAATATGGTCGGATCGGCCGGATTACCCCACTCGAAATAGCAGAGATCCGTTTCGCCCTGTTGAAACCGCTTTTCTGTTGGTTGCCCCGCTGCGTTCATCCTTCTTTCGGCGGCTCCACAACACGGATGTGCAGTTCGCGCAATTGTTTGGGCGACACACCGCTTGGTGCGCTCATCATCAGGTCTTCCGCTTTCTGGTTCATCGGGAAGAGCACAACCTCGCGGATATTCGGCTCATCGGCCAGCAGCATAACGATCCGGTCCACACCTGGCGCAGACCCACCATGGGGCGGCGCGCCATATTTCAGCGCATTGATCATACCGGAAAACTCTGTATCCACCGCCGCTTTGTCATAGCCGGCAATTTCGAAAGCTTTGTACATGATATCGGGACGATGGTTCCGGATGGCGCCAGATGACAGTTCGATGCCGTTACAGACAATGTCATATTGCCAGGCCAAAATATCGAGCGGATCTTTATTTTCCAGTGCTTCCATCTCACCCTGTGGCATCGAGAACGGGTTATGCGAGAAATCGAGCTTCTTCAGTTCTTCGTCATATTCATACATCGGATAATCGACGACCCAGCAGAATTTGAATTCATCATCGCTGATCAGGTCAAGCTTTTCTGCTGCACGGGTCCGCGCAACACCGGCCAGTTTGGCGGCTTCGGCCTCCTTACCCGCGGCAAAGAAAACGCCATCATCAGGACCGCAATCAAGATCCGCGAGTAATTTCGCCGTGCCTTCTTCACCATGGTTTTTCGCAATCGGGCCGCCAGCCGCGCCCTCTTTCATGTTGATATAACCGAGACCCGCAAAGCCTTCGCCTCGCGCCCAGTTGTTCATATCATCAAAGAACTTACGGCTATTCTTGCCGGCTCCTGGCGCGACAAAAGCGCGCACCGTGCCGCCAGATGACGTGATCTTGTCAAACAGACCAAAGCCGGAACCTTTGAAATGGTCCGACACGTCCTGAATGATGATCGGGTTTCTCAGATCGGGCTTGTCTGAGCCATATTTCAGCATCGACTCTTTGTAAGGAATACGCGGAAACTCTCCGGCAGGCGTGACCGATTTGCCATTGGCAAATTCTTCGAAAACGCCGGCAAGAACCGGTTCCAGCGCCTGAAACACATCTTCCTGCGTGACAAAGCTCATCTCAAGATCGAGCTGATAAAATTCACCGGGCGAGCGATCAGCCCGGGCGTCTTCGTCACGGAAACAGGGAGCAATCTGGAAATAGCGGTCAAAGCCAGCCACCATCAGCATCTGTTTAAACATTTGCGGTGCCTGTGGCAGCGCATAGAATTTACCAGGATGCACGCGGCTGGGCACCAGATAATCTCGCGCGCCCTCTGGCGACGAAGCCGTTAGGATTGGTGTCTGAAATTCTGTAAAGCCCTGCCCCACCATGCGGTTACGAAGCGAAGCGATGACCTGAGAGCGCAGCATCATATTGGCGTGAACTTTCTCCCGCCGCAGATCGAGGAAACGGTAACGCAGGCGAATATCTTCGGGATATTCCTGTTCGCCAAAGACCGGCATGGGCAGTTCTTCTGCTGGCCCCTGCATTTCAACCGTATCGGCCACCAGCTCCACTTCGCCGGTTGGCAGATTTGCGTTAACCGTTTCGGCTGAACGCGCGGCCACTTTACCGGTGACAGTGATGACCGACTCTTTGCGTGCGGCATCCAGCATTTTGAAAGCGTCGCTGCCTTCTTCACTGACAATCTGGGTTAAACCAAAATGGTCACGCAAGTCGACGAACATCAAATTGCCATGGTCACGGATATTATGGATCCAGCCCGACAAGCGGACTTCTTCGCCGACGTCAGCAGTGCGAAGCTGTGAACAGTTATGGGAACGATATGCGTGCATGATGGACCTTTGATATTTGGAGTGTTTCTGATCACGAAACTTATGAGGGCGTAACACAGGCCGAAAGGACATTTGTCAAGGATGAAGCATTTAAACTGCAAATCTTATTCTTCGCATCAGGTTCAGACAAAAGCCGCTGGCTATCGAATTTGTCTATCAGAAATGTTTGCGAGCTTTGGCGTAACTTGTATAGAACCATCATGAAAATTCATCCATTACTGACTGACAATCAGGATATTGCCGATATTTGCGAACGCTTTTCAACTGCCGACTTTGTCGCGGTCGATACAGAATTTATGCGTGAGAACACCTATTGGCCGATCCTCTGTCTGATCCAGATTTCCGATGGCAAAGAAGCTGCCGCTATTGATCCGCTCGCCAAAGGCGTTGATTTGAAGCCATTACTGGACTTGCTTGTCGATAATGAAGACGTGCTGAAAATCTTTCATGCGGGCGGCCAGGATGTGGAAATCATCCACAATATGACAGGAAAAACGCCGCATCCGATATTTGATACCCAGGTCGCGGCAATGGCATTGGGCCCCAGCGAACAAATCGGCTATGCCAATCTTGTCGATAGCTGGCTTGGCGTCACGCTCGACAAGGGCGCCCGCTTTACCGATTGGTCGCGGCGTCCGCTGAATAATCGGCAGATTGAATATGCCATTGGCGATGTGACGCATCTGTCGAAAATTTTTTCAATGATGCTGGAAAAGTTGATCGAAACTGGCCGCGGCATGTGGATCAATGCCGAGATGGAAAAGCTCGCTGATCCCAAAAATTATGTGAACGATCCTGAAAATTCGTGGCGCCGGGTGAAATTTCAGGGTCGTAATCTTGAGGCGCTAGGCCGTTTGAAAGCGCTGGCCGCATGGAGAGAGAAGGAGGCGCAATCCAAAGATATGCCGCGAGGCCGGATCATGCGTGATGAAACTTTGGCTGATATTGCTGCCCATCCGCCCAAAGATCAGCATAAGCTATCTCAGGTACGCGGGCTGTCGTCGGGCTGGAAGAATAATGAAATTGGCGAACGTTTGATGGAAGCACTCGCCAATGCCGAACCGCTGACCAAAAGTGAACTACCGGATCGTAGCGGCCGCCGCCCCAAATTCAGCAAGGAAAACGCGTTGGTCGCCGACCTATTGAAATTATTGCTGAAAATCCGATCAGCAGAAATGAATGTCGCTTCCAAATTACTCGCCCGCGCCGATGATCTGGAACGGATCGTTGGCGGCGAGCGCGATGGCGTGGCCTTGTTGCAAGGCTGGCGTTACGAAGAATTTGGCCGCGACGCGATCGATCTAATAGAAGGCCGCATGAGTTTTACGGTCAAAGATGGAAAATTGAAAATGACGCATCAACCGGAAACAGAAAGCGAAAACGCCGAATGAAAATGCAGTTCGCTCTGATTGCTTTAAGCTGTCCGGCCATAATGGCCTGCTCGACCACGAACCCCGAACCAGCCATTCCGGAACGCGGCGTGATACCCGGATATGTCTGTAAAACAGATGATCTCGAAACATTGGTTGGGCAAAAAGCAACGGCTGAAATTGCCGCTGGTGCGCTCAAACAATCTGGCGCGAAACGCCTCCGCTGGATCGCACCAGACACGGCGGTAACTATGGATTTTCGCCAGGACCGATTGAATATAGAATATGATGATGAGATGGTAATCACACGCGTAAACTGCGGTTAATCAACGTTTATTCAATCACCAATACTGGTTCCAGTTCCAGCATATTCGCGAGTTGCATGTGCCGCTTCGCCACCGCATCGCCGTAAAGCGGTTTCAAATCAGCGGCCATGATAATCTCAAGCCTATTGTCAATCTTTCGCAATTGAGTCTGCTCCAAAGGATTGCGGGTGCCGCCGCTCAACCGCTGTCCCAGCCGCATGGCCAAACCCCAGCAAATTGCGCGCTGTGTTGCTTGTTCGCTGGCAAGCTTCCCACCACCAGGGAAAATATTATTGCCACCGCCAAAGCTGGTGAATAGCGCCTGCCCCAGTAATTCTCTTTCAGCGCCGGTGATGCCAACCCAATTGCCGTGCAACCCCATAACCAATCCACGTTCGGCGCGAAAATTGGGATTGGCGCGCCACGCTACATCGCCCAAATTACAGGCAGCCTGTCTTATCCGTTGCCATGCCGGCGGATCTTCAGCAAAAATCGGGCTAATCCACTTCCCCAGCAATTTACTATTTGCTGGAAAGCGGGCCTGCACCGCACCCGATTCTTCAGTTGCCAGCAACAGTGGATCCCGCTTGCTTTCGGGCTTACTAACATTCTGGAACAAAAGACCTTCGCGCGCGCCATATGCAGATACGATCATCGTGCTGCTACCAAGATAGCGGACAACAAAAGACAGCAGCCATGCCGCGTCATCCAAAGTCGGAATTCGCGATGTCGAAAGGCCGGGAACGGCTTTCAGTTTTGCCTTGTTCATGCGCGCCAGTTGGCTCACCAGCCGCCGCGCGCGCTGCGGCTGCATCTCGTAATGATGGATCACCGGCAGTGGATATCCGCTGTCAAACATATCAAGCCGCGCCAACGACCGCCAAGAACCGCCGACCAGATAGAAGGGCAAGTCTTGTGCGTTCTGATCCCAGCCCGTTTTCTTCAGCATCTTGCGGACTTGCCGTTTCAGCTTGTCTTTCCCCTTGGCCCGCAGGTCCGCGACGCGAAGGACGCCCAGCGGAAAGCTATACCGCTCAAGCACTTTCCCCTTGTCGATCATCGCCAGTTCCAGACTGCCGCCGCCCAGATCACCCACGATACCACGCGCTTGAGGGATGGCCGATAGAACGCCCAGCCCAGCCAGTTCTGCCTCTTCCTCACCAAGTAAGACCTGGGTTTCAAACCCTATTTTAGCGGCCGCTTTGATCAAATCTCCGCCATTGGTGGCGTCGCGCACCGCTGCGGTGGCGAAACTCTTGATCGAATCGACGTCCATTTGCGTGCAAAGCCGGTAGAAGCGCTCCAGCGCTTGTATGGCCAGCACCATTGAGTCTTCAGCAATTGCCCCGGTCGCGGCAAGCTCTTTGCCAAGACCTGCCATGACTTTTTCGTTGAACAAAATAGCCGGGACCCTTGCTGGTCCTTGATAAACAACCAAACGAATAGAGTTAGAGCCAATATCAACAATTGCCGTACGCCGGCTCGTGCGCGGCGTTTTCTTCTTCCTGGTTATTTGCAATCCCCCGACCTGCATCTGGCGATCGCAATCAGACTTTTTTCTTGCGGCGGCGCAAAGACAGTCGCGGAACGGCTGTACTTTTGGTCAAGGATTTACCACGCCCGGACAGCGACGGATTGGTCATGAAATAGCGGTGCAAGTTGAAAGGCTTATCGGACGGTTTAACCCGAGTATAGCTGCCATCCGGGTTAAGCTCCCAGCTCTGTTCATCATCGATCAGGTTAGCAACCATGACCTGATCCAATATCTGGTCGTGAACCGTCGCATTGGTGATCGGCATCATATATTCCACCCGCCTATCAAGGTTTCGTGGCATCCAATCCGCCGAGCTAATATAGAGCGCAGCCCCATCATTCGGCAAGTCACGGCCGTTACCGAAAGCCCATATCCGGCTATGTTCCAGAAAGCGGCCGACTACAGATTTGACCCGAATATGGTCCGACATCCCCGGCACACCGGGACGCAAGCAGCAGATACCACGAATAACGAGATCAATTTCAACCCCCGCATTGCTGGCTGCATAGAGTTTCTCAATCAGCGCAGGATCGACCAGAGAATTCATCTTCGCCCAGATCATCCCCGGTTTGCCCGCGCGTTCATTGGCTATTTCACGGTCTATCAAATCCATGAGATCGCTCCGCATATAACGCGGTGACATGGAGATCATTTCCAGTTTTTCTGGTTCAACATAGCCAGTGATGTAATTAAACAGCTGTGCAGCATCGCGCGCGGCCTTTGGATCGGCTGTAAAAAAGCTCAAGTCGGTATAGATTTTGGCTGTTACAGGATGATAGTTACCAGTACCAAAGTGACAATAGGTCCGATAGCCCTCCTGTTCTTTGCGCACGACCAGGGAAATCTTGGCATGGGTTTTCCACTCGATAAAGCCATAGACGACTTGTACGCCCGCCCGCTCAAGCGCACTCGCCCAAAGGAGATTTTGTTCTTCGTCAAACCGCGCTTTGAGTTCGACAACTGCGGTAACGGACTTGCCGGCTTCTGCGGCATCGATCAGTGCACGAATTACTGCTGATTGTTTGCCCGCACGGTAGAGTGTCTGCTTGATCGCAACGACATCAGGATCAGCGGCGGCTTGCCGCAGGAATTCGATTACAACCTCAAAGGATTCGTAGGGGTGGTGGACCAATATGTCCTTATCCCGAATGGCCGCGAAACAATCCCCGCCATGATCGCGTATCCGTTCCGGAAAACGCGGGCTATAAGGCGTGAATTTGATATCCGGACGATCTTCCTCAACCAGCAAATCAAGGTCACCAATACCGACCAAACCATCGATACGGCTTTCGGTGGCCCCATCTGTCAACAAATGTTCACGCAGCATGGCCACCACCGGCTCCGACAGGTCCGCGCTCATTTCGAGGCGAATAACGTCCCCGCGTCGCCGACGTTTGATGGCACTGCGAAAATAGCGGACAAGGTCCTCGGCTTCTTCCTCAACCTCGATGTCGCTATCGCGGATGATGCGGAAAAGGCCGCTGTTCGTCACGTCATAGCCCGGAAAAATCTGAGCCGAATAGCATTGGATGACGGACTCTACCGAAACATATGTGGCGGTCTTGCCCGGCATGCGAATGAAACGCGGCAGACCAGAAGGAATCATAACCAATTCACGGATTCGCTGGCTATCAGATTGGCGGACGAGGTCGAATACCAGACTCAAGCCCTTGTTAGGAATGAAGGGAAAAGGATGCGCTGGATCCAATGCTTGCGGCGTCAGGACCGGAAATATCTGATCCATAAAATGCTGCTTGAGCCAGGCATCATTTGCTTCATCCAATTCGGTGGCGGACAAAACATAAATGTCCTGCTCCGCAAGCGCGGTAGCAAGCTGATCCCATACTTTTTGCTGATTAGAGGTCAATATGTTGCTCTGAGTGGCGATGGCCTGCAACTGTTGGCTTGCGGTCAGGCCGTCAGCCGATCGTTCTTCAATATTCTGACGAAATTGCCCCACCAGCCCAGCAAAGCGAACCATGAAAAACTCATCAAGATTGTTGCCGGATATAGACAGGAAGCGAAGCCGTTCGAGCAAAGGGTGCGAGCTATTTTGCGCTTCTTCGATCACCCGCTCATTGAAACCAAGCCAGCTGATTTCCCGGTTAAAATAGCGCTCTAAACCGCCTTCCTCAATATATGCCAGGCTTTCATTTTCGTCATCGGGTTCTGAAGTCTGGGGGACGAGACTATCCATTCAATCTTCCTCAACATTCTGAGTTGCTTCTGGCTCCATGATTCGTTTTTCAATCATTGCCTGATGCTGCGATAACGCTTCGATTGCAATCGCGCGCGTAATCGGCTTCTTCCTCTCTATAGCAAGATTATCCATCAGTTGAGCCAAAAGCTGAACATTCCGATAACTGCGTTCCATTCTTTTGCCGAGATAGATTAAAGCATCTTCAGAGACAGAAAGGCCGCGCTGAGAGAAATATTTCTGGAGCAAGCCCTCTATCATAGCTTCATCTGGTGCGCCGATCTCGATTAGCAGAGAAGCCGCCAAGCGCGATTTGAGATCGGGAAGCTGGACGTTCCAATCCGACACGTCTCGTGAGGACATCAATAAGAGCGGTAGCTTGTCAGCTTGCGACTGATTCCAGAGATGGAAAAGGTCATCGTCAGCAACTTCATTTGCATTTGCAACAAATCGCCCTCCGCTTTGGCTGGCAAATTTCTCGGCCATTGCGAGCTTGCCTGAGCCATACGACCCGATCAATATCGCCGTTGAATTTGGCCAGCGAGCCCAATCCTCCAACTGCTCGTGCGCTTGCATGTTGCAGTCCGTTACGAGATAGCCTTCATCGTGCGATGTTGACCCAATATCCAGAGGAAGGGCTATCTGGGTCACTGTTCCGGCTCGTCACTCCCGGAATTCGCTCCTTGCGCAGCTGGCGTCCCACCGCCCCTGCTGATCCGCAGCGCACCCGATCCCTGTTGAACTTGCCAACCTCTGGAACGGAGCGCCGAAGCCAAATCTGACAAATTACCCGTGAAAGATACTCGCATTACCGAGACGCCGCCTAACGCAAGGCTGGATGTCGAGGCAGAGGAAACGCCAGGCACTGACCGAACGGATGATTCGCCGCGACTAACGGCACCTACATCCGGGGTATCGAACTGAATAGTAACCGTTGTCGCAGCACCGGCTGCAGCGGCCGTGTTGCCTTCGCCTTCAACGCTATTCGCATCACCGCCGCTAGACGACTCAATTGAGCTAATCCCTGTTTCAGAGGCCAATTCCGCCTCGATTTCTTGCTCAAGCGCCTCAAGATCAAAACCATCATCTTCGACAATCAGCGATTTGTCGGTCCGCAAAACGCCACGCGATAGAGCGCTGGTGTAGATTTTGTCCAAACGTTCAATCGCCTGATTCATCATTGATGGAATGCCATCGCTAGACTTTGTCTTCAACGTGAAGCTTTCGATATATTTGTTATCCGGCCCATAGCGCGCGCTAAATCGCGCTGTTACCGGACCGCCGGGATATTCATACTGCATCCGAACAATCGGAACGATTACATCGGCAGCTCCGAATTGATCCAATATCATCCGCCACCATCGCCGATCATGACGCTCTGCCTGCCCGGCTGTCAGCATCAACGATTCGGCGTCAGACCCATATGGTCGGACATAATCAATTGCGCTGTCGCCCGCGCGGAACCGTGCCCATGCTTTTTGCCATTCGGTTTTATTCTCAAACACCTGAGGAGATCCTTCGCTCCACATAATCGGCAGGACCAGCAAAGGTGGAGATCTCAGCCGTCTGCCGCCGACACCCAAAATCTGTCCAGCACGGGCGCGATCAAACATGACACCCAACCGCGCAATATAGCGCGTTGGCCCGATCTGCTCCTCTTCCACGATGATTGCCGAGACGATATTGTTCAATGCGCTGTCAGAAAGTCCAGCGGTTTTGCCGCCTTGCGTGCGCGCATAGAGCTTGATCCATGCCTTCCGCTGCGCCTCTTCCCAGCCTTTTTGACGCGCCTCAAACGCATTTTTCCCGCGCGTATCCACTTCAACCCCGAAAACCTCGAAGTCACCGCTACTGGCAAGCGGCGCGACACCGCGTTCGGTGCCTTCGAGTTGTGCGTAGACAAGTCCGGCAGTCGCCAGTCCAATCAATGCAAACAAGGCCCCAAATCGGTATTTAAAACTAGTCAAAAATCTCATTTCCGCTCTTTTGACGATTATGACGTGGAAATCCACCCACGACTTGTCTAATCGCCTATTTTATGAGTGACAAACGAAATGAACCGGAATCTTACACATATGCGAAAGCCGGTGTATCGATTGAGGCAGGAAACGCGCTAGTAAAGGCAATAGCTCCGCTTGCCAAAGCAACCGCACGGGCTGGGGCCAACGCGGAACTGGGCGGTTTTGGTGGTTTCTTTGACCTGAAAGCGGCTGGTTATGATGATCCGCTGCTGGTGGCTGCCAATGACGGTGTGGGCACCAAGTTGAAATTAGCGATTGACCATGACCGCCATGACACGGTCGGTATTGATCTGGTTGCCATGTGCGTGAATGACCTGATCGTACAAGGCGCAGAACCGCTATTTTTCCTGGATTATTTTGCGACGGGGAAACTGGAAAACGGAGTTGCGGAACGGGTTGTTGCTGGCATTGCCGAGGGCTGCAAAATGTCCGGCTGTGCTTTAATCGGTGGCGAGACGGCGGAAATGCCGGGCATGTATGCGGAAGGCGACTATGATCTGGCAGGCTTTTGTGTCGGCGCCGTCGAACGCGAGAAGGCCTTAACCGGTGCCCAATTGGCCGATGGCGATCTATTACTGGGCCTTGCCTCCTCTGGCATACATTCCAATGGCTATTCCTTAGTGCGCCGACTGGCCGAGGACAAAGGCTGGAAATTGGACCGCCCCGCCCTGTTCGATCCCGACATATTATTGATCGAAGCGTTGATTGCGCCGACCCGAATTTATGTGAAATCCTTGCTACCGCTTATGCAATCAGGTCGAATCAAGGCGCTGGCCCATATTACCGGCGGCGGATTGCTGGAAAATATTCCGCG
Source organism: Parasphingorhabdus cellanae (assembly GCF_017498565.1). Lineage (NCBI taxonomy): Bacteria > Pseudomonadati > Pseudomonadota > Alphaproteobacteria > Sphingomonadales > Sphingorhabdaceae > Parasphingorhabdus > Parasphingorhabdus cellanae. The sequence goes on from NZ_CP071794.1 coordinate 877,171, forward strand.
CGTATTGCCGGATGACATGCATGCCTATGTCGATGCCGACAGCTGGGATCAGCCGCGTTTAATGGCTTTTCTACAAGCCCAGGGCAATATCGAACCGGAAGAAATGGCACGAACCTTCAATTGCGGGATCGGTATGATATTGGCCGTATCTCCCGATGATGTAGCCTCGGTGGTTGCTGATCTGCAAGCTGCGGGAGAGACTGTGCATCAGGTCGGCGTTGTCAAATCCGGCAGTAAAGGCTGCACGGTGACAGGCGCGGCAGGAACTTGGTCGGCCTTAAGCGATTGGACCACGACCCATAATGGCTGATGCCAGATGAAAGAACGGGCTAAGGTCGCCGTCCTCATATCAGGTCGTGGGTCCAACATGGCCGCTTTGGTTTATGCCGCAAAGGCAGACGATTGTTCTTATGAGATCGTGCTGGTAGCTTCCAACGACCCTGCCGCGCCTGGCTTGAAGCTCGCCCAGGCAGAGGGCATCGACACGTTCGCTCACCCCCACAAAGGCCTGAAACGGCTGGAACATGATCAGATCATCCATGAGGCCGTCACGAGCGCAGGTGCCGAATATATTGCGCTGGCAGGATATATGCGAATCCTGAGCGATGATTTTGTGAGCAGATGGAACGATCACATGCTCAATATCCATCCGAGCCTTTTGCCGAAATATAAGGGCTTGGACACCTACCAACGCGCGTTGGACGCTGGCGACACGCATGCGGGGTGCAGCGTACATCTTGTAACGCCTGAATTGGACGACGGCCCGGTATTGGCGCAAACTGCTGTCGCAATATTGCCCAACGATACCGCCAGTATTTTGGCCGACCGGGTCTTAATTGCTGAACATCAACTCTATCCGGCGACGCTTGCTAAATATGTCAGCCGCCAAGAGGATCCCGATTGGATATTGGATCAAGTTCGTACGCGCGCACTCGCCCTTGAAGAAACCCATGAACGTCCCAGTTTCGGTACGCCTGGATGGCGCGTTGGTAGTGAAAAAACCGGGAAATATTTTGCTTATTTTTCCCGCCGTCATTTCGGCGAAACGGGAACATCTATCTTTGTGAAGACGAGCGGACTGGACGAGCAAGGGGCGTTGCTTGATGCGGATCCAGATCTCTATTTTTCTCCTAAATTCTATGGAAAATCAGGCTGGATTGCGATCCGACTAGACACGGGCCGAACGGACTGGGAGCATGTTACTGATTCGCTAAGGAAGAGCTGGCGAATGGTGGCGCCGAAGCGATTAACCCGCTTCATGGATATTGCTGACGATTTCTAGAAAATTCGCATCGCGGTGTGAAACGAAAATTTTTAGCGACAAGGAGGAGGGAGGATATGTCGCTTACAATTTTAGATCTGGGATGACTGTCTCAACCGCGATGCTTAACTATTAAATAGCCAGCGTCTTCTTAAATAACGATACGGTATTAGGACCGTAGTCGTTTTACTTACATTCCCGCCTCAACGGCCAGCCGTACCATATCAGCTGCGCTCGGTGCATCCAGTCGCTTCATAAGGATTGCACGATGCATCTTTATCGTACGCTCACTCAAATTCAACTCGTGTGCAATTTGTTTATTTAACAGACCTTTAGCTATGAAGTTTAAGACTTCTCTTTGTCTGTTTGACAGATCTTTGACTATCTCTGTAGCCCGCATTCGTCGCGCTTTGGCAAGGCTTGGTTTATCACCATCTATCTCGACCTGAGATCCTAAAAAATACTCAAGCTCCCCATTTTCATCAAATAAGGGTGCAACCAAAACGGCGTTTTGAAATGGCGTGCCGTCTTTTTTATAGTTCAGAATCTCGACCAGAACAGCTTTCCGTTCCCGCACTCCGCGCCGGATTTCTTCTGTAAGCCATGGTTCCGTGGCAGCCCCGGCGAGAAATCTACAATTTCTTCCGATGATAAAGTCAGGCTGATATCCGGTCAGATCAGAAAATGCTTTGTTAGACGCTACAATCGGATTGTCCGGCAATCTCGGGTTGCTGATGACCGATGCAATAGGGCTGTTGTCAATCAGTGCTCTCACAGTGGTTTTGGGCAAATCAACCTTGGGCACTGACTGCTGATCTACTTTGTTATCGCCGTCCTTTGAATTCATAAATCAAACTTAGTCCATCCCAGTCCGCTATGGCAAGCGGAATGCCCCAATATTTAACGCCCTCTTTATCCACCTTTACAGCGTTTCGAGCAATATTTCACGTCTTCCCACGTATCTTTCCATTTTTTACGCCAAGTAAATGGTCGATCGCACGTTGCGCAGATTTTCTGCGGCAGATGCTGTTTTTTAATTTGTTTCTTCGCTGGCATAGCTGCGTGTTACTATGGAACGACACCCTCCACCACAGATTTTGCGTTGTCGACTCTGATCGCCGCGCCATTGATAAATTTTGACTCATCAGAAGCCAGAAATAATACCGTGTTAGCAATATCATCGGGTTCCCCCAGAGCGCTGGCAGCCGGCCCTTCACTGGCGGGACGCAAATCCTGCCTATCCATCATCTTAGGTCCAATTTCTTCAACCATCGGCGTCAATATTCCGGCGGGATGGACGCTGTTACAGCGGATATTATATCCATTATTGGCGCAATGCACGGCTATGCTGCGGGTCAGACTTTCGACCGCCCCTTTTGCTGCTGCATAGGCGGCGACAACTGGCTCTCCTTGAACCGAAGCGATAGATGCCATGTTAATTATCGAACCGCCGCCGGACGCTTTCATCGCTGGCACCGCATATTTACATCCAAAAAAGGTCCCGTCAGCACTGACTGCCATGACGAAGCGCCATTCTTCAGCTGTTTGGGTTTCAATAGTCCCGGGCTCAACTACACCAGCATTATTAACGAGAATATCCAGTTTTCCGTGCCGTGATACGACATCAGCTATAATATCTTCCCATACAGCTTCGTCACGAACGTCTTGCATATGAAATTCCGCCGAACCGCCAATTTCGGAAGCGACTCGCGCTCCGTTATCCTGATCCATGTCAGTAAGGATAACGGTCGCCCCTTCCCGCGCGAACATGCGCGCATCAGCCTCACCGAGCCCTTTTGCCGCGCCGGTAATAATGGCTATCTTTCCATCGAGTCTGCCCATCCTTGTCCCTCTCTTTTTTGCCAACTATCCATAGATTAGCAGCACATGCTACGCACTGGCCCTAACAATATGAGGGAGAGCAGGATGGATAAAGTCGAACAGCTATTGGCGCGTGAGGATATTCGCGATTTGCTGCACTCCTACTGCAAGGGAATTGACCGCAAAGACTGGACGCTGGTTCGCTCCTGTTTCGCAGATGATCATGTGCACAATCACGGCGATTATTCGGGACCACCGGATGAATTTATCGGCTTTGCCAGTGCAATATTAGAAAAGGTGCCCGCCACCCACCATTCCATTTCCAATGTGCATTTTACTTTCAGTGACGACGGAAAAAACGCCTCTACCGAAGCGAATTTCGTTGCGTATCACTATATTCAAGAAGGCACGCCTGAATTCGACCCTGTTCCTACAAACGGCAAAGCAACCGATTGGATTGTTGCCGGTCGCTATTGTGATAAATTTGAAAAACGGGACGGCAAATGGATCATCGTCCGGCGTGAAGCGTTCCATGACTGGGAACGCTATGAAGAAGCCACTCCTAAAGCTTAGTCCAAACGCGCTTCAAAACTGATCGTGAAACTGGGATTGTCGGAACCATTGGAGGCAGCCAATATACCAGATGGGTTTACAATCACACCCGTAACATTGGGATCGAAACCGGCTGTGTTGGGCGCGTAACCGTAGGGTGCAGCGCCAGAGGGTTGGTCAGAAAAACTGGCCATTGTTACAGGATCAAACGGATCCAGGCCGCTAGATGTCGAACCGTCGGTAAACACAATCGGTGACGCTGCATTATAACTAATATTAGCCGGAAGAACGTCGGCAATCTGGATACTGCTGGTATCTACTGGCGCATCGCCTTGATTGGTCACTTCAATTGTATAGCGTATCACAGCACCGGGAATCGCTTTGGGATTCGCGGAACCATTGACCGGGTCGGATAGCACGGTTGATTGCTTGCTGATCTCAAGCACCGCATTGGCCGGGTCGCGCGTGTTGGTGATGATGCAGGTGATTACGTCGCCAATGGCCGGGGTGAAATCGCTGCTCAATGTGCTGGGTAATACCGTCGAGGAACCCGTGTTAGCGTTGGTACAGGCCAGACCGGCGGTATAGCGGCCAAGATCGGTCGTCCCGCGCGCCAGCTCGTCAACATTATAACTGTTGCCGCTAACCAATTGCGTCATTGCGATCGGGGCGTTGCTAATAATTGCTCCGGTACCAGCAGTTGTCCGGGCCGCAACCGTGCTGCTCCCCTCTCTTATGCGAATACGAAACTCGTCACTGTCAAATATCCGCCCCGCTGCACTTAGCCGCTTTTCGAGTGAGAGATGGGGATAGGGTGTATTGTTAAATACACATTCGACCGCGTCGCCAAAAGCCAGAGACCCAAAGCTATAATTTGTTGTTTCCAAATTGGTCGGCATGACCGTCGGCGAGCCAGCGCTATTGTTAATGCAGGTCAGCTGGGGGCGATATTGGCTCAATGTGCTGGCACTGCCGCTGGCCACGACTTCGCCCAAACTGATGGGAATTCCGGATGCTGTTGATATGACTGCGGCTGGAAATGGCCCGTTGCCTGATCCGGTCGTCGTGCCGGATGCCAGCAGGTCGCCAGATGATGTCGATGTAATCTGGAACGTAAACTGGTCAGCCGGGTCAACGCGCGCACCGGTGATGGTTTTGTTCAACGTGATCGATGCAAAGCGTACGGCGAACATCATGCCCTGCAACCCCTGTCCCCGCATGGAAGCCGTCACGTTGGTCGGCGAATCTGTCCCGGCAATATAACCGCCAACCCGTCCCGTCTGCCCGCCCCCAGACATGCGCAATATATTAGTCCCTGCGCCAGTCAAAACCGGAAACTGGTTGCCGCTAATTGGAGGTACCGCGTCCAGTATTTGCCAGTTAGACCCATTAGTCCCGAATTCCAGAAATTCGCTATTGTCTGTGGATTCCGCGTCGGCAGCGACGAAAGCATAGCTGGTTACTGATGCAACACCGGGAGGCGGAACGATTGCGATGTTGGAGAAGGTAAAATCGACCAGCGCACCGCTGTTGACCATGTAAAGTATCGGTCGCCCCGGAATGTTGAGGAAAGACGAATTACCCACCGCCGCCCCAGACCAGCTAGGTGCCGCCCGATCATCCGCCGCTGATGCTGTCGTGCTTGTTGCGTTGAGCGTGAAGGTTAGCTGCGATCCGTCATCCAGATCAAAAGAGAAGTCTTGACCGGATACCGAACGCACAGCCGCGTCATTATAAGATGAGAAATCGAGCCAACAATAGGTTTGCCAAGCTGCCGGAGCCGCGCCTTGTGAGCCTGCGGGAGCGCAAGTGGCGGCCATGGCGGTACCTCCGCCAAAACTCACGGCAGCCACGGCATAGATCATGATCAGCATGAAATGCTTGATGATGTGTTGCACTGGTCCTGGTCCCACAATAGCGACCGCATCACACTGGATTTCCCACTCCAGCGTTTACGATCAGATTGCGGGTTAGCAGAACAGGCTTAAAATTCGGTGAAAGCCCCGTAAAATGGTGACTTAATCGATAATTTTATTATCCGACGATTTCATCTTCATTGAAGAAATAGGCGATTTCAATCGCTGCATTTTCATCGCTATCAGAACCATGAACTGTATTGGCTTCGATGCTTTCAGCCAATTCTTTCCGGATAGTGCCAGGCGCTGCGTCTGCAGGGTTAGTTGCACCCATAATATCACGGTTACGCTGCATAGCGTTTTCGCCTTCGAGAACCTGAACGACGACCGGGCCACTGATCATGAAATCAACCAGTTCGCCAAAGAACGGCCGCTCTTTATGGACGGCATAAAAACCTTCTGCCTGATCGCGGGTCATATGGATGCGTTTGGAAGCAATAACGCGTAGGCCAGCTTCCTCAAGCATTTTGGTGACTGCACCGGTCAAGTTACGCTTGGTTGCGTCTGGTTTAATGATCGAAAAGGTCCGTGTACCGGCCATGATAATGCTCCGTAAATAAGATAAAACTGGGGTTCGTTATAAAGTTGCGCCGCCCTTAGCTGCTGCATTGCAACATGGCAAGTATTGAGACGCAGCTACGGCCCTTCGACCCATCTGCCGCCATCTTGTTTCCAATAGCGCGGCGTCACATCGTCTTTGGAAGATAAAGCACGCCAAACTGTTCTTGCACTATCGATCTGGTCAGCTGTAAAAAGATAAAAGGCCCGATCGAAACCCAGGGCTTCGTCACGCCATTCGCCATCGGTTAGCGCGACAAATCGCGCTCCATTGGTGGCTTCGCATTTTCCGGAAATTAACACAGGCTGTGCTTCATCATGTCCGTTTCCCGCCAAACCGTGGGCCAAAAAGCTAGTCGGTCCAGCCTGCCACAAAGCATGACTGAGTTTTTCCAGCTGCCCGACAAAGTTGGACACCAGCAACATTCTTTGCCCGCCATCTAACGTTTTTTGGGCCAAGACCGGCACCAGTTTTTCCGCCGGATCCCGGGTCAAATGATAAAAGTCGACCTGCACCGGTTAAATTGCCCCTTGGCTTGGCCTATTGCTCAAAATTATCGGCAACATATTGATCCAGCAAGCGCACGCCAAAGCCCGTGGCCCCCTTGTCCCAAACCGGACCAGGCTTGTCTGCCCAAACCATGCCGGCAATATCGAGATGCGCCCATTTGACACCGTCTTTGATGAATCTTTTCAGGAATTGTCCTGCGGTAATTGATCCTGCGCCCTTGCCACCAACATTTTTCATGTCCGCAATTGGCGAGTTAATCTGCTTATCATAGGCAGCGGTCAGCGGGAACCGCCACAGCGGATCGCCAGCGGTGCTACCGGCGGCCAACAGATTGTCGGACAAGCCATCATCATTGCTGAAACAACCGGCATGTTCATTGCCCAGTGATACGATAATCGCTCCGGTTAGCGTTGCCAGATTGACGACAACTTCCGGTTCAAAAGTCTCCTGAGTCCAATGTAACGCATCACATAGCACCAGCCGCCCTTCGGCGTCGGTATTGATCACCTCGATGGTCTGACCGCTCATGCTGGTCACGACATCGCCAGGACGCTGAGCTTTACCATCCGGCATATTCTCAACCAACCCACAGACACCAACGACATGCGCCTTGGCCTTTCGACCAGCAAGCGCCTTCATCGTGCCGGCAACCGCTCCAGCGCCGCCCATATCCCATTTCATATCTTCCATACCACCCGGCGGTTTCAGCGAGATACCGCCAGTGTCAAAGGTCACACCCTTACCGACCAGCGCGAGCGGCTTTTTCTGGGCACCGTTGGTGCCGTCCCAGCGCATAGCGAGCATACGTGGCGGACGAACCGAGCCTTGTGATACGCCCAAAAGCGCACCCATGCCCAGCTTCTCCATTTCCTCCTGCCCAAGCACTGTGAATTCTACGCCCATATCCTGAAGCTCTTCACAGCGCGCTACGAAGCTTTCCGGATATATTACATTCGCAGGTTCGGATACCAGCTCGCGGGTCAGCGCCACACCGTCGGCCACCGCCGAAAGATCCAGCCAAGCCTGCGCCGATTCCATATCGGTATCGAGCACTGTGATGGCCTCTAGCGTCTGTTTGGTGTTTTCCGGCATGGTGGTGCGATATTTATCGATTCTCCAGCTGCGCAGTTTTGCACCAAACAACAGACGCGCCAATTGATCCTGCTCTAATCCGGCTCCGTTTATGGCGAGATGTTTCACGCCTGATGCAATCAGTTTGGCAACAACTGCTCCACCAGCGGCTTCACAGTCTTTACGCTCACCCTTACCAATACCGGTCAAAATGATCTGAATAACTGCATCACCCTCGGTCACAAATGTCTGGAACGTCTGTCCAGTCTTGCCCTCAAATCGCCCTGCTTTTGCGGCAGCACGCACCATATCTGCCTGTTCGACCGATATTTCCGCATTATCCAGCGCATCTTTGCCAACGGCATAAGCAATCGCATCTGGCGTGGAAGACGGGTTAGCAGCAAATGTGAATTTCATGGGTAAAGCGTCCTTATCAATGGGTCAGCCGCGTTTATATCGCAGACATCTGATCATCCGTTCAGCCCTGATCAATGAAAGATTGGCTCTGTCTTTGCAATCATCATTTCACTCCAGTTAACGATCAAATCAGATGACATTAAAAATCTGCGATAGAAAATTTGCAGCAGAAGCAATCTGATGCAATAGGGCGATGGTTGGATTGGTGGTAAATATAAATGCCAATATCTTATGGGATCAAAGGTAGGTTAATCTCGTCGATGAAATCTTCAATCGCATTGATTACTTTGGCTATTCCCTTGGCTTATCCTCAGGTTGCTATCGCCCAGACAGGAGAAAGCGAGCCTAAACCGGTTGCGGAAACACCTTCGCAAAAATCGGATGAAATCGAATTTAGCGCGGATTCGGTCGATTATGACTTTGAGAATGATATTGTCACCGCCACAGGCGACGTCATACTGGATCGCGAAGGTTATAAGCTCCGTTCAGATGAAGTCATATGGAACCGAAAAACCGGTATTGTGGAGGCAAGGGGAAATATCCGGTCCACCAGCCCCGACGGCGATACGGCTTATGGCGACAGCATTGTCCTGACCGACACTCTACGCGACGGCATTGTCGATAATTTACTTTTGGTATTGGAAGACGGTAGCCGCCTGGCTGCGCGCAAAGGGGAACGGTTTTCTGATGGATCGCTTGCGCTCGACAATGCAGCATATACCGCCTGCGCAGTTACAACAGAAGATGGATGTCCGAAAAATCCAAGCTGGGAGATCAAAGCGGTCAAGGTCCGCTATGATCCGATCAAGAAGCGCGTCAGCTATGATGGCGCGCGAATTGAAATCTTTGGACTGCCGGTCATTCCTTTGCCCGGGCTTTCTCATCCGGTCAGCGATGAGAATCGTAGCGGGATTTTGGTTCCAAATCTCAGGTTTGATTCCACAAATGGGGTTGCCGTATCCGTACCCTATTATTTCAATCTAGCACCCAATCAAGATGCTACGGTAACAACACAGGTTTTCACCGAAGTAGCCCCATTAATAAGCGGAACATTCCGAAACCTTGATGACAAGGGCGCATTTCAGATGACTGGCTATGCGACCTATAGCTCGCGTATCCCAACTGGCGCTGGCGGTCCGTTACCGGATTCAGAAAAGGGTTTTCGAGGATATTTTGAGACAAGTGGCCGCTTCATACTTGATGAAAACTGGACAATATCGCAATCGGCCCGGATTGCTTCTGACCGGACGTTCTTGCGCCGATATGATATCAGCGATGATGATAGCTTGCGCTCAACAATCAATGTCGAACGGATCGATGATAGTAGTTATTTTTCTTTAGCAGGCTGGGCCTTTCAAACATTGCGCGCCGGTGACCCCCAAAACCGGGTACCCATCGCGCTGCCAGTGATAGATTATCGAAAGCGTTTTGGAGAAACACTATTGGGCGGCCAGACCCAGATCCAGCTAAACAGCCTCGCGATTGGGCGAACGGAAGGTCAGGACACACAACGTGCCTTTGCTTCCGCACGCTGGGATTTACGTAAACTGACGACCATGGGCCAGGAAATTACATTAACCGGCTTCGCCCGCGGCGACGTTTACAACAGCGAAGACAACGCGCTCAACGAAACCGCCATTTATCGCGGCGAATCCGGTTGGCAAACTCGTGGTATCGTAACCGCTGCTGTTGACGTGAAATGGCCTTTCGTGGGCCAAGTATTTGGCGGCACCCAAACCCTGACGCCACGTTTTCAGGTTGTGGCAACGCCGGCGATATCAAATCTCGACTTACCGAATGAAGACTCTCGCTCGGTTGATCTGGAGGACACCAATCTTTTCGCGCTGAACCGCTTCCCTGGATATGATCGCTATGAAGACAATGTTCGCGCCACATACGGGCTAGAATGGAGCCTCAGTCGGCCCAATTTGAGCATAAATGCGGTTGTCGGGCAAAGCTATCGACTGGCTAATAATAGCAATATTGTGCCTGAAGGGACCGGATTATCCGAGCGATTTTCCGATATCGTTGGCCGAACAGAAGTCCGGTTTAAAGACATTGTGAAATTCACCCACAGATACCGGCTTGATAAAGACAGCGCTGCTATCAGACGCAATGAAATTGATGCGACGGTCGGATCAAAAAATACCTATGCGCAAATCGGTTATTTGCGGCTAAACCGCAATATCGGGGCGGGTGTTGAAGATCTAAGCGATCGTGAAGAGGTGCGCATCGGCGGGCGCTATCAGATTGACAACTATTGGTCGGTTTTTGGGTCCGCGATTATTGACCTTACCGATGCGCGCGAGGATCCTACCTCTTCCGCAGATGGATTTGAGCCTGTCCGGCATCGTATCGGCGTTGCATATGATGATGGCTGTCTATCTCTTGGTGTGACATGGCGCTATGATTACGACGATACCGGCGATGACCAGCGCGGCAGTACTTTTCTGTTCCGACTGGCCTTACGCAATTTGGGTGTGTAAGACGTCCAATAATTATAACTAACCGCTCATATTATGTTCAGCCGAATTTTGATATTTGCTGTGTTCACAATGTTCTTAGAGTTTGAAAAGAAACGAAAAATGAATTTTATGCGTACCAAATTTTCAGGTAATAGCGCGAAGTTAGCGATTGTTACCTCCGCGATTTTATTGGCAGCAACGCCTTCGTCTAGCCAGACAGTTTCCGATGCTAGTGTCCCACAGACAGGATTGGATATTCCTGAGGAGTTGACCATTTTTGGTCAGAATGATCCCAATGTCCGCCGGGCAACGGCTCTTGTTAATGGCGATATTATTACCGGCACGGATGTTGACCATCGGCTCGCCCTGATTGTCGCCGCAAATGGCGGTCAGGTCTCGAAAGAAGAACGAGAGCGCCTTCGGACTCAGGTTTTGAGCAATTTGATCGATGAAACTCTGCAGATTCAGGAAGCAGAAGCGAATGAAATCGTGATTTCTAATGGAGAAATCGAGCAAACTTTCAATCAAGTCGCCCAACAGAATTTCAAACAAGATGTCAGTGCATTCGATGCATTTTTGCGCACGAAGGGATCTTCGACAGATACGCTTAAACGTCAGATTAAGGGAGAACTTGCTTGGAGTCGCTTGCTTCGTCGTAATATTCAGCCTTTCATCAATGTCGGTGATGAAGAAGTGAATGCCATTATCGAACGCCTTAATGCATCAAAAGGTACGACGGAATATCGCATTGGTGAAATTTATATGTCTGCAGCTCCAGAAGCAGCAGAGCAGGTTGCCGTGAATATGCGCAAGATATTGGACCAAATCCGTCAGGGTGGTTCATTTGTCGCCTATGCACGCCAGTTTTCGGAAGCATCAACAGCCGCAACCGGCGGTGATCTTGGTTGGGTGCGCCCCGCCCAATTGCCACAATCGCTGGCTGACGCGGCCATACAAATGCAAGTTGGTCAGGTCGTCGGGCCGATTGAGGTTCCAGGTGGATTTTCGATCCTATATCTGATTGATCAACGTCAGATCTTGACCGCCGATCCGCGCAATGCTGTTTTGAGCCTGAAACAATTGTCCATCAGTTTCTCGCCAGGAACAACCGAGGCACAAGCAACGACAAAGGCGGCGCAATTTGCGACGGCAACACAAAACATCAAAGGATGTGGTGCAGCCAATGAAGTTGCCGCATCAATCGGCGCACAGATCGTTGATAATGATCAGGTTCGGTTAAGAGATCTTCCCGGACCGCTTCAGAATACAGTTGCCCAACTCCCCATCGGACAGGCAAGCCAACCTTTCGGTTCAGTTACCGATGGCGTACGCGTGTTGATCCTTTGTGGCCGAGACAATCCACAATCCGCGGCAGCGCCTTCATTCGATCAGATCATGTCGCAACTGGAAAATGAACGGGTAAATAAACGCGCTCAAATCTATCTGCGCGATCTTCGTCGTGATGCTATAATTGATTATAACTGATAGATGTCGGGGGTAGAGAAACCCTTTGTTATTTCTTGCGGTGATCCTGCCGGAGTGGGACCCGAAATTATCTGCAAAACCTGGCTTGAACGGAAAAACTTCAATTCGAGGCCATTTTTCGTGGCAGGTAATTTTGCCGACTTTGATGACGTTTACAATATACCTGTGGTCAAAATTTCAGAGCCTGCGGAAGCCACTTTTGCCTTTGATAAGGCCCTTCCCGTTTTGCATATTTACGATGGTGACATAACCCGTCTCGGCGAGCCGACGTTAGATGGCGCGCAATGTGCTTTGCATGCTTTGGAAATTGCTTCTGGTTTAGCCCGCTCCGGAGATACCGGGGCCGTGATCACCGCACCTGTTTCCAAATCGCAACTCTACAGGGTCGGCTTCCGTTATCCGGGACAAACTGAATTTGTTTCTGAAAGATGTGGAATAGCGCGCGAAAATGCAGTCATGATGCTGGGTGGGCCATCGCTCCGCGTCATTCCAATGACAACACATATTCCATTGAAAGACGTTCCCAGCCAGCTGACTCATGATCTGATAGTAGCCCGTACAAAGTCGGCTGCCAAGGCGATGACACGCAATTTCGGAATAGAAAATCCCCGTATTGCTATTGCAGGCCTCAATCCACACGCCGGCGAAAATGGCAATCTGGGTGATGAAGAAAAACTGGTAATGCAGCCGGCAATTGACGCGCTGCTTGCGCTAGGATTGAATATAAGGGGTCCGCTCCCAGCCGACACCATGTTTCATGAAGAGGCAAGATCGCAATATGATATTGCCCTCTGCCCTTATCATGACCAAGCCTTGATACCTTTGAAGACACTGCATTTTTTTGACGGCGTCAATATGACACTGGGACTGCCTATCGTTCGCACATCGCCCGATCACGGTACCGCGTTTGATATTGCCGGCAAGAATATTGCTGACCCCAGATCGATGATTGCTGCGATTGAGATGGCGGCAACCGCTGTATCCAATCGCGAAAAATACGACAATTGAGGGAGCAATCTCCCCTACCCCCCTTGCGAGAGGTGATCAAAAAATACGGATTGACCGCTAACAAGGCGCTTGGTCAGAATTTTCTGCTCGACACTCAGTTGCTGTCCCGTATTGCTGCCGTTCCAGGGGATTTGACCAACAGTTCGGTTTTTGAGGTAGGTCCCGGTCCTGGCGGACTGACGCAAGCTTTGCTGCAAGCCGGTGCAAGTGTCACAGCAGTGGAGCGGGATGAGCGATGCCTGCCTGCGCTGGCTGATCTGGAGGACTATTTTCCTGGGCAGCTCAAAATTATCAATGACGACGCCTTGAAAATCGACCTTTCACAACAGTTCAAGATGCCTTTTCACATCGTCTCCAATCTCCCGTATAATATTGGGTCTGCGCTGTTGATCAAATGGCTCTCCAACTCCAAATGGCCGCCAGCTTGGCAATCGCTGACCCTCATGTTTCAGCGCGAAGTCGCGGACCGGATCGTCGCCAAAGAAGGCTCCAGTGCTTACGGGCGACTATCGATATTGGCGCAATGGCGCTGTGATGCGAAGCTTGCCATGTCGGTCCACCGCTCCGCCTTTACACCGCCTCCAAAGGTGATGTCTGCGATTGTGCATTTGACGCCCAAGACTCAGCCGGAGGGTGTTGATCCCGAGATACTGGCAAAACTAACCCAGACCACGTTCAGCCAGCGCCGCAAAATGTTGCGGCAGAGTCTGAAAGGCCTGCCCGGCGGATTAGAGGCTTTGGCCAATGCCGGGATTGATGGCGCCCGCCGCCCAGAAACCGTGAGTGTCGAAGAGTTTGTAGCGCTGGCGCGCTTTCTGTCTGACTAGCCTGCGGCCTTCAGTTTCAATCGATAAGCATGCAATAGCGGCTCGGTATAGCCACTTGGCTGCTCGACGCCTTTGAACACCAGATCGCGCGCGGCCTGAAACGCCAGACTGGCCTTCGGATCATCAGCCATCGGGCGATATAAAGGATCACCGGCATTCTGCCCATCGACCTTCGCCGCCATGCGCAGCAAGGCCGCATCGACCTGCTCCGCCGAACACACACCATGCAGCATCCAGTTGGCCATATGCTGCGAAGAAATCCGTAAGGTCGCCCGGTCCTCCATCAAGCCGACATCGTGGATATCAGGCACTTTGGAACAGCCTATACCCTGATCGACCCAACGCACCACATAGCCCAATATACCCTGCGCATTGTTATCGAGCTCGCGCTCAATTTCGTCGGCTGACCAGTTATGGCCTTCCGCTAAGGGAATGGTCAGCAATTTATCGAGCGCCGGAATGCCCTCACCAGCGACCTCTTTCTGGCGCGCGAACACATCCAGCCGGTGATAGTGGATCGCATGCAGCGTCGCCGCTGTCGGGCTTGGCACCCATGCGGTATTGGCGCCCGTCATCGGATGGCCGATTTTCTGCTCCATCATATCCGCCATCATATCTGGCGCTGCCCACATGCCCTTACCGATTTGTGCCTTGCCAGACATACCGCAAGCCAAACCGATCGCGACATTGCGCGCCTCATAGGATTGAATCCAGTCGCTGGATTTCATATCGGCTTTCGCAACCATCGCTCCGCCTTGCATACTGGTATGAATTTCGTCGCCCGTACGGTCGAGGAAGCCGGTGTTGATAAACACAATCCGGTCTTTCACGGCGTGGATACAGGCCGCCAGGTTGGCAGATGTCCGGCGCTCTTCGTCCATGACGCCGACTTTGATCGTATTACGCGCCAGACCCAGAAGATCTTCGACCGCATCGAACAGGTCATTGGTCAGGGTGCATTCTTCCGGCCCGTGCATTTTTGGTTTCACGATGTAGATGGACCCAGTCTTGCTGTTCCGTAGATCGCCCAGACCTTGAAGGTCATGCATCGCAATCAGGCTGGTAAATACGCCGTCGAGCAGGCCTTCGGGCGCTTCGGACCCGTCGCTTAGCAACACTGCTGGATTAGTCATCAAATGGCCAACATTGCGGACGAACATCAGGCTTCGGCCCGGCAATGTGAAACTATTACCGTCCTGATCCACATAATTGCGATCCGGGTTTGCGCGGCGTTCGGCTTCCTTGCCGCCTTTCATAAATTTGGCCGCGAGATCACCGCGCATAAGACCTAGCCAGTTGGTGTAGGCCAGCACCTTATCTTCGGCATCGACCGCAGCAACCGAGTCTTCCATGTCTATAACCGTGGTCAGCGCCGCTTCCATCAACACATCAGCAATATGGGCAGGATCATCCTTACCGATGGGATGATTGGCGTTGATCACCACTTCAACATGCAGGCCATTATGCTTGAGCAGCAGAGAATCACCGTTGCGGCCAGCAAATTGCGCGGGAGCGGCCAAAGCGGGCACACCGCCGCGATAATCGTTCCAAGATCCTGACGTTAAGGGGAAAGTCTCATCCAGAAACGCCTTGGCCGCTTTGATTACCGCAGCACCGCGCACCGGATCATAGCCTCCGGGCTGAGCCGACGCCGCGTCCAGAGCATCTGTACCGTAAAACGCATCATAAAGGCTGCCCCAGCGCGCATTGGCAGCGTTCAGAACGAAACGATCATTGAGTGATGGTACCACCAGTTGCGGTCCCGCCATGGTCGCGATTTCTGGATCGACATTTTCGGTAGTGATGGCAAAGGGCGCTGGCTCATCGACCAGATAGCCAATTTCTTTCAGGAACGCTTGATAGGCCGCCTGATCAATAGGCTTGCCGTTATTAGCCTGATGCCAGTCATCAATTTGCGATTGCAGCTTCTCCCGCTTGGCGAGCAGTTCAGCATTACGCGGCGCAAACTGACCCAAAAGGTCCGCAAAGCCTGACCAGAATTGATCTTGATCTACACCGGTTCCCGGCAAAACGCGGTCGTTGATAAAATCAAATAACAACGGAGCAATCTGGATACCGTTTTGACTGACATATTCGGACATGGGTAGTTCCTCTTGTTCACAAAAAAACACATCACGCCCCGGCATCATTTGCGTGAGCGTAAGAGCAGATAATCCGGGGAGGAATCGGTCGCACCCTATGGCTGGTGACGCGGATTTTGTAAATGCTCCAAATCAAATCCTTGCTGATCACATCAGGATGGTTCAAAAATCTTCTGCAATGGACCTGAATGACAAAATGGCACTGCTGGAAACCAGTCTCGAACGCGCCGCGGACGCGCTGGGAGATATCACGGATCCAGTGATGGAACGCTATTACTCGGTACATCCAAGCGCGCAGGCTTCTTTCCGTGAGCATGGCCTAGGGAATACGGTAAAGCTGGAAGCCGAAATGGTTGAAAGCGTCGTTTACTGCCTGATGAACTGGCTCGAAAGCCCGCAGGAAATCGGTATCATATTTGGCAGCACCGTTCCGCATCATGAGCAAACCCTCCATGTCCAAAGCAATTGGTTCAGCGGGCTAGTCGACGCAGCAGTATATGTCATCGTCGCAACCATTCCCGAAGCGCAACAAGAAGAGCATGCGCTCTGGGCGGAAATTCATCAGGGTGTCGATGCCATGATCGCAGACGCCCGATATTGAATTTTTTGATATGTCTCCGCATTGCTGGAAACAGGTGACAGCGATTGATTACAAATGCTATCAGTTTCAAATGAAAGCAAATCCTCTCCCCGAAAGCGCAATATTGGAAACAGCCGAAGACCTGCCGTTGTTGGAAAGCACGGAAACATGGTCCAAGGTCAATAGCGGAACGACCAATCTGGATGGTCTGAAAACAGTAGCCGGGCAATTGGCCGATGCGTTTTCTGTTTTGCCAGGCGATATAAAACTAGTTGATCCCGATCCAGTCGAGGCCGTACGACCCGATGGCTCTGTCGATCAGGTCCAACGCGGTCAGCATCTTCACGGGTCCGTTCGGCCCGACGCTCCGGTACGGATATTGCTGACCGGCCATATGGATACAGTATTCCCAGCCGATCATCATTTCCAGAATCTCGAATGGCTGGAAGAAGGCGTCCTAAATGGCCCCGGCGTGGCCGATATGAAGGGCGGGCTGTCCGTGATGCTAGGCGCATTGCAATTGCTGGAGCAAAGCGAACAGGCCAGCCGCATCGGCTATGACGTCATGATCAATAGTGATGAAGAAGTCGGTTCTGCATCGTCAGCAGCGCTGATCGAACGTTGTGCCAAGGACAAGGTTGCCGCCCTTACCTACGAACCCGCCCTGCCCGACGGAACTTTGGCCGGCGAACGCGGCGGCAGCGGTAATTTCTCGATCATTTTCACGGGCAAAAGCGCCCATGCCGGCCGCAATCCTGATGAAGGCCGCAATGCGCTCGTCGCTGCAGCCGATATGGCTTTGCAACTCAAGGCGCTGCACCGGGAAGGGCTCAGCGTTAATCCCGCCAAGATTGAAGGCGGCGGCCCGAATAATGCGGTACCAGATCATGCAATATTGCGGGTGAATTTCCGACCGAAATCGCTGGCGGATCAGAAAGAGGCCCAGAACACACTTGATAATCTGGTCGGTATCATCGCCCGCGGCCATGATCTTAATGTGCACTGTCATGGCGGCTTTGGCCGTCCGCCTAAGCCAATTGACCCGCAAGCCAAAAAGCTGTTCCATCTTGTCAAAAGCTGCGGTGCGGATCTAGGGCTGGACATAAACTGGCGGGGAACTGGCGGGGTCTGTGATGGCAATAACATCGCGGCTTGCGGCGTCCCGGTTGTTGACACAATGGGAGTGCGCGGCGGGGCCATCCACAGCGCTGATGAATTTCTGATCAGCGACAGTCTGGTCGAACGCACACAATTGTCCGCGCTCACAATCATGCGGATTGCCGAAAAGGGGGGGCTATGAGTTTCAAAATACGCGCGGCACGGATGGAAGACCTTCAGCATCTTTATGAGATGGCGAAACTTACCGGCGGCGGATTCACAAACCTGCCTGCCGACAAGGACAGTTTGACGGCCAAGCTGGACCGCTCGGTAAAGGCCTACGACCGGAATACGGATGAGCATGGCAATGACCTGTTCGTCATGGTGCTCGAAAATGTGGAAACCGGAGCGGTGCGCGGAACATCGCAATTATTCACGATGGTCGGACAAAGCTGGCCCTTTTATTCCTATCGCCTCAGTACTCTTTCCCAGACCAGCAAGGAACTGAACCGGACGTTTAGTGCCCAAATGCTGACCCTTGTCACCGACTTGGAGGGCGCCAGTGAAGTGGGCGGCCTTTTTCTTCATCCCGGTGAACGTGCTGGCGGTCTGGGCATGCTCTTGGCGCGCAGCCGCTATCTGTTCATCAAGGAACATCGTTCACGGTTTGGGAATCGTCTGTTCGCAGAATTACGCGGGGTGATCGACGAAGCCGGTGGTTCGCCATTCTGGGACGGTCTGGCTGGCCGCTTTTTCGGCATGGGCTTTCAGGAAGCGGACTATTTCAACGCCATTCACGGCAATCAGTTTATCGCCGACCTGATGCCCAAACATCCCATTTATACGGCGATGCTCAGCGAAACCGCGCGCGCCGCTATCGGCATCCCCCACCCCAATGGCCGGGCAGCGATGCGGATGCTGGAAAATGAGAATTTTTCCTATGACGGCTATGTCGATATTTTTGACGGCGGTCCGACAATGATCGCCAAGACCGATGATGTCACTAGCGTGAAAAATGCCAAGTCGGACGAAATTGTTGGGATCACCGCTTCCGGCGCAGGTCTCAAATCGATTATATCCTGCGGCAAGCTCCATGATTTCCAAGCCACTTATGCCTTTATCGGTGAAGCCGATGGCGGCGTAACCATCGATGAAGATGCGGCCGCTAATCTTGGCCTTTCGGTCGGTGACATGATTGGGCATATTCCAAGGTAACGAGAATGACAAAGCTTCAGGAAATCAACTTCGATGGGATTATCGGTCCCAGCCACAATTACGCAGGGCTTAGCCTTGGCAATATCGCGTCCTCGACCAATGCAGGCGAGGCATCTTACCCGCGCGAGGCCGCGCTGCAAGGCATTGCGAAGATGCGGCATAATATCGATTTAGGACTGGCGCAGGGTTTTTTCATGCCACTCGACCGGCCAAATATGGCGTGGATCGGTTCGTTGGGAGTGACGCTAACCGACGCAGAACCGCATATTCGCGCTGCAGCCTATTCGGCCTCTTCAATGTGGGCGGCCAATGCGGCGACCATATCTCCGGCTCCCGATGGTGGTGATGGCAGATGTCATATGACGGTCGCGAATCTTCAGACTATGCCCCATCGCAGCCACGAATGGCCGGGCACATTGATGCAGCTGCACACCGCTTTTGCCAATCGCGACCATTTTGTGGTTCATACACCCGTTCCATCTCCTTTTGGTGATGAAGGCGCTGCCAATCATATGCGGCTATGCACATCTCATGAAGAGGCGGGTATCGAGATATTTGTCTATGGCAAGAGTGGCGGCCCATTCCCCGCCCGCCAGCATGTCGAGGCCAGTAAAGCAGTAGCGCGCAAGCATGGTCTAAAAGACGATCACATTATTTTTACACAACAATCGGACAAGGCTATCGCCGCCGGAGCATTTCACAATGATGTCGTGGCTGTTGCCAATGAACAAGTGCTGTTTGCCCACGAAGAGGCGTTTGAAAATCGCGACGGATTTTATGCAGAAGTGCTGCGCAAATGCCCACAAGCAGAGATTATCACCGTACCAGCCGACAAAGTAAGTCTGGCCGACGCGATTACATCCTATCTGTTTAACGCGCAGCTGGTCACGCTGCCGGATGATGGTAGCATGGCGCTTATTCTGCCGACCGAAGCGAAGGAGAATAAAGCGGTTTGGTCCTATTTACAGGAACTGGTGATCGGTAATGGTCCAATCCGCAAACTTTGCCCGGTAGATGTCCGGCAATCCATGGCCAATGGCGGCGGCCCGGCCTGTTTACGGTTGCGGGTTGTCGCTGATCCAAAACTGGTGGATCAACGCTTCATGGCGACGGCGGAAAAACTTGATGCCATTGCCGGGGTGGTCGAACAATATTGGCCGGAAACCATCATGCCCGATCAGTTAACCGATGCTGATCTGCTCGCGAACATCCAGAAAGCACGCAAAGCGCTTTTGCAGACATGTGCCTTGACGGAGCTTGAGACCTAGAACCCAGGCCCAACTGTCGAGTTAACTTACAGTTAACTATGTTGCGATGCACGAAACCCCCACTTTTCTGGGCTTGGCATAGGCCTTGCTATATTTTGGGACATGTGGAAAAAATTCAAACGACTGTTCATCATCAAAACCAAGTTTGAAGCGTTCTTGATTATTTATGCACTGGCGACTGGCGCTATCGCAAGAGGTCAGGATTATCTGATTCAATATCCCGGCTTTGGCGGGAAGCTCTTATTTCTTGCTTGCACCGGTGCCGTTTTCATGGCCGGTGCCAAGATGCTCGATGCGATCGATTATCGCAGAGTTTATGGGCCAGAATATTAACGGACCTTCTTTTTTATTTCAGCGTTTTACGAAAGATTTTTGGCATGCCATTCAACCAATAAGGTGGTGAGCTTCTGTTGCTCGGTGCTCACCAAACCGCCGGTATCCCTTCTGTTGCCCGGTGGGTCCAACCGCGCTTTAACTTCTTAAGTTACAACCGTGAGGTCGTTGGCTTAAGCCGCTACTGCGAGTGCTTCATTATCGTTTGCACTTATAGTTTTTGAGCAATCACGGCATACTCAGGCCGGGTAAAAATAATGCTTTTCAACACACGTCGATCCTGGTTCGGCCCCATCAACAAAGATGTCTGAAAACATCTATATTGGTGGAGCCGCCGGGTACTGCCCCCGGGTCCGTTGTGCCTATTGCACATCACAATTTATCACCATAGTCCGCCGAAGCAGACAGGCCCTATATAGTCACTAATTTATGAATGGAAAGTGTGCAGGCTGTTGTTGAATAGAAAAAGGGCCAGCAGATAGTCTGCCAGCCCCAGGAGTTCTAGTTCGTCCCAAAGGACAAAATGTCGGGCTTATTGTGCCAGTACACCTTCTTCTTCGTCAGCCGCCTCTTCCAAGACGTCTGCCTTGTCTTCCAGATCTGCCGCCTTTTCTTCCATGGCTTCTTCACCAGCTTCGGTCATTGCGTCATCCGCCGCTTCGTCAGCGACATCTGCCTGTGCTTCGGCTTCTTCTGCTGCCGCTTCGGTTGCTGTTTCCGGCCCAGCACTATCACATGCCGCCAATGTCAAGGTGGCTGCACTTATCGTTGCAATTGCTAATTTACGCATAAATCTTCCTTCGTCCCTTTTTGGAGGCCAAAAAAAATGGCCCTTCCTGAAACCTAACGAGCAATTTGCCCGATGGTTCCAAGAAAGGCCGGATAATTTATCATCAACTCGCCGGCGATAGTCAGCCGGTTAGCATGGCGGCTATTTTTTTAAATTATCCCGAATTTCCGTCAGCAAATCAATTTCGGTTGGACCGGAAGGTGTTTCTTCCTCTTCCTTCTTAGCCATTATTTTATTGGCATAGCGGACAATGATGAAAATGATGAAAGCCAAGATGATGAAGTTGATCACAACGGTCAGAAATTGACCCCAACCCAGCATAGGCACACCAGCCTCTTTCAGTGCTGCATAGTCGGTTGAACCCGCCAGCTCCGCTGGTGGTGTAGCCAACAGGATGAACATTTTAGAGAAATCCGGTGTGCCGAGAACCGCGCTTACAATCGGCATGATCACATCTTCGGTCAACGACGTGGTGATAGTAGCGAAGGCAGCACCTATTATGACCGCGACTGCCAAGTCTAATACATTGCCTTTCAGGATAAACTCTTTAAATTCCGCAAACATAGCAATACTCCTCTTCCCCGTAAGATGGTTTGTAAATGCCTGATAACCTATGATTTGTCGAGGGAAGTCATTGCAATTAACCGCTTTCATCACTATTTTTACAATTGAAGAGGCGCTCAATCGGAACGTGGGAGAAAATCAACATGCGTAGTAAGTTAACCAAATTTTTAATGGTACCAGTTTTGGCGCTGGCGCTCAGCGCTTGCGGCATTAACAGCGTTCCGACTGCCGAGGAACAGGCGAAGGCGAAATGGGCTGATGTTGAAAGCACTTACCAACGCCGTGCTGACCTGATCCCCAATCTGGTTGAAACCGTCAAAGGCTTCGCTGCTCAAGAGCAGGATACACTGACCGCTGTAGTTGAGGCCCGCGCGAAGGCGACATCCATTCAAGTGGGTGCCAATGATTTGGGTGATGCCTCAAAAATTCAGGAATTTGCCGCAGCACAAGGCGCACTTTCTCAAGGCCTTGGCCGTCTGTTGGCGACTGTAGAAGCCTACCCTGATCTTAAATCCAATCAGAACTTCCTGGCCCTGCAAAGCCAACTGGAAGGCACAGAAAACCGTATCAATGTGGCGCGCAGAGACTATAACGAAGCCGTCCGGCAATATAACACCACCATTCGAACCTTCCCCGATATTATCGGTGCGAAAATCATTCATGGCGCAGAGCCAATGGCGCCATTTACGGCGACCACAGAAGGTGCAGATGAAGCGCCGACGGTCGCGTTTTAACCTATAATGCGTATCCTCCCCCACAGCATTTTCGCCGTAATTTGGGCTGCCCTGGTCTTGGTAATCATGGTTCCTGCTGGAACGGTAGCAGCCCAAAGCTTTCCTGAGCTGACGGGCCGGGTGGTCGATCAAGCGGACCTGCTTGATCCCGCGCAAGAGGCGGCGATGACCGCCAAATTGGAAGCACTGGAAGCCAATTCAAACCGGCAACTGGTCGTTGCCACAGTGTCCAGTTTGGAAGGCTATGATATTGCCGACTATGGCTATCAACTCGGCCGAACCTGGGGCATTGGCCAGGATGGCGACGGAGAAACCGAAAAAGATAATGGTGTCATATTGCTGGTCGCGCCCAATGATCGCAAGGTCCGCATAGAGGTAGGATATGGGTTGGAAGGTATCATGACCGATGCCCTTTCCGGCGTGATTATTCAGAACTTCATATTGCCCAAGTTTCGCGATAGCGACATGCCCGCAGGCATAACCGCCGGTGTTGACGCAATTACCGCCCAGCTGATGCTGCCTGAAGAAGAGGCACGCGCTTCTGCTTCACAGGCAGCCAGTCAACAACGCGAGCGCTCTAATGACGGTGAAGGCGGCCTGATCATATTCTGGATCATCGTAGGGATAGTGATTATTATTATGTCCATCTCTGGTTCGCGCGGCGGCAAACGCTATCGTGGCGGTGCTGGTCCTGTTGTTATCTGGGGCGGTGGCGGCTCCAGCGGGTGGGGCAGCTCTGGCGGCGGATTTAGCAGCGGCGGCTTCGGTGGTGGTGGTTTTAGCGGCGGTGGCGGCAGCTTTGGCGGCGGCGGCGCATCCGGGGGATGGTAATGCAAAAGGTTAATCAGCTTTCCGAAGCGGATCACAGGCTTGTAACCGCAGCAGTAGGTGAAGCGGAGAAATCCACCGACGGAGAGATTGTGACTATCGTCACCGACCTCTCTGACAAATACCATGATGCCGGCCTGCAATGGGCGATTGGCATCACGTTTTTCTTCTTGTCGACACTCGCGGTTTTTCCGGCCTTCTATCAGTCCATGATCAACGGACTATTCGGCGGTTGGCAGCAGGATTTCACCACGGCGGGCGAACAGATGGCAGTGCTTTTTATTGCTACCGTTACCTTATTCCTTGCGATGCGTTATCTATTTGCGTGGATGCCGCTCCGCCTTTTGGTTACGCCGAAAAGCACCAAACAACGACGGGTGCGTAGGCGAGCTATTGATTTTTTTAAAGTAGGTGCTGAGCGTCGTACCGTGGGCTTGACGGGTATTTTGATTTACGTTTCCCTAAAAGAACATCGTGCCGAAATCGTTGCCGATGAAGCCATTGCCGAAAAAGTATCGCCCGAAGTCTGGGGCGAAGCTATGGTCGCGCTAATTGATGAAGTCCGGGTCGGCCGCCCTGGTGAAGGCATGGCGGCAGCTGTGCGGCATGTTGGTGTGGTGCTCAAGGAGCATTTTCCTAAAACCGACAAGAACCCAAACGAACTTCCAGACCGGCTTATTGAAATTTGAGTATTGAAGATTCCGACGCACCGCTAGAAACCATGTGGGAAGGCCGTTTCATTACGGCTAAACGGCAAGGCCGCTGGGAATATGTGTCGCGTAGCCGCGGTATCCGCGCTGCGGTAATATTGGCCATAGATGATGGCCATGTTTTGTTAGTCGAGCAATATCGCATGCCGCTGGGCAAAAACTGTATAGAATTCCCAGCCGGCTTGGTCGGCGATCATGACGATAATAGCGATGAGGATGCATCGATAGCCGCTATGCGAGAGCTGGAAGAAGAAACCGGCTATCGCGCTACAACAATAGAAGATTGCGGCGAGTTTTATTCATCCCCCGGCATGGTCTCAGAGAGCTTTTTTCTATTCAAGGCTGACGGATTGACCAAAACTGGCCCTGGCGGCGGTGTCGAGGGAGAAAATATTACCGTCCACCGTGTAGCTCTTGAAGAACTTGGCAATTTCATCGATCAAAAACGTATTGAAGGCGCTGCTATTGACGCAAAACTGCTGCTGCTTCTCAAACTTAAGTAGGCTTGCGATTTAGCGAAAATTGTCCGCGTAAGCTTGTATCTTCAAGGTTTTGTTAGGCGTAGGAACAACCGAATAAGCGATCCCATATTTTTCAGCATAGACCCTAGCTGCTTCAACACTGGGAAATTTCATCTGTACCTGACGCTGTGTATCACCAGAGCCTGCCCAGCCGGTTAGCGTATCAGCTTTCCGGGCTTCGGATGGTTCAAATTCCAGCATCCATTTGTCGGTCAACGCCCTGCCCGACTGCATAGCATTCATAGGTATCTGATAAATCCGCGCAGCCATGACATTTTCCTTCGTTGATGACCGCCTCAATAAGCGCGTGAAATCGCAAATTCAACTGCTTCGGTCATCGCGGATTTCGCTTTACCTGATGGAAAAGCACCCAACGCATCAATCGCTCGTTGTCCATAATGACGCGCGCGCGAGATCGTATCATCAATTGCTCCGGTTTTTTTGAGCAAGTCGGTGGCATAGCCTAGATCATCATCAGAGATTTTATGGCCGATAATCGCATCTTTCCAAAATTTACGATCTTCTTCGCTGCCGCGCGCATAGGCCAAAATCACTGGCAACGTAACCTTACCTTCTCGGAAATCATCACCGGCATCTTTACCCATGACCTCCCTATCTGATGAATAGTCAATGGCATCGTCGACCAATTGAAAGGCAATTCCCAAATTGCGACCATAGGAGTCCAGGGCCAGTTCAGTTTCTTCATCTCGCTCAGCTATAACTGCAGAAATCCGGCTTGCTGCCGCAAAAAGAGCTGCTGTTTTTGATCCAATGATATCGAGATAACGATCTTCACTGGTATCAATTTTACGCTGAGCGGTCAGTTGGTTTACCTCGCCTTCAGCAATGATTGCTGATGCGCTCGATAGGATTTTCAGTACTTTCAGCGAACCATCTTCCACCATCAATTCAAAAGACCGGCTGAATAGAAAGTCACCCACCAATACCGTAGCAGGGTTACCAAAGACCAGATTGGCGGTCGTTTTACCGCGCCTAAGATCAGATCCATCAACCACGTCGTCATGCAGCAACGTTGCGGTGTGAATAAATTCCACCGCTGCCGCCAATTTAAAATGGCGATCCCCTTCATAGCCGATCAATTTGGCCGCTGCCAAAGTCAGCATAGGGCGCATTCTCTTGCCGCCGCCAGCAATCAAATGACCTGCCAATTCTGGGATTAACGGTATTTCCGACTGCATCCTATCAAGAATTACGCTGTTGACTTGATTCATATCACTCGCAACAAGCGCCATTAGCGGTTCTAGTGACGGGGTAGCTTCGCGCCCCAAGTGGTGGACAGTTGCAGACATGTTGCATGCGATGTGGCAAGGGAACTGGAATAAGGCAAGTGAAATCAAAGCATCAGCAGGTGAAGTTTGCAAAACTTGCGGGCAAGTCTATCAACGGGCGAATCAATTACGGAAATCAGGCAGTCACCCATGGACGAAAAGCTCAAACAATATCGTGAAAGCATCAATAATATCGACGCCGCACTCGTGTTCATGCTTGCCGAGCGGTTCAAAGTCACGAAGGCCGTTGGCGAGTATAAAGCCGAAAACAATCTGCCGCCTGCTGATCCATCTCGCGAACAGCAGCAAATCGCCCGCTTACGACAGCTTGCCAGCGATGCTAACCTAGACCCTGAATTCTCGGAAAAATTCCTGCGCTTCATCATCGACGAAGTCATTCGCCACCACGAACAGATCCGCGAAGACGCTAGCTAGTCAGTTGAACCTGAGATTTCGGCAAGCACAATCGTACCATTAGGCCGCCTAAATCTTCACTTTCTTCCAGAAGCACATTGCCCTGATAAATCTCAGCTACATCGCGAACAATGGCCAATCCCAAACCCGTTCCCGGTTTACCTGTATCTAAACGGGCACCACGATCAAATATGCGCTGACGTTCTTCTGCCGGGATACCCATGCCATCATCTTCGATTAGCAATTCGACAAATTCATCGCCGGTTTCAACGGTTACAAAGACACTACCACCGCCATATTTTGCGGCATTTTCGACAAGATTACCGATCATCTCATCCAAATCCTGGCGCTCGACAGACACCTCTGCTTCCTGGTCGCCATCAATGTCGATCCGAACATGTTTGTAGAGCCGTCCGACGGCGCGTTCCACTGCTTGCAAGCTTGGCCAGACACGAGACCGGCTATGCGCGTGACCGCGCCGGCCAACGGCACGGGCACGAGCCAGATGGTGATCTACCTGACGGCGCATCACACCTGATTCTCGAATGACTGTATCGGCAAGATCATCCGCCTTTGCTGTGGCGCTATTCATGATGACCGTAAGCGGTGTTTTTAACGCGTGAGCAAGATTACCCGCGTGACGGCGGGCTTCTTCCGCCTGTTTTTCGTTATGATCGAGCAGTTCATTAAGCTCATCGACCATCGGCGTTACTTCATTAGGCATGGGCTCACTTACCCGTTTTTGCTGCCCGTTCCGCATTTCGCCGATCGCCTTGCGGATCTTGCGCAACGGCCAAAGTCCATAAAGTGTCTGTAGCGCCGCCATCCCTATAAGGCCGAGTGCAAGCAGCAGAAAGCTATTGACCAATATTGACCGTATTTCGCTAACCTGCGCATCCAAACCTTCCCTGCTTTGCGCTACTTGGAATGTCCATTTCACCTCAGAATCGGGAAGAATGACGCTTCTCTCAGCCATCCGCAGTCCTTCTCCGGAAAACTGATCGCTATCGTATAGATGAGTTTCCAGATCGTCGTGCGGGGTCGCCTGCTCCAACGTACGATCCCACAATGATCGCGACGTGAAATCGTCATGTCCTACACCGCTAATTTGCCAATACAGACCACTATTAGGTTCTAAAAACCTTTGATCACCAAGCGGTCTGTTGAAGAACACCTCGCCTGTCGTATCAATCTCCGCAGACGCAATCATAGCGGTCAGCGCATATTCGAGTTGATTGTCGAAATTGCGAGTCACCGCATTGACCAGCACCCGGTCTAGAGCAACGCCGCCGCCGAGCAGCAGGACAATGATCCAGGCCGCGGCAATACCAATCATCCGGCGGCTCAATGACCCGGTAGTTTGTGTGCCTAACGGGGGTGTTGGCTGAACAGTAGCTTCGTCAAAAGGAAGGTCTATTTTGCTCGTTTCATTCAGTTGTCAGGATCCTCTAGACTATAGCCCAGCCCCCTGATGGTCGAAATAACATCTGCACCCAGTTTCTTTCGGATACGCGTGACAAACACTTCGATCGTGTTGGAATCCCGATCAAAATCCTGATCGTAAATATGCTCGATCAGTTCGGTACGGGATACTACCTTTCCTTTATGGTGCATCAGATAGGAAAGCAGCTTATATTCCTGCGCCGTGAGTTTTACCGGGCTGCCATCCAATGTGACTTTGCCAGAGCGTGTGTCGAGCCGAACTTCGCCGGCAGTCAGTTCAGACGATGCGTTGCCAGATGCACGGCGAATAAGCGCACGTAAACGAGCAATAAGCTCCTCCGTCTGAAATGGCTTGGCCAAATAATCGTCAGCGCCAGCATCCAATCCGGCAACCTTGTCCGACCAGCTATCACGAGCTGTCAAAACCAGTACCGGGAAATTCCTATCTTCCTTGCGCCAGCGATCCAAAACAGTCAGACCGTCAATCTCAGGAAGGCCGAGATCCAGGATAACCGCGTCATATTCTTCGGTTGAACCCATGAAATGGCCATCTTCGCCATCTGTGGACAGATCAATCGCATAGCCATTGCTTTCCAGCGTCGATTTTAGCTGCTGTCCCAAAGTGGGTTCATCTTCGACTATAAGCACGCGCATAAAGTTACTCCAGAAAACCGTTTTTCATGATGGTGTAGCTATATCACCATCATTAAATCTCACAACGATAAAGACAAAACGGCTCAACGCCGCCGAAAGGAAAGGTAAAGCGGCTTAGCGGCGCTCACGGAGTATTGCTCCGGTTCGGCCATCGACGTCAATGAAGATAACTCGGCCGTCTTCGATAAATTTTAAACGATAAACTTGTGCCGACGGATCATATTCCGGCCCAAGATACTGGCTACCTGCCATTCTTGGCAGCACTCTATTTTCAATCGAACGCAGGGATTTCCCCTTGCCCGCCATCATCTGGGCACGGGCAGCTTTTTGCTCATCATCCCGCTGAACCGCGTTCACCGGAACCGTTGCAACGGCCAAGGCGGTAAAAGCCACTAGCCCGGAAAGGATAGATTTTTTTAACATCATCAGGCTTTTACCTACCGTGCTTTTAACAGCACGTGAACGACGAGTTCACCTTGCCGCTTTAAACCTTAACGTGTCATTTCATAGGTAATATTGAGATTTACCGAAGTACCAACTTGCCCCGGTGCTACAGGAACAGACTCTTCTTGTGCTACCATCATGCGGTTCGCAGGCATCGGACCTGGCGCGCTGTTACTAATCCCTTCCGCAATCGAAAGCACACGCACACCGCTATATCCCGACGCTTTGGCATAGTTCTCTGCCTGCTGCTTGCCATTTGCAAGCGCACGCTCACGCGCCAACTGTTTGACTGTATTGTCATCATCAATCGAGAAATATGGCCCGTTTAAATTTGTTGCGCCACCACTGCTGACCAGCGCGTCCAATATCGTTCCAAGATTACTAATGTCTCGGACGGTCGCCTGAACTTGATTGGAAACACGGTAGCCGACAAAACGGTTTGTTTTGCTCGCGCGATCATATTCATAATCAGCATTCAGATTAATGCCGGTGGTTTGAATATCTTTCTCTGCGATGCCCAGTGATTTCAGTTTATCGATCATCATCGTGGCCTTGCGCGAATTGTCGCGTAACGCCTGTGTTGCGGTTGCAGCCTTGGTTTCTACACCTGTATTGAAAGTTGCGGTGTCGGGGCGGCTATCAACTTGTTCGGAAATACTGAGTTCAATCACCGGATTTTGTGCGGTTATCTGAACATTAGCAGCCTGGGCTGTAGTACTGCTTCCCAATATTGCTGCAGCGAGAGCCATGATTCCAAGATATTTCATTTTATTCCTTCCAAAAATTCTTAAAGTTAAGAACCCTGCTTCGGCTAAATATTGCTACCCCCTTATCGCTAATTGGTTCCGCATAGCATGCTTTTTTTAAAAGGTAACTTGAGCAAATGGTCACATGTCCCTAACGCGCAAGGACAATGTCACAACCGCCGATTTTTTCATACGAACAGCTCGCCCTCCATCAAGGGGAAGGCTGGCTGTTCAAAGACCTGGACCTGCATGTCGGGCCGCGCGACCGACTGGCGCTGATCGGCCGTAACGGCGCAGGCAAGACGACCTTGCTGCGCTTGATCGCTGATCAGATCGAAGCCGACAAGGGCAAGCGGATGATCCAACCCGGCACGAATATCGTGATGCTGGAGCAGGAACCGGACTTTACGCCTTTCGAAACATTGCTGGACTTCGCCCTTTCCGGAAGCACCGGACCTGCTGAGCATGAAGTGCAATCTATCGCAGACCAGCTTTCCACTGACCTATCGATCCGCGCCGACAAGGCCAGCGGTGGTGAAAAACGCCGTGCGGCCATCTGCCGTGCCTTGGCTCTGGAACCGGATCTGTTGCTGCTCGACGAGCCGACCAACCATCTTGACCTCGGCGCGATCGATTGGCTGGAGGATTGGTTGCGGCGTTATAAAGGCGCGTTCATCACCATATCCCACGACCGGACGTTTTTGACGCGATTGACTAAGCAAACCATCTGGCTGGATCGCGGCGCACTGCGGCGCCAGGAAATTGGTTTTGGCGGCTATGACGCATGGATGGAAAAAATTCATGCTGATGAAGCGCAACTCGCCCATAAGATCGACGCAAAACTAAAACTGGAAGCGCGCTGGCTTGAACGCGGTGTCA
Source organism: Parasphingorhabdus cellanae (assembly GCF_017498565.1). Lineage (NCBI taxonomy): Bacteria > Pseudomonadati > Pseudomonadota > Alphaproteobacteria > Sphingomonadales > Sphingorhabdaceae > Parasphingorhabdus > Parasphingorhabdus cellanae. The sequence goes on from NZ_CP071794.1 coordinate 907,675, forward strand.
CTGCAAGGCGCAAACGCAATCAGGGACGACTGGAAAAACTCTATCAAATGCGTGCGCAGCGTGCGGCAATGGTTGGACCGGCCGGGACAGCGAATCTAAAAGCCCAGAGCGACGATGTCCGAACAAAATCTGTCATCATGGCCGAACATATTTCCAAAACATTTGGAGAAGGTGACGCAAAGCGGACTATCATCAGGGACTTCTCTTTACGCATCCAGCGCGGTGACCGGATCGGTCTTGTTGGTGCTAACGGAGCCGGCAAGACAACTTTGCTCAAGATGCTCACTGGCGAACTGGAGCCCGATACCGGCTCGGTCAATCTGGCAAAAACCCTCAACGGCGTTTTTATTGATCAGCAACGCAGCCTTTTGGAAGACAATAAAACTGTCCGCGACGTGCTCGCCGATGGCAGTGACTGGGTTGATGTGCGTGGCGACAAGAAACATGTGCAAGGCTATCTCAAAGACTTTCTGTTCGCGCCAAATCTGATTGACGCGAAGGTCGGCACTTTATCCGGTGGCGAGCAATCGCGACTGCTTCTTGCCCGCGAATTTGCACGTATGTCCAATTTGCTTGTACTTGATGAACCGACCAACGATCTCGATCTTGAAACGCTTGACCTGTTGCAGGAGGTTATCGCGGACTATGAAGGGACGGTGCTGCTCGTCAGCCATGATCGAGACTTTCTCGATCGCACCGTGACAGTCACCTTGGGTCTTGATGGAAGCGGTAAGGTTGACATAATCGCCGGCGGCTATGCCGAATGGGAAGCAAAGCGCAAAGAAGATGGCGATGCTGGAAAGGCCAAAAGCAAAACAGCCGCGCCAAAACCTGTTGCCAAATCGAACAGTCCGCCAAAGAAGCTCAGTTACAAGGATCAGCGCGACTATGACATGTTGCTGGGTCGGATTGAGGCTATTGATGTTCGCATGAGCGAGATCGCAACTGCTCTGTCCGACGCCGATCTATACACCAAGGATTTTACGCAGTTTGAAAAACTAACCGAAGAAAATGCCGCGTTGATCGATGAGAAAGACACAGCTGAAATGCGCTGGCTGGAATTGGCAGAACAAGTGGAGCAGCTTCAAAGTTAACCCGATTTGAAAGCTACACGCTTTGGATATAAAATGAATCTGGTAGCTACTTGATCCATAACCGCAAAATATAAGCCACCACACCCAGAGCAGAAATGCTCATCGCCCATATCCCAGCCATCCACGCCAGCCGTTTCCACAATGGGGCCTCATCGGCGGTTTGATGATCAACAGGTGCCATTAGTGATAACCTTCCGTTCCGACCTTACCGCGAAACACCCAATAGGCCCAGCCAGTATAGACGAGGATTAGCGGTACGGTAATCGCTACCCCGACCAGCATGAATATCTGACTACTCTCGGGAACCGCAGCATCCCAGATCGTGATCTGATCAGGGACGATATAGGGGAACATTGAAATACCAAGCCCAGCCATGCCCAGGAAGAACAACCCTAGTGAAATCAAAAAGGGCGCTGCTTCTTGCTTCTTATGTAGTCCCCGGAACAAAAAATAGGTGAGGATCAAGACCAGTAACGGGACTTGAGCGGCGAATAATATGTTCGGCATTTCAAACCAGCGCGTCCAATATTGGCTATCGAGAAACGGTGTATAAAGACTAACGGCGGCCATCAATGCGAGAGTCACAACCGCTGCGGGCTTAGCCAGCCGATAGGCCATATCCTGCGCACCATGCTCGGTCTTCCAGATCAACCAAGTCGCTCCGAGCAACGCATAGCCAGCCACCGTCCCCATGCCGGTTAGCAACGTGTAAGGCGTGAACCAATCGAACCAGCTCCCGGCATAAGCACGATCCGCAACTTCGACGCCTTGTAGCAAAGCGCCCAAGATCATGCCTTGCGAGAAAGCCGCCGCAAAAGACCCGGCGGTAAAAGCAAAGTCCCAAAAGGCGCGGTGGTCCGGATCACGCCAGCGAAATTCAAAGGCGACACCGCGAAACACAAGACCCAAAAGCATAATGATAATCAGCGGGTAGGTTGCCGGTAGTATAATCGCATAAGCCAAGGGAAATGCAGCCAGTAATCCGCCGCCGCCTAGTACCAGCCATGTTTCATTGCCGTCCCAAACCGGCGCGATGCTGTTCATCGCTTGGTCGCGGGCATCACCAACTTCAAAAGCCGGGAAAATTATACCAATGCCAAGGTCAAATCCGTCCATTACGACATAGGCAAAAACGGCGAATGCAATGATGAAGGCCCAAATAACGGTTAAATCCATAGCATCTACTCCGCTGGCCTTGGCTCAAAAGCAGGTGAGTCTTTTTGTGCAGGCCCTGGCGCAATACCGGCAGTGCGCACCGGACCGGTCTCAGTCGATTTGACGCCCTTTTCACCAATTTTAGGAGCCTTGCTCATCAGGCGCATGATATACCAAGTCCCTGCACCAAAAACGAAGAAATACACGATGATGAAAGCGACCAAGGACGCCGCCACCGCAGGCGCGGCCAATGGTGAGACGCTGTCAGCGGTGCGGAGCAAGCCGTAGACCGTATAAGGTTGACGCCCCACTTCCGTGGTAATCCACCCGGCAATGACAGCGACGAACCCCGATGGCGCCATCACTAGAGCGGCCTTGTGCAAGAGCGGCCAATCATAAAGCGTCTTACGATAGCGCGCAAACAAACTCCAAAGGCCTATACCCAGCATGGCAAAACCGATCCCAACCATTATCCGGAACGACCAAAACACCATGCCAACCGGCGGCTCGTCCGCGTCCGGGATCGTATCCAGACCATCGAGCGGCGCATTCAGATCATGCTTGAGAATCAGCGATGATAGCTTGGGAATCTCGATCTTGTAATCGACGCGCTTTTCTTCGCTGTTAGGAATACCAAACAGGATCAGCGGCGCGCCATCAGGATAGCTGTCATAATGGCCTTCCATAGCCATGACCTTGGCTGGCTGATGCTCCAGCGTATTGAGCCCGTGCAAGTCACCAGCAAAAATCTGCACCGGAGCCACAAGAGCGGCCATCCACATCGCCATCGAAAACATTTTTCGAGCATGAAGGTTGGTCTTGTCTTTCAGTAAGTGCCAAGCTCCGACTCCGCCAACCACAAAAGCGGTCGTCAGGTACGTGGCCATAAGCGTATGAAACAGACGGTAAGGAAAGCTGGGATTAAATACGATGTCCCACCAGCTATCGCCTGGAACAAATTGACCGTTGGCCGCAATCTCATGTCCCGTTGGTGTCTGCATCCAGCTGTTCACGCTCAGTATCCAGAATGCCGAAATGAACGTGCCAATCGCGACCATCAATGTTGCGGTAAAGTGAAGCTTTTTTCCGACTTTGTTCATGCCAAATAACATTACACCCAGAAAACCGGCTTCGAGGAAAAAGGCCGTCAGCACTTCATAGGCCATTAGGGGCCCGATAACCGGCCCCGCTTTATCAGAAAAGACCGCCCAATTGGTTCCGAATTGATAAGACATAACAATGCCGGACACGACACCCATGGCGAAAGTCACGGCAAATATCTTTATCCAATATTTGAACAGGTCCATATATATCTGCTTGCCAGTTTTCAGCCAAAGCCCTTCCAGCACCGCCAGATAGCTTGCCAAGCCTATTGAGAAGGCGGGAAATATAAAATGAAAGCTGATCGTAAACGCAAATTGTATGCGCGCTAGCATTACGGCGTCAAACTGCTCAAACATCGTCGATTGTCCCCTTTTGGGTGGATCGATTTTTAAATTTGTCCGGACTTAAATAGAAGCTTGACCGTGATATCACAATGTTATGGCACTTGATAACAAGCATGTTACAGTTGCGTATCATGCAACTGTAACGGATGGACGTATCATGAAAATTTTGAAAGCTGCTTTGTTCTTCGGCGTGCTGACGCTCAACTATCCGGCCATGGCTCAACTCGAGGGGTTTAAGACTGGCCCTGTATTTAACGACTTCGGTCCTACCGCACCGGTGCAAGCCGATACAGCTATCGCCGCGACAACACAGTTTAAAATAGCCTTTGATATTGCCAAGAAAGCCGATGCCGGAAAGCTCAACCGCACCATTGAAAGTGCAGCGCGGTTTATCAATATGCATGTTGCTGCTGGTGTCCCAGCCGACAATATCAGACTTGCGATTGTCGTTCATGGCGCTGCGTCAGTGGATCTCACCAAGCAGGCTTTATATAGCGCGCGCAACAACGACACGACGAATGGCAGTGCGAATGCAATTGCTGTTCTTCAAAAACATGGTGTCGAATTTCGCTTATGTGGTCAAAGTGCGGCGGCACATCAAATCAGCAATGCTGATTTATTACCCGGCGTAAAAATGGATTTATCGGCAATGACGGCGCATGCCCTTTTGCAACAAAAAGGATATACGTTAAATCCATTCTAAGATTACAACACTCTTCTTCTTTAACTGGCGTTTTGAGAATGCCACAGCCCTCACCACCATGCTCAAACCTGTATAGTTTTGGAGTCGTGGCTTTTTCCATTTTTTGATGTTCTGGGGCAGAATGCACCACATTTCCGATGAATTTCGGCCATTTTTCACTTGACCGCACTGGCTCTTCCGCTGGCCGCTTACTTCTGGAATGTATCCCGATAAGCACCATTTTTTAAATAGGCAGGGGGTTAACAATGGAGTTGAGTATAATGAAAAAGCTACCAATGATTGCAGCCGCTTTTGGCGCTGCTACACTAATCGCCGCCCCTAGTTTTGCGCAAGATGCTGGTGCTGAAGCGCCAGAAGAAGGCGCAGCGGAAGCGGCTCCTGCCCCTGAGGCAGCACCTGCGACCATCGATACCGATGGCGATGGCACAATGGATGCCTGGGACCAACGTGGTGACGGTAAACCTGATAGCTGGGATACCGATGGCGATGGCGCCCCAGACGCTTTTGACCAAGATGGTGACGGCGCGCCTGACCCAAAATAGTCAAAAGCATATAAGGCTTGAATAGCCTTAAGCTGTGCCTAACGTGTGCGGCCAATTTGAGCAAATTCTCCCTCCCTGCTCTATTGGCCGCCACATATCTCTGACAAAGGAAGAGAGCTCATGAAACACCTATTGAAACCAGCATTGATTTTGACACCCGCGATATTTGCGCTTGCGGCTTGTGATGCCCCGCCAGCAGATGATCCGGCCGCTGATGGCTTGGAAGATGGTACGGGAATGGAAGCCTCGCCAATGGAAGAGCCAGTCGATACGGCTCCAATGGATGATACAATGCCAGCAGATGGCGGTTTGGAAGGCGGCGCAGCGCCGGCAGATGAAGTCATGCCAGAAGCTAGCGAAGCTATTCCTCCGGTAGGCGAAGACGGCACAACCGATGACGCAGCAGAGTCATCAACAGACTCGTCTATGTCTGAAGGCGAAACGGAAACATCTGAATAATTTCCAGATTACCGGGCATTGGGTCGCAACAAATGCCCAGGGATATTTCGGGGGTGTCGAACGGGGTTAACGCTTTTTCATAGAGGTGAAAATCAATGACGACACCCCCAAATATCTCTCAAATGCCGCTTAATGACATGCTTTATTCGCGCAGCATGTCGAGCGAAGAAATTCAAACTATCCAATCATATCTTCGACATTATGGTTATTTGCAGGAACGATTTGGTACACTGCATGAGGGTGAATATGACGATGCCACCGGAAGAGCCGTCAGGCTTTTTCAAAACTGCTTCGGACTGCCTGCATCCGGTCTTATGGATCAAGCGACCTTATGCGAGATGACCAAGCCACGGTGCGGCTTTGCCGATATTCTTCCTATCGGCGCATTCACCGCAGTGAGCCGCTGGGAGAAATCCGAGCTTACCTATAAATTCAACAGCTTTTCAACGAAAATGGCACAAGCGGACATCGAACGGGATGTTGCCGCCGCTTTTGATCTCTGGTCTGAGCAATGCGATCTTCAATTCTCCCTAAGTGCCGATAATATTGTTGATATTGATATTCAGTTTGCCACCGGAGAACATGGCGACGAAAGTCCTTTTGACGGCCCATCCGGAGTATTAGCCCATGCTTATTTCCCGCCGCCTAATGGCGGTCCACTCGCGGGTGACACGCATTTTGACGATGATGAAAACTGGACATGCAATGTTAGCGATACCCAAGGCATCGATTTCCTGACCGTCGCCGCTCATGAATTTGGTCATGCGATAGGCCTCGGCCACAGTCGTCAGAGAGGCGCGCTCATGTTTCCCAGCTATTCTGGTACGCAACGCTTTTTGGCACAAGATGACATAGCGGGATGTCAGTCACTCTATGGTCCGCCAAGCGCATCTGAAAATTCCGATTGCCCATCTTAACTGAGCAACGAATATCTTTTCAAAACCACCTACCGCAATTCTGTAACCTTCTGCCCTGATTTCTCGAACTTTGGAACATAGGACACTTTTTCCATTTTTCGTCCAATTATGCTATCGAAATCATCTAAGCAAAGGACACAGAATGCATATTTTCAAATCAGTCGCGGTTTTGGGCGCAGCAACTACGCTTGCCCTAAACCCAGGATCAGCGATCGCCTTTGGCGGTAGCAGTTCACCAAGTAAAAGCGCCCCTAAATACGACGCTTCGGTCGAATATCAAAAAGGTGTGAAAGCCCTCAAAGCCAAAGATAACAAAGCCGCGGTTGAAGCGTTTAAACGCTCACTCAGTGTCGCACCACGCAATGCCAACGCGCAATATCTCCTCGGCGTCAGCTATGTCGGGATGAACGATTATAAAAAGGCACGCAAACCGCTCGAAAAGGCAGTCAAATATGACAGCAAATTGATCGGTGCGCATCGCGATCTGGCGATCACATATCACAAACTGAAAATGACCAAGAAAGCTCAAGCTTCGCTCGGCAAACTGACGGCCAAGGACAGCGCGTGCGGCAATAGTTGCGCAGACAAGGACGAACTCACCAAGGCTATTGCCAAAGTTCAGGCAACGATGAATGGCGGCGGTTCTGCTAGCTACCAGCCCGCTGACAGCATCGAATTTGCAAGCATTGGCAATGGCGATATTGCTTATATGGGTGCGGTCGCTCTTATCAACGAGAAGAAATATGAGGCCGCTATTGCAGAGCTGCAACTGGCATCGATGACCTTTGGTCCACATCCTGATATTCTTACCTATCTGGGCTTCGCCAATCGCAAACTCAAAAATTTCGAGAGCGCTGAGCAATATTATCAAGCGGCCTTGGCGGTTGCGCCAGAGCACCGCGGCGCGACAGAATATTATGGCGAGTTGATGGTCGAACGCGGTGATCTTGCTGGCGCTAAAAAGAAACTGGCCCGACTGGAAAGCCTGTGCAGCTTTGGTTGTTATGAAGCCGAGGAGTTGCGCCGGTGGATTGGCGAAGCGTCCGTTTCCTAAAATATAGTGCGGTGATTGGTTTGACCTGTGCAGCCGTTGCACAGGCCGCTGATCGCCCGCTTATTCAGGCAATCGAATGGCTTGACCCGGCACAGCATCTTGCTGCGTTGACGACAGAGCCGCGGCGTGTTGCCGCGGCTAAGGATCAACAGATGCTGGCTGGTGAAGCTTTGTTCCATACGCCGACACTATTGGGTGGTCAGGCAGCGAAAGCAGGCCTTTCTTGTGCCAGTTGTCATGAAAATGGTCGCGATAATCCTGCCTTTCTATTTCCCAATGTCTCTGGCGAACCAGGAACAGCAGATGTCACGAGCAGCTTTTTCAGTTCCCATCGCGGTAACGGGATATTCGATCCAGTCAAAATCCCGGACCTTACGGTTCCGGGAAAGGTTTCTCGCGCCGAGGATAGCCAAGAGCTGGAAAAGTTCATCCGCGACCTGATTGTGGAGGAGTTTAATGGACAAGAGCCGACACCATCGGTTCTAGGCGCCCTCACCCACTACGTGCGATCTTTATCGGCTGACACTGATAATGATCGTGTAGCGGTAACGGCCGAAAATCAGTTGGTGGCCGTCGATCAGGCGGTGCTTTCTGCAAAAGAGGCACGGCAAGACAATGACCTGAAACTATCTCATTTGTTGCTCGCCTCTGCGCGCAACCGGCTTGGCCTGATTCACGAACGCTATGCGGGAAAGAGCCTCACCCGTCAGCGCAAAGCGATTATGTCAGCCAGCCGAGAGCTTGGTGAGCTGCAGGACATTGAGGACAATGCTGATTTTATCGTCGCTTTGGAAGAATGGGAAAGTGGCTTCCAGAGGACCCGAAAGCTTGTAGTCGCAAAGCAACATATGTCGCTCTACGATCCCAAGCTATTAAAGGCAGCCCTTTCTCAGAACGCAAACTGACAAGCAAAAACGGCCCGGAGATTTTGTCTCCGGGCCGTTTCTAATTCGATATACAATATGATGACTAGCCGAACTGGTTCATCGTATTATCTTCGCCGCCGGCTTTCAGAGCGGCATCACCAGCAAAATATTCTTTGTGATCATCACCAATGTCGGAACCCGCCATATTTTGGTGTTTCACGCAGGCAATACCTTGGCGAATTTCTTCACGTTGAACGTTGAGAACATAACCGAGCATGCCTTGCTCACCGAAATATTCCTTGGCGAGATTGTCGGTCGACAGCGCGGCGGTGTGATAAGTCGGCAATGTGATCAGGTGGTGGAAAATACCAGCCCGCTTCGCACCGTCAGCCTGGAAGGTCCGGATACGCTCATCTGCATCAGCTGCCAATTCGGTCGCATCATATTCCACGCTCATCAGGTTCGCCCGGTCGTAAGCGCTCACGTCTTTGCCTTCTGCTGCCCACGCATCATAAACCTGCTGACGGAAGTTCAGCGTCCAGTTGAATGATGGCGAGTTATTATAAACCAGCTTCGCATTCGGCATAACTTCGCGGATCCGGTCAACCATTCCAGCAATTTGCTCAACATGTGGTTTCTCAGTTTCGATCCACAACAGGTCAGCACCATGCTGCAAGGATGTGATGCAATCGAGTACACAGCGGTCTTCACCGGTTCCTTCGCGGAACTGGAACAAGTTGCTTGGCAGACGCTTCGGACGCATCATCTTGCCATCTCGGTTCAGGATAACATCGCCATTTTGCGCCGTCGCCGGATTGATCTCTTCGCAATCAAGGAAGCTGTTATACTGGTCGCCAAGATCTCCAGGCTCATTACTCACCGCAATCTGCTTGGTCAGACCAGCACCTAGAGAGTCGGTGCGGGTCACGATGATGCCATCTTCAACGCCCAGCTCCAGAAACGCATAACGACAAGCACGAACCTTCGCGAGGAAGTCTTCGTGCGGCACGGTCACTTTACCGTCCTGGTGACCACATTGCTTTTCATCCGAAACCTGATTTTCGATTTGCAGGGCACAGGCACCCGCTTCGATCATCTTCTTCGCGAGCAAATAAGTCGCTTCGGCATTACCAAAACCAGCATCGATGTCAGCGATGATCGGAACAACGTGGGTCTGGTGATTTTCAACTTCGTTCAGCAAACGCTTTTCAGTGACCATGTCGCCGCTGTCGCGAGCCGCATCAATATCGCGGAACAGGCCGCCCAGTTCGCGCGCATCGGCCTGACGCAGGAAGGTGTAAAGCTCTTCAATCAGCGCAGGCACGGATGTTTTTTCATGCATGGACTGATCGGGAAGCGGACCAAATTCGCTGCGCAAAGCAGCAACCATCCAGCCGGATAGATAGAGATAGCGGCGCTTCGTGTTACCGAAATGCTTCTTTATAGAAATCATCTTCTGCTGACCGATGAAACCGTGCCAGCAACCCAAAGACTGTGTATAATTGGCTGGATCAGCATCATAAGCAGCCATATCTTCGCGCATGATTTTTGCGGCATATTTGGCGATGTCGAGGCCGGTGTGGAACCGGTTTTGCAAACGCATACGAGCGACGGCTTCGGAATCGATACCATCCCATGTTCCGTTTTGCTTTTGGATCAGCGCATTCGTCTGATTGATATGATCTTGATATGACATGGTCATGCTCCTTTAAAAATTCGGCAGTTCAAGCGGTGTCCGCGAATCGTTGTTCACGAAAGCTATATCCCGTCTTACGCGGCCTAGAGCCCAGTCCGAAGCGCTGTGCAGTTTAACTGTAACGCTTTACAAAATATTGTTGTATAGTTGTAAGAATATTACAAACGAGGCGATTCGGAAAACTATGAACAGACTCCATCATGTCCAGTGAACGCCCGGTCTACATGGGTCCCCGCCTCAAAAGGCTACGCCGCGACCTCGGCCTAACGCAAGCGGACATGGCCGCCGACCTCGAAATCTCGGCATCCTATGTCGCCTTGTTGGAACGCAATCAACGCCCCTTTACGGCCGACATGCTACTGCGCCTTGCCCGAACCTATAAAATCGACATGGCCGAACTGGCTGGCGACGGCGGCGAAGAATATACCGCACGGTTAGAGGCAGTGCTGAAAGATCCGATGTTCGCGGACATCGATTTTCCGCAACTCGACACAGCGGATGTGGCTATCAGTTATCCTGGCTTTACTGAAGCCATGCTGCGGCTTTACACAGCCTATCGGGAAGAGCAGCTCGCGCTGGCCGATAAAGATACCGCTCCTCGTGTGGACGGTAGCAGCGTTGACCCTGATGCCGCCGATCCTGTCGCACAAGCACGCCGGTTTCTTGCCGCTCGGCGCAATAGTTTTTCCAGTATTGATGACGCTGCCGAACGGCTTGCTGAAAGCGTGAACAGTCATGAAAGCATGACCGCGCATCTAAATGACAAGCACGGCCTTCAAGTGCGCAGACTTCCCGCTGATGTCATGATGGGCGCGACAAGACGGCTCGACAGGCATCGTCGTCAGATCCTGATTGATGATCAGCTGGATAACGCCAGTCAGCGATTCCAACTCGCGCTGCAGCTATCCTATTTGGAACTAAACGACGAGATCGATAGTGTGCTGAAAGAAGGCAGCTTTGCCACAGAAAGCGGCGAAAGACTGACACGCAGAGCGCTTACCAGCTATGCGGCCGCTGCATTGCTGATGCCTTATTCCGCGTTCGCCAAAGCAGTCGAATTACGTCACTATGATGTAGAAGCGCTAGCCCGCCAATTCGGCACCAGCTTCGAACAAACGGCACACCGGCTGACCACACTCCAGAAACCCGGTCAGGAACGCGTTCCATTTTTCTTCATCCGGGTCGATCCCGCCGGCAATGTCTCAAAGCGCTTGGACGGCGCAGGATTTCCTTTCGCCCGTCATGGAGGCGCTTGCCCATTATGGTCGGTACATCAAGCATTCCGGTCTCCGCGACAAGTTGTCACGCAGTGGCTGGAACTACCTGACGGAGAACGTTTTTTCTCGATCGCCCGCACCGTTACTGCCGGTGGCGGAGCATTTGGATCACAACAGGTCGAGCGGGCTATTGCGCTGGGCTGTGCAGCGGAACATGCCGACCGCCTGATTTATACGCGCGACCGTCCGGATATCAGCCCGGAAAATGCCACACCAATTGGCGTCACTTGCCGCCTTTGTCACCGCACAAAATGCCGCTCACGATCCGCGCCGCCCATTGGCCGTCAGATTTTATCAGACGACAATCGTCAATCCAACACGCCGTTTGGTTTTTCTCACAGCTGACTTTTTTGAAGATAGTCTTTTTTCAAATATGGATTCAGACATTGGACCAAATGTCTGGAGGCCCGAGCCGGAATCGAACCGGCGTACACGGATTTGCAATCCGCTGCGTCACCACTCCGCCATCGGGCCGGAGAGGGGGCGCAATTGCGTCGCTTTTCCGGCAATGTCAACCCAAAGTTGATACGAACCCTGCTTCGTGAACAGTTAATATCCTGGCATAAATCTAGTCATAATCGGAAAATCACGGGAATCCGTCTTGGCGACATCAATAAGTATGGCTACAAGCGGTCGAAAAATATCCATACTGTATTGCCTAAATAATACAGGGGTGGCATAGGCTAAGATAAATAAATTGAAGGTAGTATAGTGGGTCACGAGAATTTTACCGAAATGCGTAAGGCCATGGTGGTCAGCCAGCTACGAACAACTGATGTCAGCGATCCTCGCGTGATCGCGGCGATGAGCCATGTTGCGCGGGAAAATTTCGTTCCTGCGGCATCGCGCAATGTTGCCTATTCTGATCGCGGTGTACAAATTGGTGATGGACGGGCCCTTAACGCGCCGCTTGCAACCGGTCGGCTACTGAATAGCGCAGAATTGACCAAGGATGATAAGGTTCTTTTGATTGGGGCAGCGACAGGTTACACTGCCGCGGTTGTCGCGCAGTTGGCGGGATCAGTCGTCGCCGTGGAGCAATCCTCGAAACTGGCCACTAAAGCGAAAGCCAATCTAAACGATCTGGATAATGTACAAGTTGAGAAGACCGACCATGCCGATGGTTTCGCCGATCAAAGCCCTTACTCTGTGATCATAATCGATGGAGTTGTCGACACGATTCCAGCGAATTTGGTCAAGCAATTGGCGCCTGAAGGCCGCTTGGTTGGAGCAATTATGGACGATGGCGTCGCACGACTGGCGATCGGACACAAGGTGGGCGATACTATTGGCTATCAATATTTCGCAGATTGCGGCGGCGTTACTCTACCCGGCTTCGAACAAGCCAAGAGTTTCAATTTCTAATATGCAGTGTTTCTGCGAAAATTCCCTGGGAGAGGTTTTTCAATGAGTAAGCGCAGATTGTTGCTTAGCGCGGTCGCCATTGCGGCCATCTCTACTCCGGCTCAGGCTGACACGCTTCGCGAGGCGTTTGTAGCGGCCTATAAAACCAATCCGACATTGTCTGGTGCTCAGGCAGCGCAACGCGCAGAAGACGAAAATGTGCCAATAGCCAAAGCAGATGGACGACCAAGTGCAGGTTCCCAGTTTGGCTTTCAGGAGGATTTTCTCCGCAATGCGATTAGCTTTACGGCTCCTCTTCGGCGGGTCACGGCGGGTGGCGACGTAAGTGTGCCGGTATACTCGGGCGGCAGAGTTAAAAATGCCGTTCGGGCAGCCAAAACTCGTGTTGCTGCTGGCCAGTATGATTTGCGGGGAACCGAGGCTAGCCTGTTCAGCAACGTGGTCGCAGCCTATATGGACGTGATGCGCGATGAAGCCGTCGTACGGCTTAATCGCGCCAATGTTGGTGTTCTAGCTGTCAATCTGGAGGCCACCAGCGATCGTTTTGAAATTGGTGACCTCACCCGTACCGATGTGGCCCAGTCCGAATCGCGGCTAGAGATTGCAAAAGGCGAATTGGAATCCGCGCGTGCCAATCTGATTGCCAGTAAAGAAAATTACATTGCTTTGGTTGGGCAAGTTCCTGGCGAACTACAATCTCCTCCCCCTTTACCAAATTTGCCAAAAGCGCCGGATGAAGCGGTGGACATTGCTTTGCAATTCAATCCTGACCTCTTGGCAGCGAAGGAACGAAGTGCTGCCACAGAGTTTGATATTAAACGGGCGCGCGGTGCTGTCAAACCAACCCTCGAAGCATATTTGCAAGGCACTTATATAAACTTTCTGAACACGCTGGACCGCCGTGATCCCGATTTACCGGCGGATCCGCGACTAGGTCCGCGGGCGTCGCAAGAACAATCCAATGCAGAAGCCGGTGTACGCCTGACCATTCCGATCTATCAAGGCGGACGTCCGGCAGCACAGATACGCCAAGCCCAGGCGAGATCTGGTCAGGCTTATGAGCAAGTCATTGCAACGGAGCGCAACATCATCGCACAAACCCGTGCCGCCTATTCCAGTTGGCGAGCATCCGAACGGGTGATCCAGTCATCGGAGCGGGCGGTCGCTGCCAGTGCTTTGTCTCTGGAAGGCGTTCGAGCAGAAAATAGCGTGGGCAACCGGACCATCCTAGACATTTTGAACGCAGAGCAAGAGTTGCTTAATGCGCAAGTGCAACTGGTAACGGCGCGGCGCAACAGCTATGTTGCAGGCTTCACCCTGCTGGCGGCCATGGGCCGCGCAGAAGCGCGTGACCTGGGCCTAGACGGTGGTCCACTTTATGATCCCCAGGTCAATTATGACCGGGTAAAGAACCAGTTTTACGATTTTCAGTCTGACCCGAACCCTGAACCGCAGGCGACACGGACCGTTGACACGCCTGCACAAACCGCTGACATCGAACCCTTGCCAGAAGCCAAAGGACGCGAATAACGATCAACTGGCAAATGGTTGCCGACCTTATAGCAACTGCGCTAAGAGAATGTGATCACGCGTAGCTTTAACTTTTTGAGTCTAGAGGTTTTGTAAATGGCGGAACAAAATAAAGAATCGTCCATGGAAGAAATTCTATCATCGATTAAGCGCATTATCGCTGAAGATAAGGCGATCGAAACAGATCGTCCGACTGAGAAGAATGAAGATATTGCAGAACGCAAAAATGTCTCACCGCGCCTTAAGACCGTTGCTGATAATGTCACCCCGATCGCGCCGCTGCCAAAAAATATAGCGATCAAAAGCGGTGAAGTTAAAAAGGCTACCGCGAAAACAACAAGCGATGATGATGGCGTTCTGGAACTGACCAATGAGGTCAAAGACAATAAGCCATCATCCGCTCAAGGTGTTTTTGGTGATCGTCGCAAAGAAGAGCGGTTGATCAATGATAAAAAGCTCGATTCGATGCGTCAGTCTCTGTCAGCATTGGTTGCCATGGAGGATTCCGGCTCCACAGCGCCGCCGACAAAGCCAGCCAATGGCACCTCCTTAGAAGACCTTACTCGTGATCTCATGCGGCCAATGCTAAAAGAATGGCTGGATGAAAACCTTCCTAAGCTTGTCGAGGAAATGGTGGCACGCGAAATTCAGCGGATTAGCGACCAGTAAGACAACCGCGCTAATCCAATTGCCTTGCCCGAGCGACATGCTACACCGGTGGGCATGAAAACTATCTCTCGCGCTTCATCATTGGCTCTGCTGCTTGCAGGGACCGTATTTTCCACCTCCATCGCCTCCGCCAGACCCATGACGGCAGAAGATCTCGCGACCCTGAAAAGAGTTGGCTCTGTAGCAGTCTCGCCTGATGAAAAATCACTGGCTTTCGGCGTCACCGAAACCGATAGGCAAAGCTACGAGCGATCATCCGCGCTCTATTTGCTGGACCTGACCACAGCAAATGCAACACCGGTCCGCATTGCTGATCAAGCAGATGCGAGTGAACATAGTCCAGCGTTTTCAGCGGATGGAAAGTCGCTCTATTATCTGTCGGATGTTAATGAAACCGAGCAGCTATGGATGATTAATCTTACGACTGGCGGCCAAGAAGGTGAACCTGTTCAGGCAAGTGATCTGAAAGCCGATATTGCCGGTTTCAAACTGTCTCCAAAAGGCGATAAAGTAGCGATTTGGGGCGATGTTGCCAAAGGCTGCCCGACATTCGGATGTGATGCAACAGAGGGCGGAGACGGTAACCGTGCGCTACCTGGGCCGGGTACCGGGCGAGAATATGAAGAATTGTTCGTGCGCCATTGGTCAAGTTGGGAAACACCCGGCAATTACAGCCGCATTTTTGCCTTTGACTTGCAGGAAGGCAAATTGGCCGGCAACGGCACCCCAATGGACGGTGATCTGATCGGCGATAGTCCGTCAAAACCCTTTGGCGGCGGAGAAGAAATCTCCTGGTCACCAAACGGAAAAGGCTTGGCCTTTACCCTGCGTAAGGCAGACCGCAATGAACCGAAGTCAACCGATCTGGATATTTATGGGGTTGCGCTTTCCAGCGGCGAGCCCAATCCGATGCCAGGCAATGGCGATGCCACCGACACCCTCCCCGCTTTCTCGCCAGATGATGAATGGCTGGCATGGGCGGCAATGGAACGGCCAGGTTATGAAAGCGACCGTAAAGTGGTCAAGCTGCTCCGTAAGGGCGAAAAAGAGCCGCTTGTGCTGACGGGAGACTGGGATCGCTCGGTCAGCTCCATTACGTGGACGCCCGACAGCCGAGCTTTGATCGTCACCGCTTCGGAGATTCTCGATTATGCTGCCTTTCGTGTTAATATAGACGATGGCAAAGTCACTCGCCTAACCGACAAGGGCAGTGTCGGCAATATCACGCCGCTTGAAGATGGATCGATGATCTTCACCAAGAAGAGCCTGCAGGCCCCGGATGATATTTATCGCCGGGCTGCTGATGGGACAGTGACGCAGCTTACCAATATCAATGGCAATGCATTGGCGGAAATTGACGAAGTTGCCGTGGAACGGTTTAGTTTCAAGGGCGCGGAAGGCGCAGAGGTCTGGGGTCAGATCATCAAGCCAGAAGGAGCGAAGGGCAAGCTACCAATGGCGTTTCTGGTTCATGGCGGACCGCAGGGCAGCTTTGGCGATAGCTGGTCAACCCGTTGGAATCCCAAGGTAATGGCATCGCAGGGCTATGCTGTGGTCACCATCGATTTCCATGGCTCGGCGGGCTATGGTCAGGAATTTATGGACAGCATCAATCAGGACTGGGGCGGTAAACCGCTTGAAGATCTGAAACTTGGCCATGCAGCGGCGCTGAAAATTGACAAGCAGATTGACGGGACACGATCCTGTGCTTTGGGGGCATCCTATGGCGGCTATATGATGAACTGGATTGCGGGCCAATGGCCGGACCAGTTCGACTGTATCATCAACCATGCCGGGATATTCGATCTGCGCAGCTTTGCTTTCTCGACCGAGGAGCTGTGGTTCGATCAGTGGGATCATGGCGGTCCCTGGTGGGAGCGGCCCAATCCGGAGAAATGGAACCCAATCCAGCATATCGACAAGTGGAAAACACCGACCCTGTTCATTCACGGGGAGAAGGATTTCCGCATTCCCTATACCCAATCGCTGATGCCGTTCACCTATGCGCAAGAACGAAACATCCCTTCCAAACTGTTGATTTTCCCCGATGAAAACCACTGGGTGCTAAAGGGCAAGAATAGCGTGCAATGGCATAATAATGTGTTTGACTGGATGGCCCGCTGGACGAAGGAAAGCGAAAGCAAATGAGCTTTTTTCCCACTGAAACGGACGGCGACACCGTCATCGTCACCCTCACCAATGCGCCGCGCAATACATTGTCGACCGAGTTACTCAACGAGGGCACGGAAGTGTTCCGGAAGTTCACGCAGGACAACCCCAAAGGTGGCGTTGTGCTCACGGGAGCGGGCGAACATTTCACCTGCGGCATGGACACCAAGATCGCGGCCGCGCTGGATGAAGCGGGTCAAGAACAAGCGATTGCCGCCATTAACGCCTATGCCGCATCGCTCCACCGCCTGCCCTGCGCGTTTGTTTGCGCGGTCAATGGCAATGCGATTGGTGCTGGCGGGATCATGATGCTGTGCGCTGACTGGATTTACGCTGCCTCTGGCAACTACAAAATCGGCCTGCCCGAGGCTAAGGCGGGCCTGCCCTTCCCGCCCGTCCCGCAGGCAATATTGGATCACTGGCTGGAACCGTCGTGGCGGCGGCGCCTGGCGCTGTCGAGCATGTTGCTGAAACCCAATGAAGCGATTGGCGCTGGCATGGTCGAAGCAACACTGATGCCTGGCGATTTGATCGAAAAATCCGTAGCAAAGGCAAAGGAGCTCAATGCGCAGCCCGGTTTTGCCGCCTGCAAGCGCCAGCTGCGCGCGAAGGCCAATGCCGAAATTGACGCGATATTGGGATAGGTTTTGGTTTTACCCCTGTCATCCTGAACTTGATTCAGGATCTAGGGTGACTGTCACGACCAACAATCTGGATGCTGAATCAAGTTCAGCATGACGAATTTTGGGCGATTTGACGGTTGCCCCTTGCTAAAACCGCTGGCAAAGGCAGCGCATGACATTAGATAAAAACTTCGACCCGGCGGCCATTGAAGCGCGCTGGTATGCACATTGGGAAAAATCCGGCCAGTTTCGCCCTGAACGCGGCGATGCAGAGCCGTTTACGATCGTCAATCCGCCGCCCAATGTCACGGGAAGTTTGCACATTGGTCACGCGCTCGACAATACGTTGCAGGATATCATCATCCGCCACGAACGGCTGAAGGGCAAGGATGCGCTTTGGGTTGTCGGCATGGACCATGCGGGCATTGCGACCCAGATGGTTGTCGAGCGGCAGATGGAGGAACGGCAGGACAAACGCACCAACTATACGCGCGAAGAATTTGTCGAAAAAGTCTGGGAATGGAAAGAGGAATCCGGCGGTGCGATCACCGGACAGCTCCGCCGTCTCGGCTGTTCGATGGACTGGTCCAACGAGCGCTTCACCATGGACGATGGCATGAACGCAGCCGTGCTCAAGGTGTTTGTCGATCTTTATAAGGATGGCCTGATCTATCGCGACAAGCGATTGGTGAACTGGGACCCGGCGTTGAAAACCGCGATTTCCGATCTGGAAGTGGAGACTGTCGATACAAAAGGCAGCTTCTGGCATTTCAAATATCCGCTGGCTGATGGTGTGACACTGGACCACCCAGATTTTAGGGGCCAGGACTATATCGAAGTCGCCACCACCCGGCCCGAAACGATGCTGGCCGATATGGCGGTGGCCGTGCACCCGAGTGACGAGCGCTATCAAAGCGTCATCGGCAAAGAGATTGAGCAGCCGATTACCGGACGCCGTTTCAAGGTCGTGGCGGACGAGCATGCCGATCCGGAACTGGGCAGCGGTGCGGTGAAAATTACACCGGGCCATGATTTCAACGATTTCGAGGTCGGAAAACGCGCCGGTTTTGCGGCGAGCGAGATGCTCAACATGCTGGATGGTGAAGCCAATGTTTGCCAAAGCGCTGACGGGCTGATTCCGGAAGAATTTATCGGCCTCCACCGGTTCAAGAAAGATGGCGTCGATGGCGCACGCGAACTGGTGGTGCAGCGGATGAAGGAACTCGACTGCCTGATCCCGCACGTCACCAAAAACAAAGATGGCGAGACGCAAGAGCATGATGCCGAACCGCGTACCATTGCGACACCTTTTGGTGATCGCGGCGGCGTAGTTATTGAACCGTGGCTGACCGATCAATGGTATGTCGATGCCGAGACGCTGGCACAGCCTGCGATTAAAGCCGTGCGCGATGGCAGCATCGAGATTGTTCCCAAGACCTGGGAAAAGACCTGGTTCAACTGGATGGAAAATATCCAGCCTTGGTGCGTGTCGCGCCAGCTGTGGTGGGGGCACCGGATACCGGCTTGGTTCGGTCCAACGATTGAAGACGGGGTTGCGCAACAGAATAACGAAAAGATTTTCGTTGGTGGCAGCGAAGAAGAAATTATTCGGGAAGCCAGAGCCTATTATCCCGACAAATATGAGATAGCGATTGATGGTATTCCTGATGGGATATCGGCTGACTTTGTCAATTTGACCCGCGATCCCGATGTGCTCGATACCTGGTTCTCTTCTGCTCTCTGGCCGTTCGGCACGCTCGGCTGGCCGGAAGATATGGTCGAAGGCGGCGCTCACCCTGAGCCTGTCGAAGGGTCCAATACCGGGCTTCGACAAGCTCAGCCTGAGCGCAGTTTAGTCCCCCGCCCCGGCTCGGACCTCGAACGCCACTACCCCAACGACCTGCTGATCTCCGGCTTTGACATCCTGTTCTTCTGGGACGCGCGGATGGCCATGCAGGGCATACAGTTTATGAAGGATGTGCCGTGGAAGCGGCTCTATCTGCACGGGCTGGTGCGCGCCGAAGATGGTTCGAAAATGTCCAAGTCCAAGGGCAATGTGGTCGATCCGCTCGGCTTGATCGACCAATATGGTGCGGATGCGTTGCGCTTCTTCATGGCGGCAATGGAAAGCCAGGGCCGCGACATTAAAATGGATGACAAGCGGGTCGAGGGCTATCGAAACTTTGCGACCAAGCTATGGAATGCCTCGCGCTTCTGCGAAGTGAACGGCATTGGCGCGAGCCAGACTCTGCGCGCACCGGAGGCCAAGCTTCCGGTCAACCGTTGGATCATTTCCGAGGTGTCCGAAACGCTGGCCACGCTCGACAAAGCGCTGGGCGATTTGCGCTTTGATGCGGCGGCCAACACCATTTATCATTTCACCTGGGACCGGTTCTGCGACTGGTATCTCGAACTGATCAAACCGATTCTAAGTCAGGCTGAAAAGCCCTCGCCCCTTCAGGGGAGAGGGTTGGGAGAGGGGGAGACTCACGACGCTTCCGATACCCCCCTCTCCCCGGCCCTCTCCCCTGAAGGGGAGAGGGAGGTTGACGAAACCCGCGCCGTTGCGGGTTGGGTGCTGGACCAGATCATTGTGATGCTGCACCCGTTCATGCCATTCATTACCGAAGAGTTATGGCACAGCATGGCTTCCGAAACCGGTGGCCGGAACTATGACCTGATCGTCGCGAAATGGCCGGAGCCAAAGGCGGAAATCGATGCTGACGCCAAGGCGGAAGTCGACTGGCTCATTCATCTCATTACTCAGCTCAGATCAAATCGGACTGAAATGAACGTTTCGCCAGGAGTTCGCACTGATCTGATCGTTCACAATGATCAAAAGTTTGATGGTGAAGAAGTAGTCGATGGTCAAAGGGTCGATCTAGTGGAGAAATTTCGTAACTTCGGGAATATGATCTCTAGGCTGGGTCGAGTAGATGTTGTTGAATTCGCTCTAACTGGGACGGCATTTCAACTGGCGTCAGGTGAAGACATTGATCGCACAAAATATGATTCAGGCAAAAGCGCAGCTTTTCAATTGATTGTAGATAACGTGACATACTCTGTTCCGCTCGATGGGGTGATCGATATTGATGCCGAAAAAGCGCGTCTGGGCAAGGCGCTGGAAGGTGTATCGAAGGAAGCTAAGTCGCTCCAAGGCCGTTTAGGCAACGCCAATTTTGTCGAGAAAGCCAAACCGGAGGCGGTTGAAAAAGCCCGCGCAGACTTGGCCGATAAAACCGCAGAAGCCGAACGCTTGCAGGCGGCGCTGGATCGGCTGGGATGACGATCCCACACAAAAGGCGGCTTAAGGTCGTCTGTAGGCGCAAAAAGCGGACAATATTTAAATATGCGCAGAGACGTACACATACTTGATGCCTAACTCTTTGTCGTGGCGATCCTGATCTTTGCCGTGGGCTCGGGAATTTCCATCTAAGAGGGCATCCATAGCATCAGTGACCCTCAGCCTGTTCAATCACCCGAATAGACCTATGTCGTCTTGATATTGGCAATGGTCTTTGAAGGGGCCGCTTGGCTGGTTGCGTTTCGCGAGTTTCGCGGCCTGTTAAACTGTATCAATTTTGATCACTGGTCTTTTTCCTATGTTGCGCTAGGGTGCTGGCTAAGCGTTTATCATAGCGTTAGACGGATTGGGGTGACCTATTAAATTTTTTGATGAAATGCTCGGAGAAACTGAGTCGGTTAGAGAACCATATCTTGACTATAACGAATGGTTTCAGGGTGAAGACCCGGCTCGTATTCAGCGCAAGGCTGGACAGGCCGAAGCCTTTTTTCGCAAAACCGGTATTACATTCAATGTTTACGGTACCGACGAAGCAGATGAGCGGCTTATCCCCTTTGACGTCGTGCCGCGGGTTATCTCGGCACGGGAATGGCGCAAACTATCCCGCGGTATTGAACAGCGCGTTAGTGCGCTGAATGCTTTCCTGCATGATATATATCATCGCCAGGAAATCTTGCGGGCTGGAAGGGTTCCGTTCGAACTCATCGCCAACAATGAGGCATTCTTGCCACAAATGGTCGGTGTTGATCCGCCTGGTGATATTTACACGCATATTGTCGGCACGGATATTGTACGCACCGGTCCGGATGAGTTTTTTGTTTTAGAAGACAATGCGCGCACACCGTCAGGCGTTTCCTATATGCTAGAAAATCGCGAGACGATGCTGCAAATGTTTCCGGAACTATTCTCGCGGATTCCTATTCAACAAGTCAGTAATTATCCCACAAATTTGCGCCGGTCACTGGGGGCTTGCGCGCCAACGAAATGTGAAGGCAAGCCAGTGGTTGCCGTGCTGACACCCGGCATCCACAACTCCGCCTATTTTGAGCACAGCTTTCTTGCAGACCAGATGGGAGCGGAGTTGGTCGAAGGACACGATCTGCGGGTCGTCGATGGCCGGATCGCGATGCGGACGACACAGGGCTATACTGCAATTGATGTGCTCTATAGACGGGTTGATGATGAATATCTCGATCCGCTCAATTTCAATCCCGACTCAATGCTTGGCGTCCCTGGTATTATGGACGTCTTTAGGTCAGGTGGCATTACCATAGCCAATGCTCCGGGAACCGGTATCGCCGATGACAAAGCCCTTTATTCATACATGCCGGAAATCGTCGAATTTTATACCGGCGAAAAACCACTATTGAACAATGTTGAAACATTTCGTTGTTCTGATCCACAGCAATTGCAATATGTGCTCGACAACCTTGCTGCCCTGGTCGTCAAGGAAGTGCACGGGTCCGGCGGTTACGGGATGCTTGTTGGGCCGGCAGCGAGCAAGGCAGAAGTCGAAGAATTTCGGAAGAAACTGATCGAGCGACCAACCAATTATATAGCGCAGCCCACTTTGGCGCTGTCGACGGTGCCGATTTTCACAGAGAAGGGCCTGGCCCCGCGTCATGTTGATCTCCGGCCCTTTGTCTTGATGTCGCCAGACCGAATTGACATCACAGCAGGCGGTTTGACCCGCGTCGCGATGTCCGAAGGATCTCTGGTCGTGAATTCAAGCCAAGGCGGAGGCACCAAGGACACCTGGGTGCTGGAGGAGTAGCGCAATGCTAGGCAAAACTGCAGGCGGCCTCTTTTGGATGTTTCGGTATCTAGAACGTAGTGAGAATAACGCACGATTGTTAGATGCCGGATTTCGTATTGCTTTAACCCGCTCGGCAAGCGCGTCCGAAGAATGGAAGTCGGTGCTCAAGACCGCTGGCTCGGTTACTGATTATGAGGCCCTACATGGCACTTATGAATCGAAAAAAGTGATCGACTTTCTGCTCCGCGATCTCGCCAATCCCTCCAGTGTTATATCAATCATGAAAGCCGCACGGGACAATGCGCGGCTCGTCCGGACTGCACTTACGCGGGAAGTATGGGAAGCGACCAACGAAGGTTGGATCACACTCAAGGAATTGCTTGATCAACCGGTTCCGGAGAAAGACCTACCTGATGCGCTCAGCATTATTCGCAAACAAAACGCTCTGGTTCGAGGAGCAACTCACGGAACGATGCTGCGCAACGACGGATTTCATTTTACGCAGCTTGGTACATTCATGGAACGGGCCGACAATACCGCGCGTATTTTGGACGTAAAATATTATCTGTTGTTACCTTCAATCGCCAAAATCGGATCATCACTAGACAATGTTCAATGGGAAACCATCTTGCGATCGGTATCCGCACAACGGGCCTATCGCTGGTTAAATGGTGATCAGATTAGCCCGGCCAATATCGCAGAGTTTCTCATCCTGCATCGGCAAATGCCCCGCTCGCTGGCTTATTGCGCACAGCAGGTCGATGAAAGTCTCGGTTTTTTACAGGAAGAATATGGTGTCGAACATGAATCCTGCCGCTTGGCCAACATGGTCCACCAGAAATTGAAAACAGGGCAGATTGGCGAGATTTTTGAAGAAGGGCTTCACGAATATATCGAAGGATTTTTATTCAACAACAGTAGCTTAGGCGCGCAAATTGAGCGTGATTACAGGTTTCAAGGATAATCATGCAACTTCTGGTCAAACACAGCACGACTTACACATATGACGCCGCGGTGGCTTATGGTTTACAGCAGATCCGCCTGACACCTAAATCGAGCGACGGTCAAAATATTATCAGCTGGGATATGACTATTGAAGGCGGTAAGAAAGAGCTGCAATTTGCTGACCAGCATAATAATCAGGTTGACCTGATCAGCATCACCCCGGGCGGTGAACAGATCGTCATACGCTGTGAAGGCGAGGTAGAGGTCGACCAAAATAATGGCGTCATCGGACCGCATCGCGGGTTCATGCCTTTATGGGGTTTTCGGCAGCCTACGCCGTTAACGAAAGCTGGGCCGAAAATAGACGGTCTCCTGCAAATATTGAGAGAAGGGCATTCAGGCGAGATCGAAAGAGCGCATGCCTTGTCGGCTTTGATCATCGAAAAAATTCCATATGCGATTGGGAAAACCAATGCTGAAACAACCGCTGAGGAAGCGATTCAGGTAGGGGCTGGCGTTTGTCAGGACCACGCCCATATTTTCATTGCGGCAATGCGCCTGCTTGGTCATCCCGCCCGTTATGTGTCCGGTTATCTGATGATGAACGACCGCGAAGATCAAGATGCAACTCATGCCTGGGCTGAGGCATATTTTGAAGGTGTAGGCTGGATTGGCTTTGATGTTTCCAACGGATATTCTCCGGATGAGCGCTATATCCGCGTCGCGACCGGTCTCGACTATCAAGAAGCATCCCCTGTGTCCGGTATGCGATACGGTGGCACTTCCGAAAATATGGTTGTTCAGCTGCAGGTTCAGCAGTAAGCAGTTCTTGCACACAAGTTGGTGCTGACAGGGATTACCAAATCATGACATATTGCGTGGGACTTCGGCTCGACAAGGGTTTGGTATTCATGTCCGACACGCGCACAAACGCGGGTGTCGATGATATCGCTCAAGTCAAAAAAATGAACAGTTGGGAAGTCCCCGGGGAGCGTGTCATCACTTTGCTTTCGGCAGGGAATCTTGCGACCACTCAGGCCGTCGTCAGTGTTCTTGACGAGAGAACCAAAGCACCAAAAGATCGCGATCCTTCTATACTGACTGCGCCTTCCATGTTTCAAGTGGCCACGATCGTCGGTGATACGTTGCGGGAACTGGTGCAAGCCCATACCGAAGCCGGCCCGGCATCAGAATCCGTTTTTGGCGCGACGTTAATCGTCGGCGGCCAGATAAAGGGCATGGAGCCGCGTCTGTTCCTGATCTACCCAGAGGGGAACTTCATTGAGGCCGGAGACGATAATCCATTTTTCCAAAGCGGAGAAACGAAATATGGCCGCCCGATTTTAGTTCGCGCGCTAAAACCTGACATGAGCTTTGAACAGGCAGTAAAGCTACTGTGTGTGTCGTTCGACTCCACAATCAGCGCGAATGCAGGAGTGGACTTGCCTATCGATTTGCAGGTTTATGAAACGGACAGCTATGCGATCACGGAACAGCGCCGGATTGAAAAGGACGATCCCTATTTTAACGAGATATCCAAAGGCTGGAGCGAAGCTTTGGATATCGCATTTGCGACATTGCCCGATTTTGAGTTTTGATTGAAATTCGACTGTGCTGGAAGCAAATCTAAATTGAAAGTCCGATTGCCAATAAATGGATGAATCCGTTGAGATCGAATTTCCGCTAACGGATCAAGAACCTGCGAAACCTAATCCCCTGCTGTCGGCAAAAAATAGCCCCGCCGAAGCGGGGCCAGAGGATGCCTTTTGGGAGGCATGAGTCATGCATGTCTGGATTATCAAAAGCGGAAGCCGACTGTCGCGCCATATTGCCGCGGCGCGATAGCAGATCCGAAAGCGAATAGACCGGCTACCGGTAAGGCTGCGCTTAGTCCGCGACCGTCGGTGAGATTGCGGCCAAATACGCGCAGATATAGCTCGCTGTCATCGCTCAACAGATGCGTATAAGTTATTGAAGCCGATAGATCGTCCTGTGACTGGTGCAGGCCGCGTGGATCATTCTGTCCGAAATCAGTCGATGCAGCGACAATCGTGGTTTGGTAAGAGCTTGTGGTGCTATATTTGGCGTTCAGGTCCAATGTCCCTGAATTTCCAACCGGCACTTCATAATTGCCTGCGATCGAGAAGGAGAAGTCGGGCGCGCGTCTGAGATCACGATCAGATGCGTCCTCACCGGGATCTTCAACCCCATCAAGATTCACATCGATGAAGAAATCATCATAAGACGCATCCAGCAAACCTAGAGAACTGGTGATTGTGAACCCTTCAAAAAGTTCCGCACGCATGTCGATTTCGGCACCAAAAATTGTGGCATTAGCAGCATTTAATGTCACCGTTTCCTGAGGATTTGGTGAGCCGGGTGGGGTCGCTTGAACGACATCTTCCTGCTTGTCATTATAGCGCGAGTAGAACGCGGCGACATTCAGTGTGACGCGGCCATCTGCGAAAGTCGATTTACCGCCCAGCTCAAAAGAGTCGACCGTTTCGGGATCGAAAGAGACGGCCACTGAAGACGGGCTGTTGGCTCGACCGTTAAACCCGCCAGCGCGGTAGCCGCGGGCGTAAGACGCATAGACCAACAGATCATCGGAGAAGCGATAATCCAGACTAACACGCGGAGTGAATTGACTCCAGTCATCTTCATTGGACAGATCTAGCAAAGGCCCAGGTCCAGCGAAAATGGAGCGAGTATATTCTTTCTCATCCTTCGAATAACGCGCACCGACGCTCAGACGCAGTGCATCGGTCAGCGTAATATCAATATCTGCAAAAGCCGCATATGATTTGGTTTCGTGATCGGTTTCTGATGGCAGTCCAAAGCCATTGGGCAGTGTGGTTGTTTGCTGCAGTTGATATTCGTTGTTGAAATAGAATAATCCGAAAACCCCGCTAACATTATCGAAAAAATCACCCGCTAGTCTGAGTTCCTGACTGAATTGACGATATTGCTGCGCACGGCTTGTCGTGAAAAAGTCGATCGAAGTGGCGTCGAAATCCTGGATCACCAGTTCGTCAGAATCTTTCAGCGCGGTGATGGATGTTAAAGTTAGGTCACCAAAACTGTAATTAATCTGCGCAGAAAACGCATCTTCGCCATAATCGATATCGCCCAAGACATTTCCAAAAACGGTATAAAGATCACGTCGCGTATTGAGATTGCACTGATTGGCAACCACCGGAATGCCGCAAATCGCTTCTCCGGTTTGGGATAGCGAGGCACTGGCAGGATCGCCGCCAATTTTTGTATGTTCTGCCGTCAGCAATATCTCAAGATCACTATTCGGCTCGATTAGGATTGTACCGCCTGCGTTGGTGATGCTATTGCTGCCAGTTCTCTGGTCGAGTGTTACGTTATTGTAGAAACCATCAAAATCGCGCTTGGAACCAAAGAGTTTCAAGCCGAAAATATCACCGTCGCCGATATTGAAGACGCCATTAAATTCTTGCCGGCCATAATTGCCAAACGTCGCTTCCGCTCGCAAACCAAATTCTTTGGTAGGGCGAGAACGCCTGACGTTGATCACGCCGCCGATGGTATTACGGCCGAACAGCGTACCTTGCGGTCCGCGCAACACTTCAATCTGTTGAAAATCAAAGGCATTGGTCAATTGCGCGGTGTTGGTCCCAGTAAATACGCCGTCAATCACGACGCCCACTGTAGGCTCAAAGCTTTTCTCGACATCTTCGAAACTGACACCACGCAGCGAAATTGCGCCTGCGCCTGGGCCGGCGGTCACGCCATCAATCACCAGGCTTGGGGATAGTGTTTCAAGGTCTTCGATATTCAGCGCGCCCTGCGCTCCCAATTGTTCTGGGCTCACAACTGTTACGGCAAGAGGAACGTCCTGCACCGACTCTGCATCACCTCTGAGGCGGCCGGTGACCACAATGATATTGTCTTCTTCATTCAACTCTTGATCAGATTGTTGAGCGATGGCGGGGCTAGTCAACCCTAGACCTGCGATCAAACTCAACATTGTTGTCTGCATCAATTTCCCGTGCAGATTCATGCCGCCGTTTTCCATGTGTTCCTCTCCCTGTAAACAGCCTATCGATTTTGGCTGTTTCATTATATAACTAACCATTCATTTATATGAGTATGATGTTCGTTCTACAGTCAAAACTGACAGTTTGGGCATCGCGGCGAAAATGACGCTGACGGGTTCGGGAGTATATGCAAATGCCAATCGGAGAAAATCTGCCTGTCTGGATGCTGGCTTCAGTGCTGGTTTTCACTTTGGCATCTTGCCAAAATCCCGCTGCTGATGAGCAATCAACCACTGACTCAGGCGACCGCGTTGCAATGACCGATGTGCCGGAGCGGGTTTTTTGGGGAGACCTTCACGTCCACTCAAACCTGTCCTTTGATAGCAACAGCTTCGGCAATCAACATCTGGGCCCTGAGGATGCCTATCGCTTCGCACGCGGTGAAGAGGTGGTTGCATCGGGCGGCAAACGCGCCAAGCTCAGTCGGCCACTAGATTTCTTGATGGTCGCTGATCATGCTGAATATCTCGGCGTTTTGACCGCCTTACAGGACGAAAATGAAGGACTGCTGTCCACCCCACTGGGAAAGCGCTGGAACGAATATCTGTCGGGCGGCGACGGTATGGGGCCGATCATGGATGAATATGTTGCTATGGTAACCGGCGTACAGCCCGTTGAAGTGCCCGATAAGAGTTTCAATAAAAGCGTCTGGCGTCATGTGATCGACTTGGCGGAACAGTTTAACAGTCCCGGGAAATTTACTGCCTTTGCTGGCTATGAATGGACTTCGATGCCGGGGGGACGGAACTTGCACCGGGTTGTGGTGTTCAAAGACGGTCCAGAAAAAACAAAAGAAACCATTCCTTTTTCGGCGCTCGATAGCGATGACCCAGAAGACCTATGGGCCTATCTTGCGCAATATGAGCAATCCACCAAGGGTTCGGTGCTGGCTATTGCCCATAATGGAAACTTGTCCGGTGGCATCATGTTTGACGATCAGACATTGGATGGTAACCCTTTGACCGCCGAATATGCCAAGACACGAAGCCGCTGGGAACCGGTCTATGAGGTAACGCAGGTGAAGGGAGATGGCGAAGCCCATCCCTTGCTGTCCGCCGATGACAAATTTGCGGATTTCGAGACTTGGGACGAAACCGATATTTCTTTGACCCCCAAACCGGATGACCCGAACCGTGTTCGCGAAATGTTGAAAGGCGAATATGCGCGCAGCGGGCTAAAAAAGGGCCTGAAATATGATGATGAACTGGGCGCAAATCCCTATCAATTCGGTCTTATTGGTTCGACCGATTCCCACACGGCGTTAGCGACGGCTGATGACAATAACTTCTGGGGAAAATTCAAAGATTCCGAGCAATCCAGCACCCGGCTGAATAGCAAAATGGGCGGTGCGCTCTGGCCCAACGGCAAGCTGACGGCCTCCGGCTATACTGGCGTATGGGCGCGCGCCAATACTCGGGCGGAATTGTTCGACGCGATTCAGCGCCGCGAAGTTTACGCAACAACCGGGCCGAGAATAACCTTGCGGGTTTTTGCAGGCTGGAGCTTTGGCCAAGATGATCTCACTGCGAAGAACTTTGCAGCCAAGGGTTATATCGAGGGCGTGCCAATGGGTGGGCTATTGGAAAAAGCCACAGGCGGGAAAATACCGCGTTTTCTTATCAAGGCATTGAAGGACCCGGAAAGCGCAGATCTGGAGCGCGTGCAAATAATAAAAGGATGGCGACAAAGCGATGGCACTTTGCGAGAGCGAATTTATGATGTTGTACTGGCTGACCAAACAAGCGGTGGCGCGCAGCTTTCTGCCTATTGGGCGGACCCGTCTTTCGATGCCAATGAAGGTGCCTTCTATTATATCCGGGTTTTGGAGGCGCCCAGCAAACGTTGGACGACCTATGACGCCGAGCGATATGGCTTGAAATTGCCACCAAATGTTCCACGCCTGAATCAGGAGCGCGCTTATAGCTCCCCGATCTGGTATCGCCCAAATAGCTGATATCGGCGATAAGCCGCGAATAGCATGGATAAGATACCTGCCAAGACGCTTATTACAATCATTGACTGATTTTCTGACTGCGGCATAGGTTTTCGTTATGGCAACACAACCAAAGAAGCCCATATTGGGGCGACCATCAGGGAGTTCTGGAGAAGAAACCCGAAGCAGCCTTTTACAGGCTGCCGCCAAGCAGTTTAGCGAACGAGAATTTGCTGAAGTCAGCATGTCCCAAATTGCCAAAGCGGCCGGACTGACCAGCGCAGCCATTTACAACCACTATAAGTCAAAAGATGATCTTTTTCAGGAGACTGTGAAAGCAATTATTTCCCGAAATATTGAACTTTTGTCGGACGCAGCTGCTATAAAAGGAAATTGGAAGACCAAACTTTCAAACGTTCTAGATGCGACACTGATAACCCAGAGGAATGACTTATGGAGTCCCCTTATTACCAGTACCGCGCAATTGAAAATGGCTCGAGAACCAGAAAAATTCGCAGAAATACTGGAGTTACGCAAGGCGTATAGCGCAATTTTTCAACAAATTATTGAAACTGCCATCACGCAAGGTGATCTTGAACCCGATACACCTGTCGCCATCATGGGTGACTTGTTGATGGCTCTCACTGCTAACGGAATTGGCGCGGTAATGGTTCACCGAACTTCCGAAGACGAAATTAGTCAGACAATTAGATGTTTCAAAGCTTTGATCAACATCGGTCATTAACGCTGCTAGCTTTGGTCAATATTCATGTCTTCCATTATGGAATAGTATAACTATGCAATCGGCACCTTGCTTGTTTTGCCAGGCGCTCAATCAAAAAAAGCTTAGCCAAGGCTTGTTACGTTTTTCCCGGTGCTTATAGGCCGCAAATGCCTTCGCAATCGGATAATGTATCAGTACGAGCGCGCCTGCGCCAATCCATATCCACAGGACGCTATCCAAGCCGTAACGCTCGTCTTGGGTTGGTCCGAAGATCAGGAACAAAACCCAATAGGCCGCCAACAGAACATACAGATGCAAGACATAGATGAACATTGGAATGGAACCGAAGGTCTGCATAAGATCCAGCACGGAGTTTTGCTTTTTGACGGACTCGAACCATGCCAGCAACGGCAAGCCGAAGCCTAAGGTGAACAATATATAGTCAAGCGACGGAGGGTATTTTGTGAAATTGATAAACGACATGACGGTCTCGATACCCGTGTCTTGCACTTCCCAC
This sequence comes from Parasphingorhabdus cellanae, assembly GCF_017498565.1. Taxonomy (NCBI): domain Bacteria; kingdom Pseudomonadati; phylum Pseudomonadota; class Alphaproteobacteria; order Sphingomonadales; family Sphingorhabdaceae; genus Parasphingorhabdus; species Parasphingorhabdus cellanae. The sequence goes on from NZ_CP071794.1 coordinate 938,488, forward strand.
GGAAGCGTTTCACCGTAGATGTTAAACCCTCGCAGGGTAAGCAGGAGTACCAGACATGCGACACCTATGCCTACGAGCATGCGCTGGCGCGTGAGTGCTTTCGTTGATTGCGCGAAAAGCGGGCCTGCGAAATAGCCCAAGAGAATGACGCCAAACCATGGCAGGCTCGGATAGGACAGGCTTACAGTAAGCGGACCCACCTGCCCCAACTCACCGCCATCGTGAAGGATTGCCCAAGGTATATATGCCAAGTCGCCGGGTTCGAAGTCGATTGGCACCAGGAAATTATGTCCGAGCACAATCAGGAAACCCAAGGCTCCGATCACCCAGTAATTAAAGCGGCACGCAACCGACAATGCAATCATGCAAAGCCCGATGGCCCAAAGGACCTGTAGGAACAGATATTTTGGGAAACTGTCGGCCCAGACGAGGTAATAAAGCACAAGCTCAATTAATATGATGACTAGGCCCCGCGTGAATAAAAACCTAGATGGCGAGCGAAATTCGCCCTCTTTTGCGTGCGCGTATAGCCATGCCGAGAGCCCAGCCAGAAAAATGAAAATGGGCGCACAGAAATGCGTCAAGATGCGCGTAAAAAACAGATCGGGCTCAATCGTATCAGCGATCGGATCACCTGTGCGTACGTGCATGTAAAACCGCTCGCGCACATGATCCAACATCATCAGGATGATGACCAGGCCTCGCATGATATCAATGGAGGCGATGCGTGATGATGGCATGGGCTCGTTGGTCATGGTCTAATTCTCACTGAAAAAATCACACTCGTACTCACCCGATTCAATGGCAATTTTGTTGCAGATCAACAGCCAAAAAAGTCCTGATATCGTGACATCATAATTTTCAAGATGTCGGGGCATATACCGGCAAATCCTTCAGGGTGTTTAGATCAAATGGTTGATCCCTGAAGAGCAGCGGATAGTGGAAATCCCGCAATTGTCGGTGAAAGTCTCGCACAGCATCTTCATAGGCAATCATAGAGGCCGCATCCGTTCCAGCAAGTTTTTCAAACGACCGCTCAACAAATGATGTCGGTGAGAGAAAAGAGATCAAGCCCGCCTCACGGTCGCGTGCGAGGCGAGCTGAGCGATATTGATTCACTAAAGGTGCTGCTACTTGATCGCCAACTTGCTGAAAGGCATAATACCATTTCCATTCAAAGGCTTCTTCCAGGGTGGCATAGGCGCTCCATTCAGGATGCTCTTCAAGGAATGGAGTCATCGTTGCTTCCTTGGGCAAATCCCAAGCATCGTTCACCGTTTCCCGTTGCAGCAGAAGAATTTCACCGCCATTTGGTAGCGGCTGGCGCACTTCAATTACCGCTTTTGAAAGCGCCGGAACAATGATGGCCAAAGCCAGCCACAAACCAATGAGCGATGTGAGCAGAACAGAAGGCGACGCATTGACCCGACTGACCAGTTCAACGATCAACCACCAGATCAGGAGTGCACCAATCAGTATTGCTGTGGCTTTTAAAACTATATCCAGTGATGTTCCCGCTACCAACGATGCTCCCCATAATGGGATCAACAGCAACAGCAACAAAGCGACCACTCGAACCAGTGCCCTGGGAAACCACAATTGGATCGGCGATCCGGCTGTCGCGATTAACAGGTCGTGACGTCGTGCACTGCGCTCGGCTGCACGCAGGTCATAAAGCAGCAGGATGAGAAGCAGCGGAGCGACGGATGCTGCAAGAAACGCAAAATCGAACCGCCCGACTAGCCCGAAATCAGCATTTCTCGTGTCGGCTTCATGTATTTGACCTTCGAGCGCCAGCATCCGCACGCGGTGCTTCCATGGGCTGCTGTCACGCTGTCCCATCGCGGCAAAGGCGAAATCAGAAGGCGGAGCATGAGTCAGGTGGAAGGCATAATAGGCTGCGCCACCCCAATCCTCTTGCCCTTTTAGCGCGTTGGCGCGGTCGGCGGCATCTTCTTTCACCAATTCAGCAATTGTTTCTTGCTGATCGCGGACTTCTGCGACACCGAATGAAACCGCGACAATGGACAGTAAAAACGCCAGCCCCAGCCAAAATAATGCGCCGCCATCTTTGGCTAGAAAACGGGCTTCACGAACAAGATTACCAACCATTACAGACGAACCCTCCGAGCGGCGAGGAACACAATGCTGATTGATACCAGCAACCATGTGATCAGCACGCCAAGCGAGATCGTGGCGCGGCCAATCCGCTCGCTGGCATTGTCAGGGGCAAAGCGAAACTCGTCGAGCACTTGCCAAGCCTCCGAGTTTACTTGGGCACGGCGCGCTGCCTCAGCATCAGCGTTGCGGTTCATATCGTCAGCATAACTAAGCTCGTTAACGTGGACTTCGTTGAGCGACTGGACGAAATCAAAGCGTAATTTCTCACTCTCGCGCAGAAACCGGTGGTGTGTCGCAAGGTCTGTCCCGGCGAAGGTTCGCGATAGCGACCCGATTGCAATTGTCGGAGAGATCAAACCGAACAGGTCGAATATCCGCGACTGGCTCGCCTCAAGGCTCATGCGGTTTTCTGCGTAGCCGTTGAGCAAGTCGGTCAATTCTGCCTCGGAATAGGACGCGACAACGCCGCGCCAATTAATCGGCAGCTCTTCGATTGTTTCAACGTCATATTGCTCCAGTACCTCGGCTTGAAGCCGCTGAAAGGCGGGATCGGCCGCATTATGGCCATCTCCCAGTTTGCGTTGTTCGGAGAGCATCACAAGATCGCTTTCAATCTTGCCGGGTGCATCAATGGCAGCACTACTGGCATTGATCGCAAAGCGCGGAACAATAAGCGCAGCGAACAGCCACATGAATATCAGCACACCCAGTGAGACGGCACGCTGCTTAAGGATGATTGAGGCGGCAAGGACGATGGCACCCCACACGCAGAGATACGCGAAATAACCACCGACCAGCGACAACGCCCCAAGCGGGCTTTCGCCGAGGCTGACCGAATAAGCCGCGACTATAATCAGCGGGATCATGAAAATGATGATGACCGCGAGCAACGCAGCCATCTTCCCCATCGCCAGTGTCACACCAGATTGTCCCTGTGCCAAAATCACGGCCAGCGTCCCGCTCTCGCGCTCTCGCAAGAAGAGCGCATGGCCGAGCACAATCAAGAGTAACGGCAAGAGCAGTTGGTAAAGGCTGGCCGGCGTCAAGGCCGCAAAGCCGCCAAGGTCAGCTGCAGCCTTCGTATCAGCGAACATTGCGGTGTTCTGGCGGTGTCCTTCGAGGAAAATGGACTGACCCGTGACTGCGTCTACCCCCGGCTCAAATATAGCGAGCGGCGGCGGCGGTCGAAAGGCATAGTGGCCATAGTGGACCATGCGGTGCGGATGGCGATCCGGTTGGGCAAAAAAAGTCTCTTCCGCCTCAACCTGTTGTGCGAGCCGCTGCGATTGTTCTTCCGCGACGCGGTTGATCGTGAGAACGCTCGTCACCGCAAGCAGTGTTCCGACGATCAATGCTGCCATCACGACTACTTTCGAGCGCAGCCAAAGCCGCCATTCTTCTTTCGCTATCCTGAAGACCATGCTCATGCGGCTTCTCGCTCTGCGAAGGCTGCGTGCACGGTTTCTGTATCGATCCGCTTGCCATTTTCGGCCGAAAAGCTGCCAACCAATTGGCCGCGCCTGAGCAATCCAACCCGGTCCGCTACCTGACACGCACCATAGACATCATGCGTTACCATAAGGATCGTCTGGCCAGCGCTTGCCAGGTCCTTCACCAGATCATGAAATTCATCAATCGCCACGGGATCGAGACCGGAGGTCGGCTCATCAAGCAGCAAAATAGGAGTTTCGCGCAAGAGGGCGAGCGCTATTGCTGTCTTTTGCCGCATGCCCTTGGAATAGGATTGCAAGCGCCGAGACCGGGCTTCATCAGGAAGTGCGACCCGGTCAAGAGCTTGGTCATAATCCGCTTGATTCGCTGATTTTCCGGCCAGATCAAGAAAGTAATCCAGGTTTTCGTAAGCCGTCATATGGCCATATAAAGATGCCGCCTCGGGCAGATATGCTATGGCTGATCGCGCGGAAGCAACATCGCTTCCAACGCTTTGACCATATACCAGAACCTCACCATCCGATGGTGCCAGAAAACCAAGGAAAGTGAGCAAAGTGCTCGACTTGCCTGCGCCATTGCCGCCGAGCAGCGCGAAAATTTCACCCTGTGCCACTGTGAAGGAAACGCCATCAAGGACAGCATTTCCCTCGCGAACCAGTGAAAGCGAGCGAACTTCAAGCGGTATGGACATAGTGAATTCTTCCCTTGCCTAGAATTTAAATCGCGCAGACACCCGAGCAGTGGTCGGCGCGCCCGGTTGAACCCAGACATCTGCGAAGCTGTTGGTGTAAAAAGTCTCATTGAATACGTTATCGACGTCGAGCCTCAGCGAAAAGCCTTCGACTAATTCAACCTCACCAAACAGCCTGACCGTGGTGTAATCTGGCAACGTAAAATCGAACCCGGTCCAACCATTCCGTTCACCCACATGAAGCAAACCGCCACCCAATTGAACGGGCGCTTGCGCCACGGTAAAGGACTGGCTGACGAGGAGGCTGATCTGATGCTCTGGTGAGTTGATCAACTGATCACCCTCTTCGATGATCGCGCCAAAATCCGCATCGGGATTACTGTTGGTGAACTCAGCGTCAGTGTAAGCATAAGAGAGCCAGATGCTCAGCCCGCTATCAAATGAGGCATTCGCATCAAACTCAATGCCGCGGCTCCGCGCTTTACCTGCTGGGAACGAGAAGAAGCCAGCATCTACGGCTTCAGGTCGATCATCATTCACAAGGATGTTACTTTGATCGACCTGAAAGGCCGTTAGCGTAACATTCCCTTGAACCCCATTGAAATAGGCTCCCAGGTCCGCCTTCAATCCAAACTCGGCGGACTTGGTGATATTCGGGTCAAATTGGTTGCCCTGAAAATCCGAACCCGTTTGCTGGCGGAAACCTTCGCCATAAGAAGCGTAGATGCTTAGTCCGTCATCGGCACGGTAAACAGCTCCGACCTGTGGTGAGAAACGCTTGTCCTTGCTAGTGGTCGTCGTTGCAGGGGTAGCGCGCAAATTCGTCAGGTCCTGCTCAAAATCATCGAAACGACCCCCGATGCGGATTTGCAGACGATCAGTAATGTCGATCTGGTCCTGAAAATAGATACCAAAGCCTTTAAGCCGTTCTTCACGATCGGTGTTGGGCCCTGGAACGGGTTGCGGGAATTGCCCATAAACGGGGTTGTTTGCGTCGAGGAATAGATAAGTAGCAGGGTCCAACGTGCTGGGATCAGTTCCGGCTGCAAAGAACGGAGGGCGGAAGCGCAGGATGAACAGGTTATTATCAAATCGGTCATAGTCCATACCAAATTGCAGGCGATGGCGCAGGGAGCCCGTATTGAATTCGCCTGCCAGTTCCGCCCGAGCAACGAAATATTCGGAATCGAAATCGCGGAACCGGAAAAAACGCGTGATCGTCTGACCATCAATCAGGTAGAGTTGGCGGCCATCGAAATTATTTTCCGACGCATTCCCGGTCAGCGAAGTCTCGCGATAGCCAAGGCCAGCGAGCAGGCTCCAGTTGTCGGAGAAATCATGCTGGACTTCGAACTGATGGCCGAAAACTTCTGTTTCAATCGGTCCATCTCCAGGCTCCCCCGTGAAGGTCCGGCGCGGGCTGAAACCAAATTCTTCAGAGAAAATAACACCACGATCGAACGGGATTTTCTGTTCGGTATATTCGAGCTCATATGTCGCTACGGTATTCTCGCCGAGCTTCGCTGTAATCGATGGATAGAAACCATAGCGCTCCGTATCAACCGTTTTGCGGAAGCTTCCCGCATCTTCGTAAAAGCCGACAAGCCGCACGCCGACATTGTCGCCAATGGTTGTTTGGAGATCGACATCACCGCGATAAAAGTCAAATGACCCGGCCTGAAACTCAACTTCGCCCACGGTTTCAAAACCCGGACGCTTGGTAACGAGATTGACCGTACCGCCAGGCTCGCCCCGGCCGTAAAGGGCTGAACGCGGGCCTTTGAGTACTTCGACAGCTTCGATTCCGGCCAGATCACGTGGGCCGCCAAAACCACGCCCGGCATTAAAGCCGTTGACGAGAAATCCGCTTGGCAGGTTGATATCCCCAGAGAAGCCGCGCACCGAAAAAGAGTTCCATAGGCCACCAAAATTATTCTGGCGCGCGACCGATGCCGACAAGTCAAGAGCACCGCTTAAGTCGACCACTCCGGCTTCCTGGAGCAATTCCTGATCGATGATCTGGTCAGCCTGAGGGATTTCGAGCCGATCAAAATCTCCGCGATACGCTTGCCGCAAGCCGATGACGACAATTCCACTGTCATCCTCCGCAGACATGCTGGCAGTTTCATTATTCCCCGATTGCGCAACAGCTGTGTTGGCGATGCACAATGATGCGCCGCCTATCATCAACCGAGCGGCATTTGATATTATCATTATATATTCCTGTAATTCAGACAAAACGATCGCCTGGACCTTTCAGACTGGGCGATAATATTTTTGGGAAACATCAGGATACCTGTGTCACATGCTTCCATGACATGCAGATAAGCTACCTGATTTCAGGAATATGGAGGAGCTCGCGCTTTTGCCTCAAGCGCAAAGTCGGCGAGATGCCTTTTGATTATGGTCGCTGCCCAGGGGGCCGGGCCGACATCATCTGGCATCACTATCGATGCTGGCAAATCCAAATCGTCGTTCTGACTGCCGTGAACGCAAATTGCACAAGATGTTTCAGGCGTTACATCAAAATTTTCATCATGCGCATGCCCCGAAGCTATAATTTGCATGAGCAAAAACGCGCCAAAAATCATAGGCAACCAAATAGCCGCAAAGGAATTTTGCTTAGTTGTGCGTCGGGTCCGAACCATAAAATGTAACTATATCACATAGATGGAAATGGCAATGGTTGAATAGCAAGCTCTGGGACGACTCGTTTTTCCTGATTGACCACGCGCAAATGAACCCGCTTTCGATATGAAGCGATCACTAAGCCTGCATCTGTTTAGAGTGCAAAGCAGACGTCAAAGACTTCTTGTTTAGTAGATATCATATCATAATAAAAATTGCGATTAATTCTCATTTACAATAAGATCCGTATTGCATATCTCGATCAGCAACCATCCATGGGAGCGATTCGTGATCCGCAACGCAATTTTGACATCAGTGGCGCTTTGCGTTCCTGCAATAGCATCAGCACAAGATATTTCCGACAGTGATACCGATAATATCATCGTGGTTACAGGAGAGCGCACGGAACGAACGCTGCAAGAAACAGCTTCCTCAGTCAGCGTCACAACCCAAGCGGATCTCGATGCATTTGCCGGACCGGATACACTGGAGCGCATTTTCAATCAGACTGCGAATGTGACAACTTCAGGCAACGGCAATCAAGGCCCGACTATTCGGGGCGCCAATACCAGCGGTATCCTCACCAGCCTCGAAAGCTTTTTCGGCGGTTCGCAGCCACGCACAACCATTCAGGTCGATGGACGGCAATTAACGTTTAACGAGTTTGTCTATTCCGGCGAATCTGCCTGGGATATTGAACGGGTCGAGATTTTTCGCGGGCCGCAGACCACAACACAAGGCCGCAACGCTATTGCGGGTGCGATCTTTATCGAAACCGCCAAGCCCAATCATGACGAATTTGAAGGTAAACTACGCGCTATTGTCGGCAATTTCGATACTTACCAAGCATCCGCTGTTGTCAGCGGTCCGATTGCCGATGGCCAGCTGGCTTTTCGCTTATCGGCCGATTACCGGGAACAAGAGAGCTTCGTTCGGCCGCTGGGCGTCACGGCTGATCTGGGCCGTAATTTACGGCGGATCGAAACGCTGAACTTGCGAGGCAAACTGAGCATCAAGCCAGAGGCTTTGCCAGGATTTGACGGCCTGATTACCGTGACTCACGCTGATACATCCCGCCCTCAAACAGAAGGTATCGATGCACCATTCGAGGATTTGCAACGGTTTAATCCCGGGTTTTCGATTTTTGAAACAAATTCTGACGCTATCACGGTGGCTTTGAATTACGCCGTAAGTGATAATTTTGGCCTGAGCAATACAACCAGCTATTCTGACGTCAGCGTGCAACGGTTGGTCGCACCTGGTCAAGGCAATGCAGACATTCAATCGGATGAACTGACCAACGAATTGCTCGCCCGTTTCGGCAACGAGGGCTCAGCCATCACCGGGCTAGCGGGCTTTTATATATCGCGTTTCGAAAGCGAAGAGACGCTCGACCTGAGCGGCTTTGGAATAGGTATCGGCGATTTCAACGACGAGCGCGACAGTTTGGGTATTTTTGCCGAAGCGAATATCGCTTTGTCTCCCGACCTTTACGCCAATATTGGCGGCCGCTGGCAGCGCGATAGCCAGACCAGACTGGGCGGCTTTGCCGGGGTGATTCCGATAGACTTTGACGAGAGTTTTGACGCGTTCCTGCCGAAGTTTGAGCTGGCTTTTGATGTTTCGGATGAGGTCCGTATCGGCCTGATTGCCGAGCGGGGTTTCAATGCGGGCGGCTTTACCTTTAACTTCGAAACTTTTTCTGCCGAAACGTTCGAGCAGGAGACGTTGTGGAATTACGAAGCATTTTTCCGGGCGCAACTGCTTGATCAACGTCTGACCCTGAATGGCAATATTTTCTATAGCGATATTGATGATCTTCAAATCGCGACGCTGGTTGAACTTGGCCCTGATTTCTTTGCCAATATATTCAGCAATGCCCCTGAAGCCCGCTCTATCGGCGCGGAACTGGAAGCACGTTTTGCGGTTAATGACCGATGGACTCTGCAAACCGGGATCGGGATTACGGACACAAAATTCCAAAGCGATTCCAACGCCGGCGCCTTGATTGACGGCAACGAGTTTCAGCGGACCCCAGGATTAACTGCCGTCGGAGGCATTATTTGGGAACCCGCGCCGGGCTTTACCCTCAGCGGCTTTGGCCGGTATAGCGATGGCTATTTCAGTGATGATGCCAATCTCGCTGCCAATAATGTCGATAGTTATTTTGTCGCCGATTTCCAGGCGAGTTATGAATATGAAGGCCTACGATTATTCCTCGATCTAACCAATGCGTTTGATGCCTTTTACGAGCTGTCCGTTTTTGATAGCGGTACCCTCGCCAATGTTGGGGAACCGCGCAAAGTCAGTGTCGGCCTTGAATTCGCATTTTGATTGTCGCTGAAACAGCAATATAATGGCACAGCGCTCGTCCCTTCGAAAAATCAACGCGACCTTACATGCCTGGGTAGGCGCGCTTTGCGCGATCTTCATCATTTTAGTGACGATCTCTGGCATGGCTATCGCGTTCTCCGGTCCGCTGATGCACTTAGAGACTGGCGCGTTTCCGAAGATAGAAGCCATCAGCACCGCGGCCGATCCCGATCTTGCGGCAATGGTTGCTGCGGCGCGGACCGAAGCGGGCGAGACGTTTTTACCGTTAGGCTATCTCGGACCCCATGCGGAAATCGCCACCGACATACCAATGATCTACGGCATGTCCGCACCGCCTGATGCCGGCGGCGAAGTGCAAATCGTCAGCATCAACCCTGGAACCAACGAAGCCATTACCAACTTCTATCTTGACCGGACATGGACGCATTTGCTGATCGACTTTCACTATGAACTGCTGGCGGGCGATATCGGCGAAGTGATTGTCGCCGTTTTAGGATTGATCCTGTCGATCTTGGCTTTCGTTGGTATTTATCTCTGGTGGCCGGTTCGCAGAGGTTTTTGGATGAAGGCCAAGCGGTTTAGTCTGAAAGGAAACTGGAATAGCAAATCATTCAGTCTACACAGTTTCTTTGGCTTCTGGTGCGCTTTGTTGATTGTTATCTGGGGGCTGACCGGGACCTATTGGTCCAAGCCGGATTGGGGGCCGGCGATTATCAAACCTCAAACCGATATTTTGCCGGAAGCAGTCGTCGAGAGAATGGAAAATGCAACTTGTGATGGAACTGTTTCCATTGGTCAGGCGACGGGTCTAGCACTAGCGACATATCCCGGCACTCGCATTCTGGAAGCGGAATTTGCTGCACCCTGGCAACCTTATCACATCCTTTATCTATCAAAGCTCGATGATTTGGATAAACGCGATGGTGACCGCAGGGTCTGGGTTTCCTCCTCCTGCGCGAATATGGTCCATAAAGAACAAGTCTTGGGATTGGGCAAACTTGGTGCGATCAACAATGCCATTCATTCCGGCGATACATTCGGCGCAATGCGGCAGCCGGTCATTTTGATCGTCGGCTTAACGCTCTTATTACTCTCAATCACTGGATTGATCGTGTGGTTCAAGCGATATTTCCGAGGCAATCCCGGTTGATCATGGCATCCGTTTTAGAGAATAGGCGAGCTCAGATACCCTTCCTTTGGCATGAAGGAAATCATCAACTTAAATCAAAATTGGAACCGCAAAAAACTAGTTCCCGCCCTATGACGGGCTCGCGGCTTTTAAGCGATAGAAAATTCCGCTTTCGTCTTGGCCTGTAAGTTCAAGTACACCGCTGACAACATGCACCTTCCTCTCATCCGTGGGAAAAGGAATGTCAGCTAGCACTTCGATAAACTGGTTCGGCATTGCGTGAAAATGGAAAGGACATCCCGGCGGATAGGCGAGCAACACGAACCTCTTCTGCTTCGCGCCTTTATCCAATGGGGTCATCCACCCTGCCACCTTGATACGTTTTCCAGCGAGCGATTTTACAGCTGGTGTAAAAAGCGGCTTTGAATAGATGTAGCCATCCTTGCCTTTACGCGTTTTCTCTTTCGTGCCTTCCAGAACAGCCCATGATACGCCGCCTTTCGGGGTTGCCGCGGGTTTCCAAACGTCTTTTATCGGTGCCTTTCCGCCATCTTGCATGGCTGCTGGCGCGGGTGCGGCGCTTAGAGACAATGCAGATGCGAAGATTATGGCGTGCAGAATTTTCATGGATAACCTCATGATGTTCGGGCGAGGGTGTTCGCCAGATTGATGCGGAAAACGCGGGCCGCCGGAACAAGCGCTGCGATGATACCGATGAACAGCACAGCAGCGACGATGCCGAGTTCTGCCGGAAGAAACTGTGTTGCGCTCAGCCCCAGATCACTAAGCGTTTGAAAACTGCGGCCAGCGACAAAAAGGGCTCCATGGGCAGCGGCGAGCCCGAGGGTTGCTCCAGCTGCCGCTGTTATCAAGCCTTCCAGCAATATAGTGCCGAAGACCTGTGGCTTACTGGCTCCCATCACCCGCAACAGCGCCAGATCGCCCTCCCGCGCACGGGCCATGTTGAGCAGTGCAATGAAGATCGCGAGACCGCCCGTGGCAGCCAGTATCCACGCGAAAATACGAGCGCCTTCTATCCCAGCACCAAACAGGGCGAGCAAGCGTGCCGTCTCCACCGCTGGCGTTGCGGCCTGCATCTCGGTCTGACGGTTGATCATGGCGGGAATGCGGATGGCCCCTGCAGCATTACGATAGCTGACCAATATGGCGGTCAATTCCGGCTGCAATTGCCCGGCCCCGGACGGCGCCGCATCATCCGCACCATGATTATGACCATGATCATGCACAGCTTTCGGCTGATCGCTATGATCGTGACCATGGTCATGCTCTATGCCATGAACATCCCAGACACTCTCAACCGAAGTCAGGATAAGGCGGTCGACAACCGTGCCTGTCGGAGCCAAGATACCAACGGTTTCAAAGGGTGCATGATCGTGCCCTTGCCCATCCCCTTCGTCTGTTTCCAAGCCATGGCTGCCGATAAACTGCTGCCCAAGCTGCGCGCCGGTTGTTTTCGCTACTGCGGCACCCATAACCGCATCCATTGGTTTTTCGAACATCTGGCCTTGTGCGATTTCGCCGCCATAAAATGTCGCATAGGATGCATCCGTTCCGACGATCCGGTAACCATCGAAATTATCGCCCAGTGCCAGCGGAATGGCCACTTTGACCGCCGGGTCGCCACGCAGCCTATCAAGACTGTCGAGCGGGATATTGCCGGTCGGCTGGTCAATATGAAAAATGCTTGAGAGGATGAGTTGCAGCGGCGACCCCTTTGCACCCACGACCAGATCAATACCTTGCGCATCACGGTCCAGCCGGCTGGAAAGCTGGTTGCCAAATTGCACCAGCAGTACCAGCATCGCCACCGAAATGCCGAGCAACAGGATGTTGAGCCCGGTGGTAAGACTGCGGTCGCGCAAATAGGCAAGAGCAAGTCCAAACATCGGTCAGGCCGCTTTCAACATGTGGTCAGTCAGCGCAATTTGGTTGGGAAACAGAGGTTTGAGCCGGTCGTCATGGGTGGCGATCAACAATGTGACACCATAGTCCGCGGCACATTCCAGTAAGAGATCGGCGACCTGCTGGGCGTTGCTTTCGTCAAGCGCAGAGGTTGGTTCATCGGCAATGAGCAGCCGCGGCCGAGTAACCAGCGCCCTGGCGATGGCCGCCCGCTGTGCCTCACCCTGACTCATCTGATGAGGCTTCGCTTTGGCGCGATGCGCGATGCCGAGCCGCTCCAACAGGGAAGCGATTAAAGGTGCATCTGTGGTCCCGCGTGACAATCGCTGGGCCAGCAAAAGATTGGCCGACAAATCCAGGGCTGAAACCAACCGTAAAGTCTGGAAGACGATCCCGATATGTTCGCGCCGGATTTTATCGCGGCCGCTTTCGGAGACGGCTGCCATATCATGGCCTGCTACTCTGATCGCGCCTTTTTCCGGTGACAAAAGCCCGCAGGTCAGGTTAATGAGGGTTGTTTTTCCCGAACCTGACGGACCGACCAGGAGATGATGATTTCCCTCCTCTATCGCAAGATTAAAGCGGGAAAACAGCGGGTTTTCGTTAATAGTATAATGAAGATTCTCGACTTCCAGCAACATGGATTTAGTGAAACGTCGCCTTGCCAACATCCAGATCGCTGGTTGCTGCAGTTGTAAGATTTTGCTGCTCGTCGTATTGCCCATTTTCCTGCTCTATGGCTTGATCACCTCCGCTTGCATCATCGCGTCGGCCAATTGGCGTTCCGCGAGAAACGGGCTCTTGTTCATCTGTATTCTGCGTATCAGTCCATGCTTTTTCTACAGGCTCTGCATCTGTATCCTGCGTTTTCGGCATGGGGGACATTTTTCTCTGTTGGTTGAGACTAGCACTCCATGAACTGCTATTGTCAGAGGGTTCTGCTTGAAACGGATTGAACCGTTGCATCCCAAAGCCGCCATCAAAATCGCCATGAAGACCACAGGCATGTACCGGTGTGCCCAAGCTCACTACGGCCAAAGATAGAATCGCGACTGTCCAAACTTTTTTAGCTTTAATCATGGATGTTATGATACATCATCTCTTATATTTATCCAAGCCTAATTCCATTTGATATTGTCGATCCAGTTTCCCCGTCACCCACGGCAATCCCGACACGTACCGATCATTTCAAGAAAAATCTGTTTGGCCTGGAAGCTTCGACCGTCGCAATGGCGTTCTAATCCTTCGATGGCCTCGGGACATTCCAGCAGTTCAAATTCACCACATTTGCGGCAAATGACGATGGCATCGGTTTTAGAGGATGCTACCACGAACGCATTACCCGCGGCTATCCGCCTTGCTTTGCCGCTTGAAACAAGGCGTTCAAGGACTCGATAGACTTGGGTTGCCGAAACCTTGGGCAACATATTTGCTATCTGATAGGCACCGACGGGCTGCGTGCTGTTGACGAGAACTTTCCAGACCTGCTCATCAACGACAAAAGCTTTCCGGCGTTTCACTTCCAAATACCGCTACCGACGGCACATCGCGAACGGCGCTTCCAGTTGATAATATGGGCCAGAGCAAGAATTGTAGCGCCGATAACGGTCAGAGTGATTTCATCGCTACGATATTGCTCGGTCAGAGCAGCAGTCATAAATAGCAATCCAATAATGCCCATTGCCAATGGTATGAATGACTTATGTTGGCGCCTACCCAGTACAAGGACTATCACGCTTAAGGGCAAGGCTGTGATCACAAGATAGAAATGAACCGATTCTGGTACAGTCAAGACAGCAGCTAAGGCAGGAATAGCGATCAGCAGCAGCGGAAGGCCCAGGCAATGGAAAAGACAAAGCCCTGACAGGAGCAGCGCCAAACTTTCCAGTCGGTTGGCGTATTGTGGAGACACTTTGGTATTTTCCTTGCAGCCATCAAGATAGGAAATTAGAACAATTATGATATGATACAACATAACATGATTCGCAAGGACTCAGTTTTATGACTTCAGATAATGGCGCGCGCTTACCTGTGACTGTCCTTTCCGGTTTTTTGGGAGCCGGCAAAACAACTCTACTAAACCATATTCTGAGTAATCGTGACGGCAAGCGCGTGGCAGTGATCGTCAACGACATGTCAGAAGTGAATATCGATGCGGATCTGGTGCGCGGCGGAGAAGCAGCTCTATCGCGATCTGAAGAGACGCTGGTCGAAATGACCAATGGCTGCATCTGTTGCACGCTGCGGGACGATTTGCTGCTTGAGGTGCGCAAGCTGTCCGAGGAAGGCCGCTTCGACTATCTCGTCATTGAAAGCACGGGCGTGTCCGAACCCTTGCCGGTGGCGGCAACTTTTTCCTTTCGCGACGAAGACGGGCAATGCCTGAGTGATGCGGCCCGGCTTGATTGCATGGTCACCGTGGTCGATGCGGTTAATCTTCTGAACGACTATTCCAGTCATGACTTCCTTGCGGATCGAGGCGAAACCGCTGGCGAAGGTGATGACCGCCAGCTGGTAAGCCTATTGGTGGAACAGATTGAATTTGCCGATGTCGTTATCGTTAACAAGGCAAGCGATGTATCGGCTGAACAGCTCACCATGGTTAAAAAAGTTGTCGCCTCGCTCAACGCTGATGCCAGGATCGTTGAAGCAGATCATGCGAAAGTTGAACTCGACGAGATACTCGATACCGGCCTTTTCGATGATGAAAAGGCGGAAATGCACCCGTTATGGGCCAAGGAGCTATACGACTATGGTAGCCACCGACCGGAGACCGAAGAATATGGTGTCGAGAGTTTTGTCTACCGCGCCCGCCGCCCATTTAATCCCTCCCGTTTCTATGATTTTCTAACGCAAAATGGCCTCGATACTGTTATCCGCGCCAAAGGGCATTTCTGGCTCGCTACCCGCCCCAATTTTTTAGGCGAGCTTGCTGTAGCCGGTAGCCAGACCATTACCGCGCGCATGGGTCGCTGGTGGGCCGCCGTTCCGAAAAACCTGTGGCCGGAAGATGGTTCATTTGAAGAATTTGTCTTGAAACATTGGGATCCAACATGGGGCGACCGGAGGCAGGAACTTGTGTTCATTGGCATCGGCATGGACGAGGCGCGTATCCGCCGCGAACTGGACGGCTGTTTGGTGAAAGAACAGATATTCGTGCCTGATATATGGTCAATACTGGCCGATCCCTTCCCGGCATGGGAAGCGCCGCAACCTGCTCTGGAGCCTGCCGAATGAGCGTGGATGCGAAAGAGCGGTCGATCGCATTCACTGCAAGAAATCCAAAAGCTCTGCGTGCGATTCGAGTTGAGGGCGTAGGAATTGCCATTTGGGAACGTTCAGCACCACCGGGCCTGTCGGACCTTAAACTGGATGGAATAGTTGATGTCCGTTTTACGGCAGATATCGATGAGCTACCTGCCATGCTCGATAGTGCTCTTGACGATGCAGGTCATGAAAAAAGTGTTGCTCGGGACATCCTGCACAACGATATTCTGGTGCTCGCCAATCGCTTTGCCCAAATCATGCAGAACGAATTTGTCGAAATCCGGCTCGAGTGTGTTACCACCAATGCCTGCAAGAAATTTCACACCGATTATGTCACAGCACGGCTGATCACCACCTATTTGGGGCAAGGCACACAATGGCTTGATAGCGAAGATACGGCCGATAGCGATTGCGGTGATCTCCATAATATCCAGCAGATGCAGGCGGGCGACGTCGCCCTGTTCAAAGGCCGCCTCTGGTCCCGGGACAAGGCTGGCATTCATCGCTCTCCACCGATTGAAGGCACTGGTGAGGAGCGGCTGTTGCTAGTTATCAACCCGGCAAGATTGAAGAATGCGATTTAGCAAAAACATAGATTTTGGCGGGGAATTTAACATGGTCTAAATGAGAGCCTAATGTTGGAAAATGTGGTTTCCTCACTGCCTACCGCGATTATCGTAGGCTCTACGGATGCCCGCCCGGCGAAGATGTCGCCAAACTCAGGGAGGCAGCAAGCCGCTTCCCCGGTCCAGGCGGCACCCGAATACAACAGATTGTTTGACGGCCGGCGTGGCCGTCCTTCTTATCTCAATGATTTAGAAATTACGTATGACACCTGAGCGCAACTCTATCGATCTCATGCATCGCTCGACCGAAAAACCCGAACAAGGCGAGCAGGTGCGCGATAAACATGTAAAGCTCTTCCATCTTGTCGCCGGCGGACCTTTGGTCGTTTCATTGTGTAGTGAGGAAAGCGATAGTTTATGCTTGGCACGTAGTTCAGTTGTGTTTAACGTTATTGTTGCACGAAGGTGCATTCGAGTTGGTGAACGGGAAACCGGTGCAAATCCGGTACTGACCTCGCAACGGTAATTGAGTGATCAGCAGCAAGATGCCACTTTCCTTTCAGGATGGGAAGGCGCTGCCTATCAACACTCGTCAAGTCCGGAGACCGGCCGCTCGAACCTTTTAAAATCACCGTCCGAGGACTGGCGGCTTATGGAGTTGGCAACATGAACCAACCTGCTAAAAACGGCCTTCTGGCCGCTTCGCTTGCGCTCGCGGGCGTTCTCTCCCATGCCTTGCCGCATCCGATGGGCGTATCGACCGTCGGCGCGATTGGAATGGTCGCTGCGGCTTATCTGCCGCGCAGGCTTATGCTGGTACCGGTATTTGTAACGGTGCTGCTTGTCGATGCGATGAATGGGTTTTACAGCGCGCTCGCGATGAGCTTCGTTTATACCGGGCACTTATTTGCGGCGGTCGCAGCGCGACCGGCATTGCGTAGGATCGGTTTTACTCCAGTAGCTTTCGCGGCGGTTGCGAGCGCGGTGGTATTCTATCTCATTTCCAACATTACACCGATGGCAATGGGTTTCTATCCTAACACAGTTGAGGGATGGATCGCCTGTTATGTCGCCGGGCTGCCCTTTCTACTGAAAGGTGCCCTCGCCAATGCGATATATGGCGGTGCAGCATTCGGAATCATCGCTTTGACGGGAGTATTCGATGCGGATCGTTTCGCTGCTGCCAAGCGCCACTGATATAGTTGTCGCGCTGGGTGCAGGCGGCGATCTGGTCGGAGTAAGTCATAGCTGTTCGGGCGAATGGGATCATTTGCCCAAACTGACCAGCACCTGGATCGACACGAAAGCCTCTGCCGCGCAGATCGACCGACAGGTCAGCACGGCGACACGGCCGCTATATCAGCTCGATATCGCGATGCTGGAACGGCTCGCGCCCGATGTGGTGATCAGCCAATCGCTATGCGATGTCTGCGCAGTGCCTTCGGGCGACGTGCGCGAGGCGGTTCTTTCGCTTTTGAACGCGCCGATCCTGGTCGATCTCGCCCCCAGCCGCCTGGCTGATGTGCCGGTCTGTTTTGGCCAGGTGGGGGAAGCCATCGGGCGAAAGCGAGCCGCTACCGAGCTTCGCGCAAAATGGGATGCGACTCTGGCCGAATATGACGGCCGCCATGCGGGAACTGGTCTTCGTGTGGCATTTCTCGATTGGCTCGACCCACCCTTTATTGCCGGGCATTGGATACCGGATATGCTCAAGACGCTGGGTATGACCTGCCTGCTGGGTAAGAGCGGCGAGCCCTCCTTTAAAGTCGGTTGGGACGAGGTTGCGAGAACCGCACCCGATATTGTCATTGCCGCCTGCTGCGGGTTGGACGAAGCAGCGGCCAAGGCAGCCGCAGTGCCGCTCGACTGTCCGGTACTTTTCCTCGATGGCCACATGCATTTCAGCCGCCCTAGCCCAGCCCTCCTTCCCAGCATCGTCATGCTGTCGGACGCAGTGTCGGAGTTCATGGAACTTGCCTGAGCCAAGCTATTGGGATTTGCACGATGCCGCTTGCGAACGCAGTGATTTCACCTATGAAGATCCCGAAACCGGATATGTCGTCTTCACGCGCCTTGGCCTCCTACAACGCACAAGGTGCTGCGGTGCCGGGTGTCGGCACTGCCCGTTCGACCATGACGGTGTGAAGTTGGCGGCGCGCACCCGCAAGATCCAGCAGGCGGCGTGGCTGACAGATGTGCATGATGATGCTGACGGCCCCGTGTCGCTACTTTTCTGGAGCGGCGGAAAAGACAGTTTTTTGGCGTTCCGCGCGCTGCAACGGGACGGACATACCAACATCGTGCTCCTCACCACTTTCGATGCGCGCAGTCGGATGATCGCGCATCAGGAGTTCGCAATTGAAGTTGTGGTTAAGCAGGCGGCGCAACTGGGTGTGCCGCTAATCGGCGTACCGCTTCATGCACGCGCGGACTATGTCGACCAGCTCGCTGCAGCGCTCAATCTGATCCCGGCTTGTGAACGGCTATGCTTCGGTGATCTTCATCTTATCCATATCCGCGAGTGGCGCGAGCAGGCCTTTGTCGGCCATCCGCGCACGGCGGAAATGGAACTGGTCTTTCCTTTGTGGAATGCGGATTATGATGCGCTGCTGGCAGATTTGAAAACGTCGGGAGCAACCAGCATCGTCAGCGCCGTCGCCCCCGATCTTCCGCAAATTTCCATCGGCGATGTTTTCGACGCTGACCTGCTTGCAAAGCTGCCGGACCATGTCGATCCGTTCGGCGAGAATGGCGAATTCCACACCCGAATCATGCTTGGGCCATCCTCGCCGAAATTGGACTAAGCCCAAACCTCAGAACCGGGCGCGCACACAGATGCAAAAGGAACGGTCAGGCTTTTCAAAACTGAACACGTCCTCGTAACCCTCATCTGCCACATTTTCTAGGCGGCCGAACAGATCAACCCGTTCGCTCAGCTTCACATCCGCATTCAAGTTTACGAGTAGATAATCGCGAAGCCTTATCCTGGCGGACAACAAGCTCGCTTTAAACGCTGGCTGGGACAAAGATTTGTTGGCAAGCGAACTGCAAGGCCCGATTGATCTGGTGTTGGATGACGCCGATGATTCTGATCCGGCTAAAACGGATAGTGCAGAGGATGTGATACCTCCCCGGCTCCCAAATGCCGCGGCAATCAGCGGCGATATCTGGCAACTGGGACGGCACGGTCTCATTTGCGGTGATGCTCAGAACAGTGTCGTCTTCGCTCAGTTGCTCGGTACAGAGCAAGCTGATCTTCTGTTCACCGACCCTCCCTATAATGTGAAAATTGATGGGCATGTCTGCGGCCTCGGCAATGTCCGGCACCGCGACTTTGCTTTTGCTAGCGGAGAGATGAGCCAGACGGATTTTACGACGTTTCTATCCACGACATTAGGTCATGCATCCGGTCATATGCGCGATGGCTCGATTGCTTATGTCTGCATGGACTGGCGTCATATGGGTGAACTGCTGGCAGCGGGCAATACTGTCTTCACTGAGCTTAAAAACTTGATCGTGTGGAACAAGACCAATGGCGGGATGGGTACCTTTTACCGATCCAAGCACGAACTGGTCTTTGTGTTCAAGAAAGGTATCGCTCCTCATACCAACAGCTTTGGTCTGGGAGAAAGCGGGCGTTATCGCACCAATGTCTGGGACTATGCCGGGATCAGCAGCATAAGTGCGAGCCGGGATGAAGAGCTGGCCATGCATCCCACCGTCAAGCCGGTCGCATTGGTTGCGGATGCCATTCGTGATTGTTCCCGGCGAGGCGAGATCATTCTCGACTGTTTCGGCGGATCGGGTTTTACGCTGATTGCCGCACACAAGACAGGCAGATGCGCCCGGCTGATTGAATATGATCCGCTCTATTGCGACACCATTGTTACGCGCTGGCAAGACTGTTTGCCGTTCGCGCCGGGCAACATTGGGCTATGCGCTAGAAATGGACGGGGTGGCCAGTGGATGCTTGATGTAAGCGGAAGCGTAAGAAAGCTGGTGGAACCGCTTAGATTATTGGTTCATTCTGGCTTTCTTATTACTTCCCTTTCTGGTTCAATGGCTCTGAAATCTTGCCAAGCCCTCGTGCATGAATAAACGAGCTAAGAGACGAATTGCAGATCAATTGTGAGTGCGGCGCGAGTAATTTGGGACGTCAGACGTTTTTCAAATCCTCCTACTGCTTCCCATTTTTTCGACGCCTCCATACTAATCGCCATCTGAATTACTAAAAAAGTTAGCGAATTCACCTTTAGCGCCGCTAACACTAATGTCCGCTTCTCTAATTGGTGATTGTCAAGTTCCCTATTTGGTTTGATTGTCGCCATCTGGGTCACGCTTCTCTCCGCAGTCTATGTTGCTAGCTGCATGCATGTATAAGATTGGTCAGGGAGTGCCTTGCTTTCAGGCGCGCTGTTTATGGCGCATCAGACACTTGCGGCATCATCCCCATACCTACGTCCAGATGAGGACGGGTCTTCCTTTGGTTTGATCAGGTGGCGATCATGCAGTTACCTCCTGATCATTCCATTGGAACTGGGTGCCATCGACCCACATGCGGTGGAGGATGACGGCAAGTTTGCGGGCAACAGCAACAGTGGCGCGGCGCCGGCCCTTCGTTCGAACCAGATGCAAGCCCCATGCTTTGAGCGGAGACATTTTGCGTGTTCGGGTGAGCAGCGAGTTTGCGGCAGAGTAAAGTGCTGAGCGTACATCGGATCACCGGCTTTGGATATGCGCCCCTGGTTGTCGCTTTCTCCGGACTGGAACCGTCTAGGTGTCAGTCCAAAGTGCGCGCCAACAAGCCTTGATGACGTGAAGCGTGCCGGATCATCAATGGCAGCCTTGAAGTGCAGCGCTGTGACAGCTCCGACGCCGGGTGCTGTCATCAACAGCATGCAGACCGGATCATTCCCCGCCACTAGCTTCACACGCCGGTCCAGCTCTTGATAGCTGGCCAGAAGCACCTGCTGAGCATCCAGCATCGGTAGAAGTGCATATAGCAAAGCCTCATCTGCTTCGATGATCGGTCTCACTGTCTGAGCAAAGCGGTGATGGGCGAGCGATGATGGCAACCGGATACCAAACACCTTGAGCAGCCCGCGTATCTCATTCTCCAGATCAATACAGCGGCGCAGCAACGCCTTCCGGCTCGTTAGCAAGGTTCGAACGTAGTGGCTCTCTTGGCTCTTCATATGCACCGGGCGATACCAACCGGAGCGGACCACTTGCGCGATACCACGCGCATCGTTCCTGTCCGTCTTGTTGCGCATCGCCGACAAAGCCGCGCCGACATGCCGGGCCTCCATGCAAATGACCCTATAGCCTGCTGCGTGCAATCCGTGGAACAATGTCTGGCTCATTGTGCCAGCCTCAAAGCCGACCCTCTCTATCGATTGATCCAGACCACGCAAGCATTCGACAATCTCACCCACCTCACAGGCCAGAGCCCGTTCCAGAACAATCTCGCCATCTCCAGTCACCACGCAAAGCGCAACCGAGCGCAGCGCCACATCCAGTCCTACATAATATCCCATCTTCTTATCCCTTCAGTTGCAGATCAATCACTGCAATCTAACGGGAACTCGACTCGTAATCAGTTCCGCCAATTACGAATACTTTCAGGATGTAGCGGCCACAAGCTTGTCAACTTGAAATCTTTCTGGCCGTTCTGTTTTTGATATGCGCCATGATCAGCAGAAGCGCACCGGCCATTGTCATGAGTTGCTCCGATAGCTGTGATTCAACAGTCAATGCCAAATCCAGCAAACCAAACGCCAGGGGCGCGAATATCCAAATTGATCGATTATATTTACCGCCAGCAACCAAAACAGGTCCGACGATCAAGACCACGGGGACTAACAATGTAACATGAAACCACTCAGAATCATCTAGTCATTCCGGCGACGGTTCCAAAATAATGAGCGGAAGCTCCGCCAGAAAGGGTGGTAGAACAAGGCAACGCATCAAACATAGGATCGATAATGATATATCCAATCGATCAGATGAGTCCGGGATGTGGAACTTAAATATTTTCAATGTCGGCTTGACTCATAAGGATAGTTCAGAGAACTACTTCTCCATCTATGAGATGTTATATCATAGATGTTCTCAAGTCCCGTTTGGACAAAATTTCAGGATCATCCAATGAAAAACACAAAGCTCTGGTCTCTCAATCTGCTCATCGCGGTATCGCTGGCTGGACCCGTTTCAGCGAAAGAGGGTATGTACACGCCGGACCAGCTGCAGGAAATCAAGGAAGAGCTGAAACAAACCGGGCTTGAGATTGCGCCGGAAACGCTTGCCGATCTGACCGGTTTTCCGATGGGCGCAGTTGTCTCTCTGGGCGGTTGTTCTGCCAGCTTTGTTTCCCCTGAAGGCCTGGTTGTTACCAACCATCACTGCGCACGCGGGTCGGTCCAATATAATTCAACAGCCGAAAAAAATTACCTACAAGATGGTTTTCTAGCGACTGCCAAAGATGACGAATTACCCGCAGCACCCGGTTCTCGCATTTATGTGACTACAGGTGTAGTCGATGTGACCGAACGGATACGAGAGGGCACCGCGGATCTTGTACCTCTTGATCGCTACTCTATTGTGGAACAGCACAGCAAAGATATTATTGCTGAATGCGAAAAAGAGGCGGGTCTTCGCTGCCAAGTGGCCAGTTTCTATGGCGGCGCACAATATAAGTTAGTGAAACGTCTGGAAGTGCGCGACGTGCGGCTGGTCTATGCGCCGGCCGATGCTGTTGGCAAATATGGCGGTGATATCGATAACTGGCAATGGCCGCGCCATACCGGTGACTTTGCGTTTTACCGGGCCTATGTCGCGCCCGACGGATCGGCGGCAGATTTCGATGAAGCCAATATCCCATATCGTCCCAAACATCATCTAAAGGTTAGCGCATCTGGCCTCAAAGATGGCGATTTTGTAATGGCGGCGGGTTATCCCGGTACAACCAGCCGCTATACGTTACTCGCCGAAGTGGAAAATACCTTCAACTGGACCTATCCAACCTTCGAACTGCTGCTGAACGACTGGATCAATACGATTGAGGAAGCGGCACCCGTGGGTTCGGAGGCCAGGGTGAAGTATGAATCTCGTCTTGCCGGATTGAACAATTTCAAGAAGAATTTGCGCGGGCAAATTGAAGGCGCAAGACGCGTTGGACTCGTTGATCGCCGCCGTACGAGAGAGGCCTCCCTAACCAAGTGGATCGCAGCCGATAGTACGCGGGCTGGTTATGGCGCGGCAATAGAAAAGCTCGCAACCTTATCGGAAGAGCAGGCAAAAGCTGGCAGAACCAATTTCTGGTATCGCAATGTGTCTCGCCCACAACTGTTTTCCGCAGCCCGGCGGCTCTATCGATTGACGCAAGAGCGCCAAAAGCCTGATGCTGAAAGAGAACCCGGCTATCAGGAGCGCGACATGACGTTTTTCCGCGAAGGCCTTCAGGCGCTGGACCGGCGCTTTGATCCGACAGTTGATAAGGCAGAATGGCTCTTGTTCCTGAGCGGTTATCTCAAGCAACCAGCAGAAGAACGGGTGCCAGCATTTGATCAGGCATTGAAGCTTGATGCCAATACAAGCGAAGCGGATCTGCCCGGCATAATAGAGCGGTTCTATGCAGATACAAAGCTGGGTGATGGCGACACGCGCCTTGCCCTGATGGAAGCTACAACCGAAGAGCTGGAAGCAAGCAGCGATCCTTTCATGCAATTGGCGGTGGCAACATATGAATATGACCGCGCGTTGGAAAAGCAGAGTGAAGAGCGCAGCGGTCGCTCATTGGCGCTGCGCCCGGACTATATGGAGGCCATTACCAAGTGGCAGCGTGAGCGCGGTCAGCTTACCTATCCCGACGCTAACAGCACATTGCGTGTGACATTTGGCACTGTGCTAGGCGGCAGCCCGCGCGATGGCATGATGTATTTGCCATTCACGACATTGGAGGGGATTACAGACAAAGATACTGGCGAGGATCCCTTCAACGCTCCTGCCAAGATGCTGGAGCGGATCGAGGCTAAGGATTACGGCCGCTATGCGCTGGATAGTTTGAATTCAGTGCCCGTGAATTTCCTGTCCGATCTCGATTCAACCGGTGGCAATAGCGGATCAGCAACGCTCAATGCGCGGGCGGAGCTGGTTGGCCTGTTATTTGATGGTACCTTTGAAAGTGTCAATTCCGACTGGGACTTTGATCCGCGCACTACCCGTACAATCCATGTCGACACGCGTTATATGTTGTGGGTCATGGACAAGGTTGATGGCGCGCAGGCGTTGATCGCGGAAATGGACATCGTTGAATAATAAGCACACCGCGCTGCTCTCTATAGTCTGAAGGAAATATCATTGAGAATCTTGGTTTTTATCGCAGCATTTCTGCTTGCTTCACCCGCTTTGGCGCAAGGCATACAGCAAACCAAAGGTGATTTTCAGGACAAGTTTCGTCAACTCGACGAAGTCTTGCCCGATCCCAATGTCTATCGCAATGCGTCTGGCGCGCCGGGTCATCAATATTGGCAACAGCGGGCGGACTACCGGATTACAGCTGAGCTGGATGAGAAAAAGCGGCGGCTAACCGCGCAAGCGACAATAAACTACACCAATAACTCGCCAGACGTACTGCCTTGGATCTGGATGCAGCTTGATCAGAATATCTTCCGCAAGGACTCCGTTGCCGAACTGACAAACACCTTCGGCGGCCCCGGTCGTCGTGGCCCGGTTGTTAAGCCAGCCGATGGTGATGAACCAGCCAAGCTGTCTCTCGGTGAACTGCGCCGTCAGCAAGCAATGGCCGACAATGACTATGGCTATGACATTCGCAGCATCACCTTGCCAGATGGATCCAAGCTTTCTCATACTATCGTCGGCACCATGATGCGCATTGACCTGCCAATGCCACTTAAGCCGAACGAGAGCGTTGAATTCCAGATCGATTGGGCGTTTAACATTGTAGAGGAAAATGCGGTTCGCGCGCGTTCGGGATATGAGCATTTTCCCAATGACCCGCGCTCGGGCGGGAACGACATTTTTCTTTTTGCACAATGGTTTCCCCGTCTGGTTGCCTATTCAGATTATGAAGGCTGGCACAATAAGGAGTTTCTGGGACGCGGCGAATATACGCTGGAATTTGGTGATTATGATGTCACTATGGCGGTACCGAACGATCATATCGTGTCCTCTACCGGCATATTAGCAAACCCGATTGATGTTTTGACAGCAACCCAGCGCCAACGCCTTGAGACTGCCAAAAACGCCGATAAACCGGTATTCATCGTCACACCACAAGAAGCAGCAGCCAATGAGCGCACAGGGCCAAGCGGCACCAAGATCTGGCGCTATACCGCGAAAAATGTGCGAGACTTTGCCTGGGCAAGCAGCCGCAAATTCATGTGGGATGCGCAGGGGCACAAGCAGCCTGGGGCTGAACATGATACAGTCATGGCCATGTCTTTCTGGCCCAAAGAAGGCGGTGAGCTGTGGCGTAAATATTCCACTGCGTCCGTCGTTCACACCATGAAGGTCTATTCCCGGTTCAGCTTTGACTATCCCTATCCGACCGCGCAATCGGTCAACGGGCCGGTGGGCGGCATGGAATATCCGATGATCACCTTTAACGGGCCCCGGACGACGCTTAACAAGGATGGAAGCCGTACCTATTCGCTGTCAGAGAAGGTTTTCCTAGTCGGCGTCATCATTCATGAAATTGGCCATATCTATTTCCCGATGGTGGTCAATTCCGATGAGCGGCAATGGACCTGGATGGATGAGGGAATCAATTCTTTCCTCGATAGTGTTGCGGGCTATGAGTGGGATCCGGATATGCCCTGGACACGCAGCCTTCCTCGCGACCTGATCCCTTATATGACCTCTTCTCAACAGGTTCCCATTATGACTCATTCAGACAGCGTGCTGAATCTGGGGCCAAATGCCTATGGCAAGCCATCGGCTGCTTTTCATATCTTGCGCGACACTGTTATCGGGCGCGAACGCTTTGATTTCGCGTTGAAAGAATATTCCCAACGCTGGAAACATAAACGGCCCACACCGGCTGACTTTTTCCGCACGATGGAAGAAGCCTCCGGTACCGATCTGGACTGGTTCTGGCGCGGTTGGTTCTATACCACCGACCATGTTGATATTTCTCTGGATACCATCCACAAATTGCGGATCGATACGGAAAATCCAAACATTGATCTGCCGCGCCGCCGCGGTGAACTTGCTGATGATCCTGAAAAAGTCGGCAACCGTTTGAACCGCGAAGAGCGCGTGCCGATCTGGGTTTTGGAAAATCCCGGCGTGACTGATTTTTATGACGAAAATGATGAATTCACTGTCACGCCAAAGGATCGCAAGTCCTATAAGGAGTTTCTGGAATCCATGGACGAACCATGGATGCGCCCCACCTTTGACCGGGCTGTGAAAGAGGATGCCAATTATTATGTGCTGAGCTTTTCCAACAAAGGCGGATTGGTCATGCCGATCATTCTGGATTTGACATTTGCTGATGGCAAGACCGAACGGATGATGATCCCAGCTGAGATCTGGCGGCGTAATGCCAGAGAAGTCAAAAAAATGCTGGTATTTCCGAAAGGCAAAACGCTTGCCAAGGTTGTCGTTGATCCTGATTGGGAAACCGCGGACGCTGACGTTGAAAATAATCACTATCCGCGCAGGATGATCGAAAGCCGGATTGAAGCGTTTAAGTCACCGGACAGAAAAGAGCGTGTTCAACGCGATCTGATGGGTGAAGCGCGCGGCACCGAAAAGAATAAGACAGGACGAAAATGAGACTGCCCTCTCTGTTGATGGTCTTGCTGATGGCGCTGTCGCTGGCTGTTCCCGCAGCAGCGCATCAGCAAAAGATCACCATTTCCACTGTCTCACATAATCCTCGGACAGAAATGCTTGAGGTGGTTCATCGCATCACCTTGCATGATGCGGAGCACGCGTTGAAGTCATTGGGCGTTAGGGCGCCGGATATTGTCGCCGATATGGATAACAGGCGGGCCTTTGCAAAATATGTTGCCGAACGTTTTACAATCAGTGTGGAAGATGAACCGGTGGACCTGATGCTGCTTGGTAGCGAGATCGACGCAGGAAGCTTGTTCATTTATCAGGAAATGCCCTCTCCGGCGCGGGGAAGCGAATTGCAAATATCCTCGCAGATATTGACCGATATTTCGTCGCGTCAGGAAAATCGCGTCAATCTTGGCGTGGGAACCAAGGTCAAAACGCTTATCTTTCGTGCTGGTGACGGATTTCAGGCCGCTGTCTTGCCATAGGCTTACCCGTCGCTGAGCGAATCGGGTGCCCCGTGCTCCACAGTCATGCGTTTGCGGGTTCGCAGTTGCCCGCCGCGTTCGGTAACGCAGTCCACCGTTTTAAACTCCGTCATCCAGCGGTCAGACTTTACATCACATACTACATAGCCACGCTGAGAGTTATGCCATTTGAGGCTAGCATTTTCGCGTTGGATGGCCTTTGTGCTTTCACGCTGATCTTCACCATCGCCGCCCGATGAAATGGACGTGGCAACAAACTCAGTGGCAATGGGTTTGGAGCCTGGGCGCCTGCCATCCATATGCAATTCGCCTGCATAATTCTGGTGTTCGTCGCCGGTTAGCACAACGACGCTGTCTAGCCCCAATGTAGTGATCTGTTCCAAAACCCGGTTGCGTGGCACGCGATATCCCGCCCAGCTATCAAGATTTTCGGTATGCTCCGGGCCAGGCATGCGATCAAGGTCCATCATCATGACCTGTTGTGCCAATACCTGCCAGCGGGCGTTGGAGCTGCCGAGCTTGTTAAACAGCCAGCTTTCCTGACGCTGGCCGAGCACTTGCGCATTGTCGCCATCGATATCCTTACAGGGAATGCCCCATTTGTCATCGCAGGGTTGATCCGTGCGATATTGCCGGGTGTCGAGCAGGTTGAAATCCATCAGATCGCCAAATTGGGCCTGCCGATAAAGCTGCATCGCCGGACCCACAGGCAAGGCAGAGGCGCGCAGGGGCATATGCTCGTAATAAGCCTGTACCGCCATCTGGCGACGCAGATTGAAAAGCGCTTCCGGCGTTCCGTCCTGGTCAATAGCGCCAACCCAATTATTGTCTATTTCATGATCGTCCCAAGTCATGAACCAGGGCGCAGCGGCATGCGCAGCCTGTAGGTCTACATCCATCTTATATTGGGCATAGCGCCGACGGTAATCATCGATCGTATAGATTTCATCTCCCGCATGTGGCCGGACCACTTCGACAGGCCCTTTCGACCTGTTGCGGAAACGGTTCTCGCGATATTCATAGATATAATCGCCATAGCAATAGACGAAATCAGCTTCTTCTGCGGCGAGGAAGCGATGGGCGGTGTAATAGCCCTCCTCATAGTTCTGACAGCCTGCTACCGCGAAACGGAGCCTGTCTAATGGCTGTCCAACCGATGGGGTCGTCCTGCTACGGCCAATGGCACTTCGTTCCCGGCCGACAACAAACCGGTACCAATAGGGCCGATTGGGTTCGAGCCCGGCGACCGCCACATGTACAGCATGACCCAGCTCTGGGCGGGCATAGGCGGTGCCACGCGCCACAATATCGCGCATTCGCTCATCACTAGCCACCAGCCACTCGACTTCAACAGCGGCAGCAGGCATGCCATAGCCTATGGAAAGCGGGTCAGGCGCAAGACGCGTCCAGATTACAAATCCATCTGGTGCAGGTTCCCCTGACGCTACCCCAAGCTGAAAAGGATAGGTCCTAAAGACAGGCGCAGCGAGAAGTGGCGCGCCGATCGTCAGGCCCAACGCCGCAATGGCACCACCCCCAAATGTCTTGAGTGCATGGCGCCGACTCATATCAAGTCTGCGGGAGCGCAAATCAGCCATAAAACGAATCCTCTTTAATGTTGGTCGTAAGGTGCCGGTTTGCTGTGTCAATTTCATGGCAAAGCACGGTATCTAGCGCCGATGGCTCGTTCCGGCTCAGCGAAATGACCGGAATGTAGAACTTTCTGTTGCAAAGAACTTTCGATTGCGTATCTGAGATATGATATATCATCTCATATTTTAGGGGTTTAATGTGAAGAAAATAATATTTGTTGCACTGGGGTTGTTGGCAAGTCCAGCACTGGCTGAAAATGATGCAGACGCGGATGGCAGTCTGAATCATCCCATTGAAGATGATGAGACTATTATTGTCACTGCGGATTATGTCTCCGAATTTGACATTCTTGCAGGGACCTCGGTTATTGCCAGAGATAATATCCTGCGCAGTATGCAACCGCAGCTTGGGGATGTTCTGACGAAACAGCCGGGCGTTTCGGCGACGTCCTTCGGGCCGGGTGCTTCGCGGCCAGTACTGCGAGGCCTGCAAGGCGAAAGGGTTCGGGTGTTAACAGATGGTATCGGCACGCTTGATGTTTCCAACACGTCGGCTGATCACGCTGTTACTATCGACCCCCTCACGACCGATAGAATCGAGATATTCCGCGGGCCGGCGGCATTGTTGTTCGGCAGCCAAGCAATCGGCGGCGCGGTGAATGCAATCGACCGGCGTATTCCTAGGGAAGTCCCAGAAAATGGCTTTCACGTCGATCTGCTGGGCAATTATGGTAGCGCTTTTGATGAGGCCAGTATTGGCGGCGCTTTGGAAGTGGCGCTGAGCGACCAGTTTGTCGTCCATATCGATGGCAGCTATCGTGATACCGGTGATGTGGAGGTTGGCGATTTTGTGCTGACTCCCGCCCTGCGCGCCCAACAGTTGGAGGTCGCCGCTGAAGAACAGGAAGAAGGCAATCTTGATGAAGCAGCGGAAGCCCTAGAACTTGCCGGTTTGCGCGGTCAACTGCCCAATAGTTTCACCGAGACCTATACATTTGGCACCGGTTTTGCGCTGATCAACGAACGCGGAAGCCTGGGGGCTTCGATCAGTCTTTATGACACGCGCTATGGGATACCGGCACGTCCGGGGGCGGAGCATCATGGCGAAGAAGGAGAAGAGGAAGGCGAAGGCGAAGGAGAAGGAGAAGAAGGCGAGGCACCGGTTTCGATCGATTTGCGCCAATGGCGAGCCGATCTGCGCGGAGAAATATTCACCGGCGGCGGTTTTCTGGAATCGGTTCGCTTTCGTGCTGGCTATTCCAACTATGAACATACTGAGTTTGAAGGCGATGAGGTCGGCACTGTTTTTGACAGCGAAGGCTTTGAGGCCCGTCTGGAATTTGTCCAGGCGGACCGCGACGGCTGGCGCGGCGTAACTGGTTTTCAGGGCCTTACGCGCGATTTTGTGGCAACCGGGGCCGAAGCCTTCGTACCGCCCAACGTCACCGACCAATATGGCCTGTTCACACTGCAGGAGTTTCAATGGGATAAAGTCGGACTGGAGTTGTCCGCGCGTTTTGAAAAGACCGACGTCCAGTCGAACAGCGTCGCCATTGGCCTGGAAGAAGCGGCGGTGATTGTCCCGATTGATCGCAATTTCAATGCGTTCTCGGTTGCTGCGGGGACCAGTTACAGCATCGCCCCAGATGTTCGAATCGGGATTAATGCCAGCCGGGTAGAGCGAGCACCTTCTGCCGAGGAGCTGTTCTCCAACGGACCGCATGTGGCAACCCAAGCCTTTGAAATTGGCAATCCTTTTTTTGACAAGGAAACCTCTTTGGGACTGGAAGCATATGTGCGTGGCAAGAGCGGTCCAGCCCGTTTCCAGCTTGCCGCTTATCACAACTGGTTTGATGATTTTATCTATGAGATCGAAACCGGAGGCGAAGCAGATGGCTTGCCTATATTCCAGTTTTTTCAGTCCGACGCCCGATATTGGGGATTTGAAGCCCAGGTTGCTGTTGATGTGGTGCAATCTGACAACGTGACCGTAACCGTCGATGCGGTGGCGGACTATGTCCGTGCAACCATCGAGGATGACGGCCCCGCGCCCCGCATTCCGCCACTGCGATTGTTAGGTGGTCTAGAAGCGAGCACTGGAAGCTTACGTGGGCGGGCAGAGATCGAATGGGTTGACAGCCAAAACCGGACATCAGCATTTGAGCTTCCCACCGATGGCCATACGCTCGTAAATGCATCATTCTCTTGGAAACCATTTGGTGAAGAAAGTGAGCATATTTTGATCTTGTCCGCTGATAATATTTTTGACGTCGATGCGCGTCGCCATGCTAGTTTCACCAAGGATTTTGTGCCTCTGACGGGCCGGAATTTCAAGGTTTCTGCGCGGATCAGTTTCTGATGACAGTTGCTAGATCTAACCACGGCCTGCGGTCTTTCCATCGATTGAAATTTCGGCTGAAGTCGCGAGGTAAATTCATCCCAGAAGCTTTACAGCAACCATGTTGAGGATTGAGCGCAGATGCCAGATACCCGCATCCCTGTTTCCCTGATAACCGGTTTTCTAGGATCTGGTAAAACGACCTTGCTGAATCATTTGATGCCACTGCCACAAATGTCCAAGGCGCTGGTTATCATCAACGAATTTGGATCGATCGGAATCGACCATGATCTCGTGGCACATAGCAACGAAGACGACACGATTGTTGAGATGGCTAACGGTTGCCTATGCTGCACCATAAAGGGAGATCTTCAGAAAACGTTGAATGAAGCTCCCTGGCGGTTTGCTCGCGACGGGCAGCGCTGGTTTGACCGTGTGCTGATCGAAACGACCGGCCTCGCCGATCCAGCCCCGATCATTCACACGGTGATGGCGGATGACAAGTTGAAGGCGCTGTACCAGCTTGACGCTGTGATTGCCCTTGTCGATGGCTACAACGGAAATTCCACGCTCGATATTCAGGTGGAAGCGGTAAAGCAGGCTGCGGTTGCCGATCAGCTGTTGATCTCGAAGACCGACATTGCGGATGCTGCTGACATCGCAAGGTTGAAAGCACGGCTACGCAAACTCAACCCAGCCGCTCCTATGCATCTGCTTCCCGGCGAAACAGACGATCTTGCGCGCCTTTTTAACGGTCCGACTTTCAATCCGAAATTGAAGCACGAAGATGTGCAAGCCTGGTTGGCTGCCGAAGCCTATAAGGGGGGGCATCATCACCATCATGAATCTCATGACCATTCCCATGACCACGATCATGCGCATGACATAAACCGCCACGATGAGAGGATAAGATCGGTTTGCCTGACGATCGAAGAACCGCTCCCTGCTCAGGTATTCGACAGTTGGCTGGAAATGCTAGTAGCGTTCAACGGCGTCAATGTGCTGCGCGTCAAGGGGATCATCAAACTCGCAGAACTTGATAAACCCCTTGTCATTCACGGTGTACAGCACATCTGGCATCCGCCGGAGATACTGGAAAAATGGCCAGGCGATGATCGCCGCTCCCGCATCGTCTTCATCCTCCGAGATCTAGAAGAAACTGAACTGCGCGACATGCTGACATTCGTACAAAATAAATCCGCCAAAACTTCGGTT
This sequence comes from Parasphingorhabdus cellanae, assembly GCF_017498565.1. Taxonomy (NCBI): domain Bacteria; kingdom Pseudomonadati; phylum Pseudomonadota; class Alphaproteobacteria; order Sphingomonadales; family Sphingorhabdaceae; genus Parasphingorhabdus; species Parasphingorhabdus cellanae. The sequence continues at coordinate 971,038 of NZ_CP071794.1, forward strand.
GTAGGATTGGACAGTGTCGGTTGACGGAACAATCTGCAAATTGGAGGCTCGTTATTCGCTGTCATCATGCAGTTCTAATGTCCGTTTTCGGGGGTGGTTTCAACCGGTGGCTGCAACACACGCCTCGAACCGTTCTGCAGGCGTTTCATAGCTGAGGGTCTTTCTAAGACGCTCGTTAAGTTGTCTTGCTACCGCATTAAGTTTGACCTGGCTATAGACGGATAGATCGGTACCTTTTTGGAAGTATTGACGCAGCAGTCTGTTAGTATTTTCGTTTGAACCGCGCTGCCATGGGCTGTGCGGGTCGCAGAAGTAAACATCTGCATTGGTCGCCAGTTTGAAGCGTTTGTGATCAGCAAGCTCCTTGCCTCGATCCCATGTCAGTGATTTATAGAGTTCACTCGGCAGCTTGTGCGATTGCTTGAGCAATGCCGAGACGACGCTGTTTGTATCTTTGTTCGCCACCTTTGCCAGCATGACGTAGCGCGAATGGCGCTCCACTAGCGTTGCGATATAGCTGTTCGTGGAACCTGCTATGAGATCACCTTCCCAGTGCCCCGGTATAGCGCGAACTTCAACTGATGCAGGACGTTCACTGATCGATACGGCATCCTTGATTTGACCAAGACCATCCCGCTTCAGGCTAGCGTACTGGGAACGGCGTATTTTGCGCTTGGCCCGTAAGTGGGAGAGGAGCTCCTTCTTGAGCACACCGCGTGCCTGAACATATAAGCTGCGGTAGATCGTCTCATGCGACACGTGATTATGTCCTTCACCGGGATATTTGCGCCTAAGCCAGCCAGCAATCTGTTCCAGTGACCAGTGGCGCTGTAGCTTCCCCGCCACTGTTTGGCACAAAGATCGATTGCAAGCGAGTTTGCACGGCTTGGGTCGCCTTGACCGATCCCATGCCGATTGATCCGATCTGGCAGCCCGGTAGCGACTGGTTCCACCGTTACGTTTGACCTCACGGCTAACGGTCGATGGCGAACGCCCAAGTCGGCGCGCTATCGACCGCATTGATAGAAAGCTGGTCAGGCCTCGTGAAATCTCTTCGCGTTCAGCAAGAGTGAGCGCCAATCTGGACCGCTTACGCGTCGGTGGACGAATGCCACCAGTGTGAGCCAGCAGCGGATAGATCGAAGAGGAATCCCGATCAAAGCCCCGACCAATCGAACTCATCGACTCCCCGCGCTGCCAGCGATCCCATATCTCGTGCTTCTGATCGACTGTAAAATATATCCGTCGTCTCTGCTTCGTATCTAACACTCCATCTTCAAATCTAAAGATTAAAGTGTTGCGGCCACCGGTTGAAACCGCAGCCCCAATCCAAGACGAAAGTCTATAGGTTATTAGTGCCTGGAAGCGGACATTCTCTTTGGTCTTTCCGGCCGAGGAGAAAGTAAATGACATACTCATAATTTGATCCAGCAGCGCAGAATAGGGTGCCATGGAACTTTGAGGCTAAGATTGGTCCCAAACGCCCACTCAACCAGAAACAGATTTGGGCCATTCGGTTCTTCCTCGATCGGGAGGAGCGTATTCGCGATCGCGCTCTATTTGATCTGGCGATCGACAGCAATATTTAGAAGAATTGCGCTACAGTGCGCTGATCTTGGTTTGGTCGATATCATGGGCTCGAAACTTCTTAAGGAGATAAATGCGATTTCAACTCACTCTCTTCGGGTGGGTCTGACACAAAATCGGTTTGCAGCAGGTGCTGTTGGCGCGGGTATTGCCCATGCTTTACGTTGGAATTCTCCTGCAACGGCCTTGCGATATGCGTGTAAACTCCGGGTGAAAAGCAATGTGGCGGCAAAGGTTATCGGGGCGGTTCGGAAATAGAAAATTGTGTTTACATCAGTGATTTTGTCAAATTCCCGCAAGCTTCTGAGTGTTTTTTCAGCTCGCTCGCCCCTGCGGCTGCTTAAAATTGCAATTCCGCTCTCAATTGTTAGGTCAGCACAAATTTTAAGACTGACATTTGTGTTGATTGAACACTAGCCGAAGCTATGATGTGTGTTCTATCATGAGATGAATGTTAACAAGTATATTAAATATGTTTTCCCGATGAAATCAATTAAGTTCTCAAAAGTAGAGGTTTTGTGTCTGAATTCATAGTTTTCATAATTCTGGAATCTGTAAATTTGCGACCAATAGGGTCATAATTTGAGAAATGAAATGAAACTCTTTCGAGATGAAGTTATTCTGAAGCGAAGACCGGAATTACACGGTGACATCAGCTTAATTCTACCTTTCCGTTGGCATCTAATATCGTCCCTTCTCGCAGTCACTGCAATAATTTTGCTGATAGCTCTTTTGTCAATGTCATATACAGATTTCGAAAAAAGCAGAGGTCATCTTACTTTATCAGAGGGGCTAATCAATGTTTCACCTCCACTAATGGGTCGAGTAGACGATCTCTTCATCGCTGACGGTGTAGATGTGAAGAAACATGAGCCTCTTCTAAAAGTGAACATTTCGCAAACTGATCCAACGAGTCCTGGAAGCAAACAAAAGATTTTAGATCTGATTTTGCAACAAAGAAAAATATTAGATGATCAATCCAATTTCTCTACGGCACTGGCAAATTCCGAGCTTCGAAAGTTAGATGTAAAAATCGATTCTTTGCGAAATCAGGTTTCAAGCATTGGAACGCAAATAGAATCCCAAAAAACACTACTAAAAGATGCAATCGAGGACCTTCAGCAAGCAAAAGAAATTGCTACTCGAGGATTCTTAAGCAGGAGGGATCTCGCGCGGCGAGAAGAACTCGTGGTGAGCCGAGAACAAGGGCTGGAAGCTCTGCGCCAAGATCTTTTTTCCAAGAAAGCTGAGTTGCAGGAGTCTGCGCTGGCTCAAACCTCAATAAATACCCAATTGATGTCGAGGAAAGGCGAAATCGCGAGAGATCAAACGCGCCTCAGTGAGCAGGAGGAATCCGCCGTCGGTAATACTGAATATATACTTTCAGCGCCGGTCGATGGAACTGTGACAGCGCTATTGGCACATCGAGGAGACGTTGTTTCGCCGGATAAAGCGGTGATGGTCATCGTTCCAGATGATGGGACGTTGGTGGCGGAATTTTATGTGTCTATGAAAGCGACAAATTATGTCCGCAAAGGTCAACGTATAGAAATAGAAGTCGACGCTTTCCCATTTGAAAGATTTGGACGAGTATCTGCTACAGTTGAAGCGGTATCGAAAGCGCCCGTGCCAATTGAAACCCCAAGCGAAAACACCAAATTTGCTTATGTCGCTCGCGCCAAACTTGACCAAGATCACATTGAAGCTAAGGGAAAGCGATTCTCATTGGTTCCAGGTATGGAACTCAGTTTTCGAGTAGCATTAGATAGCAAATCATTGGCGGGATGGCTTTTCGGGCCCCTTATTTCATGATTGATAAATGAGCAATACACTAGATATTGGGCTGTTTGCAAAAAACAAAGTTCGCCTTGTAACGCAAACGGCGGTGGCCGAATGCGGCCTTGCGTGTCTCGCAATGGTGGCTTCGTACCATGGCCTCGAAGTTGATTTGGCAACTTTAAGACATAAATTTCGGCCATCGACGCGCGGCATTACATTAAAATCCTTAATGCAGATGTCAGATCAAATGGGGCTCTCATCTCGCGCGGTTCAACTCGAATTGGAAGACTTGGGCGCATTACGTATGCCTGCTATTCTGCATTGGGATATGGCGCACTTCGTCGTGATTGAGCAAGTACGGTCACAAAAGGCTTTAATCCATGATCCCGGGGGGTCAGCAAATGGATCTCATTCGAAAAAATTTCAGATCATTTCACGGGAGTCGCTCTTGAGCTAGAACCTTTGGATGAGTTCGAGCAAGGGGATTTTCGTCAGCAACTAAAATTATCAGACTTATGGTCGAACATAAAAGGCACAAAACGGGCGGTTGGCCAAGTGGTTCTGCTTTCTTTATTGCTTCAGGTATTTGCGCTTTCGACGCCGTATTATGTCCAACTAGCTGTTGATCAAGCTCTTCAGAACCAAGATATTCCGTTTCTTATTAAGCTAGCTCTTTTTTTTGCAGCACTAATCGTTTTGGCCGGAATGACCACAATTCTTCGTTCGTCAATTTTATTGAGTCTTGGATCGCTTTTCGGAAGCGGATTGTCCTCGAACATATCTCGCAAACTTTTCAGACTACCGATAGATTGGTTTTATCGTCGTCATCTCGGTGACATATTATCTAGATTTCAATCTGTTACCCCAATTCGCAAACTTTTGGCAGAAGACGCGCCAGCTGCAATTGTTGATGGAGTGCTCGCGCTTTCGACACTGATCGTAATGGCAATATACTCTAATTTGCTCGCATTTGTCTCGTTCGTTGGAATGGTGGGGATAATTGCGGTTCGCTTATCCATCTTTTTGGCCCAACGACGAGCGCAAGAGGATATGCTAATAGCGAATGCTCGCGAACAATCTGTTCTCATCGAGACATTACGTGGCATCCGTTCTTTAAGACTATCAGGGCAGGAGTCTCTCCGACATGCGCTCTGGCGGACACGAATGGTAGAAGCGGTAAACTCGGCCATCCGATTTAATCGACTAGAAAACTGGCAAAACGCACTAGAATATACGATTCTCGGTATAGAAAATGTGGTTGTGATCCTTGTCGCTATCAGCCTTGCTGTTGAAGGAGGGTTTACCGTTGGAATGATAATGGCATTCCTAGCCTATAAGGTTCTATTTTTTGTCGCCGTTTCAACCTTGTTGGATCGGTTCATCGAATTCAAAATGCTTGATCTTCACTTGGAACGACTAGCTGATATAGCCCTTACAGAAGATGACTTAGGATTGCAGGAATATGGAAATGTACAGGCAAATTTGGTAGGTTCAATTGAACTACGCGGAGTGAAATATCGCTATGGTGACACAGAGCCATACGTACTCAACGGTATTGACCTCAAAATTTCAAATGGCGAGACAATTGCAATAACTGGCACGTCTGGAGGTGGAAAGTCCACCCTGATTCATTTGCTTTTGGGTCTATTTCGACCGTCTGCTGGAGAAGTTTGGATAGACGATGTGCCAATACACACATTTGGATATCAAAATTATCATAGACAAGTGAGCGCAGTATTGCAGGATGACACCCTGTTCGCCGGATCGCTTGGCGACAATATTACTATGTTTGATGAAAACCCGGATATGGAAAAGGTTGTCAAGGCATCGACAGCCGCTGCTATATACAGCGATGTAAAAAAGATGCCGATGGGCTTTGATACTCTCGTAGGAGATATGGGCAACGCGTTGTCAGGGGGGCAGCAGCAACGGGTCATCTTAGCGCGAGCGTTGTATAGGGAGCCCAAGGTATTGGTGCTGGACGAAGCAACTTCACATTTGGATGAGGAAACAGAAAAAAGCATCAACGAGGCAATAGCAAATTTGGGTATCACGCGAGTTATTGTAGCTCATCGGAAAGAGACCATTGCGAAAGCTGATAGGGTTGTTCGCTTAGATCGTGGATTAGTGACTGCTATACGATAAGGCTATTTAGGTATACCTTTGTGGGTATTTTCGATTGGTTGACTATACCTAAATAGACCTATAGTGTGATCTTGCTCGTATATTTGTACGAAGCAAATACAGATGGAGAATACAGATGTTTAATAGCAAAAAGAAAGAACAAGTTAAATCCAATGGCGGCGTTTTTGCTCATCCTATCCGTACCTTAAAAGAAACCGAAATCGCTCAGGTGAGCGGCGGTAAGGGTATTTCTGCGCAGGATGCTCATGCGAAAGTAATGGGCGCTGCACATCATTTTGCCTAAACGGCTATTTCAATCCTGTTATAAAACAAGGTAAGCCGTTAGATATTTGATAAATATAAAAGGAGCCGCGTTTATTCTGCGGCTCTTTTTATTTGGATAGCCGAATGCGAGGATTTCAATGAGTGGGGTGTTGTCATGTTGAGTGCCAAACTAAATCTGAAGGACGTTCACTCTGCTATAGAACATGATACATCAAGAGCCACTTTTGGCGAAAGTACCATCAGTAAATTTAAATCCAAACATCTTCAGTTTTCAGCCGTTAGCAGGGATGGTGTGATTGAATTTTGGATTGGCGAGGATGAAGATCCATACTTAGGAATAGATCGATCAGTGCCCTTGGAGCAATACCGTGACATAGATGATCAACAAGGGATTAAAATCAGAATCTCGAATGATGGCAGAGCTCGAGTTGAACTTGCCCGCACCGACGTAACTGGATCTCCTATCTATATCTCAAATACAGGAAGTCAGATCATCATTTCCTGGAAAATTGAAGAAGTTGTCGCTTCCATAGCGAACCCTTTGCCCAATGAACAAAGTTGCAAGCAATTCCTTTCTCATGGCCCAAAACCGATACGGGAACAGATAATTAAAGGGCTTTACATGCTCTGGCCGGGCGAGGCTTGTATTTTCGATAAAACAGGCCTGTCGTTTCACGAAGCTACTTCCAGAGATATAGTTCAGAGCGGAGTATTAAGCAATTCCGCGGTTGCAACAGAACATTTTATTTTTCTGATTTCGCAATCTCTGGAACGGGCAGTTAAAAAATCAGAGAGAACCGCTATTGAATTGAGCGGAGGATATGACTCGTCTTGCGTCGCGATTGCGGCGGCGCAGTTACGTTCAGATTTGTATTCTTATGCGGCGCTGCAGTTGGGAGCAGTGGGCATACAGCAAAACGAAAGACGTCAAGAATTAGTTTCAAGTCTCGGTCTGATAGATGCTACCGCTCCCGCTAACTCCACCTTGCCTTTTGCGGCACTCAACTTAAAAGAATGCAGCAGGACACCATATGATGATATGTTTCGGATGTCGTGCGTCAACGCGTTAGAAAAACATGATGGCGGCGATATCGACCTAGTTCTTACGGGAATCGGAGGTGATGAACTGACAATGGAAAATACTGTCGGCCGTGAAGAATGGGAAGTAAACTCCAGAATTGCGTCTTCCGCTATTGATGCGTCGACTAGTCGCTCGGATATGTTTATGAGAAGAGACATATGGCTTGTTCAACCTCTGACTTCCCGGCGCGTTGTAGATTTTTGCCGGGCGTTACCTCAATCAATGCGACAAGGTCGTATGTTAAGTGTACTGTCATTGGCCCGAGCTGGCTTGAGTGATGGTTTTCTTTTTCCAAGATATGGAGAACACTTTGGCGTGATGTCTCAACACGAAGCCTCCATGTTTGATTTTGATAAGGCATTTGCCGAATCTTTGATAGCTGATTTTAACTTGATTGATTTGGACGCGCTGCTGGTAGATGCTCGAAAAGCAACAGTGCATGGATTCAATTTTGAGTTGATTGCTCGCTTATGGTTCGCACTCAAGCTTGAGACTATTTTGAGGCGATATGTATCTTAAGGTTTCTTTCTCAAAAACGCACTGCTGATTCCTTTTTTCGGGACTTAACCTTGAGCTGCAGTCTTAGCGGCTTTGATCGAAACTTCGGATATCATTACGAACTTTGATTAGAGATTTGACGTCAGAATACATCGAAAAACTGCCAGTTCGATTTTGGACAGTTAATAGAGAGTAGTGTACTTACACAGTTGGAACCACTGAACATGGCCCGATTAGGTCAGACACTGACTACCTCAGGGCTTCAACGCGAGGAATTTGTAAATGAAAACCGCCATGACAGCATTTGCCACACTCACGCTTGTACTGGGAACAGCAGCCTGCAGCGTCGATGCAACAAGCAAGATAGAAGCAACTTCAGCGACAGGCAACGCAATTTCCGGCACTTGGAAAATAGATACCTCTACTGCGAAATCTGAAAATAGTGATTCAAAATTCACGCTTATTGATGGCACTTTTTCGTGTAGCAACTGCATACCGCCTTATTCGACAATTGCCGATGGGCAATGGAAGCCAATGGTTCGTTCTGGCTTCGACGAGATGAAGGTAGAAGTCGTTGACGACAAAACGGTCAAATCCACTGTTCGCCTCAAAGGACGCGAACTTAGCGAATTGACTTGGACGGTGAGCGACGACGGCTCATCACTCACACAGTATTTCGTTAATCTTGCGGGAGATGAAACAACTGAAGGATCGGTGTCTATGAACCGGACTGCTGATGCGCCTGAAGGCGCGCACGCCGTGTCAGGCAGTTGGGCACTGGCAGAGGTTGGCGAAATGAGCGAGGCATCTCTCCTCGCTACCTACACCCTTGAAGGTGGTACTTTTTCAAATAAATCTAATGGCGCGGTTTGGAGCGCGACGCTGGGAGGCGATCCTGTTGCGATTGAAGGCAGCCAAAGCGGCACGATGGCCAAGGTCGAGAAGGTAAGCGATAGTGTCTATCGCATAACCTATATTCTGGACGATGAGGTCGTAAATATCACGGAAATGACGATCAACGATGATACGCTATCAGTCGTTCGAACAGATCCGCGCGACAACAGCGTTTTCCGCTATATCGCGACGCGTCAGTAATTACAGATTGGGATAATTTGTGCACCCAGTTTAATCACGCGAAGTAGGGTAAGTCTATCTGCCACTACTTGAGTCCGAGCAAGTGGCAGTATTTTTGTCGCATCCAAACGCCATCTTTTCGAGGTCACTGATTGGCGATTATGCCGTAGAGTCAAACTGTAACATCGGGTGACTGGCGAGACATTCTCTATCTTCGATTATAGCCTTTCCCGGAGAGCTTCATAGGGTGTTTTCCCATTGAAGGCGCCGTGCGGTCGATGGAAGTTGTAGAAGCGCTCCCACTGGTCGAGTTTGTCTTCCAGATCGACGTCGCCTTTATAGCTTAACAGCTGGTAAAACTCCTGCTGATCTGATCGGTGTGATCGTTCCACTTTGCCGTTCAGTTGCGGTGTGCCGCGTTTGATATAGGCATGTCGGATACCCAGATCTTCGACGTGCCAATGGAATTTGGCCTGGAACTCGTGGCCATTGTCAGTTCTGATTTCGCGAATGCGGAAAGGGAACTTGTCGATAATGTGATCGACGAAGTCGATCGCATTGGCTTGTGTATGTTTTTTATAGACTTTCAGGGCGCGAACGCGGGTCGCATCATCAATCGCCGTATATTGGAAGCGGTGTATCTTCTCGCCCTTCTTTCCAATAAAAGTCAGGGACTTAACATCCATCTGTCCGATATGCATGCAGGCCACGGTTCAGCCGCACCATGCTTCCAAAGTTATCAAATTTGCTGTCAAGCCGAGAGATGATTCGCTCTGCACGCTTGTCGTAGCGAGGATTGATCAAGCCAAGACGATTGATGTCAGCGACATCTAACGTGCTCATCGGCTCAAACTCAGACGGTGATGAGAAACTTACAATGTTGAGGGTCTTCGACGGTTTCGCTTTGCGAGTGAAGAATATGGTGTTCTCGATATTTGCATCGCGAAATACTTTATACTCGAAAATACTGAGTTCAGCAGTCGACCATTCGTTTAGCAAGCTGTGTCGGACTCTTGAGAAGTTGGCAGAGTTCAACCAGGAGTCAGGTACAATGTAGGCCAGAATGCCGTCCGACTTGAGTAGTCGGATACCCTTCTCAATAAAGTAGACATAGAAGTCCGTCTGGTATTCTGTGAGTTTGTATCGGTCTTGATAATAGAGCGCTTGATCCTTTCCGGCAGAGAAGAGGTACGGCGGGTTTCCTATGACACAGTCGAACCCCTTCGTATCGGCTAGGAAAGGAAACTCTGCTTCCCAATCGAACACATTCATTGCAATGTGATCGTCGTCGGAGAATAGAGAGTATGAGTAGGTCTTGTAAAAATCGCTTGCTATGAGCGAATTGCCGCATCTAATGTTTTGCCCCAAGTCCGGTAGCGCCCTAATTTGGAAAAAATCCATTTGCCTTGCCATAGCATCAGCTGTTTCGCCTTCGAGGACCTTTAGTAGAAGTGATAGCTTGGTCACCTCGACGGCCTGCGTATCGATATCCACTCCATAAATGTGCGTCAGCAGAATCCGTCGGCGTTCCGCCATTGTTAGGCGCCAATCATCTTTTCCGACTTCAAGCAGCTTTGGCTCTTTGCCTCCCGTGTATTTGGCAGGATCGTCGGAAACGTAAGCATCCCGATACCAATTCAACAGATATTGATAAGCGCCAATCAGGAATGAGCCAGAGCCGCAGGTGGGATCGATTACACGGATAGGAGCAGGGTGTTTCGTACGCCTATCCTCCCCCGACGCCTGCGAGGGTGTTCTCCCTTCCAGCAATTTTCCCAAAGTGTTTTGGACTATGTAATCGACGATGTAGGCTGGTGTGTAGTAAACGCCCCCGGCTTTCTTCACCTCGGGTTTTTCTTCGATGATCGCCCGGGAACCAGCGAGCCTTATGACCTTCCCTAGGAAGCGCTCATAGACTTGCCCCAGGATATCGGCAGGCAGCACAGAAAACTCGTATGGACTCTCTGGGTAATACAGACTTTTCAGGATTGGCTTCAGCACCTTATCGTCGATCGCGAGATCGAGCGTAAATGTGTCCAATGTTTCAGCTGACCCATCTCCCTTTCTGAAATGGAAAAGCCCTGAATTGTAACGGTCGTCTGCCTTGAGGAAGAGCGAAGTCAAACCACTGTAAACTTCCTTCGTCGAAGCAAGCGTCTGAAGTTGCCCGTACTTTTCAATGCCTCTATCCTCTGCGATGCGCAGAAACACAACTCGATCGATAATTCTTTGAACTGCAGCATTTAGCTCTCGCACGTCCAACTGCCGATTTCGAAGTGCGATGTTCCGAGCTAGCGCTGCCCTCCATCCCTCGATTTCCTCAAGAAACGCATCATCGACTTCGGCCGTCCCTCGTTTGCGCCGGTTGTCGTTCGCGTACTTATCGAAAGAGCCCTTCAGTACTGCTTCTTGAGAGAAAATCGCCGCGATTTCGTCCCATTTGTCGAGGTAGTCTTCGAAGGTATAATAGGCAGTACGGGCAACGCTCGCCTTGTCAGTCTTTTCCGGTTTGACTCGACAATCATAGACCGCGAGCTCCTCAAAATCGGTAAGGATCGAGAGGGGTAATTTAGCGCTCCACGCGTATCGTCTCAGTTGAAAAGCGGGACCTACGTCTCGCTTGATATTGACCGCAGGTTTCTTAGCTTCGAGGAAGAATTTTCGAGTTCCGCCCACCCGAAAAGCATAGTCAGGGGCTTTAGTGTTCCCCCCGATCTTGACGGCATCTTCGTGGACTACATCCTTGTATGCTTCGGCATAGCCCTGTTCGTTGTCTATGTCCCAACCGAGCGCTTTGAAGAAGGGATCGATGAACTCTCTGCGGACCTGCGTCTCGTTATATGAGCTCGCTTGGTAGGCTTCCTTATGAAGTCGAAAGCGTTCAACTAGTTCAATAATACTCTTCGGTGCACTCATCGGCACTCTATTGCACGCCCGCCTTGGATTGCAAAGCGCCTGACGCCAGATCTTTTGCGTTTACTCGGAAACTCTCGCGCACGTTGTAACTCGAAATCACATTTTTCGAAGCGGGGAAGTCCGCTTCTGCAAAGTTTGCGCCCAAAATTGGACATTCCGCAACCGGCCCAAATCGCGACCGATGCTGGGGTGCTGCGCGATATTCGAGCGACTTGACAGACTGTTTAAAGCAAAATCAATTCGGCGTCAAAAGCCTTCACTTGGTCGCGGAACGCAGCCGTTACGCGAAAAAACCGCCCTTTTCGGTTGGAAAAGCTGTTAATTGAGCAGTGCCTTGTTGGTCGCGGAGAAATCAGAAATGCGGTTTGCGTACAATCTACTTTGCTCATTCTCGTTGCTTGTTGGGGCGTGCGCTGGTTCCGAGGAGGGAGATGAGGCAGCTTCGGAGATTGCCGAGAGTTTGACGAACCCAACAGGAGTTAGCGCTGAAGCGCGAATGCTCTTCACACGGTATATTGACGACGAGGGAGAAGACTTCGAGGCGTGCTTTGGCAGCCTTCCGGAAACTCGTGCCGATCCTGCGAATGTAAGTTTTAAGGATAGCGACGACTTGCCCGGCCGCGATGCGATGAACCGCGTCATCATTGCCATTGATGCATCCGGTTCAATGGCTGGGCGGGTCGGTAACCAAACCAAGATGGAAGCCGCAAAAGCTGCTGCAATCGATTATACTTCCAGCTTGTCCGATGATGTCGAAGTTGGGCTGATCGCCTTTGGCCACCGCGGGAACAATTCCGAGAGCGGCAAAGAGAAGAGCTGTAGCGCGGTTGAGACCGTCTACGCAGTTGGAGGTGTTGACAAGCAACGCGTCGCTGCCGCCTTGACTGAATTTGATGCAACTGGGTGGACGCCGCTTGGATCGGCGATTGAGAGCGCCGGGCGATCCTTCAAGCCAAGCAACATTCCAGGCGGCCAAGTTGTCTACGTCGTATCAGACGGGAAAGAGACGTGCGGCGGCGACCCGATTTCCGCTGCGCGGAAGTTGCATCGAAGCGATGTTCAAGCTGTGGTGAACATAATCGGCTTTGATTTGGCCGCGAGCGATCGAGAGCAATTGAAAGCGGTGGCAACCGCCGGCGGCGGAGAGTTCTTGGAAGTAGACACGCCGAGCGAGTTGAAGTTGAGGTTACGAGAGGCAGCGGTCCGAAATCATAACAACACGGCGATGGGGCGGTCCAACATTAAAAATAGCACCCAGCAATCTGGAAATACGTTTCGTACCAATGTTGCCTTGGCGCAATTGTCTACATGCGTAACTGGCGCCTGGAGCCGCGAAAAGCAAGGTCTTGGAGCATGGCTTCAAACACGCAATTCAAACAATGACATCAATCGCGAAATCCGAACGCTGATCGACAGCCGCAAGGAGCAGTACCGCGAGCGAGCCGATGCGTATGAGCTTGCAGCGCGGAAGCGGCAAAAAGATGCGGCCGATATCTTAGAAGCAGATCAGAAGCGGGCCCGCGAGGACTACGAACGGACGAAGCAACGATAGGATAGTTCGCCCGCGATTAACTCGGTCGCCTAGGCGCAAGCGTTACTACGAATTTGCCAAGACAAGAGCGGCTGATATACCCAAAAAAATGGACGATCGATTGCCCGAAATTGGCGTTAGCCTAGCTTAGAGGTGAGGTGCTTTTGCTCTGGCAACTATCTGCAAGCAAGGCATAGTGAAGATTGCGCGCGGCTATCGCCTTGTCTCTGCAGTGAAGACCTGACGGTCAGAAGGCCGCATTTAGAAGTGGTATCGCAATGGCCCCTTCTGTTACCATTTAAACTCAAACCGGACCGTCAGCTTGCGGCCCATGATCAGACTCCATGTAAAGTGGCTGCAACTGTCTGGGAAGCCGACGTTCGGCAAACTGCCGCTAGGGATCACGCAACAAATCGGTCGCATCAATTTGAATATTAACTTCATCAAGCATCGAACGCAGATCAATAATCAAATTGCCAATATCTCGATCACTGATCTTGGCGGCCTGTCCCCTTACAACGATTTCATGGGCATCTTCTAACCGTGCAGTGATCAGCGAAAATAATCCAGTTCGTACCTTGATTGGATCAATTTCATCGTTTGTATCTGCCATGTCCCAACCCATGCTCGACTTGGCATGAAAGTCCACATGCAGCTTTTCATATTATCAGAATAAACAACTGGACTTAGGAGTTTGTTCGAGCATTGTTGTTGGTGTCGCAAACATCAATTGCGACGGGCCGCCCGCTCTTAAAAGCGATCCGCGGCTCCGGTCAGTGGAAGCGTTGGAAGTACCAGCGCCAAACTGGAGACCTTCGATGTCATCAAAAACCAAACCACAAACCAAATCCGCAAAGGTCATCACGCTGTTGTCGCGAACGATAGGCGCTACTCTCGATGAGATATGCAAAGCAACAAACTGGCAGCAGCACAGCATCCGCGCATTTCTAACCGGCCTGCGCAAGAAGGGCTATGTGCTCGCACGTGAACAGCGCGGCGATGATAGTACGGCCTACCGCATTACACAAAGCCCAAGCGACACCGACGCCAAACGATCAGCATGACCAAGCCGGATAAACGTTTGGCGGATCTCATAGTAATGCCGCCTGCCCAGTTACGGTCAGCATGGCGTGATACGTTCAAGTCACCAGCACCCGATATCGGACCTGATCTGCTGCGGCGCGGCATAGCAAATCGGCTGCAGGAACGCATGCATGGCAGCCTGACGGGTGCCACAAAACGAGAGATCGAGCGGCTTCGCAAACGCGTCGAACGAACCGGCAAAGCTAGTCACATGCATGCGATCTCACTGAAAACCGGAACCCGGCTCGTTCGATCATGGAACGGCAAAAGCTATCATGTCCTAGTTTGCGATAATGGTTTTGAGTTTGAGGGTCGCCAATATTCCAGTCTCAGTCATATCGCGCGCGCGATAACCGGAGCGCATTGGTCCGGCCCTCGCTTCTTCGGATTGAAGAAACGAAGCGGGTATGGGCCGAAAGTGCTCACCAATGGTTGAGCGAGCAAAACGAAAGCGGTGCGCAATCTACACTCGCAAATCGACAGAAGAGGGTCTGGAGCAAGACTTTAACAGTCTGGATGCCCAACGAGAAGCATGCGCTGCCTATATATTGAGCCAAGCCAGTGAAGGTTGGGAAGCAGTTTCAGAACTTTACGACGATGGCGGATGGTCAGGGGGTACTATGGATCGCCCTGCCCTAGCTCAGCTGCTGGCTGATGTAAAAGCGGGCAAAGTCGATATCATTGTTGTCTACAAGGTTGATCGACTCACGCGTGCATTGGCTGACTTTGCTAAGATTGTTGAGATATTGGATGATAACGATGCTTCATTCGTCAGCGTAACCCAATCGTTCAATACAACAACCAGCATGGGAAGACTGACACTTAACGTGCTTCTCTCCTTCGCGCAGTTTGAACGCGAAGTCACCGGTGAACGCATTCGCGACAAAGTTGCGGCATCTAAGAAGAAAGGCATGTGGATGGGCGGCGGTGTTCCTTATGGATATGATGTGAAAGAACGCCAGTTCCTGATTAATGAAGCTGAAGCTGAAACGGTGCGGTATGTATTTGAGCGGTACGCGCGACTGAAATCAGTTCCAAAGTTAGTCGATGAATTAGCCGCGAAAAATATCAGAACCAGGGCCCGTGTCTTCAAATCTGGAAGGATCGCCGGGGGTATCCACTTCAAGACTGGTACTTTAACGCATCTCCTTCAAAACCCTGTCTATGTCGGGAAAGTCCGCCATAAAGACAAAATCTATGATGGCGCGCATCATCCGATTATCTCGGATGAATTGTTCGAACGGGTGCAATCCATCTTTGCTGAAAACCGGCACGATAATGCGCTTGGCAAGAAGAGCCACAACCCCAGTTTGCTGACGGGCTTTATTACCGATCCTGATGACAAGCCGATGACGCCAGCGCATGCGAAGAAAGGACCGAAGCGCTATCGCTACTATGTCACACGGACACCGCCTGGAGACAAATCTTCCAAATGGAGATTGCCCGCTGGAGAAATCGAACGGCTGGTAATCGATACGATTGCCAGGCAGATGGTAACACTTAGCTCCACAGGAACTAATGACGCACGAGAAATGGAAGTTCAGATTCATCTGGTTCGTCAAACCTCAATCGATCTGCTTGCAATGTCTATCACCGAACAACGCGAATTATTGCTCAACTGTAAAACTCACGTTGCTATCAACGCCGGAACAATTGAAATCAAATTCACGCCTCCAAATCAGGATCAACCGGTCAAACTCTCGATTAAGGCAAAAATGGTCAGCAGAGGATCAGAAGTAAGATTAGCAATTACACCGGATGATGGACCAATCAAGCGTGAGCCAGATCCAGTGTTGCTCAGACTGATCGCTCACGCCTTCGCAGCTCAGGACCTTCTGGTTCGAGGAATATCCTCTTCGATGGTCAATCACTACAAACAGCGGCATTTGCAGCAGCTCGTTAGGTTAAGCTTCATGGCCCCCGATATTATCTGTACAATTATCGATGGAACTCAGCCACCTGATCTCACCGGACGCAAGATCATACGTATCAACAAAATCCCCCTAGACTGGGCGGGTCAGCGCAAAATGTTTGGGTTCGCTTCAGCCTAAAAACTCCCTAAATCCACAAGTGCATCTGGACTCCAGTATTTGGGCTATCGAGACACTTGGCCATTTTGCCCTTAAGTCGCGGCTGACAAATGGTCTCTGGAGACAAGGTCCGCGCATCATCATCTGCTAACTCGCTGGTAAATAGGGATAAAATACACCCACAATACTCAGACCGCGAAACGCTGAAAACTGAGGAAAAAAGTGGTGCCCGAAGGCGGATTCGAACCACCGACACAGCGATTTTCAGTCGCTTGCTCTACCAACTGAGCTATTCGGGCAACGGGCGGAAACGCTGTTCCCACCGAATTAGAAGCGCCGCTATAGGCGGGGCTTGCATGGCTTGTCCAGCCTAAAAATCGCGGTTTGTTTATGCTGCTTTAGGACTCTCCGTCGCGGCCTGCATCTCCTGAAAAATGATCGGCCAGTTGATCCGGTGAAACCGGCGGTCCAGGCACTTTATAGCCCTCTCCCAGCCACTCCCGGTCTTTGCAGCCTGCGCTACAGAAAGGCGCAAATTCGCTGGATTTTGGCTTGCGGCAAACCGGACATTTTGAGGAACGCTTCTCAGGCAACAGCTAACCCTGACCGATAAGGTTGGGAAACACTGCAAAAACGAAAATCATCGCGACTGCCAATGGCGCCAGCCAAGCGATCAAGAAACGCCATAATCCAAACATCGCGCCTTCCAGACCAGTTTCTTCCTTCACCAGCTTCTTGTCAGCTCGCCAGCCAATAAACACGGCTGTCAGGAATGCGGTAACCGGAAGCAGTATTTTGGAAACCAGATCGTCAATCGCGTCAAAGATATTCTTATCTTCAAAAAGCGGAATGAAGCCAAGGGGCCGAATGTCACTCCAGACGTTAAGAGACAAGGCACAGGCAATGCCGATCAGGAATATGACGCCGCCAACCAGCCAAGCTGTAAAGCCCCTGCCCCATTCAAACCGCCGCATCGCCCAAGCCACAACACCTTCCAGCAAGGATATCGAACTGGTTAGCGCAGCAAAGAAGATCAGCACGAAAAATAGCAGCCCAACCAGTGATCCGGCGGGCATATTATGAAATGCGATCGGAAGGGATTGGAACACCAATGTCGGTCCCGCCGCAACGTCTAGGCCGACCGCAAATACGATCGGGAAAATCATCAAACCGGCGAGCAGAGCGACCCCAGTATCAGCAAAAGCAATCATACCAGCGGTGGGTGCAAGATTGGTTTCGCGCGAAACATAGCCGCCATAGGTAATCAATGCAGCCGAGGCGACGCTCATCGAAAACAACGCCTGCCCCAAGGCATCATTCACAACCGCCGGCGATAGTTTTGAGAAATCGGGAGTGAACAGGAACGACAGGGCTTTGGCAAATTCCCCTGTAAAGGCCCCATAAAGTGTGATCAGAACAAGAAGCACGAAGAATGTCGGCATCAGGTACGTTGCCGCTTTTTCAATCCCATCGGTGACCCCGCGTGCGACAATCCAGATAGAGACGACCATGAACAAAGTGTGCATACCCAGCAGCAGGGGGATATTTCCGAACAGGTCGGTCATGCGGCTGGGGATAGTTTCGGGGTTTTCGCTTGCCAAAGCGCCAGCGAAAGGATCACCGGAGAAGATCGCACCCACAAGATCGACGCTCATAACGCCGACATAATACATCACCCAACCGGCCACGACGCTGTAAAATGTAAGAATGAGAAAGGCATTTAATATACCGATACCGCCGAATATTCCCCAATTTTTACTGACGTTGGAATCTTCAGCAACCTTGACGACACTATGAAATGCATCGCTGCGACCGTGCCTGCCGATCAGGACTTCGGATAAAACCATAGGAAGGCCGATTAAAATGATACAGCTGATATAGACCAGCACAAAAGCCCCACCGCCATTTTCACCGGCCAAGGTCGGAAAACGCCATATATTGCCGAGACCAACCGCGGCGCCCACAGCTGCTAAAATAAAGGCTGTCCGCGATGACCAACCCTCTCCGGTTGGTGCTGCTGGTCCTGCCATATTTGAAACTCCCCGATATTTTTCCGCGCCGTCTGAGCAGCCTAGTTACTGATCTACCTAGCCTCTCATCAACATCGGGCCAAGTGGTTTTCCGGCAAATATATGGACGTGCAGATGCGGAACTTCCTGATGCCCGTCATGACCGATATTCGCGAGCAGGCGATAGCCTGGCTCAACCATACCCGCTTCGCGTGCCACATGACCGACACCACGCACAAAACCGGCAATTTCAACCTCGCTGGCTTTAGCGGAAAAATCGTCCCAGCTGACATACTTTCCCTTGGGAATGACCAGGATATGGTGCGGGGCCTGTGGGTTGATATCATGAAAAGCGAGAACATGATCATCCTCATATACCGTCTTGTTGGGTATTTCCCCGCGCAGGATTTTGGCAAAGATATTCTCATCATCATAAGGTTCGGTTGGGTTAATCGCCATGGATCAGTCCTTTCTGGAAGCTTTTTCGATAATACCCGACAGTCCTTCACGGCGCGCCAGCTCCGCCAACACATCATCGATGGACAATTCCATGTCGGCCAGCAAAACCATCAGGTGGAACAGGACATCTGCTGCCTCTCCGGTCATATCCGCCTTGTCGCCCTGTACTGCCGCGATAACGGCCTCAACCGCTTCCTCGCCAAGTTTCTCAGCCATTTTGGCACGTCCCTTAGCGCGCAGGCTGGCGACATAACTATCTTTGGGATCAGCGCTCCGACGCTGATGGATGGTGGTTTCCAGCTTTTGCAAGATATCGTTCATGGATGTTCGTTTGCGCGAGCAAGGGGACGGGCGTCAAGTCTTTGCGGTGCGCAGAGCCCAATTACCCAAAGGAAAGGGCCGTCTAATCCCCCGATGACGGCCCTTTCATGGCACAGCGAGATCAAGGATCTGCGCGCCAATCGCGACGAACTCTTACAGCTTGTTGCGCTTCTTGCTTGCGGCCATGTGGCCGGCCACCAGACCGGCGACGCCAAGCGTCAGCATCAAGATATTAGATGGCTCTGGAATCGAAGCGGCCAAATCTGCCAAACCTATTGCAACTGCACTGCCTAAAATGGCGAAATTCATAAATGTCATAGCGTGCCCTCGGGGATATGGCCGAAATTCGAAGTGCCTGATAAAAGAGATACGCAATTTTCCTGCCAACATCCTCTGCCCTGCGATATTACACAATCCTGGTGGTTAACGGATTTGGGACATCGTGAATTTTGTAAGTTAAACCGACAATAACCATAAATGTCACCGTCCCATATTGAGACAACAATGTAGAGCCATCCGTTTTGAAAGAGGAATAGCCACCCCTATTAAAATCGATATTGGTTTGGGCCAATCATTCGGCCTGTTTGTTTGGCATCGACGCCGTATCAAACGGCC
Source organism: Parasphingorhabdus cellanae (assembly GCF_017498565.1). Classification (NCBI taxonomy): domain Bacteria; kingdom Pseudomonadati; phylum Pseudomonadota; class Alphaproteobacteria; order Sphingomonadales; family Sphingorhabdaceae; genus Parasphingorhabdus; species Parasphingorhabdus cellanae. Next base: position 990,430 of record NZ_CP071794.1, read on the forward strand.
AGCGGCTAGATCATCACCAAACAAGTCCAACGGATAGATTGTTGAGAAAATATAAATAGGGAATTGGAGATAATTTTCTCCAAAAATAAGCGCTTAACTACAGTTCTTTTCAAACTTTCTCAGATTGAATCAGCTTTAGACTAAGTCTTAGCTTTTGCTGGCTATCGCACCTTAGCGGTTGTGGCGAGCAGGCAAACCAGCGGCGCGCAGGGCATCATGCGCTTCGGATATACTGTGCTGGCCAAAATGGAAAATTGATGCAGCCAGGACCGCATTGGCACCGCCCTTGATGACACCTTCGACCATATGATCAAGATTACCAACACCGCCGCTGGCGACCACCGGGATAGACACCGCATCGGCAATCGCCCGGGTCAGAGCGAGGTCATAACCATCGCGGGTGCCATCGCGATCCATCGATGTGACGAGCAACTCCCCTGCCCCCAGATCCGCCATGCGTACCGCATGTTCCAGGGCGTCGATTCCGGTAGGCGTGCGCCCGCCATGGGTGAAGATTTCCCAGCGACCTTCCTCAACATATCGGGCATCGATGGACGCGACCATACACTGGCTACCAAAACGCCCGGCAATGTCACTGACCACTTCGGGGCGAGAAACTGCCGCGCTGTTAACGGCTACCTTGTCGGCGCCAGCCATCAGCAGCGCGCGGGCATCGTCCGCTGTTCGCACGCCGCCGCCAACGGTCACCGGCATGAAACAGACTTCCGCTGTCCGCCGTACAACATCGATAATCGTATCGCGCTTTTCATGACTGGCGCCAATGTCGAGAAAACACAGCTCATCTGCGCCCGCGGCATCATAGGCCCGCGCCTGCTCGACCGGATCACCGGCGTCTTTAAGATCAACGAAATTGACGCCCTTGACCACACGTCCATCGGCTACGTCGAGACAGGGTATGACGCGGATGCGAACGGTCATATCTATCGGTTCGCCATCGCAATGGCCGTCGCCAGATCCAACCGCCCGTCATAGAGCGCCCGGCCGGTAATCACGCCTTCAATACCATCCTGGGTAAACTGGCTGAGCATATGGACATCGTCAAGACCCTTCACCCCGCCACTGGCGATCACCGGAATATCGACAGAGCGCGCCAGATCAACCGTCGCTTCGATATTGCAACCCGTCAGCATGCCATCGCGCCCCACATCCGTGAATAAAAGCGACGCAACACCCGCATCTTCGAAACGCCGCGCCATATCTCTTACGCTGACTTCAGAGACATCGGCCCAGCCTTCGGTGGCGACCATTCCGTCGCGGGCATCGACGGCAACGACAATACCGCCTTCATATTCCCTGGCCATGTCGCGCACAAATTCCGGGTCTTTCAACGCCGCTGTACCGATGACCAGCCGCGCCACGCCCAGTTCAAACCAGCGTTCCACCGTCTCCCGGTTTCGAATTCCGCCGCCCAGCTGCACATAGCCGGGGAAGCTGGCGACAATCGCCTCAACCGCTTCGGCATTGCGCGGAGACCCGGCAAAGGCCCCGTCCAGATCGACGACATGAATATGCTCAGCGCCAGCTTTGGCGAACAGCCTCGCTTGCTCCGCCGGATTGTCCCCATAGACGGTAGCGCGGTCCATATCGCCTTCGGCCAAGCGCACAACTTCGCCGGATTTCAGGTCAATGGCAGGAAAGACGATCATGGTTTCCACTCCAAAAAACGTTTCAGGAAAGCCAGCCCATAGGCTTGACTTTTCTCGGGATGAAATTGCACGCCGACAATATTGTCGCGGCCAACAGCCGATACCAGTTCCATGCCGTGATAGGTGGTGGCAAAAATATCGTCTACATTTGCCGCATCGAAATGATAGCCGTGAAGATAATAAGCCTCACCCGCTTCCAACAGATCATGGCCCGCTGTCGGGGTCACATCATTCCAGCCCATATGCGGGATTTTAATATCCGCGGAAGGCGCTTCGATCGCGTGCACGGTGCCGCTGATCCAGCCAAGCCCCTGATGTTCGCCAAATTCTATGCCTTTGTCGGCGAGCAATTGCATGCCGACACAGATGCCCAGAAAAGGCGCGCGCTCTTGCCGGACCCGCTGTTCCAGCGCCGCAATCATGCCGTCAATCCCGGCCAGGGCATCACGGCACGCGCCAAAAGCGCCAACACCCGGCAGGACAATACGATCCGCCGCTGCGACTAAATCCGGATCAGCGGTCACGACCACGCCGGATGCGCCAGTTGCTATCAACGCATTGTGCACGCTGTGAAGGTTACCGGCGCCGAAATCGATAAGAGCTATTTTTTCAGGCATCCCAGAAACGCGTCATCCCAGCGAAAGCTGGGATCTCCTTGAGGTGACACACAGGCTGTCTGAGATTCCAGCTTTCGCTGGAATGACGATGACATTATCCACCAAGCTGCCCTTTGGTCGAAGGAATCGCATCTCCTTTGCGCGGGTCACGCTCCACCGCTTGCCGCATCGCGCGGGCAAAGCCTTTGAAGATGCTCTCGGCAATATGGTGGTTATTCTCACCATAAAGCAGCTCGATATGCAGCGTGATGCCAGCGGCATCGGCGACGCTATGGAACCAGTGCTTGAACAGCTCCGTGTCCATCTCACCCAGCCGTTCCTGGGTAAAGCCAGCCTTCCAGACCAGCCACGGCCGCCCGGAAATATCCAACGCAACGCGGCTCAATGTCTCGTCCATCGGGGAATAGGTGCTGCCATAGCGCACGATCCCGGCCTTGTCGCCCAGCGCCTGACCAATCGCCTGCCCGACCGCAATGGCACTATCTTCGGTCGTGTGATGCTGATCGACATGCAGATCACCCTTGACCCGCAGCGTCAGGTCAATCAGCGAGTGGCGCGAAAATTGCTCGATCATATGGTCGAGAAAGCCAATGCCGGTCGACACGTCATATTGCCCGGTTCCGTCCAGATTCAACTCGACGAAAATCTCGGTTTCCTTGGTGTTTCGCTCTATGGTCGCTGTTCTCATACGGGTTGCCTATAAAGGCTGGATTTGATCAGGCAAGAATTTCGCTGCAAAATCAGAAATATCACAGTTGCGGAAAATTATGCAAATGCCCTTGACCCTGCCCCCGGTTCGCGCCACCACGTAGCTATGAACGACAGTGCCCCCGATAGCCTGATTCCTTATGATGAAATAGTGCAGGAAGCGCTGCGCGCTGTGGTCGGCCGGGTGTTGGGCGAAGTGGAGGCCAATGGCCTGCCCGGCGATCATCATTTCTACATCACGTTCAAGACCCGTGCACCGGGTGTCGATATACCCGATCATCTGATCGCGAAATTCCCGGATGAAATGACCATCGTGCTGCAAAATCGCTATTGGGATCTGTCGGTTAGCGAGGATCGGTTCGAGGTCGGATTAAGCTTTAATCAGATCAGTTCGATGCTGCATATTCCATTTGCTGCGATCACCTCCTTTGTTGATCCGGCGGTTGATTTTGCCCTGCAATTCCAGGTGGATGAGGTCGAAGGCGATCTCGACAGCCATGAACCGGCGCAAAATGACGGCGATCAAGAAGCAGTTGAGACAGTCGATGATGGCTCCAACGTTGTAACGGTGGACTTCGGCAAGAAAAAATAGAAACAATGCGTCATTCCAGCGAAGGCTGGAATCTCCCTAGGTATTGCGCACCCTCGATGAGATCCCAGCTCCCGCTGGGATGACGACAGACGAGAATGATGACCAACACCCGCACAGAAACCGATAGCATTGGCCCAATAGAAGTCCCTGAGGACGCCTATTGGGGCGCGCAGACACAGCGCAGTGTCGAGAACTTCCCCTTCCCCCGCCATGAGCGCATGCCGATCCGGCTGATCCATGCCTTGGCGACCGTGAAACAGGCGGCGGCACGGGTAAATGGTATTCATGGACTCGACCCCGAAATTGCCGGCGCAATCGCAAAAGCGGCTGAAGAAGTCCGCTCCGGGGCCTTTGATACGCAATTTCCGCTCACTATTTGGCAGACCGGATCCGGCACCCAGACGAATATGAATGTCAATGAAGTGATCGCGGGCATCGCCAACGAAAGTCTGACCGGCACCCGCGGCGGCAAGGATCCCGTCCATCCCAATGACCATGTCAATCGCGGCCAGTCGTCCAATGACAGTTTCCCCACCGCCATGCATGTTGCCGCCGCGCGAGCATTGGAAGTGGAGCTGTTTCCCGCACTGGAGCAATTGCATGATGCACTGGCGGAAAAAGCGCAGGACTGGAAAGCCATTGTCAAAATTGGTCGAACCCATTTGCAGGACGCGACCCCGCTAACGCTGGGTCAGGAATTTTCCGGCTATACCGCGCAGCTCGTCGCCGCGCGCGACAGGATCGAAGCCCTTCTGCCGCGCCTTTATCAACTGGCGCAGGGCGGGACAGCGGTAGGGACTGGCCTCAACGCACCGGAGAATTTCGGGGAGCATATCGCCCGTGAAATTGCCAAAATTACCGGATTAAACTTCACTTCAGCGCCCAATAAATTTGCCGAAATCGCTGCGCATGACACCATGGTAGAGCTATCCGGCGCATTGAACACGCTTGCCGTTTCGCTGACCAAAATTGCCAATGATATCCGTTTGCTCGGCTCCGGCCCGCGGTCCGGGCTTGGGGAACTCAGCCTGCCCGCCAATGAGCCGGGCAGCTCAATCATGCCCGGCAAAGTCAATCCCACCCAATGCGAGATGCTGACCATGGTCGCAGCCCAGATGATTGGCAACCATCAAGCAGTCACGGTGGGCGGGATACAGGGGCATCTGGAGCTCAATGTCTTCAAACCGATGATCGGTGCCAACCTCCTTCGCACCATCGAAATTGCATCCATCGGCATGTCGAGCTTTGCCACGCGCTGTGTCGACGGGCTGGAGGTGAATGAGACGCGCATTGCCGAACTGGTCGACAACTCATTGATGCTCGTCACCGCGCTCGCGCCAGTCATTGGCTATGACAAGGCAGCAAAAATAGCCAAATATGCTCATGAAAATGGTCTCAGCTTACGCGCGGCGGCGCTTGCTCTTGGTTTGGTTGACGAGAAAACCTATGATGCACATGTCAAGCCGCAGGATATGACAAGTTAACTGCAACCTTTCCGTGACTTATGTGTAATCTGTGTTAGTCTGGGCAGCAGTCTAGCGGGCGGGAAATATCGACAGAACTTATGGGGATATATGGCTAATAATAGTGCAGCAGCAGAAGTTACCGAGGAATTTGCAGAAAAAACCCAAGGATCGATAGAAATCCTGATGGGGCAGTTGGCCGCGATGTGGGAAGGGCTAATCGCCTTGGTGCCCAGCATGTTGATCGCTCTTGTGGTGCTTCTCATTACATGGATTATTGCGCGTTTCGCTGTAAAAATTGCGGACCGGATAACCGGAAAAACCGACATGCGGCCGTCGCTGCGACAATTGGTCGAAACGGTTGTGCGCATTGCCATTTGGGTGATCGGCCTGATGATCGCCCTCACCATCCTGCTGCCGGGCTTGACCCCGGCCAGCCTGATCGCCGGCCTTGGTTTCGGCGCGGTTGCGATTGGTTTTGCTTTTCAGGACATTTTTGAAAATTTCATGGCCGGCATTCTTATCATGCTGCGCGAGAAGATGCGCATTGGTGATTATATCGAGTGCGAAGGCGTAGAAGGCAGAGTGGAATTTATCGCTCTGCGCGAGACCCATATTCGCAAGCTGGATAAGGAACTGACGATTGTTCCCAATGCTATCCTATTCAAAAATCCGGTAAAAATTCTCACAGATGTTGAGAAACGGCGGCATGAGGTGGTTGCCGGGGTTTCCTATGATACGGATCTCGAACAGGCACGCGACGTAATCTTCAAAGCTGTTGAGAGCGCAGATCATGTGGATAAGGACGAACCAATTGACGTTTTTGCACGTGAATTTAATTCCAGCTCCGTCGATTTTACCGTCCGCTGGTGGTCTGGATCACAACCGCGCGATATGCATGAAAGCCGGGACACGGTAATTCGTGCCATTAAACGCGCCTTGGACGACGCTGGTATAGAAATCCCGTTCCCTTATGTTACCCACACATTCAAGGAACCCGTGCCGTTTGCTGGAGGTGACGAATAGCCCATGTCGTTGATCCGCAACATCACCACAGCATTAGTCGGCAATGAAGCGCGCAAGCGCGGGAAGGGCAATGGCCTACTCGGCTTTGGTGTGGGCATGTTAGCGGCCCGTATTGCCACCCGCTCGCTGCCCGGCGCATTGCTTGTCGGCGGCGCGATGGTGGCGAAAGCGCTATATGACAAATCCAAGGAAGAAGAACAGCTTCCTGCAGCAGATCAGGTTATCGATATTGAAGGCACGCCCGCGCCAACGGAAAATGCTGAAAACTAGACCAACAAACTACCGGTTGGTCTCCGCCTAAACCGCGCCTTGCCACTTCTTGACCGCCTCAATCGGGAAAGTCAGCATCAACACATTCAGGGTCAGATTATCCCGAATGGCGTAGAGCGCGAGCAGCTCAAAAATCACCGCGACAATCACCGTCCCCATCACGGGCATCCGCCGGGCTGCGAAAAAGCCAAGTGTCATCCAGCCAATGTCTGCCATTGAATTGATGATACTATCCCCGGCATAGCCAAATGCAAAAGTTGCCTCACGATAGCGATTGATAATGATTGGCGAGTTTTCGAGAATTTCCCAAAACCCTTCGATAAATACGGCCAAGCATAAAGACAGCCCAAGGCGTGCCGCCTCTGGCTTTTTACGGAATAACCAATAGCCGAGGCCATAAAACAGAAAGCCGTGAATGATATGGCTGAACGTATACCAGTCGGAAAGATGCTGGCTATTTTCCGCCGACTGCACTGCACCGTGCCAAAGTTTGACGTTGCCGCACTCACAAATGGGCGGCCTGTCCATGCCGAACAATATTGCAAGCGCGAGTATCGCCAAACCGGCCGCAGCCAGCACATAATTGCGTGATAAGATCGTCATATGCCCCCCAATTGAAGCTGCAACACAGCAGCATTGAAGGAGGATTACAACATCAATGACTGGCCGCAACATGCCAGGCAACAATGCACAGCAGCTGTCGCTCTATGTTTCAAACAGTTATCATTCTTCAGCGGACTCCTGTGTGGGGCCCTCTTCCCGTTCTGGAACATAGGGTTCCGAGGATGAGTCAATATCTTCATCTTCAACCGTATCGACACAAGCGTTTAACGGAATCAGCGCCATACTGGCCAAAACTGTCAAAGACGGTTTTACGAACTTACGTACACTATTCATGGGGGAGCACTTCCTTCTATCGGTATGCCCCACTGGAATGCTGTTGCCTACAGATCGAGACTGGGATTCCGAAGGATTTGCGCTGCAACGAGCCTCTGGCACGGTTGTTGTCTTTGGTGAGGGAAAGGCAGGAGGATTTATTTCTAACGGCTGCGCTAACATAGGATTGGCTGTTGACGCTGACCGCCGATGGATGACGCAAGCGATACGAAAACTTCGTCTCAGACCGTGTATCAAGGCTATCTGGGACGGGGAAAATCCCGAAAAAATGCCGAGCAATCTTAGCTTAACGTGACAAGATTTGTTGCCAGGATCATTTGAACTTTCGATCTGGCCTGCCGTGTCAATCGATAAGACACTTCTTTGCTCCCCAATACCGGAATACCTTGTTTAAGCATATCTCGTTTGACGAGTTGATTGATTATCCGCCGCGCGATCCGGGGATTATCGCCGCATTGCATCATTTGTTGGTGGGATATCTGGGTACCGTTGGCCTGATGCACAAACATCTGCAACAATAATATCCACGAATATTCCCCCAATGCCATAATCTCCGGTCCGAGAATATCGTTCCGAGCTTCGAACATGTGTAATATATCAAGAGCGAAATTTGTTTCGCGCATAGTTCGCTTCCTGTAGCTCAAAGAAGAGAAACGAAGCTATGTCTGCTTCATGCTTTGAGAACCCAATATGTAACCTATTGTTATTATTGTTCATTAATAATGATATTACGTTGATCGCGCGACCTGTCCCTTTGGCCGTAGGCACGAATTGAACCGGCGATTGTCCACGCATGTTTTTGTTCGATTTTACCTTAATAATGTAAAAGCGTGACCGTTACAGACATAATGTTCCAGACTTTTGATCAAAGTAACACTGACACCAGCCCGGCCACGACGATCAAGCTGGGTGAAGTTTTAAGTGCCTTTAGCTATGCGCTTGATCTTACCCAAGGGCAGCCTCAAGGGCACTGCATAAGAGCTTGTTGGATAGGCACCAAGATCGGTTCAGCAATCAATCTCAGGGAAGAAGACCAGAGAGAATTATATTTCACGGTGTTGCTCAAAGACCTTGGATGCAGCAGCAATGCCGCCCGCATATGTGAACTATATCTTGCTGACGATTTGGCGGTTAAGCGAGACTATAAGCTGATCGATGGCAAAACAAAAAATGTGCTGCAGTTCGTGTTGTCCCGTACGGCCGCAGATCTACCCATCTCCCAGCGCATCAGCGCCCTTGCCAATGTCATCGTAAATGGGGCTAAACTGGAAACAGACATAATCGCGACCCGGTGCATACGCGGCGCCGATATTGCTCGTAAATTGCGCTTCAGCGAAGACGTTGCAGAAGGCATTGCCGGACTGGACGAACATTGGAATGGTTCGGGAAAACCAGCGATGCTTAAAGGCGAGCAGATCCCGTTATTCTCCAGAATAGCGCTGATTGCGCAAGTCGCTGATATATTCTGCATGGCCAATGGTCCCGATGCCGCGAGAGAGGAAATCGAAAAACGTAAAGGTACGTGGTTTGATCCGGACATTGCGAATGTGTTTCTTGACCTGGCGGCTGATGAGACGTTTTGGACAGAATTGCAGTCTCCCGATATCGAGACCAAAGTAATGGCTTTGGAGCCAGCCAAATCTGAAATCCCGGTAACGGAAGCCTATCTTGACGATATCGCTATAGCTTTTGGCCAAGTCATTGATGCAAAAAGCCCCTATACCGCCGGCCATAGCGAGCGGGTTGGCAAATATGCCACGGGCATCGCATTACGCCTGGGATATAATAATGGCCATATCAGAAAGCTCAGACGAGCCGCTATTCTGCACGATATAGGAAAACTGGGTGTAAGTAATCTCATTCTGGATAAACCTGCCAAGCTATCAGATGACGAGTGGGACGTCATGCGTGGTCACTCACAGCATACAGCTGAAATCCTGGGCCGTATTGCAGTGTTCAAGGAAATGGCCAAAATTGCCGGCGCACATCATGAACGATTGGACGGAACAGGATATCCGAACAATTTATCAGCGGATGATATCTGCATGGATACCCGCATCATTACTATCGCGGACTTCTATGATGCGCTGACATCTGATCGCCCTTACAGACCCGCGATGTCCCGAGATGAAGCGATGGATATTATCCGATCAGAACGCGGCAAAGCGATTGATGAAACCTGTTTTGATGCGCTGGTGTCAATGGTCACCAAAACCGTTCCCAAACTTCCTGCTGGAATGGCCAAAAGCAAAAATTGATGGAGGAGGCAGATTTGATACATTGTTCAATGTTGTTGTGGGCAATCAATCCCTGTTTGGAGGATATTTTGCCGGTCGATCAATTAGAAATGAGGTATGTTTAAATGGCCAGCGAAAGCCAAACGGCGGATCTTGAGGACTTTGGTGCCAGCGAGACGAGAGATATCGGCGAGGACCGGCGCAAGAGTGATCGCCAGATCACGGTATTTCGCCTGGCAAAAATCCAATCCGGTGTGGCGGAAGGATGGGGCTTCATAAAGAACATCTCAAATGATGGCGTGATGATTGAGATACATCCCGGCTTTAAACTGGATGATACGGCAAAAGTTGTACTAACCGATAACTTGGAGCTGGTGGGCAAGGTTCGTTGGCGCAAAGGCGCGCTGGTTGGCATGCAATTTAGCAGCGGGATCAACGTTTCCGAATTGCTGGCCACTTTGACGGTCCGTAACAAATACCAACCCGCGCGATTACCACGCGTCCGCATGACACGACCGGTATTTTTAAGGATCGGATCGACGTTGGCCAGAGGCGAAATTTGCGATATTTCCCCCGCTGGAGCCCGTATCAATACCCGTTGTGCCTGCCAGATTGGAAACCGATTGATCCTGTCGGTTCCGGAATTGGGCGAGATAGCGGGTACGGTCCGATGGCAAAAAGGTCCTGAAATTGGTATTAAATTCCAAGAGCGGGTTTCGGTACCGCAAATAACCGACTGGCTAGGGAATTATTACACCAATGGAACCATAACAAATAACGAAATGAGTGAGACTGGCGGGTAATCGGGGACCTGCCCCGCATTGGCTTTTCCGCCCGTCCCCGCCTTGTTCTTCTTGTGCTTCCCGCCATTCTCAGGCGCATTTTATAAACCGCTTTCCTAGTGGACGCCCGGCCTGCTACCACCACGCGTGAATGGGATAGCAGGAGAAGGCTTTGCCCGGTATAAAAGCCGAAGAGAATGAAGACGCGGTATCAGGCCAAGTTGTGCAGCGGAAATTTTATGGCTGGCATAACGCTGCGCTGTTATTTGCCATTCAGTTTGCCGCCTCTGGCTTTGTCTATTTCGCCTATGCGGCGATTTTTCCGGCGATGGTTGAAGCAATGGACTGGAACCGCGGTTCGGCCTCTATCGCGCACAGCCTCAGCTTTTTGACACTGGGCCTCAGCTATCCGCTTACTGCCTGGATGATCGGAAAATGGGGCGTGAGATTGACCCTGACATCGGGTCTGGTCATGATGCTGGCCAGTTTGTTGCTCACTATCTTTTTCGTCACACAGATTTGGCATTGGACGCTGGCCTGGGGCATCGTCATGGGCATGGCCATGGCGCTGGCCGGTCCGCTTTGCGGGCAAACGGTTGTCATTCAATGGTTTAACGTCAAGCGCGCAACTGTTTTGGGAATCATCATGACCGGCAATGCGCTTGGCGGATTTGTTGCCCAGCCCGTGCTTATTCGCGTCATGGAAGAATATGACACATGGCAGTCCGGTTGGTATGTCAGCGGGATTGCGGTCATCATCGCGCTTTTGCTGACCCAGTTTATCATCAACCGGCCGGCTGATATCGGACAGCATTCCGACAATATCGACCCGGCTGCACCACAGGCCGACGCCAGAAAAGCAGCACCCAAACCACGCACCTATCGCAGCGAGCATAGCTGGACCATCCGTCAGGTGTTTCGTACCCGTGCGGTTTATTTCATCATGACGGTCAACATTACTTATCTGGCCATCGGTACCTTTCTACTGACCCATGGTTCGCTTTATTTGTCAGATACCGGTATTTCCAAAATCCAGACAGCGTCGGTGGTTAGTCTGTTCATCATGGCCAGCGGACTGGGCCGGATGCCAGCGGGATGGCTCGGTGACCGATTTGAGCTGCGCTGGCTCATGGCCGCAATGATGGCGGCGATGCTATTCGGATTCCTATTGCTGTGGGCGGCCGCTGATTTCGTCGGCCTGAGCGTTGCCGCCTTTATATTGGGCCTGTGCTATGGCGGGTTTTTTGCCCTGTCCCCTGCCCTTACCAGCAATTTTTTCGGGCAGGAAAGCTTCGCCAAGATCAACTCGGTTTTCGCTCCGCTGTTGCTACCCTTTGTGGCGATGGCGCCGGCCGGTGCGGGCTATATTTTCGATATTTACGGCAGCTATGACCTTGCCTTCCTGATCGGTTCAGTCCTGCTCAGCCTGTCGCTGATCTCGGCGATTTGTTTGACACCGCCACATCCTGAAACGGCCAAAGCCGCCTAGACCTTACCGTCGCTCGACAGCAGCGCCGCAATTGGCTTTGTGCCTTTACGGCCAGCCAATATGATCATCAATATGGTCGTGAACGGCACCGCCAATATGGCCCCCGGAATACCCCATAAGGTGCTCCAGACCGACAATGCGACGAGCACGACCATCGGGCTGAGATTGACTGACTTGCTGAGCATACGTGGTTCGACGACATTGCCGATAATCACCTGTGCCCCGGTCATCAGGCCCGTTGCAATTAGCGGCACCGTCAGCGTCCCGAACTGCGCGACCGCGAACAGGGCCGGAAAGGCAACACCGACTATTGAACCGATATAGGGAATATAGTTGAGCAGCCCGATAATGATCGCCCAAAGCGCCGCATATTCTATGCCCAATACCACCATGATGACCCAGCAGATCACACCCAATATGATGTTGATCAATGTCTTGGTCGCCAGATAACTGCCGATATCATGGTTGATCCGGGCGATCATGTTCAGCGTATCTTTGGACTCGCTCGCGCTTCCGAATGCCCGGCGCACCTTAGCGGGAAAACCCGTAATCTCGCTGAGCATGAAAGACGCATAGAGGATTGTGATAAACACAAAACCGCCAAAGCTGGTCAGCGACGATAATACCGATTGGGCAATGGCGGCGATATCGATTTCGGTCAGCAGCTTGGTCGTAAATTCGCTCACCGCTTTGACGACTGCCTCGCTGCCACGATCAATCATTAGGCTTGGCGATGCCATCATATCACCCATGTCGGTTTTGACCGCTGCCGTTTCTGTTTGCGCGGGGAACCATTCTGCAAACAAATTTTCCAGATTGGTCTGATAGGTTGGTAGCGACGGCACCAGCGTCTGCAAGCTCGCGACCAGCATTCGGGTCATTACAAATAGCAGCAGGATCACACCGAATAACGCCAATGTCGCGCGCAGCCACATCGGCGAACGGCCCAGACCGGGAATACGGGCAACGGCAGCACTGGCAGCATATAATATCTGCAGCAGGATGATCGCGGTCACAATCGGCAGGATGATATCCTTGCCGACATAGAATAGCCAACCGATCATGATCGTTATGCCGACCGAGAAAAATATAGTACTGACCCGGACCTGTAACATTATGCTAGATCACCATTCCCTTAAGCGACGAAAACGCGTTGCAACTGGCTGATAAACATAAAATTCCGACCTGTCATCCAATCCGTGTCACTGCCGCTCCTGTAACATCTGCAATAGATCACGACTAGTATCTTGACGGCATGCACTCTTCTCGGCCAATAGCCGCTATGGCCGACGATATTTCTTCTCTTCCGCATGACGAACTGAGCCGCCGCGGCCTGCTATTCGTCCTCTCCTCACCTTCTGGCGCCGGTAAATCGACGCTTGCACGTATGCTGTTGGAAGCGGATGAGCAAATTGCCATGTCCGTATCTGTCACCACCCGGCCGCAGCGTCCTGGTGAAGACCATGGCAAAGATTATTATTTTGTTTCGGGCGATGAATTTGAAGAAATGGTCGCCGACAACGCCTTCCTGGAATATGCGACGGTATTCGGCAATCGCTATGCGACCCCTGCCGCTCCGGTGCAGAAAAATCTCGAAGAAGGTCAGGACGTCTTGTTCGATATTGATTGGCAGGGGACCCAGCAACTTTATCAACGCGCTGGTGAAGATGTTGTGCGCATCTTTATACTGCCGCCTTCGCTAGCTGAGTTGCGAGAACGACTGGAGGCGAGAGCCACCGACAGCAACGAGATAATTGACAGCCGCATGCAACGCGCGACCAGCGAAATCAGCCATTGGGACGGCTATGACTATGTCCTGATCAATGATGACCTCGATGCCTGCTTTGCCAAGGTGAAACAGATTTTGGCCACCGAGCGCATGCGCCGGTCGCGGCAGACAGGATTAATTGGCTTTGTCAGGGATTTGGTCGCGCAAGAGCGGTAGCGGTGATCTTTGCCCGCTGTTTGTTGGGAAAGATGCGAAGCGTCAAAAAAATTTCTTTAATTTCAATATCTCCCGCAGCAGCCCGCCCAGCTTCACCGTTCAATTTCGTGCGCGGGTGAACTAGGCTCTATTTTCCCTGCTTCACATAAAGCCCGTCGAACACTGTCGTCCAGCTCTCGCCGCCGTCGTTCGATGACTGCCAGTGTTGGCGAACGCTCTCAATCGCGGCCCCGTTCCTGTTCGGGGTCCCGTTCCTATTCGGGGTCCCGTTCTTATTCGGAGTCCAGGTCACCCGGTTGATTGGGGAGCCTTTGACATAGCCGGGCCAATTGGCATTGCTGAGCACCATTTCGCCCGCTTCATTGACGCCGCCCGCTATGAACAAAGCCGTGCCATCCGCGCCCATCCAGGTCTGGTGCCAGATTTTGCGCGCGACATCATAGAAACTCATACTCATGCCGGTATAGCCGCCGTTCGTTTGATAATCCTCGCGGATCACACAGCCGCCATGTTGCGCGCTGATACGGTTGACCCCCGTGGGCGCGTCCTTGCCTGCTGGCGTCACGTCCCAAGTGCCTATCCAGAAATCAAAGGCGCGGTGGGCGGGGGTAGCACAAGGCAGCGGCGGTGTTTTTGCGGTTGGCTCAGGCGGTGTAGTGGATTGCGCCAATATAGGGGATGATGCCATCAACGCCGCAAACAAAGCGCAGATTAGGGGTAGGGCGCTTTGGGTACCGGGTCGGGAAAAGGAGCTTGCCCATGCGGAGGGCAAAAATTCCCGAAATACCAAATTACGAACCACGTTTGTCATGTGGCACCATCCCCCGTGTTAAAGCCAAGCGGCGATCCTAATGCGTAACCAAACAGGACCACTATGTGGCTCTCCAACAAATTATGCCAGATAAGATTCGGAAGGCAGTCGCTTTCGACAAACGGGGGACGGGCTTCGACAATCGTGCATAGGATCGTGACCCAACCGGTCAAAAACCAGCGAAAACAAGCGCAGGTCACCGTTTCTTAAAGGCTTTGTGCCATTGTGAATATTTGATTCACCGCCTTTTGAAGCGAGATTCAGCGCGTGGCAGACAGTCCCTTTGGCACCCCCGATGGCGGCCCCAGTAACGGCCCTGATGGCGGCCCCGACAGCAAATGGCTGATTACCCGGTTTGTCGCCGGTTTTTTGCTGTTCAGCGCGGCTTATGCGCTGATCAACCAATTGCCGCTGACGCAATCTATCCTCTATCGCGCAGCCGCGTTTGACTATACCAATGCAGCACTGGCCGGGCTATCTTTTGCGCTACAGGCTTTGCTGCTTTTCATAGCGACACTCTGGCTTTCAAACCGTTGGTTTGTTTTGGCTCTGGTGCTGGTCATACTCTCTGCGGGGATCAACATGATCTATGGCCAGATTGTTGGCGATACACTCGACCTACAGAAAGCCGGCTGGCTCGTGACAGAGGCACGGCAGGCCTTTAACGCGGCAGGAGAGTTTGCATCGCCGCTTGCGTTGGCAGTTGGCAAGTTGCTACTGGCCGCCGCTTTATTGATAGCCGCACGGCGCCTGTCGCATAAACCGGTGCATCAGTTGACCGGTGGCCGCGTTGCTGGCAAAAAATCGACCACCGCTATCATGCTGTTGCTGACAGCGCCCTCGTTTCTCTGGCCTGTCCTCGGCCTGCATCCGCTAGCCGTGGAACGCAATATCTACAGCTACGCGATAGCGATCCTGTCCGCTGATCCCGCACCGCCGCGCGCTGTTGTCACGGCCACATCTGAATCGGACATGGCGATCGATAAAATCATCTGGCTGGTTGATGAAAGCGTATCTTATGAAGCCTTTAACGAGATTATTGCACCACAGATCACGCGCCACACGCCCCTGGATTTTGGCGAAGCGGCATCCATGGGCCATTGCAGCACGCCGTCGAACGTCGCGCTGCGATCAGGAGTGAATGTCCGAACTGTCACTGACACGACAGACCTGCGCCGCACATCGTCCATCTGGGGCTATGCGGCGAAAGCAGGCTATGCCACGACGATGATTGACGGGCAGGTTTCCGGGCCGCCACAAAATCTGTTGCTGCCGCCTGAACGGGCATTGATTGGCACGTACCAAAGCGCTGCCAATGGTATGAAAACCGACTTTGCTATCGCGCGGTCACTCAATGCCAACTTGAAAGCGGATGGCAAACAGTTCGTTTATACCATCCTGCGCGGTGTCCATTTTCAATATCGCGACCATTATCCCCAAGGCGCAATGCCAGAAGGCAGCAGCATGATGGAGCAATATCGAAAGGCGATATCCTATTCCAAACAGGGTTTTTTTGACGCGCTGCTAGACGGCGTTGATCGTTCCAAGGTTGCGATTTTCTATACATCCGACCATGGCCAGAATATCGAGGACGGCGTCACCCCGCATTGCAGCGGAAGCCCGGTGGCGGCCGAATTTTCCGTGCCCCTTATCGGGTTTCTACCGCCGGATATACAGCAAAGCTATGCGTCCGCGCCCGGCGAGCGCAGCCATAGCCAGCTATTCCCGACGACTCTTGCCTTGATGGGTTATGACCCGATTTATGCAGCGGATAATTATGACAATTTGCTGATGGCCCCCACTGCTCGCTATGTCTGGTTTGGCCGCGGTATCGTGCCAGTGGAAGCGGGAGGGCGAATTGATGTGTCCGGTGGAGACCGTTTTCCAGCGCAATAAATACCGGCGGGCTGGGCAGTCATGGTTTCAGGCGATTACAGATGCCACTTCACTACAAATTTTATTCAATAAAGAGTTGATCCTGTTCAATCGTGATCGAACCCAAACGGGACAAGGCATTCAGCCCCAGCAACGAAACATCCGGGCCATCTTCCATGATAGCGACTTCCAGACGACCGAGCGATTGTCCCGCAATCATTATATTATCGGCACGCTGCCAAGCCATCATTCCATAGCCCGAGGCCGTGCGAATGCGTTGTTTTAGCCGGTTTTCCGTGCCCAATCCGACCCGCTTTGCATCCTGTGCATTCAAAACAACTATCGATGCCCCGGTATCGACGGCAAATCGAACGGTAACACCGTCAATATTGCCATCAATGTAGAACAGGCCGTCGCTGCTTCGCGATATGACATGCGGATGGGATGAACTTATTCCGACAGGTCCAACATTAGCAATCTGTGCGACATTTGCCTTTGGAGCCTTAGAAACTGTGTTTTCATCCGGCATGACGGAGAACAGGAATATTTGAATAGCGCTTAAATATAAGGCGCCTGCAGTCAAAGCCGTGAAAAGCCAGAATTCTGGGGATGACAGCCTGTGTCCCGGCTCATATTCTGGCCTTTGTGACATATTGTAAAAACACGTAACACTTATGATCGTTCCAATAAACGGAAATAAAAATGGAAATAAAATCATTTACACTATTGTAAATAAATATATCTATTTGATTTTCTGGGTCTTTAATCAAAATCACCGAATTTATGACAACCCATCGAAGCGATGTGGACGGTCCTCACACCGCTGTAATCAAACCCGCTTGCAAAAAGAACATATATAGAACATAATACGGCCTTATGACCCGCTGGACTCTCCTCCTCATCTTCGGCAAAGCACGCGCATGAGTCTTACCCATATTAAAGTCAAAGGCGCCCGGGAGCATAATCTCAAAGGCGTCGATATCGACCTTCCCCGTGACAAGCTGATCGTCATTACCGGCCTTTCCGGCAGTGGTAAGTCGAGCCTGGCTTTCGACACCATCTATGCGGAAGGTCAGCGCCGCTATGTGGAATCGCTTTCCGCCTATGCGCGCCAGTTTCTGGAGATGATGCAGAAACCGGATGTCGAGCATATTGAGGGCCTGTCCCCCGCCATCTCGATCGAACAGAAAACGACTTCCCGCAATCCGCGTTCGACAGTGGCGACGGTTACCGAGATTTATGACTATATGCGTCTGTTATGGGCGCGCGCAGGTGTGCCTTACTCCCCTGCAACGGGAGAACCGATTACCGCGCAGACGGTGAGCCAGATGGTCGATCGTGTCATGGCATTGCCAGAGAAAACACGGTTTTACCTGCTTGCTCCTGTCGTGCGCGGACGCAAAGGCGAATATCGCAAGGAATTGCTGGAGTGGCAGAAAGCGGGCTTTACCCGTGTCCGTGTCGATGGCGAATTTTACGATATTGAAGAAACGCCAAAGCTCGACAAAAAACTGAAACATGACATTGAGGTTGTCGTCGATCGTCTGGTTGTACGGGCCGAGACCGACAATAAAGAGGGCATGGAAACCCGGCTGGCCGACAGTTTCGAAACCGCTCTGCGGCTGGCCGACGGATTGGCCTTTGTCGATCTGGCGGAGGGAACGGTTGCCGAGGCCATGGCCAAAAAGGCTCCCTCCCCTTCAGGGGAGGGATTAAAGGAGGGGAAGTCCGGTAAGGACGAAACTTCCCCCCTCCCAACCCTCCCCCCTGAAGGGGAGAGGGCTCAAGGCAAGATGAAGGGCACCGGCCTACCCGATAATCGCATTGTGTTTTCCGAACGCTTTGCCTGTCCGGTCAGTGGCTTCACGATTGAGGAGATCGCGCCGCGGCTCTTTTCGTTTAACGCACCGCAAGGCGCCTGCCCCGCCTGTGACGGTCTAGGTGAAAAGCTGCATTTTGATACGCAACTGGTCGTGCCCAATCCGGCGCTGTCGATCAAAAAGGGCGCGGTCGTGCCCTGGGCCAAGTCCAATCCGCCCAGCCCCTATTATATGCAGGTACTTGGCAGTCTCGCAAAACATTTTGAATTTTCGCTCGATACGCCGTGGCAAGATTTGTCGGAACATCATCGCGATATCATCCTCAATGGCACGCAGGGTCTGCCGGTCACTTTACGGTTCCAGGACGGGCGCAAAAGCTATGAGGTCAAGAAGCCGTTTGAAGGCGTGGTCGGTAACCTCACCCGCCGGATGTTGCAAACCGAAAGCGCGTGGATGCGCGAAGAACTGGCGAAGTTTCAAGCGGCGGCGCCTTGCGAAGTCTGTCACGGCGCGCGGCTGAAACCCGAAGCTCTGGCGGTGAAAATTGCGGGTGAGGATATCAGCATCCCGACCCGGCGCAGCGTCGGTGACGCCCTCGCCTTCTTCAACGGTCTCGCCGATCAACTGGACAAGACCCAAAAGCAGATTGCGGAACCGATACTCAAAGAGATTATCGAACGGCTTGGGTTCCTCAACAATGTCGGCCTCGATTATCTCAATCTTGACCGTACCAGCGGCACCTTATCTGGCGGGGAGAGCCAGCGCATCCGTCTGGCAAGCCAGATCGGGTCTGGATTAAGCGGTGTTCTCTATGTGCTCGATGAACCGAGCATTGGCCTACATCAGCGCGATAATGACCGGCTCCTGACCACGCTCAAGCGCCTGCGTGATCTTGGCAATACCGTGATTGTCGTTGAACATGACGAGGATGCTATACGGACCGCGGATTATGTCGTCGATATGGGGCCGGGTGCGGGCGTACATGGCGGCGATGTTGTTGCGGCCGGCACGCTCAAACAGATCCTGAAAGCGAAGAAATCGCTCACCGCAGCCTATCTCAATGGTTCGCGGGAGATTGAGGTTCCGGCAAAGCGGCGCAAAGGCAATGGCAAGAAGCTGACCGTCCATGGCGCAACCGCGAACAACCTGCAAAATGTCACAGCATCAATCCCGCTGGGCACCTTTACCTGTGTCACCGGCCTGTCTGGCTCCGGCAAATCATCGCTGACCATCGATACACTATATGCAGCGGCGGCGCGCACATTGAATGGCGCGCGGGTTATCGCCGGCAAGCATGATAAAATCACCGGCCTGCAATATTGCGACAAGGTCATCGATATCGACCAGTCCCCGATTGGCCGGACACCGCGTTCCAACCCGGCGACCTATACCGGTGCGTTCACCAACATTCGCGACTGGTTTGCGGGCCTGCCCGAAGCGGCGGCGCGCGGCTATAAACCGGGGCGTTTTTCATTCAACGTCAAAGGCGGGCGCTGCGAAGTGTGTCGCGGCGACGGGCTGATCAAGATCGAGATGCACTTCCTGCCCGATGTCTATGTCACCTGCGAGGAATGCGGCGGCAAACGCTATAATCGCGAAACGCTGGAAGTGAAGTTCAAGGGCAAGTCCATCGCCGACATACTCGACATGACGGTCGAAGACGCGGTGAGCTTCTTCAAGGCCGTCCCGCCGATCCGCGACAAAATGGCGATGCTCTATGAAGTGGGCCTCGGCTATATCAAAGTCGGCCAGCAGGCGACAACCCTGTCGGGCGGTGAGGCCCAACGGGTGAAGCTGGCCAAGGAACTGTCCAAACGCTCGACCGGGCAGACGCTCTATATCCTCGACGAGCCGACAACCGGCCTCCATTTCGAGGATGTCCGCAAATTGCTGCAAGTGCTTCATCAATTGGTCGAGCAAGGCAATAGCGTGGTGGTCATTGAGCATAATCTCGATGTCATCAAGACGGCTGATCATATACTCGACCTCGGTCCCGAAGGCGGGGTGCGCGGCGGCGAGATTGTTGCGGAAGGAACCCCGGAACAGGTGGCGAAGGTCAAGGGCAGCTTTACTGGCGGCTATTTGAAGGACATGCTGTCGAAGTGAGGCCGCGCGATCTCCCTTGAGGGAGACTTAGGCGAAGCTTGAAAAATTGCAGACCAGTCATCCTGAACTTGATTCAGGATCCAGAGTAGCAACATGCGACCATCAACCTGGATCCTGAATCAAGTTCAGGATGACGCATCTTGTGGGCAGCGCATTTGGCACCGTCTGTGGGCCATGCCCTTGACACGGTCACTCCCCCGCTCGCACAATGATGCCCATGAAACTCAGCCCGAATTTCCATCTCAGCGAGTTTACGCAATCGCAGACGGCCACGCGGCTGATGCTCGACAACACGCCCGGACCGGCGGAGATCGCAGCGCTGAAACTGCTCTGCGAAAAGGTGCTGGAGCCGGTGCGTGAGAATTATAATCGCCCGGTCCTGATCTCTTCAGGCTATCGCTCGCCCGCCGTCAACCGCGCCATCCGTGGTTCTCGCAGTTCGCAACATGCCAAGGGCGAAGCGGCGGATTTCGAAATTGCCGGTATCGACAACCTGCGTATCTGCCAGTGGATGGAACGGCGGCTCAACTATGACCAGCTGATCCTGGAATTTTACGAGCGCGGCGTGCCGGCAAGCGGCTGGGTTCACGTGTCTTACCGCGAACCCTATCGCAATCAGGAACTGACCGCCAAGCGTGTCGTCCGCAACGGCCGGCGACGAACCGTCTATCAGAACGGGATCGTCGGATAATGTCCTGAAGCTTTCGAAAACCCTCGTCAAATCAGCGGGTTTACGCACGTACCGCTGAGCCGCTCGATCACGCGCTTTTGATCACCTTCGCCTGCCACAAAATAAAGACGGGCGCGATTAGCTCTAGCACCATGCCGCCAACCATCTCTGCGGGCGGCGCGCCTATGCTCAGGTAAGAAACCACCCGGCCCAAACCACCGATAAACACGGCCAGCACCGCCAGGCGAAACACGGATGCCCGTCCCACTATATCGCCGGCGGCATAAAATAGCATCGCTGCAATGCCAATATACACGCCGGAGAGATAGCGAAACTGATTATCCATCGCTGGGGTAAAGGGTTCCCCGGCCATCAATTGTGCCGCACCTAAGACGATGCCTGTAACGCCGTAATAAAGCGGGATCAGCCCGAAAACATAGATAGCGATGCGAAATAAAGTCATGGCGGTTTCCCCTGATATGTCGTGCGAGACCATATGCAATCTCCGTTGCATTATGAAACCCACTTAGCAGAATGATTGCGGATGGCAAGGGGCGAAAACGGCGGCGCGATGACCGGCTTAACAACCCGAAAAAACAATGCTAGCCCCGCGTCATCGAGACAATCATACTCTGGATCGGCCTGGCCCTTACGGTAACGGGAATAGCGCTGGCGTTGCGCAGTGATTTGCCGTTTCTGCGCAACCCTGTCCGCCGTGCGCCTGCAAAAATTGTCCGCCACGATCGTCGCTATGAAGACGGCGCGCCGGTTTACCAGCCAGTGTTCCGATTTGCCGACGAACACGGCACATTTATCGAGGTGCGTGACAAGCTTTATATGCCTTTTCCCAAGCCGGTGATCGGCGAGATGGTCGAAATCATCTACCCCGAAGGCTACCCGCAGCAAGCCCGCATCCCCTATCCGGTGTTCCGCACGTTGCTATACGGCTTGCTCGGCTACGCCTTTGTGATGCTGGCCATGGAGATTACCGGGTGGTGGTAAGCCGCACCGCGTTGCCCGAATGGGCATATATAAACTCCCGCCACATCCGCTATTTTGACATGCAACTTATCGCCGAGAAACGCGTTGCAAGGAATGAAACCGGGGGAGCTCTAATCAGGAAAGCCCGATATCCGCTGCACAGCGTTGGTTAAGAGACTTTACGTAGCTTAAGAGACGATACCGAGAATATCATAAGGAGATGCGATGATGAAAATTGCTGAACGCGTAGAATATGCCACCAAACCAAAACCCCTGACCTGTGACCCGGATGACTTGGTCCTGGATGCGGTCAAGCGAATGGCGGACAAAAATTACGGTTCCATCATCGCAGTGGATAAGAGCGACCATATTCTGGGCATGATGACCGAACGCGATATCATGAAACGCCTGATCGCCGAAGGGCGTGATCCCAAGAAGACCAAGGTCGGGGATATCATGACGTCTTCTGTGCGAACGGCCAAAGCGGATGATGACCTGAACGACTGGCTGCGGATCATGTCCAACGAACGCTTTCGCCGCCTGCCAATTGTCGACAATGACGACAAGTTGCAATCGATCATGACGCAGGGCGATTTCGTGTCCTACACCTGGCCAGAGTTGATGCAGCAAGCGACGACAATGGCAAAAGCCACCTTCGGTGAGACCCTCAGCCTGCCGCGCATATTGGCTGGTATATTGGCTTATACATTGCTGCTGATTATAGCTGTGAGTCTGATCAGGTAGCGGGGCCGCCCTGAGGGTTTATTAAAACCGCTTTCCTACAAAACACCAAATAGGTTATTATCTCTCTTTCAACAAACCATATCTGCATTGGACGCAGCTGTGGAACCAGAAAGGAATAGACCATGGGTTTTCAAGATGATTTTGCGCGTAATGCCAAGAAGCAGCGGCGCAGCGGTAACAATAGCGGCGAATTGGCGGGGCAGGAACCGGATCAGCACCCTTTCGCCGCTCCCGCCCCTGATGGCGAGAGAGAAACACTGCATTTGCGCTATGGCGATGATGGTGGGGCTGGGGACAACGAGAGCGTAGAGGCATCAAATGAACCAAATGATGCACCACGCGCCAAGCCAGCCCGCGCTACCCGCCACGACGGCTGGACGCCCGAAATCCGCGTCAAGTTTCTCGAAGCTTTGGCCAATTGCGGGCATGTCGGATCGGCGGCGATCTTTGTGGAACGCTCTCGCACGTCGGCTTATAGTCTCAGGCGGCGTAACATAGATTTTTCGCGGGCATGGGATGCGGCCTTGCTGATTGGACGGGATGTTTCCACCGACGCGCTGCAGGACCGCGCGGTAAACGGGATTGAAGAGGAGGTCTACTATCAGGGAGAGGTTGTCGGTACAAAGCGGCGCTATGACAATCGCCTGTTGCTCGCCCATATCGCGCGACTTGACCGGATGGCGGAGCGCATTTCGGTCAGCCGCGGCGCAGCACGCTTTGACGAGATGCTCGACGCGATTGCCACAGAAACCGATACCAGTCCCCTGATCAGTGAACCGACCACGGACGAGATTGTAGATATTATTGCAGAAACCGAAGCCCAAGCGACGGTGCAGGAAGTGGAGGCGGAGTGCCTGCGCCAAAGCAATAGTAAACATGATGACAAATTATCCGCCGAAGCCGAGGCCGACCCCGAGAGCGCCGCCGCTCGGACAAGGGACCCCTATTATTCTGACGCACCGGAAAAGGAGAAGATCTACGGACCGATGCATGAAGTGGATTGGGGCGATGGCAAGGACGTCGAATATTGGCGCATGTTTGCCGAAGAAGCCGCGGAGATCACCGCCAAGCATCCGCAGGTCAAGACCCGGGAAGTTGCCATGGATGACCCGGCTTTTCTCTCCACCATCATGGCATCCAGCGCGGTAAGCCTGGCGGCCGATGATATTGAGGCGGACAGGAAATGAGGGTTGTACACTTTGTAAACTTAAGGCCCGGATAAACGTCATATCGGGAAAAATTTAAGCGCTGGATAGCAAAAAGAAGAGCCCGACGACTGGGTCGCTTTGCCGCCGGACTCTCCCTGTTTTACGGTGTCATCGCGTGATGCTTAACGACCGTAAGGGCTGTTTAACCGAAAAAAATAAATTTAGTGTGATCGGACTCACAAAGCGGCAGAAAACTGGTAAAGCGCTCGTGTATAAGGATTTAATTGAAGGCTTTCTCTAAGAAGCTCGATGGCTGGGTCGCTTTACCATCGAGCTTCCAGAGGAATGCCCAAACCGGGCTGTCCCAAAGGGAAGTTACCACCCGAAAGCCCTAAGGCTTCAAGATAGTGGTGCGATGCCGCCGCCCCCCGCAACTGTCTGCGAATTAAGCGGCATCGCAATAGGGTGGTAGCAAGCGATTCTGCACGACGATGTGATGATAATCACTGTCGGACAATTTTAGCGGTAAAACATGCTATAACGGCTTCGCGGGCGACAGAACGGGGTGGAGAAAGGACGATCATGGCACATTATACCGGACGACCGCGCTTTGAATGGGATGAGGACGGGCGGATCATGACATTGCTGAACCGCTTTGCCTTTGTTGACAAGGCGCAGCGGGTATGGAGCGTGCCGGCAAATGTGCGGGTGGACGGCGCCTCAATTCCGAAATTTGCGTGGTCGATTCTCGGCAGTCCGTTTGTCGGCCGCTATCGCAAAGCCTCTGTGGTTCATGACTGGTATTGCGACATTCGCACCCGCGAATGGAAAGCAACCCACCGGATGTTCTACGAAGCCATGCGCGCGTCGAAGGTGAGCGGAGCGAAGGCACGGATCATGTATGCGGCCGTCTATTATGCCGGACCGCGCTGGGACATCGTGGCTGATTATGATGGGGCGCTAGCAGAAACAGTATCGGCCGAGGCCTATAGCCTCGAACAAAGCGCGGTTGCCAAAACCGAACATTTGGAAAGGCCGAATGTAATCATCTGGCAGCGGCAGGAAGTGGACGAGGAGGCGTTTCTGCAAATGTGCGACGATTTCGCCAAACGATGCGCGACGATCGCGGACGTCGAGGCGATGATCGAAGATCATATGGGTGCGACCGAATGAAGAGGCGCAGGGAGGCAAGCGTCGTTACGTACCCCTGCGCAGGCAGGGGCCCATCTCCCGGTCTTCGCAAAAAGGCAATACGGGAATGGGGCGCGGAAAGGGACCAGAAAGCACTGTCCAATATCCGCGCCGCGCTAAAGTGAAGCGATGGAGATGGACCCCCGCCTGCGCGGGGTACAAAGTCGTGATACGGGTAAACCCAGGACCGGGGGATATAAACGCTGTACCCCTGCGCAGGCAGGGGCCTATCTCCCGGTCTCTGCAAAAATGACTGACAGAAAGTGGGGCGTTGATATGAGCTGGAAAGTGCCGTCCAATATTCCTGCTGCGCAACAGTGACGAGGCCGAGATGGACCCCTGCCTGCGCAGGGGCACAAGTGGTTCGATCTTGTCGCCGGCTTGAAAGGAAAGCGTACACATCGCACCGCCTCGGTCGATGGCAAAAAAAATGGGAGCCGATCTCCAAACGAATTTGGATTTCGGCTCCCACTGCACCTGATTAGGGATATCGTCCTCTTGCGATTTCAACATCCGCAGTTCCGGTGTCCGGTTTCCGGGCCAATATCGTTAATGGTTTTTGGTTTTCCGCATCATCGCTTGCGCAATCATGTTTCGGTTTAAACCCGATATTGGTCCAGTCACCCGATGATTGTCGTCCATCTGATCTGCTCCGGCTTGCGCCTTTGCTTCACGGATTTTTTCCAATCATCAATCGAAAGATCATCTTATTTTTCTTGCGAAAAACACTATGTTCGTCTCGATTATCTTCAGGCTTTAGATCGTTCCAGCGGGTCATTGCTGACTGGTCGCCGGTTCCATTCAAACTCCGTCCGATAACTTGTATATGACACGGGTTTGCGAGTCGCTCCAAATGGCAAAAGCCCAGTTATCCACAGATGCTGATCTTTCTTGTGGAAAAACAGTTATCGGATTGTGGACAATCCCTTTCACAGGGCCAGACTATCGAAACCGCTTTCCTACACAGGCCGCGCAATGATAGATTTCGACCGGTTCAGCGGCGCTGATGGCAGGAATGATTGTCAGCACCGATTATCATCATTTCAAATCAAAGGACCCCCATGTCATTAACAAAGCTCCTCGTCCCCACCTATGTCCAAATGTTAAAAGCACTTTCCGGCTGGTTGAAAAAGGCAGAGGCGCAGATGCCCAAGGAAAATGCCGAAGCGTTGCTGGCCGCTCGGCTGGCACCTGATATGTTTCCGCTATCGACCCAGATCCGGTTTGTCTGTGTACAGGCCCAGGAACCTATTTATCGCTTAAGAGGAGAAGCTTTTCCGGAATCTCTGCATCAACTGGTCGATGAAGGGCGTGATGCCATTGATAAGCCCGGTTCGCTTGCAGAGGCGCAAGCACGGATTCATGAGGCTCTGGATTTACTGGAGGGTCTTGTCACCGACGCGCTGGATGCCGATCCGGACGCACCCATTGTGCATGAACTTCCCAGCGGCATGATATTTGACCTGACGGCGGAACAATATGCCCGCGACTGGACGCTCGCCCAGTTTTATTTCCACCTCATGACCGCATATGCCATATTGCGCAGCGAGAAAGTCGAGCTTGGCAAGGTGGATTACATACCGCACATGTTGGGGTTTCTTCGTCCGGAAACGATTTCCGAGGCATGACATTCGGTGGTGCGCACGGTTGACGGCAAAAATGCGATTGGTCCGGCCTTTCGGGAGGGGGATATTTGAAAGGGCCGGACCGTCGCAACAGTCCCGTTGCCTATCGGGAGGAGGAGCGGCAACCGAGACTGAAAGAATATTAAGTATTAGACCTGAACGGTAGTCATCAAGATGATGCTGCTAACGGTCAGGGCGGCTACTATATTGAAAAGCGTTTTCATGAGATATCTCCTGTTTTAAAAACGCCAATCAAACATCACTTTTCCTGTCTAACTGATAGTCAGGAAATGGTCGCCAAACCGTTAAGTTTCAATTGAAAACGGAGATGTATTAGTTGCATGATTTGCAACTGGGATGGTTTTAGAAAATGCCGTCGAGCAACTTCTTGCCTTTTTTCAAGGGTTCTTGCGGAAGTTGGTTTCTTCAGCGCCGATGTAAGAGAAAATACCATCCAAAGCCTGTTCGGTGACGCTATCGGTTAATCCATCGCGCGACAGATCAAGCCCGCCCAGCGAAGACAAGGCGGAAAGCGAACCAAGCCTCTCAACCTGCTTATAAGCGCCGACCTCGCCGAGCGCTTTTTCAACCAGCGGGCGGATCTTGACGGCCAGCTCTTCGCCAGATGTCCTGCGCAGATAGTCTGTTCCGCCCGTGCCGCCGCCTGTGACGATACCGACGCCGTCGGTCAAAGTCAGGTTATCGATGGCGGACCGGAAAACCGGTTTGGCCTCAAGCGCCGCCTTGCCGGCTGCGTCGTTCAGGCTTTTGGTGATATCCTTGGTCAGGCCAGCCTTGCTGGTGAAGCGCAATATACTGGTGGCGTTTTTCAAGGGACCGGGCAGCAATACCCGCACCGCTTTGTCGGCATAAAAGGCGCCCGGCTGCGACAATTTATCAAGCGCGCCATCGGATGCATTGCCGAGCAAGCTCTTGACGCCGGTGCCTTGTGCCTGTGCCGGGGCGGATAAAATCGGAGACACGGACAATGGTACTGCCAGCAAAGCTGTTGCCACACTCAGTTTCAATTTCTTGGTCATATTCCGCATTGTCCCACTCCTGCTATCTTATGTCCCCTGACCATAGCATAGCATTTTGGCAACAAGCTGAATAGCTTCACGAAATTGTGTAAATACTTGTACCCGGAAATCGAGAATATCGACGCCTATTTCGTTTCAGAAAATTCCAGTTTCCCCGTCGTTCGATCAGAACCAGCGGCGGTCAACTCCAGCAGGAAAGGATCCCCTTCATCCGTTTTACCAGACAGCGTATTGCCGTCTTTCGCGACAGTGAAATTTTTCTCTGCCATTTTTTGCTCGAACCAGGATGTGAGATTATCGGCGCCGGTGGGAGCATCAAAACGCAGGATGAATTTACCGCTCTGGCCATCTTTATCCTCAACGTTCAAAGCAGTGACTTTCGTACCCGGGTAAAGCGCGACATTATTCAAATCAATATCATCACTGTCGAGCGATATCTGCGGCAAATCCACGTCCATAGAAAAACCGTCTGTCTTGATGGAGAATTTGGTATCTTCGTCGCTGCCGCCAATTTTGATGCTGTCGGCTTTGTCACCAGCCTCACCGTCTAAATCGATCGACATTTCAAATCCGTCGTCGCCCTGCCCCTCGTTCGCCCCTTCATCAGAAACAGAACAGGCCGATAGGGTCAGCGGAATAACGGCCAGCGCGGCCAAATAGGTCTTGGTCATCAGGAATCTCCATACTGTATTGCCTGCATAATACAGTATGGAGAGGCCAGGTCAAGAGAGCTTATCAGGGCTGGATCGAGGCATCGGGATTGGACGCGTTCACCACACCGCCATCAACGATCAAGGTCGTGCCAATGACATAGTCACCGGCACTACTGGATAGGTAAATCGCCGCAGCGGCCATATCTTCGGGCCGACCAATGCGTTTCGCCGGAATGCCTTTTTCAACCGCATCTTCATGATCACGTGCCGCCTTGTTCATATTTGATGCAAAGGCACCCGGCGCAATCCCGGACATGATGATATCATCAGACACCAGCTTGGACGCCATCTTGCGGGTCAGATGAACAACCGCCGCTTTGGACGCCTGATAGCTGTAGGTCTCCCATGGGTTAACTCTAAAGCCATCGATTGAGGCGATGTTAACGACTTTTGCTGGACGATCAAAACTGGCTGCGGCTTTCAGTTGTGGATGCAGCGCTTGCGTGAGGAAGAACAGGCCTTTGACATTGGTATCCATCACCTTGTCCCAGCCGGCTTCCGGAAAGCTAAGATATTCCTCACCCCATGCGACGCCGGCATTGTTGATCAAAATATCCAGCTTTGTCTCATGTTTGGCAATTTCGGCGGCCAACGCCTGACAGCCCTCAACGGTACTGACATCACCGGGAACGGAAACACAATTGTCGCCCATTTCCGCCGCAGCGGCATCACAGGCATCGGCTTTTCGGCCAGAAATATAGACCTTCGCGCCCTGAGCCAGAAAGCCTTCAGAAATCATCCGTCCAATACCGCGGTGACCGCCCGTAACCAAAGCAACACGGCCTTCAAGAGAGAATAGCTTGTTAAAATCCATCATATTATACCTTTAATAACCGTGCATTTCGGCAACGAGATTGGTGTGATAATTGGTATCACCCATGAATTCGGCCAGCGCGCGGTCGCGCTTCATGTAGAGACCGATATCATATTCATCCGTCATCCCCACACCGCCGTGCATTTGCACGCCTTCCTTGACAGAGAGCGATGTCGCCTTGCCCGCTTTCGCCTTGGCAACCGAAACCATCATTTCTGCTTTAGACGAGCCCTCGTCCAGCATCTGCTGTGCCTTCAATACGGTTGCACGGGCAATTTCCATCTCGCTGTAAAGATGAGCGGTGCGATGCTGCAGCGCCTGGAACGAGCCGATAATCGTATCAAACTGTTTGCGGCCTTTGATATAGTCTACGGTGATATCCATAGCGCCCGCGCCGACACCAAGGGTTTCCGCAGCCGCCCCTGCCCGGCCAGCATTGAGCATGCGTTTCAGAACCGCGCCGCCCTCGTCAACTTCACCGATCACCGCGTCAGCGTCAACAACCACCCCATCAAATTCGACATGGGCCGCCATAGCGCTGTCGACCAAACGGACACTGTCTCTGGACAAGCCACCAACACTGGTATCAACTGCAAAGAGAGTCAGGCCCTTATCATCGCCCGCACTGCCACTGGTCCGCGCCGCAACAATCAATGTATCGGCCGAACCACCTTGCACAACAAATTGCTTCTTGCCATCCAGCTTAAAACCATTGCCTGCTCGCGTAGCCGCCATAGCGATTTGATCGGGGCGATGTTTGGCTCCCTCATCAATGGCAAGTGCCAAGACACTGTCGCCGGACAAGATACCCGGGAAATATTTGTCACGCAGCGCTTTGCCGCCAGCATTCAGGGCCTCTACGCCAGCAACGGCAGTGGTCAGGAATGGCGACGGGGTGAGATTGCGACCTATTTCTTCGAGCACAACGCCAGCTTCGGTATGACCGAGACCAAGACCGCCTTCATCTTCGGAAACCAATATTCCGGTAAAACCCATTTCCGCAAATTGCTTCCACAGCGCATGCGAAAAACCATCCTTGCAGTTCTTGTCACGAAATTCACGGAAATGAGCGACATTGCCTTCGCCCTTCATAAAATCCGCTGCGCTGTCTTGCAGCATCTTCTGGTCGTCATTCAAGTAAAGCGGCATCGCTTGGATCCTTCTAATATGGTTGTTTCACTGCCAGCGCGATCAGGCGTTGGGCAATTGCAATATCTGTTTAGAAACGACATTCAGCATCACTTCGCTGGTACCGCCTTCAATACTGTTCGCTTTTGTTCGGAGCCAACCACGAGCAGTCAGCCCGCCATTGGATGCATCACTCTCCCATTCCAGAACTTCACTACCGCCCGCCGACATAATCAGTTCATGGCGCCGCTTGTTAATTTCTGTACCGGCATATTTCATCATGTTGGGCTGGGCAGGATGGCAAAGATTGGCTTTGAATGTATCACCAAAACGTTCGGCCATGGCGCGAAAAGCGAGCACGTCGATATCCATCTCTGCCATTTGCGCGCGCAGCATCGGATCATCCAGCCGGCCCATCTCGTCCCGGCCATATTGATCCGCGAACTTGGAGCCCAATGATGTCGCACCAGAAGACCCGTCACCGGAAATCATGCTGCGCTCATGTCCCAACAGATATTTGGCAACATCCCAGCCACGGTTCACTTCACCGACCACCGATGACACACCTTCGCCATATGTTTTGGGTACTTCGACATCAGTAAAGAACGTCTCACAAAATGCCGATTGTCCGGAGATCAACACGATAGGCTTCGTCTCTACACCCTCGTTCGTCATATCGAACAACATAAAGCTAATGCCTTTATGCTTGGTCGTTTTGTCGGTCCGGGTCAGACAGAAAATCCAGTCAGCTTTGTCGGCATAGCTGGTCCAGATCTTTTGACCGTTGATCAAATAATGATCGCCTTTGTCTTCTGCAGAGGTTTGCAGCGAGGCAAGATCAGAACCGGAACCAGGCTCCGAATAGCCCTGACACCAACGCACTTCACCACGTGCAATTGGCGGCAGAAAATGTAGTTTCTGTTCTTCACTACCAAAATGCAGCAGCGCAGGTCCAAGCATCCAGATGCCAAAGCTCGATAAAGGCGAACGAATTTTCAGGCGCCCCATTTCCTGCAACAGGATTTTGGTTTCGGCCCGTGACAATCCGCCGCCGCCATATTCTTTTGGCCAGTCCGGAACGGTCCAGCCTTTGGCCGCCATTTTATCCATCCATTCTTTCTGGCCAGGTTTGAAGGTCGGGTTTTTACCACCCCAGCAAATATCGCTTTCATCCACCATGGGTTGGCGCATTTCAGGTGGACAATTGGCTTCCAGCCAAGCGACAGTTTCTTCGCGGAAACTTTCGAGATCGGACATGATGGTGATTCCTTTAATTGCTCAATTAACCGTTGACTATCATAGGTCCGCCGCAAGGTTCAATGATGGCCTTACCGGAAATAGGAAAAAATATATCGCTTCAGCGCTATGCCGCCGATTCCGTAGCGGTAGGCTAATAAACTATCGGAATCAATTGACGGTCAATTCGCGATAGGCCTATGTTCTGAAGATAAAAATACCTAAAAAACAGGAGTGCCGAGGATGCGATTTGAAGGCAAAACCATCGTGATAACGGGTGGTTCGTCCGGCATTGGTCGCGGCGCTGTAGATCTGTTTTTGCGCGAAGGCGCCAAAGTTGTAATGGGTGACATCGACGCCGATGAAGGCACGGCGATGATGTCTTCACTGGGCGACGACTTTCATTTTCAAAAATGTGACGTGACCCAAGAAGACCAAATCAAATCGCTGATGGATAATGCGGTTGAGAAGACCGGCGGGATAGATATAGTTTTCAACAATGCCGGTGCCGGCGGACCGCGCGACGCAATTGATGAGATAAGCGGCGACGACTGGGATTTTACTATGGCATTGCTGCTAAAATCAGTCGCAATGGGTATCCGCCACGCTGCGCCGCATTTAAAGAAACGGGGCGGCGGGGCGATCATCAACACAGCTTCGGTTTGTTCTTTTCAAGCGGGCTTCGGTCCCATTGCCTATTCGACAGCCAAAGCCGGTGTGTTGCATCTCACCAAACTAGCCGCTGCTGAATTGGCGCAGTATAAAATCCGGGTGAATGCAATCTGCCCGGGCTTTATCCAAACCAATATTTTTGCAACCACCCTCGGCGCCAATAGCGACGAGAAAAATCATATCAATACCGCTCTCGGACAAGTGGCAGCAGGTGTTCAACCAGTGGCGCGCCCTGGTATTCCAAATGACATTGCCGAGGCTGTCGCTTACTTTGCATCGGATGCGGCTGGTTTCGTAACCGGCACTCATTTGCTCGTCGACGGAGGGCTGCTGGTTGGCACTCAAGCGAGCTGGGATCCAGAAATGCCCGGTCTGCTGGATGCCCTGCTGCCGGAGTCTATGAAATGAGTATCGCTCAACCTCTCCCGACAAAAACCAAACTGCTTTATGGATCGGGCTCCATTGCTTATGGGATTAAAGATAACGGTTTTGCCACCTTTCTATTATTTTACTACGAGCAGGTTGTAGGCCTCAGCGCTGATCTGGTTGGTCTGGCTATTGCCCTAGCTCTGATTGCAGACGCCTTTATCGACCCAGCGGTTGGGCAAATGAGCGACCGAACACGGACACGCATCGGTCGGCGACATCCATGGCTTTACGGAGCGACATTTCCGATTGTGATCGCATGGGTATTCTTATGGCACCCACCAGAAACAAGTCCGACGATGACATTTCTTTATCTCTTTGGTGTAGCCATGGCGGTGCGTATGGCTTTTTCCGCCTTTGAGGTTCCGGCTTTGGCTTTGTTACCTGAGCTTAGCCGAGACTATCACGACCGCACCGCCATAATGCGCTTCCGCTTTCTATTTGGATGGGCAGGAGGTCTGACGATCATGTTCATAGCTTATGCTATTTTCCTCGTACCCAGCGAAAATTACCCGGTCGGCCTTCTCAATAAAGATGGCTACCAAAATTACGCAATTCTTGGTGCCTTTATCATGTTGGCGGCTGTTCTGATTTCAGCAATTGGCACACATAAGCGCGTTGTGAGAGATTATCGCAGCACGAAAACTCATCCACCTACCGCAGAAACTTTTGGCCAGATCATGGAAACATTTCGCTATCGGCCGTTCCTTCTACTCATGCTGGCTGGCGTTTTTGCATTCACTAATCAATGGCTTGTTTTTGCTCTGTCACCTTACCTGTTTACGCACGTCTGGGAGTTCCGCCAGCCTGATTTTACTGCCTATTCGCTCACTCTTTTCGTAGCTGCGATTACGGCTTTTCTAGTTGTGACGCCAATCTCTAAACGGCTCGGAAAAGCAAAGGCAGCCTCGTTCCTGACGCTTGGCGCTCTTTTTATCGGTACAGCGCCTTATTGGTTGAGGATGGTAGACTTATTTCCTGCCCCAGGAGATTCACGTATGCTGCCAGTATTGTTCACTCTTCTGGTGGTTGCCACCGCGTCGAGTATTTCAGCAATGATTTTAACGATGTCGATGATAGCCGATGTCACGGATCAGCATGAGTTTGAAACAGGTAACAAGAGCGAAGGCCTGTTTTCTTCAGGCATGTTCTTCATGCAAAAAGTGGTCAATGGCATTGGTATTTTACTCGCCAGCCAAATCATCTCATTCATCAATATGCCAAAAAACGCTACACCGGGATCAGTAGACCCGGCGATAGTGGATAATTTGGCACTGATCTACGTTTTGCTGGCAACTATTATCGCGTTAATCGGGGCATGGGCCTACACCAAGTTCCCTCTCGGCGAGAAAGACCATGAAAACCGATTAGCCAAAATGGTAATGAATAATCAGGCTGCAGAATAAATCTGATCCCAATGACAAGTTTCCCTGTGGCAAAGCCAAGGATGCTCTGATAAGTTAATTGCATAGTTAAATTGAAATGCTTTCGAAAAAGGATGCGCGCATGGATTTTGATCTCACAGAAAAACAGGAATATTGGCGCAATCAAGTGCGCGAGCATATCGACAATCACGTCCGTCCCCGCGTGGCCGACTATAAAGCAGAAGATGAGTCTGGAGACCGCTGGAAAGTGCTCCAGGTTGTCGAAGAGGAAAAAGCAAAGGCAAAAGAAAAAGGCATCTGGAACCTTTTCATGCCGCCTGCAAACCCCAACCTTACGCATATTGATGATGTTTTCCAATTTGAGGGGCCTGGCCTCACCAACTTGGAATATGCTTTATGCGCCGAAGAAATGGGCCGCGTTGGATTTTCATCGGAAGTATTCAACTGCTCTGCGCCCGATACCGGCAATATGGAAGTCTTCCATCGCTATGGAACGTTGGAGCAGAAAGAGCAGTATCTTCGCCCGCTCATGAATGGTGAAATTCGCTCTGCGTTTTTGATGACCGAACCAGCGGTAGCGTCCTCAGACGCTACCAATATTGAAACCGCAATTGTGCGCGATGGCGATGAATATGTTATCAATGGCCGGAAATGGTGGTCATCTGGACTGGGTGATCCACGCTGTAAAATTGCCATTGTGATGGGTAAAACGAGCTTCGAAGGCAGCCGCTATACGCAGCAGTCCCAGATATTGATGCCGACCGACGCGCCCGGTGTAAACATCATCCGCCACTTGCCAGTATTCGGTTATGACGACGCACCTCATGGACATATGGAAGTTGAGATGAAGGATGTTCGCGTTCCTGCTTCCAATATCATCCTGGGCGAAGGTCGCGGTTTTGAGATCGCGCAGGGTCGTCTTGGACCTGGCCGTATTCATCACTGCATGCGTACAATTGGTGTGGCAGAAGAAGCGCTCGAGAAAATGGTCAAGCGTCTGCAGTCACGTGTTGCTTTTGGTAAACGCATTTCTGAACATAGCGTCTGGGACGAACGTGTGGCGCGTGCGCGGATCGACATCGATATGAGCCGACTGCTTTGCCTGAAAGCGGCTGATATGATGGACAAAGTCGGCAACAAATATGCGAAAGCCGAAATCGCTATGATCAAGGTCCAGGCGCCGACCATGGCACTGAAAATCATTGACGATGCTATTCAAGCCCATGGCGGGGGCGGCGTAAGCAATGACTTTGGATTGGCTCAGGCATATGCGCATCAGCGCACGTTGCGCCTTGCAGATGGCCCTGATGAAGTCCACAATCGGACAATCGCAAAAATGGAATATGGCAAATATGCCGAAACCGCTGAAGGCAGCAAAATGAAGGATGAAATTTCCTCGGGCGACCTTGCCGTTACGCGATAATAGGGGATCCGTTTTATGAAAGCAGCAGTCCTGGTTGAGGCGGGTAAACCGCTCGAAATAGAAGAAGTAAGTATTTCAAAGCCGGGACCGCATGAGGTGCTCATCCGGACAGCGGCTTGTGGGTTATGCCATTCCGATCTGCACTTTATTGACGGTAGCTATCCACACCCATTGCCCGCTATTCCGGGGCATGAGGCAGCGGGTATTGTCGAAGCGATTGGTAGTGAAGTTCGCACAGTTAATGTTGGGGACGCGGTCATATCTTGCCTTTCGGCTTTTTGCGGGCATTGCGAATTTTGCGTTTCGGGTCGTATGTCGTTGTGCCTTGGGGCCGATACACGACGTGCTCCAGATGATAACCCGCGCATTAGCCGCCCCGATGGATCGCCGGTTGCCCAAATGCTCAACCTATCTGCTTTTGCCGAACAGATGCTGATCCATGAACACGCATGTGTTCGCATTGACCCTGACATGCCCCTTGATCGTGCAGCGGTCATTGGTTGCGCGGTTACAACGGGCGCCGGAACAATCTTTAACGCTTGTAATGTCACGCCCGGGGAGACCGTTGCAGTTGTCGGTTGTGGCGGAGTCGGCCTTGCGACGATAAATGCCGCAAAAATAGCGGGTGCTGGCTGTATAATAGCCGCAGATCCGATCCCTGAAAAACGGGAACTGGCGTTGAAACTCGGTGCAACCGATGTTGTTGATGCACTTGCTGATGATGCGGCCGCGCAGATTATCGACAAAACAAAAGGCGGTGTCGACCATGCCATCGAAGCCGTAGGGCGTCCTGGATCAGGCGAACTCGCCGTTGGCTCGTTGAAACGCGGAGGCACAGCAACAATCCTTGGCATGATGCCGCTGGATCACAAAGTTGGCCTTGGTGCCATGGATCTGCTGGCTGGCAAAAAGTTGCAAGGCGTGTTGATGGGAGCGACCCGCTTCCCGGTTGATATTCCGCGCTTGGTCGATTTCTACCTCCGTGGGCTACTGGATTTGGATAGCATTGTTGCCGAAACGATCTCACTGGAACAGATCAACGAAGGCTTTGAAAAAATGAAAAAAGGTGATGCGGCGCGCTCCGTCATTACATTTGGATAGTTTAAGGCAGAGGACCGACCAAGATGAACCCACAAGAAGATATGACTGGTACAATGGCGGTGCCAGACAAAGATAAGCTGGATGAAGCCAGTCTATCAACATGGATGGAAGAGAATGTCGACGGCTTTACCGGGCCCATGGATATTACAAAATTTAAAGGCGGTCAGTCCAACCCCACCTACAAAATCGAAACCCCCGGCACGGATTATGTTCTGCGCAAGAAACCATTTGGCAAGCTATTGCCTTCGGCGCACGCTGTCGATCGGGAGTTCAGGGTCATTGCTGGGCTGCATCCAGCAGGGTTTCCTGTCGCGAAACCTTATGGTCTCTGCGACGATGATGATGTCATCGGCACCATGTTCTACATCATGGGCATGGCTGACGGACGTACACTTTGGGACGGTACATTGCCAGGCATGGAGCCTGATGACCGACGCGCGATTTATCACGAAATGATAGATACACTTGCCCTTCTCCATAGCTATGATCCTACAGAACTGGGCCTTGAGAAACATGGCAAACCCGGCAATTATTGCGAACGGCAGATTTCCCGTTGGACACAGCAATATAAATTGTCCGAGCTTGAAACCATTCCAGAAATGGATCAGCTGATCGAATGGCTGACAAAGACTATTCCGGAGCAAAAGAGTTTTGGAATTGTTCACGGTGATTATCGTCTCGACAATATGATTTTTGCGCATGACAAACCCAAAGTTATAGCAGTACTGGACTGGGAACTCTCCACACTAGGCGATCCGATTGCAGATTTTGCCTATTGGCTGATGGCCTATGAAATGGAACCGGAAGGCCGCAGCGGATTGAAAGGTGTTGATCTGGAAGCGCTAGGCATTCCCTCCCGCGAAGAGGCCATCGCCCGCTATTGCCAGAAATCCGGTATTGATGATCTGCCGCCTATGGATTGGTATCTCGCTTATAACCTGTTCCGGATTGCCGCAATTTTGCAGGGCATCCAGAAGCGTGTAGTAGATGGTACAGCAAATAGCGCAGCGGCTGCTGAAATGTCAGACCGCGTAACACCATTGGCACAGGCCGGATGGGAAGCGGCAAAACGCGCTGGCGCATAACTCAGACGAACAGGAGCGAAAGCATGGCGGATCTCAAGGATAAAGTAGCTATCGTCACTGGCGCTGGCAGCGGTATTGGTCGAGCGTCAGCGTTGCTCTTTGCTGAGCATGGGGCAAAAGTCATCGCCAGCGATGTTACCGATGAAGTGGAAGAGACGGCCAAAGGCTCTGATGGCGATATCATTGCAATCAAAGCGGATGCCGGATCCGAAGGTGATATCGAAATGCTTGTCGATGCGGCGGAGCAGAAATTCGGTGACCTGCATGTGTTTTTTGCCAATGCCGGCATCGGCGGTGGTTTTGAAGGTATCTTCGACAGCAGCGTTGCTGAATGGCAGGAAGTCTTGCGCGTCAATCTGATCGGACCATTTCTCGCAGCCAAATATGCAGGCAAAGTGATTGCTGATAGCGGCCATGGCGGCTCGATAATCTGCACGGCCAGCGTTGCCGGGATTCGGTCCGGTGCCGGTGGTCCTGCCTATTCCGCGTCCAAGGCGGGTGTGATCAATCTTGTCAAAGTTGCCGCGCAACAATTTGCTACAGCCAATGTCCGCTGCAACGCCATTTGCCCTGGTATCACGGAAACCGGTATGACTCAGTTTATCTATGATAAGGCCCGGGAAAAGGGCAAAGAAGACCGCCTCGGTTATCTCAATCCCTTGCGCCGCGGAGCCAATCCGATCGAGATGGCGGAAGTTGCCTTATTTTTGGCATCCGATAGATCATCTTATGTCAATGGTCAGGCGATTGCGGTAGACGGGGGACTAAGCGCTTCGCACCCGGTCACCCGTCAAGAATTTGGTCGCACTGCTGTTTAAAGCTTAGTTCGCGAAAGCGAGCTCACCGTTACCAAGTTGCACAAAATCCACTCGGCCATCGGTTGCACCGCATAGGAAAGTGGTTTGCGCTGTCCCCGACAATCCGCCTTCAACCCGCCAACCAGCACCATCGCGGGCAACCGATTGAATTTCAGAAACGCGAGCATCATTCCCTGCCTGTCGCTCAGCGGCATTGGAGCAGACGTTAATCGCATTATCCATCGAGCCGGTACCGCGATCTCCGCGATTGTCCGAGCGACGATCTGAACGGCGATCATCATAGCGCCGGCTATCACTGCGCCGGTCATAACGATAGTCACGATCATCATAACGGCGATCCCGCTTATTCTTTGACGCTGCGCTGGCAATGGCCGCAATGCCACCGATGATCAACACACCGGCTAGGACATCACCGGCATCCACCCGGTTGCGGTGCCGCCGATAGCCGCGACCATAGCCATATCCACGATAACCTCGATACCCACGGTAACCGCGATAACCACGCCAGCCTTCGGCCTTGTCGCTGTTCGCTGTCCAACCCAGGCTCTCTAGATCTATAATAGGTGCTGGTGTCGGTGCCGGATTAATCGGTGCTGCCATCGCAGGCGCAAATCCGGTAAATACCAGGGCCGTCGATGCAACAGCCGCTGAAATTGTCTTTTGAAAACTCATAACGCATACCCCCAGTTTCACTAGATTCTGTACCCTAGACTCCAGTGATATACCACAAATAGTTGGTTCAGCCTGTCGCCAGGCTGAACCATATTCTTATATCCTGTAACCTTAGTAACGATGTCTAAGGTCTTTCAGGCGTACTCCGGACACCCGGCGACCTTCAACGTAACAGGTAAACTTACCCCGGTCATAGCTGCGGCGATATCCGCGATAGCCATCTTTTACCACGATCCGCCCCTTGACCTTATAGCCATAGCTGGTGCGCTTGACGTCGCGGATCTGGGTCACGTCGGCCCGGCCATAATAGCTCGCCTTACGCTCGGCAGCCCGAACACATTTGTTTACAGCACGGCGCGGACGGATACGCTTACCATAGCGGCGGTCACGATAATGGCCATCGCGATAGCGACCATCACGATAATCGCGATCATAGCCCGAATAATATCTGTCTTTCTTGTTCGATGACAAAATCGCAGCCAGCCCGCCCAACACAACGGCTCCGGCAATTACTTCTCCGGCGCTGATCCCATCTCGATCATGATCTTTAGCCATGGCCGGTGTCGCAGAAACGGCCATCGCAGTTGCGGCAGCGGTTCCGATCATTGCTGTTTTAAGAGTGTTCATCTCCACTTTCCTTTTACTCATAACCCGAGAACTATTTTCGAGCTTGCGAAACCTTTTTAGGGAATCGCTCTTGAGTGGAGACTGAACTCTCTTGTCAGGAGTTGTTCAGGTTAATAGCATCTTTTATGAACAGATAAATCGCCATTTTCTGCGGCATAGCTGTTAAGTTTACAAAGTTTACAGACTATCATGACTATTCGCACATTATAAATTTCGACAGGAAATCGAATCCAATCTCTGCCAATTGCTTTCAATATGGCGGGACAGTTCCTGATCCCGCGGGGAGCTGAACCTTAGCACGAATCAAGACCTGTAGGACAGCCCTCGCGTTCACTATCCTTTGAAAAAGCCGGCAATGCTTCCATCACCGGCCTTTCAATATATCGCGTGGCTTGCCTAAAAGCCCTTGCGAACAGTCAAGCCAAATGTTCTCGGCTGACCAACCCGGAAGGCAGTACGTGCACGACCACCGCGCTCCCGGTCAAAGGATAACAAAGTATTTTCATCGAACACATTTTTCACATAGATTGTTACATCGAGCTGATTATCGAGTTTCACACCGGCGCTGAGATTGACGAGTTCATAAGCGGGCAATTTCAGATCAATGACAGTCGCTTCATCGCCTGTGGCCCCGCCAAATGGCAGGCCTGATACAAAAGAGCGTGGATTGTCGACCTGATCACTGGGTTGGGTAAACCGGCTGCCAACATGCTGCGCCGACGCGCTGACAAAGGCTTCACCAGCACCAATTGGCCAGCTGTAAGTCGCGTCACCAGATATCTGGAATTTCGGTACCGAAGGAAGCCTGTTCCCGTCTTCCACGCCGCCTAATATGTTTCCATCGCCGTCGACAACGGTGGAATCAAACTCCGCTTCAAGTATCGAACCAGACAATCCGATATCCAGACCCGTCAGCACTTCTGCTGACAATTCCCATTCGAGACCAAGCGTATGCGCTTCCGGCACGTTGAAGGTGATGCGCGAAGAGCAGGAGCCAGCATCCAGTGTCACCTGCAAGTCGCTGATATCGGTATAAAAAGCCGCAGCATTAAAGGTGATGCCGCCAGTCTGTGCTTTCACGCCAACTTCATAGTTCCACAGCGATTCATCGTCATAATCCTGAAATGAACCGAATATCGCCGCATCCTGCGGGGAACATAACGGAATATTCAGCGGATCATTGACCCCGCCAAGCCGAAAGCCCTGCGATGCCTGGGCGTTTACCGAAATATCGTCAGTGATGTCATAATTCACAAGCAATCGCGGTGTGAAGCCATCAGATGACGTTACATCAACCACGCCGCTATCACCGTTGGCGAACAAGCCGCCTGTGGTAATCATCCGCGTTTCTTCAAAGTCGTAATAGCGTCCGCCGGCCGTAATGGTCAGACTGTCGGTAAGATCGAAGCTGGCTTCCGCAAAAACGGCGAACTGCTCGATATCATAATCCAAATCGGAGTTAAACGGCGAGTCAGCGCCGAACCCATTTGCCGTAACCGATGGCAATGGCAGGCTGGTATCCGGATCGCCATCGCCGTCAAGAAAGATTGATCGCGCCGTTTGTGCGGCATCATATCCCGGAGTTGGTAGGCGTTGGCGATATTCGCGCGTAACAGAAGAATAGAAGCCACCAACAACCCATTGGAACCGACTCTCATTATCTGAAGCAAACCGGATTTCCTGTGAATATTGGGACAGATTGGTGGTATCCCGCAGGTTGGAAGGCAATAGTGCCGCTGCCTCAGGGAAACCCAGATCAATTGATACCGATCCCGTCAACGCGCTCGCATCGCGGCTGACCAGAATTTCGCGGTCGGTATAGCTGGTCACGGCAGTAAAGTTCACAGTACCCAGATCAGCATTGAAGGTCAGATCCGCAATCATGGTCTGATCTTCGAAAGCCTCGTCAAGCAACAGATATTGCTGCCGCTCGCCAAGCTGGATATCCGGCCGGGTCGTGGTGAAGGGATTGGCAAAGACGTTGAAGACTTCTTGGCGGTTGAACCCATCAGATTTGATTTCCTGATACACGATCCGCGGCGTGATCGTCATACCTTCAACTGGCTGCAATGTCAGCGCCACCCGGCCGCCATAGCGTTCCCCGCTATTCACATCTTCCTCGGACACTCCGCCTTCACCCAAGGCTTCAATAAACCCGCCAAATTGCGTGTAATAGCCGACGGCACGAAGGGCCAGTTTATCTGCGATCAGTGGCACGTTGACCGCGCCTTTTAGGCTGTATCCCAGATCATCCGCGTCCACGAGATTAATGTCTCCCTCGGCAACAGCTTCCAATTCATTCAAATTGGGTTGATTGGTAATATAGCGTATGGTGCCGCCGATAGAGCCAGAGCCAAAGAGCGTACCCTGTGGGCCGCGCAAGGTCTCCACTCGGTTGAGATCAAAGAGATCAAGGTCCGGTGTAAACAGCGACAACGAGATCACCGACTCATCAAGATAGACGCCGACCTGCTCTTTCACACCAGGCTGGTCGCGAACAATTTGTCCCGCCGATACGCCGCGGATGGCGACCTGGCTCTGACCGGGGCCGAGATTCTGAATCGAGAGACCCGCGACATTGCGAGAGATATCTTCCAGTGTGGTCGCACCGCTTTTTTGAATATCCGCCGCTGTCTGGGCGTTGATGGAAAATGGAATATCTTGAAGATTAGCGTCCCGTTTTGTGGCCGTGACGATAATGATATTATCATCCGCCTCTGCCGCTTCCTCAGAATCTTGAGCCAATGCAGGTTGCGATGCCATGGCAAAAGCCAATACGGACAGACTTGCAAATTTTACTGATTTCATAGCTAAACCCTCTCAATATGTTCTGCTGTGATGACCTTTATGGTCAAGTTCACAACCGAGGCTCTTTGGCCCACAACCGTATTAAAATCGGATTTTACATTGATGGGAAGGCGAAACTCTCGTTTTCCCTAGTATTTTTGACAGGGCGAGGTTTTTTGTGATGAATTAGTCACATATCGGACCTATTCATCCGATTTGGACAAAAAAAGGGCCGGGATGTTTTCACATCACCGGCCGTAAAGGTGTTGTTCTCAGGAGGAACAAGTGGAGGTGCCGACCTCAATTATGGGAGGAGATGGCCGGCACCAAGCTGGTTATCCTTTGGCAAATTCCGGGTATGCTTCGACACCGACTTCCGCGATATCCATACCCAGTCGTTCGTCTTCCTCGGAAGGACGAACACCAATGGTAAATTTCAATATGAGCCAGACGATGGCGCTAAGCACGAAGGTGAAGGCGCCGATGGACACAACGCCCAAGGCCTGCACGCCGAGTTGCTCACCAACGCTCAGCGTGACACCGTCGACTTCTGATTGCGTGTTCCAGGCGACGATCAACGTGCCCCAGATGCCGGCCAACAAGTGAACGGGAATGGCGCCAACCACATCATCTATTTTAAGCTTATCAAGCAATGGCACCGCAAACACTACGATTAACCCGCCAACACTACCGATCAGGATCGAAGCAGGCACCGATGGTGTCAGTGGTTCTGCCGTGATCGATACCAGACCAGCCAAGGCACCGTTGAGCGCCATGGTGACATCGATCTTCTTATAGAGGATTTGCGTCAGGATAATCGCTGTCACCACACCGCCAGCAGCAGCCATATTGGTGTTGACGAAAATCTTCGATACATCGCTGACATCGCCAATCGTACCCATCGCAAGCTGTGACGCGCCGTTAAATCCGAACCAACCAAGCCACAGGATAAACGTACC
Organism: Parasphingorhabdus cellanae; assembly: GCF_017498565.1. Taxonomy (NCBI): domain Bacteria; kingdom Pseudomonadati; phylum Pseudomonadota; class Alphaproteobacteria; order Sphingomonadales; family Sphingorhabdaceae; genus Parasphingorhabdus; species Parasphingorhabdus cellanae. Next base: position 1,033,980 of record NZ_CP071794.1, read on the forward strand.
CAATGTTGCCAGCGGGATATTGGAACCCGGCATGACCGTGATTTTGCCATTCACATAGCGCCCCAGACGAGGTCCAATGATGAGCGCGCCAGCCAAAGCAGCCCAGCCGCCAACAGAGTGAACAAGCGTGGATCCGGCAAAGTCACTGAAACCGCGTTGATCGAGCCAACCTGTGCCCCACTCCCAGCTACCGGTAATCGGATAGAGGAAGCCGGTCAGGATCGCGACAAAGATCATGAAGGGCCAGAATTTGACCCGCTCAGCAATCGTGCCAGATACGATCGATGCTGTGGTCGCACAGAAAACCATTTGGAAGAACCAGTCCGATGCTACCGAATAACCTGTCTCAACATCGGCTTCACCGACGGCTTGCATGCCATAAGGCCCGAAGCTGCCGATCCAGCTGGCGACATCTGTGTACATCAGATTGTAACCTGTGACCCAGAACATGATCCCGGCGAGCGAATAGAGGCTGATATTTTTCAGGCACTGCATGGAAACGTTTTTCGAGCGAACCAGTCCGGCCTCCAGCATAGCAAAGCCGGCAGCCATCCACATGACCAGAAAACCGCCAATCAGAAAGAGCAGCGTGTTAAAAATATAAGCAACGTTGGCGCTCGGGTCAGCCACTTCAACGACTTCTTGCGCCAATGCGGGCGACGCCATCCCCATGGCCGCCAATCCCGCAGATAGTGTTAGAATTTTTCTCATTATCAAACTTCCCTGTTTAAATCGCGGTGTCGCCGGTTTCACCGGTCCGAATACGAACGGCATCATCCAAACCCATGACGAATATCTTGCCATCGCCAATCGACTCCGTGCCCGCAGCGCTCTGAATCGCTTCAACAGCCTGTGCAGCCAGTTCACTGCTGCATGCGATTTCCAATTTTACTTTGGGAACCATGTTGGTGGTATATTCAGCCCCGCGATAAACTTCGGTCTGCCCTTTTTGACGGCCAAAGCCTTTTACTTCGGACACGGTCATGCCTGCCACGCCAATTTCTGTAAGCGCGTCCCGCACATCGTCGAGTTTAAATGGCTTAATTATGGCAATGATAAATTTCATTTTGCCCCCTTCTTGTTACCGGTCAGTACTTCGCAAGGGGTGTGCCAGAATCACAAACTGCTGGATTCATACGATAATGTGATTCTCAAATTCTAAACAAAGGGTAAATTTTGTGCAGGCTGACAGGATTGCCTAAATTTTAGGCAGCGCTTTGTTCGATCCTCTTCAGAATCTCGGGAATGATCGCAGCGGTCTCGCGATGGCCGATTTCGATCAATTCATCTGCCTTGGTGAAGTTCTGCATATCAATGTGACCGACGGGTGGTGACAGGGCAAAATCTGGCGGATCCAATGCCAGTGAATAGCGCCCCAAATTGCGCAATGACAGCCCAATGGAAGCCTTCACTATGGCAATGCTGTTGGGATATTTTCCATCAACGCGGCTAATTCCCGCCATTTCAGCGCGATTGATGAAGTCATCCTGAAGATTAACCGACAGGCACAGCGCATCAGGCGCCATTTCCCGCGCCGGGGAAACGGGTACCGGTAAAGCGGCGCCACCATCAACCAGCAACCGACCTTCATATTCCACGGGCTTGAAAATACCCGGCAAGGACATGGATGCGCGAATAGCAGGCACCAACTTGCCGCTGTTCATGATGATCGTGTCACCGGTCTTCAGGTCAGCAGCAACAGCCGCGACCGGGATTGACAGATCAGCAAAACTCAGGCTGCCGAGCTGTTCTTCGAGTTCTTTTTCAATTGTCCGCGCGCCCATCACCGCGCCGCGTTTGAAATGCGGGTCCATGAAGCGGAGCAAGGTTCGAAAATTCGCGGTGCGTGCGGTTTCCTCAAGATAATCGAGCTTTCCAGCCGCAAAGCTGGCCCCTGCTATTGCCCCGATGGATGTGCCGGAAATAGCGGCAATTTCCAGCGGTGAATCTTCAATTGCGCGCAATACGCCGATATGGGTCCATCCGAGACCGGCACCGCCGCCAAGAGCCAGCGAAAGCTTCATAAGGCAACATCCTCCGCCAGTATCGCTTTCGCCTCAGCCAAATCCTCGTCGAGCACCATCACGCGAGCGGGCAAGGCAATCCCTGCCCCCTCGACAATATTCACCCCGCTATCGAAACAGACCGCACCAATGCCAGCGGCCTCCAGCCGGCCGCGGATGATTTCCGCTTCATAGCCATGCATGTGACGGGACAGTTCAACCAGGCTCATCTTTAGCCATCCCCGCCCAGATACCGATCGGTCGCGCGGGTTGGCAGGCCGTCAATGCTCTGCACCCGTTCAGCGGTCTTCTCCATCCATTTTTCCGGATCGGACTGTCGGTGATATTTGACCAAAGTTTCGCGCTCTGATTTCAATTCCATCTGCGGGACGCCCCAGCCGCAGCTGGTTTGCACATTATCCACCGCGATATCGAATATCTGCCGCGTCCCGGGCAAAATCTCGAAATGGGCCGCCAGTTCATCCCAGCCTTCATCCTGCGGCAAGACCGGCTTTCCGGTCCCGTAAAGCCGCATGATCAGCGCTGGATTGGCGAAATTATTGAACATGATCGTCACCCGGCCATCGGCGATCATATGCGCGTGGGTTTCATTGCCGGACCCGCCAAGATCGAGATAAGCAACGCGTTTTGGTCCCAGCACCCGAAAAGCATCATAGCCTTTGGGAGACAGGTTGATCCGGGCATCAGGCGCAGCCGTTGCCACAAAGAATATCGGCTGTTTCGCAATAAAAGCCGAGTGGTCATCATTCAGCGCATCGAAAAAATCAGCCATGGTCGTAATTCCTGTTCAATAGAAGGGACCTCCTAACAGAGATTTCCAGATCAGAACAGCAAACCAATGTATCAAAATCACCGGCCAAAGCGACTGCGAGACAATTCTGATGTGCGCCAATATGATACCGAGGATCAGTGTGGCGATCCAGAATGTCGGATGCAGAAACATATCTGCCCAGGGCGGACCAATAGTCAATGCCTGCACCGGATGCCAGGCGACAAATAACAGAGTCGAAAGCCATGCCCCCCATCGCGGCGTGAGTTGTGTCAGCCATGATAACAGGACGCCGCGAAACACTAATTCTTCGAGCAAAGCGGGGACGAAGAACAGGAAAACGGCGGTGGTGACTAGGGTGGCGATGTCACTGACCGGGCTCCAGACCAGCCATTCTGCCAAAAACCCAAGCGCCGCAACCATCGCCAAAGCGGGGATGGCCAAGCGCAAGGCCGTCATCCACTGCTTTCTATCAGGCCAAGTTTTCAATGCCGTGAGGGTTTGTTGGAAAGCTATCTTCACCAAATGGCGCTACCAATCCGAACCTTGCTCAATCGCGGCCTGTTCTTCGGGTCGGGTCTCGCGGCCCAGTACCTCATTGCGATGCGGAAAGCGGCCGTATTTGACGATGATATCACGGTGCGCCTTGGCAAATTTGATATTATTTTCAATGCCCAAGGCGGTGAATAATCCGAGCGAGCGGGTCTGATCGTCCAGATCCTCGCTATGCATGAACGGCATATAGACAAACATGCGTTGCTCGTCCGTCAGCTTGTGATCCATTTCGCGGTCGATCGCTTCTTTGGCAATTTGCAGAGCCAGATGATCGGTGGCGAAGGCTTCTGCGGTATCCCGGAACATATTGCGCGGGAATTGATCGAACAGGATGATCGCGGCCAAGGCTTGTTCTGGCGAACCCAGAAAGTCCTCTGCGACCTTCGTTTTTTGCTCTTCCCAAAGTTCCTGAAAGCGCTCTCGGATTGGCTCATCCATTCTGTCGCCGGATCCGAACCAATCGTCAGGGCTGAGTTCATCGAACCAGTAACCAAGGATGTCATCAGTCCAGCTCATGATCGGACCGCCGTTTCGAAGCTGTCATGCTGAACTTGATTCAGCATCCAGAGTTGCAACGTATCGCCATATCGCTCTGGACCTTGAATCAAGTTCAGGGTGACGAAAGGCATATTCATCAAGCGGCAGTGCCCCCAACAGTCAAGCCATCCACCAGCAAGGTCGGCTGTCCAACGCCAGCTGGCACGGATTGCCCGCCTTTGCCGCAGACACCGATGCCCTCGTCCAGCGCCATGTCATTGCCGATACCGGTCACCTTGGTCAGCGCGGTCGGACCATCACCGATCAGGGTGGCGCCTTTAATCGGTGCCCCCAATTTGCCGTTCTCAATCTTGTATGCCTCGGTGCAGGAGAAGACGAACTTGCCGGAGACAATATCGACCTGACCGCCGCCAAAACTCTTGGCGTAGATGCCGTTTTTGACGCGGCTCATCAGCTCATCGGGATCATCCTTGCCGCCCCGCATGAACGTGTTGGTCATCCGCGGCATTGGCGCATGGGCATAGCTTTCGCGGCGACCATTGCCGGTTGCCGGTACGCCCATCAGACGCGCATTGAGCCGGTCCTGCATATAGCATTTGAGGATACCATCCTCGATCAGCACATTTTCCTGCGTCGGCGTGCCTTCATCATCAATGCTCAGCGATCCGCGCCGTTCATTGATCGAACCATCGTCAACAACTGTAACACCGGGTGCTGCTACACGCTCGCGAATGCGACCGGAAAAGGCGCTCGTGCCCTTGCGGTTGAAATCGCCTTCGAGACCGTGACCAATGGCTTCGTGCAAGATAATACCGGGCCAGCCGGGGCCAAGCAAAACGGTTTGTTCGCCAGCCGGCGCATCCACGCTTTCCAGATTGACCAGCGCTTGGTTGAGCGCTTCATCAATCGCGCGGTTCCAGCGGGCTTCTTCAAAAAGCTGATCGTATAAATAGCGCCCACCCATGCCAAAGCTGCCGGTTTCGCGGCGACCATTTTGCTCGGCGACAATCGATACGTTGAGCCGTACCAGCGGTCGCACGTCGGTCGCGACAAAACCATCGGGGCGAACGATTTCGACCACAGACCAGCTGCCGGAAAGACCAACCGAAACCTGTGCAACACGCGGATCACGGGCACGGGCCGCAGCGTCAATTTCTTGACACAGCGCGACTTTCTTCGCGAATGGAATGGTTTCGAGCGGGTTGGCTTCACCGTATAGATGCTGGTTCGATCCACGCGGCGGCGGGGCTGCCTCACCCTTGGCCGGGTCGAGCAATTGTAACGTTTGTGCCGCGCGTTTGATCGCTGCTTCGCTGATCTCGTTGCTATGCGAAAAACCGGTCATTTCACCGGACACACCGCGCAGGCCAAAGCCGCTGTCGGTACTGTAATCAGCCGTTTTCAGACGGCCATCATCAAAGCCAAAGCTCTCCACCGCGCTATATTGCAGGTATAATTCACCATCATCGCAGGCAGAAAGACTACCGGAGACCAGGGCTTTGGCCCGTTCCGGGTCCAATCCGTCCGGGCGATACAGAAACGAGCGGGGGTCTAAATTTTTCATCATTCCGTTTATATAGAAACGAAATCGGGGCTGCGCACCCCCTTAAGTCAGATTATTCGCTCGTCGATGCTTCTTCCGGTATATCAGCAGGCCCGCCGATCAGAATGAAGCGTCGGTCACAATAGCCGCAATCGACATAGCCTTTTTCGTCAATTTCCAGCCAAACACGCGGATGGCCCAGCGCGGCACCACCCGGAATATCGGATGCGCCATCACAAGCGTTACGTTTTTTGGATGTTCTTACGGTTTCCGGTGTGTCGTTCATGTCGCGGAATTAGCAACAGTGATGCGCCAGCGCAATATATTACCGCAGACGAAATAACGGATTTTATCAGAGATAATCGACAGTCATGATGAAGCTGCCAGTATAAGCGCCATCTTCCTGATCAGCAGCAACATTCAGCCGACCACCGACCGTCAACTGGTAAATACCCAGCGTTCCCAGCAGGCCGCGTACAAAGGTGCTAAAATTTCGGTTACCGTTGCCGATTGCCATCTGGTCAATGATCATATTATCCGATCCATTGGTGTGCGTGATCGTTGTTGATCCGGGAATGGATATTTCTACAATCTGATTTGGCCCACCATAGATGATGAAATTGGCACGGTTATTGGCACCAGCAGCAAGCGTGACGCCGCCTGTGCTCGTCCGGTTACCGTTTCGGGTGTCGATAAACACCGTGCCGGGCGTTGGCCCGGGTATGATGTTGCCAAATTCCAGATCGGCAATATTCACGACGGAAAGTGGGCCAATAGTGACTGCCCGAGCGTCAGCATCAGCCGTCTGTGCAAATGCCGCCGGTGCACTTGTCATCCCAATAAGCACGATCAACAAGCCGCCGATCAAGCGCGGTATAATCTGGTCTCTGGTCTTCATAATTTACTCACTACCCACAAAAGTCTAAACAACGCCCAATTTTCAAGGTTAATCCCCATTAACCTTTGGGCTTTCCTATTCATTCACTGATATTCAATCGTCACCTCAAAGGTACCGCGATATGTACCCGCGACCTGATTAGGTCCGATACGCAACCGGCCTCCGACAAAATATGTGGCTTGTCCTGCAGCATCCAAAATCTGATCGCGCAAGCCTCCGCTGTTGCCGAGCCAAAAATTATCAACCCGCATTGTCTCTGTTCCGCCGTCGCGAACGATATTGATGCTATTTTGCGAACGCCTTATATTCGCTTGCGCAAAGGGAGTTCCGGTCGCCGTAAATGAAGCACGGCTCTGTGCACCGCCAATTGAAACCGCATCGCCGCTTTGCTGGATCAAATTGCCAGTGACAGCGTGCATGCGAAAGTTGCTATTGGTCGTCCCGGCTATAAAGTCACCGAAAAGCAAGTCGCTATTTTTGACAATTGTAATACTGCGACTGACCGACGCCATTGTATCTGCCGACTGCGCATGTGCAGCCGAAACGGCCACCACAGAACATAGCGCAGGCAGTAGCATCGCTGCACACGCAAAGCGGGGCTTTAAAGCCCTTGTCTGGTCCCCAATTTGTTCCACATTGCCATAATTAGCGGCGATACAAGAAAGATAGGTTTAATATCATGCCTAATTTTTCGTTAAACGCTGTCACATATTGTATCATAAGCTTTGCAAAGCCTTTGATTGTAGAGGACAAGATGGTTATGCGGTTGCCATGACCGAAGCTGCTATATCCATCGACCATCTCTCCAAAACCTATGAAGGCGGCAAAAAGGCCCTGGATGACGTTACTTTTGACGTGAAACGCGGTGAGATTTTCGGGTTGCTGGGGCCCAATGGCGCAGGAAAATCGACCCTGATTAACATATTATCCGGCATGGTCAGCAAAACCAGCGGTTCCGCCAATATCTGGGGCTTTGATATTGATTTGGATCATCGCAACGCCAAGGCATCGATCGGCATCGTGCCGCAGGAAATTATGTTCGATCCGTTCTTCACTCCGGCGGAATCGCTCGAAGTAGTTGCAGGCCTCTATGGTATCAAGAAATCGGAGCGTCGGACTATGGAATTGCTCCGTGCTGTGCATCTCGAAGACAAGGCCGACGCCTATTCGCGAACATTATCTGGCGGAATGAAACGGCGTCTGCTGGTCGCGAAAGCGATGGTTCACTCTCCGCCGATATTGGTTCTTGATGAACCGACAGCAGGCGTGGATATTGAATTGCGGCAACAGCTTTGGGAATATGTGGAACAACTCAACAGATCCGGGGTCACTATTGTTCTTACCACCCATTATCTTGAGGAAGCAGAAAACCTCTGTGACCGGATTGCGATCATCAACCATGGCAAGCTGATTGCACTTAAAACCACATCGGAACTGGTTGGAATGGCGCGAGAAAAGCTGGTCGAACTAACACTGGACCGGGATCTATCCGAAGATTCAGATGCGGTCACTTTTGCCGATGACCTGTTTCTGAAGGCCGAAATTATTGGCACGCGGACGATTGCCGTAACTTATAATAAGGATCGCACCAATGCTGGCGGCGTCATGGAAGCTGTCCAAAAACGCGGCTATCAGATTGTCGACGTAACGACCCGGGAAGCAGACCTGGAGGATGTGTTCCTTAACCTTACAAGGAAAGCAGCTTGAGCCACTTTGACGTTATCATTGTCGGCTCGGGTGCGGCGGGGCTGAGTGCGGCGATCACATTAGCGCGGACGCACAAGGTGCTGGTGCTGGCCAAGGGTGATCTAGCAGGCGGCTCAACAACGTGGGCGCAGGGTGGAATCGCCGCCGTCCTCGACGCTGGCGATACTTTTGAAAATCATATCGATGACACAATGGTAGCAGGCGCCGGCCTGAACCGCCGTGAAACCGTTGAATTTGTGGTCGAAAATGCTCCGGCCGCGATCGAACGGCTGGAAGAAATGGGCGTTCCGTTCAACAAGGAGGCTGAGGTTCTTCACCTCACCCGCGAAGGGGGGCATAGCCACCGCAGGATTGTCCACGTGGATGATGCGACCGGTTGGGCTGTGCAAGAAGCACTGCAAAATACCGCAGCCGCGCATCCGAACATTACCCTTCAACCGCATATGGTCGCGATTGACCTGATTGCTGACCGGCATGCCGAAACGCCAGCGGGTAAGAAGAATGTCTGGGGCGTTTATGCACTCAATAACGCCACCGGACGGGTAGAGACTTTAACATCTCGGGCAACAATCATGGCGAGCGGTGGTGCGGGCCGGACCTATTTATTCTCCACTGCGCCGCGCGGCGCTACCGGAGATGGCATAGCCATGGCCTGGCGCGCCGGCGCACGGGTTTCGAATATGGAAATGATGCAGTTCCACCCGACCTGTCTTTACAATCTTGAAGTCAAAAACTTTCTCATCACTGAAGCGGTACGCGGTGAAGGTGGCCATTTGAAACTACCGCCACCGGAAAAAGGTGGCGGCCAGGATGGCGGCGAGCGGTTTATGCAGCGCTTTGACCCCGAACGCATGGAATTGGCCCCGCGCGATATCGTTGCCCGGGCGAACGACCATGAAATTAAGCGGCTCGGCCTCGATTATGTCCATCTTGATATCTCGCACCGCGATCCGGAATTTGTGAAACATCATTTCCCGAACATTTATGACAAGCTCATAGGCCTTGGCATCGACATGACTAAAGAGCCGATACCGGTGGTCCCTGCCCAGCACTATACTTGCGGCGGCATATTGATCGATTTGCATGGTCGCACCGATCTGCCTGGCCTTTATGCAGCGGGTGAAGCCAGCGAAAGCGGCCTACACGGCGCCAATCGGCTTGCATCCAACAGCCTGCTCGAATGTTTCGTTTTCGGCGACGCTGCAGCCCGCGATATCGCGGCGCATTGGAATGACATGCCGGACCCCCCGGCCATCCGGCCCTGGGATGAAAGCCGGGTTACTGACAGTGACGAAGAAGTGGTCATCAAGCAGACCTGGACCGAAATCCGCCGGTTCATGTGGAACTATGTCGGCATCGTCCGCACCACCAAACGCCTCGAACGCGCCCAGCATCGCATCGACCTGCTCCGCGGCGAGGTCGAGGAATATTATGGCCATTTCCGCGTGACGCAGGATTTGATCGAATTACGCAACCTGATTGAGGTTGCGGATCTGATCGTGAGATCAGCGCTGGCCCGCAAAGAAAGCCGGGGGCTGCATTATATCACTGACTATCCGGAGCTATTGCCGAAGGCAATGGATACAGTCTTGGTACCTTAAACGGTACGTTCCTCAAATTTCTGTTTTAAACGACATTTTTTCGGGCGGTTTCAAAAGTCATCACAGAATCCGATCTTTATGTCCGTTCGTGCCTATTTTTCAGCGCCTTTGGTTGATCCTACCACCTTCTCACTCGCCTTGTTTTTCTCCAACTCTGCTGGATCAAACCAGACCGGTTTCAGCTTCTTGTCCACAAATAGTTGCATCTGATCGGTATAATGCGGGCTATCTGGTCTTGTCGTTGCGGCTCCAAATGGCTGTATGGAACGCGAGGTCACATCACCCGTCTTATCCCATTCGACGAACATGATGAAGCTGTCGCCGTGACGGACCGAAAGGCGGCCGTCCTCTTCAACATCCCACAAGGTAGAGGCACGGATCGTGTCGTTGCCGCCATCAATCGGTAGGTCAACATCGCCCTGACGCAGGCGCAGCACCTCAAGCATTGGCGGATCAATACGCCCGAAATATTCCATCAGATGATTAACCGTTTCCTGCAATATCTCCCGCGGGTCAGGCACGGTTCCACGCTGGTAATGCGCCTTGTTTGCGGGACGCAGGACTTTGAGAGCGAGCGCGTCGGCTGGCCCTTTACCGTCAAGATCCCAGTCCCATTTCGCAAGCAAGGCCTGCGCTCTGGACAGCTGTGGATCGTCTGTCAGGTCTAACGCCGCGACCTTGTCGAGCCAGTCTTTGGCATATCCCGCCTGAACATAGGCGGTATCATATTTGATCCGGCGGATTTCTGCTTCGCCAATCTTGCCATTGGCCTCCAGCAACTCAATCGATCTGCGCGAACGGTTGGTCTGGTCATCCTCTATTCCCATCAGCGGAGAAAATGTTTCCGGGTTCAGTTCATCGCCTGGCCCCGCCGCAACATAAGGCGTATTATTGGCGTTCATCACGTAACCCGATGCCGGGTTGATCAGCGCCGGAACCCGCGTGAACGGCAATGTATTCTGCCAGACCGCTTTGCTATTGTCGCCCGGTAGCACGGTCCGCCAATCAAAGCCGGGCACACGATCGGGGAACATGGCGTTATAGAACATACCGATATTGCCTTTGGCATCGGCATAGATGAAGTTCGTCGCTGGAACCCCCTGCCCCGCCATCGCTGCTTGCCACTCGTCAAAATCCTGCGCCTTGTTGATGCGGTAATATTGGGTGAGCATGTCCAGCTGATCCATGCCCGCATAGCGCAGAGCATAAGCACCATTGCCGTTGATGATCACTGGGCCATGGATGGAGCGGTAAACCATCTGCGGATAGGGAATGACAAATGGTCCATATTTGATTTTCAGCCAGATGCGCTTTTTCTCCAGCGGCAACCATTCATCATCGTACTTATAGGCATTACCCTTTTCGTTCAGCGTGAGTTTGTAGATATCGATGAGATCGGGGCGGTTGACTGTATTGGTCCAACCCAGATTCTTGTTATGCCCGAGAAACGGGAAAGGCGATCCGGGGAAATTGGCGCCGGCGAAATCCCAGCCTTCCTCGCTATGCACAACCAGTTCATACCATGCGACATTCCCGCGCAAAGGCTGGTGTGAGTTAGAAATTAGCCGCGTTTTGTCGTCGGTCGAACGCTCTGGCGCAATCGCATAGGCGTTGGACCCGTTCTCGTCAGGATCAGGCCCTACGGGGGTAATGATCTTGTCTTCACTCAGCGGATGCACGGTGCGGTTTTCAATCGGAACAGCCAGACTGGGGCCTCCCTCCCTGCGCAGCGGCTTGCCCTCGGTCAGCGCCTGTATCGGTCCATTAAGTCCAAAGAAAAACGGCGAGCGCAACGCGAAGCCAGCAGCAATATCGCGACCATTGACCGGGAATAACTTGGAAAGCTCTACCTCATCCGGGTGCTCGTCCGCATAAGCATTTAGTCCCGACGCATAGCCGTCCAGCACCGCGCGCACATCCTCCGGCAGATCGTCATATTTCCTCTTTACCGTGCCATCAACATCGAGCAGCGCCGCGACAAAATCAATCGGTGCGCCATCTGTTCCGTTTAGGGTTGCAAGCCGTCCACGGGTCATCGCGGTCACTTCTTGCAGCGTTATGAAATCATCTTCGGCATGCGCATAAGCCACACCATAAGCGACATCGGCATCCGTCTTGCCAAAGATATGCGGAACGCCGAAATTATCGCGGACGATACGCGCTTCATAATTTTTGGCCGGTGGTGGTGATACAGACGAGACGCTCATCGGTTCCCAAACCGCGAGCGCGATGGCGACTAGCAAAATCAGGATCAATAATCCTATTCCTACCCGCTTGATCGCCTTCATTTCATTTCCTTTTTCTATGGCAATCGCCCTTGCCCTTTTCATTGCTCTTGCGCAAAGTTACGTCTTTGGTCAACCGGGTAGCCGCCCGATCGTCTCAGTCAAAGGATCGTTCATGCCGAAATCGAAAATTTCTCACCTTGCCCTTTTCTCCGCCTTGTCTGCGCTGACACTTGCGGCTCCCATAAAAGCACAATCTGTTCTTGGATCGGGGGTTCCAGCCAGCACGGTGCCTAACAGCACAGAACGTCCAATTGCGTTTGCCGAGCAAGCCCCAGCTGATGCAGGGCTGGTGATCCTAATGCAAGGCGCTGAATTGCCCGACATTCCCGCCCTTTCTTCTGCCGAACGCAGCGCTTTGGAAGCGGCGATTAATTCTGCCGACTTCAAAGGAAAAACCGGCACCAACCTCGAACTGCGTGGGATTGGTAGCCGTCCGCTTATCATGTTGGCCGGGGCGGCGCAGTCAGATGACGAAGGGCCAGACTGGAAATCAGCCGCTGGCAGTGCGGTGCAAAAGCTGATGAAGGAAGGTACAGAATTAGCGCTAGTCGGGGCTCCTGATGCCGCTGCGATGGCTGATGCAGCACTTGGCTTGGATCTCGGCCAATATCGTTTTGACAGGTATCAAACTGATAATGAGACCGCCCCCGCCAGCCAACAGGTGATAATTTCCGGCCCGCAAGCATCCGCTGCACAAAGTCTCTGGAACAGTCGCCACAAACATCTTGCTGATAGTGTCAGAATGGTCCGCGATCTTCAGAGCGAGCCAGCCAACACGCTCTATCCGCAGAGCTTTGTTGATCGGGTCAGTGCTGCCTTTAAGGGCGTCCCGAACATCCGCATCGAAATTCTTGACGAGGCAGCGATGCGGAAAATGAATATGGGCGCGATTGTCGGTGTCGGTCAGGGCAGCCCGCGCGGTTCGCGGATGATGGTGGTCAGATATACCGGCGGAAGCGGCGCGCCGCTGGCGTTGGCTGGCAAGGGGATTACGTTTGACACGGGCGGCATCTCGATCAAGCCCAACAAGGGCATGTGGGCGATGAAGGCCGATATGTCAGGCGCCGCCGCTGTAATGGGTGCCACATTGTCGCTCGCCAAAAGCCGCGCACCAGTCAATATTGTGGCAATTGCTGCACTGGCCGAAAACATGCCTGGTGCCAATGCCCAGCGCCCTGGTGATGTGGTGCGGACTTATGGCGGCAAGACCATCGAAATCCTCAGCACGGACGCTGAGGGTCGATTGGTGCTGGCAGATGCTGTGCAATATGTGGCAGATCGTTACAAACCATTTGCACTGGTTGATATCGCGACTTTAACGGGATCGGTCGGACGTGCGGTCGGTGATCAATATGCGGGACTATTTGCACGGGAGGACGCCATTGCCGATCGCCTGTTGAAAGCCGCTGATGACACTGGCGAGCATTTGTGGCGGCTGCCTCTGCATCCCGCTTATGCCAAAGCCATTCGGTCAGACATTGCCGATGTAAAAAATTCCGGTGTAACAGATGCACCGGGCGCCAGCGCAGGGGCTCATTTTATCGGCTATTTTATCGATGAATCCATGCCTTGGGCGCATTTGGATATTGCTGGTGTGGACTGGAATAAATCCGCAAAGCCGCTGACACCCAAAGGGGCGTCCGGCTTTGGTGTGCGCTTGCTGGATCAACTTGCGCGCGACTGGACCGCCAAATAGGCCTTGTAACAAATATTTGTCCCGTTCCCTTGTGTGATAATATTATCACTCCATATCCATTGAGAACTATGAATGAGGGAACGGGACAATGAATCTCGAGAAATTTACCGATCGCGCCAAAGGCTTTTTGCAATCCGCTCAGACTGTAGCGATCCGCATGAACCATCAGCAGATTACCGCTGCGCATTTGCTCAAGGCATTACTGGAAGATGATCAGGGCATGGCGGCGGGCTTGATCGCAAAAGCCGGTGGCAATGCAAAGCAGGCGCATACTGATATAGACACAGCGCTTGATAAAATTCCAGCCGTATCAGGTAGCGGCGCCCAACAGACGCCGGGTTTGAATAATGACGCTGTGCGTGTGCTGGATCAGGCTGAACAGGTCGCCGACAAAGCAGGGGACAGCTATGTTACTGTTGAGCGTTTGTTACTTGCGCTTACCCTGTCAAAGGATACCGCCGCCGGAAAGGCTTTGACTGATGCTGGCGTTACTCCAGATGCCTTGAACAGCGCGATCAACGAGTTACGCGGCGGGCGCACAGCTGACACCGCCTCTGCCGAGGACCGCTATGACGCGATGAAGAAATTTGCCCGCGACCTCACCGAAGCGGCACGCGAAGGTAAGATGGATCCCGTTATCGGGCGCGATGAGGAAATCCGCCGCACCATTCAAATTCTCGCTCGCCGGACCAAGAACAATCCCGTACTGATCGGTGAACCTGGCGTCGGCAAGACCGCCATTGCTGAGGGACTAGCGCTGCGCATTGCCAATGGTGACGTGCCGGATAGCCTGAAAGATCGCCGCTTGATGGCGCTCGACATGGGCGCACTGATTGCTGGCGCGAAATATCGCGGAGAATTTGAAGAACGGCTAAAAGGCGTACTTGACGAAGTGCGTGGTGCAGATGGTGAAATCATCCTGTTTATTGATGAAATGCATACTTTGATCGGTGCTGGCGCTTCTGAAGGTTCCATGGATGCCAGCAACCTGCTTAAGCCAGCCTTGGCGCGCGGCGAACTGCATTGCATCGGCGCGACCACCCTCGATGAATATCAGAAGCATGTCGAAAAAGACCCTGCCCTGCAGCGGCGATTCCAGCCCGTTGTTATTGGCGAACCGACGGTCGAAGATACGATCTCGATCCTGCGCGGCCTAAAAGAGAAATATGAATTGCACCATGGCGTTCGGATTACCGATGGGGCATTGGTCAGCGCAGCCACCCTGTCGCACCGCTATATTTCGGATCGTTTTTTACCCGACAAAGCCATCGACTTGATGGACGAAGCCGCATCGCGCATCCGAATGGAAGTGGAGTCCAAACCGGAAGAAATCGAAACGCTCGATCGGCGGATTATCCAGTTGAAGATTGAACGTGAGGCGCTGTCGAAAGAAAATGATGATGCGTCTAAAAGCCGTCTCGAAACGCTGGAAAAAGAGCTCGCAGAAGTGGAGCAACAATCCACCGAATTGACCACCCGCTGGCAGGGCGAGAAGGACAAGATTCACGCTGAGGCTCATCTTAAAGAACAGCTGGATGCGGCAAAACTGGAACTGGAGCAGGCCGAACGCGCCGGAGATCTCGCTAAGGCTGGAGAACTGAGTTATGGTAAAATTCCTGATCTGACCAGACAGCTGGAAGAGGCTTCCGGCGCTACCGAAGGCGCCATGTTGCGCGAAGAAGTGGTCAGTGAAGATATTGCATCCGTTGTATCACGTTGGACGGGCATACCCGTCGATAAAATGCTGGAAGGCGAGCGCGAAAAGCTACTCGCTATGGAAGAACTGATCGGCAAGCGGGTCATTGGTCAGAAAGATGCGATTGACGCCGTATCCGCGGCTGTCCGTCGGTCCCGCGCTGGATTGCAGGACCCTAATCGCCCACTCGGCAGCTTTTTGTTTCTTGGCCCCACCGGTGTCGGCAAGACAGAGCTGACCAAGGCACTGGCAGGCTTCCTGTTTGATGATGACCAGGCGATGGTCCGCATCGATATGTCCGAATTCATGGAAAAGCACAGTGTCGCGAGGCTAATCGGCGCGCCTCCAGGCTATGTTGGTTATGAAGAAGGAGGCGTACTCACCGAAGCGGTGCGCAGACGCCCCTATCAGGTGATCCTGTTTGACGAAGTCGAGAAAGCCCATGGCGATGTGTTCAATGTGCTGCTGCAAGTGCTCGATGATGGTCATCTTACTGATGGTCAGGGGCGCAAAGTCGATTTCTCCAACACGTTGATCATCCTTACATCGAACCTTGGCAGCCAGTATATGGCCAATCTCAAAGATGACGAGAAGGTCAAGGATGTCGAACCACAAGTGATGGAAGTCGTCCGCGCGCATTTCCGTCCGGAATTTCTCAACCGTCTCGACGAGATCATCCTGTTCCACCGGCTGGCCGAGGAACATATGGCTCCGATCGTCGAAATTCAGGTCGCGCGGGTGCAGAAACTGTTGAAAGATCGCAAGATCATTCTCGAACTGACAGACGCCGCAAAAAGGTGGCTCGGCCGGGTCGGCTATGATCCGGTTTACGGTGCACGGCCTTTAAAACGCGCGATCCAGAAATATCTGCAAGACCCGCTAGCTGACATGATCCTGCGCGGTAATGTGCCAGATAATAGCATCGTGCAAATTGACGAGGGCGATGGTGCGTTAAAAATGGAGCCGGTGGCTGTCGAAGCAGAAGGTTGATCTTGCACGTGCTGCTGATGTTCGGCAGGTAATGGCTATGATCAATACTGTGCAAAAAAATGATATGTTGAGCGATGCCAGCTATTTGGCTCATCGCTATGACGAAGTGAATGACGCGTTCCGGTTCCTTTCGATCCCACGCGAAGTCCATCGGCGATGCACGTTCATCACAGATGAGCACCTTCCCAATGTGGATAAGTTTAAAGCTATTGCTCGTTCGGAGCTTGTGGATGCATCACTAGTGACCGCACCCGTGCATTTCATATTCCATTCCGCCTATTGCTGCTCGACCATGCTCGCCCGGGCATTTGACATCGAGGGCGTGTCGATGGGATTGAAAGAACCCGTTGTCCTGAACGATATGATCGGTTGGCGGCGGCGCGGCGCTGACCCGGCGCAGCAGCAAAAGGTTATCGACCAAAGCCTGAGCCTTCTCGCCCGGCCATTTGGCGCGGATCAAGCGGTCATCATTAAACCTTCCAACATATGCAACCCCCTGGCCATCGATATGCTCCGGATGCGCCCTGATGCTAAGGCCCTTTTGCTCTATGCGCCGATTGAGGGTTTTCTCAAATCCATCGCCAAAAAGGAAATGTGGGGCCGGATCTGGGTGCGCGATGTCCTGATCGGTACATTGAAAGACGGTTATGCGATTGGCGGTTTTTCTCAAGATGAATTGTTGCAACTGACGGACCTGCAAGTTGCCGCAATCGGTTGGCTGTCGCAGCATGCGCTATTTGCGAAAATCATTGCAGAAGTTGGCAAAGATCGTGTTAAAACGCTTGATAGCGAAACGTTTTTGGCGCGTTCCCCGGAAACGATTGCGGCTCTCTCGACGCTCTATGGTCTAAAAATGAATGACCGGCAGATCAGCGATGTTGTTCAAGGTCCTGCCTTCACCAGCCATTCCAAACTGGATCAGGGTAAGCCAGGCGAAGTTTTTGATGCGAAGGCGCGGGGGAAAGAGCAACAAAAAATCGCGGAAGTACATGGCACCGAGATTGATATGGTGGCGACTTGGGCGAAAGCGGTAGCCGACAGCCAGGGGATTAAATTGGATATTGGTTCAACGTTGCTTTGAATTTTTATCCACAATTAGGATTGTCACTGGTAAAAGCCGGGCTCGTTAGATTCTACGAAATCTCTCGATTCTTTAGAACCTTTGCGCACATATTCTTTCCATTGGCTGTTAGTCATGCAGATACGTCTCTTTTTTACGCGTGATCCAATAACGGGCTCCGACCGGCATCGAACATAGTCTGGATGACTTCGGTCGGTAATTTTTTCATCTTTCTTTTCCGTAGACATGCTCTCCGAAGCTGCCAATATCGGCGGCGCTGAAACAACACATATTCCGGTAAGAAAGACCGCTGATAACGTGTAGCGCATGTAATAATCCCGACTAATTGCTGGTCGACCCTGACTGATGGTCTTTCACAAACTCATTTGCGCGCCTGTTACCTTCAGCATTAAATTGCTTCCATTGGCGGTTGGTCATACATATTCGCTTTTTCTTGACGCGAGAGCCAATTACAGGCTCCGAGCGGCAACGCACAAAGTCGGGATCTCTGCGATCGGTTATCTTTTTCGGCTTTTTTGCAGCTTCAGAAGTATCCACCGACGTTTCTTCGGAGGTCAATTCAGCAGAAACCATGGCAGGCGTTGTTAACAGGGACGATCCGATGACTAAGAGCGTGTATTTACGTATATTCATAATTATCTCCAGAAGCTCAATAAAGTTATACGCAGCTGTGTACATGTTACAACAAAAAAGGGCGAGCCTTGCGGCCCGCCCTTTTTTTTTGTCTAAACCCGAAGGATTAGAAGCTGAATTTCACCGCAGCAGCGAAACGGCGACCCAATGCATCATAAGATGACGGGTAAACGTTACCACTGTTAAACGCTGTTGAACCAACATCGGAACCAACATTTGTTGGTTTGTTGTCGAACAGGTTACGAATTGTTAGAGTCAGCTGGACGTTGTCGCTGATTTCCCACTGACCGGTGAGGTCGAAGTAATGCTCCGCACCGATGTTGAGGAATTCAGGCTGAACAATACAACCACCTGGATCAGCACCCAAGAAGTCTGGGCAGTCCTGATCGGCCACTGGCAACAAGTTACCCATACCATCTTCATTGGCAAGCTGGGCAGCTGCAACTTCAGCAGCAAACTGAGCTGGTTCATATTCAACACCATCCAGGTAACGCCACAGGAGTGACAACCGGAATTCATCGTTAAATGTGACCGAAGTCCGCTGACTAAAGCCGAATTCAGGCTGAATGGATGGGCAGTTCACACTGTAAAAACCAACACATTCACGGTTCAAGCTGCCTGGCGTTGCCTGGAACAAGTTCTTGTTCGTCCAGGTTCCGTTGAAGGACAGGTTCAAACCGATATTATCGGTAATGTCGGTGCGATAATTGATCGAAAGATCAATACCATCGGTTTCGATTGCACCCAAGTTGGTCAGGTTCAAAGGAAGGCCCGGTGTATCTGCAGCCGATCCAGACAAGCTACCGTCCAGTGGATTACGACGGATCGCAAGACACTCAGCGCTTGTTGGGTCGCGGTTGAAGATGAAACACGCATCGCTAGCATCACCCGGTGCTGGGGTAGTAATAGCGTCCGTCACTTCAATGTTCCAGTAGTCAACGGTTACTGCAAGACCAGGAACAGCAGCTGGCTCAGCCAAGAAACCAACCGTCCAGGTTTTTGCAGTCTCGGTGCCGAGGTTCAGATTACCACCAGTAGTAACGTTTACTTGACCAGCCACTGGGTCATTGATTGACCCAATGCTGCCAGCCGGCGCACCTTGAGCGAGGCAGATTGCACGAAGCGTCGCATCAGTAGTTGGCGCAGCACCGGCACATGGATCGCTACCAAGGTTACTCAAACCAGTTGCAACCGGCGTAAACAGCTCACCGATATTTGGTGCGCGTGAAGAACGCTGATAGTTACCACGGATTTTCAGGCCGATAATAGGTTCCCAAGCACCGCCTGCTTTCCAAGTAAACTCGGTACCAGCAGTTGAATAATCGGAATAACGTGCGCCAAGCTCAACAGTGAGGCTTTCAGCAAATGGCATGCCTTCGAGCACTGGAATAACCAGTTCACCGAATGCGTCATAAACGTCATAACTACCTGTGATGTCAGGAGCAGCACCGCCGCCGCCAACAACCGCACCCGGTGTCTGAGAAGCTTCGTCACTACGACGGGTCGCACCGAACTCACGATACTCGCCACCAACAGCGAAGCTAATTGGCGTTTCTGTGATACCCCAGCCAAAGTCACCCGCGACCAATGCGTTGACTTGAGCCAGTGAAGTAGCTGTAATAACCTGCTGAGTCAGAGAGAACGTGTAGTCAATCTGCTCTTGGGTAAGACTACCCAGTGGTCCGAGAAGGTTGATTGGAACACAACCAGCTTCAGCTGTTGCACCAACATTTGGATCAGCCACACAAGTGGTAGCATCCGTAGCGATCAGAGCATTTTGCAAACGAGCAGCCCGTGCAAAACCAGACTGACGCTGGATCCGCTCACTCTCACCATAGCCACCGGAAAGATCCCAGGTGATGCTGTCGGTGATGTTACCACGTGCGCCAACAACAAAGTTGAACACAGTGCTGGTGAAGTCAGAGTTACGCGTGCCCGCTTCAACAGAACGACGGCGAATACCGAGGTTCACAGTATCATAGTTCGGGTTTGCCACTTCAGGCGTATTCGGATCACCATCATTGTCAAATGTTGGGCCGAACGGGGTGTCGAGCAGAAGCTGACACTGAGCAGGTGTTCTTGCCTGAACACCATCGGTGTTGGGATCAATATCATCACCAGCACAAATTGCCTGACCAATAACGTCATTCAGGAATGGGTTACCGTAGTTCAACGAATAAGTGTTGAAGAATGAACCACCTGGAGCAATGATTGTCGAAACGGTCTGCTTGGAAAATGAGGCCTGTGCATATACTTCAACAGCATCGCTGACTTCATAACGTCCCTGACTGAACAGGTTGAACCGCTCAAATGGTGTCTGGAAAATGTTGAACGGGTTAAAGTTGAACAGGTTCGAAGACGCTGGGTCAAGGCCTGTACCGTCAGCATTAATCTGAGCACTTACCGGACCACGAAGGTTGGCGGGAACAGAGTTGGATGAACCACCAGCAGCACCGGTGAAAGAACCAATGTTGAATTCAGAGAACGAACGGTCGCCCTGGAAAACAGCATCTTGATCCTGATAGCCAACGCTCAATACCACGTTACCGCGGCCATCGTCGAAGTTAGCACCAATTGTAAGGTCGCCACGGAAGACGTTTCCGTCGCCCTGTTCGGTGATCTGCTCACTCAGGTTCAATTCAACACCAGCAAAATCTTGCTTGGTAATGAAGTTAACAACACCGGAGATAGCATCAGCACCGTAAGTGGTGGTCGCGCCGCCGGTCAGAATGTCCGTACGCTCGATAACAGCCAGCGGAATGTTGTTAAGGTCAACACGGCCGGTTGTATCAGCTGGAACATAACGACGTCCGTCCAAAAGGACCAAGTTACGCTGAGAGCCGAGGTTACGTAGGTTAACGAAGGAAGAACCGCCATTACCATTGTTAACCGCAGAACCAATGCTTGGAACCGAGCTAGGAAGTTCGCGAAGGAACTGCTCAGCAACGTTTGTCTGACGAAGCTCAAGTTCTTCAGAGGTTACAACGCCAACTGGGCTAGAAAGCTCTAGGTTAGGGTTAGTAATACGAGAACCGGTAACAACGATGACTTCCTCATCGACTGCATCCGCGTCCTGCACGTCTTGATCCTGCGCATAGGCAGGTGCTGAAACCATTGCGAGGCCAAGCACCAAAGGTGCAGCGCCGCTTTTCAGCTTCGTAAATTTTTTCATGTTATTCCAGTCCCTTATTCTGGAGGAGCAGGGCCCCCAATGGCCCGCTTCTATGGTTGTCCAATCGAATCAAACACGTTTTGGACACGCGCTTAACTCCATTGGAATGGCTGGCAGATGCCGCAATTGCACTATTGTGTAAAGCTACTGTTCAGGTTTGATGGGCAGTTTTGTAGAGAATGTAACTATTTTGTCACAGTCGCTGCTGCGTATTGGTCACCAATTGAACGCACTGAAACATTCTTTTTAATGCACTGAATTCCAATAGTTATCTGGAATTCCTGTTCGCCATATTGCGCCACGCAGCTGTTATGCTAGTGCTGGACCGAATTTTGGGATTGCGCCAATATTGCTCAGCAGTGCATCTCATTGGCAAAGGAGTGGGTACATGAAAAACGGAAATCATAAGCAGAGCTCATTATTTATTGCACTATTATGTACACCTATAATAGCTGCAACCCCTGCTTTAGCGGCAGATAAAGACAATGTCGCACCTGACCCACCTGCAATATTTACCGAACTAATATCTTGCAAAGCCATAGTCGAGCCAGAGCAACGTTTGGCTTGTTTTGATGCTAAGGTAGCGGCGCTCGAAACCGCACAGTCGAGCAATCAGCTTGTTATCGCGGACCGCGAACAAGTCAGAGAAGCCCGTCGCGGCCTTTTTGGCTTATCCCTACCGCGGATCAAGTTATTCGACGGCGATAAAGAAGATGGCGATAACGTAGATAAGATCGACGCCACTATTTCATCGGTTCGTAAATTGCGCGGCGGCAAATGGTTGATCGTGTTGGATGATGGCGCAAAATGGCAACAAACCGAGGCCAGAAGTATGATGCGATCACCAAGAGCGGCTGATTCGATTGAAATTAAACGCGGCTCTTTGGGAAGTTTCGTCGCCAAAGTGAACGATGGCCGTGCGTTCAAGGTAAAGCGGATCGTCAACTGATCCCGCTTCCTTAAGCCGTTTCGCTAGTCCATCGGCCCGGTTAACAAGATCGGGTCGATGCGGGCTTTATTCCATTTCATGGACCAGTGCAGATGCGGACCGGTTGCGCGGCCTGTGGCGCCAATACGTCCAATCGGTTCACCGCGTTTTACAACCTGGCCCTCCTTGACCAAAATTTTGGAAGCATGAAGAAACGCACTATTTAGACCCATGCCGTGATCGATCATCAATAAATTGCCTTCAAGCGAAAAAGGCTTGCTCGCGGCCAGCGTTACGACACCATCTGCTGGCGCCACAAAATAAGTGCCTGCGCCGCCCGCAATATCAACGCCGCTATGATAGCTGCCCGGTGTGCCTTTATAGACACGCTGTGATCCGAACATACCGGATATACGTCCCTTGGCAGGCCAAATGAAGGTCTGGCGCCAACCTTTACTGCCGCTCTTTACCTGACGCGCAGCATTAATCTGTGCGAGTTCCGGGCGTCGGCGGGCCATGAAAGCCGAACTTGGACCGCCACTGCGCTTGGCTATATTGACATGTTCAATCTTCCATTTACGCGGCGCGATATTGAAGAATTTCTTGATCGTCTGACCGTTTTCCAATGTCGCCACCATTTGTGCGGACTGACCGGCATCGCGGTTAAAGGCGATAATGAACTTGCCATCCTCGTCCACTGGAACCGGCTGACCATCGAAAGACAGACTTTGCGTGCCAGCAGGCGCATCGCCCAGCATTACGCCGCCCTGAATTTCTTGTCCGGTAAACCCGAATTTAGTGGCTTCGCGAAAGGCCGACTCTTCTGCCTCGGCTGCTGCGGTTTCAGCTAGCGTAGAGGATAAAGGCAACGAAATTGCTGCAACCCCGGCCAGTGCTGCGCAAACAACAATCGTGTTTTTCTTAAGCCCCATTATTTTTCCTCTTCTGGCAAATGCGCTTGGGCGGAGATTTGGGCGGAAGCATAAGGCTCCTGCTTCTCGACGCTCCAATAGCGCAGGTCTTCGAGCGGTATCTGCTCGCTGGTAATCGCACATAAAACATGATCACCGGATGAAAGCGGGCGAAAGCCGTTGGGCATATAATAGAGCTTTGCGACCTTGTTGCGATTGGACATTAACATAGGAAAAACCTTACTCTAAGGATGATTTACCCGCAATTTACAGGAAAATATTTACCACATTCATAACAAAAAAACCGCCTAGAACAAATCCTGTTGCCTGTCATCTGCCGGTTTTTTTACTCGCGATGTTTTTGGCCCAGCTTTTTGCGGTGTTTTTTTTGGCTTCGCGACCGGTTCACCGGTAATTTGAGCGCCAACTTCACCATCATGAAAATGCAAGTTCACCGCACCAGCGCTAAGCGCTTTGTCCCGACTACCAACAAATCCGCCATCCAGCGTTGATATTCTAGCATAACCTCGTTTTAGCGGGCCGTCAGGCGACACTTGCTGCGCCAGCCGCCACAGGCTGTCGAGCCGCTGCTTAGCATCATCCAAAGGGCGCTTTACCAGCGTCACCGGTAAATCAAGCCGTTCCAGTCGGCCTTGCCCCGTTGCTAGCCTTTGGCGAAGCATGGCCGGGCGCAATGCCCCTTCCGATGCCGAAAATCGGCTACGCGCTTGCCCGACATTTTGTCCCATCGCATATTTCATACCGTCGGAAAGTTCGTCCACCCGCTGCTGATGCGGTCGCAACAAGTCCGTAAGCGCTGGCATCAGGCGGCGCTGCGCCTCCAGCCGTTCCTGTGCTGTGGCAAAGCCGCGCTGAACCGACCGCGCCATACGCGCTTTGGTTTCACTGAGCGAGGCCAGCCATTCGGCGCGCACGGGAACCGCCATTTCCGCGGCTGCGGTTGGTGTGGGCGCCCGCAAATCAGCCGCAAAATCGCAAAGCGTTGTGTCCGTTTCATGGCCCACAGCCGAAATTACAGGAATTGAGCAATCCGCCACCGCGCGCACGACCTCTTCCTCGTTAAAACTCCACAGATCTTCAATAGACCCGCCACCACGCGCGACGATTATCAGGTCGGGCCGCGCCCCCGGGCCATCGTCCGCCATATTCGAAAAACCGTTAATCGCCCCGGTAATCTGCTTGGCAGCGCCATCGCCCTGAACCAATACCGGCCAAACGACGACGTGACTGGGACAACGATCCGCCAGCCGGTGCAAGATATCACGGATCACTGAACCGGTGGGCGATGTCACCACACCAATGGTTTTAGGCAAAAACGGAATAGCGCGCTTGCGGTCCTGATCAAACAGCCCTTCAGTCTGCAACTTGGCCTTCAGCTTCTCAAAAAGCTGCATCAGCGCGCCCTCACCCGCCAGTTCCATCTTATCAATCACAACCTGATATTTGGAACGACCGGGATAAGTGGTGAGCTTGCCAGAGACGACAACTTCAATCCCGTCCTCCGGCTGGAAGGGAAGTCGCCCCGCATTGCCCTTCCACATCACGCCGTCCAGCACAGCCTTGTCGTCTTTAAGCGCTAGGTAGACATGACCAGAAGCGGCGCGCTTATAGCCGGAAATCTCGCCCCGGATCCGCACATAGCCAAAGCTATCCTCAACCACCCGTTTTAATGAGCCGGAAATTTCCGAAACAGATAACGGAGCGGCATTGTCGCCCTCGCCACTCTCGGCTAGGAGTTTCGCGTCTAAAGAGAGAGAGTCGTTCATGAATATCCTGTTGCTCGGGTCTGGTGGCCGTGAACATGCCTTGGCATGGAAGCTGGCGCAATCCCCGTCGCTAGAGAAATTTTATGCCAGCCCAGGCAATCCTGGCATCGCGCAACATGCCGAATGCGTGAAACTGGATGTTCTGGATCATGCCGAGGTAATCCAGTTCTGCGGGCGGAACAGAATTGATCTGGTGGTGGTGGGACCGGAGGCTCCACTGGTCGACGGACTGGCTGGAAGCCTGCGTGATGCAGATATTCTAGTTTTTGGCCCTGACGCCGCACCGGCACAGCTTGAAGGCTCGAAAGGTTTTACCAAAGATCTTTGCGCCCGCGCTAATATTCCGACCGCTGGCTATGTCCGCGCAACGAATCAGAACGACGCACTGGCGGCGCTCGACAAATTTTCCATCCCTGTGGTGATCAAGGCTGATGGTCTAGCGGCTGGCAAAGGTGTCATCATCGCCGAAACCCGGGAACAAGCTCAAGATTCGATTGCGATGATGTTTGAAGGCGGCTTTGGCGATGCTGGCGCAGAAGTCGTGATCGAGGAATTTCTGACCGGAGAAGAAGCCAGTTTCTTTGCTATTACCGATGGCAAAAATGTGATCTCCTTTGGCACCGCTCAGGATCACAAGCGTGTTGGAGAAGGCGATATTGGCCCCAACACTGGGGGCATGGGTGCCTATAGCCCTGCCCCCGTTTTGACCAATGTGTTGCAAAAGCAAGTAATGGAAAAGATCATCCGGCCCACCGTCGACACGCTCGCCGCAGAAGGCATGCCCTATAGCGGCGTCCTTTTTGCCGGGCTGATGCTAACCGAAACCGGTCCGCAGTTGATTGAATATAACGCCCGCTTTGGCGATCCGGAATGTCAGGTGCTGATGATGCGCCTCAAATCCGATCTCGCCGCAATTATGCGCGCCACCGCCAAGGGCGAGCTCGGCCAAATGAGCGCTCCGGAATTTGACTCGCAATCTGCCTTGACCGTTGTAATGGCCGCCAACGGCTATCCGAGCACGCCGGAAAAAGGCGGGAAAATTCAAAACCTCGCCCGCGCTGAACGAGAAGGCACAAAAATCTTTCACGCTGGAACCGCCGAAGTCGATGGCAAACTGGTTGCCAATGGCGGCCGCGTTCTGAACGTCACCGCCTTGGGCAACAACACAACCGAAGCGCAAACCAAGGCCTATGCAGCCGTCGACCAGATCAATTTTGAAAGCGGCTTTTGCCGCCGAGATATAGGTTGGCGAGAGGTTGCAAGGGAAAACAGCTGATGACATGAACTGTTGCCGGGTTTTGCGAACGTCGGCATAGTCAGAACCGCCAGACGTTCCTGCAACGGCAAAATGAACTTATCTTATAATCAATCAATCGGTGGACTGGCGGTTGATCAGGATTTTGGCGGTAATATCCAGGAGCGTGAACCGCTATGGTCATATATTATCGACAATTTGCGCAATATCGGTAGCCCCACATTGGGATGCCCGCCTTCCATAAATTGAACCTCTGGCTGATCGAATGTGAAAGATCCGATTTGCAACGAACCCTTTAATCTTGCCTTGAAAGTCGGCTGGCTTCCGGCTGCAGAAACCGCAATACCCGCAGGCACCGGCGGCGCTTGAAGATCGAGCTTATCTTTATAGCCCATTGGCAGACGAAGCGCTACGTTATTGCCACTATCAAGCGTGGCCGTAATTGCGAGATTATCGATAATAACAACGGCGAAGGGCAAAGGACTTCCCGAAGAATCCTTGTAGGGCAAAGCTTCGCCTTTAGGGATGTTGGCAGGCGTTTTCGCACGAATGATCAGTTGGCTGCCCGGACCATCCATTTCGACCAGACGATCAGGAAAACTGTTAGGCCCAAATATCCCAATTTCATCAGTCAAATCATAGGGTAATACGGTCGCGCGATCATCGGCAATCGCCACGCCGCCCAAACGAGCGTCCTTTATGAAACTATCATAGCCGGGAACCGGTTTACCCGTGCTGCCGTCAATCGCTCGTGACGGTCCGATATTCGGTAGACCCAGGCCGTCTGCCATTTTTTTATCAAGCAAATTACCATTAGTTCCTGTATCGAAAACAACCGGTACGGGATGTCCATCCGCAATTCGCAACATGACTAAAGCGCGGTCTGCTGACATATATATCGGGATTATCTTTGTATCTGATGCCGATGCCGTCGTTTTTTCGACAGGAGTGGAAAGCGCCATGTTTTCGGCGGACTGGGGAGATGCTCCACTGGCCATCAGCAAGCCCATCATCATGATCAAGCGCATAGAATCTCCTATTTGCGAAACGCTTTTCAACTACATCGATACAAATAATTTTACAATATGTTACATTATAAAATTTGCTCCATGTTGCTAGGATTCGGCTTTTGCTATGGCAGCACTGCAAATCCAGCCTGGTGCGTGTCCCGTCATCAGCAACAAGAACGTAATGATATTCGCAAATTCACCAAAATTTTACATCCATTCATCGCTTAGTCGATTGCCAGCAACGGCCCAGCTTTCCATAAGGCGTCGTCTAACTTTACATGTTCAGGGAGGTTCAGATTTTGAAAAACGACGATACCTTACTCACACGGCGGCAGATCATGGTGATCGCAGCGCTGGCTGGCGGGATAAGCGCAAGCGCGCCATTGCACGCGCAGTTTAATCTGAAAAAAGGTCTGGGAGCGGCGGGCAAAGTAGCCAAAGCTGGATCCTATAACGACGAAGAAATGGCTGTCTATTTCGATCAGATGGCGGCTGATATGGATGGCCGCAATCCGGTGGCAGGACCCAATGATCCTTACGGCAAACGCATTTCCGGGCTGTCAAAAGGCCTCAAAAATCACGATGGTCTGGATCTTGATATCAAAGCTTACCTGGTCCGTGATGTGAACGCTTTTGCTATGGCCAATGGTACTATCCGGGTCTTTGCGGGGCTGATGGATGAATTCACCGATGACGAAATACGCTATGTAATCGGCCATGAAATCGGCCATGTGAAAGAAGGCCACACTAAAAAACGTATGCAAGGCGCTTTGCAGAAAGAAGCCGCCTTTGGAGTCGCTGATGCTGCAGGCGGAAAAGTTGGGAAAATAGCCAATTCCAAGCTTGGTAAGTTATTTGGTGATGTGATCAGCTCTCAGCACTCCCAAAAGCATGAAAAAGAGGCAGATGACTATGCCATGGCCTTCATGAAGCAAAAGCAATATGAACCGATGGCCTGTGTAACCGCGCTGGATAAACTTGCTGGCATGGGCGGCGGCAGCGGTGGTCTGCCGTGGCTGCAAACCCATCCAAGCCCGGAAGCGCGAGCAAAACGGATGCGCAAACAGCTCGCGTAAATCTCAATAACGAACATTCAAGCTGACTGCGCTATGTAACAACATATCATTTGTTCATAGTCCAGTCAGCTTGTCTTCGCCACTTTCTGCCTCAGGTCGGATATGTAGGGAGTGGACAATCATGCGACGTTTCTCAAATTTTTCCAAAGTCTTGTGCGGGTTTGCAGCCATCAGTTTGGTCGGCTCACCAGGCGTGGCATCTCTGGACGCCCAATCACGGCAAGGAAAACGACCAGACCTGGTGCGCATACCCCCTCCATATCCGGTAAATTGCGGCCTTTTTCGACAATATAATAGAGATCAAATCAGAGCCACAGGTGTGAGAAATAGCCGTGCAGGCGCGCTGCAAAACGCACCGGTTTCTGTTGCGCCGCCGCCTCCACCTCCTCCACCGCCGCCATCATCCAAGGCGGCGCCAGTCAGCCAATCAATTGCTGGCGGAGCTATCGCTCGTCAAAGTCGGATCACACCGCCCGGCCCATATCCTTATCCTTATCCACGGCCACAAACACAGGACCGCGAGCAATATGCTGGCAAGGATGTGGCAAGCATAAAGCGGGTCGTCGACGAGCCGGTTTCTACTTTTGCCGTGGATGTCGACACCGGCAGCTATTCAAATGTTCGTCGTTTTTTGAAAGACGGTAAAATGCCGCCGGAAGCAGCGGTGCGGACTGAGGAAATGATCAATTATTTCCGCTATGATTATCCTGCACCCACCAGCCGGGACGTGCCGTTTAGTGTATCTACTGATATTTCCACTACGCCCTGGAATGATGCCAGCCGCTTGCTCCGCATTGGACTGCGGGGATATGATGTAAATAGCGGCGAGCGGCCCCGGGCCAATCTGGTATTTCTAGTCGATGTTTCCGGCTCGATGGGCAGCGAAGACAAATTACCGCTGGTTAAATCCACATTGACTTATCTCGCAAATGAACTGCGCAGCGACGACCGGGTATCGATTGTTGTCTATTCCGGAACAGTCGGTCTTCTGCTTGCGCCAACTTCCAACAAAAGCCACGTCAGAGAAGCGGTTGACTGTCTCTATGCCAGCGGCTCAACTGCCGGTGGTGATGCTCTGAAGCTAGCCTATTCTACTGCACGTCAACATTTCCTGAAAGGTGGCATTAACCGGATCATCATGGCGACAGACGGTGACTTTAACGTTGGCACCTCCAGTACCGATCAGTTAAAAAAGATCGTCGCCAAAGAGCGGGAATCCGGTGTGAACTTGACTATGCTTGGCTACGGCACTGGCAACATCCGCGATGAGCTTATGGAAGGCATCGCCAATGTCGGTAACGGCAACTACGCCTATATTGACAGCGCCATGGAGGCGCAAAAAGTGTTGGGAGACGAGCTTAGCTCCACATTGTTCACCATCGCCAAAGATGTCAAAATCCAGATTGAGTTTAATCCCGCGCATGTGAAGGAATATCGCTTGATCGGTTATGAGAACCGTCTTCTGGCAGAAGAGGATTTCGACAATGATAAAGTCGACGCGGGCGATATTGGAGCGGGTCACCAAGTGACGGCACTGTATGAAATCATGCCGTCAAAATCATCCGGTTGGTTACCTGAACGCCGATATCCCGCAAATCGCACTGTCAAAGGCCAGTCGGGTTTCAAGGGTGAAATGGCCCAGGTTAAATTGCGCTACAAGCTGCCCGGCGGCACCAAATCCCGTCTGATTAAACGGCAAATAGGCTCCAAAGGTCTACTCGGTGCAAATGCACCTAGCGGAGATATGGCCTTTGCCGTCGCAGTTGCCGCTTTTGGCCAGAAACTGCGTGGAGACAAATATCTCGGCGACTATGGCTTTCAGAATATCGAAAAACTTTCCGGCAGCGGCGGGGATTTCTGGCGTCAGGAATTTCGCAAACTGAGTAACTTAGCTCAGAATCAAACCTGATAATGATTCGCCGCCAGCCAAGCTTTTGCGGAAAAGCATTAATGCGTTAACCATATTTGCTAAGTAATTGTATCATATGGGGACAAATTCAGCCCGTTTCGTCGGATAATGGACATCCTGACCAAATGGCTGAACTGGACTCAACGCTAATTATCCTTCATTTTGGAAGATGATTATCGATAAAAAACGAACTTAGTAAGGGGTTCCGCAATGGAAATTGGGGGTAAGATATTAGTTGGTGTTGCCGCCACTGTTATTTTGGCGCTCGTCGGCCACTACACCACGGGCGATAATTACGTCACTGGTCTTGAAAAAGCAGCGCAAACCGAATTGACCGCGCAGGGCATGGACGGTGTTAACGTTACGTTCTCACGCGACCCTCTAGCTCGCAATGCTGTTCTTGATGGCGATGTTTCTGAAGATATGAAACAAAAGGCACTTAATTCTGTCTCTGGAATTACCGGTGTCTACAGTGCGGTCTGGGCAGGCGACGGCACAATTGCAGCTGACAAAACGGACGATCGCAATCGAGATGTGAATGCTGCAGTGACACAATGTCAAACTGGCGTCGATCAAGCGATTGACGGCGAAAAACTAAGCTTCCGGTCTGGCAGCGCCTACATCTCACCTGCATCCAATAAACTGCTGGACAAAATAGCGGCTGCTCTCAAGCCTTGTTCGGACGTGACAATCGCTGTCGGTGGACATACGGACAATAACGGCAATGCTCAGGTCAACAAAATCCTGTCTCAAGAACGAGCTGATCGTGTGCGTGCAGGTCTGGTTGAGCGCGGTATTCCGGAAAACCTTGTCACAGCAACTGGCTTCGGCGCTGAGAAACCATTGGCCTCAGGCGATGGTCCCGGTGCCGATGCTCAGAACCGCCGCATTGAGTTTAATGTGCAGGCGACAAATAATAACCAAATAAATGATGCGAAATCGCAACAGGGGGGATGAACCATGCCACTATTAGTAGAAAATCTGTTGCTCCTTCTGACGACTTTTGCGATTGGGCTCGGGATTGGCTGGCTTATCTGGGGCCGCAATCGTGATGAAATTTGAATGGAAAAGGCTTGCAGCGCAAAATATTGCCGCTCGGTCATCCAAATTTAAGAATGAATATAGGGGTTTAAGATAATGATATCGCTGATTTCTGCAAATTGGCTGCTATTCCTGATTGCTCTACTGATCGGTGTTGCGACGGCTTTTTGGGCCTGGGCCGCATCGGGCCGTGATCGGTCAATGGATAATTTTGATGCCGATGACGGCTTGCTGGAAAAAGCTGGCGACGCCGTTGCTCCTGTTCCAGAACCGGTTGTGCCCTCCGCAGTTCCCGCGCCAGCTCCGGCGCCAGTTACACCAAAAGCTGCAGCACCGGCTGCGGCGGCTACAACAGCAGCGGCGAAAGTTGCACCTGCACCAATGCCTGCACCGCGTCCGCGCAAGCGTCCGGTTGTGGCAGAAACACCGCCACCACCGCCGCCAGGGAAACCTAACATTACCCCTGCCAAGGGTGACCCCGACAATCTGCGCTTGATTAAAGGCGTCGGCCCGAAATTGAACAGCTTGCTCAATAATTTGGGCGTAACGCGCTATGATCAAATTGCCGGCTGGAAAGAAGCAGAGATTGAGGAAGTCGACAAATATCTGGAAAGCTTTAGCGGCCGAATTACCCGCGATTCCTGGATCGATCAGGCTAAATATCTCGCAAAAGACGATATTGCGGGATTTGAAAAGAAATATGGCAAGCTCTAAAGCTTAGGTTAGGCCGTTTTGGATTTTACCGCTAATGCCCCATTACCAGGGGTATTCTTGTATCGTTGAGTAGATTTTTGGTTACCCCACCGAATAAGGTTTCGCGCAGGCGGCTATGCCCGTAAGCGCCCATTACTAACGCGGCAGCCCCCTTCTCTATCGCAAATTCAGCTATAATATCAGAAGCCTCGTTCCCCTTGCCCTTTAATATATGGAGCACTGTCGAAACGCCATGCCGCGCAAGAAAAGTCGACGCAGCTGTATGAGGAAAATCACCATCATCATCGCCGACTGTCACCAAGTGAACCTCGCTGGCCAATTTGAGCATCGGCAAAGCTAATCGCACGGCTTTAGCTGCTTCGGCAGACCCGTTCCATGCGACGACCATCGGTTTCTGGCAATCATAAGAACTGCTTTCAATTGGTACCACCAATATAGCGCAATGAGCATGCACCGCCACATCACCAGCAATCGGCAACGGTTCATCACCGGCATTGCGCTTACCATAAGATTGGCTGACGATAACTAGGTCGGCGAGGCGACTCCGTTCCGTCAACAACGTTGCCGGATCACCCAACCCGGTTTGCCAATCCCAAGAGACATCTTCTTCTTTCAGGCGTTGCTCGATCCGTTCGCGATGCGCCCGTTCCGCCGCATCCATATCTTCGAAATTTATCCCAGTGACAAAATCGCCGCCCATCGGACCGAAAGACATTGGTGCAAATTGTGTTGTCGGCTGAACACAAGTCAGATGTCCATCATAACCTCGGGCAACGTCCAAAGCGACCTGTAGCCGCGATTCAAAACCACTATCTTCAAACACATGCAATAATATTGTTTTCAATGCATTTCTCCCATCAGCCCCCTCTTGGGCAAGCAGGAATTATCGCTTTGCTATCAGCAACTCGCATTGATCTGGCTCAAAATATCCAGCCATTCTCTCAATTATGGGCCAGATCTTTTAGATTATCTCCAGGACGTCGCCTGATTCCAACGTCGGCAACAATGCGTCCATTGCTGTGCGATCAATAGCGATACAGCCTTCCGTAGCTCTGTTTTTATAACAGATATGGAGGAAAATCGCACTGCCCTTAACAGCCAATGGCGGCTTATCATTATGGCCAAGGATAACAATTATATCGTATAGCGGATCATCCCGGATAAGGGCTTCCGCGCTAAACGGGTGGGGCAGTCTAACCGGTCGGTTGTAAGCTGGATCAACCGGATCATCGGACCAACCATCTTGCAAGCCAATCCAACGCCATGGCAGTTTCAGTCCCGGTGCCGGAGCACTACGGCCAGGACGAAATAAAACCACTCGGATTGGCCAATTGCCAACTGGCGTATGGCCATCGCCTTCCCGCTTTTGATCAGCCCGACATGGGCCATTGCGACCAACGGTGCAGCTCACCACCTGCCGGTTGAATGTGAGTGTTAGACGATCCGTATCAACGCGAAGGACGCTCAAAGCTTGTGGCCAGTGCGGTCCCGTTTGGTATCGAGATAATATTCATTATGCGGATTGGCGGCAATCTTGACCGGAAGACGCTCTTCTACCGATACCCCACAACCCTCCAGACCTTCAACTTTTTCTGGATTATTGGTGAGTAGCTTGACCGCCGGGATATTAAGCAAATCAAGCATCCGTGCAGCGATCGAAAAATCGCGCGCATCGATGGCAAAGCCCAGACGCTGGTTAGCATCGACAGTATCAAATCCCTGGTCCTGCAAAGCATAAGCCCGAAGCTTATTGATCAACCCAATCCCGCGCCCCTCTTGCCGCAGATATAAAAGCACACCCCAATTGGCCTCGCTCATCTGGCCCAACGCCGCGTGGAGCTGCGGTCCGCAATCGCATTTCAGGCTGCCCAACACATCGCCCGTTAGACATTCGCTGTGCAGACGAACCACAGGGGTCGTTTCATCCCGTTCGCCGACAACCAATGCCACATGATCGGTTGAATCCGCTTCACTGCGGAAGCCATAGATATGAGCCTTGGCATCGGCCGCCACAGGCAATTTGGCATGGGCGCTGATGACCAACGCATTGGAATCGGCATAAGCGGTTACATCATCAATTCGCAGCTTGTCTTCAGCCGGCTCATCCATGACTAAAAAGGCTGGAAGCAATCCACCATGCCGCGCCAACTCCATAGCCGTTTTAGCCGCTTCAGGGTGGGCCAGCTCTTCACTTAAAAATGGGCCTTTCATAGGGTGCTGCATATCCAGCACCGGATCGGCAATCGCTATAATCTCCTCGGCAGTGGCCGCATAGGTCAAACTGATTTGAACAGGCAAGGCTGGGTCAGCGGAAGCACGCTGGTTTAACAATTTCAATGTGTCCGCCCGGCTTGATGAAATGAGAAGTTTTACCTCAGAACGCGAAGACAGATGTTGATCGAGATCTACTGTT
Organism: Parasphingorhabdus cellanae; assembly: GCF_017498565.1. NCBI lineage: Bacteria > Pseudomonadati > Pseudomonadota > Alphaproteobacteria > Sphingomonadales > Sphingorhabdaceae > Parasphingorhabdus > Parasphingorhabdus cellanae. Next base: position 1,068,175 of record NZ_CP071794.1, read on the forward strand.
TCGACAGGGAGCAGATTCAGCACGCCATCAGCCGCCTCAACACCTATCGGCCAACCGCGCCTTAGCGCATCGATCGCCTTTGCCGCGCGCCGCGCGCGTGCGGATTCAGAGGAAACAGGTGGCGCCATTTAAAATTTAAATTCCGTAATAAGCGGAGCGTGGTCAGACGGTTTGGTCCAGCCGCGAGCGTCTTCATGAACAACATGGCCAGTTGCTTTGTCGGCCAATTCCGGACTGACCCAGACATGGTCCAGTCGTCGCCCTTTATCGGACGCACGCCAATCGCGTGCGCGGTAACTCCACCATGTATAAAGGCGCTCGGGGTCGGGTATGAACTTGCGGCCAATGTCGACCCAGTCATGCGCAGCCTGTAGCTTAGCCATTACATCTATTTCAATTTGCGTATGGCTAACAACATTGATCAACTGTTTGTGGCTCCATACATCTGATTCTAGGGGGGCGACGTTAAAATCGCCCAGCAATATCGTCGGTGTATCTAAGGACGAAGACCAGTCGGTCATACGCTGATAGAAATCCAGTTTCTGACCGAATTTCGGGTTTTCGTCACGGTTCGGAATTTCTCCACCCGCCGGGATATAGACATTCTCGATACGAATGCCATTTTCGAGACGTGCACCGACATGCCTAGCCTCGCCATTGGCTTGCCAATCGAACCGTTCATCTTTGTGCAACGGAACGCGGCTGATCATTGCAACGCCATGATGCATAGGCTGACCGTTCAAAATCAAATGATTATAGCCCAATTGGCGGAAGACCCCTTCGGGAAACTGATCATCGCGGACCTTGGTCTCCTGTAGGCAGAGAACATCTGGTGCTTCTTCCTTCAAAAATCGTTCGACAATTTCGATTCGGGCGCGGACGCTGTTAATATTCCAGCTCACGACTTTCAGGGTATCACTCATGGCTAAACTCCTAGCCATGATAGCGGAAAAAAGCCAAGCCAAAAGCCAGACGAAATCCTATATTTTTAGATGGTTCAAGGACGAAAAACCCCCACCTCCGGGGGCATTTAGGAGGTGGGGGCTAACTCGCGTTCGTCACGCATAGGATGATTTGAAACTTAAATAATCAGGTAACAGGGGGAAAACCTGATTGCCTCATCTCATCCTGTAACCCTTATAGAACCGTGTTTCTGTCGCTTAGATGAACGAAACCTGTCAGCCTTTCCGCTGGTCGAAGGCGCGGCTCCATTCATCGCCCACGGCGTCCTTTTCTTCGAGGATCGGTCCAGTTGAACGCCTTATTGGCCACTGGAACGCCGAATTTTTGATCGGAAAGCCGGATGGATGTCCGGTTATTTTTCGAATCGAGCGATACCCAACCATCCAACCGCAAACCCGCAGGGGCGCCAGCGACTTTGGTGAAAATCATCGTAATCACGCCATATTCAGGGCGTTTCGGGTCACGCACTTCCACACTCAATACATTCGGATTACGAGTCGGGATGATTTTTCCATATTTCGACAAATCCCGTTCAGGATTTAGCAGCGCACCAAGCGGACTGTTTTTGATCGGCCAACGCTGCACCTGATTCACTTCATAATCGATCATCGTCAACGCTTTGCCGTCACCAACGATCAGCAGATTGGCTTCCTTGCCATATTGAAAGCGTATCCGGCCCGGCTGCTTTAAGGTCAATTTCCCAGGCAATAGCTGCCCATTGCGGCTGGTTTGCGTGAAATTGGCGGTCATGGTGGTCATAGCCCGCAAATGGTTGGAAATGGCGTTGATATCATCTGCCGGGCTTTGCTGGGCCGTTACCGGAACCGAGGCCGCAAACGCCAATGGCGCCGAAACAATGGCTAAAGCATATCTCAACATATTGAAAACTCCTGAAAAATATTCTTACCACCTAGCCAAAAGCGATTGAACATCACCTGAATTGCCGCTTCCTAGATCACTTCGCCGTTTTGATCCCGCAATACTTCGCGGCGACCGATATGGTTGGGAGGACTAATAAACTCGTCCTCCTCCATCCGGTCGATGATCCGGGCGGCAGTATTATATCCGATCCTCAGCTGTCGTTGCAGCCAGCTGGTGGAAACTTTCTGGCTTTCAAAGATAATCTGACAGGCCTGCGCATATTGACGGTCTTCCTTGCTATCGGACAGATCCGCGCCATCGAGAGCATAGCTACCGTCTTCCGGTTCTTCAGTAACGGCCTGAATATATTCTGGTGAACCTTGCGCGCGCCAATGATCGGCAATCAGGCGGACCTCGTCATCGGAAACAAAGGGTCCATGGACACGGGTCAATTGCTTACCGCCTGGCATGTAAAGCATATCGCCTTTGCCAAGCAGCTGTTCTGCACCCTGTTCGCCGAGGATGGTACGGGAATCGATTTTAGAGGTCACATGGAAACTAATCCGCGTCGGCAGATTAGCCTTGATCACGCCGGTAATAACATCAACTGACGGCCGCTGCGTTGCCATGATGAGATGAATACCGGCGGCACGCGCTTTTTGGGCTAAGCGCTGGATCAGAAATTCAACCTCTTTACCGGCCGTCATCATCAAATCAGCTAGCTCGTCTACGATGATCACGATCTGTGGCAGAACCTCATAATCCAGCTGCTCTTCTTCGTAAATCGGCCTTGATGTTTCGGGATCGTAACCGGTCTGCACCTTGCGGCCAAGCGGTTCGCCTTTGGCTTTGGCGGCCTTCACTTTCTCATTATAATTGGCAAGGTTGCGTACCGAAATGGATGACATCATCCGATAGCGTTCCTCCATTTGCTCGACCGCCCATTTTAGCGCCCTGACGGCTTTGGCCGGCTCGGTAACAACTGGAGACAGCAAATGAGGGATGTCATCATATGTGCTGAGTTCCAACATCTTCGGGTCGATCATGATCATTTTGCACTGATCCGGCGTCATTCGGTAAAGCAGCGATACGATCATACAGTTGAGACCAACGGATTTACCCGAGCCGGTAGTACCGGCAATCAAAAGATGCGGCATTGGCGCAAGATCGGCAATCACTGGATCGCCAGAGATATTCTTGCCGAGTATAATCGGAAGCTGTCCTGTCTGATCCTGAAAACTGTCGCTACCGATCATTTCATGTAGGACGACAGATTCGCGCTGGGCATTTGGCAATTCGATACCCATAACCGTACGGCCGGGTATCGCGGCAACACGAGCCGACAGGGCCGACATATTCCGCGCGATGTCTTCTGCCAGCTGGATTACACGGCTGGCTTTAATACCAGGCGCTGGCTCCAGTTCATACATGGTCACCACAGGCCCCGGACGAACGGCGTTGATTGTGCCTTTCACATGAAAATCATCCAGTACGGATTCGAGCAAACGCGCATTACGTTCCAAACCCGCCTTGTCGATGACATTATTTGCCTCTTCAGGACGGGGCGTCAACAGGTCGATGGAAGGCAGTGAATAGGGGCCAAAGAAGTCGCCCTGTTTCCCGCTCGAAAGGCTGGCTTTTTTCGGCGGTAACGCGCGGTCGCTGATTTCCGGTGGTGGCCGGTTATCCGGTTTTACCGCCTTACGTGGGGTTGGTGTTTTTTTGGGCTTCGGCGCGGCATTGTTCTCTGGCTCTATTACCAATCCGCTATCTTGCTCATTCGATCCGAAGCGCGGCAATTTAAGCTGCGGCATGGAGAACAAGGGCCGGTCGAGCCGTAGACTGAAATAACCGAGAGCAAGGCCGCCCGTTAAAGTGATTGCCGCTAAAACACCTGAAACAACGCCGCTCCAGCTCTCCGAAATCGCGGCCAAACCTGCACTAATCCCTTTGGCTGAAACCAAGCCTGTAAGACCACCCCAACCCGAAGGCAGGTCTGCCTGGCTATCGGAAAACCACAAGGACAGACCGGTTCCGATCAAAAAGGCCGCAAGCAAACACCAGAGAAGTTGTTTTTTCCATTCAGCTTGCGGGATATCGCGCCACAAGCGATTGGCAAACACCAGGATCAGCGGTAAAAATAACGCTACAGGCACGCCGAGCAGAGACAAAAGCAGGTCTGAGCTATAGGAACCAAATATGCCCATCCAGTTATGTTCAACACTGCCAGCGGCGGTGTTTAAAGAAGGATCGCTTGGTGAGTAACTTACAAGGGCGAGAAACAGGAATATAACCAATAGGCCAAGGGCAATAGCGCCAATCAGCGCACCACTGCGCAGCAGGCTAACACGCATCACTTCACGCCAATTGGCTTCTTTTGCTTTCCCGGCCATATTCTACTCCTAAGGCTCGTCTATTTCAGCGCAAAGGCCCGAACCCGCATTAACTAACCCTCCTTTGCGCGAATCGGTGACTCCGCGTCAAGTTTTGCCGATAAGTTTGTTGCCCGTGATTTACCGGAACATACTTTCTTTTCGCTCCCGTGAGGCCTATCTTATCGGCAGTAACGAGCAAAAGAGGCCTGCATATGACCATGACCGAAAAAGAGAGCGACGTGATCATTTTGGGCGCTGGGCTAATTGGCCTCACCCAAGCACTGACTCTCGCAGCGCATGGACTACAGGTTACGGTCATTGATCGCGCTGAACCAACCAATTTATTGGACCCCAAAAATGACGGGCGGGTCTCTTCGATAAACAGTGCAAGCTGGAACATGTTGGCGGCCATTGGCCTGACCGAAAAGCTTGAACTGCATGGCTGCAACATTGACAGGATCCTCATTAACGATGGCCTGAAACCCGGTAAGCTAGATTTTACACCCGATGAAAATGACGGCCCACTCGGCGTGATGATTGAAAATGGAGTTTTACAGCGGACGTTGTTTGAAACCGCGCAGGCACATGACGGGATTAATTTGCTGATGCCACGGCAGGTGGAACAAACTGATCGCGGCGACCATCAAGTCTCCGTGTCGCTCGATAGGGGAGAGAAAATATATGCACCGCTGTTCATCGCCGCCGACGGTCGTGGCAGCACCGTTCGTGACGCAGCCGGAATTGCCATGGCAAAATGGCAATATAACCATAGCGCAATTACCTGCACGGTCACCCATGAACAGGCGCATGGAAATACGGCATATGAGATTTTCTATTCATCCGGACCATTTGCAGTTTTACCAATGCGCGATGATGACCAAGGGCGTCATCGCTCCGCCATAGTCTGGACGGTTGCCCGTGAGGATGGACCGGCGCTTGCGAAAATCAACCAGAGAGCTTTTCAAGCAGAATTGATGAAGAATACCGGTAGCTTCCTCGGTCAGATGGAATTGCAATCTGACCGCATAACCTATCCTCTTGGCTTCCATCATAGCGCCAGCCTGACGGCGGAGCGACTTGCTTTAGTCGGTGACGCCGGTCATGGCATCCACCCGATTGCTGGCCAAGGGCTTAATCTTGGCCTTCGTGATGTCGCAGCGCTGACGGAGTGTATTGTCGATGGAGCTCGGACCGGCCTAGACCTCGGTGATGCGCAAATACTGGAACGCTATGACCGGTGGCGGGGACTTGACAATATGATGATGTCTGCTGCTACAGATATTTTGACGCGACTTTTTGGGTTGCCCGGCGATACGTCCTCAGCAATCCGACGTTTTGGTATTGGTATCGTGCAACGTATCGCACCGCTTAAAGACCAATTCATGGCCGAAGCACGTGGTGAGAGCGGTGATCTGCCAAAGTTGCTAATGGGTGATCTCGTCTAACAGATCTATCGCGGTCCCTGACCATCATCAACTTTGATGATGGTACCGGTCACACATTCGGATGCAGGCGATAGCAGGTAGAGTAACGTGCTGTCCATTTGATCCGGCTGACATATGCGTTTGCGGGGGAAGTTTTCATAAAAATCGCCCATCCGACTGGTCATACCGTCAGACATTTCGGTGGCAAAGAGTCCCGGTGCAATCGCATTAACATTGATAAAAAATCTCGACCATTCAACAGCCAGCGCTTCTGTAATGCGTGATATTCCAGCTTTCGTGGTGGAATATAGAGCTGCACCATGACCATCATAATGAGTGCCGGCGATCGAAGAGATGTTAACAATTCGCCCCGGCATCTTTTGGTCGATCAAAGGACGCGCAAACTCGCATGATAATATGTAAGCAGCGCGCATGTTGGTATCCAGAACATCGTCGATCAATTCAATGGACATCCTAACAGCGCGGGCAGCATCCACAATCCCGGCGTTGTTTACCAATATATCTGGTTGACCCAATGCGGTAGAGATTGTCGGAATGATGACTTTTAGTTGCTCCGCATCGCGAACATCTAGTTCGAAAGCCTGTGCATCACCCCCGTCTTGTGTAATTTCATCAACCAGCTCATCCAATTTTTCCCGCCGCCGTGCGGTACACGCGACCTTTGCTCCACAAGCGGCTAATACGCTTGCAAAGCGGCGCCCCAGACCAGCGGATGCACCAGTTATGATAGCGGTGCGTCCGGACAGATCGATCGAAAAGTTGGGGGCAGTCATATTCGGGCATCCTTATTCTCATTTTAAGAATAGGGATGCCCGAGTTGTTGTCATGAACGCAAGTCTATAGTGCGTTGGTTTAACAGTCCCGTTACAGATCCTCCTCCCGGATCGGCACGATCTTCAGCTCAACTCTGCGGTTAGCTGCACGACCTTCCTCGGTGCTGTTGCTCGCAATTGGTTGACTTTCGCCATAGCCTCGCGTTTCAAGACGGGCTTGCTGAACACCGCTATTGCCCAAAAAGTTGGCGACGGATGCAGCGCGCCGTTCGGACAGTGATTGGTTATATTGGTCCGTGCCGGTACTATCGGTATGACCATATATATCGATATAGCTTTTTTCATATTGCGACAAAGTGTTGGCGACACTGCCAAGAGTCTGCTGAAATTCCGGCTGAATCGCTGAGCTGTTGACTGGAAACGTAACGTTAGATGGCATATTGAGGATGAGGTTGTCGCCATCACGCGTAACATCAATACCAGTGCCCGCTGTCTGCTGGCGCAGCTTCTTTTCCTGCTCATCCATGTAATAGCCGACTCCAGCTCCAGCGAGGCCGCCAAGCCCGGCACCTACGATTTTTGCTGTTCGATCATTCCGGCCACCGATAATATCGCCCAATAGATAACCGCCCAATGCCCCGCCAATGCCGCCAATCGCCGCTTTGGAGAGTACTTTATTTCCGGTTTCTGGATTGGTAGTGCAAGCACTGGTAAGTGCCAATGCACTTAATGACGCTGCCGCGATAAAAATTTTTTTGTTAGGCATCTTGATATTCCCTCGAAAAAGTTTGTCTGTTGTAGAGATATTACTCTGTCCCAGCTGGATAGTTGCATTCAAGCACAGGCTAGATGAACCCAAAATTATGAACGCTAACTGACAGCAAATTTGATATTTTATAAAACATGTGACTATAGGGATTTTTTCGGGCTTATTCCCTTTATTTGGACAATATGACACCTTTTCCCTGGTTTGACGTTGCAATCATTGTTGTGCTCGTGCTGATTAATGGCGTTTTTGCCATGTCGGAACTAGCCATTGTTTCCGCACGCAAGGCGCATCTCCATTCTTCCGCCGATCAAGGCAGCCGAGGCGCTAAAATTGCTTTGCGTCTGGCCAGTGATCCCGGGAAGTTTCTTTCAACGGTTCAGATTGGGATCACGTTGATCGGCATCGTCGCGGGCGCCTTTTCCGGGGCGAGTTTGGGTGGTCCGGTGGCAGAGCGGCTTACTGCATTGGGCATGCCAAACGATTGGTCGATAACAGTGGGGTTTGCACTTGTTATCGGCCTAACAACCTATGCGTCCCTCGTCATTGGCGAACTGGTTCCCAAACAAATTGCTTTGCGTTCCGCGGAAAAGATAGCGGTGATCATGGCACCGCCGATGGATTTGCTGGCACGGATCGCTGCGCCGCTTGTATGGTTGCTCGATGGCACCAGTGCGCTGATTTTCCGGCTGCTTGGCCTCAAACGAGACCAGACCAGCCATGTGACGGCTGAAGAATTGCAAATGGTTTTTGCCGAAGCTACCCGATCAGGTGTCATTGAAGAACATGAACGCGCTGTCATCGCTGGTGTTGTCCGCATGGCTGATCGACCAATTCGTGAAGTCATGACTCCGCGCACCGAGGTCGATTGGCTGGATATTGGCGCGACTACCGAGGAGATTCACGCGATGCTTATCGAATCACCGCATAGCCGCCTGCTGGTCGCCGAGAATTCTGTCGATGAGATACGGGGCGTGGTACAAGCGCGGGATATAGTCGCCGCGCAATTTAGCGGTCAGGAGCTCGATCTCAGCAAGCTGATGCGGCCACTGGAAAAAGTGCCTGACCAGCTTGATGCTTTGGATGCTTTGGATATTTTGAGAGAAGCCGAAGTACCAATGATTTTGGTGCATGATGAATATGGTCATTTTGAAGGTGTTGTAACCCCCAACGACTTACTCAGTTCGATTGCCGGCGAATTTGTGTCGGACCAGGACGAAAAAACGCAGCGAAGCCTTATCGAGCGCGCCGATGGCAGCTTCCTGGTTTCTGGTGCCATGTCGATGGATGCACTGGCCGACCGGTTAAGCATTAAATTGCAGGACGACAGAGACTATGCGACCGTCGCGGGCCATGCGCTCGGGCAGTTGCGCCATTTGCCGAAGGAAGGCGAAGCCTTTGAGGATCAGGATTGGGTATTTGAAATTATCGATATGGATGGCCGCAAAATCGACAAGTTGATCGTGCGGCCATCTAATCCTGAGGTCGACTAGGTTCGTTTGGATTCTCACAGTTTATACAGTTTTTACAAAAGTCGCCGTTCGTTAAAATATAAGGCTAAGCCGCGTTAGTTCTTTGCGTCATCTCTATTCTCAGAAAATTGCTTACGTGAGCAAAAACCATGACAGGCCTTAACGCAATCATTGCGATCTTCCTGTTCACGATCAACCGGCACAGAAACAGTGCGGATCACACCATCCGCCCCGCAAACTGATAAAGTCATCATACCATTGGCTGGAACAAGAGGAGTAACGACTAACATCGATATAGCCAAAGCGGAGAGTTGAATGGGAAACTGGCGCTTATCCATTTTTTCGCTTTCCTCTTCCTTCACTATCATCCGCTGACTTGTCCTGGTTCGGCGCGTCATCGTCGATCAACACGCGCTGGGCAGCACCGTCAAGATCCTCAAATTGTCCATTGCGCATGGCCCAGAAGAAGAACGCGAGGCCAGCCAGTCCCATCAGCAGAGCGACGGGGATAAGGATCGCTAAACCACTCATTTTCTAGACTTGTTCACTTTGCTGCCCCGTTCAACCGCAAAGCATTACCGACCACGATCAATGACGAAAGCGACATGGCAACAGCAGCAATTAACGGAGTCACCATACCGGTCAGCGCTAGCGGAACCGCTAATATGTTATAGCCAATGGCTAGCGCGAAATTTTGCCGGACAATCTGCATTGTCCTCCGGGCCGTCTGGACGGCAAGTGCGACTGGCAGAAAGGAGTTGCTGGTGAAAACAGCATCGGCAGCTTGTTGCCCGACATCGCTGGCCGAGCCTGGCGCGATGGAGACATGGGCGGCAGCCAGTGCGGGACCATCATTCAACCCGTCGCCGACCATCAACACCTTTAAACCCATGGAACGAAGCCGCGAGATGGTTTGCAATTTATCCTGCGGGCTAGCCCCGGCTTGCGCTGTTAAACCGACAGCGGTTGAGACTTTCGCAACCGATGCTGCATTATCGCCCGATATGATGGTCGCAGGCAAACCAAGAGCCTTTAACCGTTTAATGGCCTCCACGACATCGGGACGAATTTCATCCTGCAATTCGATATCAACCTGCTCGTTACCAATCCTCAACTGACAGGAGAGATGGTCATCCGATTTAATCGGCTTGCCTAAAGCCACAGCGATACCGTCCCAGCGACCCGACATACCTTGGCCGGCGACTTCATTCGGATCTTCAATCTCGACCGGTGTTACGCCCTGATCCAATAGAGCCGCACGTATTCCCTTACTGACCGGATGATTGCTGGCCTGCGCCAGCGCCAGCGCCACCTGTTTTTGCGTTAGCGACAAATGGCTCACAGTAACCGGTACGGGGCGACCAAGAGTCAACGTTCCCGTCTTATCGAACAGCGCACGATCAGCTTCGGCTAGTCGCTCCAGTGCGCTACCATCCTTGATCATCACGCCATTGCGCAACAACGCGCCAGACGCTACCACCTGCGCCGCCGGAACCGCGAGCCCCAACGCGCAGGGACAAGTGATGATCAGCACCGCCACCGATATCAAAAGTGATTGATGCCATCCCACCCCAGCGAACATCCAGAATATAAAAGCCAGTAAGGCAAGACTATGTACCGCAGGCGCATAATAGCGGGCCGCCTTATCTGCCACCCGCACATAAAAAGATCTCTGTTGCCCAGCTTCGTCCATCAGCCGGGCGATGTCAGACAGGCTCGTATCTTCTCCCACCGCTGTGACACGCACTGTAACAGGACCGGTCAAGTTGAGCGTTCCGGCAAGCACTGTATCGCCCTTTGCTTTCGGCTGCGGCTCACTCTCACCGGTCATCAGCGAGAAATCGAAATTGCTCGCGCCTTTATGAATCACGCCATCGGCGGCAAGATTATCGCCCGCAGCGACCACCATCATCATGTCTGGACGCAGTTGTTTGGCGTTCACCCAGCTGGTTGGGCCATCCTGACCCAAGACCATAGCCCCTGATGCGGTCTGTTTGAGCAGAGCCGATATACCGTCTCGGGCACGATCACGCATCATCCCATCCAACACCCGTCCAGCGAGCAGAAAAAAGATCAGCATCACCACACTCTCAAAATAGGCATGCACACCGCTGGTCATGGTCTCGAAAAGACTGAGGCCAGTGGCCAGAATGATACCAACCGTAATCGGTACGTCCATGTTGGTGCGGCCATAACGCAGCGCCATGAAAGCAGAACTGAAAAACGGACGCCCCGAATAGAGGATTACCGGGATAGCGATCAGGGCGGATATCCAATGAAACAAATCACGTGTCGTTCCTATCGCCCCCGACCAGACACTGACCGACAAAAGCATGATATTCATCATGCCAAAACCGGCTACGGCAAGAGCGCGGATCAGTTTGCCTGTGTCGCCTTTTTCTTCCGCCAAGGGATTATCGGCCAATATTTGAACATCAAAGCCGAGTTGCTCAATTCTGCTTTTAATCTGGTCTTCGCGTAGTTCCGAAAGGTGCGATACCGCGACCTGTTTGGTTGAAAAATTTACCCGTGCCGAGATTATGTCATGCTCTTTGAGCAAACCGTTCTCGATTTTCGATATACATCCAGCGCAGCGGATGGCCGGCACAGCAAAACGCGACACAATATTGTCCACACTATCTGCCGTAATGGCATCGAGATGGACGGCTTGGTTCAAAGAACTTCCTGTGCCAGCGCCATTTTATTGCCGCCATGGGTAATCGCAATGCGCAGCTTCCAACGACCTTCAGGAAGACTATCCCGGCTAATATAAGAGCCTGCACCCTGTTGTACAAAATGCAGAATGATTGGATCAGCACGTCCCACCGGATGTTCCGCAACAGCTGTTATTTCGGCGTCTTCCAGCGCGCTGTCATCGGCCCGCAATACGGTCATCGCCACTTTATCTTGTATCCGTGTAACCCGCGAGGCAGTCCAGCCATGAGCTTGCTGCTTACGCGATTCTTCTAGCCATTCATTATATTTCTGGCTGGCGACATAGCTATTGTCGACCACGGTTCCCCCAAAAGTGGAGACGGCAAATCGCGCCATCACCATATTGACCGAAACGACCACCGTGAAAAACGCGACGATCATCACCGTGGCATGGAAGCCGGTAAATTTCTTCGGTTCGACAGTTTCTTGTTTCATTCGAGTATCTCCGGGCGTTCAAAAAAGACGTCATGCGTATCCTGTGCTGTCCGGTCATCTTTGGCCTGAACAGTCAGCGTGAATTCCTCTCGTGCAGGCCCATCTCCTGGGCCTGCAACAAAAAGGCGTACCCTGCCAACACTGTCAGCCGGTACCTTAACTACGACGTTTTGACCGGCGGTTTTCCGCACCCCTTCACTCGTCCATAGTACAGCTCCGGGAAGACCAGACATGGAAATCTCCATTTCGCGCGGCCGGTTCTCCATATTGCGCAAGTTGACGGTATAGGCATTGCGCACATCCCCGTCCGCCAGTTGGACGTAAAGCGGATTGCGGTCATGATTGGCGCTGATGTCGATACGGGTGCGGTTGCCGACCGCAAAGAGCATCGCCAAGCCAATCGCGCCCCATGCGGAAAAATAGAGTATTGTGCGCGGACGAAACAGGGTTTGTATGACGGGAACGTGGGACTTCCCTGCTTTTTCCAGTTCCTCGTCTTCCTCAGTCAAATAGTCGATCAACCCGCGCGGACGGCCGACCTGATCCATCACCTTGTCACAGGCATCAATACACAAGGCACAGGTTATGCAGCCGATTTGCGGCCCTTCACGAATATCAATTCCGGTCGGACAGACCGCAACGCATTGATTGCAATCAACGCAATCCCCAAAGCTGCCGGGTTGCGCCTCTGCCTTTTTCACGCTGCCGCGAGGCTCCCCACGCCAATCCTTGTAAGTCACGGTCAGTGATTTTTCGTCCATCATCGCTGCCTGTATGCGCGGCCACGGGCACATATAAATGCAAACCTGCTCGCGCATAAAACCACCAAAGATAAAGGTTGTCGCGGTCAGAACGCCCACAGTGGCATAAGCCACAAAGGCTGCTTCCCCAGTAAAAAAGTCACGCGCCAAGGTGGGCGCATCGGCGAAATAAAATATCCATGCGCCGCCGGTGGCCATCGCGACCAACAGCCAGATCGCCCATTTGCTAAGGCGCTTGGTAATTTTCTTTAGGCCCCATGGCGCATCCTGCAAGCGGAATTGAGCGTTGCGGTCGCCATCAATCGCTCGCTCGATATGCTGAAATAAATCGGTCCATACCGTTTGCGGACAGGAATATCCGCACCATGCCCGGCCAACCGCTGAAGTCACCAGAAACAGACCGATACCAGCCATCACCAGCATTCCCGCCACATAGTAAAATTCATGCGGCCAGATTTCGATGCCGAACATGTAAAAGCGCCGGTTTGCAAGATCGACCAGCACCGCCTGATTCGGCGCATAAGGGCCACGGTCCCAGCGGATCCATGGCGTGATATAATAAATGCCGAGCGTCACCGCCATGATCAGCCATTTCAGCCGCCGGAAGGTGCCGTCTACCGCCTTGGGGTAAACACCCTTCCGTTTTTCATACAGCTGCAGTTGGGGATCAAGAATTTCCTTAGGATTGCTCATCTACGGGAGTCTCCGTCTCAATCTCTGTTGCGGCCTCTTCTACCACGGGTGCAGCTTCGCCGCCGCCTAGTGAATGCACGTAGGCGGTTAGCATCCTGATCGTCGCAGGATCCAGCCGCTGCCCCCAGCGCGGCATTACGCCATAGCGGCTGTTCGTGATCGTTTCTGTAAGCGAAGCACGATCAAGACCATAAAGGCTGATGGCGTCGGTCAGATTGGGCGCGCCCTGAAATCGGTCGCCTTTGGCATCATTGCCATGGCATATCGTGCAATTTACTTCGAACAAAGCCGCACCGCGGGTTGCCGAAGCGCTGGGTTTTTCACGATTGCTAAGCACCCGGACATGGGAAACCAAGTCCTGAATTTCATTAGGCTGCAATATCCCGTCGCGGCCAAAGGCTGGCATCTGTGAAAAACGCGTCTCGTCATGATCAGGATTACGGATCCCATGGATCAACGTGTATTCGATCGCTTCCATATCCCCACCCCATAGCCACTCGTCGTCATTCAAGTTCGGATAGCCTTTGGAGCCTGCAGCGCCAGCGCCATGACACTGTACGCAATGGACCTTGAACGCCGAACGCCCGCCCTGAATCGCTTCGTTAAGCAAAGCGGAATTTTTTGGCAAATCGTGGATATCGGTTGAGACGAGAGCCTGCCGAATTGGTTCCAACTCCACTTCTCGTGCCGCCACAGCCTTTTCATAGTCACCGCGGCTGGACCAACCCAAAACGCCTTCGGTGGCGCTGTTCAGCATCGGCCAAGCCGGGTAAAGCACGACATAAACAAGCGCCCAGATGATAGTTGCATAAAGTGTCCAAAGCCACCAGCGCGGCATTGGCGTATCGAGCTCCTCGATGCCATCCCATTCATGGCCGACCGTTTTGGTGCCGGTAGGTTCGTCAACTCTTTGGTTATCAACCATCATCATGGTCCTCTTCAAAGATCATATGCGCTGCTTTATCATGTTTGCGGCCTGATCCGGGCCGGAAGGTCCAGCCAATCAACGTCAGAAATATCATGCCCAGAAAAACTAGCCCCCAGCTATCCGCAAAATGCCTCAGGTCTTCATAATTCATCGCGGTTGCTCCAGGGGCTCTGCCGCTTCAAAGTCTACTAATGTGCCAATCATTTGGAGGTACGCGACCAGTGCATCCATTTCTGTCAACCGGTCGGGATCGCCGTCAAAATCCCGTACCTGCGCTTTGGGATAGCGTTCTTCCAGATCGGCAGTCGACGCCATGGGGTCCGCTTGCACTATTAGATCTTCATTGGCCGCAGCAATTGCTTCCTCTGTGTAAGGCACGCCGATTCGTCGCTGAGCTCTGAGATGTTTCACCATATCGCCAGCTTTCAGGTCCTTTTCGGCGAGAAACGCATAAGGCGGCATGATCGATTCCGGCACCACCGAGCGCGGGTCAATCAGATGCTGGACATGCCATTCGTCCGAATAGCGCCCGCCAACCCGAGCCAGATCGGGACCGGTTCTCTTCGATCCCCATTGGAACGGATGATCGTACATGCTTTCCGCCGCCAGGCTGTAATGGCCATAGCGCTCCACTTCATCCCGGAAAGGCCGCACCATCTGGCTGTGACAGCTGTAGCAACCTTCGCGGATGTAGATGTTGCGCCCAGCGAGTTCGAGCGGCGTATAGGGCCGCATACCTTCTACTTTTTCAATCGTGTTATCGATCCAGAATAGGGGTGCAATTTCTACAATTCCGCCAATTGCCACGGTCACGAAAGCCGCGAGACCAAGCAAGGTGACATTGCGTTCAAGTTTCTTATGTTTCTCGGCAAAACCGGACATAATATTGTCTCCTTATTCTGCTGGCGCGATTGCAGGTTTCCCTACAATTGGCTTGTCGAGTTCCTCATTATGAGGCGTTTCGGTCATGGGTTTTTCGTCGCGCTGTTTACCCGCAATGGTCATCCAGACATTGTAAACCAGCACGATGGCACCAGCGAGATACAGCAAACCGCCCGTTGCCCGGATCAGGTACATGGGTAGCATCGCCGAGACGACTTCCGAGAAAGCGTAGACCAGATAACCATCGTCACCATATTCGCGCCACATCAGGCCCTGCATGATACCGGCAACCCACATCGACGCGGCGTAAAGAACGATGCCGAGCGTCGCGAGCCAGAAGTGCCAGTTCACCATCCGCAGCGAATAAAGCCGTTCTTTGCCCCACAGACGCGGAACAAGATAATAAAGGCAAGCAAAGGTGATCATGCCGTTCCAACCGAGCGCGCCGCTATGCACATGACCAATCGTCCAGTCGGTATAATGCGACAAGCTATTGACCGCCTTGACCGACATCATCGGCCCTTCAAAGGTGCTCATCCCATAAAAGGCGAGCGCCAGAACCATCATCCGGATGATCGGATCGGTGCGGATTTTATCCCACGCCCCGTTCAGCGTCATCAGGCCGTTGATCATGCCGCCCCAGCTTGGCATCCACAGCACGACCGAGAACACCATGCCCAGAGTCTGCGCCCAGTCGGGTAGCGCGGTGTAGTGCAGATGGTGCGGCCCTGCCCAGATGTAGAGGAAGATCAAAGACCAGAAGTGAATGATCGACAGGCGGTAGCTGTAAACCGGCCGTTCTGCCTGTTTTGGCACAAAATAATACATCATCGCAAGGAAGCCGGCGGTCAGGAAGAATCCAACTGCATTATGACCGTACCACCACTGCGTCAGCGCATCTTGCACCCCGGCAAAGGCCGCATAGCTTTTGGAACCGAGCAAGCTAACCGGCATCGACAAACCATTGACGATATGCAGCATCGCAATCGTCAGAATGAAAGAAAGATAGAACCAGTTCGCCACATAAATGTGCGGTTCCGACCGGCGCACGATCGTTCCGATGAACACCGCTGCATAACAAACCCATACAATGGTCAGCCACAAATCGACATACCATTCCGGTTCGGCATATTCTTTGGATTGGGTTACACCCATGAGATAGCCAGTGGCGGCCAGTACGATGAACAGCTGATACCCCCAGAAAACGAAACGGGCGAGACCGGGGAAGGCCAACCTCGCCCTGCACGTGCGCTGCACGACATAATAACTCGTCGCGATCAGTGCATTGCCTCCGAAAGCAAAAACAACAGCAGAGGTGTGAAGTGGCCGCAAACGACCGAATGTTGTAAATTCATTGTTGAGATTGAGCACCGGAAACGCGAGTTGCAGGGCAATGATCAAACCAACAGTGAGACCGGCTATACCCCAGAAAATCGTCGCAATCACACCCCAGCGGATTGGGTCATCATCATAGACACCCAAATCGGCAGGCGCTTTCAATATCCCGCGCCCAATGGCAGCATAGTCGGCTTTATTGATCGTAACCCAAAGGGTGATCCCGGCCGCCAAAGCGATAATTGCCATATGCACGGCAAAGCCGGCATCTGCTGCCAAGACCATTGCCATAAATGCAAGAAATACGATAGCCAACCAGCCGCCAGCCTTCAGTAAGAGCGTGTCCATAATGTCCTTCCCAGTGTCAACAGTGCAAAAACTGTCTTCAACGAGACGGGCATGGCAGGCCGATGATTCAACCTCATTGATTTAGATCAACAGGCCTTGTCTCTTCGACTATGAAATGGAAATTCTATTGCCGTGCGGTGGATTATCCGGTCAAAGACCGTTTTAGTGCACGGCTCGTTTAATGAACGGAGAGCGCCCCGGCGTCTGCGATATTACGCAGACGATCGGCATCAAGAATTTGGACATTGCGATGATCTGGCAGTGCGATGATATCGTTCTTTTTCAATTGGGTCATTTGGCGGCTGACTGTTTCAATTGTCAGGCCCAATATATCGGCCACTTGCTGCCGTCCGAACGGCAAGGCAAAAAGTTTCAGATTGCCGCCAACGACGCTGCAGCTAGCATCAGCCAGCCGCTCAGACATTTCCAATAGGAACGAGGCAACCCGCTCAGCCGCAGTTTTTCGGCCGAGTAGCAGCATTGAGCGCCGAACGCGGTCCAATTCGATTAATGTGCGCCGTAATAATTTATGTTCAAGGTCAGGATGTTCACGAACAAACTGATCAAAATCAGAGCGTGAAAAAACGCAGACTTTGGAATCCGCAAGAGCCGTCACCGAATATTCATTTTTATCACCAAAAGGGCGACCAACAAAGTCCGAGGGATATAACAAACCGATAATCTGTTCACGCCCGTCTTCCAAGGACGAGGTTAGCTTGAATGCGCCTTCGACAACATTGGCCACGATCAGGCTATCATCCCCTTCCCAGATCAAAGCCTGCCCAGCCTTGATGGAAACCTTACGGGAAAGACGATTGATAGCGACCAATTCATCTGGATCCAAAGCAGCACAAATGGATTTGTTCCGGACTACACATTGATCGCAATTGTTCATCATAGATCAGTAAACCTCGTCGAATGTTCGAGCATTTGCCCGGCCTGTTCCCCGATTGTTTTGACCGATATTGTCAAGCATTTCGCCGCCCCCACCGGTGCGAAATGACTTCCTAATTTTTAAAAGGGTACGTCATCATCGAGATCACTGTCAAATGCACCGCCGCCCTGGCCGCCAGATGAACCACCGCCCGATGACCCGCCGCCGGTACTGCCCCAGCCATCATTGGAACCGCCGCCAGAGCCGCCGCCCGAACCGCCGCCGCTCCAACCGTCATTGCTGCCCTGACCACCCATGCCTCCACCCTGACGAGAATCGAGCATTTCCAGTTTGCCGTCAAAGCCTTGCAAAACAATTTCGGTCGAATAGCGGTCATTGCCAGATTGGTCCTGCCATTTACGGGTCTGCAGCTTGCCTTCAATATAGACCTTGCTGCCCTTGCGCAGATATTTCTCAGCAACACCAGCAAGACCTTCGGAGAAGATCGCAACGCTATGCCACTCGGTCTTTTCCTTGCGTTCACCGGTATTGCGGTCTTTCCAGCTTTCCGACGTGGCGATGCGTAGATTGCAAACTTTACCGCCATTGTTAAACGTACGCACTTCGGGGTCGGCACCCAGATTTCCTACGATAATTACTTTATTGATGCCGCCAGCCATTTGCATTTTCCCCTTGGAATATCTTTGATGTTTTTCGAGTCTCTGGAGGCTCTTTACAGGCCGAGTGCAACCGCCGTCCAGTAGGTAATCCCGGCCGCGACATAAGCCAGTGCGAAAAGGTAGCCGAGCATGAACATCGGCCATTTCCAGCCATTGGTTTCGCGGCGGGTCACCGCAATGGTCGAGATACATTGCGGTGCAAAGACAAACCAGGCGAGAAAAGCCAGTGCGGTTGGCAATGACCAACGGCTTTGCAGGCGTTCGGTCAGTGATTTCGCTTCGGCCTCTTCATCAGGTGCATCAATCGCATAGGTTGTCGCCAAGGCCGCCACGGCCACTTCACGCGCAGCCATGGCAGGGATCAACGCGAGTGCGATATCTCGGTTAAAGCCTATCGGCGCAACCACCGGTTCGATAACGTTAGCAATCCGGCCTGCGGCGGAATAATCCACCTGGCTGACCGGACTATCGATAGGAACTTTGGGATAGGTCAGCATCAACCAAAGTACCACCGTTGCTGCAAAGATAATCGTACCAGCGCGGCGCAAGAAAATCCAGGCGCGCTGCCACAGACCCAACAGGATATCGCGGATACGTGGCAATTGATATTTCGGCATTTCCATCAAAAAGCCGCTATTGGGCCCCTTGGCAACAGTACTACGCAATATAAGCGCGACCAGCATCGCACCGACAATGCCGAATATATAGAGCCCGAACAGCACCAAGCCCTGAAGCCCGACGCCGCCACCGACATCGCGGGCTGGAATAAAGGCACCAATAATAATCGCATAAACCGGCAATCGGGCGGCACAGGTCATCAGCGGCGCGACCAATATGGTGGTGAGCCGGTCTTTCGGGTCGGCAATACTGCGTGTCGCCATGATACCAGGAATAGCGCAGGCGAAGGAAGAGAGCAGCGGAATGAAGCTGCGACCGGACAGGCCTACGCTGGCCATCAGCCGGTCCATGATAAAGGCGGCGCGGGTCATATAACCGCTTGCCTCCAAGAGCAGAATGAACAGGAACAGGATTAAAATTTGCGGCAGGAACACGACTACCGATCCGACACCACCAATAGCGCCTTCAATGATGAAATCGCGCAAGAAGCCTTCACCGAGACTGGCTTCTACACCAGCCGCAGCCCATTCGGTTGCACCCTCAATCCAGCCGATGGGGGCTTCCGACCAAGCGAAGACCGCCTGAAACATCACAAACATAATCGCCAAAAGGATGATCGGGCCCGCAATCGGATGCAAAAACATGGCATCAGCGTGCTCCGACCAGCGGCGCCCGGCGGTTTCCGAAACTACAGTCAGATTGGCAATTTTCTTCGCCTGTTTGCGCAGCCCATGATCGCCTTCATTGGAAACCGCGGTATCTTGCTTATCGGTTTTATGACCCAGTCGCTTCTCTATCGCTGCAGACAAATCCTCAAGCCCGCGTCGGCGCACGGCCACCGTGGGTACAACCGGCACACCCAATTCTACTTCTAACTTGGCCGGGTCCAGTGTCAAACCATCCCGTTCGGCCAAATCCATCATGTTGAGTGCAATCACAACCGGAAGGCCCAGCGCTATAACCTCCAGAGCAAAGCGCAGATGATTATCGAGATTGGCAGCATCGAGCACAACGATAATTGCATCGGGTTTCCGTTCTCCTTCTTGCAAACCCATTATCACGCTGCGCGTGACGGCCTCGTCCGGACTGGTCGGATCAAGGCTGTAGCTGCCCGGCAAATCGACCAGTTCCGCAGGTCGCCCGTTGGGCATTTGAAAGTGACCGGATTTACGTTCAACAGTCACGCCGGGATAATTTGCAATTTTCTGACGCGCGCCAGTTAGCGCATTGAACAGTGCGCTTTTGCCAGCATTGGGGTTGCCCGCCAGGACAATAAGGGGGGCTGCTTCACTCATGATCTAAGCTGGAATGACCACCGATATGGCCGATGCGTGCGATTTGCGAACCGCAATCATCATGCGCCCAACTTTCAGAGCGATAGGGTCGTTGAAACCGAACATGCCTTTGTGGAGTTTCTCCACCGAAACGCCTTCATCAAGACCCAGGGCTCGCAGCCGTGCGCCTTCATTTTCTGACATGGATTCCCAATCAATGGCCGAAATTTCGGCGCGCTGGCGCATGGAAAGGCGATCCAGCGTAACCGCTAATGTAACCGGTGCGTTCATAGATAACTCAATAAATCTCAGTTGCGACTGATTATCAATATTGATTGGTTCTGGCGAGTCTTTTGTTTATACGCCTCACATATTCTATTGAAAAGCCAAGCAGAAATCTATGATCACGCCCCGCGATAGCGCAATCGCCCAATGAAACGGGCCATGCTGAACCGGTCTCGTCCAGGCTGCGTGATCTTTGCTTTCACTTTCTCAAACTGCATGACATTCTCTATCCGACGGTCGAGAAAAGCCCTGGTATCGGCATATTCTTCGCTCTCGTCATCCAGAAAAACGCTGATTGTGCTCCCGTAAACAGCGGATAGCAAAGTACGCTTTGTGTAATGATTATAGTCGGTCGCTGTATCGCCCGCGAGCCGCCACATTTTATCTGCTGCGCGCCAGCCGAGTTTAGCCGCTGTCCTAAGATTTGGCGGTGCCGCCAATATGGCTAAGGCACGGCGTAATCCTTCGCGGTCTGCCTCCAATGCCTCCAGCCGAGCGACCACTAGTGCGGTAATCCGTTCACGGATTTTCATCGCACCCAATTCTTCTTCGGAAAATTTATCCGCCATCGCTTCATCGATCGACTGAAACCAGGCATCGATCATATCGACCGGACCTTTGTTAAACGCCAATCGCGCCATATCTGCGTCAACGTCAGTTTGTTGTGCAGCAGCTGCAACGGCTTCTTCATTCCAACCATCAAAAGCCGCCTGTGATGCCAAAAGCGGAGCAAGATAAGCACGAACTTCATCCAGCGTTGGATCGTCTCTTAGCGGTTCGAGAGTTTTAGCGTACATGTCCTGATGTTCCTTTGGCTGTTCGGGCGATCAATAAATCAGATATAGGCTGAAAGAAAAGATTTTCAAAGCACTGCATTGCAAAGCGCCACTGGTCTGACTAGCTATTCATCAAGCAGTTAAAAATAGCGAGAGAACAGATATATGAGCACATTATTTGATCCTATCATCCTTGGCGCCATCGAAGCCCCTAACCGGATGCTGATGGCCCCGCTGACCCGGTGCCGCTCGACGATGGAACATGTGCCGACCCCGATCATGGGCGAATATTATGCGCAGCGCGCTGGTGCTGGCCTTATCATTTCCGAAGCTACCGGTATCAGCCAACAGGGCATGGGCACACCGTTTGCGCCGGGCATCTGGAATGACGAGCAGACCGAAGCCTGGAAGCCGATTATTGAGCGAGTCCATGCCGCCGGGGGGCGGATTATCTGTCAGCTCTGGCATATGGGCAGGATTGTGCACCCCGATTTCCTCGGTGGTGACAAACCTGTTTCATCTTCCGCCACAACCGCTCCGGGTAGCGTCCGCACCTATCAGGGCAAACGCGATTATGTCGAAGCCCGTCCTTTGGGACTGGATGAAATTCCGACCTTGCTCGACGATTACACAAATGCTGCGGAGAATGCGAAAAAAGCAGGCTTTGATGGCGTGCAGTTGCACAGCGCCAATGGCTATCTGATCGACCAATTCATTCGTTCCGGCACCAATTTCCGGACTGATGAATATGGCGGTTCAATCGAAAACCGCATCCGTCTGCTCGGTGAAGTCACCCAACGGCTGGTAGACGTCTGGGGCAGCGATCGCGTATCCGTGCGGCTCTCGCCCAATGGCGACTCGCAAGGTGCGGATGACGCGACCCCGGTGGAAACTTTTACCGCAGCGGCGAAATTGCTCGACAGCATCGGCATCGCGTTTCTCGAACTGCGGGAACCACCTGCGCATGGTACCTACGGGAATACCGACGTGCCGGCGGTCAGCCCGGACATTCGCCCGGTATTCAGCAAGCCCTTGGTGCTCAACAGCGACTATTTTTATGATAATGCGACAGAGGCTCTGGCCGAGGATAAAGCCGACGCGATCAGCTTTGGCCGGACATTCATGACCAATCCCGACTTGCCGGAGCGTTTCCGCGCAGGCGCAGAGCTCAACCCGATCGACTTCACGCCATCGTGGTATAGTCAGGGCGCAGAAGGCTATGTGGATTATCCCACCATGGATCAGGCTGCACAGACCAAAGCAACGGCCTGAACCAAACGCCTGATACGATCAAAATGAACTTTGCAGCCGCCGGAACATGTCATGTACGGGTGGCTCTGAGGCTTCCTGATATTCCAGGCGCATGGACAGACGTTGCAGGCGCTGAAATAGCTCTTCACTAGCATTGATAATCTGCTGCGCTTCTGCCGGAAAAAGCTCTACCACTGGGCCATCACTCGCCGCAGCGTAGCCTAGCTCGCGGTTATGATTCCAGGCTTCACCATCCGTCAGGTCATCACCATGCAATGATTTCTGGTTCAACAACCATGCGATACAATGCATCAGCCGCGTCGTGACTTTTAAAGATTCACAGGAAAAAGCCACTGGCAGCGTTTCATCTTCAACACATTCGTCATTGAATCGCCCCGACTCGAAATAGGATCTTGCCTCGTCCGCAAGCACCATCGACTCCGTGTAAAGCGCATCCAGTAATTTGGGCGTCATCAATGCTTCGCTGTTAGCCATCTCACTGGCCTAGCAAATTTTTTATGATCAGGGACAGTTAAATTTTACAACGCATAGGGTTAATGGCGGGCCTGTTTCAATGTGATACGCCCCTGCTAAGCACGTTAATTGGTGGATAGAAACGGTTAACGGGACCGAACCGCGCCGAATGACAAGGCTGTTATGCAATAATATCAGGTATCAATTGATTTTCGATCACAATGATCCGGTCCCGAAGCTGCAATTTGCGTTTTTTCAAACGCGCGGCGCGCAGCTGATCATGACCACCCGATTCCATCAATGCCGCGATGGCATCATCTAGATCACGATGCTCGATTCTCAGCAGTTCGAGCCGCTGCCGCAACTCCTGATCGCTTATCGCCATAATGGATCCATTCGCCCCTTGCATCGCTGCAACATTTTTGTAATCTTCACTTTATTCATGGTTCATGTCGAAACCAAGACATTTATATCATGGAGATCGTCGGCCGCTTAATCATAAGTGCGCGATATAGAGAAAGGGACACCCGCAACCACTTTCCATCAGCAACCATATAATAATCAGGAGAATATTATGGATCAGAATCATGCGTCAGCCCTGCGAGGAAAGCACGAAGCCCTCGATCGCAAGATCAGCGAAGAAGAGGCCCGCCCGGTTCCAGATACGATTCGAATCCATGACCTGAAAAAACAAAAGCTGCGATTGAAAGACGAATTGCTGGCAGAAGCCTGATCGTTTGCTGATTTAGCTATAAATTGAGTCCTATCCATGGGATCGGATTTATGACACCCGCAAACCACGCTAAATCATTCGAGTCATTGACTTACTCTCTGCTTTCCCCAAGGATTTGAGGAATAGAGATTGAGAGGACCGTCCCGATGACCACAAACCAGATTTGGTATTTACGCAAACGCCCTGTCGGCAAACTAGCCGACGGCGATCTTGAGCTTGTCACCGAAGAAATGGCTCCATTGGGCCCCGACATGATACGAGTGCGGACCATCTATCTGTCCCTCGATCCCACCAATCGGATATGGATGAGCGATATGGACGGCTATCTGCCGCCGGTGCCTATTGATAACCCGATGCGGGGCGGTGGTATCGGTATTGTTGAAGAAAGCAATTTTGATGATGTGCCCGTCGGCACGCTGATCAACACCGGCCTCTCCACTTGGGCGATGTATAATGACATTCCCGGCGGCATGGCGAGTGTGTTGCCGTCCATTCCAGGCGTTCCGCTAACCGCTTATATGGGGCCATTGGGTGCCACCGGCATGACAGCCTATTTTGGGTTGATGGATATCGGAAAGCCAAAAGAAGGAGATACTTTGGTTGTTTCAGCGGCAGCCGGGGCCGTCGGGTCCATGGTCGGACAGATCGGCAAGATCCATGGATGCCATGTTGTTGGTATTGCCGGTTCAGACGACAAATGCAAATGGCTCACCGAAGAAGCGGGCTTCGACGCAGCGATAAATTACAAAACTGAAGATGTGGGTGCCGCGCTCGATAAGCGTTGTCCCAACGGAATTGATATTAATTTTGAAAGTGTAGGCGGCGAAATTATGGATGTCGTGATAGCGCGGCTAAATGACTTTTCACGCATGCCGCTATGCGGTTTGATATCCACCTATAATGACACTGACGGATCACCTGGTCCGACAAATTTTGCTAACCTGCTGATGCGGCGGACTACGCTGCGCGGTTTTATTATCCTCGACTATTTTGATCGTTTTCCAGAAGGCGCCCAAGCCATGGCGGGATGGCTGATGGAAGGACGCATCAAATTTGAAACCGATGTGGTTCAGGGAATTGAAAATGCGCCAGCCTCGCTCGAACGCTTGTTTACGGGTGCCAATTTGGGCAAGCTTGCTGTGCAATTCGGTCCGGAACCAGACTAAACCACTTTAATTATCTAGCACAAGTCGCAGGGCGATATGTATTTTCTGGCTTTGGGCCTGTTTTGCATATCGCGCCTGCGAACGGTTTCTGCTAGACCATCCTCATGGCCACCAAACATACTCTCAGTCCTGTAACAGCCCGTAACATTTTAACCGGACTGCGATCCATCATGGCCTCCGCGGGCAATGCCCAGACAAAACTCAATCATGTTGTAGAAACTATTGCCGAAGCGGTTAGTAGCGAGGTTTGCTCGATATATTTACGGCGCGAGGGTGTGCTGGAACTATATGCCACACGCGGCCTCAATCAAGAGGCAGTCCACGTGACTAAATTGGCTTTTGGCGAAGGATTAACCGGCTACATCGCCAAAAATGTCGAAACACTAAACCTCGACGAAGCAGCCAGCCATCCGGATTTCCAATACCGCCCTGAAACCGGGGAAGAAAAATTCCATAGTTTTGCTGGCGTACCCATCATTCGTAACCAGCAAGCGGTAGGCGTATTGTGCGCACAACATATAGAACCGCGCAAATATTCCGAGGAGGAGATTGAATCTTTTCAGACAGCCGCCATGGTCCTTTCTGAGCTGATTTCCAATGCGGAATTGATCGATGTGGAGTCGGTGGATACCACCGAAGCCCGCAATAACGGTGCTGATCGGCTGAGCGGATTGCAGCTTGTTAAAGGAAAAGCGAGCGGTTTTGCGGTTTTCCACCAACCGCGCGTGAAAATTGAACATACCGTCGCAGAGGATACTGAAGCGGAACGCCACCGCGTTTATTCCGCCTTTGACAAGATGCGCGACCAGATAGACCAGATGACCAATCAAGCTGAATTTGGCGTCGGCGGAGAGCATGAAGAAGTCCTGCAAACTTACAAGATGTTTGCTTATGATGAAGGCTGGAGTCGCCGGATCAACGAAGCGATTGACAGTGGCCTGACCGCCGAGGCGGCCATTGAACGTGTGCAGCAACATACCCGTATGCGGATGCGTCAGATTGATGATCCATTGCTCGCTGAGCGGATGCATGATTTGGAAGATCTCGCGAACCGGCTCTTGCGTATTGTGTCCGGTCAGATGGGTACAGCAGCAACCATGGGCCTGCGTCAGGATACGATTTTGGTAGCGCGCAATCTCGGTCCGGCGGAATTACTGGAATATGATCGCAGGCGTCTGAAGGGCGTGGTGTTGGAAGAAGGGTCGCTGACCGCGCATGTAACGATCATTGCACGCGCCATGGACATCCCAATATTGGGGCAGGTAAAAAATGTCCGTCAGATAGTGCGTGAAAACGACCATTTGCTGCTCAACGTTGACGACAATGCGCTTTTTGTTCGTCCCAGTCCGTCGATGGAAGATGCGTTTGAGACGCAGATCGAACTCACCCAGAAAAAACGGGCTGCTTATACCGAACTGAAAGACAAAGAACCGGTTACTAAAGATGGCACGCGGATCACATTGAACATCAATGCCGGCTTACGCGACGACATGGGGATGCTGAATTTAACTGGCGCTGATGGCATTGGACTGTTCCGCACGGAGTTCCAGTTTCTGGTCGCCGCCAAGATGCCCGGTCGCTCAGGACAATTGCGCTTCTACCGCGATGTCTTGGATGCCGCTGGCGATAAACCAGTTATTTTTCGTACCGTCGATATTGGTGGTGATAAACCCCTGCCCTATTTTCAGGCTAGCGAAGTGAAGGAAGAAAACCCTGCCATGGGCTGGCGCGCATTGCGCATCGGCCTCGAGCGCGATGCTCTCATGAAAGTACAGGCCCGCTCGTTAATTGAAGCTGCGGCCGGGCGAAAGTTGAACGTCATGTTCCCGATGATCGCTGAACCGTGGGAGTTCGATGAAGCAAAAGCGGTGTTCGAGAAACAGCTGGAATTTCTGCGTAGCCGCAAAAAGCAAGTGCCGCTTTCTATCCGATATGGCGCGATGCTCGAAGTCCCAGCCTTAGCGGAATGCCTGGATCAAATGGCCTCTCGGCTCGACTTTCTATCCATTGGTACCAATGATCTTACTCAGTTTCTGTTTGCTGCCGACCGTAGCAATCCGAAATTGGCTGAACGATTTGATTGGCTCAGCCCCGCAATATTGCGCTTCATTGGCCGGGTTTCCCGGCAGGCCGATGATTTGGGCATTGAGCTGAGTGTATGCGGTGAAATGGGCGGACGGCCATTGGATGCGTTGGCGCTATTGGGACTTGGCATCAAGCGCTTGTCTATTACACCAGCATCTGTTGGCCCGATCAAGGCCATGGTTCGCTCACTCGATTTGACCGCCGTAAAAAACCACCTTCAAACTCTTTTGTCGGACCCGCCGAGTGATCCCCGAACGGCGCTACGGCAATGGGCGAAGCAGCAGCATATCGATCTCGATTGATAGAGGATCTGTAACAAGTTGTATCGGTACTTCCCGGGCCGCGCGATTATCATTGGTTCATCGCAGAAGCACCTTGGCTACAATTGTGATAATCATTGACTTTTCATTGCTCTAGTGGCTTCTTCCTATTCACAGTATTAACGGGGTCGCACCGCGAACCGGCCGAAGGAGAGTATGATGGCCGAAGAAATTGACGCAGAAGAAGCAGATAGTGAAAATGCAGAACTGAACCTGCACAGCGCGGGTGATATGCTACGCCATGCGCGCGAACAAAAAAACCTTAGCGTCGCAGATATAGCTAAAACAACCCGAATTCCTCAGCGCCATCTGGAATCAATTGAGTCGGGCGATTTTGCCGCGCTGCCAGGACGGACTTATGCAATCGGCTTTGCCAAATCCTACGCTCGCACTGTTGGTCTTAGCGAAGTGACCATCGGCAGCCAGTTACGCGAGGAGATGGATGATCAGGGGCACAGCGCCTACGAGCCGGAAACCAGTGGATATTCGCCTGCCAATTCTAGCAATATTCCACCCAAGTATCTGGCATGGACCGCAGCTGGTTTGGCGGCAACATTGCTTGTCGGTTTTCTGGTATGGCGGACAATGTTTCTCGAACCCGGTGATTTTATGGAGAGCAGTGGGGACGCTGAATTTGTTGGCGATAATGGCGAAACTGATGGTATTTTGGATGGAACCATCGAACCTGTTGGGCCAACACCATCTGCGACAGGCACCGTCATATTGACCGCTACCGAGACCGTTTGGCTAAAAATATATGATGAAGATGGCGAGCGATTATTTGAAAAAGAAATGGCCGCCGGAGAACAATACTCGGTTCCTGCAGATGCAAATGGCCCACAAATCCTTACAGGTCGCCCAGATGCGCTCACTGTTACGATAGATGGCGAGGTTGTTCCACCGCTTGGCACGGCAGACCGTACCATCAAAGATGTCGGGATTAGCGCGGCGGCATTATTAGCGCGGGCTGATCCGGGCGGATTAACCTCTGACATCAACGGTCAGTCCATTACCGATCAAACGGTAAACCAGTAAACGGATCATCTGCATATCTGGTGCTTCGTGACCCGACGTAAATCGGTTTACTTTGCCCTGCAATTTATGGTTAACACAATCCAAATTTTTGGAGGCTGCTTATGAAATCCGTACTATTATCGACTCTTTGTACCAGTATGTTTGTCAGCCTGCTGATCGCCACCCCGGTAAGCGCGCAAGATAGAAATGTCGACAAACGCGTGGACCGTCTTGAACAAGAGATGAGGGCTGTGCAGCGCAAGGTTTTCCCGGGCGGTTCATCGCGCTTCTTTGAACCCGAGATCACCCCGGATACTGACACGCCAACAACTCAGTCAACAACCAGCTCGGCCGTATCAGATCTGATCGCCCGGGTAGACACGTTAGAACGCAGCCTTGCCTCACTTACCGGTCAGGTAGAGGAAAATGGGTTTCGGTTGAAACAAATCGAAGATAAGTTGGCAGCGACTGAAGTTCCACCGGTTAGCACTGACCCTGGTACATTTTCAACGACACCCTCCAGCGTCCCCGGCGCCGACAGCACGCAAGCGACAGCAGATCCCGAACGTGTCTCTGGTGTTGCGTCGATTGTGATGCCAGACACTGGTGATGCCGGTGAAGACGCTTACATTTATGGCTACCGGCTGTGGGAGGCAAAATATTATCCCGAAGCCCAGACACAGTTGAAAAAAGCTGCTGCCGATCATCCAAACCATCGCCGCGCCAGCTTTGCTAAAAACCTTCTCGGCCGTGCCTATTTGGATGACGGCAAACCGGCATTGGCATCTGTGGCACTATACGAAAATTATCAGGAACTGCCTCGTGGCGAGCGGGCACCTGATAGTCTTTATTTTCTGAGCACTGCCTTAGTCCAACTCAACAAAAAGGCTGATGCCTGTCGCGTGCTTTCTGAATTACAGGAAGTTTATCCCGGTGCCGCGTCTGGCCGCCTAAGCGCGCGCGTCGCTAGCGGAAAGGCAGCGGCGGATTGCAGCTAATTATAACTCCCGATCAACCGACCCCATGACGGGTGATGCGCTTATTGACCGCTTTCGCGAGGCGGTGACTACGCTTGTTCCAGACTTTGAAGATAGCAATGCCATATTGGGTTTGGCAGTCTCTGGCGGGCCCGATAGTCTTGCACTATTACTGTTAGCCCATGGGAGTTTCTCCGGTCGGATAATGGCTGCCAGCGTCAACCACGGACTGCGCCCTGCAGCCAAAGACGAATGCGAATTTGTCGCCAAGATATGTGCAGAACGAGGAATTCCACATCATATTTTAAAACCGTCCACCCCCATTCGGGGAAGCATTCAGGCAGAAGCGCGCAAGGCACGCTATTCGTTACTCAATGGCTGGATGGAAACTCAGAATATTAAATGGCTTGCCACTGCCCATCATGCTGATGATCAACTGGAGACCTTGATTATGCGCATATTGCGCGGCAGCGGCATTGACGGCATGTCCGCGATCCGTGCGAAACGGGGTCATATCATTCGTCCACTCCTTCCTTTCTCAAAGGATATGCTGGTTCAGTTCGTCAGCACGCAGGGTGTTAAGGCCATTGATGATCCATCCAATAGAGACCAAAATTTTGATCGCGTCAGAGTAAGGGAAGCCTTGTCACAACTGTCCGGCTTTGATGTGAGCCTAGCCAGCCAAAGCGCGGCGGCACTCGATGATGCACGCGCGGCGGTTCACTGGATGGTTGAGGAGCTTGCAGCGAGCCATATAATACAAACCGCAGATGGCTGCCGGCTCGACAATCACGATTTTCCGCATGAAATTATTCGGCGGTTACTGTTGAGATGCCTGCATATCTGCGACCCTGCATTATCTCCGCGTGGCAGTCAGCTTGAACCGCTGATAAGAGATCTAAAACAAGGTAAAACCCTCACCATGGGTAATATATTATGCAAAGGCGGATTAACCTGGACCTTCGCTCTTGCTCCAAAACGGAACAATAGCTAAATATTTCAAGGTATTGATGGCAAATCCCGATACACGATCAGACTGATCGGTAAAAACATTGCCGCTCATATTGTCATCCCGGGCAAAACCCCTATCTTTATAGGAATAGATTCGACGGAAAAAAGCCGGCGAAACCAACAAGGACGTAAAGCATCATGAATGACGAACAGGATCCCAAGGAAAATCCGTGGATGAAAAGTATGCTCATCTGGGCAGGCGTGATTGTCGCGCTGTTGCTGACTGTTTCCATGTTTGGTGCAGGTGCTGGCGCTGATTCAGGCGAAGCGATCAGCTATTCTTCTTTCCGCGCGAAAGTTGCTGAGGGCAGCGTCGAGAAAGTAGCCATTGCTCCCGACAAAATCACTGGCGAGCTAACTAATGGCGACAAATTTGCAACCACACCGGTCGGCAATGATCCAAGCTTGGTCAAATTGCTCGACGAAAAAGGTGTCGAATATAGCGGCCAGGCGGAAGAAAGCCCGAGCATCTGGCAATATCTGCTGATCCAATCCCTGCCCTTCCTGCTCATTCTGGGCATCGCGTTTTTCGTACTGCGTCAAATGCAAAAAGGCAGCGGTTCCGGTGCGATGGGCTTCGGCAAGTCCAAAGCCAAAATGCTGACCGAAAAGCAAGGTAAAGTTACTTTTGAAGATGTTGCCGGCATTGATGAAGCGCGTGAAGAGCTTGAGGAAATTGTTGAGTTTCTGAAAAATCCCAGCCGCTTTTCCAAGCTTGGTGGTCAGATCCCCAAGGGCGCATTGCTGGTGGGTTCACCCGGTACCGGTAAAACCCTTTTGGCGCGTGCCATTGCAGGCGAAGCGGGTGTACCGTTTTTTACCATTTCCGGTTCCGACTTTGTGGAAATGTTTGTCGGCGTCGGCGCTAGCCGCGTCCGCGACATGTTTGAGCAGGCCAAGAAAAGTGCACCATGTATCGTCTTCATTGATGAGATTGATGCGGTTGGCCGCCATCGTGGGGCCGGTTTGGGCAATGGCAATGACGAGCGTGAACAGACATTGAACCAGCTTCTGGTTGAAATGGATGGTTTTGAGGCCAATGAAGGCATTATCATCATCGCTGCAACCAACCGTCCTGACGTTCTGGATCCTGCGCTGCTGCGTCCGGGCCGCTTTGACCGTCAGGTTGTGGTTCCCCGTCCCGATATTGAGGGCCGTGAGAAGATCCTCGAAGTGCACATGAAGAAAGTGCCGCTGGCACCCGATGTCAACGCACGCACAATTGCACGTGGTACACCCGGTTTCTCCGGCGCAGATCTTGCAAATCTAGTTAACGAAGCTGCTCTTATGGCTGCTCGCCGCGGCAAGCGTCTGGTGGCTATGGATGAGTTTGAGACCGCCAAAGACAAGGTCATGATGGGTACCGAACGGAAGTCCATGGTAATGACGGAAGACGAGAAGAAGATGACCGCCTATCATGAAGCCGGTCACGCGATTGTGGCGGTACATGAGCCTGCCTCTGATCCGATCCACAAGGCGACGATCATTCCGCGCGGCCGTGCGCTTGGTATGGTCATGCGCCTGCCGGAACGGGACAGCTACAGCTATCACCGTGACAAGATGCATGCCAATATGGCCGTGTCCATGGGTGGCCGTGTCGCAGAAGAAATCATTTTCGGCTATGACAAGGTCTCTTCCGGCGCGTCGGGTGACATTCAATATGCGACCAAACTGGCCCGCGACATGGTCACGCAATGGGGCATGTCGGACGAAATGGGTCCGCTTCAATATGAAGAAGAGCAAGGCGAAACCTTCCTCGGTTATTCACAGTCACAGCGCGTCCATATGTCCGATGAGACTGCCAAAAAAATTGACAGCGAAATTCGCGGTCTGGTCGATGCGGGCTATGAACGGGCAAAGGATGTTCTGACCAAGCATGAAGATCAGCTGCACTTGCTAGCCAATGCGTTGCTTGAATATGAAACCCTGTCTGGCGATGAAATTGACTCGCTGGTCGAGGATGGCAAATTCGAGCGTCCTGATGGCGACGTGGTCAAACCGTCTTCGGTTCCAACCATTGGTACATCAATTCCGAAGGCAGGAAAAAAACGGAAAGGCCCGTTTGGCGATCCTAAGCCGCAGGGTGCCTAGACCGTTACTGTGCTAGGTGCATAGTTCACCTAATATTCAGATAAATAAAGACAAAAGGCCTCTTTCAAAATTGAAGGAGGCCTTTTTTAGTGAAGCCATCAATCCCAATTGTCACCAGCGCCCTTTTACTATTTGCGTCCTTTCCAGCTTCCGCGATGACAGTCTCAGAATTTTTGCCAAAAGCTGACAAACTTATGAATGCCGGTATGGGAGCGATGTTCTCAAAGCACCGGAAGCCGGTCATGGCTGAAATGGATAAAGTTACCAATGGCTATCGTGCCGATATCGAGGCTGCACGCGCCGCGGGCAAAACACCGGCTAGCTGCCCGCCGCCAAAAGGCAAAGGGAAACTCAACGGCAAGGAATTTCTCGCACATCTCAAAACCATTCCAGTGGCCAGGCAGAATATGGAAGTGAAGACCGCTTTTCACGGGTTTATGAAAAAGAAATATCCTTGTTGAGGGCCGAGGTGGTTTGCCATGTATCTTCGTGTGAATTGTGTGAACTTTGGACAAAATCCACAGTATCCTTGCGCCTTTGCCACTTAGCTGCGACAAAAGCACATGTCTTTTCTCGAACAATATGAGACCATAGTTAGGTTGGGCACCTTCGCAGGCATATTTCTGGTCATGGCACTGCTGGAGTTGGCGATCCCGCGCAAACAACGTGTCTTGGCCAAAGGCGGGCGCTGGTTCACCAATATATCGTTGGTCATTGTTGACACTCTAGCATTACGCCTGATCATACCGATATTGGCCGTTGCGATGGCCAATTACGCGGCAGGTCGCGGGTGGGGGCTGTTGGCCTTGGTAGATCTGCCATTATGGATTGAGGTCATTATCGCCTTCCTGCTGCTCGACATGCTGATCTATGCACAACATATCGCATTCCATAGGATCCCGATCCTGTGGCGTTTTCACAAAGTCCATCATGCAGACCGCGATCTTGATGTCACCAGCGGCGCGCGCTTTCACCCTGGAGAGGCCGTCTTTTCCATGGCCTATAAGCTGCTCTTCATTGTGCTGATCGGGCCGGCAGCCTTTGCTGTATTCCTGTTTGAAGTCTTGCTCAATGCTGCTTCCATGTTCAATCACGCGAATATCCGCTTGCCGCTCGGATTCGATCGGCTGCTGCGTCTCTTTATCGTGACGCCCGATATGCACCGGGTACACCATTCGATCATCGAAAGGGAAGCGAACAGCAATTACAGCTTTTTCCTGACCATCTGGGACCGGATGTTCGGAACCTACATTGCCCAGCCGGAAAAGGGGCATAATGGAATGACGATTGGCTTGTCCGAATATCAGGATAACAAGCCCGCCAATCTGATCTGGAGTTTGATCATCCCATTTATGCGCAGTAAGAATGCTGAAATAAAAACAGGCGGCAACTCAATGGAAGAGCGCCGCCCGGTTTTTAAATCAGACTAAAACTTAGCGTATTAACGCCGTCCGTAATCACCTGATACGCCTGCGCTGCGTGGCGGAGCGGCAGCCGTCAAACGAAGCGCTTCGGCAGATTGGCTGATCGAACCAATTTCATCCGGCGTATCATCATCATCAATCTGCACTTTCTGTAGTGATTGGACGAGACTTTCTTCGAGATCTTTTGGCTTGATCGTTTCTTCAGCAATCTCACGTAGCGAAACAACCGGGTTTTTATCACGATCGCGATCAATCGTCAGTTCAGCACCGCCCGAGATTTCGCGTGCACGCTGCGCTGCAAATAGGACCAAATCAAACCGATTGGTGACTTTATCAACGCAATCTTCAACCGTAACGCGAGCCATAAGGCGCTCCTGATTCTCTGTAATTTATGAAAGATGGTTTGCACCTAAGGAAAGTGCTTGGTTTTGTCAATAAATCTGATGGTCTTGCTGATCAGCTTTGCTGTTATTCAATTGTCGGTTCAGGGCGAATAATCTATACGTCTGATCTATGATCATTCCTGCTTCTCAAACCGTTTCGACTGATGCCGATGATCAAAATACTATCGAAAACGACTGGTTCGATATTGGCGGGAATAAACTCAAGTTGGTTCATCTTCCAAACGACCGTCTGGAAGCACTGCTCACTTTGATTGAGCAGGCTCGCCACTCCTTGAAACTTTTTTTCTATATGTTCGAAGGTGATGATGTTGGGCGATTGGTGCTACGCAAGCTGATCGAAGCTTGTCGGCGTGGCGTCAGGGTAGAACTGATGGTCGATAGCTTCGGGTCAAACGGTGCACCAAAAGGCTTTTTTGATAACTTCGAGCAAGCAGGCGGACATTTCGCGATTTTCAGTCCGCGGTTTTCCACGAGCTATTTTGTCCGCAATCATCAGAAATTCATCATTTCAGACCATGATTGCGCAATGATCGGCGGTTTCAACATCGCCAATCAATATTTTGATCAGCATTCCCAAGATCAAGATAGCGAGAATAATGAAACCAGCTGGACGGACTTGGGCGTTGTTATTCATGGACCAGAAGTGCGCAAACTTGAGGCATATTATGAACAGCTGTCCGATTGGGTTTGCAATAACAACGGGAATATCCGCTCTCTGCAAAAAATGGTGCGGCGATGGGAGGCCGGCAATGGTAATTTTCGCTGGTTACTTGGCGGCCCCAGCAATCGCCTCAGCCGTTGGGCATGGTCGATCAAGGGTGACCTAGAAAAAGGGGAGCAGCTTGACCTAGTCAGCGCTTATTTCTCACCCGGGCAAGGGTTGCTGCGACGCATTGCCCGTTTGTCAAAGCGCGGCGGCAAGAACCGGCTTATTCTGGCGGGCAAGACTGATAATGCCGCTACTATTGGAGCAAGCCGTCTGCTTTACGGATATTTGCTCAAACGCAGTACTTGTATTTACGAGTACCAACGCAAGCGACTGCATATGAAATTGGTTATTATTGATGATGCTGTCTACATAGGGTCCGCGAATTTCGACCTCCGCAGTCTGTTCATCAATGTCGAAATGATGGTGCGGATCGAAGACAAAGCTTTTGCCAACCATGCACGCGCTATTGTCGATGATATGTGCCAAGCCAGCCTCCCTATTTCCAAGGAATTGCACAAGGCACGCAAAGGACTGCTCAATCGATTGCGTTGGACCCTTTCCTATTTCGTCGTGAATGTACTCGATTACACGGTAACCCGCCGCTTCAACTTCGGTGTTAAAAAATAACGAATGCATTTCGTCGCACGCCCAGAATCGTTCGTCGCAAACATCGGTTTTGGCTCTGTTCAGGCAAAATCGTGTACGTAAAGCCGTAGTTTGTAGTTGATATTCCGGACAGCTCTTTCTGACCGACAATATCTCAACAGGGATCGGTAGTTAGTTTATGGCATATGTACGCTTTGTAATCATTGTCTTTTGCGTAAGCGTTTTGACCGCTTGCGTTGCGCCGTCTCAAGGGCGATCAGTCGTTTCCAACGAACAGAGAGAAACTCCGCGGCCGCGCTACGAAAACCCGCCGCCGCAAAAAACGGATACACGGTCTCAGAATCGGCCTGATCCGGCGCTGGAACGAGAAGTTGCCGATTTATGGCGCAGTTTTCCGGGCAAAACCGGCATTGCTATTAAAAGTATCGACAGCGGCTGGAGCATAGGTCATCGCGCGGACCAAGACTTTCCTCAACAAAGCGTATCAAAACTTTGGGTTGCCATGGCCCTGCTGGACAAGGTCGACCAGGGACGTGTATCGCTCTCTGACGCCATCCAGATCGGCCCAGATGATCTTACGCTTTTTTATCAACCCCTTGCGGCGGAGGTAAAACGCGAGGGCGCTGTAGTCAAAAGCGTATATACACTGCTCGAAAGAGCTCTCGCCTACAGCGACAATACAGCGAATGATGTGCTTTTGCGTCATGCTGGCGGGCCCGATGCCGTCAATGATTTTATCCGCCGCAAAGGTCTTGGCAAGATAAAATTCGGTCCTGGCGAACGATTGATGCAGAGTCAGATTGCAGGGTTGAAATGGAGCCAGAATCTCTCTGTAGGACGGAAGTTTTACACCGCGCGTGCAAATTTACCGATTGAAACGCGCCGAAAGGCATTGGCGGCTTATCTTGCTGATCCAATCGATGGCGCTAGTCCAGGTGCCATCGTTGGTGCTCTTGACCAGCTAGCTCGCGGCGAGCTGCTATCTGAAAACTCTACCCAATTGCTTCAATCCATCCTGAAACGGACTCGAAGCGGACCAAACCGTCTGAAAGCTGGCGTTCCGGCAGGTTGGGATTTTTTGCATAAAACCGGTACTGGACAGATATTGGGAGCCGTATCAACCGGTTATAATGATGTCGGTATAATGACCGCGCCCGATGGAAGCCGATATGCGGTCGCGGTTATGTTAGGCGACACAACCGCCTCGATCCCGGAACGTATGCGGCTAATGCAGTCTGTTACACGCGCTGTAGGACGCTATCACCGTCGATAAAGCAAATCAGATAAATGATGCTGTTGGAATCAAGGCTCTTGCACCGGTTGAACCATGCGTTTTTCGTCTGAGCTAAATTCAGGCGATGCATAGCGATCGTCTAGCATTTCAGCGGCCTCGTCCAATGCCTGTGCCTCACCAACCGTGACTCCACCAGGCCCGGGATCATTCTGAGCAGGTCCGCAAGCTGCCAATGCAAACAAACCTAAGTAGACACCATGTCGCTTCGTCATGTTTTGACGCCTTTCATTAAAATTGAAATACTAACGGCTCAGTAACAGAATCAATTCTGTCGGACAAAAAAAGGGCCGCCAATAAGGCAGCCCTTTTCCGAAATATGTCAAAAGTGCTTATTCAACTGCACGTTTTGCAGCATCGGCAGCATCACCAGCAGCCTCGGCAGCATCACCAGCAGCTTCTGCGGCGGCATCACCAGCAGCTTCAGCCGCTTCGCCAGCTTCTTCAGTTGCTTCAGCAGCAGCTTCGCCCATGGCGTCTGCAGAGCCTTCAGCAGCAGTCATCGCGTCGTCAGCAGCTTCTTCAGCTGTTGCTTCAGTACCTTCTACAGCCTCTTCTGCACCAGCTTCTGCATTTTCAGCAGCGCCGGAACAAGCAGCCAAGCCAAGTGCACCAGCAAGAACGATAGATGTTGTAACTTTTTTCATTGGGTAAACCCTCTACTTTTTCCTCATAAAAACCAAGCGAACAGCCGATAAACTCCCTCAAACTGCTCACGGGGACGTGCCTTAGCTCTATGGAAAAGGGATGGCAATGGCGAACATTCTTACTCCATGATCCATTGAGACTTTTTTTTGTAATAATTTTAAAAACGGATATTCAAAGCAAGCAAATCTAATGGATTGACTGCATATAAAGAATTCTTTATATGCTTTCTTCGATGAATGATGTCCTCACCATATTTAGAGCACTGGCTGATCCTACGCGAGTTCGAATCATGCTTCTGCTCCTTAACATGGAGCTTGCCGTTGGCGAGCTGGCGCAGATTTTGAACCAAAGCCAACCTCGTATCTCCCGCCATATCCGAATTTTGGACGAAGCGGGCCTCGCAGAACGCCGAAAAGAAGGCAGCTGGGTTTTTCTGCGTCCCGGGCAAGCGCCCGAACTTGATACCTTGCGCCGCCTTTTCCGTTCCGACAATGTGATATCTTCCGAACAAGCGGTTGATGACCAAGCGCAATTAGCTCTCGTCCGGAAAGCGCGAGCTGAGATGGCCGAGCGTTATTTCGAGGACCACGCTGAGGAATGGGATGCCATCCGTTCTCTCCATATTCCGGAAGATGACGTTGAACAGGCAATGCTGGCGCTGCTCAAAGACGTCAATCTTGGACATATGCTAGATATCGGAACAGGAACTGGCCGGATGGTTGAGCTTTTCGGACCAAATTCCGCAAAAGTGACGGCGCTGGATAAAAGCCCAGAAATGTTACGATTGGCCCGTGCAAAGCTTTTGGGCAATGAATCAGACAAGACGGATCAGGCGGCATTAGCGCGAAAGACCGAATTGAAGCTGGGTGATTTTAACAAACTGCCCATTGAAGATGGACAAGTAGACAGTGTTCTACTTCATCAGGTTCTCCATTACGCCCAGCATCCCGAAGCGGTTCTAACTGAAGTATCAAGAGTCGTCCGCAATAGCGGAACGGTGATGATAACGGACTTCGCTCCTCATGATCGCGAAGAATTGCGAACGGCTCATGCGCATGCTCGGCTTGGTTTTTCTGACGATAGTATGAAACGTTGGTTCGCCGCTTCGCAGATAGATATGATACAAAGCCGAACGCTGGATGGCGGTAAACTTACAGTCAAAATATGGGTTGGGCGTAAATCCGGCCTACCTCAAATTCATTCCGAAAGCAGTACTGCTTCAGCAACGAATATACCGCAAAAAAGAGCTTCAATATGACCCAAACATCCAGACCTTTAGGCTTAGGCGAACTTGAAGAAGCAAAGCGCGCACTGGATGTGCCCCTATTTGCCGGGCTCAGCGGTGATGCTGATGTTTCCTTTGAATTTTTTCCGCCGAAGTCGGAGAAAATGGAACAAACCCTGTGGGACAGTGTCGTTACGCTGGAACC
The DNA here is from genome assembly GCF_017498565.1 of Parasphingorhabdus cellanae. Lineage (NCBI taxonomy): Bacteria > Pseudomonadati > Pseudomonadota > Alphaproteobacteria > Sphingomonadales > Sphingorhabdaceae > Parasphingorhabdus > Parasphingorhabdus cellanae. Next base: position 1,107,068 of record NZ_CP071794.1, read on the forward strand.
CCTTGATCCACGCTTTGTATCCGTTACTTATGGTGCCGGTGGATCAACCCGCGAGCGGACCCATGCCACTGTCGCGCGCATTGCCAAGGAAACCCATATTCCAGCCGCTGCCCATTTGACCTGTGTCGGGGCAAGCAAGGCGGAGATCGCGGATGTCGCGCAGTCCTATTGGGAAGCCGGCGTGCGCCATATTGTTGCCCTGCGTGGAGACCCGCCAGCGGAAGGTCAGGCGTTTGAACCGCATCCGGAAGGTTACAAGAGTGCCGCGGAACTTGTTAAAGGGTTGAAGGATATAGCCCCTTTTGAGATATCGGTGGCGGCCTATCCGGAGACGCATCCGGAGGCCAATTGTCCGCAGAGCGATCTCGACAATCTCAAGCGCAAGTTGGATGCCGGTGCAAGCCGCGCAATTACGCAGTTTTTCTTTACCGCCGAGGCTTTTTTCCGGTTCCGCGACGCAGCCACAGCGGCTGGGATCGATGCCGAACTGGTGCCCGGTATCCTGCCAGTATCGAATGTTGCCCAAACGCGGAAGTTTGCGGGTATGTGCGGTGCCGAGATCCCGGCGTGGATGAATGACCTGTTTGAAGGGCTTGATGACCATCCCTCTGCCCGCCAGCTGATTGCAGCCACCGTTGCGGCGGAATTATGCCGTAAGCTCTATGCCGGCGGCGTCCGCCAGTTCCATTTCTACACACTCAACCGCGCAGAGCTCAGTTACGCGATCTGTCATCTGCTCGGCAAACGCCCGACAGGCGCAGTGCGGGAGAAAGCAGCATGACCGGTCCCGGCGAACAGCTCCGCGCGATAGCGGCAGAACGCATCTTGGTCTTTGATGGCGGCTATGGCACGGCTATCCAGAATCACGGCCTCGGCGAACGCGATTATCGCGGCACGCTGGAACTGAACGATGACCAGAAAGGCAATAATGACCTGCTCAGCCTGACGCGGCCGGATATTATTGAGGGCATTCACACCGCCTATCTGGAAGCGGGCGCGGATATTGTCGAAACCAATACGTTCAGCTCGACCGAGATCAGCCAGGCCGATTATGGCTGCGAACATCTGGTCAAAGACATCAACATCAAATCCGCCGAAATCGCGCGCCAAGCCTGTAACAAGGCTGAGGCCAAAGATGGCAAGAAACGCTTTGTGGCTGGCTCCATCGGCCCGACCAACAAGACGCTGTCGCTTTCGCCTGATGTCAACGACCCCGGCTTTCGCGAGATTGATTTTGACTATCTCAAAGGCGTGTACCGCGAGCAATGCGATGCCCTGATCGCAGGCGGCGTTGATTTTCTGTTGATCGAGACGATTTTCGATACCCTCAACGCCAAATGTGCCGGGATGGCCGCACAGGAAGCCGCCGAGGCTTGTGATCGCGACGTGCCCCTGATGATCTCCATGACGCTCACGGATCTCTCCGGCCGCAACCTGTCAGGCCACACGGTGGAGGCGTTCTGGCACGCGGTGCGCCATCTGAAACCGCTGACCATCGGCCTCAACTGCTCCTTTGGCGCTGACCAACTGCGCCCGCATCTCGCAATGCTGTCGAAAGAAGCCGATACGCTGATCATGGCCTATCCCAATGCCGGTCTGCCCAATGAATTGGGCGAATATGACGAATTGCCGGATCAAACCGCTGCGCTGATTGGCGAGTGGCTTGATGACGGCCTGGTCAATATTGTTGGCGGCTGCTGCGGTACGACGCCCGAGCATATCGCCGCCATTGCCGAAGCGGTCGAGAGCGCCAAACCACGCGCTGCGGCTTCGCCAGCGGTCCAGACCCGTTTGTCCGGCCTTGAACCATTCACGATGGCCGCTTAGTCCCCTCCCCCCTTCAGGGGAGAGGGTTAGGGAGAGGGGCAGTCTCTTTCTAAATATTTAGTTTTCAATTTGAGAGGACTCCCCCTCTCCCCGGCCCTCTCCCCTGAAGGAGAGAGGGAGAAGGAAAAAATGACCACACCCCCCTCTTCCGCGCAATTCGTCAATATTGGCGAACGCACCAATGTCACCGGTTCCGCGCGGTTCAAAAAGCTCATCCTCAACGATGACTATGAAGCCGCCGTAGAAGTCGCGCGGCAACAGGTCGAAAATGGCGCGCAAATTATCGACGTGAACATGGACGAAGGCCTGCTCGACGCCGAACACGCGATGACAACCTTCCTCAAGCTGATCGCGGCGGAGCCCGATATTGCCCGCGTGCCGGTGATGATCGATAGCTCCAAATGGTCGGTCATCGAAGCGGGCCTGAAATGCGTGTCGGGCAAACCGATCGTCAATTCCATCTCGATGAAGGAGGGTGAAGAGGAGTTTCTCGCCCATGCCCGCAAATGCATGGCCTATGGCTCCGCCGTTGTCGTCATGGCTTTTGATGAAACCGGGCAAGCGGATACCAAGCAGCGCAAGGTCGAAATTTGCGAACGCGCCTATAAATTGCTCACCGGCATCGGCTTTCCGCCCGAGGATATTATTTTCGATCCCAATGTGTTCGCCGTGGCAACCGGGATAGATGAGCATCGCCGCTACGGATTGGACTTCATTGAAGCGGTGGCCGAAATTAAGGCGCGCTGCCCGCATGTGCATTTTTCCGGCGGCCTATCCAACCTGTCTTTCAGCTTTCGCGGCAACGAACCGGTGCGCCGGGCGATGCACAGCGTCTTTCTCTATCACGCCATTCCTGCCGGGCTCGATATGGCCATCGTCAATGCCGGACAGCTGGATATCTATGACGATATCGACCCCGTCCTACGCGAGCATTGCGAGGATGTCATTCTCGACCGCGAACCCAAGGATGGCGGCGATGCAACCGACCGGCTGATCACGCTGGCCGAAAAATTTCGCGGTACCGACAAGGCGGCGGAAAAAGCCGCTGCCGAATGGCGCGGCTATGATGTCGTCAAACGGCTGGAACATGCGCTGGTCAAAGGCATTGATGCTCATATTATCGAAGATACCGAAGAAATGCGCGTTTCGGTCAAGGATGCCGGTGGGCGGCCCATTGAGGTCATTGAGGGTCCCCTGATGGACGGCATGAACGTTGTTGGTGACCTGTTTGGTTCGGGAAAAATGTTCCTGCCGCAGGTGGTAAAATCCGCCCGCGTGATGAAAAAGGCCGTTGCCCATCTCTTCCCCTATATCGAGGCAGAGAAAGAAGAAGGTGCCAAGGGCAAGGGCAAGATCATCATGGCCACCGTCAAGGGCGACGTGCATGATATTGGCAAGAATATCGTCGGCGTCGTGCTGCAATGTAACGGCTTTGAAGTGATTGATCTGGGCGTGATGGTGCCCTGGACGGACATCTTGAAAGCCGCCAATGAAAATGACGCGGACATGATTGGCCTTTCCGGTCTGATCACCCCGTCGCTCGACGAAATGGTCACCGTTTCCGAAGAAATGGAACGCGCCAAAATGACGATGCCTCTGCTCATCGGTGGTGCCACAACATCCAAAACCCACACGGCGCTGCGGATTGAACCGGCCTATTCCGGTCCGACCGTCTATGTACTGGACGCCAGCCGCGCGGTCGGTGTCGCCTCGCAATTGGTCAGCGACACGCAGGCCGAGCCCTTTATCGCCAGCACGCGCGAAGATTATGAGCAGGTGCGCATCGCCCGTGCTGGCAAAACCGCAAAGAAACTGGCGTCGCTGGATGAAGCCCGTGCCAATGGCGCGAAAATCGACATGAGTCAGAAAGCGCCTGCCCCAAAAAAACCCGGTCTGCATGTCTATGAAGAGTGGGATCTCGCCGAGCTACGTGATTATATTGACTGGACGCCGTTTTTCCGCGCCTGGGAACTGGCCGGTACCTATCCTGCAATCCTGACCGATGAAGTGGTCGGGGAAAGCGCCAGCGATCTTTATAAAGACGCGCAGGCAATGCTCGACACAATCATCGCAGAAAAATGGCTGACCGCCAAAGGTGTGGCTGGACTATGGCGGGCGCGGCGCGAAGGTGACGATATCTTGGTGTCACCGGAAAACGAAGAAATCGCCCTGCCGATGCTGCGTCAGCAAGTCAGCAAGCGAGCAGGAAAATCAAACAATTGCCTCGCCGATTTTATCGACACATCGGATGACTGGATGGGCGGCTTTGCAGTGACGGCCGGGCACGGGATTGATGAACATGTCGCGCGGTTTGAGGCAGACAAGGACGACTATAACAGCATATTGATCAAAGCTCTGGCCGACCGATTGGCCGAGGCTTTTGCTGAGCGGATGCACGAACATGTGCGCAAAGACTTGTGGGGCTATGCGCCGGATGAAAGCCTGGACAACAAGGCGCTGATCAAGGAACAATATCAGGGCATCCGCCCTGCCCCCGGCTATCCCGCCTGTCCGGACCACAGCCTGAAACCGATCCTGTTCGATATGCTGGATGCGACGACCCATACCGGTCTGGAGCTAACCAGCAGCTTTGCGATGACGCCCACGGCCGCAGTATCCGGCTTTTACTTCGGTCATCCACAAGCCGATTATTTCGGCGTCGCGCGCATAGGTGAGGATCAGGTAGACGATTATGCCGAGCGGCGTGATATCTCACTCGATCAGGCACGTCAGTGGTTGCGGCCTAATCTCAACGAATAAAGCCGGCCTCTTTCGAGACCGGCTTTTATATCGTTAAACAGGTGAAAGTTTAAGCGTAGCTCACTTTCGTCGTGGCTTTGCGGCGGCGACGCATCGCGCCTCCGACCAACCCGAAGCCACCGATCATCATCGCCCAGGATGCAGGTTCCGGAACAGCCGTAGCAACCGTCAAAACGCGGACAAAATCGCCAGGCGAAGACGCTCTGAAATTCAAATCCAGCCGGTTGCCAGCGAATGTCGCAATGTCGCTGCTTTCAAGTCCGCGCAGATTTGGGCTCAAATAATTTACGTTGGCGTTGCCCAACAGCATGTCTGTATCGGTGAGATCAGCTTGTGTTGTCAGTACAGCCAAAACTTCAGAATCAAAATCAACATAGCCAATTGCCCTACGAGTCCGGCGCGGATCAAAAAACACATAGTGGCTATTCACAACAGTGCCCGCAGTCAATCCGCCCACAGCAGCGGTGAGCGTCACGCTTTGCACTTCATCAAACGCAAAGAGGTTGTTAGACTGCTGGTTATTATTACCAACCGAAAAACCCGGAGCAGGATTGAGCTGTTCAAAAACTCCACCATTACTCAGTGCGTTACCACCGGTAAGCTCACCAAAAACAACAGCGGCATTTGCCGATCCTGCGATAGCAAAGCTTCCCGCTGCAACGGCAGCCATCAAATATTTACGCATAGAGTTTTCCCATCGTCATTTTCACGACTGTCTTGCCGCAATTTATATGAATCTATACAACAGTGTTAACCTATAAATCACCATATTTCCAGCGTTGATCACAAGCTAGGCAATTTTTTACATTTCAGCCCATGCCATCCCAGAAACGGCACGATTTAACTTCTGGTAACAAAATTGGGTTCATTTGGGACAGACTCGTGTCGGATATTGTGTCGGGACGACAAGCAGCTTATGCGACAATCATACATTGTCCCCGCTTTTCAGGAGCTTCAGACGTGAAACTTTCGGTCCCGATCCTCATTGGAACCTTTTTGGCAGTCGCCAACAGCACCGCAGCAGTGGCGCAAGATGCTGCCCCCTTTACGGTGGCAGAAAACGGGCAGGGTTTTTACAGATTGTCAGACGCGGTCGAAGCCATCGGCGCACGGCGCGGAACCATCGTCATCGCTCCTGGCGCTTATGGCGATTGTGCCGTTCAGACGGAGGGTCAGATCACGTATCGGGCAGCGGTTGCCGGACGGACAATATTTGATGGCGGAATTTGCGAAGGCAAAGCATCTTTGGTACTGCGCGGCCAAGCGGCATTAGTTGACGGCATCGTCTTTCAAAACCAGCGTGTACCGGATGGCAACGGCGCCGGTATCCGTTTGGAGCGCGGTAACCTGACCATCGTCAATGCATTGTTCCGTAACAGCGAGCAGGGTCTGCTGACCGCCGATGATGCAAGTGGTAGCATTGTTATCGACCGTTCGACCTTCCAACGGCTAGGCCGATGTGACCGGGGTCTATCTTGCGCCCACAGCATCTATATCGGTGATTATGGCTCGCTTAGTGTTACCAACAGCCGGTTTGAAAAAGGCAATGGCGGCCATTATGTCAAAAGCCGGGCACCACGTATCACCGTCACCAACAGCAGCTTTGACGACACCCAAGGGCGCGCGACCAATTATATGATCGACCTACCGGCGGGCGCATCCGGTGTCATTAGCGGCAATGTTTTTGTTCAGGGCCAGAATAAGGAAAACTGGAGTGCTTTCGTCGCTGTTGCCGCAGAGGGCAAGAAAAACAGTTCTGCGGGTCTTAACATCCACTCCAACAGCGCGTCGCTGGCTAAGGGCGTTCAGCGCAACACCTGGTTTGTCGCTGACTGGAGCGGCGACAAGATGCGGATTGCGAATAACCGATTGAGCCGGGGACTAACCCGTTACGAAAAGCGATAGGTTTAGCAGCTTATATTATCGGCAATTATCGCCCGGACCGCCATCAATGTCCAAACAGCGCCCATCAAGTTCGTCGTCCGGAATATCTAGACCGATGATTGATGCCAGGGTCGGAGCGATATCAACGGTTTGAACCGAAAGCGGTTGCTCAAAATGTGTCATGCCTTTGCGCCAGAATAGAATTGGCACGCGCCGGTCATAATCCCATGGGCTGCCGTGGGTCGACACGTAACCGCGCATCGGCCTGTCAATCGGAGTGACCCCTTTTTTCAGTAGTACAATGAAATCGCCAGATCGGTCAGGGTGGAAAGACGCCCGGGCGCGTTCGGTCAAACTCCATTCTTCGACTGGACCAGATGGCATCGGCATTTTCGCTAAATCTGCACCGTCTAGAACCAGTTCCACCTGGCGATTGCGTGCCATGATAGCCATGGCCTCGGCCTTCACCTCAGCACGCAGGGGTGCCGGCAAAGCCTGGCTGACGTAATAATCACCAAATGGACTGTCCGCATAAATAATCTGACCATATTTCCGTAGTTCATCGTTTTCATAAAAAACTTCATTGAGGCCATCGGCGTTGACATCGTCATCAATCCGCTGCGCTTCCGGAACACCTTGCTGTTTCAAACGTTCTGGCAAATCATGGCCACCATGGTCCGCGGTCAGTACAACCATGTAGTCGCGCCCCATCTCGTCGAGCTTATCGAAAAACGAACCGAGATTTCTATCCAGTTCCGAAAGATTGATGCACATTTCAACGCCGCCGGTGCCAAAGGCATGACCGACATAATCCGTAGCGGAAAGTCCGATATTCAGGATATCCGTAAATTCAAACGCCCCCAACCGCTCGTTCTTCACCATTTTTTCGGCCAGCGCTAAAACGGCAGCATCAAAATCAGGAGATGCACGAAAGATAGATGCCCCATTTTTTGGGCGCTGAAACTGGTAAGTGCCCACAGCGCTATCACCACCAAGCGGGATCGCGCGATTGCGGGCCTCGCAATGGGCAGGCACAGCAATAGGCGCGCGCGGCTTGGCAAGCATCGCCTTCAGCTCGGTGTTAAATTTCGGCAGTGCGGGCAGCATCAAGCCATCTTTTTTGGTTTTAAAACCTTCGCCCTTCCACCAGAATATCATGTCAGGCGCGTTTCCGCCCATCATCAAGGCCGCCCGATCTTTGCCCGATACTGCCATGTTTCTGGAGCCAGGTGATAGTGTCTTCAATCTCTCCCCCAAAGTGGGCACGAGCAAATGCCAAGCAGAAGCCACATAGTCGCCCTGCGTCGCGGCGGTAATGCTGCCAAAGCTGGTGCCCTCAATCCTGGGGTCTTCAGCACAATAGATTGTTTTGTCTTCGCGCTTTACGCCCAGATCAATCCAGTTATTAGCGATAATGCCAGCGCGTCCGGGATGAACGCCCGTCATAATCGTCGCATGCCCCGGACAGGTTTCAGTTGCTGCATGTCCCTGATAGCCCGATGGAAAAACCGCACCGCTTGCCAAACGCTTCAGGCCACCGGTAAAGCTGCTGCGATATTCGCTGAACAGATCAGAGGAAAACTGGTCGACCGATATTGCGATCACCAGTTTCGGTTTGCCAGATTGCGTTTGACTGTGATGTTCGGCATTGGCGGCGCCGGAAATTGCAATAAAAGCTATAAAACTTGTAACATATTTGATGACGCGCACGAATAATCCCCATGGTATAAAGCGGCTGTGGCAAGACAGCCGTCGATAGAGTAACAGCATTAAAGATAAAGTGGTGAGTTTTTATGACATTGAATACCTCGTTGAGGACAATTAGAGCAAACGCCCGGACTATGTTTGCAACTATGCTTGCTGCCATAATTTTTGCGCTGTTAACGGCCGTAAGCCCCGCTGTTGCACAAACCGGACTCGATAGGCGCGAACTCAACGTACCAGCCACCTTGGTTGCGGAATCGCAGCAGGTGCAGCCAGGACAAAGTGTCACCCTCGCCTTTGTCATGAACCCCAAACCCACTTGGCACGGCTATTGGGAAAATCCTGGCGATGCGGGGATTGGCATGAGCTTTGACTGGAAATTACCAGACGGTGTGACAGCTGGTGATGCACAATATCCCGTGCCCGATACGTTGCTGATTTCCGGTATCATGAACTATATTTACAAGGGTGATTATGCCGTCCTTGTTAATCTGGCAGTTTCCGATCAAGTCAAACCCGGACCTCTGCCAATCTCGGTGAAATCCGAATGGCTCGCCTGTACCGATGAAGTCTGTGTGCCCGAACAAGATGAACTGTTTATCAATCTGCAAGTGGTCGACAAAGATGTGGGGGTTTCACCTAACAACGCTTTTAACGCTTATCGTGAAGCCTTGCCACGCCCGCTCGGCAGCACTGCAACTTTCATGGTCAAGGATGACCTGTTCCGCCTTTCCATCCCTCTCCCGGCAGATGTCGATGTTGAGGCACCCTATTTCTTTATCAAGGAAGACGGCATTGTCGACTATGGCGCCCCGCAAAAAGTCAACCGTGATGGTGATAGCCTGATCATCGAAACAGCAGCGCGCGGCGATGCATTGCAAAACATTTCCGGCGTCCTGAAAATTGCTTCAAACATGGGGTTTTCTTTAGACGCGTCGGGTGGAGAAGTAGAAATGTCTGGCGTTCCTCTGAGCGGAGGCGCTGACAGCGGAAATTTTACTGGTGGTGGCGACCAGTCTAAAGCGTCCTTGCTGTTTATTGCTCTTGGCGGAGCGATCGTTGGCGGTTTGTTGCTCAATCTAATGCCTTGTGTTTTCCCAATCCTTAGCCTGAAGGCTATCAGCTTGGCCAAAGCCGGCGGCGATGAAACGGTCGTGCGGCGTGATGCGCTGGCTTACACAGCCGGCGTCGTAGTCGTGGCGACAGCTTTAGGCGCTTTGTTGTTGGGCTTGCGTGCCAGTGGGGCAGCGGTGGGCTGGGCTTTTCAATTGCAAGATCCGCGGATCATCTTCTTACTGCTCGCTTTGGTGACCGCAATAGGTTTCAACCTGGCTGGTCTGTTCGAGCTCCCCAATGTCAATTTCGGCAACAGGCTCGCTCAAAAAGACGGACCAGCGGGGTCGTTCTGGACCGGCGCGCTCGCTGCTTTTGTCGCTACCCCTTGCACTGGCCCCTTCATGGCTGCAGCGCTTGGGGCCACCATCATATTACCGCCCATTGCCGCCTTGATAATTTTTGCTGGGCTAGGCGTTGGATTAGCCTTGCCTTTCTTGCTGATCGCGTTCGTACCGGCGATCCGCAGCCGGTTACCCAAACCGGGTGCATGGCTGGATAGTTTCCGCAAGGCCATGGCAATTCCAATGTTTCTTACCGCGATCGGCTTAATCTGGTTGCTGGGACGCCAAATTGGGACGGATGCACTGGGGCTATCTTTGATCTTTTTGTTGCTTGTCACATTGATTTTATGGTGGTTCGGCGGTGGTCAGATGAAAGGCCTATCGCGCGGTACATGGGCGACGAGTGCACTTATCGCAGCGATTTTCGGTGGTGTACTATTCCTGCCAAATGCGGAAGCGATGAATGAGCAGAAAGTTGCAAGCGCTTCTTCTACAACCCTACCCAGTGAAGCCTTTAGTGAAACCCGATTATCGGAGCTGCGCGCCTCCAATCGACCGGTTTTTGCCTATTTCACTGCTGACTGGTGCATTACCTGCAAAGCCAATGAAGCCGCAGCCGTGCAGCGTCAGGAAACTGCGGATGCTTTTGCGAATGCCAATGTTGCGGTTTTGATGGGAGACTGGACCCGTCCCGATCCAGAAATTAGCAAGTTCCTGGAAAAGCATGGCCGCGCCGGTGTGCCGCTCTATCTATATTATGCGCCGGGTGAGGAACCTGTTATATTGCCGCAGATATTGACTATCAGCACACTGACCGATCTGGTAACTTGATATAGGCTCTCAAGCGTTGATGGAATCAAAAAGGAGAACCCCATGTTTTACAAGTTCGCTATGATATCAATCGCTGCGGTAGCGGCAATGAGCGCAGCCACACCCCTTGCAGCTGCACAGAAAAACGGGGCAATTGCGCAAGATTTCAAACTGACAGACATGTATGGAAAAACCGTTCAGCTCTCGGATTTTCGCGGCAAGACCGTGGTTATGGAATGGCACAATCCCGGCTGTCCCTTTGTCGTCAAACATTATGATAGCGGCAATATGCAGGCAACCCAGGCAGCGGCCCGCAAACAAGGTGCCGTCTGGCTCACTATCAACAGCGGTGCGCAAGGAAAGCAAGGCTATATGAAAGGCCCAGCGGCGCAAAAGCTGTCTAAGGATCAGGGCATGAATGCGGATCACTACCTGCTTGATGTCAAAGGGGTGGTTGGCAAAGCCTATGCTGCAAAAACAACCCCGCATATGTATATTGTCGATGGTGCCGGAAAGCTGGTTTACCAAGGCGGGATTGATGACAAACCGACCGCAAATAAAGCGGATATCAAAAGCGCGCGTAATCACGTAACGGCGGCTCTGGGTGAACTGAAGGCCGGCAAAAGCGTCAGCGTGGCGCAGTCGCGCCCCTATGGTTGCTCGGTTAAATATGCGAGCTAATAGCTCATTCAGTGCATAATAGAAAAAGTAGAGCCGTCGCGCGATACACAACCGGCGCGCCAGCCCTACTTCCCTAAAGTCCGGCGGCTTGCAAACCCCCTGAAAGCCCCCGTAAACGGATTGCCGGACCTAAACTATAAGCAACGTTGCTTATTCTATGTCAAAGGATCGGGAGACAGATTTAATACGCAACACAAATCTGTCCCCCGCCTTTGTTCCGACGACAAGCGACCCTAAGCCGCCGCCGGCCAAACTATTGACCTGTCAGGTTAAACTTCTTGGTGCCATTGGCGCCAACCAGTTCAATGCCCTTTGTACCCGACAGGCCAGATAGCGGCATTGATTTCTCATAACGTTCGGCCCCGCCGGATCTGGTCATATCCACCTGAACATCATGGTCATTTGCCGCACGCGCTTCCCACGCTATTTCTATCTGCTGATATTCGGGTAGAGTATCACCCAATACCGGCAGCAATCTTATATTTGCCCCTTGTTTTGGTGCTGGCCCTGATACAATCAGGTACAGTCCCTGCCCCAAAGTTGGGCCAGCCCTCAGTTCCGCAGTGTCAAAATCAGCAGCATTTGCACGACCGGACCTTGCCGACGCAACTATATTGTCCGCTCTCATCTGTTCGTCATTGTTCACAACAAGCTCCATAAGAACCTCTCTGTCCAAAACCGAGATGCTGACCGCGGCTCATCATTGTGGCCGATATTTCAATCTTCGTGTCAGCTCGTAACTACGCAACTTATGTACGACTCTATAACCCAACAGAGGATGAACCGTCTTGTAAACTATTGTAACTATCCGTAAACTGTTGGAATTATATTACAATTTTATGTAATTTAATCCACAACAGTCGATCATGAAATCACAAAAATGCTGCGCTGCACAAAAACCTGGGCGAATCGCTTCGTCCCAACGCTGTTCTAGAGATGTGATTCGCCTCTTGTCACAAGTCGTCGACAAACGCTTAGGCGGGCTTGCGAAACTTTATCATGAAGCGATTAGTCTTGCCGCGCACCGACGGATCGAAAACATTCTTGTCCAAATCATCTTCCGGGTTGGCGAACATATCGCTTTCACTCTCCAGCACAAAACCGGCTTTTTCAAAATCGGTCTTCACGGTCACTGGATCGATTCGGTGGGTTTTCTCCACTATAGCTCTCGTATCCCCGGCGCTACCAACATGATCTATGACCGCGACGATTCCGCCCGGCTTCATACCCGCATAAAGCTTGGTCAAAAAAGCGGCGGGGTCCATCTGCGGTATTTTGAATTTTTCGCTTTCCCAATATAGATCGTGATAGATGAGATGCATCATGGCAAAATCAAAGCTGTCCGGTTCCGGTGTGTAATCACCCAGCTGCGATGGCATGAGAGAAACACCAGGCTGGCGGGTGGCAATTCCGGTCCATTTCGTCTTCGCCGCATCGCTGGATACAAATTGCGGAGGGTTTACGGCGACGACAGATCCTGTTGGTCCAACCGCAGCGCCCATGACTTCGCTATAATATCCGCCGCCGGCAAAGATATCCAGCACCGCATCGCCAGTTTCCAGACCCATGAAACCCAAAACATCAACTGGCTTACGGCTGGCATCTAAATTCACATCAGCTTCGATCCGGCCAGGCGCGGCAACAGCAGCGTTCAAATTGGGCGCGTTTTGTGCTGTTCCTTCTTGCGCAGCGGCTGCAGTTTGATTGCTGTCAAAAGTCGCCACGCTTAGTATCAGAGCAGTGCTCGCCAAGGCCATTAAAAATTTCGATTGCATGTGTCCCTCCCCAGATCGTTATCACCGCAGCATGAACCTTGCCTCTTTGGGGATCAAGCTGGATGCTAGTCGTTGGTCTATCCAAGAATGTTGTTGGTCGAGAATGCTGGCCCATCATCAATTACCGTATCGCTTTGACCTGGATCAGAATTTTCGCTGCGTTTTACCATAGCGCATCTTGCGCGTACCTGGCTTACCTTCGGTTGCCCTGCCCTTTGGCTTGGCCAGCTGAAGGTCTGCGGGTAGCCCCAATTCGTCGGCTTCCAGTTTGCGAATTTCATCACGAAGTCGTCCGGCTTCCTCAAATTCCAGATCGGCCGCCGCATCGCGCATGCGTTTTTCAAGGCTTTCGATATGGCTGCGCAGATTATGGCCGACGAGATGCTCGGTATCGTCATCAATCGGCACCGTGACCTGATCTTTGCTCGCCACATGTGCAACAATATCACCGATATTTTTCTTGATCGTTGTCGGTGTGATCCCGTGCAGCTTGTTGTAAGCCTCCTGTTTCTCGCGCCGCCGTCCAGTTTCGTTGAGCGCGCGTTCCATCGATCCGGTTATCCGATCGGCATAGAGGATTACCCTGCCCTCTACATTACGCGCCGCGCGGCCAATAGTTTGGATGAGCGATGTTTCTGAGCGCAGAAAACCCTCCTTGTCGGCATCCAGTATCGCCACAAGCCCGCACTCTGGAATATCGAGCCCTTCGCGCAGCAGGTTTATGCCAACCAGCACATCATAAACGCCGAGTCGCAAATCCCGGATCAACTCAATCCGCTCCAGCGTTTCGACATCGCTATGCATGTAACGGACCTTCAGACCCGCCTCATGCATAAACTCGGTCAGGTCTTCAGCCATGCGTTTGGTCAGCGTCGTAACGAGCGTACGATATCCCTGTTGAGCGACCTTTTTGCACTCGTTGATCAGATCATCGACCTGATCCTCAACTGGTTTAATCTCCACCGGTGGATCAATCAGCCCGGTGGGACGAATGACCTGTTCGGCAAATACACCGCTGGTCTGTTCCATCTCCCATTTGCCCGGTGTTGCTGACACGCTAACCGTCTGCGGCCGCATCGCGTCCCATTCATTAAAACGCAGCGGGCGGTTGTCGATACAGCTCGGTAGCCGGAAACCATATTCCGCCAGCGTGATCTTGCGCCGATGATCGCCCTTGGACATCGCACCGATTTGCGGCACCGTCTGGTGACTCTCATCAACGAACAGCAAGGCATTGTCTGGCAGATATTCAAACAGCGTCGGCGGCGGCTCGCCCGGCAGGCGCCCTGTGAGAAAGCGGGAATAGTTTTCGATACCGGCACAACTGCCAGTCGCCGCGATCATCTCGAGATCGAAATTCGTTCGTTGCTCGAGCCGCTGATGCTCCAGCAACTTACCTTCTGCCTCAAGCTCTTTGAGGCGCACACCAAGCTCCAGCTTGATCGCTTCCATCGCCTGCTTCATCGTTGGGCCGGGCGTCACATAGTGGGAATTAGCAAAGATTCGCACGCGGTTGAGGCTCGCACCCTTCTTTCCCGTCAGCGGATCAAATTCGACAATCTCCTCAATCTCGTCACCAAAGAAGGAGATGCGCCACGCCATATCTTCATAATGCGAAGGGAAAATTTCCAAATTATCGCCGCGAACCCGAAAATTACCGCGCGCAAAAGCCTGATCGTTGCGTTTATATTGCAGGGACACCAGTTTGCGGATGATATCCCGCTGATCCACAGCTTGCTCTTTTTTGAGATCAAAGATCATCGCTGAATATGTTTCGACCGAACCGATACCGTACAGACAGGAAACCGACGCGACGATTATCACATCATCCCGTTCGAGCAGCGACCTGGTCGCACTATGCCGCATCCGGTCAATTGCTTCGTTTACCGAGCTTTCCTTTTCGATATAGGTATCGGACCGTGCGACATAGGCTTCGGGCTGATAATAGTCATAATAGCTGACGAAATATTCGACTGCATTGTTGGGAAAGAAGCTCTTAAACTCGCCATATAATTGTGCGGCGAGTATCTTGTTCGGCGCCAATATCAGCGCAGGACGCTGGGTTTTCTCGATAATCTTAGCCATCGTGAAAGTCTTGCCCGAGCCAGTAACACCAAGGAGCACTTGATCCAGTTCGTCTTCGCGAATCCCTTCCACCAGCTCTTTGATCGCTTCAGGCTGATCGCCAGACGGTTCAAAATCACTGATCAATTCAAAGGCTTTACCGCCTTCAGATTTATCGGGTCTAACCGGTTTATGAGGAACGAAATTCTCATCGGTTTGCGGTTCCGCCAAAC
This sequence comes from Parasphingorhabdus cellanae, assembly GCF_017498565.1. Classification (NCBI taxonomy): domain Bacteria; kingdom Pseudomonadati; phylum Pseudomonadota; class Alphaproteobacteria; order Sphingomonadales; family Sphingorhabdaceae; genus Parasphingorhabdus; species Parasphingorhabdus cellanae. The sequence goes on from NZ_CP071794.1 coordinate 1,122,203, forward strand.
CTTCTCTGATAACCAGCTTTGCCATAACGTGGATATGGAACAAAACGGGTCCATTGTCATCCCCAAATATTGCTAATGCTAAGACGTTACACTTCGCAAATTTACAATATTGATCAATCGGGTTAAGGCAGTCGTTAGTTTAGTAAACAAACGAGGGAAATCCAAGTGAAGAAGATAGTTTTATCGGTTGCCGCCGTAGCATTAATGGCGGGCTGTTCGAGTAACAATGCTGACGCTGATGGCGATGGCAATATCAGCGCTGATGAAGTCGCAAAGGTCATGAATGAAGTCACTCTAGAGCCGGGCGAATGGGAAAACACCGTTGAAATCGTTGATGTAAAAATCGAAGGTCTGCCAGAAGGCGCACCTGCCGGAATGATCGACGGGATGAAGGGACAGAAAACCGTAACCAAGACATGTATCACTGAAGAGCAAGCCAAAAATCCAGGTGCCGAGTTTTTTGCAGCTCAGGAACAGACCGACTGCAAGATCAAGAAATTTGATATGAGCGGCGGCGCGATTGATTCTGAAATGTCGTGCTCCAATGTTGGTGCTCCCGGCAACATGAACATGGCAATGACCGGTCAATATGGCCCCAGCAGCTATGAAATGACGATGACCATGGACGGCGGCGCTGGCGGCATGGAAATGAATATTACCGCAAAGAATAACGGCAAGCGCATTGGTAGCTGCCCAGCGGGTTGATCCAGTGCTTTCGCGCTATCTACAAAACGGAGCAAAGGCTTGGTGCTTTTGCTCCGTTTTTATTGCAGTTGCAGCGTTTTTTGCCACCGAATTGCCGGCACAGGTCAAAAATCCGCCAGCAGCTGTCATGATCGAATTTGACGCTGATGATAAAGCAACCATAGCGATTCAGGGCCTGTCCAATCGCAACACCGGCCGCGCCTTGATGCCGGATGATCCGGTCCGGATTGCCTCAATTTCCAAACTGTTTGTAAGCTTGGCTGCAATGCGCCTGGTTGAACAGGGAATACTGGACCTCGACACAGACGTGTCCGACTATCTTGGTTGGTCGCTCCGGCATCCGGACCATCCCGCTGTGCCGATCACCTTGCGTCTGTTGCTATCCCATCAATCTGGCCTGCGTGACGGCATTAATTATGCACTGCCGATGGATGCCCGCCTGGAAACCGAATTACGAAGCCAGCAAGCATGGGACACCCATCACGCGCCAGGCACATATTTCGCCTATGCCAACCTCAATTTTCCCATAGTTGCTGCGGTGATGGAAGCAGCAACCGGAGATCGTTTTGACCGGATCATGAAGACACAAGTCTTTGATCCGCTAGACCTCGATGCTTGCTTCAACTGGACCTTGTGCAGCGATCAAAAGGTCGCAGCAGCCGTTACCCTTTATCGCGCCAATGGCGACGTCGTCCGCGATGACTTGCGTGGCAGGCGCGAGGACTGCTCTGTTGTTCCCGCCAGCGATGGCAGTTGTGACTTGAAAGCTTATCAACTTGGCAAAACCGGGTCGATATTCAGTCCGCAAGGCGGCCTGCGTATTTCCGCCCGTGATCTTGCCAAGATCGGTCAAATGTTTCTGCGCAATGACGGTACCTTCCTGAGTAACTCCAGCATCGCCACAATGACTAGCCCGATATGGCTATATGATGGTACCAACGGCGATAGCGAAGACGGCTATTTCTGCGCTTACGGCCTAGCAGTCCACATTCTCGCCGCACCGGATCGCCCACAATCCTGCAAGGATGATCCGTTCGGCGACAACCAAATGCGCTTTGGCCATAGCGGCGAGGCCTATGCATTGAAATCCGGCCTCTGGGTCAATCCCGTTACTAATCAAGGCACCGCTTTTTACCGAACGCAGGTTCCAGAAAATGATCCGTCAGGTCATTGCATCTATTTCTGTGAGTGATAGGTTTCACTCCGAAACCGAATCAACAAACCCTCAATCGGTTCCCAATCAGGAGAGACACAGATGATCGCCTACACCATGCTCGGCACCAATGACAAAGACAAAGCCGTTGAATTTTACGACAAGCTTTTTGAAGGCACGGATGTCAAAAAGCTATTTCAAACACCTTTAGGCGGGCAATTTTACGGCAAGAAGCCGGGACAACCGATGATCTGCATTACCAATCCTTATGATGGCAATGACGCCTGCTTCGGTAACGGCACGATGGTGGCTCTGTCCTTTGACGATACCGACCAGATTGACGCGCTCCATGCCAAGGCGCTGGAACTCGGTGCAGCCGATGAAGGCGAGCCGGGATGGCGCGCGCCGGATGTCTTTTACGGAGCCTATTTCCGCGATCTTGATGGCAACAAGCTTTGCGTCTGCAAAATGAACATGGGAGGTTGATCATGATTGGTTATGTCACACTAGGCGTCAACGATATTGAGAAAGCGCAGGCATATTATGACGCGCTGCTCGGCGAAATCGGAGGAAAACGATTGATGGAACTCGAAGAGGGTGGCTTCACGCTCTATGGCGCCGAGATGGGCGCGCCCTCTCTTGCCATCACCCAGCCTTATAATGGCGAGGCCGCTGTGCCAGGCAATGGCAATATGATCGCCATTCCCTTCGAGCAACGATCGCAGATTGACAGCTTTTATAATAAAGCCATCGAACTGGGCGGGAGCGACGAAGGCGCGCCCGGCGTTCGCGGTGACGAAGGACCACAAGCTTTTTATGCAGCCTATTTTCGGGATCCGGAAGGCAACAAGCTTTGCGCTTTTCGTGTCGGGCCTGCATAAGGAGGAAAATTCCACGGGGAGAATAATCTTGAAACATCTGATTCTGGCTTTGGCAGCAGGCGGCGCGCTCATCTCTGGTGCGCCGGCAGCAGCCCAATCGAACGATCTCGCACAGGCCGTCGCGGCGGACTATGACGCCAAGCTGGAAGCGCTGTTTATCGATTTTCACAAAAACCCCGAACTGTCCTATAAGGAAACCCGTACTGCTGGCATCATTGCCAAGGAATGGCGAGCAGTCGGATGGGACGTCACGGAAAAAGTGGGCGGCACCGGCGTCGTCGCCGTCATGAAAAATGGCGACGGCCCGACCCTGATGCTGCGCGCCGATATGGATGGCCTGCCTCTCGTTGAGGATAGCGGGCTGGATTACATGTCCACCGTCACGCAGGTCAGCATTGATGGCGAGGAAAAGCCGGTGATGCATGCTTGCGGCCATGACGTGCATATCACCTCGCTCATCGGAACCGCGCGCCGCCTGTCGGCGATGAAAGACCAGTGGAGCGGTACGATAGTGCTGGTTGCCCAACCGGCTGAAGAACGGATTGGCGGAGCCAAAATGATGATGGATGACGGCCTTTACAGCCGCTTTCCAAAGCCCGATTTTGCCATGGCCTTTCATGTCAGCGCGGACACGCCCACCGGTAAGCTGGCGCTGAGCGAAGGGATTAGCTATTCGTCGGTCGATACGGTCGACATCATCGTTCATGGTGTCGGCGCGCACGGTGCCTCACCCCATCGCGGCAAAGACCCGATTGTCATGGGCGCGCAAATAATCATGGGCCTCCAGACCATCGTCAGCCGCGAAATAGCGCCGCTGAAACCGGCGGTTATAACGGTCGGATCCTTTCATAGCGGCTTCAAGCATAACATCATTTCCGATCGCGCTGTCCTGCAATTGACCGTCCGCTCCGACGATGATGAAACGCGCCAGAAACTACTCTCCGGTATCAAACGGGTGGCCACCAATGTCGGCAGAATGAATGACATGCCGGAAGATAAGCTACCGGAAGTGAAGGTGTCGCATGAATCTACTCCGGCCGTTTACAATGACGCAGCCCTGACAAAGCGTATTCAATCTGTCTTTACGGACCGTTTCGGGGCGGATGTGTTTGACAATAAACCGCGCCAAGGCATGGGCGGTGAAGATTTTGCCTATTTCGTCTCCCCCAATACCGGTGTGCCTGGCGTCTATTTCAACGTCGGTGGGACACCGCAGGCTGATTTTGATGCAGAGGAAGCTGGCGGGAAGCCGGTCCCATCGCATCACTCACCCTTTTTTAAGGTCGCACCGAGAGAGTCCGTGACATTGGGTACCGAAGCGATGACAGCCGCAGCGCTGGATTTGCTTGCCCCGCAGACCGAATAGGCTGCGATGGCTGACGATCTTTCCAAAAGTCAGATCGCGGCCTTGAAGACCATTATGCTCGACCGACAGGCGGAGCTCAAAGCGCTGGAGGAAGACGCTGCGGGTTGGAGCGATACTGTAGAGCTAGACCAGCAAAGCGTTGGTCGCCTGTCGCGGATGGACGCGATGCAGCAACAGGAAATGGCCCAGGCTGAGGCGCGACGGCGGGCCAATGATCTGGCGCGAATCGATATCGCACTCAAACGCATGGACGAAGATGAATATGGCTGGTGCGCCGAATGCGGAGAACCCATTGCTTACAAGCGTTTGGAAATTGATCCCGCCGCAGCGCTATGTGTGGCCTGCGCGCGCTAAAAACTTCCCGTGTGGGCCACGGGAACGCTTCATCTTGCGCTCATGCTGAGCTTGTCAAAGCATCCTGAAGGACATCACGACCGCAGCACCAAACACCCTTCGACAAGCTCAGGGTGAGCGCAGCAGATAGTATTCGCACGTATAATCTCAAAATAGGGTCACACAGGGTCACACCCCCTAATGCAGGATTTCCTTTTCCCCCAAAAAGGGCGGAAAGTCGCCGGTTTGCGGATATTTAAATTTAAGAAAGAGCCGCCATAAGCATAGCGTTTTCAAAGCATGTAGGAAAGCAGAGTACCGCATTTTTGTCTTTTGCGGGTCAGTATGAGCTTGTCCGGACTGGGGACCGATACCAAAATGACCGTCACCCATAGCGAGCTGGAACCGGGCTCCGACATGGATAAAGGCGTCCGCGACGGCTGGCCAGCCGTGCTCAGCAATCTCAAGAGCATGGTGGAAACCGGAAAAACCATGTCGGAAGAGGATTGGAAATGATTTCCGGCAGTTAACCGCCAAAAAGACTCAATTTTACGCTGAACGGAATCATTAGCGCTTTCCCCGCTGGAATCAGCTGACTAATGTCCCGAAGATGGACGCCATCAGCAATCTACCCACCGATATCATGCCCCATGAGGGCGAGTTTCGGGATCACCATCACTATTTCGCGTGTCGGGTCTATTATGAAGACACCGATTTTTCCGGCATTGTCTATCATGCCAGCTACCTGAAATTCATGGAGCGGGCGCGGTCGGATATGCTCCATCAGCTTGGCATGGATCAACGCGCCGCGTTCGAGGCTAATGACGGGGCTTACGCGGTGGTCGATTTGCACATTAAATATATTGCGCCCGCCAAATTTCAGGATAATCTATTGGTCATCAGTAGCGTCACCAAATTGCGTAAAGCGAGCGTAGAAATCGAACAAATCATCATGCGCGGAGACGAGAAAATCGCGTCAGCCAGCGTTCAGGCAGCCTTCCTTACGCCCGCCGGGCGGCCACGACGGCAACCAGAAGCGTGGACGGAAGCCTTCGCGGCTGTCATCGCGGATGATAACAAACCGAAATAAAAGGATATATCTTTGCTAGACAGTCTTTCCATCCAAGCCGTATCTGGTGAATTTTCGCCTTTTGCCTTGTTTCTGCAAGCGGATATCATCGTCAAGTCGGTGATGATCGGCTTGCTGCTCGCCAGTGTCTGGACATGGACCATCATTGTCAGTTTTGCGATGAATATAGGCCGTATCGGAAAAAAATCAGAAAGATTTGAACAGTCATTCTCTAAAACTGATGACGTGGACAAATTTTATGACAATCACGGCAAATCCGGTCTGCCCATGGCCAAGGTGCTCGCCTCTGGTATGCGCGAATGGCGGCGGTCCACCGCACGCGGGCCGATTGACCGGGATGGCACGCGGCAACGCCTTGCGACCGCGATGAATGCCACGATTGCCCATGAAGTGGACAAGCTGGCCGATCGGCTGAATTTTCTCGCCACCGTTGGCAGCGTGGCGCCCTTTGTCGGTCTGTTCGGTACGGTCTGGGGCATTATGCGCAGTTTTTCCGCCATTGCTGCAGAACAGAATAGTTCCCTGGCCGTGGTTGCCCCTGGTATTGCCGAAGCGCTTTTTGCCACAGCCATTGGCCTGTTCGCGGCCATTCCCGCCGTTATCGCCTATAACCGCTTCTCTCATCGCCTAAACAAGCTCGAAGCCCGCATGGGCCGCTTTGCCGACGGTTTCCATGCGACATTGAGCCGCGAGCTGGAATTGGGGAAATAAGCGATGGCCATGAACCTTGCTCCCGGTAACGGCCGCCGCAATCGCGGCCGTGCGCCGATGTCAGAGATTAACGTCACTCCCTTTGTCGATGTCATGCTGGTGCTGCTCATCATCTTCATGATTACCGCGCCTCTATTGGTCACTGGCGTACCCGTTGACCTGCCGGAAAGCCGCGCCAATGCGCTGGATCAGGATCAGGAGCCGGTGCAGATTTCTATAGATCAGGAGGGCCGCATTTACCTCGATGACGAAGAAATGAGCCGAAATGCCTTGGCCACGCGATTAAACGAAATCGCCGCCAGTCAGACCGTAGACGACCCCCGCCAGATCATGCTGCGCGGCGATAAAACGCTGGACTACGGGCTTATCATGGGGGTTATGGGAGAGCTCAACCGGGCCGGCCTGAACCGGGTATCATTAGTCACAACAGGTTCATCTGAGTGAAATTAGAAATCACAGGCTGTTATGGAGAGAGCTGAAAAAATTGGCTTAGGCGTCGCGGCTGGCGGACATATTGTCCTGTTCGGCGTACTTTCGCTCAGCCTGCTGTCTCAGCCGGATGAGGCGTATAAGCCCAAATCCATAGAGGTTATGATTGCCGACGAGGTAGGTCTGGAGAGCGCCTCGCCCAATCCCGCCTTGGTCCCGCCCGCCACCAGCGTTGCTCCAGAACTGGGCGATCCAGATCCTACGGATTTAAGCAAACCAGAGCCGATGGAACTGACATCAGCACCCGATGTAAAGCCTACCCCGCAACGCCAAAAGCCCGCTACGAAGCCCAAACCCAAGCCCAAAGATAAGCCCAAGCCAAAACCCAAAGGATCGCGTCTTGGTAAGGATTTCCTGAAAGGTGTGACCGACCAATCGTCGGTCAGCCGGAACCAGAATGTCACTGGCGAAAAGGCATCGGCCAGCGCGGTTGCATCTTTGCAGCAGGAATTATATCGGCAGCTTAAACGCCAATGGAAACCGCCCACTGGCGCTGATGCGGAAAAGCTGCGCACAAAGGTTACCGCCCGACTGGACCGCAACGGCAATATTGTTGGTACGCCCAGCGCAACCACCACCGGTATCACTGCCAGCAACCGGTCCCAAGCCGACATTCACAAGGAACGCGCCATTGCCGCCGTCAGGCTGGCCGCGCCTTACACCACATTTCCCGAGAAATATTATAGTGAGTGGCAGGTCATCGAACCCGTCCTCTATCAGGGCATATAGGCTCGGCACATAGGAGAATATTATGGCTATAGCAGCCCCTAAGCGTATGAAATCATGGCTTGTTACCTTTGCTGTATTGGCCGGCCTGACAATGCCGGCCCACGCCCAGTTAACGGTCGATGTGGACAATGTTGGCGCGGATGAATTGACCATCGCCGTTCCCGGCCTACCGACCCCGCAAAGCACGGAAACGCCTGCCGGCACGACTGCTGAACTTGGCAATAAAATCAGCGATGTGATCGTCAGCAATTTACGCTCCAGCGGCCTGTTCAAGCCGCTCAGCCGCAATCAAGTTCGCGGCATCAGTTTTAGTGAGGTCACCGCGCCGCAATTTCCGTACTGGACCGGTACCAGCGCGTCCGCCCTGATCCAGGGCTTCGTCCGCTCCAATGGCGATGGCAAGCTTACGGTCGGATGTTATCTCTATGATGTGGCACTGGAAACCGAGCTGACGCGGCAAGGTTTCGTGGTTGATCCCGGCGACTGGCGCCGCGCGGCGCATAAATGTGCCGACAGCATCTATTCGCGCCTGACCGGGGAATCCCCGTTTTTTGACAGCCGGATTGCCTATATTGCCGAGACCGGCCCGAAGGATAACCGCCGCAAAAGGCTGGCGATCATGGATAGCGATGGCGCCAATCACCGGTTCATCACCAACGGCCAGGCCACCGCCCTCACCCCGCGCTTTTCGCCCGATTATAAACGGATCGTCTATCTCAGTTTTCTCGACGGAAATCCGCGCATCTATGTCTATGAAATCGGGACCGGTCGTCAAACGCTGATTACCCAGAGCACGAATCCTACTTTTGCACCGCGCTGGTCCCCTGATGGCAAGACGATTCTCTATTCCATGGCGATTGCTGGCAACACTGATATCTACAAAGTTTCAGCACAGGGCGGTGAACCCAAGCGGCTGACATTCTCTCCCGGTATCGACATTGGCGGCAGCTTTTCGCCCGATGGCAGCCGGATCGTATTTGAAAGTGATCGTTCCGGCAGCCAGCAGCTCTATGTGATGAGCGCCGACGGCGGCAATGAACGGCGCATCAGTTTTGGCGGCGGACGCTTTGCAACGCCGGAATGGAGCCCGCGTGGTGATCTCATCGCGTTCACCAAAATCGCCGGTAATTTCCGGGTTGGCGTGATGACACCCAGCGGCGGCGGGCAACGTCTGCTGACCAATAGCTGGCAGGACGAGGCCCCGACATGGGCACCCAATGGCCGGATCATCCAGTTTTTCCGGACCACACGCGGCAGCGGCAAGACCGGCATTTGGCAGGTTGATTTAACCGGCCGGAATGAGCGCCAATTGCCCACACCCGTAAATGGATCTGACCCTGCATGGGGACCTTTGCTACCATAAAAATCGTACAAAAAGTCCAAGTAATGTGAGACAAGTAACTGAAAAAAGGTTATAACTGCCTTCAAGGGCAAATTAGACTAGGAGCAAAAATATGTTAAAATATGCGACCCCCCTCCTGATTACCTCCAGCTTGATCCTCGCAGGCTGCGCAAAAAAAGCACCAGAAGAACTACCGCCAGCACCGGCTGGGACGAGCGATCCGGTCGCACCGCCACCAGCAACTGGCCCGGGTTATGCACCCGGCTCACAAGGCGATTTCCTGGCCAACACGATGTCAGACCGCATATTATTTGATACTGATCGTTACAATGTGGATGCGCAAGACCAGGTGGTCCTTCAAAGCCAAGCCCAATGGCTGGCTCAGCATCCCAATGCACGGATCACGGTTGAAGGCCATGCCGATGAACGCGGCACGCGCGATTATAACCTTGCTCTTGGCGAGCGCCGTGCCAATGCAGCCAAAAATTACCTTGCTTCACTAGGTGTTAGCCCGACCCGGATGACCACGGTAAGCTATGGCAAGGAACGCCCCGATGCTCTGGGCTCCAATGAAGCGGCTTGGGCGCAAAACCGCCGTGCTGTGAGCATCGTCGTTCAATAAACGCCAGATCGCATAGAACCAAATCGCATAGAAAAGGCCGCTAACCCGAAATGGGTAGCGGCCTTTTTTGTGTCTGGCTATCAGCCTTATTTCTTGGTGCCGCTCATCGCCATTTCACCAAAAGCACCAGCATTAACCGAACCGGTCAGAACGCCGTCAACTACGGTTGCCTTGCCTTCCAGTTTCATCGGCATGGGTACGGTCATGTTCATAACCCAGGTCAGCTCATTGCCGTCAATCTTGCCATTTTCCAATTCCATGGAACCCATGGCACCTTCATTTGTGCCAGTGAATGTGTCGCCATCAGTGACAATAGTCACGACCGACTGCTGGTCGCCCATGGGGGATTTGGTTACGCAATCATATGAACCATCGATAGACATATTCTTCTCCTTTTAAATCAAAGCTCTGAAACAGCGATCAATCTTGGCCGACTGCCGAATCATCTGAACTGCCTGCTTTACTAACATCGGTGTTACCAGCTTCATAGCCGCGATATTCGATTGGCATATCAAGCGCCTCCAGCTGCGTCTTGATCTTGTCGGCATCGCCAACAATAACCCATGTAAACTTATCGGGATCAATCGCGCCGGCCATCGCCTTGTTGAGATCATCCGCAGTCAGCGCCTTATAGCGATCGGCCACCATCTCAGCATAGTTGGAGGGTCGCTTGAACATGACATCTCCCTGCATTTGACCCAATACCCGGCTCGATTGCTCAAACTGCCCTGGCAATTGGCGGACATTGCCGTTGACCGTGCGTTCCAGTTCGGCCTGAGTCACGCCATTGTCGCCGAGAAAGCCTTTTACCTGGCTCATAATCGCAGCAACCGCAGGGCCGGTCTGGTTGGTTTGGACGGGCGCGCGCATGATATAGGGGACATCATGCTCACCGCGCAAAATGCTGTTGCGGGTACCGTAGCTCCAGCCTTTGGTTTCGCGCAGGTCCATATTGATCCGTGACAGGAAATTGCCGCCCAAAACCTCGTTGGCAGCGTTAAGCGTCAACAGATCGTCCGTTCCTTTGAACGGAAGCACCTGTCCCGCCAGGATCATGGACTGCGGTGAGTTGGCACGGTGAATAACAACGATTTTACCCTGCGCTTCCGGAATAGCGGCATCGAAATTTTTGGCTGGTGCTGCCGTACCCTTCCCGCCCCATTTACCAAATCGCATTTCCAGCTTTTCCAGCAGCGCCTGCTGATCAATCTGGCCGACGGCAAAAATGGTCGCATTCTCCGGACGCATCCAGCTTTGATGGAAGTTGACCAGATCATTGCGGGTAATAGCGCCAACGGATTGCTTGGTACCATTGCCCGAAAGGCCGCGGCCATAAGGATGGGCATCTCCGAACAGGAGCGGCGGCAGCGCATTGGTCGCCACGCTGCGCGGGTTGCTCTCTTCGCGGTCGATCGCAGTGAGCTGTTGGACCCGAATACGTTCAATGTCATCTGTCTTGAAAGCCGGATTTTTGACGATGTCTGCCATGAGGTCGAGCGATGCATCAAGATTGGGATTGACCGCGCTCAAGTCGACACTTGTACGGTCCCGTCCGCCACCAACGCTGACATTCGCACCGAGACGCTCTTGCTGCTCGGCTATTTGTACCGAGGTCAGGCTGGTTGTTCCTTCCTCCATCATCGATGTGACAAAATTATGGAGGCCAATTTTGTCAGCCGGGTCGGCCGCAGCGCCTGCATCGAATGACAAAGTGACACGTGTCATTGGTACAGCATCCCGGCGCGCGAAATAGACTTTAATCCCGTTGGACAAAGTTGATGTCTCAACGTCCGGAAAATCAACATTGGGGACTTCGCCGACGGGAGGAAGAGAGGACCGATCAACCGGCTGCGCCTGCGTTGCTTCGTCGCCATCTTGCATATAAAAAGCCGGGCTGGTAAGCGAGCCAGTGCGCGCGCCTTTGCCGGATTTCACTTCCTCATAGGCTTCGCGCTCACCGGGCACAACGCGAATACCGACAACCGGCCGCGTCAGCCATTTCTTCATCGCCGCTGTCACTGATTCCGGCGTTGCAGAAGCCAGCCGTGCCAGTTCCTTTTTATAATATTCAGGATCATCAGAATAAAGCTCACCCTTGGCCAGCGCAGTGGCTTTCCCGCTAAACCCGCCGACCTGTTCAAGTCCAGCGATCCGGGACGCAGCATCACGGGTAGCCACCCGCTGTACCTCGTCTTCGGTAGGGCCGTTTTGAATATAGTCAGCGATAATATCGTCTAGCCGTTTGGCCACCACATCCGCATCTTCACCCGGCTTCACATCCGCCTGAATTTGCACCAGGCTGCCATGAACGAAAGGCAGCACAAAGGCGGAAACCGCGACCGCATTTTTCTCTTCACGCACCATGATATTATCGAGCCGCGAACTTGCCAGACCGCCGAGCACCGCCATGCCTACGTCCAGCGGTGTGTAATCCGGATCGTTGAGCCCCGGCACCACCCAGTTGCGATAGATACGGGTCGTCGCGACCTTATCTTTCATCACGTCGAATACCGGCGCATCCAAAGTCGGCAACTCCGGATTTAGCTCTGGGATGGGTTTGCCTTTGGGAATGGCGCCAAACCATTTCTCAACGAGCGGCTTGGCGGCCGCGGCATCAATATCACCGGCCAACACCAAAATGGCATTGTTCGGGCCATAATGATCAATAAACCACTGCTTCATATCATCCAGCGAAGCGGCTTCCAAATCTTCGAGCGACCCGATGGTGCTATGGCCATAAGGATGGCCTTCTCCCGGAAACAGCAATTCCGTCTGGCGATAACTCACCAGACCATAAGGCTGGTTATCACCCTGACGCTTTTCATTGGACACAACGCCAATCTGATTATCCAGCTTTTCCTGTGTGACCGCGCCGAGCAAATAGCCCATGCGATCACTTTCCAGGAACAGCGCGACTTCCAAGGCGGATTTCGGCACGGTCTGGAAATAATTGGTCCGGTCGAGCCAAGTGGTACCGTTTAAATCGGTCGCACCGATCTGACGCAGCGGCTCAAAATAATCGCCCGGTGCGTTTTCCGACCCGTTGAACATGATATGTTCGAACAAATGGGCATAGCCGGTCTTACCTTTGGGTTCGTTCGCAGATCCAACACCATACCAGATCGACACGGCAACAATCGGCGCCTTGCGGTCCGTATGCACCAACACTTTCAAACCATTATCAAGAGTGAAGCGCTCATAGGGAATATCGACGGCATCGACCAGTTCGCTGACTGGTGCGGGTTTGGCCATTTTATGGTCATCGGCAAGAGCCGGGGCCGCAAAGCTGAGGGCGGTGGAGGTAAGCGCAATGGCGATCGTACGGGAAAAACGTGACATCCGGAAATCCTCTTCAATATATTGTATATATGGAAACTACTATGAGCATGCGGACTTGTCGCGCAAGCCCTGTCTGATCTTCGACAAACGACCGACTAGTGTCGACCAACAACAACGCGATAGGAAACCAAGCTTATTTCTTTTTCCAGCCCCAGAACAGGTGACAAGGCAATATGTTCCAAACAGAATAGCCATTATCGATGCGATCAAAATGCGGCGTCATGAAATCGCGCGCGCGTTTGACAAATTGATAAACCAGAAAAGCACCGCCGGGACGCAGCGCTTCGTGGGTTTCCTTTGCTATTTTTGGTCCTAGCTGATTGGGTAAGGTGGAAAATGGCAGACCAGACAGGATATAATCAGCTTTTTCATGGCCCAGATCGCTGATAATCTGCTGCACATCGGCGGCCGAGCCATGAATGGGATAAAAGCGGCTGTCACGGATGCTTTTGCTGAGATAGTCGATAAAGTCGGGGTTGAGATCGATGACGATCAAGGTCGCATCAGGCTTCATGCGTTCAAGCACCGGCCGACAAAATGTGCCGATGCCCGGACCATATTCAACGAACAGATTGCATTCATCCCATTTTACCGGCTCCAGCATCTTTTTGACAGTTGTGGCCGACGAAGGAATAATCGAGCCGACCATCACTGGATGCTTCAAAAAGCCTTTGAAGAACACACCCCACGCACCAAATGCCCGAGCCGCGCGTAGCTTGATTCGGCCCCATAATGGCGCTTTTGCAATGCTGTTGGTCAATCAAAATCTCCTAGTCTTATTCTACTGTCTTATTAAGCCATAGCAGTGTCATATTCAAACATCTTCGCGCTTGTCCGGGGCGATGAGAGGTTTAAAAGAGCGATATGGACTTGCATCCCTCAGGCAATATTGCCGTTATCTTTTGCGCTCAGCGCACGCGGACCGATGATGAAGCTTATACGGCCGCAGCAGAAATCATGAGCAATCTGGCCGCGCAGCAATCTGGATATCTTGGACAGGATAGCAGCCGCTCAGAAGACGGGCTGGGGATTACGGTCAGCTATTGGAAAGATGACGAAGCCGCAAAGGCCTGGCGGGATCATCCGGTTCACTCTGCCATCCGCGAGCAAGGCCGCGGCAAATGGTATGAAAGCTACACACTCCACGTGGCAAAAATAGAACGTAGTTATTCTTGGCAAAAAACCAAGGATAGTGAAAAATCTGGGATTGGAAAAAATAGCGTGCCATAGGGTTTCGCATGGCTGATTCTCCCGCACCGCATATTGCCGCCAAGAAGCAAAAGCCTATCGACAGCACCCGCATGACCGTATTGTTTGCGGTCATGCTTGTAACAGCCTCTGGCAACACGGCGATGCAATCTATTTTACCGACCATTGGCACGCAGCTTAAAATACCTGATTTCTGGGTCAGCGCAGCGTTTAGCTGGTCAGCATTGCTATGGGTTTACACCGCGCCCAAATGGGCCCGTATGTCAGACCATCGCGGACGCAAAGCGTTGATGCGACTAGGGATGATTGGCTTTACGGCATCCATGGCCTTAGCCGGTCTGGCGCTCTTTCTGGGGCTGCTCGGCTGGTATAGCGCGCTGTGGACCTTCATATTATTTGCCATATTCAGAAGCCTTTATGGCGGTTTGGGCTCTGCTGCACCGCCAGCGGTTCAGGCCTATGTTGCTGCTCGTACGCCGCGTGCGGATCGGACCAAAGCACTGTCACTTATCTCGTCATCCTTTGGGCTGGGAACAATTGTCGGTCCGGCAATTGCACCATTGTTGATCTTGCCAGTGCTTGGGCTGTCCAGCCCGATGTTCGCGTTTGCGATTATCGGGATCGCGGTGATGATCGCGCTAGCGCTCAAACTGCCTAATGACGATCCGGGATTTGAAGCGCGCGGTGTTGTGACTTCAGAACCCTATAGTGCCGCGCCGTCCGCCGGCAGCCTGAAAGATGACGGCCATGAAGACCGGCCAGTTGGAAAGCCATCCGAAGACAGCCTGCCGCCGCGGCTGCGTTGGGGCGACAAACGGATAAAACCATGGCTGATTACCGGGATCATGGGCGGTAACGCCCATGCCGTGATATTGGGCGTGATCGGCTTTCTGGTGCTCGACCGGCTGGGTTTGAGAAATGATCCAGAGACGGCCATCGAGATGACGGGAATTGTTCTGATGTCTGGTGCTGCGGCGACCTTGCTCGCGCAATGGGGCTTAATACCTTTGCTACAAATGGGGCCGCGGTCTTCCGTATTATGGGGCATGTTGCTTGCCGCTATCGGCTGTCTCATCATCGGCGTATCGGGTGATCTTTATGGCATCATCATTGGCTTTGCGGTCAGTTCCCTCGGCTTTGGTTTGTTCCGCCCCGGCTTTACCGCAGGAGCCTCGCTAGCCGTGGACCGGTCCGAACAAAACGGGGTCGCGGGTATAGTCGCGTCGGTCAACGGCATGGCGTTCATCGCCTCACCGGCATTGGGCGTATTGCTCTACACCTATGTCAGCGCGCTACCGTTCTGGATCGCCGTGACTATGTGTCTGTTCATCTTCGGCTGGGGCCTCAAAACCTTGAAGTTAGATGAGGCAGCCAGTTTAGACCGTTAGAATTCATGCTTGCTGTCGTTCACCGGCGTCAACATTCCGGGAGAAACGAAACCAATTGGTTCGGCCCGCATTGCATTTTGTTTCAGCTTAGCCTCCATTTTGGAATATTCTTCCTCCATCTCTGGCGTCACCGAGGCACGGCTTTCTTTCAACGCTTTCTCGAAATGCTTCATCGACACCGTCTCGACCAGTCCGCCATGTTCGCGCAAGGCATAGAGCCCGGCGCGGCGCACCAGATCTTCCAGATCAGCGCCGGAATAGCGTTCCGCCCGTTCCGCGATATCGTCAAGGTCGACATCCTTGGCGATCGGCATTTTGGACGTGTGAATAGCGAGTATGCGGCGGCGACCGTCTTTTTCCGGAACCGGCACATAGACAAGCTCATCAAAACGGCCAGGTCGCAACAAGGCCGGATCGACCAGACCGGGGCGGTTGGTGGCCCCGATCAATATGACCGACTGCATTTCTTCCAGCCCATCCATCTCGGCAAGGATCGTATTCACCACGCGCTCAGTCACTTGCGGTTCGCCCACACCGCGACCACGCGCCGGGACCAGACTGTCAATCTCGTCGATGAACAAGACCGTAGGCGCGACCTGCCGCGCCCGCGCAAAGAGCCGTGCAATTTGTTGCTCGCTCTCGCCATACCATTTGGACAGTAAATCGCTGGATTTGGTAGCAATGAAATTGGCTTCCGCTTCCCGCGCAACGGCTTTGGCGAGCAAAGTCTTGCCCGTACCTGGCGGTCCATAGAGCAGAAAGCCCTTCGCTGGACGGATACCCAATTTGGCGAACGCCTCAGGGCTTTTCATTGGTAGCTCAATGCCCTCTTTCAAACGCATTTGCGCGTCATCCAGCCCGCCAATATCTTCCCAGCGCACATCGGGCGCCTGCACCATCACCTCACGCATCGCGGACGGTTGCACGCGTTTGAGCGCCTCGACAAAATCATCGCGGCGCACCACCAATTCTTCCAGTACTTCGGGCGGTACGGTTTCCGATTCCAGATCAAGCTTTGGCATGATCCGGCGAACCGCTTCAATCGCGGCCTCGCGCGTCAAGGCCGCCAGATCAGCGCCGACAAAGCCATAGGTTGTTCGCGCCAACTCGGTTAAATCGACCGCTGGTTCCAAAGGCATGCCGCGGGTATGGATTCCCAATATTTCCTTGCGGCCACGCAAGTCGGGCACACCGACAATGATTTCGCGGTCAAAGCGGCCCGGACGGCGCAGCGCCTCATCAATCGCCTCGGGGCGGTTGGTGGCCGCGATCACGACCAGATTGAGGCGCGATTCCAGCCCGTCCATCAAGGTCAGCAATTGCGCTACGAGCCGCTTCTCAGTCTCCCCCTGAACCTCACCACGCTTGGGTGCGATGGAATCGATCTCATCGATAAAAAGGATGGACGGTGCGGCCTTGGTTGCCGCTTCAAACACTTCCCGCAGCTTTTTCTCGGACTCTCCGTAAGCGGATCCCATAATTTCGGGCCCATTGATCAGAAAGAATTCCGCATCACTTTCATTGGCCACCGCCCGCGCCAACCGCGTCTTGCCGGTACCTGGAGGACCATGGAGTAACACCCCGCGCGGCGGATCAACGCCCAAGCGGGTAAATAATTGTGGGTAACGCAAAGGCAGCTCAACCATTTCACGCAACTGATCAATGGTTTCATGCAGACCACCAATGTCATCATAAGTCACATCTGCCCGGCGATGCTCAGTTGACTCTTCATATTCGGGGCGAAGTTCAACTTCAGTATTCTCGTCGATATGGACAAAGCCTTTCGGCGCCGTCGAGACCACCATCAAACGGATTTGGGTTAATGAAAAAGCCGGTGCTGCTAGCATCTGCTGCAGCTGTGGCGGCATGTCATTGCGGTCCACCTGCTGTTGCCCGTGGGTCGCAACAAAATCGCCCGCATTTAAGGGACGCCCCATGAAGCTGCGTTTCAGACCCGCGCCGCTGCCATGCAAGCGCAAGTCTTTCTGAGCTGGTGCAAAGACGACTTTCTTCGCCGCTTTGGATTCAACCTTGCGAATTTCGACAAAATCGCCGGAACCGACACCGGCATTGGCGCGCTGCAAACCGTCAAGTCGGACAAAATCAAGCCCTTCGTCTTCTGGATAAGGCAATACGGCACGCGCAGGTGTTGCCTGCTTCCCACATATCTCTACAACATCGCCCTCCATCAAACCCAATTTGCCGAGATTGTCCCGTGACAAGCGAGCAAGTCCACGGCCACTATCTTCTGGCCGGGCATTCGCGACTTGCAATTTTATCATTTTGGAATTGGATTTGGGTTTTTTATCATCGGATTTGGGATCAGACATTGGGGGGATAAACTCCTGCCGCTTTATTGTTTCCAACAAGATAGGGAGGCGTCCGCCATTATGCGACCCCGAATTTTCCAAGGAAGATAAGGAGAGCCGGATTTCGGGCAAAAAAAAGGCCAATCCCGAAGGACTGGCCTATAAAAGTTTTTAGGAGAGGATGCCTGAAAGGCGAGTTCTATTTGGGCGAGAATCGATTATGTTGCAAGTGCGAAAAGAACATTCCCGGTTGCATTATGCGCAATCCATTTGTTCAACTAACGCGGTTATTTAGCCGATCTATTCAGATTTAGTGCAGTTTTGCGTTGCACAATTCTCAATTACCTCCGATATTGCGCCCACCATGCGACGTCTCCCTCCCCTACGCGCCTTGGAAGCCTTCATCCGTGTCGCCCGACTCGGCTCTTCTAAAGCTGCCGCCGCCGAATTGGCGCTATCTGCCCCGGCTCTTAGCCGCCGAATCAAATCGCTTGAAGATCATATCGGCAAACCGCTGTTCGAGCGGCGCAATCAATCGATGATATTGAACGATGACGGTCAGACGCTTTTGGACGCAGTGGGTCCAGCCATGGAAACTATCGGTGAAGCGGTTGACCAAATGACCGTAAGCGGTAGCGATTTGCGACTGCGCCTTGGTGTTCTGCCACTATTTGGAGCAACGCGTCTCGTACCACGCTTGCCGGAACTGAGAAAACTTTATCCCAAACTGCATATTGATGTAGATACGTCTACCCATGCTGAAAATATGTTGGGTGATGTCATTGATGCCGCGATCATCATTGCCGATCATGTTGACCCCAATCTCTATTCGGTAAAGCTTGATAGCAACAAGGTTTATGCCATTGCCGCAACAGACCTTGTCAATGGACCCAATGCGATCAAGACACCGGATGATTTGCAAGGTCACAATATCCTGATCCATAGTGATATGGCCAAGGCCTTTGATCGCTGGAAAGAAGCAGTGGGCCTGCCGGACTTGGATCCAGCCAGCGTAGACCAAATGAATAGCGGTCCATTGATGCTCGAAGCAGCCGCGCAAGGACTGGGCGTAGCTATCATGCATGGCGGCCATTTCTCAGACGCAAATGATCCGCGCCTCGCCAGACTGTTCGATTATGATATTGACAGCCCTTATTCCTATTGGTTCGTCTGCCGTAAACGCGACAAGAAAAACCGTGCTGTTCGGATTTTTCATGACTGGGTCGTAAAAGCAGGGCTTTAAACGACAAAGCGTGCCGGCTGAGCTGTCGGACTTCCATGACATTGTTCGGATTTTGTGATAGAATAGGAATGTCGTCACGTGTATATTCGGCAATTATCGCCGTAAAAATAAATATTAGGGAACTATAATATGATTTTTTCGTACTATAAGTACCCATGATAAAAATATTGGAGAAAATGCATGCGTTTCAAGACTTTGGCTGCTTTATCAGCTCTATCCCTTTCAGTAGCACCGGCTATGGCACAGTCACAAGCGGTCGCTCCCGTAACAAGTGCAAGCGCAGAACGCGTTTCTGCTACTCAGGAACAAACAAATAATCTGGGCGGTGGTAGCGACACTATTATAGGCGTTCTGGCAGGCGCCATTGCTGTAGGTTTTATTACGCTGACGGTAATAAATGATGATGACGACGACGATAATCCAACAAGCCCCTGACAGAAGTGAAAGCTGATTTCGCTTTAACACCCGCGAGAACCACTCAAGATCAGGCCCTATTTCAGGGCCTGATTTGCGTTTAGCGTTCATCTTATCGCTTGGTGGACAGTCTCGCTAATATATCTGACGCAAATAAACTCAGCGTATCATCGCGCGCACCCATTATCACAATGCGATCGCCCGACTGCGCTATATCGACAATATGCCGGCCGCAATCCTCACGATCCGCTATATGTTGAGCATTTCCCCCGGCTGCCTTCACGGCATCGGTGATAGACTGGCTGCCAATACTGCGATCAACAGTACCGCCGAAATAAACCGGATCACACAGGATCACGCGGTCATTCTCGTCCAATAGTGCGGCAAAAACCTCCGCCAGTTCCGCGCCCATTTTATGGATCGGTCCAAAACCGTGGGGCTGAAAAAAAGCGATGATACGACCTGGAAACGCTTTCATCGTTTTCAGGGTTGCAGCGATCTTATCCGGGTTGTGTCCGAAATCATCGATGACGCTAATGTCATTCTCCGTTCCGACAACATCAAACCGCCGGGCCAGGCCGCCAAAAGTGGCGATAGCCGCGACACTGGTTGTAACTGGCACACCTGCTGCTGATGCTGCCGCAATGGCGGCTAGCGCGTTGGCAATATTGTGACGACCTGGCACTTGCATGGTGACTGGAAAATCATTCCCCTCAGCAGACAAGGTAAAGCGGCTACTGATCGGTGCTTCTTCTATTTCTGTGGCTCGAAAGTCTGCCCCTTCGGAAAAGCCAAAGCTGATCGTATCATTCAGATCAAGGCCTTCGATCAAGGCAATGGTCTCGGCATCATCCCTGTTCCAGACACAGCGCTTCGCCTTGCTGGCGAAATCCCCAAATAGCTGGCGCAATTCCTCAAGGCTTTTGTGATCCAGACTGACATTGTTGAGCACGGCTATTTCAGGGTCAAACAAAGCGATAGAACCATCGCTCTCATCCACCTCACTGACCATGATATTACCATCACCGACCCGCGAACTGGCGAAAGGCGCATCATCCGCGACAAAATTTTTCATCACCGCGCCGTTCATGATGGTCGGATCTAAGCCAGCCTCGGTCAGTATCCAGCCGATCATGCCAGTTACGGTTGATTTACCGCTGGTTCCACCGATAGCGATACTGCGCGGCGAGCCATTAAACTGTTCCGCGAGCAATTCCGCGCGGGTCATGCGGGCACAGCCGAGGCTGTTGGCCTTGGCAACATCCGGTACCGTATCTTCGATAGCTGCCGATGCGATTAATATCTGATCACGCGAAGTCAGCCCGCTGCCATCTTGCGCAAACAGGCCGACGCCTTTGGCTTTCAACCATTCAAACTTGGCTGCGAGCCGCCCCTGATCCAATGCCCGGTCAGAACCTGATACGTCTGCGCCGCTTTCCCGGACAATCATTGCCAGCGGCAACATGCCTGATCCGCCGATGCCACAGAAATAATAGGATTTGTCTTTACTCATCATCCCCCGCTATGGCCTCGACAGCTTTTTGGCAATTGCATTGACGTAAAAATATGATCGGGGGAGTGAAAAGATAGTGGGACAGGTTAGGATCGGCATTTGTGCACCATCAACGCCCTTATATCCGGAAGAAGCCGAACAGCTCATTTCTCTCATCGGCCAAAGCCATCCCGAAGCCGAGCTGGTCTTTCATGATCAATGCTTTGCCATAGAAGGGCATTTTGCGGGGAAAGATGACCTGCGATCATCCGCTTTCGTATCTTTAGCCAATGATCCGTCCCTTGATGCCGTCTGGTTTGCGCGTGGTGGCTATGGCGCAGCGCGTATTGCCGATGATATTCTGGCGCAATTGGCTCCAGCGGCGCATGGTAAAAACTATATGGGCTATAGCGATGGCGGTAATTTGCTCGGAGCTTTGTATAAAGCCGGCATTGGTACACAAGCTCATGGTCCGATGCCGGTCGACATGCGGCGCGATGGCGGCATGGCAGCCGTAAACCGGGGATTAGATTGGCTGGTGCGGCAGGATAAAGCAGCGCTGGAACCGCATATTGAGACAGGCCAGAAATATGCTGCATTCAACCTGATGACTTTGGCGATGATGGTCGGAACGCCGTTGCTGCCCGACATGGAAGGTCATGTCTTGATGATCGAGGAAATCGCCGAATATCTCTATGCTTTCGACCGCGCCCTTTTCAACGTCACCACGTATCTGGCGGACAAAGGCCTGGCGGGGCTACGTTTGGGTCGGGTCAGCGACGTGCCAGAAAATAACCGTCCATTTGGCGAAGAAGCGGAAGAAATCGTCCTACGTCTTTGTGACCGATACGACATTCCCTATTTGGGCAGCGCCGATATCGGCCATGATGTAGATAACAAAGTCGTACCCTTCGGAGTCATAGCCGCTTGAGGTCGGAGCTAAGCTTTTAAATCTGGATCCAGCTCCAAGCCCTCATCGAGCTGAACGCCATAGCTGTTCAACATCATTGAAACCTGGGTATATTGACCAACGGTCATGACCAGATCCATACGCTGCTTCTCGGTCAGTTCCGAAAGGTCTGACCAGGTGGCATCAGACACGAAACTATCACTGGTCAGCTCATCGGTCGCTCGCAACATCGCCGCTTCCAAAGGCGACCAACCCGGCGCATCCGGCCCCTTCTTGATCCGTTCAATCTCTTCATCGGTTATCCCGGCATCCTTGCCGATGCGGACATGCTGCGCCCATTCATAGCCGGATTTCCAGTTAAACCCGGTCCGCAATATGATGATTTCCCGCTCGCGCTCCGGCAGGCTGTTGTGGCGTGACAGCATGTAGCCGCCCCACCACATAAATGCTTTGAACGCTTTTGGTGCGTGGGCCAACGTGCGGAAGATGTTGAGCACAGGGCCTTGCTGGAAACGCTCGCCCAGCATCGCCTTTTGTTCATCGTCCATTTCCGCATCGGATAGCGGTGTGATGCGAGGCTTGTTCAGCCGCATTATTCCGGCGCTTCGACTTCGCCGCGCGCGATCCGTTTATCCTGAGTGTTGGTTTCGAAATCGCTGGCATCATGGCGTTCGTGCAGCTGCGTTTCGGGCTCGCCATAGGGACGGTTGACCATCATGCCGCGTTTGACGGCTGCCCGTTCACCCACTTGCGCGGTCCAGCGCTGGACGTTTTTATAATCCTGCACAGACAGAAACTCGCCGGCTTCATAAAGAACACCACGCGCTAACCCGCCATACCATGGGAAGATCGCCATATCCGCGATACTATAGTCATCGCCTGCAAAATATTCATTGTCGGCCAAATGGCGGTCGAGCACATCCATCTGTCGCTTCACTTCCATCGCATAGCGGTTGATCGGATATTCAAATTTTTCAGGCGCATAAGCATAGAAATGCCCAAAACCGCCGCCAAGGAAAGGCGCGCTGCCCATTTGCCACATCAACCAGTTGATCGTTTCCGCGCGCGTCGCACCGTCCTTAGCAAGGAACATATCGAACTTCTCAGCCAGGTAGATCAGCATGGAACCCGATTCAAACAACCGAGTTGGCGGGGTTGTGCTGTGATCCAGAAGCGCCGGGATCTTGCTATTAGGATTAATGTCGACAAAGCCGCTGCCAAATTGCGCGCCTTCGCCAATATTGATCAGCCATGCATCATATTCCGCAGCGCTTACGCCCGCTTCCAAAAGCTCTTCGAACATGATCGTGACCTTCACCCCATTGGGCGTGCCGAGCGAATAGAGCTGAAAAGGATGCTTTCCGACCGGCAGTTCCTTGTCGTGGGTAGGCCCTGCAATCGGGCGGTTGATATTGGCAAATCGCCCGCCGCTTTCCGAGTCCCAGGTCCAGACTTTAGGCGGGGTATATTCGGGAAGATTGTCGGTCATGGTCAGGCTTCCATTCTTGGATTGTCAGATGTCATTAAGACGGACTACTACAATTCTCGGGTAAAGTTCTAGAATAAGGTTCTTTCAGGCCGAAAAGATAAATTTTCCTGACTGGTCCTTTGACATCTCCACGAGCGGGATAACGTGGGTACGTTTCCAAATTCATCTTCCAGTCCGTTTTCCAATTCTGACCACGATTCTTCTTTAAAACAAATGTGCCATCAGCTTGCGCCTCTGGCTCTAACCAATGATCTAACAGAACCATTCGCGCGCGCTTGCCATGTCTCATAGCTACTTTCATCAACGGCAAATTGGCTTGATCGATCTTGAGATCAGACCCGTCAATAGACCAATTAGGCGCACCAGGCGATGTGTAGCAACCAGCCAATATACCCAAATCAATCGTCGGAATTGGCTCGTTATCAGTGTTCCATAAGAAAACCCCAACCCCAATCAAAGCAATAGCAGGCATTACTGTTACAATTTTGCCGGTGACAGTATTATCCCATGTGTCGAACATCACCGCCTACTCCCTTAATAGACTTATCACTGCAAAGTTGATCACGGCGTATTTCTAATATCTATTCCTTCCGCGTGAAACGCGATGTTCTCCCGCGGGTGCCATCAATGTAGCTAAGTTCTTTTTCTGACACGGAATAAAGCAGATAGCAGGCCTGTTTTTCTTTGCCGTGCAAAATGAAAGCTTTGCCCTGCCTATCCCTGTTCTGGGTCTTGCAGCTGTCGACAAAGACAATCGGGACGGCATATTGCGGGTCGCCGGCATAGCCTTCCTGAAAGTTGCTACCTTCTATCGTGATGGTCCGGTTTGGGTCTTCATCGGACGCCCAACTCCCTTGCATCTCCGCAAGCGGGCCAGTGTCTGCAGCAGCCGGATCGATGGCTACCGCCTCGTCTTTAGCATCGTCAACGGATGCCTGATCTCCGGCCGCGCAAGACACCAGCAATAAGCTGGTTAGCGCAAGGCCGGAGAGCAATATAGGCTTCATGGCAGACCGTGCCGTGTTCAACCGAGTGTCACATTTTTGATCGAACCAGGCTCTGCTGGTGGTTCACCCTTGGGCAGCGCATCGACAGCATCCATCCCGCTCGTCACTTCACCCCAAACGGTATATTGGCCATCCAGAAATCCAGCGTCGTCCAAGCAGATGAAAAACTGGCTGTTCGCGCTGTTCGGGTCCATTGTCCGGGCCATCGAACAAACACCACGTGCGTGAGGTTCCTGGCTAAATTCTGCCGGAATATCTGGCTTGTCGGAGCCGGACATGCCGGTACCGGTTGGATCACCGCCCTGCGCCATAAAGCCATCAATCACGCGGTGAAAAACCACACCATCGTAAAAACCTTCTGATGCCAGCTCAGTAATTCGCTCGACATGACCAGGGGCCAGGTCAGGACGCAATTTGATTTCAACATCGCCAGTATCGAGGTGGAGGGTCATTTTTTCGTGCGCCATGGGCTATTCCTTATATTTGCTGTTTTGGGTCGTGATTAATCTGGCTTTGCATATAGGGGGACGATTCAAAAAAATCACCCGCTGCTTTCGATAAATGTCACAAAAGATTGCAATTAAGGCAAAACAGCTACTACAAACCATCCGAACCAGACACCCCAATATTGAGACAAGCCAATATTGAGATAAGGGAGCATCGCCATGACCGAGATGACAGACGCCCCTGATGCAGAAGACCTCGCGCCGCCTAGCCTGGATGATGATAACCGCCTGACCGATGAATTTGTCCGCTTGGTTTCGGAAGCCGTTGACGACGGCGATAACAACCTCGCGCAGGAACTGGTTAACCCGCTGCATAATGCGGATATCGCCGATCTGTTCGAGCTGATCGACGAAGATGAACGGGCGCCGCTAGCCGGTGTGCTCGGTGATCTGGTCAGCGCGGATGTGCTCGCCGAGATGAACGAGCATGTTCGCGAAGACCTGATCGAAGTCCTTGAACCGGGTCAGATTGCTGACCTGACCGAACAGCTTGAGACCGATGACGCGGTTGCCATTATCGAGGATCTTGACGAAGGTGAACAGCAGGCGGTGCTGGCCGAACTGGAACCGGAAGATCGGGCGGCGATTGAAAGTGCTCTGACCTACGCGGAAGAATCCGCAGGCCGGATCATGCAACGCGATCTGGTTGCCGTACCAGAGCATATGAATGTCGGGCAGTTAATCGATTATTTGCGCGAACATGGCGATCTCACTACTGAATTCTGGGAAGTTTATGTCGTTGATCCCTCGCATAAGCCTGTTGGCACCTGCCAGCTGAGCTGGATCTTACGGGTCCCGCGCGACATTGCGGTTGCCGATATCATGAAGCGGGAACAGACCTTGATCCCTGTTGACATGGATCAGGAAGAAGTGGCGCTGCGTTTCCAGAAATATAACCTGATTTCCGCTGCCGTCGTCAATGAAGACGGTCGCCTGATCGGCATGATCACGGTAGATGACATTCTCCACATTGTGGAAGACGAGGCCAGTGAGGATGTGCTGCTACTCTCTGGTGCTGGCGAAGGTGATATTAACGAGCCAATCCGGGATAGTTACAAAGCACGAGTCAGATGGCTGATCGCCAATCTGGCAACCGCAATGGTCGCGAGCTTCGTGATCTCGATATTCGGCGCGGCTATTGAACAGATGGTCGCGCTCGCCGTCCTCATGCCGATTGTGGCGTCCATCGGCGGTAATGCCGGTACGCAGACCATGGCCGTTTCCGTGCGCGCACTCGCAATGAACGAACTGACGCGATCCAACACCCGCCGGATCATTGTGCGCGAATTCCGCATCGCGATCCTCAACGGTGGGACCATCGCCATATTGATCGGAATTGGTACCGCCCTTGTCTTTGCCAATCCGATACTGGGCGGCGTGATCGCATTGGCCATGCTGATCAACATTGTAGTGGCTGGGTTTGCCGGGATATTTGTCCCCGTCATGCTTGAGCGCCTGAAACAGGATCCGGCACTGGCTTCTTCTGTATTCGTTACAATGATTACGGATACGATGGGGTTTTTGGCTTTCCTCGGCTTGGCGGTCGCAAGCGGGTTGGTTGGTTTTTAGGCCGCTGATATGATTGAAACCGAAAGACTATTACTCCGCCCCCACATCGTTGATGATTTCGACGCCTTCAAAGCCATGTCACAAGACGCAGAGGTCATGCGGCATATTGGCCGTGGACCATCCACGGCCGACGAGGCATGGCTGCGGTTCCTGGCCCATTTTGGGCGATGGCAGATTCAAGGTTATGGCATATTTGCGGTCATTGAAAAAGAAACCGGTCAATTTATCGGCGATGCCGGTTTCAGTAATTTTCATCGGGGCTTGGGCGCGAATTTTGATCCTTTTCACGAGGCGGCCTGGGTATTGTCCACAGCGGGTCAAAATAAGGGATATGCCTTTGAAGCGATGACAGCAGCGCATATTTGGTTAGAAACGCAGTTCAAACCCAAGAAAACCGTGTGCATCATCAGACCCGACAACAAGCCGTCAATCAAACTGGCCAGCAAGCTGGGATATCAAGAGACGGGCCTTGGCCGCTTTAAAGATAGCGACGTACTCATGTTCGAACGCACCTCTCTATAGCGCGCAAACCAGCATATCGCCTGTCCTTTGAAAATTCTATTACTGTTTGCTCTTGAGAGCATGGGCTCCATAAACCGAGGCGAAATTGGCCATATCAAGATAAACCCTGTTGCGACTATCGGGGTCGATCATCTCGCAGATTAGAGCGTCAAAACCCGGCCGATTACCCGCAGCCGCATGGCGAAACATACGCAGCAGCAAAATCTCATCGGGCAACGTGTGCGGACAACAGGGGCGGCTAATTGTCAAGCTTTCCGGCCACGCGAAGCCAACGGCTTCAACCAGGATCAAAAAGCGGCTCATGGCCAAATGGCTACCCAACCTGTCGCGTAAATAGGGCCGGGCATCCTGATAGCATTTCTGGCTCATGACCGCGACACGCAAAGCCATGATAATCCGCGCCTCTGCGCTTGGAAGGGACATTAAATCGGGTAACGGCGTCATCAGCTTTTTAAGGTTGCCCGACCATATACCCATATCAACGTCTCCTCTTTCTGACTCGAAACGTGATAATATGATATTGATAATCATTTGCAACTATAAAATAATATATGCGGCCAATTGTTTCCTGCGACCCACAACAAACAGATCATACGCCAAGGCCGCTTGACTAATCCGGCCGCGCCCCACACATAAGTTCTATGCCGCTCAACATGACGAAAATCGCGTTTCGCAGCGAAAGTCCCGCCACCTTACGAGCATGGCTGGAATCGCATAGAGAGATGGGCGAAGCCCGGCTTACCACGCGCTACCTGCCCAAACGTCATGCCGAAATGGTCGGCGGCTCCCTCTATTGGATTCACCAGAAAAAAATTGTCGGCCGCAGTCCGATTATCGGCTTCATGGACAATGGTGAAGGCCGCCAGTGGATCCGGCTGGAGCCAAGATTAATCGCTGTCCAAACCATCCCGCGCCGCGCGCACCAGGGCTGGCGCTATCTCGAAGAAAAAGATGCACCGCCTGATTTGGGGGAAGGCGCTGAAGGGGCAGAAGAAATGCCTGCTGAAATGCTGGGCGAGCTGTCAAAACTCGGGCTCGTCTGATATTTCTCAGTCGAATTGCACTTACTTGTAAATAAATTCTCATTGCAATATCAAGGCGATAGCATTTTATTGCTCGCAACAGTGCTGGTAAAATATTCATAATATTCTCATCAACTTAACCTTCAAATAGGATAAAAACGCCTATTTTGCAGACACTTGCATGTCCATTTTTTCCAATTGGCGGCAATGACTTAGCTGTATCTCCTGTCCCAGAAGCAGCGATCCTCCTCCAGAGAAACTGGACGCAGCTTCAGGTCGCATTTTCTTATTTTCAAGGAGATGTAAAAATGAAACTACCCCATAGTGTACCTTGCCCCAATGGCACCGAAAGAGCCCGCAAAGCGAGAGAGCTACGCGACAAGGCGGCAGAAATTTCCCGCACCCGGCCCCATGCGGCGTCGCGTAACAATGCCGAAGAGCTGGATTATGCAGACGCCAAATTCCCCACCAACTTTACCAAGGGACTGCATCATGACGAATTTGGTATACTCTCTTTTGGCGACGATTATCGCACATTTGTCGAAGCAATAAACAGCAACGACACAAACCTGTTTGAAAACCACGTTCTGGATGCCACAGATCGCGCCGCTCAAACCACCGAACCAACCTTTCAATGCACGGTCAATGCCCAGATCCCGCAATGGCGCGGTTGGGAAAGCCCGCGTGCCGGTCATGTCTATGAATTGCAGGGACCCGATGCGGACAGCGTCGGTATGGCCCCTGCCCCGCGCGTTGGATCTTCAGAAAAAGCCGCGGAAATGGCCGAGGTCTATGGCCTGGCGATCCTCCGCGATGTCCCGTTCACCAGCATCTGTGCAGGCGATAGCGCCAAGCAGCTTTGCGACGGCGATAGCGACGCGCAGCTGACATCCACCCAAGTGGTCGATGCGCTGAACAGCATGCCATTTTTCAGCGGCACCGGTATTACCTCGTCCACACCGCCTTATGTCGATGCCAGCGGGCTCAATAGTTTTGAGCGCAATCGCCGCTTTGCGCGAACACAGGATGACGGCAATGCATTTGCCGCGCCGCTGACCACCGAAACCGTGTTTCGCGGTTCGACCAAAGGTGCGTTGGCTGGCCCTTATCTGTCGCAGTTCATGCTGATCGGCAATACCGGTCTGGCCGGTCCTGGCGGCGGCGCGGCCAGCTTCCCCGGCAAAGACGCCGGCTATGACTTGCAGGATGGTTTCATCCGTTATGGCAGCCTGTCGATCGACCAGCGCACCACGGTTCATAAATCCTGCCTCGATCACATGACCGACTGGCCAAGCTGGCGCGATGTTCAGAACGGTGCGGATTTCCGGGGCGCTAACCTGTTCGAGGAAAAACGCCGGTTCATCACCACGCCGCGCGATCTGGCAACCTATGTGCATTTCGATGCGCTGTATGAGGCCTATCTCAACGCCGTGCTGATCATCGACGCCATGGGTGTGCCCGCTTCGAAAGGCTTCCCGGAACCCGGCTTCCGCGACAGCACCGCCGGATCACCGCGACGCACCGCCTTTGCGACCTTTGGCGGACCGCACGTCCTGTCCCTGGTCACCGAGGTGGCAACCCGCTGCCTCAAGGCCGTCCGGCGCGAGAAGTTCAACTATCACCGCCGGGCCCGTCCCGAACTGATGGGCGGCCGCATGGCGCTGGTCGAATGCGGCGATGCCGACAAGCTGGGTTCCGCCCAGGCGGCCTTTGAGCGCATGCATGGTGAAATGCCCGATGCGCTTAAAACCGCGCTCATCGCGCATAATGAAGCGCAGAATGAGACGGCGATGAACGACATGCGCTTGACCGACTGTGCCGGTGGCTCAACCCCGTTCAGCAATTTCGATGATTGCAATCTGTTGCTGCCCATGGCCTTCCCCGAAGGCTCTCCGATGCACCCGGCTTATGGCGCGGGGCATGCGACGGTAGCCGGCGGCTGTGTCACCATGGTCAAGGCGTTTTTCGAGATGTTCGAAGGCAATGACAGCGGCGTCGAAAGACCGCTGACCGAGCCGGATGGCACACCGATTGTCTATGTCCCCAATGCCAATGGCAATCGCTTGATAGCCGATAGCAAGTTCAGCGGCACGCTGACCATTCAGGGTGAGCTGGACAAGCTGGCCGCCAATATCTCGATTGGCCGCAACATGGCCGGCGTCCACTATTATTCCGACTATTATGACAGCATGCGCATGGGCGAGCGTGTTGCAGTCGGGATATTGCTGGAACAGGCACCGACTTATGGTGACCCGATGGAGACGACATTCACCAGCTTTGATGGCGATTTCATCTCGATCAATGGACAGGCCGATGCCGCACCGCAGCTCACCATCATCGACCGCGATGGGCAGCAGATTTCCAATCAGGAATGGTGGCTTCGCCATGTACCTGGGGAACAGATGATTCTGGGCATGTGATTGCATTGCCCAGGATAACAGGGGAGCAGGCCGGAGCGATCCGGCCTGCTTTCGTTTGGGTGCTAGCCCAAGGTCACGCCCCCCTGTTACTCGCGCAGGACCGCCGGTCCGCCGTGCAATTTGCGGGCGGTGCGGTGATGCTGGGTGATGAAAACGGGTGAAGCAGCGATCTGGCGGGGTGATATTACCGCCCCAATCACGTTATCGGGCCGATCGATCCGACAGGATGGCGCCGGGATTATACGCTTTATACGCGAGAGGCGGTAAAAGCGATGCGCATGCCATCGGACAGGGATCAGCCCGCAATCAGCCGGTTTTGCGGGGTTTGTCCTCAGAAAGCTCCCACATCCAGCCGGCGGCATATTCGCTATGCTGTTTGATATAGTCGCGCGCTATCTTAGCACCTTCCGGGTCCTCCTCGCGTTCCTTTTCGTTCCAGTCCAGCGGACCATGTTCCACCCGGTCGAGAATGCTGTCCCATTTGGTCAGCGCAAATTCCCGCGCCATCGGATTGCGCCCAATGCGTGAGGGATTGGCGATCAGGAACTTGGTCAGGTTCTCGTTAAACACCCGCTTCTCGCCAATCTGCTCGCCTTTCCAGAATATCGGCTGGGCGACACCGTTAATGGCGCGGTCCACCGCTTCATGGGTAATTTGCCGCAACGCATTTTCCAGCGCCGCCTCCCAGGCGAGATCAAACGGCGTCCCCGCGAGCCGCGCGCGCAGCTTATACGCGCTGTCGCGGGTCATATAGACCGACTTGGCTGCGGTGGTCACCGAACCAGACGCTGCCAGCGCTTCGAGAAAGCTGCGCATCTTGGGCTTGCTCCAGCCATTATGCTGCGGCCGCAACGTGGGTTCGGGCAGATCCTGTTCGCTGGGGATGTGAGGGGATGAGGTCATGACGCTTTCCTTCATGGTAATAGATGACACCACATATAACCTATATGGCACATTGTAGGAAAGCGGCTTGTTAGGTGTCGTTGGGGTTGGACGGGGGGAATACCCAAAGCGTGCATTGGCTTACCAGCGCATAAGAACCCAATCAGAAAGGTGAGGGATATGACATCAAACCGGCGTTCCGTTGCCGGTTTAGAGCCGTCCGTCTTCTTTATAGCGTGCAATGCCAATAGCAATTAGGTCACCCAGTTCAGAAATAAGCTGGGTATCTTGTGTCGTAAGATTAAAGCAGGACTTTCCTTGCATCCGTTTCTTGAGCTCGCCACTTATCGTTTGGAGCATGTCCGGATAAATATAGACCGGCATTAGATGAACCGAGACGTAATTTTTCTTAATTTCAACTCCGCCAAAGTCGGTGCGGTATCCATCGCGCTCTCGAACTTCATGGGAGCCGAGATGATATCGCGTCTTGTCATCATGCGTCACAACGCATTGTTTGTCATAGGCGGCGTATAAGGATCGCACGGCGAGAAATATTGCTATAAATTCTTTTTCCATGCTGCCCCTGTAGATATGGCCCTGTAAATATAGCCCTATAATATGGAATGTGGTTTGCTCGCTATAGTAAAGACTGGCAAGCTTGCTGCAACCCGAAAAAATGCGCTTTCCGATCTGGCCTAGGGGCCGTAATCATGATGAATGTATCTGCGATTTAAGAATGCATGATGCAACCTTTCATAGCCTGGTGTGTTGGTAAAATATCTGCATCAGCAATGGACTATATTTGTGCTTAGATATGCAATTATATTTTTGGTAATCGCCCTGGTGGCGGCAGCTTTGGGCTTTGGCGGTATCGCCGGAGCATCCGCAGGAGTTGCGAAAATAATATTCTACATATTTCTAGTCCTGTTCGCGATCGGATTAATTTCGCATTTGTTTCGAAAGACTTGAACGCGAGAAGGCATACCGAGAGCAACATGCTGTGTTTAACCACAAACGAAAGGCCCCCAATATGTTTAACGATAAAGCTTCAACCCTAAATGGTTTGATCGCCACGACAATCGACAGCGCGAAAGGCTATGAAGAAGCCGCTCAAGATACAACCGACAAGCGTTATGAAATGATGTTCAAAGAACGCGCGCAAGAACGTAATAACGCTGTATTGGAACTCCGGTCAGAAGTTCGTCGGCTTGGCGAAGAGCCTGAAGACGACGGCACAGTTCTTGCGGGTGCGCACAGAATGTTCATGGGCTTGAAAGAAGCCGTTGTTGGCCAAGATGACAAGGCGATTGTGCAGGAAGTGGAGCGTGGAGAAGATCATATCAAGGCCAAATATGAAGAAGCCTTGCAAGATGATGATCTGGACCCTGCCAGCCGAACAGTGGTGCAAAATGTCTGGACCTCGGTCAAACAAGGCCACGATCAAATGAGCGCCTTGAAAAATCAGCTCGAAAGCTAATTTCCCATTACGACAGACGATAGAGAAGCCGGGCCAGCCCCGGCTTCTTGCTGTTTGATACTATAAAGGCCATAGTTCCAATAGGACCGAGCTTTAATATGGCCATGCTTTAATATGGCCATAGAGCTGTCACCCCTCTTGCTCCTCCACCCAGTTTTTGAGCAGATTATAGGCAATTGCAAAAGGTGGCGGGGCAATGAAAGGCGCTTCAGGATCGCCGTTCATCGCCGCTTTCACCTCGCCGAGTGAGAACCAGGCGGCTTCCTCAATTTCTTCCTCGTCGAGTGTCAATGTTGGATCATCGGTGACGCTGGTGCAAGCCATCATCAGGGAGGATGGAAAGGGCCAAGGCTGGCTGGCGATGTAGCGAACGTTGCGGACCTTGATACCCGCCTCTTCCCACAGCTCTCGGGCGACGCCGCCTTCGATGCTTTCGCCCGGCTCGATAAATCCGGCGAGCGCGGAAAAGCGTTTGGGCGGGAAGCGGGGTTGGCGGCCGAGGAGGATTTTGCCTTCACATTCGGCGAGCATGATCGCGACCGGATCGGTGCGCGGGAAATGCTCTGCACCGCAGCCGCCTTCTTCCTTGTTACATTGCCGCGCCCAGCCGCCTTTGCGGGATTCAGTGGGCTGGCCGCAATTGGCGCAAAACCGGTGGCGCGCGTGCCAGTCGACAAGACTGCGCGCGGTGGCATAGATTGCGGCTTGTTCCGGCGGCAAAACGCCAAGCGATTGCCAAAGGCGCGGATCGGCAGCGGGCATGGCGGCCCCCGCACCGTTTAATTCTGCAAAGCAAGGCGTATCGCCGTCGATGCCGAGCAGCAGCAGGTCGTTGTCCGGAGAGGCTTCGTAAAGCGGCGCCCA
Source organism: Parasphingorhabdus cellanae (assembly GCF_017498565.1). NCBI lineage: Bacteria > Pseudomonadati > Pseudomonadota > Alphaproteobacteria > Sphingomonadales > Sphingorhabdaceae > Parasphingorhabdus > Parasphingorhabdus cellanae. The sequence goes on from NZ_CP071794.1 coordinate 1,155,686, forward strand.
GGCCAGATCGCCTGCCGCATCAAAAACCGGGCTCAGTCCGTCGAGCTTTAACAACCGTGCATTGGGCCGCATCATCGCTTCTTTGAGCCGCTCGGGATTGACGCGAACCTGATCCGCGCGGTCGATGGTGCCGCCCGCAAAAGTCGGGATGATCGCGCTAAGATCGGTGGTCATGATCGGGCTGACGGACATATTATTTTTTCCCCGGTTTTGGTTTTACTACCCTTTGTCTAAATCCTGGCGAAGAGCTCCTATGCTCTTGAAACATCCTTCGACAGGCTCAAGGCTAACGGTGTTTTTTACGGCTCTTATGGGCTCGTTTTACCTTCACCCGCTGACGCCTGTTTCATCAGATCCGCATAGACATATTTCGGGAAATTCGATTGGAACGGATAAGCGTTGGACGGGATATATTGCGTATAACCACCCGCACGGAACCCGTTGCCGGTATCGACAAAGGCCGATGTTCCTGCCGCACCGCCCCAGCCAAATGTTCCGGCGGGGCTTTCTGTAGTGCCCAAACCGGCACGGCCACCGGCACCAAAGCCGTGATTGGCAACCCATGTGCCCTTCATATCAGAGCCTTCCGGCAGAAGGTTGGACATCCCGAGTTTCGCCGTTTCCGGCTGCATGATAGCGGTTCCTCTATAGGTTCCGAAACCGAGCAACATGGTCAGAAACTTGTCATAATCTGCGGCGGAACCAACCAGACCTGCGCCGCCAAAGGCAAAAGCAGGTTCATCAAGATAGATGCTGGTTTCTGCCGGATCAATCGGCAGCAAAGTTCCACCGAACGGCGAATAATTGTCCGTGAAATCCTTCACGCGATCAGCGGGCAGACGGAAAAACGTGTCTTTCATGCCCAGCGGATCGAACATGCGTTTCTGCAGAAAATCCTCCAGCGGCATGCCGGAGGCAACTTCGACAACATAGCCGAGCAGATCGAGACTGACCGAATAGCTCCACTTCGTCCCGGGTTCGTAAACCAGCGGCAGGGAAGCGAGATTTTTGGAGAAGGTCGCCGCATCCGGGGTTGGCGGGCCGGGTTGCGTTCCCGGAAGCGGCATGCGGCTGACGACGCCGGGGGTGATACCCTTGGCGAAATAAGCGGTTTGGATCGGTCCTTTGCTGATGATCGAATATCCAAGGCCGGCGGTATGGGTCAGCAAATGGCGGATGGTGATTGGGGTCCGTGCCCGGACGGTCTCATCGAGCGATCCTTCGGGATCTTGCAAGACCCGCATATCTGCAAATTCAGGCAAAATATCGGCCAGTGGCTGGTCCAGTTTGAGCGCGCCATCCTCGATCAGCATCATGATCGCCATGCCGGTTACCGGCTTGGTCTGTGAATAAAGACGCCACAGCGTATTTCTATCCACCGCTTTGTCGCCGCCCAGTTTATGGGTTCCAGCCGCAATAATCATGGGATCGTCCTGCCCCATACCAATCGCCGCAAGCATGCCTGCGACTTTTTTCTCGGCGACATAGTCATTGATGATCTTCGTCAGACCAGGAAACGGCGTGGTCGGCCGAGCCAATGACCGCGCAAAAGCCGCAGTTGGCGCACCCGCCAAAAAGGCACCAGCACCAATTGCACCCAGAACCGAGCGGCGGTTGAAAGCCGATAATGCAATCTCGTCTGCCATGTTATCTGTCGTCATCGTCATTCCTTCAGTTTTTGTTTTACAGCCCAGCGGACCGCTTTCGCAAAAAGGGTCGGCAGGCCCGCATCCTCTATCCCGTCCAATGGCCACCAAAGCATGTCATCCGGTTTAAGGCCAACCTCAGTCGATTTATTATCACCCGTGTTAATAACGATTTTCTCGCTTTGATAAACCGCCAAATCAACCTCAAGCGAAAAATGGGTGAAGCTGTGCTGAACGACATTTTCATGAAGCTGCCAATCGCCGTCTAGCGGCGGCTTGCCATGACCATCGGTTCCCGCCGCCCAATTGTCGTCCGGCAGGGCGCGCATCGAACCCAGCATGCCCTTTGGCGGGCGCGTGACGAGCAGTAATTTCTCATCCTGTTCGATCCAGAAAAACCGCCCCTTACGCACCGGCTTTGCTTTTTTCGGCGGCTTGACCGGATAGCGCTCCTGATCCCCCGCAGCATAGGCCGCACAATGCTCTTGCAGCGGACAGATACCACATTTGGGCGCTTTGGCGCTGCATATGCTGGCACCGATATCCATACAGGCTTGCGCAAAATCCCCAGCGCCGTCTTTGGGCGTCAAAGCATCCATTCCCATGCGAATATCCGCCTTGCCCTTTGGCAGCGGTCTATCAATGGCAAAAAGCCGCGCGACCAGCCGTTCAATATTGGCATCGACAACGACCGCGCGCTGCCCAAAGGCAATCGCCGCTATGGCCGCAGCTGTATAGGCGCCAACCCCCGGCAGCTTTAGCAATTCTGCTTCCTGCGAGGGAAACATCCCGTCCAGTTGCTCGGTCACATGGCGCGCGCATTTGTGCAGGTTCCGCGCCCGCGCATAATAGCCGAGCCCCGCCCATGCGGCGAGCACATCGGCTTCATCAGCAGCGGCCAAATCCGCAACCGTCGGCCAGCGCTGGGTGAATTTTTGGAAATAGGCGATCACCGCAGCCACGGTCGTCTGCTGCAACATCACTTCGGACATCCAGACATGATAAGGGTCGGGCAACATACCGCTCACCGAAAGCTTGGGCGGGACCCGCCAAGGCAGATTACGGGCGTTATCCACATAATGTGCACTGATTTTGGCGGTGATATCCTGCGCTTCACCGGTTATTCTGTCGACGCCCATGGGGTGCCTATGCCATGATGCGGCGCTATGGCGAAGGAAAATAGTCCGGATGGTGAAAAGCCCAAGCGCAAAAGCGCCAAGCGTCCATCGACGGCCAAAAAATTCAGCAAATACCAAAGGCCGCGCGGCGGCGATGCGCGCAGTATTTCCGACCTGATGCCAGAGATCGGCCGCGCCGCTTTTCGCCGCTATGGTTTCATTCAAAGCTCGGTAGTCAGCCGCTGGCCGGAAATCGTAGGAGAACGCTATGCGGGCGTGTCTTTGCCCGAATCAATCCGCTTTCCCCGCGGTGAAAAAGAGGGCGGAACGCTTCACCTGCTGGTTTCCGGGGCGCATTCAACCTTGATGCAACATATTACACCGGAGATTATCGAGCGAGTGAATCGCTTTTTCGGCTATGGCGCAATTAGTCAGGTGCGATTCAGGCAAGGACCAGTAAATTCGGCTAAAGACCCTGAAAAACCAAGGGAAAAACGGGTCACACCGCCGCCGTCACTAAAACCCGCGCCGATAGAATTGGGCGACAGTCTGCGCGATATTGGTGACCCGGAATTGAACAGGGTGCTGGAATCCCTGGCAACAGCTATTGCCAAGTCGGAAGGGGCTCCGCAAATAGAGAAACCGAAGCCGATTGCCATCTTGGGGAAAATCGGCGGAAGCGACAGGCGAAAGCCGAACAAGGAAAAGGACAGCACATGAAGTTTGGAAGCGCGTATCTTGCTTCAGCGGCACTGGGGGCAGCGACTATGGTTGCGGCACCGGCGGTCGCCCAATCACAGACAGAACAAACCGATTGGACGCAGCGCATCACAATGTCTGATCAGGGCGGCCATATCATGGGCAATCCCTTGGCCAAGCATCGGCTCACCGAATATATGAGCTATACCTGCAATCACTGCGCGAATTTTGAAGCAGAATCGCACGACCCGCTTAAATCCGGCTTTGTGAATAAGGGCCATGTCAGCTTTGAAGTGCGCAATCTGGTCCTCAACCCGATTGACCTCACCGCAGCCATGCTGGCGCGCTGCGGCGGACGCACCAAGTTTTTCGGCAATCACCGCGCATTGCTGATTGCCCAGGAAAGCTGGGTGAAAACATTTCAGTCCTCATCCCCTAAGGTTATGAAATCATTGAGCGAAGGCACAGTCCCTGAGCGGCTGAAGAAGATTGCCAAGGCGGCAGATTTTTATGGTCTCATGAAGAAACGCGGCTATTCGAACGGACAGGTTGATGCCTGCCTCTCGGACAAATCAGCGCAGGACGCGATTTTGGGTATGACCAAATATGCGACGCAAACATTGAAACTGTCCAGCACGCCAAGCTTTACGTTAAACGACAAACCCGTCGACAAGGTTCACAGCTGGGCGCGTTTACGCCCAACTCTTGTGGCCTTAGCCGAATAAACATCATAAATTATTGGAATAACAGGAAATATATCATGTCTAAATCACTCTATTTTGCACCGATCGCTCTGGCACTTGCACTGACCGCATGTGGCGAAAGTGCTGAGACAACCGAAGGCGGCGCGACCTCAGGTGACGCGTTGGAGACGGTGGCGGCACCGGAAGGTCAGCAATGGTCCACCACGGTTTCGCAAACCGAGGCGGGTGGATATGTGATGGGCAATCCCGATGCGCCGATTAAACTGGTTGAATATATGTCGATTACCTGCGGGGTTTGCGCCACTTTCGGAGAGGAAGCATTTACCAGTATCCGCGACGATTATGTTGAATCCGGCCGGGTAAGCTTTGAAATCCGGAATTTTGTCCGCGATCCACTGGACCTGACGGCAGCCATATTGTCGCGTTGTAGCGGCGAGGGACCTTATTTCGCGCTGACCAAACAAGCCTTGAGCAATCAAGGCCCGATGTTTGAAAAAGCCCAAGGAATGGGAGAACCGACGTATAACAGCATCTTGCAATCAGCGCCGAATGAACGGTTTGTCAAACTGGCCGAACAGCTTGATCTGATAAGCTTTTTTCAGCAGCTCGGTGTATCGGAGGATCAGGCTAAAGCGTGCCTGAGCGAAGAAGCAACCGCTGAAAAACTCATGGCTGATACGCAGGCAGCGGTGGACGATTTTGATGTCCAGGGGACACCAACCTTCCTGCTAAACGGCCAGAAAATTGAGGGTACAAGTTGGGCACTGGTGGAAACCAAGTTGAAAGAGGCGGGCGCGCGATAGGCGTCCGTTATCGCCTGGGGGAGCGAGTAATGCCACGGATGGATAGAGTTCAAGCGGGGCAACCTGCGTGCAAATAAAAAAGCTCAAACTTTCGGGCTTCAAGAGCTTTGTCGATCCCACCGAGCTGCGCATTGAAAAAGGGCTGACCGGTGTGGTCGGCCCCAATGGCTGCGGCAAGTCCAACCTGTTAGAGGCCATTCGCTGGGTCATGGGCGAAAGCTCTCCCAAATCCATGCGCGGCGGCGGCATGGAAGATGTGATCTTCGCCGGGACCGACCAGCGCCCGCAGCGGCAATTTGCCGAGGTCGCGCTGCATGCCGAGCGGGAGACCAAAGATGTTTCCTCCCTGCATGTTGGCGACAATGATAGCGAGCTGGAAATTGTCCGGCGGATTGAGCGCGGCGCGGGCAGCGCTTATCGCGCCAACGGCACCGATGTCCGGGCCAAGGATGTCGCGCTAATCTTCGCGGACGCGGCGACCGGTGCGCATAGCCCGGCGCTGGTCAGTCAGGGCAAAATAAGCAATGTGATCTCTTCCAAGCCAACAGACCGCCGGGAAATGCTGGAAGAAGCAGCCGGCATTTCCGGTCTGCATGTGCGCCGGAAAGATGCCGAACAAAAATTGCGCGCAGCGGAGAAAAATCTCGCACGGCTGGACGACATATTGGGCGATATGGAGCAGCGCGCCTCCGCCTTACGCCGACAAGCCAAACAGGCAGAACGCTACAAGAAACTCAGCGGTCAGATTACCACTGTTGAAGCGCGGCTGATCTTTGCGCGCTGGAAAGAGGCGGCTGCGGCCGCAGATGCCGCGAAGGCCGAAGCAGAAGCGGCAGAAGCCAAAGTCAACGCCGCACAAAACGCCCAGCAGTCGGCAGTGAAAGCGCAAAATGAAAGCGCCAGAACACTGGGTATCTTGCGCGCAGAGCTCACGAAAGCGCGTGAAGAGGCCAGCGAATCCAGCCACAAACTGCTGTCCCTGACCAATGAACGCGACAACCTGAAATCACGGCTGTTGGATCTCCAAGCACAGGCGCAGCGCATCCATGATGACAATGCGCGCGAGGATCAATTGACCCGCGATGCGATGGAGGCATTGTCGCGGTTGGAGCAGGATGACAAACGCCTGTCCGCCGAACTGGTTACACTTGAGGCAGAACGCCCCGAGCTCGAAAAGCAAGCCGAGAAAGCCGAACGCGCTGCGAGCGATAGCGAAGTGGAACTCGCCAAAGCGGTTGCAGAAGAAGCCCGCATTCAAGCGGAGATCAAGGTCGCCGACGCTGCACTGGAGGCGGCGCAGACCCGCCATGGCCGCTTGGCTATGGAATTGGAACGGTTGGCGCAGGAGCGCGCCGAGATGGGCGATGAGGCGGAGCTCAAAACCGCTCTTGCCGACGCCGTGGTTGCACGGGAAAACGCCCAGAGACAGGCTGATGGTAGCGGATCGCAAATCGCTGCGCTGGAGGCTGAGCGGCTGGCCGCCAGCGAGGCGCGCGATGCAGCGGAATCGGCCCTTGCCTCGTTAAAAGCCGAACTGGCAGGCCTCAATTCTGAACATGGTGCATTGGAACGGGAACTCTCCAAAGGCGAGAGCGATCACAAAGCGATTGATCAGGTGAAAGCCGAGCCCGGCTATGAGCGCGCTTTGGCCGCGGCCCTGGGCGATGATTTACTGGCTGCCATTGGCGAAGATGGCGATCGCTTCTGGGGCGGTGGCAGCGCCGCTGCACCTGGCAAAGCACCGGCTCAAACCGAAACCTTGCTTGACCATGTTGAAGCGCCAAAAGAACTTCATAGCCGGCTGTCACAGATTTTTGTCGCCGATAGCGATACAAACCAGTCATTGGCCGTCGGCCAGAGACTGGTTACCAAATCGGGAGCCTTGCGCCGCTGGGATGGGTTTGTGGCGCGCGATGACGGCAATGCCAGCGCCGAACGGCTGGTGCGCGCCAATCGCCTCACAGAATTAACCGCGTTGCTTGGTCCGGCCGAAGCGAAAGTTACGGCAGCAGAAACAACCCTGCACAGCGAGCAGGATGCTATCGCAACGGCGGAACAACAGCTTGGCGAGGCCCGCACGGCTCGCCGGGAAGCAGAGGATTTGCTGCGGCAGGCGCTGCGCGAAGCAGATCAAGCCGAGGAAGCCTTGGGCTGGCTGCAAAAACGGACTGCCAGCCTGATCGAGCGGGAAACAGCCTTGAAAGAGGAGGCGGCGACCGCACAGGCAGAGCTGGAAACAGCGCAAAAGGAACGCTCCGGTCAACCCGATGGCGCAGCGCAGGAAAGCGCGCGTGCAGCCTTGCAAGACCAGCGCGATGCGGCGCGGCAACAGGTCATGTCTTCCCAGGCCGCCTTGTCCGGGCTCGATCAGAAACTGGCGCAGGTAAAAGAACAGAAAGCGGTCGCTGGCGCACAGATTAAATCCTGGCAGGATCGCTCCAGCGAAGCCGCGACGCGGATGGCCGAGATGAGCAAGCGCGGAACAGCGATTGAAGCGGAAGTTGAAAAGCTCGCCGATCGTCCGCGCGTGATCGAAGTGGAAGTGGTCAAGCTTCAGGAACAGCAAGATGCCCTCAACGCGGTGGTCGCTGAAAAAAGCGCCACTCAGCAAGCCGCCGAACTGGCCCAGCGCGACCATGAAGATCGGTTAAACGCGGCCAGTGAGGCATTGAGCCAAGCGCGAGAAGACCGGGCCGGGGCCAAGGCGCGCGCCGAAAATCAGGATTTACGCCGGGTGGAAATGGGGCGGATTTCGGGTGAGAAATTTGAATGTCCGCCGCAATTATTGTCTGAAAAATGCGAATTTGACGAAGCAACGGTGGGTGAAGCCGGACTGGAATCAGCGGAACTGGAACGCCTGACACTGAGCCGCGAACGCATTGGCCCGGTCAATCTGGTGGCCGCGGACGAGCTGGAGGAACTGGAAACCGAGTGGGAAAAATCCACGAAGGAAAGTAATGAGCTGAACGAAGCGATCAACCAGTTGCGCGGTTCCATCGGCAGTCTCAATCGGGAAGGACGGCAGCGACTGCTCGCGGCGTTTGAAGAAGTCGATCAGCATTTCCAGCGGCTTTTCACGACATTATTTGATGGCGGCAAGGCGCATCTGGAGCTGGTCGATAGCGATGATCCGCTCGAAGCCGGCCTTGAAATTATGGCGCAGCCACCGGGCAAGAAGCTGACATCGCTAACCTTGCTATCCGGCGGCGAGCAAGCATTGACAGCGGTCGCGCTGATCTTTGGCCTGTTCCTGACCAACCCTGCTCCCATCTGCGTGCTCGATGAGGTAGATGCGCCGTTGGATGATGCGAATATTGAACGGTTTTGTGACCTGCTCGACAAGATGGTCGCCGAGACCGATACGCGTTATTTAATCGTGACCCATAATGCGGTGACGATGAGCCGCATGCACCGGTTGTTCGGTGTGACGATGATCGAACGCGGAATTTCGCAGCTGGTATCGGTGGATCTGGACGCAGCGGAAGAATTATTGGCGGCGGAATAGGTTTACTCGAAAACCTCTCTAACATCCTCTAATTTCTGTTTGGCGACGATCGATACGCTATTAGGGCGAATCTTGCCCAAAATCCATGCCCCCAGCGTCAAAAATGCCGCACCTACAAAACTGAAAATCACACATAGAATCAGCGAAACGATAACCGCAGTAACTCCATAAACATTTCCGCCGTTCAGCGTCACAGTATCATAGCCCGAAGCACCCAGTCCGCCGACGATAAGAAATAGAGGTAAATATATTGTCAGTGCCGAAAAAAATATCAACTTCAATATCGAGCGCTTCTTCATATTACCAATGTTGATTTCCATAACCATGCCCCGTGATAGTATTTAACCCTATATAACCGACAAACCTGCGCAGCGCACTAACAGAATAGATTCGCATAACCGTATATTAGCTGGGGCCCAGACTCCCTTAATCCAAGCACGATCAGCGGGCTCGTCAGCCTGACGGGCTTGTTCCAAGAGGATGTAGTCGAGGCGAATTTTCTGACAGATTTCAGCATCACCCACACAGTGTCCCAAAATGAAACGTAAAATCTTGGTTAAGCGCATTGCGGCGCGAGTCCGAAATAGTTAAGGAGACGTTAGGATCGCATGATCTCTTTGAATAACAGTCTTACTTTCGCAGTTGGACTGAAACTAACGGGGCAATCAAAATTATGAAAAAACTTCTTCTTGCGTCAGCAGCAATCGCTGCATCGGCGGCACTTCCGCAGGCTGCGCAAGCCGCTAATATCATGGACACGGTTACCTGTGCACAAACCGGATCCGGAACGTTTTTCTGTGATCAGGGAAGCAACACGGTGGGCGCTGGCGACGAATTTCTAGTCGGTAACGGAACCAATTTCATTGGTGTTGATTTTGGCACAGGCACGCTGGAGCTTACCGCGCTTAGAGGTTTTAACCTGGGCGGAACGGTTCTGGAATTTACCAATTTGACCAACCAGTTTAACTCGTTTTCGTTCATCGGTAGCTCGGTCAACGACTTCGACGCAGGCGACATTACGCTTGCCAACGGCGTTTTGACACTCGACTTCATTGATACAGACGCATCTGCAGGCGACTCTGTTCAGCTCGCTGTCGGTTCGGTGCCTGAGCCAGCGACATGGGCATTCATGATCATAGGCTTTGGTGCCATTGGCGGTGCCATGCGTCGTCAGCGCAAAGCAAACGTGAAAGTTAGCTACGCGTAAATTCGCGATTTAGTTGAAATTCAGCCCCGCCGGAGAAATTCGGCGGGGCTTTTTATTGTCTGCCAGCTTCCTTTGCCAAGCAGAACGAATTCAACTCTCCATCACCAGCCGCGGCCCAGGCCCTCTTAGTCCGGCGCGATCCTCCGGATTATAGAGCTGACATTTCTTCAAGCTCAAACAACCGCAGCCGATACACCCATCCAGCCGGTCTCGCGTTCGTTCCAACTGTGCAATCCGCGTGTCGATTACTGTGCGCATCGCCTTGCTGATCCGGGTCCAGTCAGCCTGCGTCGGCGTTCGGCCATGGGGGAGACCTGACAGCTGCCCCTCAATCTCGCCGATACTCAATCCCAATTGCTGCGCGATCAACACGAAGGACAAGCGCCGAATGTCGGAGCGCAAAAAGCGTCGCTGCCCGCCGCTGGAACGGAAAGGTTCGACCAGCCCCTTCTCCTCATAGAAACGAATAGCGGAGACCGACAAGCCAGTGCGCTTAGCCAGATCACCAATGGTCAGCGATTTGGTTTCGGGCATTTTTGTCTCCATATTCCTGCGTAGGCAGGAATCCATCTCCCGCCTCTTCTATAACTTCGCGCGTTGGAGATAGGCTCCTGCCTCCGCAGGAGCACAAACTGCCAGCGCAAATAAATCTCTTGACCTCAACTTAGCTTGAGGTTGTACGAATCGCAAGTGAGCACAAAAAATGCCTGTTTGTGAGGAGGATAGTGATTGTGAGATTGAACCAGGTTACCGTCGGATGTCTTGATTACGGCGCCTCCGTCAAATTCTACCAGATGCTGGGCCTGGTCCAGATCGTCGATGCCCCGCCCCGCTATGCGCGCTTTGAAACGGATAGCGGCGAAACTTTCTCCATTCAGAAGGTGGACCAAATCTTCGAACCAACCGGAATGATCTATTTCGAAACCGACACGCTCGATGCTGACGTTGCGGCACTGGAGGCTAAAGGCATCATCTTCAACGCGCCGCCAACAGATCAAAACTGGGGCTGGCGCGAGGCGCGTCTGCATGATCCCGCCGGCAATGCGCTGTGCCTCTTTCATGGCGGAGACAATCGCCGCTTCCCGCCGTGGCGAATTTCAAACAGCAAAGAAGAAAAGGACATGAAAAATGACAAATGCAAAGCTGGAACATGTAAACATGACCGTGAGCAACCCACGGCGGTCCGCCGACCTGATGCACGACCTTTTTGGATGGCATATCCGGTGGGAGGGGCCATCAATGTTGGGTGGCCACACGATCCACATCGGGACGGATGATCAATATCTCGCGCTCTACACCAACAAGGATGTGAAGGCCGCCAATGCTGGTGCTGGCCCCGAATTTCGCAAGGGCGAGCCGATGAACCATGTTGCGATGACCGTTGATGATCTGGATGCCGTCGAGGCAAAAGTCGTCGCGGCGAGACTGAAACCTTTTGGCCATGATGATTATGATCCGGGCCGACGGTTCTATTTTTTTGACTGGAACGGGATAGAGTTTGAAATCGTGAGCTATAAATAAAGCAATCAATTTCCCATAATGCGTTCGATACGGTAACCTTCTCGCCCACTCGTTCGAATGGGAAGTCGGAGACACCAGAGCTATGCCGTATAAATTTCTCGATATGCTGACCACCGACAGCGTCCGCGACGCCCAGTCCGAAAATGGCGCTCGCGAACAATGGGATGATTTTGCCGGTGACCGCCGCTTTGACCATTTTGACGAACGGGCGGCGGCCTTCATCGCCGCGCGGGACAGTTTTTACATGGCCAGCGTTTCGGAAAATGGCTGGCCCTATGTGCAGCATCGCGGCGGTCCGCCCGGCTTTCTGAAAGTCCTTGATGACAAAATGCTGGGATTTGCCGATTTTCAGGGAAACCGGCAATATATCAGCCTGGGTAATGTGAAGGCTGATGATCGAGTGGCTTTGTTCCTGGTCGACTATCCGCGGCGCAAGCGATTGAAATTGCTGGCGCATATGACGGTTCATCAGCTGGACGATAATCCTGACTTGGCCCAGCGGATTATCGATACCGACTATCAGGGCCAGCCGGAGCGGCTGATGACCTTGTCGCTGGAATCCTACGACTGGAATTGCCCGCAACATATCGTCCCGCGCTTCACGAAAGACATGGTCGATCTCGCGGCGAGACCGCTGCAAGAAGAAATTGCTAGGCTCACCGAAGAAAATGAAGCGTTGCGGAGAAAGTTGGGATGAACCCTCGTCATCCTGAAACGAGTTCACGATGACGAAATATGAAGTGGTACGCTATCCTAAAGGCTCGGATTCACCAGCACCTTCTCGCCGGTCGCCTTCTTCTCATAGCCTTTGGCAATGTCTGGATCGATCATATCCAGCAGCGAAATCTCGCTCGAATATTCGCTGTGGAAGATACCATTGCGCTCTTCAACCGAATACATGCGCATTTCCATCATGCGCTCACCGCCAACCTGTTCGAGATGTGGGGTCAGCAGCCAGCCGCCGACGCCCCAATAAAGGCCCAGTCCGCCGCCCAAAATGGTTTCGCCGGTATCAAGGCGGCCATAGATATAGACCTGCTTGTGGACGGTTGAGCCATAGACGCTAAATTCAGCGCCACGTTTCGCTGCCGCTTGTTCCATCGCCGTGAGGATATAGCTAGCGAGCTTACCACCACCAATGGCGTCAAAGCCCAGGGTCGCTCCGGTTTCTGCCAACGCATCGACAAGGCTTGGCATGAAGTCATCCTTGGTGCTGTCGAGTACGTGAGTGACGCCCAAATCAGTAAGGATTTTCTTCTGTGCATCCGAACGGACAATTGCGACCAACGGGATATTATCTTTTACGCAGAGTTTCGCGAGCATCTGGCCAAGATTGGACGCCGCTGCTGTGTGCACCAGACCTTCATGGCCTTCGGCTTTCATCGTGTTGATAAAACCCTGCGCAGTCATCGGATTAACGAACAGCGATGCGCCTTCCTTGGCGGCTGCACCTTCAGGAAGCGGGACACACATCATGGCTGGCATCACCCGGTGGGTACGATACATTTCACCGCCGACTATGGTTACCGTCTTGCCGAGCAATGCCTGCGCCGCGTCAGCCGCGCCAGCGGCAACAACTTTACCCGCGCCTTCGTTGCCTGCGGGGAGCTTCTTGCCCTTACGGCCTGCAAAAATACGCATCATCGCAGGATCGACATCAGCGACCAGCGCGGGATGGCCGTCTACGGTTTCAGACCGCACCGTGTCCATTTTCGCCGGGCTGAGCAGCAAGCCGAGATCGGATGGATTAATCGGCACCGCTTCCATCTCGACGACTACTTGATGGTCTTCCAGGTCTGGCACGGCATAAGGCTCAATCGATAGAACGAGTTTTCCATCATCGGTTACCGTGGTGAATAGTTGCTTTGCGTCTGTAATATCGTGGCTCATCAGGGGTTTTCCTCTCTTGATAGGTGGGTTTACATTAAAAACTCTTTGCGGCGTTGAGAGCGCTCATACGCTCCGTAATTCGGAAAAATTCAGCCACCGTTTCGTCGATAATCTGCTTGGCAGTTTTTATCTCGTCAATCAAACCGGATGATTGACCGGCAAGGCCAACCGCGGCCTCCATATCGCCGCCAAAATAGACATCGAGTATGCCTTTGAACGTATCGGGCGGCATTAGACCGTCTTCATAGATTTTCGCGGTGCGCTCTGTCTTCAGGGCGCGGATACAGGGCGTGGCCTTCTTGTTCAGGACATAGGTCCCGGTTTCCTTGGCATCCAATATTGCCTGTTTGTAATTACGGTGGACCGGGCTTTCGGCGCTAGAGACAAAGCGCGTACCCATCTGGACGGCTTCGGCGCCCAATGCAAAGGCCGCCGCCATACCTTTGCCATCCGCGATACCGCCAGCTGCGACCATCGGTATGTCGGATTGACGGCGAATGGCTTGCAGCAAAACGAGCGTGGACACTTCTTCGGGGTTTTTGAAACCGCCACCTTCCGCGCCTTCAACCACCAAGCCATCAATGCCCGCTTCCACGCATTTCATCGCCGCATCGACGGTGGGAACAGCGTGATAAACGGTAATCCCCACCTCTTTCAAAGGACCGATAAACTTGGCTGGACTGCCTGCTGAGGTCGTTACAAATTTCACCCCAGAACCGCAAATATGATCGAGTATCGCCGGGTCTTTCAAAAACATGATCGGCAGGTTCACGCCAAATGGCGCATCAGTCAGATCGCTCATCTTCGCGATTTCCGCCATGCAATTTTCAGTCTCACCGGAAGATGTTTCAATAATACCAAGCCCGCCAGCATTGCAGACCGCAGAAGCGAGCTGAGCCCGAGCGATCCAACCCATAGGGGCCTGCACAATTGGGTATTTCGCGCCGGTATGTTGAAGAAAACGGTTCATGGATTTGTCTTTCGTTGCATGGATATTCGCCGATCAGCCCATGGGGTAGAGAATATCTTTGGTAACTTCGTCCACGGCCTTCATCACATCATCGCTGAGCACTAGCTCGCTGGCGGCGAATATGTCGGCCAATTGATCGGTGTGGGTTGCCCCCACAATCGTGGACGCCACAAATTTATGCTGTTTCGACCAGGCGGTAGCCAGCGTAACCGGGGCGATACCGGCTTCTTCGGCAATAGCCATAAAGCGCTTGGTTGATGCGATGCTTTTCTCGTTCACAAAGCGTTGTGCCATTTTAAACTGGCGCTTGCCTTCCATCGCGAGATAGGCGGAGAAACGCGATCCTTCCGGCTTCGCGCCATCATTATATTTGCCGGATAACACCCCGCCCGCGAGCGGCGAATAGGGAATCAGGCTAACGCCCTCTTTCTTGCAAACTTGCGCCAGTTCATCTTCGAACCGGCGGTTGTTCAAGCTAAAATTATTCTGGATCGTACAATAGCGGGTGACACCGAGCCGCTCGGACGCCTCCAGCGACTTCATCAAGCCCCAGCTGGTTTCGTTCGAGCAACCAATGGCGCGGATTTTTCCCGCACGAATTTGATCGTCGAGCACCTCCATAGTTTCGTCATAAGCGGTGCCGTGGTCCGGCCAATGGGTCTGATAGAGGTCGATATAGTCAGTACCAAGCCGCTTCAGGCTGTCATCCAGTGCCTTGACAATATTGTGGCGATCGAGCGCGGTATTGCCTTGCCGCACAGCTGCCTGAAACCAGCCGCCGCTTGGCCCCGCCACCTTGGTCGCCAGGATGATCGAATCGCGATCTTTGTCCTTCAACCAGCGGCCGACAATTTCCTCGGTCCGTCCCGCATATTCGAGCTTGGGAGGTACTGGGTATATTTCAGCCGTATCGAAGAAATTAATCCCTGCATCCAGCGACTGGTCCATGATCTTGTGCGACATGGCTTCATCAGCACCCGTGCCGAAAGTCATCGTTCCCATGCAGATATCGGACACATGCAGGGCGCTTCTGCCAAGACGGCGTCGTTTCATTCAGGCTCTCCGGGAGAATTTTTGATTTTAATTATGCGATTAAAGATGCCAGAAACTGCATAGGTTGCAAGAGGCAATGTAACTATTCTGGAAACAGTTTTTTCTATCCGGCTTGTCCCAGCACCAAACAGGCGAGAAACATAAGAAATCCAGCAAAGCGATTGGAACGGAATTTGGCAAGCGCATCGTCGCCATCGCCGCTGTTCAGTGTGCCAACCTGCCAAAACAGGTGCAGCGCCAGCGGAATCAGCGCAGCCAGACCAAGCCATTGCGGACGCATGATCCAAAAAGCCCCGGCCCAACTGGCGAGTGCCAATGCGTAAAAAACCAACACGCCAAAACGCACATTTTCACCGAGGCGCAGCGCGCTGGAGCGAATGCCGACCAATGCGTCATCTTCCCGGTCTTGCAGCGCATAAATGGTATCGAAACCGATCACCCAGAATATAGCGCCAGCATAGAGCAGCAGCATGGCGGTCGAAAATTCCGGTTTTATTGCCAGCCAACCCACCAGCGCGCCCCATGAGAAAACCATTCCCAGCCAGGCTTGCGGCCACCAGGTTATTCGCTTCATAAACGGGTAGGCCGCGACCAGAGCGAGACTACCGAGCGCGATCAGCCGGGCCGTCCAATTGAGCTGCAACCAAACCGTCAAGCCAATCAGACAGAGAATGAAGAGCCAAGCCCAAGCCGCCTTTAACGAAACCACGCCGCTAGCGAGTGGCCGCAAGCGGGTGCGTTCGACTTGCTTGTCGAGATCACGGTCGACAATATCATTATACACACAGCCCGCGCCGCGCATCGCGATGGAACCCAGCAATAGCCAAAGGATCAGATCCCATCGCAAGAGCGCCCCGCCAGCCAAGGCCACACCCCATGCGCATGGCCAAAAGAGCAACCACCAGCCGATCGGCCGGTCGAGCCGGGCGAGCAGCGCATAGGGACGTGCTGATGCCGGGAGCAACCCGATAAAGCCGCGATATTCAGTGTCGGGGACATGGGAAGGAAGATCGGATGACATATCGCTTTTATACCGTTAGTCCTGAGCTTGTCGAGCCGAAGACCAGCGAAGCTATCGGCGTTTTAGGGCAAGCGAGAAACTGGTTCGACAGGCGCACCACTAACGGATAATGGTACAACTTATGCCAGCCACACCCGCTTATCCTCCACACAGCGCCCCGCGCCTCTATGTCGATGTCGAACTTAGCGAGGGCGCGGAAATTCGGCTGGATGGCAGCCACGCACATTATCTCCTTAAAGTCATGCGCATCAAACAAGATCAGCCGGTAAAGCTGTTTGATGACCGGACGGGTGAATATCTGGCGCATGTCACGATGGTCGGAAAACGCGATCTCATTTTGTTGATTGATGGAAAAACGCGCGAGCGGGAGAATGTACCCGATCTTTGGCTACTTGCGGCACCTATCAAGAAGGATCGCTATAATTGGATAGCAGAAAAAGCGACCGAGCTCGGCATTACCAAAATGATTCCGATACAAACGCAGCGCACCCAAAACACCGGGATTAAACCGGATAAACTGCGCGCGCATATGATCGAAGCGGCCGAGCAATGCGAGCGTACGGCGCTGCCTGAACTCGAACCGCTCATCAAGCTTGAGGCGTTGCTGGATAGCTGGCCCGGTGATCGCCATCTGTTTTTCGCCGACGAACGCATCCATGAAAGCGGCGCGGGCAGCTTCCGCAAAGCGCTGGTCGCCCATGCAGGGCCAGCTGCGCTGTTAATCGGCCCGGAAGGCGGCTTTTCTGACGTCGAAAATGAAATGATCCGCGCCCTGCCCCAATCCGTACCCGTTTCACTTGGTCCCCGCATATTACGCGCTGACACAGCTGCTGTAGCGGCAATCAGCCTGTGGATGGCTGGTCGCGGCGACTGGAATGGCTGACACAAAGGTATCTTGTCGTAACCTACTGAAAATATTGAGAATGCAAACAATGTAAAATTTCGTTAAGCGCGTTTGATGGATGGTATTTTTACCAAATATTCAGCCTATTGCTCTACCGAAATGCCATGTTTGTGGGAACATATCATAACGGATTGACCAGATCCGGCATGAGCGCGGCTGTGAGCAACCTTGTTCGGTTGCTACTGGGCTTGGCTGTCTTTGCCATGCTGTCGGTTCCTGCGCAGGCCCAGACATTCACCGCAGATTGGACAAATCTTGGCGTCGGCAGCATCCAGGGCGTACCTAGCGGATCTTCCGTAACAGCAGGGCCGCGTACGGTTACGGTCACTCATACAGAAATTACTGATGGTGGACCGTTTACGAACTTCTACGGCACTGAAATGCTGAACTATTTTAACGGCACCATCGGAACGCAAAACGGGACATTGCTCTATTCGATGGACAATGACACGTTCGATCCGGACGACCGATTTGAGAGTATTTTTACCTTTGACTCTGGTGTAACAAATTTGGCGTTCGCTGTTGCCCATGTCGATAGCGGCACCAGCCCGCGTAGCGATGGTGTTACGATTGAATATGATACGGGAACTGGCGTGTGGCAAAATATACGCAGTGTTCCTGCTACTTTCACTCTGGGCGCTGTTGTAGGAACCACGACATTATCTGGCGTGCAAGGGTTTGTGGGCACCGGGTCCGCAGGCGGATTGACAAGCACAACGGGCAATATAAATGTCGATTTCGGCGCTATCTCAGTGGAGCGCGTCCGTATCACCTATCATTTCGGACAAAATCAAACTGGTAATCCAGCTGGCAACTTGCAATATATGGGCTTGTCGGATTTCACCTTTCAGGTGGCAGGAACGGCAGTTTCCGACCTCTCGCTGGCGAAAACCGTTAGCAATGCGACACCAACAAGCGGCAGCGCGATCAGTTATACATTAAGCCTCACCAATAACGGCCCAGTTGCCGAAACCAGCGTACAAGTCGAGGATATTTTACCCTCCGGTTTCAGCTTCACAGGAGCAGCAGGCTTCGGGTCCTATTCTACTGCTACTAACCTATGGACGGTTCCGAATATAGCCTCGGGACAAACCCGGTCCATCACAATTAGCGGAACGGTCACCGCACCGGCCGGCGTAACAATCACCAATTTTGCCGAAGTCTTTTCGCAAACCAATTTTGACACAGACAGCACCCCGGGTAACGGCAGCACTAACGAAGACGACGATGCCAGCCGCAGCTTTACGGTCCAGGGGACACGGACGGCAGGGACGCCGCCGAATTTCAACGCGATTTGCCCTATCGTCAATCAGACCCTGTTTGATTGGAACGCGGCAGGGGTCACTTGGACATCGGGAACGCTTAACAACAGCTATACGGTGGCCAATATCGGGACAATAAACTTTGCGCTGAGCAACACGGGCGGTACCTACGATGACGGTTCCCCGGAAGATAACAGTAATAATACCGGCGGCCTGGCGGCAACGGAACAGTCGCTTTATCAAAATCTGCAATTCGATAACCGGGCCCAGGTGGCAACAACGGTGCTTACGTTACCAACTGCGGTGCCAAGCTTGCAGTTTACCGTTTTTGATATTGATTTCGCGGCCAACGATTTTGCTGATAAACTGACCGTTACGGGCAGTTTCAATGGTGCCACTGTCATGCCGACATTGACCAATGGTGTCGTCAACTATGTGGTTGGGAATGTTGCCGTCGGAGACGGCGGATCCAACTCCGACTCGGCCAATGGCAATGTCGTGGTTACATTCTCGTCGCCGGTTGATACAATTACGATCGAATATGGCAATGCCGGCACCGCGCCTGCTAATCCTGACGGACAGGCGATATCCATTCACGATATCAATTTCTGTAGTCCGGCCACGACGCTGAGTGTCACCAAGATCAGCAGCGTTATCAGTGATCCTGTCAACGGCACGAGCGACCCAAAATCTATTCCTGGTGCGACTATTCAATATTGCATACTGATTTCAAATGCTGGCAGCGCGACCGCCTCGTCGATCAGCGCGACCGATACTATTCCAAGCAACGTGACCTATACGGCAGCGTCAATGCAAAGCGGCAGCAATTGCGGCTCGGCGGCAACCGCGGAGGATGATGATGCCACCGGCGCAGATGAGAGCGATCCATTTGGTGCATCGGTTAGCGGAGCAGTGCTCACTGCAACCGCGGCAAGCTTAGGGCCTGCAGAAGGCTATGCCCTCACTTTTCAGGTCACTGTAGACTAAACACTGCGTTTCAATCGTACCAATATTTGGTCTAAAGATGACAGAAATCTCGATCGGTCACTTTTGCTAAATGGCGGCGGGCCCCCAATATTTTCAGTTCCCATTCCAGCGCGCAAGTCCGCCATGATAGCCCGCGTCGCCACAGCCGCACCAATGGAGTCGGCGGTAAACGGCTTGCCGTTTGGCGCCAGCACCTCTGATCCTGCTTTGATACAGCGATCAGCCAGCAATATGTCAGAAGTAATCACGACCGTCCCGGCCGAGACTCGTTCTGCAATATAGTCGTCCGCTGCATCAAAGGCATCGCTTACCACCACGCGGCTCACCAATGGATGCGCTGGAACGCGAAAATGACTGTTGCTTACGACAATAACTGGCACTTCAAGACGATAAGCTACCCGGTAAATTTCATCCTTTACCGGGCAGGCATCGGCATCAACATAGATTTGGATGGTGTTGCTCATAAGATCGCACTTGTACTCCAGCGAAGGCAGGAGTCCATCTTCTGATAGTGCCAGGTTTCTCGTCCGGGAGATGGCCCCCTGCCTACGCAGGGGCACAGACTAATCAGTCAGCCCTAGGCCCGCGATCTTTTTGACCTTCGAAGGGCCGTTTACCGCGATGCGGCTTTTTCTTCTTGCCACCGAAATTGCCTTTGGGGCCAGATTTCCGGTCGCCCTTAAAGTCAGACTTTTTCTTGAAGCCATCACCAAATTCGCGTTTGGCGCCACCTTCATTACCGCCTTCACGATCTCCCGCAGCTTTGCGTTTCACATAGGGCTTGCCGCCTTCATCCGACTTATTGCCATATTTCTTCTTGCCGCCAAAATCGCGGCCGTCCGATTTTCCTCCGCCGGATTTGCTGCCCTCTGATTTACTGGCACCTTTGCGATCGCCGAATTTCTTGGACCCAAATTTCTTACCGCCAAATTTCTTGCTGGCATTGCTGTAATCTCGGCCACCACCGCCAGCATTATCTCGGCGCCCACCCTTGCGGTTGCGTTTGGCTGCATCACGCGGTGTGCCTTCAAACTGCGTGATCGTAATATCGTCCGTGTCATCGCCACCAGTTTCGCGTTTCTCGGCAATCGCTTTGGTGAATTTATCCACCACTCGGCGCGGAATTTCGAACAATGTGTCATCGCCATTAATCCGGATTGCGCCAATTTCATTCTTGGTAATATGACCACGGCGGCAAAGCACTGGCAGAATCCAGCGTGCATCGGCCCGCTGATTATGGCCAACATCCATCTTGAACCAGACAGTATCTTCAAAACCAGGGCGCGGTCCGCCGGGTGCAGGTTTTGACTGTGCGCCGCGATCCAGCATCTGTTCCGGCGCGGGCATTTTTGCGCGATGCGACTGAACGAGCATCGCAGCAATTTCTTCCGGCGTTTTTTCCGCCATCAACCGTTTCGCGAGTTCCAGATCATCCTCATCAATTTCAACCGGTTGAAGCAGGGTTTCGATCAGACGCTCAGCATCATTTTTCCGAATATCTGCCCGCGTCGGCGCATCTTTCCATTCGGCGTTAATTTTCGCGCCGCGTAACATGGATTCCACCCGCTTGCGCCGCTGATAGGGAACGATGATAACCGCCGTACCCTTTTTGCCGGCACGGCCAGTCCGTCCAGACCGGTGCTGCAGCGTCTCGGCATCGCGAGGAATTTCAACATGGATAACCAACGACAATGTTGGCAGATCAAGGCCGCGTGCGGCAACATCGGTTGCCACACAGACCCTTGCGCGTTTGCTGCGCAGCGCTTGCATCGCCTGATTGCGTTCAGCTTGTGTGTGTTCGCCCGAAAGCGCAACGGCACTGAAACCACGATCAACCAAGCTCGTATGCAAACGGCGCACAGCTTCCCGTGTTCCACAGAAGAGCATCGCTGATTCCGCTTCATGAAAGCGCAACAGGTTCACCACCGCATTTTCGGTATCAGCAGGCGCAACAGTTATCGCTTGATAGGCAATATCGCCATGGCCGCGATCTTCCCCGACCGTAGAAATGCGCATCGCGTCATTTTGATAACGCTTGGCAAGATTGATGATCGGTTTTGGTATCGTCGCGGAAAATAGCAATGTCCGGCGGTCTTCCGCCGTCGCATCCAATATTTCTTCCAGATCCTCACGGAATCCCATATCGAGCATCTCGTCTGCTTCATCGAGCACGGCCGCGCGCAACTTGCTAAGGTCGAGCGCGCCGCGTTCAAGATGGTCCCGCAAACGGCCTGGCGTTCCGACAATAACATGCGCCCCGCGGCGCAGGGTCCGGCGTTCTTTCGACGCATCCATACCGCCGACACAGGTGGCTATTTGCACGCCCGCCGGCTCGTACAGCCATTTGAGTTCACGGCTGACCTGCAGAGCCAATTCACGCGTGGGTGCAATAACCAAGGCAAGCGGTTCAACCAGAAACGGAAACCGGCCATTATCGTCCAATAGCTGCGGCGCCATGGCTAAGCCAAAGGCAACCGTCTTGCCGGAACCCGTCTGGGCAGACACAATGAGGTCGCGGCCTGCGGTTTCTGGTTCCAGCACTGCGGCTTGCACCGCTGTCGGCTTAGCATATTCGCGATTTGCTAACGCTTCGGCAAGAAGCGGGGATACTGCTGAGAAAGGCATGTTCAAATTTCCGTGGCAAAGATTGAAAGCCGCGCGGAAATGCCAATCGCCTGCGGTCGGTGATATTATATCGGTTGTTTAGAGGGTCTGCGCGGCACGATCATATTGCCTTACCGGCAGCATGGCCACTCGCCCAAGCCCATTGAAAATTATAGCCACCGAGCCAGCCGGTAACATCTACGGCTTCGCCAATAGCATAGAGTCCGGGCATTTGCCTAGCTTCCATATTTTTCGACGATAATTCCGCCGTACTGATCCCGCCTGCGGTGACTTCCGCCTTGGCATAGCCTTCCGTTCCATTGGGCATGAAACGCCATTGGGATAGTCGCCTCGAAGCCTCATCAAGCTTGCGATCCGCAAGATTACCCAAATCGCCCGCAAGCGCGATCCGATCCAACAAGGTCTCAGAAAGACGAGCTGGTAAATGCTCATTGACGGCCTTGCTGAGCGAAACACGCGGTTGTTCGCGCTTCAATTGGGTCAACCAATCCGGCTTGAGATCGGGCAGAAAGTCGACGCTAATCGGCTCGCCATGCCGCCAATAAGACGAAATCTGCAATATCGCCGGACCGGACAGGCCTTTATGCGTAAATAACGCCGCTTCGCGAAAGGCGGTTTTGCCGCAGCTGGCGATTATCGGAGCAGATACACCGGACAGCGAACGAAATAGCGTTTCTTCACCGCCGAGAGTTAAAGGAACCAGGGCCGGACGCGGCTCCACAACCTTTAGACCAAATTGCCGGGCAATATCATAGGCAAAGCTGGTTGCACCCATTTTGGGTATCGACGGGCCCCCGGTGGCAATGACCAATGATGGCGCTGTCGCAGCTTCATTGCCATAATCAACATGATAGGAGCCATCGTTGTGGCGGATATCCGTCACCGATTGGCCCAATGACAAGGTGACTGCGTCTTCAGGGCACTCGTCCATCAACATAGCAACGATCTGCTTTGCCGAACCGTCGCAAAATAGCTGACCCAAAGTCTTTTCGTGCCAAGCAATGTTATGGCGGTCGACCAGCGCGATGAAATCTGGCGCCGTATATCGGCTGAGGGCTGATTTGGCGAAATGCTTGTTAGCCGAAAGAAACCGGTCAGCGGCCGTATTGATATTGGTAAAATTGCAACGACCACCGCCGGAAATCAGAATCTTCTTCCCTGGTTGATCGGCATGGTCAATCAACAGCACCTTGCGGCCTCGCTGGCCAGCGATAGCGGCACACATCAGGCCAGCGCCGCCGGCGCCAAGAATGATGGCATCATATCGGAGTGAAGTTTGACGCATATTCGGAAAGCCATTCTACGCCAAAGCTAATATTAGCAAACGAAATTTGCTTTTGGGACCGCCCTAGTCGCTAAGCCTTGCCCAACTTTCTGTTTTCCTCTTGCAAAGCTCCTGATCAAAATTTCTTTGATACAGACTATCGTCTCGCTGCTGCTGCCCTTTTACTCTCACCCTCAACGCGATACAGTTTGACCGGATCAACCAAGCCGAGCCGGACCAGATCATTTTCATAGACTGACATGTGCTCAGCAAATTTATCGCCAGCCAGCGCGCGACCGACCAGAGCATTTCTTTGCGGAGGTCGCACTGACACTGTGATCGTATTTTTTCCAGCGCGAACGGCGTCCGAAATATCGACCAAAAACGGATGGACCGATGCTCGACCTACAGCCTTGCCATTGACCAAGATGGTCGCAACGCCCTCAACCCGCCCGAGGTCAATCACATAGCTTTGGTCAGCGTTCATCGGCTGGAGCATGAAATCGTTGCGATAAACGAGGGGACCAGCTGCATATTTCAAATCCTCGTCAGTCCGCAGGTCGATCATTCCGCCATCGATTTTTCTTTCGACGTCACCAAATTTCATCGTCCATCGGTCCAGCGCCTGTACTTTGGTACTATCGTCGCGAACCAATCGAGAGAGCGGCCGGCCCGTCTCTGCCAATATCTGCGGCGTTGAAATCAGGAATACCGATTCTAACGAGCCCAAAGCCAGTGGCAATCCGCCCGAATTGTCTCTATCCGCGCGCCAAACATGTCCGCCCATCGGGTCGAACCAATATCGGTTGAGGCCGTCATCGCCAGCGACATGAACAACGCTGGCAGCATCATCTAGCGAGAGATTAGTGAAAAAATCCACAGTCTCCCGCACGCCGGTAGTCCGGCGGACGCGGCGCACATTTGCATTGCCGGTCACTGTCAATGATCCTGCCAGGTCATCGACCAGCTGGCTATGCGTTGATACGACCTGATCGCGGCTCAGCTTGGCAATGCGCATCCGCACCGCCTCATCACCCGTCTTTGCATCCTTAAATCCGCTCTGTCGCGTGGGCATCTGGCCGAAAAAGCGCAGTTCAGTGCCCTGTTTTTTAAGCGATTCCAAAGCCTTGACGGTCGAAAGCTCCATCTGATCGGTTTCGAAAACCACAACCGCAGCGATATCGTTTTCGATGTCATTATCTGCACCATTTCCCGATCCACGCCCGCGCGTCTCCAGTGCGTGACTATTTGTCCAGGCCCAAGTGACACCGCGCCGATCAAGTTCTCGCGTCAATGCCGATGCCCTTGACAACCAAGCCAATCGTGGATCAGCTTCATCTTCCGGTACTTTAAGAAAGGGAAGGTCGGTAAGGTCGATACCGGGCTTCTCGCGCGCCGGTCTTCCCGCATCGGGCATGTAACCTTCGAACAGAAAATCATCGGTCACCCCGGGCATCTCATCAAAAAATGACGGAAAGCCAAGCCACGGATAATAGATAAAAACATCGACCTCCGGGCGTCCTGATTGCAGCAGTTTCTGGGTTCGGCTCAGATATGTATTCAGCTGGGGCTGGGCATCCCACATAATACTGCCTTGCCCGTAATTTTCACTGAAGTGGCTAAAATTACCCGGACCTGAAAACGGATGCCACGGTATATCGCCGAATAGGTCTTTATAGGGCTGATCTTTTAAGTCATAGGGTATGCCGTGATAAATGATCTGGTTCACGCCTGATGCAAATAGCAGGTCGGCCGCCGCTTTCACCTGCCTTGGCGCAATGGTGTAATCGCGTTCAATCCAGACAAAAGATTCTGCTGTAATTAAAGGGCGATCATATAGAGCCCCTGCCGACGCAGCCATCTTCATGAACGCGGTCGACCCGCCCGCATAAAGCTGTTCGATTTCCGGGATATGATTGGCTCCCAGTGCCCGGATCACGTCGAGGTCCATACCATAGCTTTGCCCGCGTGAATGCAAGCCCCGTGCCTCCGCCCAGTTTGCCGACGTTTGTAAAAATCGCTCGACGACCAGGTCAGACAAGGTCTGCTGATAGTCATGCCGAACGCGCTCGTCTGTATCTGAAAGTGTATATCTTGGGGTCGCCTCAATATGCGCGACATCCCGCAGGAAGAAATTATCAGCCACATCAACGAGCACGACCGGAAGATGGGGCCGCAAGTCATATCCCCGGCGTTTCTCGAACTCCGTAAGAATATCATGCGCAGCCAAGCGGTCGACCTTGAACTCAAGACTATCGTTGAAAAAACCCTTAAATGCTTTGCCATAATGATCCTGCAAACCCGTGCGGTTTCCGAACGCCCAATTATAATGTCCGACAACCTGATCACGCCGAAAATGATCAAGGACGAAACCGGGCGTATCATGTGCTCCCAAAGTCGGCGCCTCGCCAGAGGGCAATATATAGGTTGCGACAATGGTCCAGTCTCCGGCGGGTGCATCCCATTCGAGAATATCGCCAGTGACATGGCCATCGAGAACTATCGCAGTCTCACTATCGAGCGTGATTGTGTCAGTCACGTCCAAGAGATTATCGGAATGCTGACCGCCCGTTCGCCGCATTGCCACCGCACTTAAAAAAGTTGCTTGATCACTCGGAAAATCGGCTACCTCCAGTCCGAAGAAAACCTCCGCAAGACCAAGGAGGTAGGCGTTCAGACCTGCTTCGGGCCCCGGCAGGCTGGTGCGGACAGTTTGCCCGCCCTTCACATCCAAATGCCCGCTGGCCAGACTGTGCAAGCCGTCCTCAAGCAAGACTTGTGGACCGCCCGCTGGCCAACCACTCAAGTGGTTCAGATACACTTCCATCCCGAGCCGCTCTGCACAGGCCATAGTAGCCGACATAGTGCGATAATAATCGTCTTTCGCAAAAGAGTTGATCTTCGCACGGACGGCTTCGTCCTCGATCGGTTCAAGGCCAATATTGAAAGACTGGATTTCCACGCCGCCGATTCCACGAGCATCCATCACGCGCAATTCCTCGCACGCTTGCTTAGCGTCAACATCCCCTCCGGGCCACCACCACCGGGCCCAAGGGCGGGCGGCAGGATCAATCGCCGCTAAAGTCTGCAAGTCCAGTTGGCGGGGGCGGAGCGGCGTGTATTTGATATCAGCTGGTGCCGGTTCGCCAGCATAGCTGCTGATACTAGGGACGCCTTCCAACGCCGTCGGCGGCTCCCAAGCATTGCTGAGAGCATTTTGTAAATATGCATAACCGCCGATCGCGGCGATCGCTATTAAACCAACGAGTGCCAGCGCAGTATAGCTACCCCATTTCAACACACGTTTCATCGGCGCTCCCCTATCAACAGAAATTGAGATACTAGAAATATTGGCAGCATCTTAAGCCGCGAATCGATCCGAGGCGGCGCTCGCGGCATAATCGGACAAGAGGTCCTCCATGCGATCCTCGACCGCTGTCATCAATTCCGAATGCGTAAATATATGGAAGCGATTGGCTTCAATTGAATCCGCCGTCCAGTCGGCGACAACCGCAGGATTCAAGCCGCCCTCGACTAGTGCCTTAAAGGTATCCGGCTCGTCGCCGTCGGCTCCCTTGTCAGCCGAGGGGCGGTTCGCGCCGCTATTGTGAATATTGGTACGCACAAAAGCCGGACTGAGGACGCTGACACCGATATTGAAGATTGCGAGTTCAAGCTTGAGGCATTCCGAATAACCTACCACGGCAAATTTTGTCGCGGAATAAGGCGACATATAAGGTGCTGCGATATGTCCGGCTATTGATGCGGTATTGATAATGTGGCCGCCGGTCTTCTGGCTCTGAATAATCGGAACAAATGTCTCAATACCGTGGACAACGCCCATGAGATTGACATCGATCGCCCAGCGCCAATCCTCAATTGATATCTCCCCGGCGATCCCGCCAGCGCCAACGCCCGCGTTATTAAAGAGCAAATGGACTTCGCCATAAGTTGACACAGTTTTTTCAGCAGCCTGTTCGACACTGGCGAGATTGGCGACATCACATGAAATTGCGGTCGCCTGCGAGCCAAGTTCGCTTTGCGCGGCGTCTAGCGCTTGCTCGTCGATATCCGCAATTGCAACACGCGCGCCTCGCGAGATCAACGTCTTCGCCAATGCCAGCCCAATGCCGGACGCACCCCCTGTGATGAAAGCAACCTTGCCCTGTATCTCTGTCATTTTTCAGTCCTTTTTTCCGCTGTCGAGGCGATAGATGTCTTTTCGCATTGTAATAATTCGGAATGGCGGGTCGGGAATTGCCTTGCCAACATGGTCGTAACCAATCTTGCGCCGCCCATAGACGGGATCAAAGGCACCCGACGGAGACGTAAGCCGCGCCACAAATAGAAGACGACTGGTCTGGGGAATATCGAGCTCTATTTTGACATCTCTTCTACTGACCGGTTCGAGAACCAAGTCCATTGGTTCGGAGCGTGACAGAACCCGGCCATTGGCATCTATCGCCAAAACCTCTGCGACAACCGGCTCAGGATTATAGTCGTCGTTCAACAATATGAGCGGCACAGAAGCGCGTTTCCCTCGCGGATAGGACGCCTCATCCCAAGCACGAAGATAGATGAGCTGCGGTGCGAAAGCGCTACGCGCATAACGGGCCCAGCGCGGCTCCAATTTGAGATTTTTCACGTCAATGAAGCTGTCACAGGTTTTGCTGGTCGATTTCACTTCCCAGCTTTCGGGAATATCGGCTGCGTCATCACATTTTGACAGATATACAAAATGCTGGACTCCGGCATAGCCACGCATCGCTCGCCAATAGGCTGCAAGCTCCGACATTATATAGGCATATCCTTCCAGATATTCCTGCGGCGTCAGCGTTTTGCCTTCTGCAATATTGTCAAAAGACAGCTTGCCCAGTTCGGTCGGGCGGCCGCGATGCGTAACCCATAAAAATCCATATTCGTTATTGATAAACGGATGCTCAGGCGCACCGGAATAGGTTGCGAAGGGCCCCCAGGTGGCTTGCGGCGGCTGCCCCTTCATGGTTGTGAAATCATCCAGCGTATAGCGGCGATCATTCATGTTGAGCGCGCCGCCCGCGTTCAACTTATAGGGGTGTTCCTCAATCGGATCATTGGGCCCGACCGGGGGTCTGTAACCGCCATTTTCCCATTGGCGCGTCGGGTCAATATCGCGCATCCGCTGAATAACATCATCCGATATTGGGTTGTGATTTTCATTCGCCGCATCCCACCAGCCGATCGACGCATGGTTCCAGTTTTCACTCACCCATCCGCGAAACTCTTTTTCAAGCTCCGCCGCCGACCATTTGGAGGATTCTGTATTACGAACCACGGACCAGAAGCTATATTCATCGGCGACAATGAAACCGATTTCATCCGCCAGATCATACCAGAAATTCGGCATACGTCCGGTGTGATTGCGAAAAGAATTCCAATGGAAATCCTTGGGATGGCCGCTCAACAATTCGCGTACCCATGCCTTGTCCCACGGCAATTGCCCGCGCTGCGCATCTTCAAAAAAGCGGTGGAGGCCGATATTCGTGCCGCGCAGATAATAAAGTTTGTTGTTAAGATAAAAGCCTTTGTCCGCGCCGCTGCGCCACTCAACCTTGCGCATGCCAAATCTTTTGACCCGGTCGTCGCTTGGTTCAACCACATCGCCCTCGCCCGCCCGGCCCAGCTGCGCATGCACCTGATAGAGAAACGGGTTTTCCGGTGACCAGAGTTCATAATCCTGCATGGCAACCGTCTGCTCAACCAGTTTTGTTTCACCGGCAGGAATAGTCACATTCATTTCACTACGCAGCGGCCTTGCTGTATCGCCATCTTTCCATGGGCGAACATCCTGAACCACCACAGCATCATAAGGCTGCGCACCACCATTGCGGATCAAGGTTTTGATTTTGACCCGGTCATTATCAATTTCGGGTTCAATTTTGACATTGGCAATCGATGCCTGCTCGGTCAGCACCAGGCTTACCGTGTCCCATAATCCGGGATACCATCTTTCCTTTTCATCATCATCGCCGGCGGGGACAAAGCTGGGCAGCTGACTACGGTCTGCACCCAGTCGCACGACCAGCTCATTGGTCTGGCCATATTTAATTGCATCGGAGGCGTTATATTCGGACAGGGAAAATGTGGTAAAATGTTCGCCCAATGGCTTACCATTCAGCCAGACTTTAACGCCGTTTTTGGCTTTATGAAGGCATAGAAATGCCTGCGCGGATCCTTTTTCAGGGGCCTTAAATTCGGTGCGATACCAGAATACATCGCGCTGCCCGCTTTCTATGCCCATTTCGGTAAAGGCCGGACGCGCATCTGTAATCAATCCGGGCACGGGCGCTTTATGCGCATAGCTTGTCGGCAGCGTCTCCGACATTTCGCTTTCGGCAACATCCCAAGTGCCGTCCAGCATCATCGTACGGCGGGTTTGCTCCCCCCAATCAACATGGCTGCTTTGACACGCGGCGACTGGATAAGATCCTTCGACCGTTGCCTCATAATCGTCTCCAGGTTCAAATGTGGTCAGCCATGCTGAAATGCTTTCATTGGAAAGCATGCTGGTCACGATCATGCCGCGATTAAACCAAATGACAACGCCCAGAACGACAATGACTAACAGGAAAATAAAAAGAAATTTACCGATTTTTTTCAACATGACGCCTCGTAATTATTCGCCATCAAATGGACTATGTATAATGCTGTCCGCCCGCTGCTTTCTGCAAAGCAGGGATGTGGTGGAGGCCAGGCCTCCACCACCGGGGAAGAAACATATCTGTTTCGAGGGAACAAACATTATGGTGTCATCTGACTAATATCGAAAGCTCAGCCGCGCGCCCCATGTCCGCTGCGCTTCAAATGTACGGAATTGCGCATAGCCACCTTCATCAAACGGCATAGGCACGATGGCAGCAACGAAATTCTGGTTCGTGAGGTTGCGCCCGAAAAGCGACATTGTTGCCTTGCCATCCCAGAATGTCACGCCAATTTGTGCATCAACTAAAGTATAGGCATCGATCCGGCTTTGCGGGTCATTGGACACCAGGCTTAAACTGTCATCACGATATTGAAAGCCGCCTTGAATGTAGGCATTAACGGCATCGTTGATCCGAAAATCATAACGCGCAAAACCGTTAAGCGTCCATTCCGGCGCGTTGGCCAGCCGCGCGCCAGACAGGTCCTGCGCTTCAGTGGTGGCAAGATTATCAGGATCGTCTGGATCAATCCTGACCTGCACACATCCTTGTGCCTCTGTTTGCAGACTATAGCATGGTGCCTGCTCGAAGCTCTTATATTTGGCGTCGTTGTAAGACACAGCGCCAGAGAGCGTTAGTCCATCCACAGGCACGATCGTCAGATCAGCTTCGATGCCTTTCGATACAGCCTTGGCGGCATTAGAAAGGGAAACAACCAACGTACCGTCAGGACCGCGAACAAGAGATTGCGCCTGCAAATCTTCAATTTCCGTATAATATCCGGTGATACCAGCCTGCAAACGATTATTGACGCTGCGATACCGAAGACCGACTTCAAATTGGAGCGGCTTTTCCGGTCGGGCAATCGGTAATCCGACTTCAGTAAATTCCTCACCGGTGACCAGTGCTGCAGATTTATAGCCCTGTGTTACCGTGGCGAATATATTGAAATCATCGGTAAAGTCGTATTTTGCACCCGCCCGCCACGTGATCGCGTTGTCATCATTTTCAACGGTTGCCCGATTCCCGTCAAGAACCCGAAGCAGAAACGGCCCAATAATGAAGGGTGAAACCGATGTTGGAGTTTGCGATAGAAGCTGGCTCGCCTCAAGCTCTGAGCGCAAAAAACGCACCCCGCCGATTAACGAAAACTGCGGCGTTACTGCATATTCCCCTTGGCCAAAGATCGCGTAATTTTGCTCCTCAAAATCGGATGCAAAATCTGTTCCGGTCAAGGCAAACGGGGGCAGGATTGGCGGCAATATCCCGGGAGCCAGCGAACGGAGATTAAGGCCCGCTGTACCCACCTGCCGATTAAATTGGTCGATTTGCTGCGAGAAATAATAGGCGCCCAGCGTATAGGTCAGCTTGCGGTCCCGGGGTGAGGACAATCGAAATTCCTGACTGAATTGCGACTGCTGTTGCGCGCCCGAGTTGATCAATAGGAACGGCTGCGGGATAAGATCTGCATCTTCCTCAGAAAATGTATCCCAATCGCGCCAAGCCGTTAGCGAAACAAAATCATGCTCCCCCAGTGATGCTGTGAGTTCAGCAGAAATACCGGTAACTTCACTTTCTGCCACCCAATTACCATCGGAAGCAATCTGCCTGTTTTTTGGCCCCGGCACGATGCCAGCTCTCAACGATTCCAGACCAATTGCATTAAACGCCCCAGGCCCCAATTGTGGCAATAACCCAGTACCTGGTAGATCAGGAGATAATTGCCGGTATGTTAGCCCGCCGGGGGTATTGTCCCGACGCGAATGATCGACGTTCAACAAAAAATCCACCGTATCGCTGATTTCGAAATTCACTTTTGCGCGGAATCCATATTCGTTGCGATCCGCCAGATCGCTTTGCGGTGCATCAGGGTTTATATTTTCAATATAGCCATCGCGCGTGTTGCGATATCCGGATATCCGGGCGGTAATCCCATCGGTAACTGGTCCAGATATCGCGCCGGAGAGATTGACCTCGTCGAAAGAGCCGTAAGCGACATTCATTTCCGCCGTAAGGTCATTTGTCGGGCCTTTGGTGATTACCGAAAGAACCCCACCTGAAGCATTTTTGCCGAACAAGGTTCCTTGCGGCCCGCGCAAAACCTCCACACGCTCGACGTCGGAAAAGTCGAAAATTCCTGCGCCTGTCCGTCCAATCGTAACACCGTCGATTGACAGCGCTACGCTTGCTTCGACGCCAATATTGAATACGCCAACGCCGACACCGCGAACAGTCAACGCAGACTGACGTGCGTTGATCCCACCGCTAAATGTCACGCCGGGTGCGACATATTGCAGTTGTTCAAAACTATCGATCTGGCGATCCTGCAATTGCTCGCCAGAAACCACAGTTGTGGAAATCGGCACGTCCTGAAGATCCTCTTCGACCTTCTGAGCGGTTACGATAATCGTTTTGATGCCAGAGGTCTCTTCATCGTTACCCTCCTGCGTTTGCGAAAACGCCGGTTGAGAACAAATGAAAGCCCCCAATGCGATCGATGACGTGAATACCAGCCTTTTGCTCTGACGAACCATTTCCATCCTCCCTGATTGGATGCTTCGCACCCTAATTGATTTCAATAATCGTCCATTTGGACTATTTGTCAACACACAAAATCGGCCACTGCAAAAAAATCGTCCGATTGTATGGTTTTTAGATAGTGTTTGCGAAGCAATCTCCATGATGGTGATCATGGC
Organism: Parasphingorhabdus cellanae; assembly: GCF_017498565.1. NCBI lineage: Bacteria > Pseudomonadati > Pseudomonadota > Alphaproteobacteria > Sphingomonadales > Sphingorhabdaceae > Parasphingorhabdus > Parasphingorhabdus cellanae. The sequence goes on from NZ_CP071794.1 coordinate 1,188,241, forward strand.
AACTGCGATATTGGCTTTAATATGGGCACCGAAGCTCCCCGCTTTACCCGTCGCTGGTCGGCCCTGCCCCGGACGGTCGCTTTCTATCAGCAATTTCACGCACAATCTTGGCATGCTTGTCCTGATTAAGGTCGAAACGCGAAGCCAGAAAAAGACAGATAATATAGAATCCCATGGGCACCAGCGACACCAGATAGCGAAGCCCCTGCTCCGCCTCAGCTGTTTGCACTTCATTTGCACGATATCCGATCAGATCAAGCCCAACGCCCAATATTCCGGTGGCAATGCCCAAGGACATTTTTTGCCCAAATGCCATCAGCCCATATATCACGCCTTCGGCACGCACGCCGGTTTTCCATTCGCCATATTCGACCGTGTCCGGCATGGCAGAAGAGATCGCAAGATATACAGCCCCGACCCCAACAGCCCCCAGCACCATGAAGGGAAGGACAACAGCTGGTCCAAAATCGATCAGTGTGTAAAGCGCGATATTGACCAGAATAGTTATGACAAAGGCCGTGAGAAGCACGAATTTCTTGCCTCGCAATTTTGAGACCCAACTCCAGAACGGCACGGCCAATCCGATGATCAGCGCATAGCTGCCCACAAACAGGCCCATTAAATGTTCCCCGTCCAGATTATATTTCAGGAAATATAATCCCGATTTCCCAGCAATTGTGCCTGCACTGCCGCCAATGAATATAATCGTGAATAACAGCCAGAAAGCAGAGTTTTTGGACAGCATATGGAAAATATCTCTAAGGCTGGGCAATGGTTCATTCTGCTCCTCTTCACTTTCCCGCTCCCGCGTTACAGCAAAGCAGATCAGAATTGCGATGACTGATACAACCGCATAAAGGACGGCCGTCTGACCAAAGCCGGCAGCCAGATCACCGTCCCCCAATGCTTTGGACAGGTCCAGCGTCAGGCCGCCGATCAATGCACCGGAAAGCGTGGCAAATAACAAACGCCATACGGCAAGCGAGCTGCGCTCATCCGCATTTTTACTCAGCCGCGCGATCAGCGCTTGATAAGGAATGGCAACTACGGTGTAACAAGTGCGGAACAATAAATGGGTGGCGGCGACAAATACGATCAGCTCCGTCCCCTCCAGATCCGGGTGATAAAACATCAGCGCCAAAGACAGAGCCAGCGGCACGCAACCAAACAGCATATAGGGACGATAGCGGCCCCAGCGTGTCCTGGTCCAACTGGCCAATATACCAATGGCCGGATCGGTAATCGCATCCCATATCATTGCCCCCATGATAATGGTCCCAGCCACTGTGTTTGGCAGTCCGACCGCTTCGGTATAATAATATAGGACAAAAAGATTGGTGACGTTCCAACCAATTGACACACCGAAGTCGCCAAAACCAAACGCAATCCGCGAGCCCAGAGTCGTGCTGGTCGCATTGGGATCAGCGCGGTTGTTATCAATTTTTTCCGTCATGGATATAGTCGCAAATCACCGCGCAGCGCGGTGCTCCCTGTATCAGGCATCACATCCTCAATATTATTTTATTAGTCCATTTGGACTACTTTCAGATTAGTGCGGTTCCGTCAACGCACAATCGTACAAGATAAGCAATATTCTCCTTTTACGTCCAATTGGACGATTTTAGTTGCGCGCACGCAATTGATGAGCGAAAAGGCAGCAAGAATAATCGCTTGGAAGGATGTTTGAACGTGCGCATTGCTGCAGCAATTACCCTATGCCTTGGCCTGGCAGCCTGCGGAAATCCGTCTGAGGCTGCCACAGAGCCTAAGCCAGATGTGGGCACCCAACTGACCCTAAATCAAGGATCGTTAATTGGCTTCAAGGCAGAAAATGGCGCGCATGTCTGGCTTGGCATTCCGTTTGCCGAATCGACTGCAGGTCAAAATCGTTGGCGCGCACCGCGCCCCGTTTCCGCGTGGGATGGCATCAGGCCCGCAACCACATTCGCCCCATCCTGCCCCCAATTTTCGCGGGAAGAATCCGATGCTGGAGAACTGATCGGGTCGGAAGACTGCCTGTATTTGAATGTCTATGCACCACCAGATGCGCAAGGCCGCGACCTTCCAGTCATGATTTGGATCCACGGCGGGGCCAATGTCTGGGGAGCTGCCAGTGAGCGCGATGGATCGAAACTGGCCGTCGACCAGAATGTAATTCTGGTCACTGTTCAGTATCGGCTCGGACCGCTCGGTTTTTTTGCGCATGAAGCGCTACGTGATACGGCTGACAAGCCGCTTGACCGGGCGGCGAACTTTGCCCTTCTAGATCTGATCGCCAGCCTGAAATGGGTTGGTAGAGAAATAGCGACATTTGGTGGCAATCCAGACAATGTCACGATTTTCGGCGAGAGCGCCGGTGGTCAGAATATTGCCGCTCTAATTGGCTCTCCATTGGCGAAAGGGTTGTTTCACAAGGCCATCATGCAATCAGGAGGCTTTGATAGCGCTTCCCTGGACCAGGCTGAATTTGCAAATAGTGACTTCTACAATCCATCGTCGGTGGTGATAGACAAGCTGGGGTACCGGGATTTTGGCAGCAAAGAGACTGCCAAGGCGCTCAGAAAAACGTCCTTGGCTGATTTATTCGCTACCTATGCAACCAAAGCAGAAGCGGCAAAGCCGCGCCTCCGATATAATGATGGGACTCCGGAATTTCCTAATATCCCGGCTGTTATTTCTGATGGTGTAACCCTGCCCAAAGCTCCGCTTCGATCGCTGCTGTCTGATCAGGAGACATTTAACAGCGTGCCAATGATCATGGGCACCACCAGAGATGAGCTTAAAGCACTTTTTCAGGCTGATCCAAAACTTGTTAAGAAACGGCTTGGGCTTTTTCCTGCTGCGCGAAACCAGCGTCGCTATGATTTGATATCGGAATATACCAGCCGTTTGTGGAGGATCCATGCTGTAGATCAGCCGGCAGCCATCATATCTCGCGCAGGCCATAATGAAATATGGGCTTATCGGTTCGACTGGGATGAGAGCGGATCAGTCGGAATGACCGATCTCGCCAAGTTACTCGGCGCTTCACACGGTTTCGAGGCCCCGTTTATTTTTGGTACATTCGACGTTTTCACCGACAATTCAAAATATCTCTTCCCTCCGAAAAATGCCGAAAGCCGTAACGCTTTAAGTGCGACAATGATGGAATATTGGGCATCCTTTGCGCGTGGCGGGCAACCCCTGGCCCAAACAGGGCCAGAATGGCCGCGCTATACGGAGAATGAATCTCAGCCTAAAATCATGCGCTTTGACAGCGAAGAAGACAAAGGCATATCCGTCCTGACCGGCGCTGACTCCATGGATAAATGGATTAGCGATCTGCAAAATGATCAGAAGGTATCCCGAGCTGACAGATGTGCGATCCTTGATGTTCTGACGACATATCGGGACGGGAACGTAATTCCACCGCCCGCCCGTGTCCAGATAGATGCACTACGGAAATCGAGGTGCACGGCCGGACAACAATAGCGCATCGTCTCCATCTCCTCCAGCAACCAGCAACAGAATTGAAATCATGACCACATCTAAAGCCGATCATGCCCTTATTGAAAAAGAACTGGACGACCTCATTCCGACTCTAAGTCTGAAAGAGAAAGTCGCGATGATGTCGGGAAAGGATTTTTACAAATATTATTTCACTATCGATAATCGGCAATTCGGTGTGCGCGCTTATAATGCAGGCGGCGGCTGCGAGCAGCTTGACTTGGCGCCGCTCAGCTATGCAGACGGGCCGCGAGGCGTGCGTATGCCTGACGGCACGACCTGTTTCCCCGTATCGATGGCGCGCGGCGCGAGTTGGGATGTCGATCTGGAACGACGGATAGGTGTGGCCATGGGTGTCGAAGCCCGGGCTCTTGGACTGACACTGCTGAGCAACGTGTGCATAAATCTATTGCGACACCCGGCTTGGGGTCGGTCGCAAGAGACTTATAGCGAAGACCCCTATCATCTCGGCGAAATGGGCGCTGCCTTGGCAGAGGGCACGCAGTCGCAAAATGTCATGGCTACCGTCAAACATTTTGCCCTTAACAGTATTGAAAACGCACGGTTCAAAGTCGACGTGACGGTAAATGAACGAGTGCTACGCGAAGTTTATCTCCCCCATTTCAAGCGGGTGGTGGACGCAGGGTGCGCGACAGTGATGTCTGCCTATAATCAGGTCAATGGTCACTATTGCGCGCATAATGAGCATTTGTTGCGCGACATTCTGAAAAGGGAATGGGGTTTCGAAGGCTTTGTTCATTCCGATTGGGTAAAGGGCGTCTATGGCGCTGATGCTGCGGAAGCCGGACTCGATATCGAAAATCCCGAACCTACTTTTTTCGGTGAGGATCTGGTTTACGCGGTAAAAAGCGGCGAAACAGACGAGTCTGTTGTTGACGAAGCGGTTCGCCGTATCTTGCGCATGCAGCTCAGATTTTCCCGGGCGACCGATCCGCAAAGCTATTCCAAGAACGACATAGGCTGTTCGGCACATGCAGAGCTGGCACAGGAAGCCGCCGAGAAAAGCATGGTGCTGTTAAAAAATGACGATGCGCTTCCGCTCGCCAGAGATGGCTCTCGAATAGCCGTGCTTGGCAAGCTAGCGGACAAGATCAACTTAGGTGATCATGGCTCATCGAACGTTACGCCGCCCTATGCGATCACACCTTTTGCCGGCATTGAAAAACATGTTGCAAAGGACGTCGATCTGCAATCTGACTTCACTGGCGACCCGGCCAGTTCGGCAACTCTCGCGGCCAATAGCGATGTCGCCATAGTGGTCGTCGGCTATACCTATTTTGATGAAGGCGAATTTATTCCCGGAGATGTTGCCCTGGAGGAGGTCAAAAACGAGGAAGAAGCGCATCGCGGCGGCGATCGCAATTCACTGCGGCTTCCGCCTGCAGATGTTGAGCTCATTCGTTCCGTTGCCGAAACGGAAACAAAGATGATCGTCTGCGTGATGGGCGGCGGTGCCATCATGATGGATGAGTGGTCCGAGCTGGCCGATGCGATCCTTATGATCTGGTATCCTGGTATGGAAGGCGGGACTGCTTTGGCACGAATCCTGTTCGGGGATGTCTCGCCTTCGGGGAAATTACCTTTTGCCATTCCGGCCGACGAGAGCGATTTGCCTTTCTTCGACAAGCATGCCGATGACATTAGCTACGGGATGTATCACGGCTACACATTGTTTGACCGAAACGACATCACTCCGGCACTGCCATTTGGCTTTGGCCTGTCTTACACAAAATTTACTTATGGAGAACCGTCAATTGAAAGGACGGGAGAACAGGTTCATATTCGGGTCGAGATAACGAATAGCGGGGCCATGACAGGCGCCGAGATCGCTCAATTATATGTCGGCTTCGAGAACAGCAAGATTGACCGGCCAAAGAAACTGCTGCGCGGCTTCGAACGACTGGAACTGGCTCCAGGAGAAAGCGCAATTGCCGCATTCACGCTCGATCGCACGGCATTTACCCATTATGATGAGGAGACGAACAACTGGCGCCTCGATCCAGTGCCGTTTGATATATTTGTCGGTTCATCCTCAACCGCATTGACAAGCTGTCCCGCTCAATTGATCTGGCCTGAATAGCGCTCTTGGTGCTTTCGGGTTGGATGTCCTCAATCGGCCATCGAAACAACGGGTAATTCGACCGACCCAACATAAACAGTCTGTTTTGCTATTTTGGGTTCAGCTTGCGCACTCCATAATCCGCTCCGATTAAAGTGGGCCGCAAAAGCAGGCGCGTTTGATGACGATATGTCGAGCCGAATCCGACTTCCGGCGGTTAGCGTCCAGTCAATCGGCGTCATCCGAAAGTTGAGACCAACACGGTCGCCAGGTTGATATTCCGTTTCAAGCGCATCTCCGTCCCGAGCGGACAAAGCCAGAATATCATCCCGGATGTTCAAGATTCGCCCGTCCTCAAATATTTCAGAGATCCGAACGAAAAAAGCTGTGTCCTGAGCATTGCTCGATACCTCCAGATCTGTGAACACGGGACCGGCTAGTCGCTGGGCTTTCTCAAATGGCACGGAAATAAAGGACAAAACGTCATCGCGCTCGCAGACTGTGGTTCCTTGCGAAGCCACTGCGGGCGGCGCAACCGAGGCATTAAGCATATAGGCACCGCCCACTGTTGGCGCAGGAGACGCGGGATCATATGTGAATGTTGCTGCGGGATGACCGGGAATCACTTTATCTCCAGTCACAAGAATTCCGCCACAACGGGATGCTTTGTCCAGCCGCGAAAGCTGCAATGTTGTCGGCTGACTTACCGGCGGCCAAGCTGACGATTTTGCCCAACGATCAACGCCGTTGCGATAGTAAAGAACGCCCGGGGACAAATAGTCCGGCAGCGGTTTTCCGCGCAGATGGTGGTCAAGCCAACCCAGCGCAGAACGAAAATATTGCGCGGATGTATCCTCAACCCTCAGATCCCCCGTCTGTCCGGCATGTTCGCCAGGTTGGATGAGAAGGGTACTTTGCGCTCGCGTTGGTAGCTCGGCAAAGCGTTCGAGCGTGCCTTCAAGGAAAAAATCATGCCACCCGGCAACCCAAAGGACAGGAACGTCAATGCTACGATGCGCCCTTCGCAATTGCTTGTATTCCGCGCGTTGCCAATAGCTGTCGCTTCGGAGCGGATGGCTGATAAAATGGCGATAAGCAGGCCACGCAGCACCAAAAAGCGTGGAATCGACATTCAGAGCCGGCCGCGCTGGCACGACTTGGTTTTGCCAGATATTAACCGCATCATCACGCTTGCTGGCTGGCATGAACAACTCGGTTGACCATAGCCCTGTCACGCCTTGCGCAAAATGACCCCCCCGATAGACAATATCATATACATCACCATGCCCCAGCATCGGGATGATCGTTTTTACCTCCGGCGGCAAACGATCTACGACGGCCCATTGAGACACCGCGAGATAGGAAAACCCGATCATCGCGATGTTGCCGTTCTGCCAATCCTGATCGACCAGCCAGTCCAGCGCCGCCTTGCCATCTTTCGCTTCGTTGACAAAGGGATGCCACTGCCCTTCGGAAGCGAACCTGCCGCGGACATCCTGATGGACACAGGCATAGCCGTAACGCACTAAAGGGTGACAGAAGAGATGCTTGTTGAAGCTGTACGCATCGCGGACCAGCACTGTTGGCCATGGCCCTTCCCCCTCCGGCAGAAAGACTTCGGTCTGAAGCATCACGCCGTCGTCCATTTTCACTCGGTAGTCGAACGTGCGCCCCGCTTCATGAGTATAGGCAGGCTTATCGCCCAGATAAGGCGCAACGCCCTGCTCCACCAAATGTTCGAGGATAGCAGAGCCAAAAACAAGCAACATCACAGTGAATGCAGCCACAAAAATAGCAGTCCATTTAGCGATTGTACGCCAAGCCATATCGCCTTCTCCCTGAACAACGGCGCACATTGAAAGGGAGCAGATTAGCCAAGTAATAGAGGACGTCAATATTATTAATCCAATTGGACGCATTGACCTGATCAGTGACTCGCTCTAACTTGATGATATTGAGATTGGCACAAGTTTCCGGACAATCGGTAGCCTTAGCGTTTTTCAATTCGGGGATTAATGAACAGATGAACAAAACAAAGATTGCAGCTATGGAACCGTCCGATCCAAACACAGACAGCCTCAATCACCGTGTGCCTGTGCAGGCGCGATCAAAGCAAAAACGCTCCGAAATCTTGCATCAAGCGCGCATCATCTTCGCCGAACGAGGATGTGATGCGGCCAATGTCCGCGACATCGCTGCTGCGGCAAAGACCACCCACTCCATGATCCGATATCATTTCGGTACAAAGGATCAGCTTTGGCGTGAATCGGTCAGGGACATGTTCGAACTTTTGGATGAAGCGCTAGCGCTGGATGATCAGTCATCTGCCACTTTAAGCGGGCTAGAAGGGTTCAAGGCCTATTTGCAACGCTACATCCGCTATAGCGCCGCGCATCCGGAGCACGCCAGAATCATGATCATGGAGTCTGTGCGCGGTGGTGACAGATTGGACTGGATTGTCGAAACGTTCATTCGTCCGCTTCATGAGAATCTGAGTGAACGGTTTGAAACAAGTGGTGGCATACAAGGCATGCCCGACATGCATCCTATCTCATTCGTATATATTCTGACTGCCGCCTGTCAGATGCCCTTCGTTCTCGCTCAGGAGGCAAAGGCACTTTACGGGATCAATACTTTGGAAGATGAGATGGTCGAAACGCATATCGAATCTGTAATGAACCTCTTTTTTCAAGATCGCGCCATCAGTTAAAATTGCCGTGCAGCACTTGGAAAATGGGTTTGCGAGCTTGCCGACACAAGCCTAATGGTTGACGCATGAAGCAACGCTCTACGGAAAGCACACGGGTTCGTTTGATTGAAGCGGCAATGATTCTATTCGCCCGCAACGGTCTTGATGGCGTCTCCCTGCGGGCTGTAAACCAAGCGGCCAAAGCCAAGAATTCTGGGGCTACCCACTATCATTTTAAAAACCGGCTTGGACTGATCCGCGCTATGGTCGAGCATATCAACACCGCGACGCCAGAAGAGGTTGAGCTAATAGTCGGCGGCTTACCGATTAACGGCGATAAACAGCTAGAAGCAATCGCCCGTTTTTTCGGTCCCGTGCTGGTCGTACGTTACGCTCGGCCTAAAGGAGAAGAAAGCCTCGGATTTCTATCCCAGCTACTGCAGAGCGATGATCCCGATATTCAGGATATCTGGGAACAGGTTTTTGGCAACAGTGACGATATAAATCCCCAGTTGATTTTTGACGCTTTTCCAGATCAAGATCCAACCAGCGTCAAACGCCGTCTGATTTATTCAACGCTGAACATTGTGCACGGACTGGCTAATGACAGTGGGCTGCATCGAACCATGTTTGGTGATCTGTCAATGGCCGACGGCCCAGAGGCGCTGGTCGACCTGCTGAAATATATCAGGGGCGGACTAGGCAACTGATTGTTTTGCCTGCTTTTCCTTCGTAACGGCTTCTGTCAACTCCGCGCGCTGGCGAAACTGCATGACACCATCGTCAAGCTTGCCAAAACGCAGCTGCCTGATGTCGAGCGCATAGTTCTGGGCAAGTTTCCAGGGCCAGCGGGAACCTTGTTTGGGTAGAAAGTGGCTCGCTCTCTGAACATAGCCGGACGTGAAGTTGATGGCATTTTCGCGGTCCATGTTCGGGTCGTTCAGCATTGGCGCACATTCAACATATTGCCTCTTGTCCATATAGGTCATGAGCCTGCCAATATATTCAGAGACCAGATCCGCTTTTAAGGTCCATGACGAGTTAGTATAGCCTGTTGTAACCGCAAGATTTGGGACTCCTCCAAACATCATGCCTTTGTAGGTCATCAAATCACCGGACACGATCGGTTTGCCATCCCGCGAGAGTTTCGCACCACCGAAAACATTGAGTTTCAGCCCAGTTGCCAGCACGATAATATCAGCATGCAACATTTCGCCCGATGCCAGCATAATACCGTCCTCGGTAAAGTGAGCGATATGGTCGCTGACCACCGACGCGCGTTTCTCCCTTATTGCTGTGAACAAGTCTCCATCTGGCACCACGCAAACGCGCTGATCCCAGGGGTCGTAAGACGGTGTGAAATGCTGCGTCACAATTTCACGCGGCAAATGCTTTCTCATTTCCTTAAGCAAAAACTTTTTCGCCCGTTCGGGATAGCGCCGCGCCAAGCGATAGGAGACCAGATTCGCAAGCACATTTCGCCAGCGTGTCAGCGCATAAGCGAGCTTTCCCGGAAGCCATTTACGGAGACGATTTGCAAAAGCGTCCTTTGCTTCCAGTTTGACGACGTAAGACGGTGTGCGTTGGAGCATGACGACATGGCCAGCCGTTTCAGCCATCGCAGGGACTACAGTAATTGCGGTTGCGCCCGAGCCGATCACAACGACCCGTTTCCCTGCATAATCCAGGTCTTGCGGCCAGAATTGTTGATGAACAATTTGCCCCTTGAACTTATCTTGACCATCAAAGCTTGGCGTATGGCCTTCGTCATAGTCATAATAGCCTGAGCATAAATGCAAAAAATTGCAGGTCCAAGTTTCAGTCTGTGACGTTATCCCGTTCTGGATGGCGAGAGTCCAGATTGCGCGAGCGCTGTCATAATCCGCTGAGAGCACTGATCGATGAAAGGCGATCTGCTCACGCAGCGCCAGTTCATCTACAGTCTCATGCAGATAGGCCATAATATCGGGGCCGTCAGCAATCGCTTTTGCGCCCACCCACGGTTTGAATGCGAAGCCAAGAGTATGCATATCGCTGTCGGACCGGATACCAGGATATTTGAACAAATCCCATGTTCCGCCGATGTCAGCGCGTCGTTCCAATATTGCAAATGACCGATGCGGGCTGCGCTTTTGAAGATAATGAGCCGCGCTTATCCCGGATAAGCCCGCGCCGACAATCAGATTGTCAAAATGTTTGGTGTTTTCCATGACTGGACTCTCCAATAATTTTATGGATCACACATCTCCAAGGCCATCCGCCCCTGAATGTGTCGTGTCATGATTTCGCAAACAGGTTCCCCAGTTTTCCGGCCAAAACCATATTGCCCTTCACGGCTAACTTGCCGGTCATAACGGCGCGAATACCATCGACTTCGCCCTTCATGATTCCAGCAAAAGTTTCAGCAGAACAAACCATTGTTGCGTCTGCAGGGTCATCAGCAGAGGTAATGCTGGCGGGCGCCGATGTCCCATCGAAATATATCGTGCCTGAATCCCCCATATCGACTTTGATTGTTCCGCCGATGGTTGCATCCTCGATAAGATGCGGCTTGATGCTGGCAATGATCTGGTCGGCCACTTCACTCATTTTTATCTCCTAAGGTTGGTACAGGCGATCGCGTTTACAGTCAGACAATATCGCCGCGTGGAGAGGCCTCATAACCGGGTCAATTTCAAAAGTAAATCATTTGATTTAATATTAGATGAGACAGTTTTTACGGCTAACTTCCCAAAACAAGAAGATCTCAAAAGAAGTTCGAGACAGGCCCCGACGATAGACGCCAAGTATAATCGTGTCATATGAGGTTGGGGATATGGTTACTGGAACCGCACAAACTTGCTACAGTTAGACAAAAGGGTGCAAGTACCGCGCCGCGCCGGGCGCTTGCTTAATGCTGCGGGAATTTTTTAGGCCACCCATCCTTCGGATCGGTTCTTATCCTGAAAATTGGTGGAGCCTAGCGGGATCGAACCGCTGACCTCTTCGCTGCCAGCGAAGCGCTCTCCCAGCTGAGCTAAGGCCCCTTATGCGGCGCGTTTAGTCCAAGCGCGCCGCTTATTGCAAGTCCCAATTGAGACTCGCGGCAATCAAACCTAAGTTTCGGCGTTATCGTCGTCGTCGCCTTTGCCTTTGGTGACACCCAAATCATCATCGCCGCCGAGATCGACTTCATTATCTGGTGAAGGCTCATCATCGTCGATGTTCACGTCCAAATCATCGTCCGCCACTTCGTCTTCTTTTTTGGCGTCTTTCTTCGGCGCTTCTTCAAACGGCATAGGCTGTTTGGATTTCAAGCCTGGTTCGGGCGTCCATGTTTCACCGCATTCGATGCAATTGACCGGGTCTTCTTTACCCAAATCGTAAAAACGTGTTCCGCATTTTGGGCAGGTTCTCTTCGTGCCCCATTCTGGCTTCACCATGGCTGGTTCCAAATCCTTATTTGTCAGTAATATATAACGACCGCTCGCAAGATTTACGGAATCGATCAATCAATTTTGCCGCG